>CAVOQO010000037.1:0-287228 GCA_963698355.1 uncultured Gammaproteobacteria bacterium | reverse complement strand
AGAAGGTCGGTTGCCGCTGCCCGCAAGCTGACGCCAGGCAGCCCGGGAACGGCGGACCCCAGGGACGGATCGAACGAGAAACGAGCGCCGGAAGACCCAGCGCCAATCGCCACAGGAGACCGCACATGCAGAGGCCCATACAGGCACTGGCGCTATTCGCCCTCGTCTCCCTGGCCCCTCCGACCTGGGGCGCCGCCGCCCCCGAACCCGCGGAACTGGGACCGGCGCTGCAGAACCCCGGCTACCAGGAGAAACCGAACTGGTTCAAGGAGTCTTTCCTCGACATCCGCGAGGACGTGGCCGAGGCCACCGACGCGGATAGGCGTGTGGCCCTCTTTTTCTATCAGGACGGCTGTCCCTACTGCGCCAAACTGCTCCAGGAGGGATTGGGCGACAAGACCATCGGCACCCTGGCCCGCGAGCGTTTCGACTGGGTCGCCATCAACATCTGGGGAGACCGGGAGGTGACTGGTTTCTCCGGGGAGCCGACCACCGAGAAGCAGCTCGCCGCGGGCCTCAAGGTCCAGTTCACCCCCACCCTGCTGCTGCTTGACGAGGGCGGCAAGGTGATCCTGCGCATCAACGGCTACTTCCCGCCCCACAAGCTGGAGGCGGCCCTGGCCTATGTGGCCGAACGCCGGGAACAGATGGGCGAGACCTACGCGGACTTCTACGCCGCGCGCAACCCCGTCCAGGCGAAGGGGAAGCTCCACGAGGAAGGCGGGTTCCTACAGCATCCACTGCGGCTGGCCGAGAACCGCGACCTCTCGATGCGTCCCCTGGTGGTGATGTTCGAGCAGCCCACCTGCAAGGACTGCGACGAGCTCCACGAGGTGACCCTGCGCCGGGAGCCCGTGGCCTACTCGCTCACCGCCTTCGACGCCGCCATCGTCGATGCGTATTCCAAGGAGCCCGTCCAGACCCCCGACGGACGCGAGATCCCCAGCCGCGACTGGGCCGCCGAGCTGGGCATCGAGTACACCCCGAGCCTCGTGTTTTTCGACGCCGCGGGCCAGGAGGTCTTCCGCACCGAGGGCTACCTCAAGTCCTTCCACGTGCACGGCGCGCTCGACTATGTCTCCACCGGGGCCTACATCCGCCAGCCGAGCTTCCAGCGCTTCCTCTCAGCCAGGCGCGAATCCCTGCTGGAGCGCGGGTTCGAGGTCAATTTGATGGAGTGAGGCGCACCCGGCTAGAGCCGCGCCAGACACGCGTCGACACCCGGCTCGATCCGCACGATGGCCGCATCGAAACGGAACGCGCGGTCAGCGTGCGTCCGTTAACTCGACACCGTGGGCCGCAAGCCAGCGCACGTCCAGCTCCCACCGAACGGACTTGACGTCCGGCTGCGACTGCAACAGTTCCATTGCCCGCTTCTGGCGCTCGATCAGCGACTGTTGGGCGGCCACCATCCGAGGGTCGTCCTGGGCCGCATTGGCCAGCGACGGATCGATAAGGGCCAGAAAGCGCATGGCCGGAAACTCGGCCGAACGGGGCGTCGACAGGACAGCCATCCCCTTGTCCAGGGTGACCAACCGGAACTGATAGGGGTAGTCGGCCAGCTTAGGCTCCGCCTCGAGCAGATCGTTGATCTCCCACACCCTGGGATTCCACACCGAGTAGGCCCAGAGGCCCACCAAGACCAGCAGCACGGCACCGAGACCGATGGCGTAATTGCGGGTAAACCGGTCCATAGGCGTGTTTCTCCGGGAAGGTAAGGCGCGCGTGATACACCGCCCTGATTTCCCACCAAACCTATCGGACTTCAGCCCGCCCGGCATTGCGCATCCGCAACTCGCGGCGTTAATCGGACCCGCCGTCCGCATCAGACGCGGAGATCCCCCCAAAGTGCCTGGATCACGGCGATGGCCGCCAGCGGCGCGGTCTCTGTCCTGAGGATCCGGGGGCCGAGCCAGACCCCTTGGAACCCGTGCAACCGGGCCAGATCACGCTCTTTTGGGCTGAGCCCGCCCTCGGGACCGGCCAGCAGTGTGATCGATCCCCGTGGAGGGGGTATTGCTGCCAGGGGTTGAGGCGCCTCGGGGTCCAGCAGCAGGCCGCTTCCTGGGGACTCAGCCAGCCACTCCGGCAGCGTCGTCGCCGGCCCCAACCGTGGCAGGCGCCGGCGTCCCGACTGCTCGCAGGCACCGGTGATGATGCCCCGCCAGTGATCCAGCCGGCGCGCCAGCCGCTCCCCCTGAAGCTGGATCACGCTGCGCTGGGTGAAGAGCGGCGCGATGGTCGCCACCCCAAGCTCCACGGACTTCTGGATCGCAAAGTCCATGCGCTCGCCCTTGGAGATGCCGAGTGCCAGATGGATGGCGAGCGGCGGGGGCGGCTCCTCCACGCCCGCTGACTCGACGGCGAGTGTCGTCCCTTGCCTGCCGGTAGCGATCACCCTGGCCGCATAGTCCCGCCCGTCGCCGTTGAAGACCAGGAGGGGCGCGTCGACGCCAACCCGGAGCACTTGGGTGAGATGGCGTGCGGGACCGTCCGGCAGGACCAGGGGCGCGCCGGGGACCAGCGGAAGGTCCACGTACAGCCGCGGCGGTCGCATGGCTTCGGGTAGCTGCGGTTGTGGGTTGAGGATGTCGGGCCGAACGCGGCGACCGCTCACCCGGGTCCGTTGGCCGAGTTGCCCGTTCCCCCCAGTAAGGCGAGAACCTCCGTCGCCACCTCGCGCACATCGGGGTCCTCGTCGTCGCGCAGGCGGAGCACGGTGGGCAGGGCCGCCGGGTCGCCGGCGAGCCCGAGAAAGTAGCAGGCATCGGCCCGGATCTGGGGGGAGTCTGAGAGTGCGAGCGTCTCGATTGCGGGGACGGCATCGCGCAGGATGTCGGTCCCAGACAGGGTCTCCATGACCACACTGATGCCAATGCGCACCGACATGGCCGTGTCGGCGTCGGCGAACAGGTTGAGCAGATCGATCAGGGTGCCGGGTGAGGCCTGGACGCGCTCCACGACCGCCGGAACCCGCTGACTCTCGATCAGATGGGCGAAGTAGCGACCCCAACCCTCCCCTGTCCCGGCAATCTCGGCCCAGTCCGTCAGCTCGGCAGTGGACAGGGCGCCACTGAGCTCGAATGGCCCGAGCCTGGTCCATGGTACCGAGCGGATTCCCCGGGCCTCGGGTGCATCGGGGGTGGCGTTGACGTTGATCACGGTCAGGCGGGCAATGCCGCCCGCCTTCACCAGCCGCGCGAGCCCCTCCAGCACCGCCTGGCAATGGGGACAGTGGCTGCCGATAAGGAGCAGGGCGTCGACTGGCTGGGGCGAGGGGGTACGCATCGGGTGCCTAAGTTAACCGGGCCGCCGGACCGGCGCCAGACCGTGTCGAAATGATGAAACACTGGACGGAGAAGGGTATCAGAATTATCTAATAAAGCGATTTTATGAAAGCAAACGCAAATACTGTTTTGACATGCTGATGCCCCTGTCACTACCCTGCCGATCTCGCGTGACCCGGCCCCGGCAGCACCGTCCTCGTCTTCCACACCAACGCGAAGGCCAAGCGCGAGCCAGCCCGCCGATTTTCGGATCCCCAAGCCGGTCGCGGCAAGAACGTCTGAGGCAACGAGTCAGAGAATTTCGGCGGACTCAAGTCCCCTGGAAGCGACAGGCCGCCCTGCGAGTCTTACCCCCCCGTCGGCGGCAAATCACTGCAGTGAAACGTTAGGAGATCAAGCACAATGCCAACTTTCGTGCGTACCGATAAGTGCGATGGCTGCAAGGGCCAGGACAAGACCGCTTGCATGTACATCTGCCCTCACGACCTGATGAAGCTCGACCAGGACGGATCCGAGACCGGCCACGCCATGAAGGCCTTCAACCAGGAGCCCGAGCAGTGCTGGGAGTGCTACTCCTGCGTCAAGATCTGCCCGCAGCAGGCCATCGAGTGCCGTCACTACGCCGACGTCGTGCCCATGGGCGCCTCCGTGCAGCCCCTGCGCGGCACCGACTCCATCATGTGGACCATCAAGTTCCGTAACGGCAACATGAAGCGCTTCAAGTTCCCGATCCGGACCACCCCCGAAGGCTCAATCGACCCGTACGGCGGCAAGGCCGAGGCCGACATCTCCAAGATCGGCGACGCCGGCTTTTTCAACCTGGGCGGCGTCCAGAAGCCTGGTGATCCCTCCGAGCTGATCCGCAAGTAAGTGGCACGCACGGCGAAGACAGCCAAAAACTGACAAAGCATTCTGAGGTAACAGAAATGGCCGGAGAATTCGGTAATCCTGAAGTCGTCGAAGAAGTCGTCGACATCCTTATCATCGGTGGTGGCATGGGCGCTTGCGGCGCCGCGTACGAGATCGGCCCCTGGCTGGATCAAGCCAAGAAGCAGGGCGTTGACCTGAAGGTCAAGCTGGTCGACAAGGCCGCCATGGACCGTTCCGGCGCCGTGGCCCAGGGCCTGTCCGCCATCAACACCTACATCGGCCCCGAGCAGGATCCGGCCGACTATGCCCGCATGGTCTCCAACGACCTGATGGGCATCACCCGCGACGACCTGGCCTATGACCTGGGCCGTCACGTGGACGATTCCGTGCACCTGTTCGAGGAGTGGGGCCTTCCGATCTGGAAGCAGCCCGGTGACGAGGGTAAATCCCTGGTCGACGGCGGCAAGCCCGTCCGTTCCGGCAAGTGGCAGATCATGATCAACGGCGAGTCCTACAAGTGGATCGTCGCCGAGGCCGCCAAGAAGGCCCTGGGCACCGAGCGCATTCAGGAGCGCGTCTTCATCGTCAAGCTGGTGAACGACAAGAACAAGCCCAACACCGTCGCCGGTGCCATCGGCTTCTCGGTGCGCGATAACAAGCTCTTCGTCTACAAGGCCAAGGCCATCCTGCTGGTCGCCGGCGGTTGCGTGAACATCTTCCGTCCCCGCTCCGTCGGCGAGGGCACGGGCCGCGCCTGGTACCCGGTCTGGAATGCCGGCTCCACCTACGCGATGGCTGCCGAGGCCGGCGCCGAGCTGACCATGATGGAGAACCGCTTTGTACCCGCCCGATTCAAGGACGGTTACGGCCCGGTCGGCGCCTGGTTCCTGCTCTTCAAGGCCCAGGCCACCAATGCCTTCGGCGAAGTCTATATGGTCAAGAACAAGCACCTGTTGGACGACTTCCCGCCCTACGGTCAGGCCAAGGTGCCTGCGTCCTGCCTGCGCAACCACCTGATGATGCGCGAGATGCGCGAGGGCCGCGGTCCGATCTGGATGGACACCGTCACCGCCCTGGGCAAGCTCGCCGAGACCATGACGCCTAAGGAGATCAAGCACCTGGAGGCGGAGGCATGGGAAGACTTCCTCGACATGTGCATCGGTCAGGCCGGTGTCTGGGCGGGTGAGAACATCGAGCCGGAGAAAAAGAACTCCGAGCTGATGCCCACCGAGCCCTACCTGCTCGGCTCCCACTCCGGCTGCTGCGGCATCTGGACCTCTGGTCCGACGGATATCGGCGCCCCGACCACCGAGGATCACCCCGACAAGGACATGATCCCGTCCCACCTGCCCTCCGGCTGGAACTGGGGATACCGCGGCATGACTACGGTGAACGGCCTGTTCACTGCCGCTGACGGCGTCGGCGCCTCTGGCCACAAGTTCTCCTCCGGCTCCCACGCCGAGGGTCGTCTGGCGGCCAAGGCCATGGTCCAGTACTGCATGGACAACAAGGACTTCACCCCTGAGTTGGACGAGAGCGTCGACGATCTCGTCGCCGAGATCTACCAGCCGGTGCGCAACTACCTGGAGCACAAGGACTACAGCACCGCCATCGACGTGAACCCGAACTACATCACGCCGAAGATGCTGCAGTTCCGCCTGCAGAAGATCATGGACGAGTACGTGGCCGGTGTCTCCACGATGTACCAGACCAACGCCCACATGATGGACGTCGCCGAGCAGAAGCTCGAGATGCTCAAGGAAGACGCCCTGAAGATGCGCGCCAAGGACCTGCACGAGCTGCTGCGGGCTTGGGAGAACTACCACCGCATCCTCACGGCCGAGGCCCACATGAAGCACATCCAGTTCCGTACGGAGTCCCGTTATCCGGGCTTCTACTATCGGATGGATTACAACTTCGTCGACGAGGAGAACTGGAAGTGCTTCGGTAACTCCATCTACGACAAGAAGACCAAGTCCTGGACCAACTTCAAGCGCGCCCATGTCGATCTGGTCGACAAGTCCAAGCTCTTCAAGTAAGCCGTAGGCTTATTGCAGGAGTGATAACCGGGCGCCGCGAGGCGCCCGGTTCTTTTGTGCGCTCGCTCGCTTGGAAAGCCGCTCTGTGCCCGCCCGCTACAAGGATGGCTACGGGCCGGTCGGAGCGCGGTTCCTGTTGTTCGCGTCCAACGCCATATAGACAGGTGGAAGGCATCGGCACCTATTGCCGATCGTCCCGATGCAATATCCCGTCAATCGCTTCAAGGAATCCCGCCTTGTCCACATAGCGAATGGTTCTCCAGCCTGCCGCCTGCGCGCGCAGCACGTTGCTCTTCATGTCATCCACGAGCAGGATTTCGCCGGGTGAAAGAGACAACTTTTCGCTGATATCGTGAAACAGACTGAGGTCGCGCTTGCCCTTGCCCATGTGACAACTGTTGAACACATAATCGAAATACTGAAAGAACTTGTCCCGTTCGTTCAGCCAGTCAAGCCAGTGCGCCTGATCACTGAGTATGCCGGTGACATAGCCCAGAGCACTGAGGTGCTGTACCGTCTCGATCATCCACGGCCGCAGCACAAATCCCCGTAGCACGCGATTCGTCAACTCGCTATCGCTGCCCTTCAGGCCGGAGCGTTCACGCATCAGGTTCCAGAGCGCCGCCTCGGTTCCCCAGCCCAGCACAAGTCCCGAATCGTAGACGGCGTACTTGGCTACCTCCAGGACTACATCGCCATCCAGGCCTTGTTCCGCTGCCATGCTCCTCAGTCCGTTCTGGAAGCCCTCGTCGGCGATCACGCCGCCGTAATCGAGCAGCACAGCCTTGATTAAAGGCTCTGACATGATTTCGACCCTATCCCATTATTAAGAGGTGGTTGACATCCGCCAGCCGGCGCCGTCAAGTCGTGTCCTGGCGGCTGCAATCATGCACGGATACCTTTATACTTTCGCCCCCTGCAAAGAAAAAGCGTTGCTGCCAGCGAATGAAAGTACCGGCCAGCCAGATCCTGGTCAAATTCCTGGAAAAGCTGGGCGTAAAGTACCTTTTCGGCATCCCCGGCTCACACATCCTTCCCGTTTACGACGGCCTCTACGATTCGTCGATTCAATCGATACTGGTGAAACACGAGCAGGCCGCCGCTTTCATGGCCGGCGGATACGCCCGTGCGACCGGCGAGGTCGGCGCCTGCATCACCACCGCCGGCCCTGGCGCCACCAATCTGGTCACAGGCATCGCCAGCGCCTATACGGACAACCTGCCGGTGATCGCCGTTACAGGCGAAGCGCCCACCCATATCTTCGGCAAGGGCGGTCTGCAGGAGAGCTCTGGCGAGGGCGGCAGCGTTGACCAAGTCGCCCTATTCGCCGGCATTACCCGTTACCACAGGTTGGTCGAGCGCACGGATTACCTGCCTGCCGTCCTGCACCAGGCAGCCAAACACCTGCTCTTCGGCGTACCCGGCCCCGTCGTTCTCAGTATCCCCTACAACGTGCAGAAGGAAGAGGTGGATGACTCGATCCTCGACCAGGTTGCCTGTGCGCGCCCCAACCTCGCGCCCGTCATCGCCGATCAATACATTGCAGAAAGCCTGGATCTGATTCGCGCGGCCGAACGCCCACTGATCATCGCCGGATATGGCTGCATCCGCGCTGGCGCGCAGGCCTCGCTGAGCAGTATCAGTGAACGACTCAACATACCAGTGACGAGCAGCCTCAAGGCCAAGGGCGCCATCGATGAACGCTCCACCCTGTCGCTGGGCAGTCTGGGCGTTACCTCCGCCGGTTACGCGATGCGCTACCTGGAACGGGAAGCCGACCTGGTGCTCTTGCTCGGCGTGGGCTTCAATGAGCGCACCAGCTATGTCTGGGACCAGAGGCTATTGGCCGGAAAAAAAATAATCCAGGTCGACAGCAATCCCCACCAACTGGAAAAGGTTTTCAAGGCCGACCTGGTGGTGCCGGCGGACCTGGGTGTCTATCTCAAGGCCCTGGTGACCGCGATTGAGCAACAACAGCCTGTGCCGAAGGCACCGATGGATATCCCCGCCTTTGTCCGCAACGCGCAGGAAGACATCGACAATTCCGGCGGAACGATTTTCAACCGGCAATTCGATCATATCAAGGCGTTCTACCATTGGTTGGAGCAGCGATTCCCAGGCGGCCTAGTGATGTTCGACGATAACATCGTCTTCGCGCAGAACTTCTTCCGCGTATCGAGCCGAGACCGCTTTTACCCTAACACCGGCATCTCATCGCTTGGCTATGCGATTCCGGCCGCGATCGGCGCCGCATGCGCGATGAGCAAACCCATGTTCGCGATGATTGGCGACGGTGGGTTTCACATGTGTGCGATGGAAATCATGACAGCGGTGAATTACCGGATTCCGCTGAACATCGTGTTATTCAACAATGGCACCATGGGGCTAATTCGCAAGAACCAGCACCAGCAATACGACGACCGCTTTATCGATTGCGATTTCATCAACCCGGATTTTGCAACCCTGGCGCAATCCTTCGGCATTCGGCATGTGCGCGTCGAAAGCGAGAAGAATCTGTCGGAGAAATTGGAACTATTGGACTATTTGGGCAGTATCAATCTCATCGAGATCCTGATCGATCAGGACGCTTATCCAAACTATTCCTCCCGGCGCTAGCCACCCATGACGGGTTGCAAGGATCCACCTGACTGCACCCGGCTGCGGGACTGCCTGTCGCGCTATCGGCATATCATTCCCGAGCTGGCCGCTATCGCCGAGCCTTCGGGAGGCGAAGCACCGCAATCGCTAATCGACCTGTACGATCGGTGTTATCCGATATTCGAAAAGGCATTGTGGGGCAGTGATGCGGATTTCGATGCGCTGCTCGATTGCTACCAGTCGCTGTTTCGCGAACAGGAGCGCCTGATTCGGCAGCAACCGACGGATGAACGGCATTACTTCATACTCAGCATCCCGGTGGCGGATCGCCCCGCTCACCTGCAGGCCTGCCTCGAGAGCATTTATCAATTGTGCGTAAGATTCGCCTACGGCGGCAGCACGGCGGGCGTCTACAAGCGGATCCGCATCATCGTCGCCGAGGACAGCCGGGAACAGGAAAATGTGCTGCGGCATATCGATCTCGTCGACGAATACCGTCGCAAGGGGCTGCAGGTTCGTCATTTCGGCCAGGCCGAGCAATACGAGTTGTTGCAGACCCTGCCCGAGCACCAGCGCAGCCAGCTCGGCCATATCCTGACGACGCTGCCGCGGGACAGGTTCTCCCTCAAGGGCCAGGCCGCCAACCGTAATCTCAGTTACCTGAAGTGCCTGCAACTGACCGAAGACAAGGATAACACGCTGTATTACATGGTCGACAGCGATCAATCCTTCTGCGTCACCCGGCAGACGGAGCGCGGCGACGAGATCGTCTATGCGCTGAATTACTTCCACGCCATCGATAAGATCTTTCGAGACACGGATACATTGATGCTGACCGGCAAGCTGGTTGGCGATCCGCCGGTATCGCCGGCCGTGATGGTGGGCAATTTTCTCGATGATGTCATCGCGTTTTTCATTTCGCTGGCACATTCGCGGCGACATGATGCCTGTCGATTTCACGGAATGCCCATGGACGGGGCGGGCGATGCCGCCTACCACGACATGGCCAGCCTGTTCGGCTTCGAGAACAAGACCGGCACTTTTCCATACCGCTGTCGGCTCGAAGGCGAGCATGACCATGTTGCCTGCCTGGACGATTACGCTGGTCGGCTGAATGCGTTTTTCTTCGGCGAGCATCTGACGCGCAAAACCTATTTCCGATACCAGAGCGGATCTGCGGACCTCTCGCCGGCGCGCACGGTCTATCCCGGCAACTACATCGTCAACCGCGCAGGGCTGAAATATGTCATTCCGTTCGGGCATCTGCGGCTGCGCATGTCAGGACCCACGGCCGGCCGACTGATCGCCGCGGAGATCGGCAAACGTTTCGCTTCGGTCAACCTGCCCCATCTGCACCGGCGCACCAGCGAGGCCGGTTTGGGTAGCGAATTCCGGCCTGGCGTCGAGCTGACGCAGCACAGGACGCAGCAAAAGATCGATCTGTCCAATGAGTTCGAGCGCCAGTTCTTCGGCGACCTGATGCTGTTTACGGCCGAAGAGCTGGTCACGGAGGCGGATGTCAACAAGCCTTTCCCTGAAGCCCTAGTCGCGGATGTCATCGAGCGTAAGGAACAGGAACTACTGCGGCTGTACCAACAAAAACATCTCGAAGTACTCGAGAAAGGCAGCAGGTTGCGCAGGCTCGTCTTTGATTCCGGGCACTGGTGGCTGAATCAGCCAGAATTGAATTTGGCGTTGGGCAACGTCAGCGCCTTCATCAACAACATCGAGCGGAATTTTGGCGGTCGGTCGCTGGCTTGGCGACAGATCCAATCCGCTGGGCACCGCGCCGAGCGTAAACAGCAGATCCTGGAAGCGCTGGTGGGCTACCGATCCGAGCGCGACGCCTGGGACCTGATTGTCGAATGATGGATCCGCCGTGTGAGCTCTGCAGTGAGTGTCAACTCGCAATGTAGTCGACAGCATTGTCAATCATGATCTGTCGGCATTCCCCATATGTTGACAATGCCTTTTCCAGCAATTCCGGTGGTAACTGTATATGCGAGTAGTCGCTGTCCGCTTTGTCGATGCCCCCACTGCGAATGAGCGGTGATGAATCCCCCCAGCGGGGCTTCCCCGTCTGACTGAAGGTGTTGTAGCGCTCGCTTAATGGGGAGTCCAGAGCGAGCCACCGGGCCAGCGCGGGCAGCAATTGCTCAGGCTTCCTCCGCACAGAATCCGCGTCGAAATAATAATAATTGCGTGCAGACGAACGGCAGAATTCGGCGAGCCAATCGACCCTTTCAATATAGTACCTGGTCGCCTCTTCCGGCTGATCATACAAATTTGCCGCCTCCTTCCTTGCGAACAGGTTGAGGATACTTCTGATGCTGTGCCCGGGCTCCCGCAGGGAAACCAGAATCTTTACATCGTCGATCCCCAATCGCTCCGGCATCAATCGATAGTCGTTGTGCAGTAATTTGTCGAACAGATAACGGCTGTTAACCTTGGGCGTTTCGTGCTTACGCAGTTCCCCAAGCTGTTTGTCCAGCGCGGATGCGTCATCATAGCTGATGTGCAGCTCGAAATAGCCGTTAATCGCCGGATGCGAGCCAAGAATATGCCCCAACAGGCTCGTAAATGCCCGCATATGGCTCAGCAGAAAGATTCTTGAATAGCGATCAGCGTACACGACGGAATCGGAAGTCGAGGAAATAGAAACGCGAAGAAGGCGTCGGGTCCCCGCGCAGTCGACAGGTTGGCGCTGGCGGAACGCGGGGAGGCGCGACAGCCGATTATGTCGCGGGCATCGCCGCGATCTAGGAGGTATCCGCCGTCGGTGTAGCGTAGCACGTAGCGCCGTGCCTGCCCGGCGACAGCGGGAATCGATGCCTTGTGCCAGGTGCCGCTCTCCACGCGCGAGCTAGCCCCTTCGTATACCCATTAAGGCCAGGCCAACGGCAGCGCGCGTCCCCCCATCGCAGCGCAGTCACGGCTGTTCAGCCAGGCGTTGCACGGCCCGGGCGGGCTCACCCCAGGTGAGCTGGCTGAGGACGCAGAGAACGTCTGATGCCGGCATCCGCAACATTTCGCGGCTGCTCTATCCGCTCCCGGCGGGCCACCTCGATTTGTTGAAAAAGTTCTCCGGCAGGATCAACCTTGCGCCCGCGGTCCCCTCTCAGCTTCGAGCGGGAGCGGCACTTGGTATTTCGGTCCCTGACCCTGGAGATCTGGATTGGTTGTCGATACTGCTCGTTCGCAACCCCTATCGGATCCCGCTGATCACGGATCTCGGCCTGGGCGAAGCCGAGACCATCGCCCTGGGACTGGAGCACCAGGGCAGCCGAACCAGGAATAGAAAGAGTCAGGACCAGCTTTGACCTCGACGAGCTGCTGCGTGCGTGGGGGAACTACCACCGCATCCTAGCCGCCGAGGCCCACATGAAGCACATCCAGTTCCGCGAGGAGTGCCGCTACCTGGGCTTCTACTACCGGATGGACTTCAACAAGGACGACGACGAGAACTGGAAGTGCTTCGTCCACTCCGTCCATGACAAGACGACCAAAACCTGGACCGTGTTCAAACGCAAGCACGTGGATCTGGTCGACAACGCGATCTCCTACAAGTCAGTAGGACCGCGGCCTCAAGGGACTTGAGCAGAAGGCCCGGGCGCCGCATGGTGCCCGGACCTTTTGTTTTATTGTCCGACGCTTAAGGCAAATCTGTGACAATGCGACTTGGCATTCCCGGCGAGGCGCACAACATCTCGGGGCGGTGTGGCCCGCGCCGGGCCGTCTACGAGCGCCGGCCTATCCGATTAGGCGAATCCGAGAAACACCATCAGTGCGCGGTTGACCGCTAGCAGGTCGCTTTCCCCTAACCGTCCGATGGTCTCGCCGATCTTGTCGCGGGAAATGGTCTGGACCTTGTCGACCATGATTTGGGAGGGCTTGAGCAGTCCGTTCTCAGGGCTGGGCTGCACTCCGATGCGGAATAGCGGGGCGTCGCGCAGCTCCCCCGTCACCGGTAGGACAGTGATGGACGGATGGGCGTCGAACAAGTCTGATTGGATGACGAGTGCCGGACGAGGCTGACCGTAGGCGCCGGGCAGGGCCACGGTGACCAGATCGCCACGTATCACTACCAGTCATCCCGGTCGGAGGCGGTATCGAGCCAGTCGAGCGTTTCGCGCTCCAGTGGGTCATCGAGCAGACTGCGCGATTGACGCCGGCACTCCTCGGCGAAGCCGGGTCGGCGCGTATCCGGAACCCAGATCTGGATCGGGCGCAACCCAGAGGCCCGGAGCTTCTCCCGATGACGCTGGACGCGGTGAGATGCAGAGGTCTTCACGATTCTTCGGAACACGGGTGACTGAACAGGACCCAAGAATCGACCAGACAACCGTTACATGCAACGATGGTCAGGAGTGCGCCCTGCGAGCGCCCCGGCCCCCTGGAGAGTGAACATGACCGACACCAAATTCGACATCCCTTTTAAGAGCCCAAACATCCCCGCTGCCCTGACCGCGGATGCGACCATCCGCTTCCGCTGCTACAAGGGCATCTCCTGCTTCAATGCCTGCTGCAAGCAGGCGGATGTGACCCTGGCCCCCTACGACATCCTCCGGCTCAAGCGCCGCCTGGGGATGACGTCCAGTGACTTCATCCGGGATTACACGGTCCCCTTCCAGATGGACGGCGACGGCCTGCCCGGTATCAAGCTCAAGACCCACGACAACGGCACCTGCCTGCAGCTCAACGGCGACGCGGGTTGCGGCGTCTACGAAGACCGTCCGACCGTCTGCCGTTACTACCCGGTGGCCTTGCTCGCACTGCGTGAGAAGGGCGCGTCAGAGTCGAAAGAGCGCTATTCGCTCGTGAAGGAGGAGCACTGCAAGGGGCACGAGGAGGACCGCGAGATCAGCATCGCCGACTACCGCGCCGAGCAGCGCTGCGAGGAGTACGACGAGCACAACCGCGAGTGGTACCAGCTCGTGCTCAAGAAGAAGTCCGCCGGCCCGACGGTGGGCAAGCCGCCCCAGGCGAGCCTGCAGCTCTTCTTCATGGCCTCGTACGATATCGATACCTTCCGCCGGTTCGTGTTGAGCGACAACTTCCGCCGCACCTATGTGCTGCCGGAGGGCTTCTATCAGGAGGTGGAAACCGACGACGAGGCCCTGCTCGCCTTCGCCTATAAGTTCCTGCGCCAGGTCCTGTTCGGCGAGCGCACCATCGAGGAGGTGGCCAACGCCTGGGATGAGCGGGTCGCGCAACGCAAGGACGTGTGGGACGCGCGCAAGCAGGCGGAGATCGAGCGCCGCCTGGCGGACGAGGACAAGAAATACCAGGACGGCGGCGATGCGTGCTGCGGTGACAACTGAGTCCGGACCGGGGCTGGAGCGGCGGCCATGAACGAGCCATCGGAACTGGGCGCCCTGCTCGCCGCCCGCCTGCGCTCGACGGCGGCCCTGCTGGATCTGGTCCGCGCCGATGAGCATCTGCTCGCCGAGACCGTGCGCGCCGCCGAGCAGACCGCCACCGCCATCCAGGCCGGCGGCACGCTCTTCATCTGCGGCAACGGCGGAAGCGCGGGTGAGGCGACCCACCTGAGCGGCGAGCTGATCGGCCCCTTCCTGGACAAGCGGCGCCGGCCCCTACCGGCCATCGCACTGGGCTTCGACACGTCCGCCGCCACCGCCGTCGCCAACGACTTCTCATTCGCCGAGGTCTTCGCCCGCCAGCTCGAGGCACTTGCCCGACCCGGCGACGTGCTCTGGGCACTCTCCACCAGCGGGCGCTCGCCCAACGTCGCCATGGCCCTGGAGGTCGGCCCGGCAGCGGGGCCTGACCCGCGTCCTAATCACCGGCGAAAACGGCAGGGAGCTGACGGACCGGGCCGAGATCGTCCTCGCCGTCCCCTCCTCCGAGACCCCGCGCATCCAGGAGATCCACCTGATGCTGGGGCACTTCCTGTGCGAGGCGGTGGAGGCCATCGCCGGCTCGACCCCGATTCCTCCGCTTGAATAGGGCCTCGCTCGACGCTCCGGGATCGAGGGACCCGCCCGCATCGGACGGCAGTCGCCGGCTCGCTTTCGCTCTGCCGCACCGGGTCGTGACGCAGTGTATCGAACGGTATCTTGACCAGCCAACCGGTCCTGATAGCGCAATTTCGCGAGTCGACCAACGCCGCGTTGTCGTTAACCGGTGAAACCGGCGATAATCCCATCGTCCTGCCGATGGGCAAGACCAGCCGATGTAATCCATAAAGTAACTACTCGCCCCCTTGCCGCTGCCCCTACCCGAGACTGGGCTTGAGCGCTTGACAGCATCAGAGGGCGGAGCCTATGGTCGTTGATCCGAAGATTTTGGCGCGGATCGACACCGATGGGCAGCTACTTTGGATCGAAGGCGACTTCGGGCTTGTGTCAGGCGATCATCGCCCTGATGCCGCCGCACGACATCTATATCGAGACCCACTTGGGGGGCGGGGCGATCATGCAGCGCAAGCCGCCGGCGCTGCGCAACATCGGTATCGACCGCGATGCCCGGGCGCTGGCCGAGTTGCGCTGCGATTACCCCGTCGAGCGGATCCACGGCTGTGCCCACCGGTTCCTGGCCGAGTATCGGTTCACGGGCCGTGAGCTGCTCTACTGCGACCCGCCCTACCTGTTGCACACCCGCACCTCGGGGCGGTGCTACCGCTACGACTACGAGGGGCAGGACCACGTCGAGCTGTTGGCGTTGCTCAAGGCGGTGCCCGGTCCGGTCATCCTCTCCGGCTACCCCTCGGCCCTGTATGACGAGCAACTGGCCGACTGGCGCACGCTGGAGTTGCGGCCAGGGCCGGCACAATAGTACCGCGTCACGATCCTGCCGGTCCACTGCGCCCACTCGCCGTTTCCAGGAGAGGATTCGGTCCGTGCGTCTCCTCAGCATAGGTTCTGCTGTGTTGGTTTCTTTAATGCTCGCATCGGCCTCTGCGATGTCCGACGCGCAACTGCCGATTATCGGATGCGGGAAGGGTGCAACGCTCGCGCTTCTGAGCCTGACCGGATCGGTTTCGAATACGGAAACGTTCTGTCCGCTTCTGGAGGACAAGGAATCCAAGAAGCTCGTCGAAAAATTCGGGGAGACGACTTTATTCGCGTTTTCCATCGGCATTCCCTACACCTGTTTTTCAGGCGAGGTAAGCGGCTTTATTACCTACCCCTCATCAGGATCAACTCAACTTGTCGGCGGCACCGCGTTGTCGGCGCAGAGGCTTTTCCCGGTACCCATGGAGCAAAGTCCTGACGATAGTGGTCTCGGCCTGGCCGCGGCGTCGGGCGATACAACGCTCCAAGCGGGCACCGCGATGACTGGGTTGAGCCTCACGATTGGATACGACAAGGTCAGCCTTCTCGTCGATGATCACTTCTTAGCGACGCCGGATTCAGAGAGCCCTTCCGGAGCGATCGACACCGAGGACTTTCGAATTGCCGGCTCGAGTGGTGCGCTCCAGATCAGCGGCCACTTAGCCGGTCGGGGTTCGCTTGCGTTCGCCGCCACACCCAGCGGGCAACCATACGTCGCAGCGATCGACTTCGATGACATCAGCGGCTTCGTCTGCGTGAAGCCGAAATAAACAGCGGATACGGCGCAATTCTCAGTGAGAACCCCGCTGATCCTGGCGGGGTTCTTTTTTGGCTTCGACGTTGAGCGGTGAAGCGGGGATGAGCCCCTCGGTCATGATCGGCCGGATGGCGTGCAGGACGTTGGCGAAGAGGTGGGGGTGCTCGGCCTCCTCTCGGGCCAGCAGGGCCTTCATGTGCTCCCGGCGGGTGGGCATGGAGAAGCAGGCGGGGCAGCTGTCGGGGACCACGGGCAGTTCGGCCTTGCGGGCGAAGTCCGCGGTCTGGCGCTCCCGGCAATAGACCAGCGGTCGGATGATGCGGATGTCGCCCGCGTCGTTCAGATAGTGGGCCTTCATGGTCCGCAGCTGGCCGCCGTGGAAGATGGATAGGAGCAGGCTCTCGGCCAGGTCGTCCAGGTGCTGGGCCAACGCCAGGACGTTGTAGCCGTGCTCCCGGCAGACCCGGTACATGATCCCGCGCTTCATGCGCGCGCAGTAGGCGCAGAAGGAGTCCCCGTCCATGTGGGTCCTGGCCCGGTCCATCAGTGGCTGTGACTCGTAGTGCCACGGAATGCCCAAGGCGCGGTAGTAGTCGCAGAGGCCGCCGGGCTCGAAGCCCGGCACCTCCGGGTCCACGGTCAGCGCCGCCAGCTCGAAGCGCACCGGGGCATAGGTCTGGAGGTGCATCAGGATGTGCAGCAGGGACAACGAGTCCTTGCCGCCGGAGACGCCCAACAGGATGCGGTCGCCCTCGCGGATCATCCCAAAGTCAGCGATGGCGCGCCCGACCTGGCGCAGCAGTGACTTCGGCGGCTTGTGGCGCAGGGTTTCCGGCATGCTCGTCAAGTGGCGTCTTGATCTCGTCCGACTACATGATACGCGGACAAAAACGAAGGCCGGCATCTCTGCCGGCCTTTTCTCGCTCTCTGGCGCTTGGTGCGCCTGCCCCGGATCGGGGCCTTTACTCACGGCGGTGAGCCGTTCACTGTCAGTTTAGCCGATTCGCCCGAGATGGCGAGCCTCGTTGCGCCCTGGCGTTAGCTGATCTCGATCTGGCGCCGCTCGGTCTTCTCCAGCTTCGGGAGATGGACCTCGAGGATACCGTCGTGGAACTCGGCCTTCACCTGCTCCTGATCGAGCCCGGTCGGCAGGGCGATGGTGCGCCTGAAGGCGCCATAGGCGATCTCGGTGCGGACCGCCTCGCCCTTTTCCACCTTCTCCTCGTGCCGCTTCTCACCGCGGATGGTCAGAAGCCCGCCGGCCATCTCGACCGCCAGGTCTTCGCGTTTGACGCCCGGCAACTCGGCACGGACCAGCACCTCGTCATCGCGGTCGATCACGTCCACCCGCGGGGCATGCAGCTCCATGCCCTCTTCCAAGCGTGCCCAATCGGGCCACATGTCGCGGAACGGACGCATCCAGCCACGGGTGAGCAGGTTCTCGAACATCCGATCCATCTCGTCCAAGACACTCAACTCACGACGCGGTGTGACCTCGGCAAGCTCGCGTGTTTTGCCTTTCATGATGTACCTCCGTACTCCAAACATCCCCTTTTCCACCTTTAAGCCTAGTCCAGGTACGGCCGGCTTCAAGCCCGAGTGGAGTCGTTTTTAATCTTTTTAATCATTTGGTTAGGGTATCGTAACCGGAGCGATCCGGGGGCGCCTGGATGGGCGCGGGAGGGGGTCGAACCGGACCGTCTCCAGGGCCCAGCAGGTGCCTGCCGCGCTCAGCACCAGACAGGACGGGCCGCCGAAGGTGCGGCTGTGCCCGGCCGCACCGGGGTTGAGGACCCAGGGGGTTTGGTCCTGGTCCACGACCAGCCGGTGGCTGTGGCCGTAGATCACGGCGCGGGCGCCGGGGAAGCGCCGCCGCAGCAGGGCGTGACGCTGGCGCGCCGGGGTCCGGTGGCCGTGGATGACCACCAGGGTGCCGCCCGGGAGTTGGACCTCCACCTGCTGGGGCAGGCTGGCAGAGCAGGCCATGGTCGGCCGGCGGCCACTTGGACGGGCAATCGTTGTTTCCGAGCACGGCGGACGGAGACCCGTGCCGGGGTCGCAGCTGGTCCAGGACGGCGGCGTTGCCGATGTCGCCGCCGTGCACGGCCAGGTCGCAGTCGGCGACGATCTCGACGATGCGCGGATCCACCCATCCATGGGTGTCGGAGAGGATGGCGACCCGCACCGTCATGCCCAGCGCGCCGGATGCGGTGCGCGTCCCGCCCGTCCTGCTTGGGCATCCATTGGCCGAGCCCTGTCCCGGCCGGGGTCAGTCCATGGTCAGGACGATCTTGCCGGTGGTGTGGCCCGCCTCGATCAGCTTGTGGGCCTCCTGGGCCTGAGCGAGGGGGAAGGTGCTGGAGCAGTGGATCCTGAGGTCGCCGTTGTCGACCATCTTCCCGCAGCGGCGCAGGATCTCACCCTGATGGGTCCGGGCGCGGGGCAGGTCGTAGAGCATGGGGGTCAGCATCAGCTCCAGGCTGATGCGCAGGTTGCGGTTGCGCGCCTCTTTGAGGTCGAGGTCGGGGCCCGGGTCGAGGATGGTGACGAGATCGCCGTAGTGGGCCATGGCGGGGATGGTGCGGCGGAAGACCTCGGGGCCCACGGTGTCGAAGGCCACATCCACCCCCCGGCCTTCGGTCCAGTCCATGATCGACTCCACCAGGTCCTCCTCCCGGTAGTTGATGCAGTACTCGGCACCCAGCTCGTGGGCGAAGTCGGCCTTCTCAGGGCTGCTCACGGTCGTGCAGACACGGGCGCCGGCCGCGCGGGCGAGCTGGATGGCCACGTGCCCGACCCCGCCCGCCCCGGCATGGATGAGGACCGTCTGGCCCGCGGACAGCCGGGCCCGGTCGCTCAGGGCCTCCCAGGCGGTGAGCAGCACCAGGGGGGCGGCGGCGGCCTCCACGAAGCCGATGCTCGGGGGCTTGGCCTGGGCCAGCTGGTTGTCGAGCACGATATACTCGGCGTAGTTGCCTACCGGCCCGCCGACCCCGCCATGGCAGAACCAGACCTCGTCGCCAGGCTTGAAGCGGGTGACCTCATCTCCGGCGGCCTCTACGACCCCGGCCCCGTCACAGCCGAGCACCGCGGGAAGCCCGTCCGGGATCAGCGGACCGCGGGTGCGGATCTTGGTGTCGACCGGGTTGACCCCGGCGGCCACGAGCCGCACCAGGATATCCCCGGGGCCGGCGAGCTCCGGACGCGGACGCTCCGTGAGCTGAAGCACCGAAGGCCCGCCAGTCTCGCGCATCTCAATCGTTTTCATAGACGCTTACCCCTCAAGCCATGAATGAACCGAGTTTTCGTTGAGCCCAACAGTAGCCCCGGCGCGGAGAGGCTGACAACCCCTTGAAGACCCCAGCTCAGATCCCAAGCGGTATCGCCCCAGACCCACTCGCCGCCACGCTCTTTCGCATCGACGGCGATGGGGGCGCCCCCTGGGCCCTGGTCCTTGCCCACGGCGCAGGCCAGGGTATGGATTCGCCGTTCATGGAATCCATGGCGCTCTTGATCGCCGAGCGGGGTCTGCGGGTGGTGCGGTTCGAGTTTCCCTACATGGCCGAGATGCGCCGCAGCGGCCGGCGCCGCCCGCCCGACCCGGCGCCCCGTCTCATGGCCGCCTGGCATGCCGTGATGGACCACCTCGCCGAGGAGGGTGCCATTTCCGAGCGTCTGCTGATCGGCGGCAAGTCCCTGGGCGGGCGGATCGCGAGCCTGGTGGCCGCCGAGCGCGAGGCGGCGGGCCTGGTCTGCCTGGGTTATCCCTTCCACCCACCCGGAAGGCCAGACCAAACCCGTATCGAGCATCTGAAGGACCTACGCCTCCCCACGCTGGTCTGCCAGGGCACCCGGGACCCGTTCGGACGCCCCGAGGAGGTGGCCGGCTATCCCCTGAGCCCCGCCGTTCGCCTGGAATGGATCGAGGACGGGGAGCACAGCTTCAAACCCGGGCGGTCATCCGCGCGGACCTGGGAGCAGAATCTTGCGCAGGCGGCGGATGCTGTCGCTGCACTGGCGCGGGCGATCGCGCAGACCGCCGGTTGACTGCACACGAAATCCCTGCCGTCTGCCGCCCAGTCGCGCCTGCGTGCGCCCGGTTCCCGGTTCCAACAGTCCGCGGCCCGGCCCCGCGCGCCTTGGCCGAATGGCTACAGATCATCGAAAAGACCGAGCTGGGTCCCGTGCGGGCGAGGCGGACGGAACTGGGAGCAGTCGAGGTCCCACTCGACGGCCCGTCCCTTCGTGTCCGGCGTCAGCCCCAAACGGCGGGCGGCGAGCCGGTAGCGCTGCTCCAGGAGCTCGGCCACCGGGCCGGTGCCGCTCATCCGGCTGCCGAACCGGGCATCGTTGAGTCGACCTTCGCGGCACTGGCGGATCAGGCTCAGGACCCGCTCCGCCCGGTCGGGGTAGTGGCTGCGCAGCCAGCCCTCGAAGAGCTCCGCGACCTCCAGGGGCAGTCGCACCAGCAGGCTCCCCGCTCGCGTTGCCCCGGCCTCTGCGGCCCGCTCCAGGATGCGCTCCAGATCAGCGTCGGTCAGGCCCGGGATCACCGGCGAGACCAGCACCCCCACCGGCACACCGGATTCCGCCAGGGCACGGATCACTTCGACGCGCCGCTCCGGGCTCGCCGCGCGCGGCTCCAGCCGCCGTGCCAAGTCCCGGTCAAGGGTGGTCACGGAGACGAGCACCGCGGCCAGGCGCCGCTCCGCCATGGGTCCGAGCAGGTCCAGATCACGGAGTACCAGGGCGGACTTGGTGGTGACGACGACCGGATGTCGGCAGTCGTGCAGCACCTGGAGCACCGACCGGGTGACGCCGAGCCGACGCTCCACCGGCTGGTAGGGGTCCGTGTTGGCCCCCAGCGCCAGCGGTGCCGGGCGATAGCCGGGCGCCGCCAGCTCCCGCTCCAGCTGGGCAGCCGCGTCGGGCTTGTAAAAGAGCCGGGTCTCGAAGTCCAGGCCCGGCGACAGGCCCAGCCAGGCGTGGGTGGGTCTGGCATAGCAGTAGATACAGCCGTGCTCACAGCCACGATAGGGGTTGACGGAACGGTCGAAGGGCACGTCGGGAGACTGATTCCGGCTGATGACGGTGCGGCTCGCGTCCACCCCGACCTGGGTGTGCAGCGGCGGGAGCGGGGCATCCGTCCGCCAGCCGTCGTCGAATGCCTCCCGCTGATGGGCGGCATAGCGGCTGTCGGGATTCGCGGGGGCGCCGCGTCCAGGGCGGGGAATCTTGTCACTCATCGCAGCAGCAGAGTTGCGGACATTGGTCACCGTGTCCGATCCCCCAATATAGGGTCTTGCGCGGGACCCGGTGCGCCAAAGGGATCGGTGAACGATGTGCCGGGGGCCGATGCTATAGTCTTGCCCTCTCGCATTCAGTTCAGATCCACCAGAGGAGAACCCCATGGCCGCCAAAAAGATCCTGATGCTGGTCGGCGACTTCGTTGAAGACTACGAGGTCATGGTCCCGTTCCAGATGCTCCAGATGGTGGGACATACGGTGCACGCCGTCTGCCCGGACAAGAAGCCCGGGGACCGGGTACGCACCGCCATCCATGACTTCGAGGGCGACCAGACGTACAGCGAGAAGCCCGGCCACCTGTTCGCCATCAACGCGGACTTTGCCGCCGTGGATCCGGCCAAGTACGACGCACTGGTGATCCCGGGCGGCCGTGCCCCAGAGTACCTGCGGCTCAACCCGCGGGTGATCGAGATCGTCCGCCACTTCGCGGCGGGTGACAAACCCATCGCCTCCGTCTGCCACGGCCAGCAGATCCTGGCGGCGGCCGGGGTGCTGGAGGGCAAGCACTGCACCGCCTACCCGGCGGTTCGCCCCGACGTGGAGCGCGCCGGAGGCATCTGGTGCGAGGTCAACGAGACCTTCTCAAACGCCTACACCGACGGCCGGCTGGTCACCGCCCCCGCGTGGCCCGCCCACCCGGAGTGGATCCGCAAGTTCCTGGAGGTGCTGGGGACGCGCATCGAGGCGTGACGCGGCACTCGAGCACGGTGCCCGCAGCCATGCACCAGCAGGTCTTCGTCTACGGCACCCTGTTGCGCGGCGAGGTCAACCACGGTCTACTCCGCGGCGCACGGTGGCTGGGGGAGCACCGCACGCAGGCGTGCTATACGATGTATGCGCTGGGCGCCTATCCGGGGGTCACGCGGGGCGGGCGCACCGCGGTGAGCGGTCAGGTGTTCCGGGTGGACGGCGCGGGACTGAGACGCCTGGACCGGCTGGAGGACTTCCCGCGGCTCTATGACCGACAATTGATCCAGACTCCATATGGCCGCGCCTGGATCTATCTCTACCGCGGCGACCTGCGGGATCGCCCAGTGATCGCGGGCGGGGACTGGCGGTCCTTCGCGGCCGACCCGGATTCATTCAGGTCGGCCGGAGTGCGCGGCACCCGCGACCCGAAGAATCCCCGTTACCGGCAGCGGCAGCAGCAGGACGCGGTCGCCAATGCGGTCGCGGGTTGACCGCGCATCCGGAATCGCACGGCGTTGATCGTTCTGTCTATTACGCCTTGACCCCAGGAGGCTGCATGTCCGAAGAAGGCCGTTTCACCATCCACCTGGAGCAGCAGGAAGGCTTCCAGATCAACGCCAAGTTCGACTGGAAGCGCGCCCCAGACGTGCTGATGGACGAGCCCCCGCCGCTGGGCGAGCAGGCCGGCCCAAACGCCTCGCGGATGCTGGCAGCGGCAGCGGCCGATTGCCTGTCCGCCAGCCTGCTCTTCTGCATCTTCAAGGAGGAGCCGCCGGCCAACTGTCTGCGCGCCGAGGCCACCTGCATCATGATCCGCAACGAGAAGAAGCGGCTGCGCATCGGCGGTCTGGAGGTGAAGCTGATCCTCAGCGACCTGGTGAAAGAGAACGCCCGCTTCGCCCGCTGCAAGACCCTGTTCGAGGACTTCTGCGTGGTGTCCGCGAGCATCCGCCAGGGCATCCCCATGAAGGTCACGCTGGTGGACGAGCAGGGCGAGGTGCTGCACCAGTCCGAATAACGGGTGAGACGCCATGGCGGTCCGATCCAGCGCCGGCCCCGCCGGTGCGGGAGTCGCGCGATAAATGCAATCCTCTTCGATCTGGATGGGGTGTTCTATCAGGGCAGCCCAGCGCTCCGGACTCGAAGGCGTTGTTTGGTGCGAACCGGCAAGTTTCGGACGGCGGACCTGGCGCTCAGCCCCGGGCCGGATGGGGTGCTAGATTCGGTGTCGGACCTTCCGCGCTGGTGGTCGAGCCAGGCGGTTCGCGGAGAAGACCCCCCGAGACATTGAGACGAGACGGCATGCCGATCACAGACCACAACGACCCTGGACTGCCACCCTTGGCGCTTCGAGCCGGGAGTCCGCCCCTGACTCAGGCGCACGGCCGGAACCTTCGGCGCGGGCAGCAGCAACCCGTCGTCGGCGTGGGCCACGGTGATGAGCTCGGGGCCGCCCTCGAGGCACTCGGCTTGCGCATCCCAAGTCCGGTGCTGGTGCTCGTGGGCGGTGCGTCCGGTCTGGGCCCGGAGGTCGCGGGGCGACTGCTCGCCCTGTTCGAGGCCCTGTGTCCCTGGCTCGACCGCCTCAAGGTGACCGTGGTCGACGGGGGCACCGCCTACGGGGTCATGGCCCTCATGGGGCAGGCCCGCAACAACTCCCAGGCCCGCTTTCCCCTGCTGGGAGTCGCCGCCGCCCGCACGGTCGCCCGGCCCGGGTCCGGTGACAGGGGTACCGCCCTGGATCCCAACCACACCCACATCCTGTTGGTGCCAGGGACCCGCTGGGGGGACGAGTCAGTCTGGATCAGCGACGCCGCCAACATCCTCGCGGGCGGTCTGCCCAGCCTGACGCTGGTGGCCGCGGGAGGGGAGGTGACGCGGCTCGATGTACTCAATGGCCTGCAAGCCCGCCGCCCGCTGGTCGTCATTGCCGGCAGCGGCGGCACCGCCGATGCCCTGGCCCGGTGGCGTCGCGGCGATGAGCGGATGCCGGGCGTTCAGCTCGACCCGGCGGCGCGGAACCTGATCGAGGTACTGGACCTGGGCGGCGCGGCGCGGGCGCTGCCAGAGGTCCTGCTGCGGACCTTCAGCGTTTAGGGCGTGCCGCGCATGCTGCTCGGCGAGCCGCCGGTGTGGGTCAGTGGGGAGCGGCCCCTGGCGGAGCGGGTGGTGCGGAGCCTTGAGCGGTCGCGGCGACGGGTCCGATTGGTGACGGCGGATCGGCTCACACGCATACGACCTGGCGACTGCCGGACCCTGGTGCTGGCCGCAGGGCTGGAGGGGGAGGCCCTGCTCACGCGTATCGCGGAGCGGCTCCGTGCCATCGATCGGGGCCCACCGGTGCGGCTCATCCTGCTGCATCCTGCGGACCCGCCTCCAACTCTGCCCAGCGCGCTTCTCGACCTGGACCCTGACGGCCCCCTTCGTCTGGAGACCTTCGCCCTCGAGGACAGGGCCGCCCGGTCCCTGCTCGCCCGCTGGCCCCTGCACTTCGGGATGGACCCGGTCTACGGCCAGCGTCCCCATTTGCTCCTTGCCGGCTTTTCCGCGCCGGCCAGGGCGCTCCTGGTCCAGGCCCTGAGGCTGATTCAATATGGTGAGGAGAGGCCCTCGGTGACGGTCCTGTCCGCGGACCCGGATGCCTGCGCCGCGGCCTTCAACCGCGCCTACCCCCAGTCGGGCCAGGTCGCGGACATCCGCTGGGCGGCGCTGAACACACCGGACCTGGACTCTGGTCCGCCCCGGTGACCCAGGTCCTGGTCTGCGTCGACCGCCCCGAACGCGGGGCTGGAGCGGGCCCGCACCCTGGCCCGGCACATCTGCCGCGGGACAGGGGGTCTCTCCGCCCATCCTGCTGGAGGTCGGCGATACGCGACCTGTCGGGCGAGATCGCGGACTGGGACGGACAGATCTTTCCCTTTTCCTATCTGGAGGAGGCGTGCCGTCCCCGGGTTCTGCTGGACGGCGAGGGCGACCGACTCGCCCAGACCATCCACGAGCACTACACCGACAGCATCGCCGCCCAGGGCCGGGACCCGGCAACCGAGCCCGCCGGGCGGCCCTGGGCGCGCCTGGCGACCTCGTACCAGGATGCCAACCGCCACCAGGCGGACCATCTCTGGGCCAAGCTCGCCGTCAGCGACTGCCGGGCGGTGCCCGAAGAGCGGGTGGAGTCCTTTGCCTTCGCCCCACTGGAGGCAGAGCGGCTGGCGATCATCGAGCACCTGCGCTGGTCGGCGGAACGCTACCTGGACGGCTGGACCTACGCTCCCAAGCGGGACAATACGCGCAAGCAACACCCCCAGCTCGTCCCCTATGCGCGCCTGAGCGAGCCCATGAAGGACCTCGACCGCTTCGCGGTGCGCGGGGTGCCGGCGCTGCTCGCCCGCTCCGGGCTGGGGGTCGTGCGCATGCTGATCCTGGGCCTGACCGAGCCAGCACCTGACTGCCCGGACGGGGCGCGCCTGGGTCGACTCACCGACCAGGTCCTGGAGCGGCTGCTCGCCCGCTACCCGGACCGCTCCCTGGTCCTCGCGTCCACGCTGGCGGATCCCTGCGCCCGCCTCGTCGTGCGACGGGCCTTGGATACCGCCGGTGCCGGACTTTTTCTGCTCTGCCCGCGACCCCTGAGCGAGACCCTGGCCGCCCAGCCGGATGTTGGGGCGAGGCGCGACCTGCTGGAGATTGCTGCCCGGGCCGAGCGGCGTATCGGCCTGCCCGGCCCGGGCCAGCTTGAGCACTGGCTGTCGCAGCGTGCGGAGATCATCCTCTCGCTTGGTCCTGACGCGGTGGATCTCGGGATCGGTAAGCGCGTGGTGCTCGACTCGGCCTGCCGCCGGCTGGAGTGGAGCTTCGAGTATTGACGTTGATCAGCGAGGGATGGGATGTGGGTCTATGCCGCCGCTTGGCTGCCCCTGGTGGTCCTTGCCATCGCCAATGGGACACTGCGGGAGGCCTGGTATGGCAGGCGTCTTTCTGAGCTTCGGGCACACCAAGTCTCCACCCTGACCGCTCTCCTGCTCTTCACGGGCTACATGGCCGTTCTCTTTGCGTGGCGCCCGACGGAGTCCCTGACCCAGGCCCTCGCGGTCGGCCATCTGTGGCTATGGTTGACCCTGGCCTTCGAGTTTCTGTTCGGTCACTACGTCATGGGGCACCCCTGGCGACGCCTGTTGAGCGACTATGACCTGCGATCGGGTCGGCTCTGGGTATTGATCCCGCTTTGGCTTGCGGTCGGGCCAGCCGTCCTGCGTGGCTGGCTGAACCCGTAGAATAGTCGCCAACATTCAAGGTCCGGTCCGGACCGAGGGAACACCGAGACTGCCATGGCCAGCCCCCGCGACATCGGGTTGAGCGACGCCCCGGACCGGCCTTTCGAGGGGCCGCGGGGCTGGGTCGAGGGCATCGGTCTCGCCGGCCTCACCCTGGTGAGCTGTGTGATGCTCTATCTCCAGATCCTTCTCGGCCGGACCCGGCTCGACCTGCCCGCCTTCGCCGCGGCGCTCCGTCAGTCCGGTCTGTCCGTCCTGCCCGCGATCACCCTGGTGGCCGCGGCGGTGGGGGCCATCCTGGGGCGGCAGACCCAGGCCATCCTGGAACAGTTCGACCTGCCAAGCCTGGTGTTGCTATCCGTCACCTACGGGGTGGTGATGGAGCTGGTGCCGATCCTGGTGGGCATCCTGGTGGCAGGCCGCGCCGGGGTGGCGCTGGCGGTGCGGCAGGCGACGCTCGCAGTGAACGGGGAGGTGGACGGGCTTCTGGCGAGCGGTATCGATCCCATCCGTTTCACCGTGGGTCCTGCGCTGCTGGCCATGTTGCTGATGAGCTTCTCCTTCGCCGTATGGACCAGTCTCGTGACCTTCGCCGCCGCCTTCCTGTGGCTCTGGGTCACGGTCAATATCCCGCCCGCCCTGTTCCTGGACTCGCTGGCGCGGGCCTTTAGCCCGGGCGACCTGCTGGAGGCCATCGCCAAGCCGATGCTGTTCGCCCTGCTCATCGCCCTCATTGCCACCATCAACGGCACCGCCGCCGGCCGCGACCCCTTAGGGATCGGCGAGGCCGCCACCCGCACCATGATCGGGGCCGTCGCCGCGATCCTGGTGGCGGACCTGGCCGTGATCCTGCTGGTGCGCGGTTGACCGTGGACCAGCCCGCTGCCTTGGAGCTTGCCGGGCTCTTTCAGCACGTGGGCGGACATGCGGCCCTGGCTGGTATCGATCTGTCAGTGGCGGCCGGGGACTGGCTGCTCTTGGTTGGGCCGAACGGCGCCGGCAAGTCACTCCTGACGCGCCTGATCCTGGGGCTCGACACCCCCTCCGCGGGTACAATCCGGGTCCTTGGGCAGGACACCCAGGCCCTGGGCTGGGGCGCGATGGCCCGTCTGCGTGCACGTGTCGGCGTGGTCCTCCAGGGCGGGTCGCTGGTCGCCAGCCTCAGCGTGCTGGAGAACCTCCTGCTGCCCCTTCGGGGCCTGCCGGGAGGCCGGGAGCGACTGGCCCGGGAGGCGCGTCTGGCCATGACAGTGCTGCAACTCGACGGGCTGGAGAACCACCGGCCGCGATCCCTGTCGCTCGGCCAGCGGCGCCGGGTGGAGCTGGCGCGAGCGCTGATCCACAGGCCCGAGATACTGGTGTGGGACGGGCTCACCGACGGGCTGGACCCCGCCGCCGCTCGCGACACCCTGCAAGTCCTGCGCGAGCAACGGGAGAGCCGAACACTCACCCTGATCGCCACCGACAACAGGCCAGACGTGTTGGGGGATGCCTGTGACTGCGTCGCCGTGCTCGAGCGGGGGCGGCTCGCCTTTGTGGGTACCCCAGCTGAGCTGGAGACGGCCCTTCCCGATCGGCTTGACCTGCGTTATCTGCTTCGCGGCAGGGCCTAGCACGGTGAACGGCTTGCGGTTTTCATCCCCCTCGGCCCTCGCCGACATGAGCCTCTTGGAACGTCTCTACTCGCCCCCTGAGATCGGTGCCCCCGGCAAGCGGGAGGCCCGCGCCCGGCGGCGCGACCTGTTCTTCTCGGGACTCTTTGTCCTCTCCATGGCCGCGGTTGCCGTGGCAGCCCTGGCACTGGTCATCCCGGGACTGTTCGGGGGAAATTACCGGCTGCGCGCCTATTTCTCGGAGGCAAACGGGCTGGATGAGGGCATCCAGGTGTTGCAGAAGGGCTATGTGATCGGCATGGTGGAGCGGGTCTCACCGGTCTTTCCCGGAACGGGTGCGGACGCCGATCTGTGCCCGCGGCCGCTCGCGGATGCCCCTGCCCGCTCCCCGACCCTACCGTGCTTCCGCGCCACCCTGCGTATCAAGGACGACTGGCCGGTCCCCGCCGACAGCCTGGCCCGGATCGGTTCCTCGGGCCTGCTTTCGGGAGACGCCGTCAAGATTCAGCCCGGCTCGTCCAAGGCCCTGCTGGCCGATGGGTCGATCATCAAGGCTGAGGGCCGGGAGCCAGACCTGATGGCGCAGCTCGGCGACCTCACCGCTTCACTGACCCGGGTGGTGGAGGACACCATCGTCCCCGCCCTCGCGAGCATCAAGTCCCAGATCCAGACCATCGAGACGCTGCTCGGCAGCGGGGAGGACCAGGGCGAGAACCGCGAGCGTCTGGCCGGCGCCTTCGAAAACCTGCGCAAGCTCTCAGCGGATCTGGAGCAGGTGGTGGACCCGAAGAAGATCGGCGCCATCCTGAGCTCGGTGGAGCAGATGTCCGGCCACCTGGCCCAGGTGTCCTCCAAGCTCACCGGCAGCACCCAGGAGGTGCAGCGGACGGTGAAGAACTACGGTGACCTGGCCAAGGACATCCAGGGCCTGGTGAACGCGAACAAACCGGCTCTGGAGCGCTCGCTGGACGACACCCAATTCCTGCTCCAGGAGTTGAGCGCCGCGCTGACCCCCATCCTCACCAACGTCGAGGACGCGACCCGCAATCTCTCCGCCCTGTCCCGCGACCTACGCAAGGACCCTGCGGTGATCATCAAGGGCCGCGAAGTGGAGGAAAAGGCGCCGTGGTTCAAGTGATTCGGTGGGTTGCAGCGGCCCTTCCTGCATTGACGGCCGCACTTGTGCTCACCGGATGCGGAGCCTCCGAGCCGGTGAAGCCAGACCGCTTCTATCGCCTCGATCCAGTCCCGCTGGAGGGTGCGGAAGCGGCGCCTGCGCCCGCCATCCTACTGGTCCACGACCTGGGCGCCCGGGGCCTCCTGGGCGGCCGCCAGATCGTCTATCGCACCCGGGAGTCGCCCCTCGTCGCGCAGCGCTATGAGGAGCTGCTGTGGGAGGACCCGCCGTCGCGTGCCATCGCCGCGTCCCTGGTCAGCGCCGTAAGGGCGGCGGGGATCTTCCAGTACGTGGTGATCCCGGCGGACCGCGCGCGGGCTGACTACCTGCTCGGCGGTGAAGTGGAGCGATTCGAGCATCTGCCGACGGACCGGCCTCCGAGGGTGTCGGCGAGCTTTACCCTGGCCCTGGTTCGGGCGGATGATCGAGGCTCCATGGCCAGCCGCCAATACAGCGGATATGAACAGGTGGAAGGGGATACCCCGGACGCCATGGCGGGCGCCTTCAACCGGCTCACCGCCCGCCTGATCGCGGAGGCGGTGCTGGACCTCCAGGCGCTGAAGCCGCGCCTGGTCGGGACCCACTGATCCCTGTGCCGTGCCGGCGATAGGTGGCGATCGCAGGTGAGCACCGGCGTGTCGGGTCGGTGTGGACCGGGCAGACGGAGAGGCATCCACGCTGCTCCGGTCGGCAACGGCGGAGTCGGAATCCGCGTCATCACGCGGCGATCCGCTTTGTTCGTCCGGCCCCGGGGGACAGTAAAGCGGTCTCGATGCTGCTGATTGGCTATCTCGAGCGACGCGTGTGCGCGCTCAACGCGGCAGGTCCGAGCTACCCATCAGCCACTCGTCAACCGACCGGGCACATTGGCGGCCCTCGCGGATGGCCCAAACCACCAGGGATTGGCCACGGCGCATGTCGCCCGCGCCGAAGACACCGGCGATGGTTGTCTGGTAGGCGCCGGTCCCGTCGGTGGAGGCTTTGACGTTGCCGCGGGGGTCCAGCTCGAGACCGTCAACATCCCTGAGCGCTTGGAGCATGCCCTCGTGCACGGGGTGGACGAAGCCCATGGCGAGCAGCACCAGGTCGGCCTTGAGCTCGGCCTCGCTGCCCGGGACCTCGGACATCTGCCAGCGGCCCTGGGCGTCCTTGTCCCAGCGCACCAGGCAATACTTGACCGCCCGCACCCGCCCGTCGGCGTCACCCAGGAACTCCTTGGTCAGGACATTCCACAGGCGTTCGCAGCCTTCCTCCTGGGAACTGGAGGTGCGCAGCTTGTTGGGCCAGTCCGGCCAGGTAAGGCCCTTGTCTTCCTTCACCGGGGGTTTGTCCAGGATCTCGATCTGGGCGACGGACTTAGCGCCATGCCGGTTGGAGGTGCCGATGCAATCGGAGCCAGTGTCGCCGCCACCGATCACGAGCACGTCACGGCCATAGGCGCTGATGAAATCCTCATCCGGGACGTAGGAGCCCTGCACCCGCTTGCTGTTGCGGGAGAGGAAATCCATCGCGAAATGAATGCCATCGAAGCTGCGCCCGGGGATGTCCAGATCCCGCGGCTTTTCCGAGCCGCCCGCCAGTACCACAGCGTCGAACTCCTGACGCAGCTTGGCGATCGGGATGTCGACTCCGACGTGGGCATTGGTGTGAAACTCCACGCCCTCGGTGCGCATCTGAGACATGCGCCGGTCGATGAGCCGCTTCGAGAGCTTGAAATCCGGGATGCCGTAACGCATCAGCCCGCCGATCCGGTCGTTCTTCTCGAACACCGAGACCTGGTGCCCCGCGCGGGCCAACTGCTGGGCGCAGGCGAGACCGGCGGGCCCGGAGCCGACGACGGCCACCCGCTTCCCGCTGCGCCGCTCCGGGACCTGGGGCTTGATCCAGCCTTCCTCCCAGGCCTTGTCGACGATGGCGCACTCGATGGTCTTGATGGCCACCGGCGTGTCGTCGATGTTCAGGGTGCAGGCGGCCTCGCAAGGGGCGGGACAGATGCGTCCGGTGAACTCGGGGAAGTTGTTGGTGGAGTGCAGGACGTCGATCGCGGAGCGCCAGTCACTGCGATATACCAGGTCGTTCCAGTCCGGGATGATGTTGTCGACCGGACAGCCCTGATGACAGAACGGAATGCCGCAGTCCATGCAGCGGGCACCCTGCTCGCTCACCTCCGCGTCGGAAAGCGGGATGACGAACTCGTTGTAATGGACGACCCGGTCGGCGGCCGGCTCGTAGCGCCGGTCGCGCCGGTCGTACTCCATGAACCCGGTTGGCTTACCCATGATCCGTAATCCCCTTCGACTTCTTGCTAGGCTGCGGCGGCCTGCTCTGGCTAGCCTGCATCTCTTCGAGCGCGCGCCGGTAATCCACCGGCATCACCTTGACGAACTTTGGCAGGTACGCATCCCAATCGTCCAGGACGCGGCGTGCCACCGCCGAGTTGGTGTAGTGCAGGTGCTTCTGAATCAACTGCCGCAGGCGCGCCGCGTCGTTGCGGGTCATGTCGTGGCTGATGTCCACGAGACCGTGGGTCTCCATGTCCCCACCTTGATGATCCAGGGCCTCCAGGGCCGCATCGTCCCGGGGGATGGGCTGCAGCTCCACCATGGACACGTTGCAGCGGTCCTCGAACCCGTTGTCCTCGTTCAGAACATAGGCGATGCCGCCGGACATGCCGGCGGCGAAGTTCCGCCCGGTGGGCCCGAGCACCACGGTGATGCCGCCGGTCATGTACTCGCAGCCGTGGTCGCCCACCCCCTCGACAACGGCGGTGGCGCCGGAATTGCGCACGCAGAAGCGCTCCCCGGCCACGCCGCGGAAGAAGCACTCGCCGCTGATAGCACCGTAGAGCACGGTGTTGCCAACGATGATGTTGTCCTCGGCCCGCTCAATGGCGGACTCCGCCGGCGGGTAGATGATCAGGCGCCCGCCTGAGAGCCCCTTGCCCACGTAGTCATTCGCCTCGCCCTCCAGCTCGATGGTCACCCCGCGGGCAACCCAGGCGCCGAATGACTGGCCACCGGTCCCCTTTGCCTTGATGTGGATGCTGTCGTCAGGAAGGCCCGCGTAGCCGTGGCGCTCGGCCACGCGGCCCGACAGCAGGGTACCGAAGGTGCGGTTGTAGTTCTTGATCCCGACCTCGATCTGGACCGGCTCGCCGCGGGTCAGGGCCGGCTCGGCCTGGCGGATCAACTCGTGGTCCAGGGCCTTGTCCAGGCCGTGGTCCTGGGTCTCGCAGTTGTAGACGGCGACCTCGGGACCGACTTCTGGCTTCTTGAGCAGGCGACTGAAATCGAGTCCCTGAGCCTTCCAGTGGTCGATGGCCCGGCGCATCTCCAACCGGTCCGACTGACCGATCATCTCGCTGACCGTGCGGAAGCCGAGTCGCGCCATCAGCTGGCGCATCTCCTCGGCGACGAAGAAGAAGTAGTTGATGACATGTTCGGGTCTGCCCGTGAAGCGCTTACGCAGCTCCGGGTCCTGGGTCGCCACCCCCACCGGGCAGGTGTTTAAGTGGCATTTGCGCATCATGATGCAGCCCGAGACGATCAGCGGCGCCGTGGCGAACCCGAACTCGTCCGCACCCAGAAGGGCACCGATCACCACGTCGCGGCCGGTGCGCATACCACCGTCCACCTGCACCGCGATGCGGCCCCGGAGCCGATTGAGCACCAGGGTCTGATGGGTCTCGGCCAGCCCGATCTCCCAAGAAGAGCCGGCGTGCTTGATGGACGTCAGTGGCGAAGCGCCGGTCCCGCCGTCGTAGCCGGCGATGGTCACGTGGTCCGCGTGGGCCTTGGAGACACCAGCCGCCACCGTGCCGACGCCGACCTCCGAGACCAGCTTGACCGAGATGCGCGCCTTGGGGTTGGCGTTCTTCAGGTCATGGATGAGCTGGGCCAGGTCCTCGATGGAATAGATGTCGTGGTGCGGCGGCGGCGAGATCAGGCCCACGCCTGGGGTCGAGTGACGCACCCGGGCGATCTGGGCATTCACCTTGTGGCCGGGCAGCTGACCGCCCTCCCCGGGCTTGGCGCCTTGGGCGATCTTGATCTGGATGTCGTCGGCGTTCACCAGATATTCGATGGTGACGCCGAAGCGCCCGGAGGCCACCTGCTTGATGGCCGAGCGTTCCGGATTCCTGGAGCCGTCCGGAAGCGGCAGGTAGCGCTCGGGCTCCTCTCCGCCCTCACCGGTGTTGGACTTGCCGCCGAGGGCGTTCATGGCGCGCGCCAGGTTGGAATGGGCCTCGTAGCTGATGGACCCGAAGGACATGGCGCCGGTGGCGAAGCGCTTGACGATCTCCTTCGCGGGCTCGACCTCCTCGAGCGGGATCGGCTGATCCGCCCACTTGAAGTCCATGAGCCCACGGAAGGTCAGGAGCCGCTCGTTCTGATCGTTGATGATCCGCGAGAACTGCTCATAGGTCTCCCAGTTGTTGGCGCGCGTGGCGTGCTGGAGCCTTGAGATGGTGTCCGGGGTCCAGACGTGGTCCTCACCGCGCAACCGGTAGGCGTAATCCCCCCCCACGTCCAGGTGCCTGCGGTAGACCTGCTCGTTGCCATAGGCCTGGCTGTGCCAGCGCGCCGCCTCAACGGCAACCTCGGTCAGGCCCACACCTTCCACCGAGGTCTCGGTGCCGGTGAAGAATCGGGCGACAAAATCGCTGCTGAGACCCACGGCGTCGAAGATTTGGGCTCCGCAATACGACTGGAAGGTGGAGATGCCCATCTTGGACATAACCTTGAGCAGTCCCTTGCCCACCGCCTTGATGTAGCGCTTCTGGGCCTCCTCGAAGCCCGGGCGGTCCGGCAATTCCCCGAGCATGGACTGAATGGTGTCGAAGGCCAGGTAGGGGTTGATGGCCTCGGCCCCGTACCCGGCGAGCACGGCAAAGTGGTGGACCTCCAACGCCGCCCCGGTCTCGACCACCAGCCCTGAGCTGGTGCGCAGCCCACGGCGGATGAGGTGATGGTGCACCGCCGAGGTCGCCAGCAGGGCGGGAATCGGGATCTGGTCGCGGTTGGTGTTGCGGTCGGACAGGATCAGGATGTTGTAACCGTCTAGCACCGCCTGCTCGGCCTCGCGGCAGAGCCGCTCCAGGGCTTGGCCCATACCGGCAGCGCCCTCGGCGGCCGGGTAGACGATGTCCAGGGTGCGGGTGCGGAAGGCACCGCCCGAGTTGTCCTCGATATGTCGCACCCGCTCGAGGTCCTGGTTTGTCAGGACCGGCTGGTTGACCTCCAGGCGCCAGTGCTTGCTGGCCTCTTTGAGGCCCAGCAGATTGGGGCGAGGACCGATCAGGGACACCAGCGACATGACCAGCTCCTCGCGGATCGGGTCGATCGGCGGGTTAGTCACCTGGGCGAAGTTCTGCTTGAAATAGGTGGACAGGTGCTTGGGTCGGCGCGACAGCACCGAGGGCGGATTGTCCGCACCCATGGACCCCACCGCCTCCTGTCCCGTCACCACCATGGGCGTCAGCAGGAACTTGATGTCCTCCTGGGTGTAGCCGAAGGCCTGTTGGGCATCGAGCAGGGTGTCTGCATCCGGGGCCATGGGGGCCACGTCCGTCGGCAGCTCGTCGAGATGGATCTGGGTTTTGGCCAGCCACTCCCGATAGGGTTTGGCAGCGGCCAGCTCGGCCTTGATCTCGCCGTCGTCGATGATGCGGCCCTGTTCCAGGTCGATCAGGAACATCTTGCCGGGCTGCAGGCGCCACTTCTTGACGATGCGCTCCTCGGCGATGTCCAGCACCCCCATCTCCGAGGCCATGATCACCATGTCGTCGTTGGTGATCAGGTAGCGGGCGGGACGCAACCCGTTGCGGTCCAGGGTCGCGCCGATCTGACGCCCGTCGGTAAAGGCGACGGCGGCGGGACCGTCCCAGGGCTCCATCAGGGCCGCGTGATACTCGTAGAAGGCGCGACGCTGGGCGTCCATCTGCTTGTTGCCGCCCCATGCCTCGGGGATCAGGAGCATCATCGCGTGAGCGAGCGAATAGCCGCCCATCACCAGGAGCTCCAGGGCATTGTCGAAGCAGGCGGAGTCCGACTGACCCTCAGGGATCAGAGGCCAGATCGAGTCCAGATCGTCGCCCAGCACCTCGGAGCGCATGGTGTGGCGGCGCGCTGCCATCCAGTTGACGTTGCCGCGCAGGGTGTTGATCTCCCCGTTGTGGCAGATCATGCGGAAGGGGTGGGCCAGGTCCCAGGTCGGGAAGGTGTTGGTGGAGAAACGCTGATGCACCAGGGCCAGGGCGGACTTGAAGCGCTCGTCCATCAGGTCCCGGTAATAGGCACCCACCTGACTCGCGAGCAACATGCCCTTGTAGACGATGGTGCGGGAGGACAGCGAGGGAACATAGAAGGCCGTCTTGTCGTAACCGGCCGCACGGATCTCGTTGTCCATGCGTTTGCGGATCACAAACAGCTTGCGCTCGAACGCCTGCTGGTCCGCGCAGTTCTCGCCGCAGGCGATGAACACCTGGCGCACGACCGGCTCGCTGGGGATCACGCTGTCGCCGAGCACGCGGCTGTCGACCGGCACGTCGCGCCAGCCGAGCACGGTCTGCCCGCCCTCTTCAAGGCGGCGCTGGACCGTGGCCTGAGTCTCCTCGCGGGCGGCGTCGTCTCGGGGCAGGAACACCATGCCGACCCCGTAGGAACCCGCCGGCGGCAGCTCGAAGTCGACGACGGCGCGGAAGAATTCGTCCGGAATCTGCACCAGGATCCCGGCGCCGTCACCCGCCTTTGGATCGGCGCCGACGGCGCCGCGGTGGGTCAGGCGCTCCAGCAGCTCAAGGCCCTGGCGGACGATCCCGTGGCCCTTTTGGTTCTTGATGTTGCAGACAAAGCCGACGCCGCAGGCGTCATGCTCATGGGCCGGGTCGTAGAGACCCTGGGCGGGCGGAAGGGCGCGAAGGCTCATCGCTGACCTCGTCTGAAGCTCGCGTCGTTATTCGAGATTGTGTCGCGGGTGGAGGCGGGCATCCACCGCACAGCGGCCGGGCATCCCCGATGCTCGTCAAAATCCATCCCCTGCGTTTCCCTCCCTGGGACCGAGGGCGCCCCCGAAGATTCATCCCCTGGCGGCCACCCATCGACGCGCAGAACTGGGGTAGTGGCAAGGGGTCGGGCGCGCGGAACCCGCGATCATAACGCCCAAGCATGGCCCATGCCACGGCTTTGGACGCCAAAGACGGACTCACGGGGTCGCTCGGGGCTGGCCGCCGGCGGGGTGACGCACCAGGATAGCGCAGACAGCCCCGAATCAGGGCGCTCCGCAAACTTCGTCGGGGGGCGGCTTCGAGGCCGGTTATCAGCCGCGAACAGCCGAAGCGCCGTCCAGAGTGGCGCGCAACGCGGCGGGATCGAAGTCATCCGTCACGACGGCCTGACCGATCCCGCGCAGGAGCACCAACCGCAGGTGCCCGTCGAGCACCTTCTTGTCCACCGACATCAGCGCGAGGAAGCGCTCGGCGCTCAGATCCGGCGGCGGCGCCGTCGGCAGTCCGGCGTCCGCGATCACCCGCCGGATGCGCTCGAGCGCCGCGCCGTCGATCCAGCCCAGCCGGGCGGACAGATCTGCTGCCATGCACATACCAGCGCCGACCGCCTCGCCGTGCAGCCAGTTGCCGTAGCCGGCCCCGGTCTCGATGGCGTGACCGAAGGTGTGGCCCAGGTTCAGCAGGGCGCGCTGTCCAGACTCGAGCTCGTCCGCCGCGACCACCTGCGCCTTGTTCTCGCAGGAGCGGCGTATGGCCTCGGCGAGGACGGCGGGGTCACGTCCCCGCAAGGCGGGCATATGGCCATCGATCCAGTCGAAGAAGGACGGGTCGCGGATCAGGCCGTACTTGATCACCTCCGCGAGCCCGGCTGAGAGCTCCCGATCCGGCAGGGTGCTCAGGGTGTCGGTGTCGGCGATCACCGCCCGGGGCTGGTGGAAGGCCCCGATCATGTTCTTTCCCAGGGGGTGATTGATACCGGTCTTACCACCCACAGACGAGTCAACCTGGGCCAGCAGGGTGGTCGGCACCTGGATGAACCCGACCCCCCGCTGATAGCAGGCAGCGGCGAATCCGGCCATGTCACCGACGACCCCGCCCCCTAGGGCGATCAAGGTGCAGTCACGGCTGTAGCGGCCTTCGAGCAGTGCGTCGTAGATGCGGTCCAAGACCGCTTGTGTCTTGTAGCGTTCCCCATCCGGCAGGATCACGGTGCCGACGCTCAGGCCACTCAGGGCGGCCTGGGTCTGCGCCAGATAGAGTGGGGCCACGGTCTCGTTGGTGACAATCATCACCTGGCGGCCGCGGAGATGGGGCCGATAGAGCGCCGAATCCGAGAGCAGACCCGCGCCGATATGGATGGGGTAGCTGCGCTCGCCGAGCGCCACCGTCAGGGTATGGGTCATGGGCGGGGGCCGTCGTTTTGAGGACAGCGCTTCGGGCCAGCGCTCAGACCGACTCGGACTCGAGACGCCTGCGAATCTCCTTCACGACGGAGGCAGTGCCGCGCTTCTCGGTCGAGACCACCAAGTCCGCGACCTGGCGGTAGAGTGGGTCGCGCTCGTCCATGATCTCACGCAGGCGCGCCAGGGGATCCTCGGTCTGGAGCAAGGGACGGTTGCGGTCGCGGGAGGTGCGGGAATATTGCTGATCCGGACTGCAATGCAGATAGATCACCACCCCACGGGCGGCCAGGTTCTGGCGGTTCTCGGCGTTAAGGATGGCCCCGCCGCCGGTGGCGAGCACGATGCGGTCTTCCGCCACCAGGTCCTCGATCACCTGGCGCTCGCGGTTGCGGAATCCCTCCTCGCCTTCGAATTCGAAGATGGTGGGGATGTCCACACCGGTGCGTCGCTGGATCTCCTGGTCGCTGTCCCTGAAGGTGTAAGACAGCGCCTCGGCCAGCTGGCGTCCGACGGTACTCTTCCCAGCCCCCATGGGCCCCACGAGAAAGATGTTTTGGGCACGGATCATGCCAACAGATATGCCAGATTTCGCCCGGATCGGCAAGGTCGGCGATCCTGGAATTGCGCCGCGGCGGTCGCCGGGGCGATGCTCGGGGGAGCCGGGCAGCCATGCGGCCCGGTCGGGACGCGCCTCGCGGTATGCCTCCGACGGGCCGCACCCCCCGGTGAAGAACCTCAGTTGGCCGCCACCTCCCCCTTGAGGATCTTGGGGGTGACGAAGATCAGAAGCTCGGAGTTGTTGTCCTGGCGGGCCTCCTGCTTGAACAGCCGACCCACGACTGGGATGTCCCCGAGCCAGGGCACCTGCTCCTTCTGGTAGGTCTTCTCACGCTCGTAGACGCCGCCCAGGACCACGGTCTCGCCGTTGTCGACCAATACTGAGGTCTCCACGGACCGGGTGTCGACTGGGGGCACACCAAGCACGGTCTGGGTAAAGTCCGGCGCGTCCTTGTTGACCTTGAGGTCCATGATGATGCGGTCGTCGGGGGTGATCTGGGGTGTCACGTCGAGTTGCAGCACGGCCTCCTTGAAGGCCACAGTCGTGCGCCCGGATGCGGAGGACTCCTGAAACGGGATCTCCTGGCCGACCTTGATGGTCGCCTTGTGCGAGTCCGAGGTGATGACCCTGGGGCTCGAGACGATCTCGCCCCGCCCCTCCTTCTGCATCGCCGAGAGCTCGAGTTGCAGGAGGTAGGAGCCGACCTTGCCGATCAGGAAGTTGATCGCACCGGAGGGGTTGGGCGCCGGTAGGTTCACCCACAGTGATTCGTTGCCAGAGCCTGCCGGGATCTCGATGCCGGAGTTGTAACGTGTGGGAGGGTCCGTATTGACATTCAGGCCCCAAGGTCCCTTGTCAAATCCGCTGAGCGCGAGATTGCCCGGCTGCCCGCCGGCGACCAGCAGCTCGTTGCTCCCGAAGTTACCGGTCGACCCGGAGACGCCAAAACGCACACCCAGATCCCGAGCAAAGTCGTTGTTCGCGATGACGATGCGCGACTCGATCATGACCTGGCGCACCGGAATGTCGAGCCTTCCAACGATGCGGCGGACGTCCTCCAGCTTGGCGGTGGTGTCCTGCACCAGCAGCGTGTTGGTGCGCCCGTCCACCGTCACGTTGCCCCGCTCGGAGAGCATGTTGCTCTCCGACGACTTGAGCAGCGCCGCCAGCTCCCCGGCCTTGGCGTAGTTCACCTGGATGAACTCGGAACGCAGTGGGGCGAGGTCCTCGATCTGCTGCTGGGATTCGAGCTCCAGCTTCTCCTGAGCGGCCACCTCCTGAGTCGGCGCCACCATGATGACGTTGCCCGTCTGGCGCATGGCCAGGCCCTTGGTCTTGAGGATGATGTCGAGGGCCTGATCCCACGGCACGTTCTTGAGCCTCAGGGTGATGTTGCCCTGGACCGTGTCGCTCGCCACCAGGTTCAGGTTAGTGAAGTCCGCCAGCAGCTGGAGCACCGCGCGGACCTCGATATCCTGGAAGTTGAGCGAGAGCCGATCGCCCGAATAGACGATCTTTTGCTTCTCGAGCTGGTCCTTTTCCGACGGGGTCAGTGCGCGGAACTCGAGGGTAAAGAGGTCATCGGTCTGGTAGGCCAGATAGTCGTAGTCGCTTCCGGTCTGGATATCGAGCTCCACGTTGCGTCCCTTGGGCCTCGACTCCACGGCCACCACGGGCGTGGCGAAGTCGGTCACGTCCAAACGGCGGAACAGACGCTGGGGGAGCGATGAGTCGTAGACATCGACAAACACATGTCTCGCCTGTTCCCGGACCGCGACCCGGGTCGCGGAACTCGGAAGCTTGATCTGGACCCGGCCCTCGCCGTTTGGGCCGCGCCTGAAATCGATGTCGCGCACGGCCGGTCCGGAACCTCCCGTGTAGCGTGGACGGGGCCGCGTCGAAACGCGCCGCGCCCCGCTGCTGCGCGCCGCAGTCGCCGGACGTGGTGCAACCGGCGCGGTCTCCTGGTACTCCGGAGGCGCCTCGAGGGCCACGTTCTCCTGGGCATTGATGCGAATCGCCACCCGGTTACCGGTGGTCGTCACCTCATAGGGGACCGAGTCGTTCAGGTTCACCACCACCCGGGTGCGGTCGCTCGCCTCCACGGCGACCAGACTGTGCACTGGCCCTACGCCGATGGGAACCGCCTTGCGGTCTAGCTTGCTGGTGACTCCGGGAAAATCCAGGGCGATGCGCGACGGCTCCTCGGTGGCGAAGGTCTCAGGTGGCGGCACCGCACCGGAAAGGTTGAGCTGTATCTCCACCCCGTTTCCCGGCAAGGTGGCGAACTGCACGTCCTGAAGCTCGACGGCGCGCGCGGTCGCCAATACGCCCAGTCCCAGAACCAAGAACCCGATCAGTTGGCGCAAGACTCCGGCACCCGACATGTTCGGCGGCGACGCGCCCCCGCGCCAAGCTGGTCTTCGAAGCATGTTCATCGCGGCGTGCCCTCTGCGGATTGCCCTCTGAGGATCATCCATTCCAGATCATTCGGTCAGGGAGACCTTGGCCTGGCGCTCACGCCACTCGCCTGGGCCTTCCGAGACCACCTCGGTCAGCAGGATCTCTTCATCGGAGATGCTCGTGATCTGACCGTTGTTGAGGCCCATGTGATTGCCCACGCGCACCATGTGCAGGGTTCCGTCCTGAGTGCGTATCAGCCCCCAGCGGGTCTGATCCTGCTCCAGGGTGCCGACCATGCGCAGCGCGTCGAGTGAAAACCCCTCAAGCTCTTCCTTACGGCGAAGGGGATCGGGCGCCAGCCTGTTGTCGGGCGCGGCCGCGACCGCTTCATCGCCCTCGCGGTCCGCGACGAAGGGATCACGGCGGTCGCCCGGCTCGTAGATGAAGGTGTCGATCTGCTTGATATCGGGGAGTGGCTCGAGGGGTACCGGTTCGCGCGCCTTGACCTTGGCGACATACTCCTCGAGGTCGCTCTGACCGCCACCGGAGCACCCCATGAGCCCCAAACCCACAACCAGCATTGCCGCGATCAGCCAAAGACCGCGAGTCCGGCTCACAGGGCGCTCGCTCATTTCGCCGCCGCCTCGTCGAGATAGCGGTAGGTCTTGACGGTGGCCTGCAAAGACAGCTTGGCGCCTTCGGCACCGCTCTCCGCGCCCCCACCGCTGGCGATCTTGACGTCATGGATGGTCACGATCCGGGGCAGTGCAGCGAGGCCGCTGATGAAGCTGCCGAAATCGTGGTACCGGCCGGTCACCCGGATGTTGATGGGCAGCTCGGCGTAAAAGTCCTTGGATTGCTCGCCCTCGGGCTGGAAAAGCTCGAACTCCAGGCCTGCCGCAAGCCCGGTCTGGGAGACGTCCACCAACAGCGACGCCACCTCGGTCTTGTCCGGAAGCTGGCGCAGCATGGCGCCGAAGGATTCGCGCATTTCCTCGAGCTGCTGGCGGTAGGCCTCCAGGTTGGCGGCCTTGCGTTCCTTGATCTCGAAGGTCTGACGGAGCTCCAGCTCCTTGGCACGCTCCTGGTCCAGCCGTCCGAGCTGGGCGTCGGTATCCAGGTAGTAGACGGCGGCGCCGACTCCGATGCAGGCGATCAGGACGACGACTGCCTTGACCAGTGTCGGCCACTCGCCGATGTTCTGGAGGTCGAGCTCGTTGAGTTCGCTGAGTTCCATGGATCGGTCGAAATCAGTGGCTGTTCAGTGCCGAGGGAGCGCACTCAACTCGGCGCCCCCGATTCTGCGTTCTCCCCGTCCCCCGCCTCGGGCCGCACCTGGTCGAAGGACAGACGGAAGTGGCTGAGGCCCGTGCCGGTCTTGTCCTTGTGCTCGATGAGCAACAGGCGGGGATTGCCGATCCAGCCCGACCCCTCGACGTTGTGCATGAACGCGGAGACGCGGGCGTTGGACTGGGCGCGCCCCTCCAGGATGACATTTCGCCCGGTCTGTTCCAGCTTGGTCAGGAAGACGCCTTCCGGGATCGCAATCACCAGCTCGTCGAACAGGCGCACCACCTCAGGACGACTTTCCTGTAGCTGCTGGATGATGTTCATGCGGGCTAGAAGGCCGGCCTTGGTCTCCTCCAGGGCCTCGATTTCTTTGATCTGGCGTTGGAGCTGGGCGATCTGATCCGTCAAAAACTGGTTACGCGACTGCTGCCCGGAGATCCGCGCCTCAATCTGCAGATGCACCAGCAGGGCCGCCATCGCGGTCAGGGCCAGTGCGAGACCTCCGGCAACGACGAATTCGCGCTGGCGGCGCTTGCGCTCAGCCTCGCGCCAAGGGAGTAAGTTGATGCGCGCCATTAGTCGAGCCCCCGCAATGCCAGGCCCACGGCGATCATCATGCCCGGGGCCTCGCGCATCAGCTCCTGGGCGTTGACCCGGGGCGACAGGGACATGCGGCTAAAGGGGTTTCCAACCGTGGTGGGCAAGCCCAGGCGCTCCTGAACCAAAGCGTCGAGCTTGCGGATTCCGGCCGCGCCGCCGGCCAGAATGATCTGATCAACCCGATTGAAGCTGGTGCCCGAGTAGAAGAATTGCAGGGCACGGCCGATCTGCTGGGCCAATGCCTCCTTGAAGGGACCGAGGACCTCGCTGTCGTAGCCGTCGGCCACGTCGCCGCCGAGGATCTTGTGAGCAGCCTGATCACGGGGTAGCCCATAGCGGCGCTGCACCTCGTCGACGAGCTGCTGGCCCCCGAAATTTTGCTCGCGGGTGTAGACAATCTGACCCTCGTGGAGTACGTGCAGGGTGGTGGTGGTCGCGCCCACGTCCGCCACCGCCACCGTCTGACCCGCGCCCCCCTCATCGCGACCAATTAGCAACAGAGTGCAGGCGTTTTCCATAGCGTAGGCCTCAACGTCCACCACGGCTGCCGTCAGGCCGGCAATCTCCAGGGCATGGACCCGGTCGTCCACGTTCTCCCGGCGGGACGCCGCAAGCAGCACGTCCACCATGTCGGCACCGGCCTGGGAGGGACCGAGGACGTCGAAATCGATGTTGACCTCTTCCAACGGATAGGGAATGTATTGGTCCGCCTCCAGTTGGATCTGGTTCTCCATCTCGGCGTCGTTGAGCGTCCCGGACATGGAGATCACCTTGGTGATCACCGCGGAGCCGGAGACCGCCACCGCCGCGCGCTTGGTCTTGGTGCCGGCCTTTGCCAATGCCTTCTGGATGCTCCGGCCCACGGCATCCGCGTCCACGATCTTCTTCTCCACCACGGCGTTGCTCGGCAGGTGCTCGATCGCAAAGGTCTCGACCCGGATCGTGCTGGAAGCGGAGCCGCTGCCCTTCGACAACTCAATCAGCTTTATCGCCGTCGAGCTGATATCGATTCCCAGCAGGGCCTTATTCTTGCGGCCAATCCCGAACATTGAGATTCTCTTTAACGATAAACTGTTACGCGCGCAAGCTATAAAGCACGTCGGGATGTTTTCGCAACAATATCAAAAAATTGCTTTTCTAGAGCAGAAATCCTTGCCCCCACAGAGTCTGCACCCATTATAGCGACGCGACGAAGGCACACACTGGGCAGGCGCTCAGTTCGTGACACAGTACGCGCCCAGCCTGGGGGCAGGTGCGTAAACACAGGCCACATGCTAACGTTTCCAAGCGAGGCGAGGGTTGGAGCGCGTTCGAATCGCGTAGTTGCCGTCACGCCGAGACAACACCGAGGACCACCGGATTTCGAGGAGGTTTTGGATGTCCGGACGCGACCGAGCCAATGTACTGCGCCAACGCATCGCGTACGAAGCAGCGCGTATCATGGTCGAGCAGGGAGGCGGCGACTTCGAGCGCGCCCGCCGCAAGGCTGCCGAACGCACGGGCATCCTGGACCGCCGCAACTGGCCGTCCAACGAGGCGATCCAGGAGGCATTGCTGACCCAGCGCAGGCTCTTTCGCGGCGAGGTTTACGCTCGGGACTTGGAGCGCATGCGGGGCGCCGCGCTCAATGCCATGCGCGCCTTCCAGAGCTTCTCCCCACACCTGATCGGACCGGCCCTGACCGGCGCCGGCCGTCCGGAGGAGGGTGTTTCACTCTACCTATTTGCCGAGCGCCCCGAAGAGGTGGTCTTCGCGCTCATCGACCAGCAGATTCCATGGGAAGAGCGCGAGCGCAGCTTCCGCTACAGCAGCGGCGAGCGGCGTACCCATCCCGTGTTTCGATTCGTCGCCGGCGACATCCCACTCGAGCTCATCGTGCTGCCCCGCGCGGCCCTGCGCAATCCGCCACTGGACCCGGTGACCGAGCGGCCCGAGCGGGGAGCTGACAGCGCCGACCTTGAACGCCTGATGGCTCAGGACGACCACGTCGGCCTGCGCGCGCTCGCACTCTAATGAGGCAACACCCTGACCGCGGAGCCGACCGCGCTCAACGCTGCGAGATGGGCAGATAGTCTCGCTGATCGGGGCCGTGGTAGATCTGGCGTGGTCGGCCGATGCGATTGCTGGGGTCGGCCATCATCTCCATCCAGTGCGACACCCAACCCACGGTGCGGGCGATGGCGAACATCACCGTGAACATGCTGCGCGGAATCCCGAGCGCCCGGTAGATAATCCCTGAATAGAAGTCCACGTTGGGATAGAGCTTGCGCTCGACGAAGTAGTCGTCGCTCAAGGCAATATCCTCAAGCCTCATCGCCAGCTCGAAGAGCGGGTTGTTGGCGTCTGCCAGTTCCTCCAGCACCTGGTGGCAGACCTCTCGGATGATCTTGGCCCGGGGATCGTAGTTCTTGTAGACGCGGTGTCCGAAGCCCATGAGCCGGAAAGGGTCATCCTTGTCCTTCGCCTTATCCATGTAGGTCTGGACGTTCTTGACATCGCCGATCTGCTCAAGCATGTCGAGCACTGCCTCGTTGGCCCCTCCATGGGCGGGCCCCCAAAGGGAGGCGATGCCGGCGGCAATGCAGGCGAAGGGATTGGCGCCTGAGCTTCCCGCCAAGCGCACCGTGGAGGTGCTGGCGTTCTGCTCGTGATCCGCGTGGAGGATGAATAGGAGGTTCAGCGCCTTTTCCGCAATCAGCCCAGGCTCGTAATCCTCGCAGGGGGTCGCAAACATCATGTACATGAAGTTCGCGCAGTAACGCAGGTCGTTGCGCGGATACATGATGGGCTCGCCGGCGTTGTGCTTGTAGGCAGCGGCCGCGATCGTGGGCAACTTGGCGATCAAGCGGTGGGCGGAGATCTCTCGGTGCTGGTAGTCGTGGATGTCCACCGAGTCATGGTAGAAGGCCGAAAGCGAGCCCACCACGCCACAGAGCATGGCCATTGGGTGGGCGTCGTAGTGGAAACCGTCAAGAAACTTGCGTAGCCGCTCGTTGAGCATGGTGTGTCGGGTGATGATGTCCTCGAAGCCCAGCAACTCCGGCCCATTTGGCAACTCGCCGTAGAGCAGGAGGTAGGCGACCTCCAGGAAGCTTGCCTTGGTCGCCAACTGCTCAATGGGGTAGCCCCGGTACATCAAAATGCCCTGCTCCCCGTCGATGTAAGTAATGGCGCTGTGGCACGCGGCGGTCGCCATGAAACCGGGGTCGTAGGTGAAGATGCCGGACTCCTTGTACAGGGACGAGATGTCCACCGCGGCCGGGCCGAGCGTGCCGCGGAGCAGTGGGAAGGAGTGGCTGTCGCCCGCGCTGTCGTTGGTGATGGTGACGGTCTCGCTCGCCATAGGTTCGCTCCTGGCCGCCTCAGGCGCCTCGCAGGGCCCAAGTCAGCGGTGGTGAAAGGGGTGTCGAGTCTCGGCGTTGCCTAGGGTCATCCGACCTGAACGCCAATCCAGGCCCGATGCTTAGAACAGTCGCCAGGGCCTGACCGGCGTCACTCGGCAACGCCCAAGGACCGGATGCCGTACGCCCCAGCGCACGAAATATAGGCAAAAGTCACGCCGCAAACGCTCAGCGGATCTCGCGGAGCCGCTCAATGTCGGCCCGCACGGCCGCGGCCGAACGGTCGAAGTCCGCCCGCTCCCGCTCGTTGAGATCGAGCTCGACGATCGACTCCACGCCCTTCTCGGAGAGCACGCAAGGCACGCCCATAGCGATGTCGCTCTCGCCGTACTCGCCTTCAAGCAGCGCGACACAGGGCACCAAGCGGCGGCGGTTGTGGGCGATGGCGTCCACCATGGCGGCCACCGCCGCCCCAGGTGCGTCATAGGCGCTGGAGTTCTTGCGTAGGGCAAGGATCTCGGCCCCTCCCTTCCGCGTGCGGTCCATGATCGCGTCGATGCGCTCCTCGGAAATGAACCGGGAGATCGGAATCCCGTTGATGGTGCAGAAGCGGGGGACCGGCACCATGGCGTCGCCGTGCCCGCCGAGTACGATGGTCGTGATGTCGAGCGCGGAGAAGCCGGTCTCTTGAGCGATGAAGCTGGCCATGCGGGAGGCATCGAGCACCCCGGCCTGACCGAACACCCGGGACCGCCCCCAGCCGGTTCGCTGGGCGACCCGGTAAGTCAGCGTGTCCACCGGATTGGAGACGACCAAGACCATGGCATCCGGGGCGTATCGCAAGATCTGGTCCGTCACCTCGTCGATGATGCGGACATTGGACTCGAGGACGTCCGAGCGGGACATTCCCGGCTTACGTGGCAGGCCCGCGGTGACGACGATAAGCTCTGAGTCACGCAGGATCTGCGGGTCATTGCTGCCACTGACCACGCAGTCGAACTCGAAAAAGGGGGCGGTCTGGTTGATGTCCAGGGCGACGCCCTGAGGCACATCCTCGCGCACGTCCAAGAGCGCGATCTCACGACACAGCTCCTCTTCGGCCAGGATTTGGGCCGCCGTCTCGCCCACTCGTCCCGCGCCGACGATGCTGATCTTCTTCATAGCGCTTCTCCACTTGGTGGTCTGCGCGGCCCAACGATGAAGGACCGCTTGCTCGATGTCGCTGGTTCGGCGCGTCTGCGCGCGCCTTGATCAATGATCCCAGCGCCTTCGTCAGGTCGGATAGTGGCCGGGATAAGGCACGCGGGCGACCCCGCTCTCCACGGCAGCCCGAGCCACCGCGGCGGGCACGCACTCCCGCAACCGAGGATCAAAAGGCTTGGGGATAATGTAGTCGGGTCCGAAACTTAGGGAATCCAGACCATAGGCATCCAGGACGTCAGGGTTCACCGGCTCGTGGGCCAGATTGCGCAGGGCCATGGTCGCGGCGACCTGCATATCCTCGTTGATACGCGTGGCTCGCACGTCAAGGGCGCCCCGAAAGATGAAGGGAAACCCCAGCACATTGTTGATCTGGTTTGGGTAATCGCTGCGACCCGCGGCCATGATCAGGTCGTCGCGCACGGCATGGGCCACGACCGGACGAATCTCGGGCACGGGGTTCGACAGCGCAGACACCACGGGTCGCGGGGCCATGGAGGCGAGCATCTGGGGGGTCACGAGGTCAGGGCCCGAGACACCGATAAAGACGGCTGCCCCATCGAGTGCGTCTGCGAGCGTACGCCGCTCCGTGTCCGCGGCCACACCAAACTTATAGGGATTCAGATCCTTTCGTCCAAAACGGACGACGCCTTGGCGGTCGACGGCGTAGATGTTCCTGCGGTGGGCGCCCAGGCTCATGAGGAGCCGGATCCCGGCGATGCCGGCGGCGCCGGCCCCGAGCACCACGATCCGCGCCTCCTCCAGCGACTTTCCCTGCAACTCCAGGGCGTTCAGGAGCCCCGCGGCGATGATGATGGCCGTGCCGTGCTGGTCGTCGTGAAAGACGGGGATCTCCAACTGCTCGATCAGCGCCTGCTCGATCTCGAAGCAGTGGGGGGCCGCGATATCCTCCAGGTTGATTCCACCGAAGGTAGGCGCAATGCGCATCACCGTCTCGATGAACTCCTGGGGGTGGTCGGCCTGGACCTCGATGTCGAAACAGTCGATGTCCGCGAAGTGCTTGAAGAGCACCGCCTTGCCTTCCATCACGGGCTTGCCCGCCAGCGATCCCACGTTACCCAGCCCGAGCACGGCGCTGCCGTCGGTGATGACCGCCACCAGGTTGCCCGTGTTGGTGTAGCGGTAGGCGAGCTCCGGGTCGGCGTGGATGTGGCGCACCGGCTCGGCGACGCCCGGCGTATACGCGAGCGACAGGTCCCCTTGGGTTGTAGCTGGCTTAGTCACCTGGATCGCGATCTTTCCTGGTTGCGGCTCCGCATGATAGACCAGGGCTCGGCTGTTGATGTCCGCGTCGGGATGGGGAAGGCTCTCGGGTTCTGACAAAGCGGCTCTCCATCTGTGGTCCGGAACGGTGAATCCGCGCCGCGGGGGAGCCGCGCGCAACCGAGCTCGGGGCACTGAGGGCCCCATTATCCAAGAATCAGCGATTGGGCGCGCTGCGCGTCGCGGCGTCGGGGCCGCAAAGGGGAGGACCGGGCCACCGAATATCCAAAAACACCGACCCAGTCGTCGCCGTTAGCGTCAGGGCGATTTTCGCGAGGGCAGCGCTTCGAAGGATTGCGGGCTCGAATCGCGCCGAGACTCGACAGCCGGCATCTGGGCCGCCGTCTTGATGGAGGAGGGGGCTTCGCGAGCCCATGGGCAGTCAGCCTAGGAAGACACCGAGGGCGCGGGAGGCGGTTGCCCGACATCGCCGCCGTTGCGGCTCAGGGGCCCTCTGCCGAGATGCCGGTCAATCCGCACGCGGGCGCTTGCGCACCCGACCTCAACAAATTCCCGACCGCCCGGATCGGGCTGTCTCGACGGTACGGCCGCCACTCCCAGGACGATCGACCGCAGGAATGGAAGAATCGGGCCTTCTCAGCGGGCGTACTTGCGGCGGAACTTGTCCACGCGTCCGGCCGTGTCGACGATCTTCTGCTTGCCCGTGTAGAAAGGGTGGCAGGCAGAGCAGACCTCGATGTGCATTTCCTTGCCCGAGGTGGAACGGGTGGTGAACTCATTCCCGCAGCTGCAGACCACCTTCACTTCCGCGTAGGCTGGATGGATTCCTTCTTTCATGATCACCTTTTGCCCCTCGGGGCACTCATCGTCTCAGGGAACGCGGCAAATTATCACTGTCGGAGGTGGTCCGCAACAGGGTTGGCTCTTCTCCAGCAATTCCCGCTGTGTGGGCCCGAGGTAGATCGAGGCCGGCGCGGACGCCCCTCGATCACGGACAGGCATAGCGAAACCCTCGCCGCGAAGCGGCGCTGTTGCACTGGCTGGTTGTCGGTGACCCTCAAAACTCGCGTCAAGCACATGCGTTCACGGCCGTCGGCTAGGAGGTGTCGTGCGGCAAGGGGAGCAGTGGCGGTTGGATAATGGAGCGGTAGAGCGTCTCCCAATCGGGGATCAGACAGAGGTCGAAACGACTGCGCAGCTTTCGCCACAAGCGGGTCTTGCCCTGCGCCGCCGTTACGGCGGCCTGAAACAGCCGGCAGCCATGTTGTTGGATTTGATCGATCAGAAACGCCAGCATCATGAGGTGCATGAGCACGGTGCTGAGGTGGTTGTTGCCGTGACCGAAGTTGTGCTCGAAGTGGTAGCCTTGGTTTTTGAGGGTGTTGAAGGTTTCGTTCTCGATTTTCCAGCGTGCGCGGGCTCCTCGCATGAAGGTCATGAGGTTGTTTTCATGGATGGGGATATCCGTGACCCAAGAGAAGTGGGTCACCGTGCCGTCGGGGGCGTGCTCCCAGTACTCGAGGAAATTGACCTCGAGGTCGAAGTTGGCGTCGTTGAGCGGCGCACCGTTGAGATAGCGGAAACGGTGGCGGAATCCCTTCTCGTTGGTGAACGTGGCCTCGGCGGTTTCCGGCGTGGCCGCCACCCAATCGAACAAGAGCGTGTGGTCGCTCTGCTTGGCGCCGAGGATAAAGCGCAGATCCAGGGCCTGGAGCTGACGGATGTGCGGGGCATTGGAGGCGAGCCCGTCTTCGATGACGATCAACTTCAGATGCGGATGTTCTCGGCGCAGGTCCGTCAGCAGGCGCTTGGCGGCGTTGCGCTCGCAGTCGTTCTTGCGTGCACCGTCTCGCTTGAGGATGGGCTCGGGCGCCAGCGGGAACACCTCGCTGCGATCGGGGTGCACTAGCACCGCCCCGAGCATCTGGTGATAGTAGGTGATGGTGCCGTTGCGGTGGTGCTTCTCCCCGCACTGCGGGCAATGGATCGTTGAGGAAGAGAAATATCCCGTGCCGTCGAGCGAGAGCAGGTAATGCCCATCGAGGTAGGCGAATCCCTCCAGCCCCTTGCCGCGCTGCAGCTGTGCCAACAGTGCTTTGTACAGCGGGCGCAGGTGGCGCGGGTCAAGTTCATCGAGACGTTCGCGAAAGCGGGTGTCGCTCGGCGCGCGCTCGATCCCGTAGAGCGCCTTGAGATTGGCGCGCGTCGTCTCTTCCCGACGGTCGTTCTCGAACTGCAGCAGCGAGGGATACTTCAGCCCGAACAACGCCAGGCCCGACATCAGATGATCGACCAGCGCAATATCGCAACCGGACTGCTCGGGGATCTTGGCAAACAACCGCCGCGCCTCGCTCAGCAGCCCTGCGGCACTGAGGTGTTTGCGTGAAAACGGAGCGCTCATCAGCACCTGCCTCGCAACTTCAAGTGTGCGCGCCAGTATACTGATTTAGTGCTAAAAGTTTACGAAAAGCTTTTTTTGAATCCGAGGCAACCCACTGTTTTATAAGCCGAATTATTTTCGGCGGGAATTACTGGCTCTTCTCCAGCCCTGAAGCATGACCCTGTCGCCCCCCCTTCATCGAGCGGTTCAGGGGCGTCTGCGGCCCGGTGATGGCCTCGCCGGGGCCGCTCGGGACGGGAGCGGTGGTGGTGATCGGGCTGCTGGGGGGCGCCCGGATGGACTTGCGGCGGTGCTCCCGCGGTGCGGGGAGGTTGCCGGGCATGCGGTGCCCCCGCGCGCTCTGGGCGGCGCGCCCTTGGCCTGTGCGCCGATCTGGCAGGTTACTCGAGCTGGAGTTGCAAGGGCTGGGCGAGCAGGAGGCGCATCCGCTGCGGGTCGAGCCAGGGGGCGGCGCAGGAGGAGCGGATGAAGGCGAGGGCGCCGCGCACGCCGAGCTCGCGATAGAGGTCGTGCAGGTGGCGGGCGAAGCGGGCCAGGGTGTTGAACAGGTGGGCCAGGCGCATCAGGTGGTGGTAGCCCTTCATGGCGCTCCAGTTCAGGGCAAAGGCGTGCTCGTAATGGTAGCCCTGATGTTTCTCCACCAGAAAGCCGGCCTCGATGCCCCAACGGTAGCGTGCGCCGAGGTTGCAGCGTTCGTGGACGTTGTCGCGGCTGAGCGGTTGGCTGGAGAGCCAGGCGTGGCGGGCGGTCTTGGTCAAGATGTCGCCGTGGGCGTCGACCGTCTCCCAGGTCTCCTCGCAGACCACCACATGTACGCTGAGGTGGCGGCGCCCGCCTTGGGAGAAGGCGTAGTCGATGGCGTTGACCCAGGAAAAGCGCTGGCGGCGCTGTCCCCAGTTGCGCCGGATCCCGTTGGGCTGCAAGGCGTGCAGCGCGTGGAACTCCTCCCAGACCGTGGCCAGGTCCTGGTCCTTGAGCACGATCATGAACTGCCAGTGGTAGTGACGACAGCGCTGCATCACCGGCCCGTTGGCATAGAGGCCGTCGAGCAGCAGCAAAATCGGCAGACGGGGGAACAGCGCCTTGATCCGCTCGCTGAGGCGCGCGAAGGCGTGCAGCTCGCAGTCTTGTTTGTCGGCGTCGGTATCGCCCTTGGCGTAGGCGAGGAATTCGCTCAGCAGCGGGATCGTCAGGCCGTTGTGAAAGGCCAGGCTGGCCTCCAGGACGTAGACGAAATACTGCGTGTGCGGGTGTTCCTCCTGGCCGCGGGTCCGTTGCAGGAGGTTCTCATCCCAGAGGGTGTCGCGAGCGAACTTCTGAGAGCCGTCGATGGCGATGGGATAGGCATGGTCGATCAGGTAGCGGCGAAAGGTCTTGCCGCGAATCAGCCGCCGTACCAGGTCGACATGGACCTGTTCGAGGTGGGCGACATCGATGTCGCGCAGCAGCCGAAACAGGGTGTCGGCATGGGGCAGGGTTTCGATCTCGGGGAACAGCAGCCGCAGGTTGGCCTCGAACTGGGGTCGCGTCAGCTCGCGGTTGACCTCGCGTCGCGAGGCGAACTGAAAGACGAACATCAGCAGCCCATAGAGCAGCAGCACGGTGAGCCGGTGCCGGCACTTGTTGGGGTTGCGCGGGTCGGGAATCCGTCCCAGTTGTTTGAGCAAGGCGGGCAGCTCGCGGCGCAGGACGCGCACCTGCCCGCTCACCGCCGCCTCGCGGGCCTGCTGTTCCGCGGCGATGGTGGCGTAGGCCGAGCAGGTATTGGGCAAGGGTGCCGGCGCGCGGGGGAGGAGCCCATCCGCCCGCCGCTGCGCGCCCAGCGCCTGCTCGCGTTGTTTCTTGTGAGCGCATTGCGCCTGGATGGCGGCGCGCTGCGGTCGGCGGCAGGGCTTGCTCATGGCCGCGCGCTGCCCGGCGCGGCACACAGCCGGGCACGGCAACCGGCGCTCAGGGGCTTGATCCATACCTGTCGTGGCGTGCTGCGATAGGCCTGACCCGGTCGGGCCAGGCCGCGCCCGCTGGTCTCCCCGAGCAGCTCCCACCCGGCGGCGCGATAGCAGGTGCCGGCATAGTGGCGCGGATCGACGAAGGTCTCCAGCAACAGCGGCTCGAACCCCCAGTGCTCAAGCCAGTCCGCCCGCACGCGCCGCGCCAGTTGTCCCAGCACATGGCTGGCCAGGTGCGGCACCCTCACGTGGGGAAAGATCAGGAAGCGGCTGTTGTTGAGCACCCGCACCCGCTGCTCCCGGCGGGCCTGGGCGTCCCACCCGATCCATTGGTCGCGCACCGCCAGCGCCCGCGCCGCACCCGACAGCAGCACACCGCCCAGGCGCCGGTCACCGGCGGTGATGAAGTAGCGTAGCCGGTAGCCAAAGGCCCCCTTGAAACCCAGGGGATGCCAGCGCGCGACCGCCGTGTCCCACTGCGCGACCGCCGCCGGCGCGCGCACCACCTCCAGGTGAACCGGGCCGAGCGCCGCCAGCGGGGCGCACAGCGGCGTCTCGGCCGCCTCCAGCGGTGCTGCGGCGAGCGGCGCCCGGCGCGGGCGCCCCGCGGGACGCACCGCCGGCAGTGCCAAGAACCCGGCTGCCTCAAGGCGCGCCAGCAACTCCCCGCAGGCATGCACCTTCGGCGTCCCGCTCACCGTGTGCCAGCCCAGATGCTCGCACAGGGTCGCCGCCAACTCCTTGCGCGCCAACCCCGGCAGCACCGCCACTGTCGCGCGGATCGCGGCGATCTCCTCGGCGCTGAACACCCGACCGCCCTGGACCCACGCTCCCGGATCCATCGTACCCATCACCCAGTCTCCGGCTGAAACGCAGACCTCATACGCCCCACTTATCCTGCCAGAGACCCGCCCGGCTGTCTAGCAGGCTGTCGGACTTGACCCTCGCGATTGCCGGAAAGGGGTCATCGAAAGGCCATTTGTTGCGTAGAAGAGACGTCTTTTGGCAAAAAGCGAGGTTTTCCTACCCCTTCCCCTTACTGCGGGCGCAATGCGGCCATGCGTTTTAGGTTCCACGCCAGGCACACCAGGGTCCACTCGTTCTGGACGTTGTCCAGTCCGCGGGTGAGAAACTGACGAAACCCCATCACGGATTTGATGATGCCGAACACCGGCTCGACGGTTTGTTTACGCAGGGCGTAGGTCGCCCGGCCTTTGGGGGTCTTGATCCGGTGGGTCATACGCTCAACTGGGGTCGCATCGGCTGGCGGGGCGTCGGGGTTCTCGAAGCGCTCCGACCAATGGGGATGGTGCTCATCACGCTTGATGGCGATCGATGGCTCGATACCGGCCTGCTTCGCAGGCGGTGACGTTGGCCTCGCTGAAGTAGCCGGCATCGGCCGCCAGTTGCTTGGGCTTGGGAAGGTCTTCGGGCAGCGCAGCGATACGTTCCAGCATCGGGGTGAGTTGCTGCTTGTCGTTGGCCGCCTGCACGACCTGTGGGACCAGCACCAGCATGGTCTCGGTATCGACCACCGCTTGGGCGTTGTAGCACTGCTCGAAGCCACCGCCGGCGACCGGCATGATGCGGGACTCTTCGTCGGTGAGGTTGATCTGGTCGGTGGGAAGAGGGCCGGGGGTGGGCGCCTTGGGCGGTTTGCCGCCAGGCTTTCGACCGCTGGCGGCTTTGGCCGCGCGGGCGGCGAGCTTGGCCGCATAGTCGGCCTGCTCGCGGGCAAAGCGCTCGGCCGCCCGCGCCTCGATCTTGGCCTTGGCCATGGCGATGGCCGCCAGGCGGTCCTCGCGGCGTTTGAGCTCGTCGGGCAGGCTCATGCCGTCGGGGATGTTGGCGCCGTCGGCCTCCTCGGCCAACGCCAGCAACTGTTGGACCTCGCCCTGGAGCTGCGCCTCGATGGCCTCGGCGTGCCCATAGGAGAGTGCACTGTGACGGCTGGCGCTGGCGTGGATCTTGGTGCCGTCGAGGCTGACGGTCCCGAAGCGGCTGAGCTGGTTCTCCCGGGCGACCTGTAACACCTGCACAAAGGTCGCCTCGAACTCTTTGGCGAAACGCCTCCGGAAGGTGGACAAGGTATCGTGATCGGGATGGCTGTTGGCGGCGATGAAGCGAAACGCCAAGGAGTCGTAGGTCGCCCGCTCGATCTTGCGGCTGGAGTAGCAGCCGGTGGCGTAGCCGTAGATCAGCAGCGACAGCAAGGTGGCTGGGTGGTAGGGCAGACTGCCCCGCCCGGCGTAGGCCTGTTCCAACTCGCTCAGATCCAGCCCCTCGACCACTTCGACCACGTAGCGCGCCAAGTGCCCGTCGGGCAGCCAGTCCTGCACCGAGGGCGGCAGCAGAAAGTCGATATCGCGGTTGATCGCACGGAAGTGGCTCATCGGCTCAGGCCCCCAAGATCGATGCGCCTATTCTATCGGGCGGCGGCAGGAAAGTCCGACAGGCTGCTAGACATGATGTTTTGACCTGCCCGTCCTCAACACTCGTGGGTTATGTTGAGGACGGAAACCAGCAACACAGAGCCACATTGAGGGGGCAGGTCATGAACAAGTTTAACCCGGAGCAGCATCGGATCCGTCGGCGTTGGTGGAGGGATTGGATGCGGGCGCGGTGAGCTACGCGGCACACGTGGGTATGGACACGCACAAGGACAAGATCGCGGTGGCGGTGGCCGAGCCGGGGCGTGGCGAGCCGATGTACCGCGGGGAGATCGCAAACAAGCCCAAGGCGGTGGAGAAACTGCTGGGGAAGCTCAGCGAGGCGTACGGCGGGGAGTTGATCGAGTTCTGCTACGAGGCTGGGCCCTGTGGTTACGGGCTCTACCGGCAGATCCTCGCGGCCGGTCACCAGTGCCGTGTGGTGGCGCCGTCGCAGATCCCCAAGGCGCCGGGGGAGCGGATCAAGACCGATCGGCGTGACGCGCTGAAGCTGGCGCGTCTGCTGCGCAGTGGCGATTTGCCGCCGGTGTGGGTGCCCGACCAGGAGCAGGAGCGGATGCGCGACCTGAGCCGCGCACGCGACGGTATGAAGGCGCAGGAGCGCAAGGCCCGCCAGCAGCTCAACGCCTTCCTGCTGCGTCACGGCCAGCATTGGCCCTCAGGCAAGACGCGCTGGACCCCTGCGCACGAGAATTGGCTGGCCGGGCTGAAGATGGATCATCCCTGGCAGCAGGTGGTGTTGCAGGAGTACATCGATGCCGAACGCGCCGCCGGAGAGCGGGTGGCGCAGCTGAGCGATCATCTGATGCGGGCCCTGCCGGAGTGGTCGCTGGCGCCGGTGGTCGACGCGTTGATTGCCTTGCGTGGAATCGACAAGCTCGCGGCGATCGTCCTGCTTGCCGAGCTCGGCGACATCAGCCGCTTCGACTCGCCCAAGCAGCTGATGGCGTTCCTCGGGTTGGTGCCGAGCGAGCACTCCTCGGGTGGACGCCGACGCCAAGGCGCGATCACCTTGACCGGCAACGGCCATGCCCGACGGATGCTGGTCGAATCGGCCTGGAGCTACCGCTTCCCGGCGCGTTGGACCAAGCATCTCAAGGGCAAGGCATGCAACGCCTCGCCGCAGGCGAAGAAGATCGCCTGGAAGGCCCAGACACGCCTGTGCGGGCGGTATCGAACCCTCACCCGAGCGGGTAAGAACACCAAGCTGGTGTGCGTGGCCATCGCCCGCGAACTCTGCGGGTTCCTCTGGGACATCGTGCGCCAAGAGATGCCGAGCCTGGCGGCGCAGGCGCGCTGAGGCGAGGGCGAGCACATCACTTTTCACCAACGCTGAGGAGGCAGTCGGAAAAGAAGCAGACACTTTGACTCAGGGCAGACGCGGCCGGTGTGGAGAATCCTTGTTCGGGCTATACCGGCGGCATCCGCGAGAATCCCCAATGGGCATCCCGGGCGCCGATCCCTGCTCTTAGAGAAAGGCCAGCTCCGCGACGCAGTGAAGTCAGGTGGTACCCAATCCACGTATATCAGCATGATCCACCGTCGCAATCTGCCGCGTGTACCCTGAGCCAAAGTGTTTGCATTCCCCCCGACGCCAGCCTGTGGATATGTGGACGAGTCCGCATCCCTGCGGACCGGCCCGAGCAGAGACGTGTGGACAACCCATGGACCGCGCCGAAAGGCAGTCGCCAGACAACCGCCGGCGTATCGACGGCGCGGCCCACAGGTTGCCCACACTCTCGGGCCTCTCGCCCACATACCCACAGGCTCAACAACAAGCTGTTTTTGAAAGAAGATCGAAGAGGGATGCTACGAAACTCCGTGCCACAGTTGACAGGTCAAAACATATCAGCCCCTTTATGCGAAAACGATTTTTCTCTACCCGCTGCCGGGCCCCGCTAATACTGGCCTGGCGCGGTCATGCTTCAGGGCTGGCTCTTCTCTGGATCAGGAAACGCGTCACCAACTCATCCGCGAAGTCGCGCCCAAGCTCGGTGGGTTCCACACGCTCCGCGGCCACCTGCAGCAGGCCGTCGCCGACCGCCTTGGCGACAATTGGCGCAACAAGAGCCCAGGGCATCCCCGTGGTCGCTTCGAACAGCCGCCGCTCGAAGCCGCCGGTGAGTCGAAACGCGTTTAGCGCAAACTCGAAGATGCGGTCCTCCTTATCAAGCAGCCGCTCGCCGCTGACGAGGGTCCCTGGCACAGTCGCCAGGTAGGCTTCCGGGTGGCGGCGCTTGGCGCGACGCCAGACTCGTCCATCGCTCGGGTCGGTGAGCTTGCCGTGAGCACCGGCGCCGATGCCGAGATAGTCGCCGAATCGCCAGTAGTTGAGATTGTGGCGACAGCGTCGGCCGGGGCGAGCATGGGCCGAGACCTCGTATTGGCCGTAATCTGCCGCGGAGAGCAGCCCCAGCCCCTGGGAGGCCATGTCTGCCATCAGGTCCGCGTCGGGGAGCTCCGGGGGCTTCGCATAGAATGCGGTGTTAGGCTCGAGGGTAAGCTGGTAATAGGAGATGTGCTCCGGCCCCAGCGCGATCAGCGCCTCAAGGTCACTCAGGGCCTCGTCCAGGGTCTGCCCGGGCAGGGCGAACATCAGGTCCAGGTTGAGGTTGTCGAAGCCGGCCGCGCGTGCCGCCGCAACCGCGGCGTGGACCTCCGCCGGGCCATGGATGCGCCCCAGCCGCGCGAGTTGTGTCGCCGAGAGGCTCTGCACCCCAAGGGACAGCCGGTTGACGCCGGCTCGCCGATAGTCAGCGAAATGGCCGCCATCGGCGACGCCCGGATTGGCCTCCAGGGTGATTTCGCAATTCGGGTCCAGGAAGGTGCGCGCCCGGACCCCGTCCAGCAGCGCGGCGACGGCCGCTCCGGGCATCAGGCTCGGAGTCCCCCCTCCGATGAAGATGCTCACGAGGGGGCGCTGGGCGGCGGGATTCGACAGCTCCTCGTCGAGGTCCGCGAGCAGCCGGTCCACATAGGCCGCAAAGGGCGGCTCGGACCCGGCGGCATGGGAGTTGAAGTCGCAATAGGGGCACTTGCGAACGCACCAGGGCGTGTGGATGTAGAGTGCGAGAGGTGGAGGCGACCCCCCGCACGGTTCCGAATGGACCGCGAGACTCACGCCTGATCGCGCGCCTGCAAGTAAGTGAGCTCAGAGAGGCCGCTCCACTCCTTGGCCTGGGTCAGGAACTTCTTGTAGGAGGCATAGACCTTGGAGGAGAACTCGTCCTTCTCGGCGATCTCTGCAACCACCTGGTCCGAGAGCTCCCGCAGCTTCAGGATCACGTCGTTTGGGAAGCGGCGGAGATCCACGTTGTGCTTGCTGATGAGTGCCTGGAGCGCCGCCGGGTTGCGCGCCGTGTATTCGGCCAGCATGTCCTGGTTGACCACCTTGCAGGCGTTCAAGACGATCGACTTCAGGTCCGCCGGCAGCTCGTCGTAGACCTGCTTGTTGATCATGGCCTCGAGGATAGTCCCAGGCTCGTGCCAGCCCGGGTAGTAATAATAATTGGCGGCCTTGTAGAGGCCGAAGGCCAGGTCATTGTAAGGGCCAACCCACTCGGTGGCGTCGATGGCACCGGACTGCAGCGCGGTGAAGAGCTCGCCGCCCGGGAGGTTGACCGGGGTTCCGCCGGCACGCGCCAGCACCTCGCCGCCCAGTCCCGGGATGCGCATCTTGAGGCCCTTGAGGTCCTCGACCGAGTTGATCTCCTTGTTGAACCAGCCGCCCATCTGGACGCCGGTGTTGCCCGCGGGCGCAGGGACCAGTCCAAAGTTGGCGTAGAGCTCGGTCCAAAGCTCCAGACCGCCGCCGTGGTACATCCAGCCATTCATCTCCTGGGCGGTCAGACCGAAGGGCACCGTGGAGAAAAACTGGGCGGCCTCGCTCTTACCCTTCCAGTAATAGGCGGAGCCGTGGCCCATCTCGGCGGTACCGCGGGAGACGGCGTCGAAGATCTCGAATGCCGGGACTAGCTCCCCGGCCCCGTAGACCTTGACCTCGATACGCCCGCCGCTCATCTCGCCGATCAGCGCCGCTAGGTTGTTGGCGCCGGTCCCCAGACCGGGAAAGTTCTTCGGCCAGGTGGTAACCATCTTCCATTTGTGCTCGGCCTTGGCATGGGCCGAGCGCATGACACCCGCGCTGGTCCCCATGGCGAGCGATCCGACGCCAATCCCCTTGATCAATTCGCGACGCTGCATAACACCCTCGGTCTGCTGTGGCTCGTTTTGGCGGCGCTGGATTGTGCTACGCGCCGGGAGGCCACGCCAGGGGTTGGAGCGGACCGTCGATCTCAGCGACGCTTATTCAGGCTCTCCTGGAGCAGGGCACCGAAGCTGCCCATGGGCCGCTCCTGGCCCTTGCCGGCGGTCCCGTCTTGTGCCGCTTCGGCGCCCTTGGCCGTTGACGTTGGAGTGGCATATCGGCTGGCATCAGGGATGTCCGAGGACACCTTGTCGGCATCCAGGGTCAGACTGATACGCCGCCGCTCCAGGTCGACCGCGAGTATGGTCGCCTCGACCGCCTGGCCCAGGCTCAGCACCTCGCTGGGATGGTTGATTCGGCGCCCCGCGCCCAGCTCGCTGATATGGGCGAGGCCGTCGATCCCGGGAGCCAACTCGACGAAGGCACCGAAGGGCTGGAGCCGGCTGACGGTACCCTGAACCCGGGCACCCGTCGGGAAACGCTGTTCCATGTCCGACCAGGGATCCTGTGCCAGGGCGCGGATGGAGAGGGCGACCCGTTCGCGGGACTTGCCGTCCTGGGCCGGCTCAATGCGCAGCACCGAGACCTCCACCGGCTGCCCCACGTGCAGTACCTCGCTCGGATGCTTGATGTGGCCGTACGCGAGCTGGCTCACGTGGATCATGCCTTCGATCCCGCCGATGTCCACGAAGGCCCCGTAGTCCTTGAGGCTGGTGACGATGCCCGGGAGTACGGCCCCTTCCTGGAGTTGGGCACGGGTCTGCTCCGCGCGCAACCGCTGCTCCTCCTCCAACAGGGCGCGCCGCGACACCACCAGATTGGGGCGCCGCCCACCCTCAATCTTGGTAACGCGAAAATCGAGCCGTTGGCCCACGTACTCAGACAGTTCCTCCACAAAACGGATGTCCACCTGGGACGCGGGACAGAAGGCCCGCAGCCCCGCCACCAGGACCTCCACCCCGCCCTTGACCGCCCCGGTTACCTGGCCCTGGACCGGCAGCCCCTGGCTATAGGCTTGTCGCACCTCCTCGAGCCCGTGGTATTTGTGACCGTGCTGGGTGCCCAGGAGCAGGGTTCCGGTGTCCGGGTCCTTGCCGGTGACCGCCGCCTCCACGCGATCGCCGACCGCCTGCGTCAGCTCACCCTCGGCGTTACGCAGGGCCGCCACCTCCATGCGCCCCTCGGTCTTGCCGCCCAGGTCGATGAAGGCGTAGTCATCGCCGATGGAGACCAGGGTGCCGCTCACCGTGTCGCCCACCTTGGGCTCCGCGCCCGTGGCCGCGGGGTGGGACTGATCGAATTGTTTGAGGAGGTCCTCGAAGCTTTCGGAGCTTGACATGGAATAACTCGATGGATCGGGGGCATGGAGCTGACGGAGCAAACGGTGCCGGAAAGGCAAACGAGAGTATAACCGCCCCTGAGGTCAGGGCTTGGGCGCCTCCGAACGCCGAGGGTCCCGACCCCAACGCTCCGCCGCCGCATTGTCGGTCTCACGCGCATCCACCCAGCGCTCACCCTGGGCCGTGATTTCCTTCTTCCAGAAGGGTGCGCGGGTCTTCATATAGTCAATCAGAAATTCACAGGCGCGGAAGGCCTCGCCGCGATGCGGGCTCGCCACCCCAACGAAGACGATGGGGTCCTGGGGCACGAGCGGTCCCACCCGGTGGATGATGGTGATGCCTTCGAGCGTCCATTGCGCGGAGGCCTCGTCAGCGATGGTCGCCAGGGCGCGCTCGGTCATGCCCGAGTAGTGTTCCAGGGTCATCGAGTTCACTGCGACCCCCGCGTTGAAGTCCCGCATGAGACCAACGAAGCTGACGAGGGCCCCGACCTGGGGCTTGCCGCTCCACAGAGCCTCCTGCTCGGTCGCAATATCGATCGGCTGGGTCTGAATCTGGATTCGATGCATGGGCGAGACTCACTCTTCGCGGCCGCCCAGGACCCGAGGGACCGGCCAGCGACTTGGCGCGTGTGCGGGCCGCCCGGGTTCGGCCTCAGCCGGGCAGCAGGCTCGCCGCGTAGCCCAGCCCCAGACCGATGCCGGTGGCCACCAGAACATCGCTTGGATAGTGGAGCCCCAGGATGACGCGGGAGCTGGCGACCAGCGCCGTGAAGGGCACGAGCACCCACGCCAGCTCCGGATAGTGATGGATGGCCACGGTGGAGAAGCTCGCCGCGTGCAGCGTGTGGCCGGAGGGAAAGCTGTAACGGTCGAGCGGCGGGACCAGGGCCTTGATCTCGATGGCATAATTGCACGGCCGCTCGCGGCGGGTTAACCCTTTCAATGACTTGTAGAGCGCCAGCGCCACACCCCCGGTCGCGAGCATGTGCAGTCCGGCCTTGAGACCGTCCAGCCCGTCCACCAGGGGAAGAATCGCGATCAGGCTGTACCAGAAGACACCGTCCCCTAGCCGGCTGATCAGGGCGAAGGCACGTTGAATCCCCTCGCGCCGTCCGGGACGGGCCGCGACCCGGCACACCGGGACCTCGAGCTCATTCAGCAGCTGCAGCCACAGTCTCATAGCGACCCTCGAACCGCCACTTCGGCGGATGACCTCCAAAAGCCGCTCCTCGACAATACCCGAGGACCGGATCCCAACTCATGTCGCGGCGCAGCGCCTCAACGCTTGCCCATGGCGCGGAGGCGCTCGGGGCTGCGAGCGCCTCCGCGCCCGCCTTGAAGGCCGCGCCATCCACTCTAAGAACTGTAACCCCGTTCTCCCCGGACAAGATAGACGAATATGCCGCCACATAGTCAAAGGCGACGACCGGGGGGTCGGTCTGTTGCTGCCGTATGTGGGCTGGACGACGGAGCGGTGATAGAACCCAGAGTCGCAGGCTTTTCAGCCCCTCAAGGTCAGGATCGGCCAACCGCGGGCCAGGGCCTGGGCGCGCAGTTGGGCATCGGGGTCGACCGCCGTGGGGTGATCGACCTTGAGCAGCAGGGGCAGGTCGTTATGGGAGTCGCTGTAGAAGCTGCTTCCCGTGAGGCTCTGCCCCCGCTCGGCAAGCCACGCCTCGAGACGCTGAACCTTGCCCTCACGGAAGGCGGGGATGCCGGCGACCTCGCCGGTGAAAATCCCGTCGCGCTCCTCGGGATCGGTGGCGATCAAATTCGGAACTCCGAATGCGGTGGCGATGGGCGTAGTCACGAAGGCGTTGGTGGCGGTGATGATCATCAAGGTATCCCCCGCCCGGTCATGGATAGCGATTAGGTCGCGGGCGGCCGGCAGCATGATGGGCTCGATGCACTCGCGCATGAACTCGGCGCGCAGCATCTCCAGACGAGGCCGGGGGAGATCACGCAGTGGCCGCAGCGCAAAGCGGAGGAAGGCATGGATGTCCAGGGTGCCCTGCTGATAGTCGCGGTAGAAGCGCTCGTTCTCGCGCGCGTAGTGCTCACCGTCAACGAAACCGCGGGCGCTTAGAAATTGGCCCCACAGGTGATCCGAGTCCCCCGCAAGTAGGGTGTTGTCGAGGTCGAAGATGGCAAGGGCCATTTGTTGCGTACGCCGATTGGCGGCGTTTCCTAGGCTGGAAATGCGGCGAAACGGCTGTCACCCGCGCCTGCGTCGAAACTGGCTGCTGCTTCATGGCGTTTCAAGCTGCGGCCGTGGGCGGACGCCAGGGGATGAACCCTCCAGCCAACGCGCCACGCGGTTGACCCGGAGACGGAGTGTGGCGAGGAAAGCCGTTCTAGCGCAATCGCTTATCCGAATAGCCGGTTGCCGGCAACAATCCGGATGTGGAAAAATGAATTCCATGGAGTCCCAGGGTCTGGCATCGTGATCGATCGCGACGGTTTTCGGCCCAATGTGGGCATCATCCTAAGCAACCGGGAACGCTGCCTGTTCTGGGGCAGGCGCGTCGGTCAGAATGCCTGGCAGTTTCCTCAGGGCGGCATCAACTGCAGCGAGACACCCGAGCAGGCCATGTACCGGGAGCTGGGGGAAGAGGTTGGACTGGAGCCACACCAGGTCCGCATCCTGGGCTGCACCCAGGGGTGGCTGCGCTATCACCTTCCCAAGCGGTACATCCGTCGCCACTGCGGCCCCACCTGTATCGGCCAGAAGCAAATCTGGTTCATGCTCGCCGTAAACTGCGGCGAGGATGCGTTTTGTCTCGACAAGACCGAGAAGCCCGAGTTCGACGCGTGGCGCTGGGTCCGATACTGGCAACCGCTGCACGAAGTGGTTTATTTCAAGCGCCGGGTCTACGAGTTGGCACTGGAGGAATTGGCCCCCCTGCTCTATCCGGATGGGGTCCCGGAGCGAAGCGACCAGCAGCCGCGGGCAACCGGGTTTCTACGCCAGCGTCGCCGCTGAGGATCCGTGCCGGGGCGCGGTGCCCCGGCCCCTTGCACAACCCCACCCATTCAGGGCCCACCGTCACCCATGATCGGCATGCTCGAGTCACTGCGTCGTATCGTCCAGGAGGTGGACAATGCGCCCGATCTGGAGCAGGCGCTGGCGATCATCGTGGGACGGGTGAAGGAGGCCGTCGGGGCGGACGTCTGCTCCGTCTATCTCAACGACGTCGAGAACCGCCGGCATGTGCTGCAGGCCACGGACGGGCTCCGGCAAGAGGCCGTGGGTCGGGTGCGCATCGAGCTGGGACGCGGCCTCATCGGTCTGGTCAGTGAGCGCGCTGAGCCGATCAACCTCGACGACGCCTCCGCCCACCCCCGCTATCTCTGCATCACCGACACCGGCGAGCAGCGCTTTCACGGTTTTCTCGGCGCCCCCATCATCCAGAACCGCAAGGTACTGGGAGTGCTGGTGCTGCGCCAGCTCGAGAAGCGACACTTCGCGGAAGACGAGGTGACGTTCGTGGTGACCCTGGCCTCCCAGCTCGCCGGTTCCATCACCTATGCCCGCACTAGCGGTGAGTTGGCGCGCCTGCAGGGCAACGGCATCCCGCAACGGTTTCTGCCAGGGCTTGCGGCGTCTCCCGGAATCGGGATCGGTGACGCGATCGTCGTCTATCCGCCCGCGGACCTGAACGCCATTCCGGACCGCCGCGCCGAGAATCCCGAGGCGGAGGAAGACAACTTCCGCAGCGCGGTTCAGGACGTGGCCGAGGATCTTGATCGCTTCGCCCTGCGCACCCAATCACACCTCAGCACCGAGGATCTCGCCCTGTTCGACGCCTGGCGTCTGATGCTCGAAAGCGACACATTGATCGACGGAACCCTGGCGCGGATCCAAAAGGGCAACTGGGGGCCGGGGGCCCTACGCGAGACTATCGCGGAACATGCCCGGGTCTTCGACGCCATGGAAGACCCCTATCTGCGCGAGCGCGGCTCGGACGTGCGCGACCTCGGCCGCTGCATCCTCATGCGTCTGCAGAACCTCACGGCGGCCCCCGTCCAGTACCCGGAGCGCACCATCCTGGTCGGCGAAGAGATCTCGGCCATGCAAATCGCCGACGTCTCGCGGGAGCGCCTCGCCGGCGTGGTGTCCACCATGGGCTCCGGGTCTTCCCACGTCGCCATCCTGGCGCGCGGCATGGGGGTACCCGCGGTCATGGGCGTCTCGGACCTGCCGGTGGGTCGGGTGGAAGGTCGGGAGCTGGTTGTCGATGGCTATCGAGGGCGGGTCTACGTGGCCCCGGGTCCGGCGGTGCGGGCCGAGTACCGGCGCCTCGAGGAGGATGACCGAGCGCTCAGCGACGAGCTTCAGGCCCTGCGCGACCTCCCGGCCGAGACCACGGACAGCTACCAGATTCCACTCTATCTCAACACCGGGTTGGTGTCCGAAAGCCGCCCCATGGGCATCGAGGAATGCGCGGGGGTCGGGCTTTACCGAACCGAGCTCCCGTTCATCGTGCGCGACAGCTTCCCCAGCGAGGCGTCCCAGATGTCGAACTACCGCACGGTGCTTGAGCTGTTCGCGCCGCGCCCTGTGACCATCCGCACCCTGGACATCGGCGGCGACAAGCCCCTGCCCTACTTCCCGATGCACGAGGCCAACCCCTTCCTCGGGTGGCGCGGCATCCGCATCACCCTGGACCACCCGGAGATCTTCCTCACCCAGGTGCGGGCCATCTTGCGGGCCTCCATCGGACTCGACAACCTGCAGCTCCTGCTGCCCATGATCAGCACGGTAACGGAGGTGGACGAGGCCTTAATCCTGATCCAGCGCGCGCATGACGAGCTGCTGGAGGAGGGGTACCCGGTACGCATGCCCCCTGTGGGGGTCATGATCGAGGTGCCGGCGGCAGTTTATCAGTCGGAGGCCCTGGCGCGCCGGGTGGACTTCCTCTCGGTAGGGACCAACGACCTGACCCAGTACCTACTCGCCGTGGACCGGAACAACCCCCATGTGGCCAAGCTCTACGATGAGCTCCACCCGGCGGTATTGCGCGCCCTGATGCAGACCCTGGTCGGGGCGCGGGTGCATGGTCGCGAGGTGAGCATCTGCGGTGAGATGGCGGGCGACCCGCTGGCGGCCGTTCTGCTGATCGGCATGGGGGTGCACAGCCTGAGCATGGGCGCCGGGAGTCTGCTGCGCGTCAAGCGGGTGATCCGCAGCATCAGCCGTTCGCGGGCGCGGGAAGTTCTGAAGGTGGCACTCCAGTGCGAGGACGCGGACGCGGTGCGGCGACTGCTCCTCGACACCCTCGACACGGTGGGCCTGACCGCTTTGGTGCGCCCCGGTAGATAGGCCCGCTCCCATGGGCCCGGATGCGGACCCAATCCAATTCCTCTCCCCGCTCAGACCGGATTCAGGGGCGGCAGGGCCTTACCTGGATTGAGGATGCCGGCAGGGTCAAACCGGTCCCTGATGTCCGCCATGAGACGCAAGGTGGGGGCGTCAATCTCCAAGGCGACGAAGTCGCGCTTTTCCAGTCCCACCCCGTGCTCCCCGGAGAGCGTCCCCCCCAGTCGCAGAACCAGGGAGAAGACGGCATCCAGGCAGGCCTGGGCGCGCGCCATCTCATCCGCATCGTCAGGGTTCACCAGCAGGTTGACGTGAATGTTCCCGTTGCCTGCATGACCGAAATTGACGATGCGAATGCCGGTCTCCCGCGACAACTGGTCCAGGCGGTCGATGAACTCACCCAGGCGCGAGACCGGCACCACCACGTCCTCGTTGATCTTCTTCGGGGCGATATGCCGCAATGCCGGCGACAAGGCCTTGCGGCTCTTCCAGAGGGCGGCGACCTCCTGCGTTGATTCGGCGCGGCGGAGCTCCAGCAGCCCCTCTCCGCGGGCCGCGTCCGCCACGGCCGCAACTGAGGCGTCGATGCATGCCGCCTGACCGTCCACCTCGATCATCAGGAGGGCCCCGGTGGATTGAGGAACGTCGAGCCCGGCGTAGCCCCGCACCATGGCAATGGCAGCGGCGTCCATGAACTCCAGGGCGCACGGGATGACTGGTTGAGCCATGATGGCGGAGACGGCTACCGCGGCGGCATGAATGTCGCGATAGGCCGCGCGCAGGGTGCGCTTGGCCTCCGGCTTGGGGGCAAGCTTGAGCGTGGCCTGCGTGAAAATGGCGAGGGTGCCCTCCGACCCGATGAGGAGCCGGGTGAGGTCATAGCCAACGACACCCTTGGTGGTGAGCACACCGGTTCGGATCAGCTCGCCGCGACCCGTCACCGCTGTCAGGCCCAAGGTGTTCTCCCGCGGGGTGCCGTACTTGACCGCCCTGGGGCCCGCCGAGTTATAGGCCAGGTTGCCGCCGATCGTGCAGGTCGCGGCGCTGGTCGGATCAGGAGGCCAGAAAAACCCGTGCGCGCCCACCGCCGTCTGCAAGTCCTCGTTGACGACGCCGGGCTCGACGATGGCGAGCCGGTCCCCTGGGGCGATGCGCACGATGCGGTCCATGTGCTCGAAAGAGAGCACTACGCCGCCGCGGTCGGGCACGGTCGCTCCAGTGGTGCCGGTTCCCCGGCCGCGAGCAACGAGCGGCAGGCCGGCATCGACACACAGCCTCACCAGGGCGGCGATCTGCTCGGCGTCGGAGGCGAACACCACCGCCTGAGGCAGGGCCTGACGGCGGCTGTTGTCGTAGCCGTAGGGCCAGCAATCGGCGGGGTCGGTGAGGAGTCGGTCAGCGCCTGCGACACGGGCAAGGTCACTGCACAGGCCCGCCGACAGCTCAGGCCGGGTCTCAGCCGGAGGTGTCTCGGTACTCAAAGAGCTTCACCACCCGATTCACTCCCGGTACGTAGCGGACCTGCTCGGCAGAGGCGTCCGCCTCGTCCTGCGAGACCAAACCCATCAGGTAGACCACGCCATTCTCGGTAACCACTTTGACCCGGGTCGGGTCGAACCCGGGAAGACTGATCTTGGTCAGTGCGAATTTGGAACGGGAGGTCAGCAGGGCGTCTTGGCTCTGCTGCGTCAGGCTGGTTGGGGGGCCAATGGTGACCTCATCGAACACCCGCTCCACCTTGGGTAACCGGCTGACCAGTCCGGCCGCTTGTGCGGCGGCGGCCTCCGACTCGGCCTGGCCGGTAAGCAGCACCTTGTGGTTGTAACTGGTGACGCCGATTCGACTCCGCTCGCTCAAGGTCTTGTCCGCGCCAAGGGCGGATGCCGCACGGAGCTCGATCTCCTGATCGTCGAGCATGTCGGTGTAGTCGCGCCGGTCGTGTATGGCCGCTCCGCCCACCGCCGCGCCACCGAGCACCAAGGCCGCACAGCCGCTGACCGCCACCGCGACGGCGGGCGCCACTAGCGCGAGCCGAATCGCCAAACCCCTTGTTTTGCAGTTCAGCTTAGTCATGCGTGTTGAAGGCATTCTTGATCCACTCGATCCGGTCTTGGCCGCTGATCGCGACCACGTCGAAACGGCAGGGTAACACGCTCGGGTTTGCCTGAAGATAATGCCCTGCAGCCGCGATCAGGCGCCGCTGCTTGCGCCCGTCAACGGTCTCCGCGGGGGTGCCGTAGCGCGAGGAGCCACGATAACGCACCTCCACAAATACCAGGGTCCCGCCCTCGCGCATGACGAGGTCGATCTCGCCCAAGCGACAGCGGTGGTTGCGGGCGACAAGTTGTAAGCCGTGGCGAGCAAGAAAATCCGCGGCCAGTGACTCCTTGGCGCCGCCGATTCGGGTTCGGCTATCCGTTGGCCGCTCCGGCTCCACCCCCTCAGGAGGCCGGCTCCGGTCGCGGCCGGCGGGTCTCTGAGGCCAGCTGACCTGACCTGATCGCCTCAACCGGCGCAGGCCCTGTCTCGGTGAACCGCCCAAGCGTGAGTACGCGCCGGACCCGGCCCAGGCCATCAATCGAGAGGGTTCCGGTCTGACCCGGGAAGCTCGCCGCGGGATCGGAGGCCAGCACGCTGAGACGGGGCGCGAGCCGGTAGGCGTCGATCCCCATGACGTAGAGCCGGCGCCCCAGAGCAGTGGAGAGGTACGAGGGGCCCTTCTTGAGCTCGGCGCGCCTCAACGGCTCGTCCTCTGCCGAGACACCCAACATCCAAGGCATGTCAACGAAATAGAGCCCCGCAAGCGCCTTGTCCCGCGACGGGCTCACGTCACCCCCATAGACATCTGAGGTGGCGATAACCGGGATGCCTCCCGCGCCCTGGCGAGTCTCCGGATAGATGGCCCGTGCCTGCTCGGCATTGGCGGCCAGGAAAATGAAATCGGCACGGCCCTTGGCCAGGAGTCCGGACACCGTCGCACCATAACTACCGGCATTGGCGGCGAAGGCCGTCTCGCCCACCAGGACCCCCCCATGCTTGCGCCACTGGTTGCGAAAGGCATCGGCGCGGCGGCCGCCAGGGCTATCGTCGGGGTAGAGCATCAGTGCGCGGACGAAGCCCTGGGCGTGGGCCTTGTTGGCCACCTCGGCGGCGTCGGTCTCGGGGGAGAGCGAGAACTGATAAAAGTTCGCGGCGGGCCTGCCCGCAAAGGTGCCTTCGTTGAGCGCCAGCGTCGGCACCCTCAGCGCCTGGCCCGCCGCCAGGGCATCGACCGAGGGTTTCTGCAAGGGCCCAATCACATGAGTGGCGCCTTCACGAACGGCCTTGAGGTACGCATCCGCGACCTGTTTGGGATCGTCGCTGTCGGAGGTCACCAGATCGGGAACGGCGCCAGTGTTATCGGCCGCGTTGGCGGCACGCACCCCGGCGCGCACGGCGTCAGCGACCGCCGCATAGGGCCCGCCGACAGGCAGCAGCAGGGCGACCTTGTCCCCCTGCACGTAGCCTCCGCGAACATTCTCCACTGACCTGCCGCCGAGCGGGAAATTCGCGCAGCCGCCCAGGACCACGGCGACGACCACGCCCGCCAGCGCAGTAACCGCCCGCGGGCTAAACGCAACGCAAAGGCGGAGAGCAAAGAGGCGATTCTGGTGCATGATACGGATTCCGTTGCAGTGGCGGGGACCGGCGGGGTGCAGCAAGAACGCGGCGTACTATACGTGGTGGCAACGCCCATCGGCAATCTCGAGGACATCACCCATCGCGCGCTTAAGGTACTGACGAACGTCGACCTAATTGCGGCTGAGGACACCCGGGAGACCCGCAAGCTGCTCGCCCATTTCGGCATCTCAACCCGGCTCTTCGCCTACCACGATCACAACGAGACGGTGGCTGCCGCTCGGCTGATCGAAGCCCTAAAGGAGGGTAGGGACCTGGCCTTGGTCTCGGACGCGGGCACCCCCTTGATCAGCGATCCCGGCTACACGTTAGTGCGCACCGCGCGCGAGCGGGGGATTCGGGTCGTCCCGATTCCGGGGGCCAGCGCCGCACTCTGCGCCCTCTCCGCCGCCGGCCTGCCCAGCGACCGGTTTCTGTTTCTGGGCTTCCCGCCGCGCACCCCGTCCCAGCGGCGCTCCTGGATTGAATCGGCCGCCGCCGAGCCGGGGACCCTCGTGCTCTACGAGAGCGGCAAGCGTGCGGCGCAGACCCTGGCCGACCTGTCCCACGTGCTCGGGGATGAGCGGCGCGTCGTCGTGGGCCGGGAGCTCACGAAACGGTTCGAGACCTTTCTCTTCGGCTCCGCCGGGGAGCTCTCGCGGCGTCTGAGCGAAGACGAAGAGCAACGTCTCGGCGAGTTGGTGATCCTGGTCCAGGGCGCCGCAGGCACGGTGGAAGGCAACCATGCAGAGCAGGCGCGGGTGCTGCGCGTGCTCTGCGAGGAGTTGCCGTTGCGCCAGGCCGCGGCCCTGGCCGCCCGGATCACCGGCGCCAAGAAGAACGCATTCTACCGGCTGGGGCTCGATCTGGGGCTTGGACAGGACGCTCAGAACGAGCCACCCTGCTCAAGCTGAACCCTCTGTTTCGGTGCGCTGGCACGGTTCGCAAGGGTCAACAGGGCTCCCGACACTTCATCGGATCGCGCCCGAGCACCCCCAGGCTTCGGCGTACAATTGGGTCGGGAGTCGGCCGGACAGTCGCTCCTTCCGCCCGCGGAGGGGGAGGAAAGTCCGGGCTCCGCAGGGCAGGGTGCCAGGTAATTCCTGGGGGGCGTGAGCCCACGGAAAGTGCCACAGAAAAGATACCGCCGATCCCAAAACGCCGGTCTCCGGTGCGCGGGAGGTAAGGGTGAAATGGTGCGGTAAGAGCGCACCGCGCCGGTGGTAACACCGGCGGCAGGGTAAACCCCACCCGGAGCAAGACCAAATAGGGGGACCTGCGGCTTTCGGGCCGCGGCGCGCGGCCCGCGCGTGTCCCCGGGTAGGTCGCTCGAGGCGCACGGTGACGTGCGTCCCAGATGAATGGCTGTCCTTGACAGAACCCGGCTTACAGGCCGGCTCCCCCTTCTCGATGCGGCGCTCCCACCCCCGCGAGAAACCCGCCGCCGGGCAGGCCTCGTTTCTTACCTAAGATTGGAGCTTTTTCGCTCATCGCACTGAGTGCGCGGGATTTTATCCTGCGCATTCGCTGGCTGTAATGCTGGGCGGATAAGTCGCTGAGGATCAAGAAAAAAGTGTGCTCGGGTTCCTTGACGCTGGGGAAGAGGGTGTCTAACATGGGTGAAAAGTGGGGTGAAGTGGGGGGAGGGGGAGCAATCCGCCTCGGGGGGACCGGGTGTTTCGAGGTACGGCCTACCTCAATCTGGATGTCAAAGGGCGCCTGGCGATCCCCGCCAAGCAACGGGAGCGTTTGCTGGGCGTTGGCGATTCCAATCTGATCATCACGGTTGACCGGGCGCGCTGCCTGTTGCTGTTCCCCGTCTCCACCTGGGAGACGATCGAGCGGGACTTCGCCGACCTCCCCGCCTTTGACGACGCCGCGCGCTCGGTCCTGCGGCTCTATGTGGGACACGCAGAGGAGGTGGAGATGGATGCCCAAGGCCGCATCCTGCTGCCCCAGCACCTACGGGAGTTCGCGGACCTGGAGAAGCGCGTCGCGCTGGTGGGTCAGGGACTCAAGTTCGAGATCTGGAACGAGCAACGGTGGAAGGACAAGACCCTCGAGGATCTTGAGAACCCCAACATCAGCGAGATGGCCATGACGTCCTCAAGCCTCGGAAAGCTCAAGTTCTAAGGGCGGTCGATGCGCGAACCGTCCCATCGGTCGGTGTTATTGGAGGAGAGTGTGCAGGCCTTGGCGGTGGAGCCCAGCGGGACCTACATCGATGGCACCTTCGGCCGCGGCGGTCACGCGCGCGCCATCCTGGCGCGACTGGGTCCGGACGGCCGCCTGGTCGGGATCGACCGGGACCCTGAGGCGGTCGCAGCAGCCCAGGGCCTGGAGGAGTCGGACCCCCGATTCCGCGCGGTCCAGGCGGCCTTCGGGGACATCGCCGAGGCGGCCGCGCGCGCCGGCGTGACAGGGACGGTTCAGGGCATCCTGCTTGACCTCGGGGTGTCCTCACCTCAGCTCGATGACCCGGTACGCGGCTTCAGCTTCACGGCGGATGGCCCGCTCGATATGCGCATGGATCCGACGCGGGGGGAATCCGCGGCCGTCTGGCTGGGCCGGGCCGACCAGAGCGAGATCACACGCGTCTTGCGGGACTACGGCGAAGAGCGGTTTGCCGGACGAATCGCACGGGCCGTCGTGTCCGCCCGTGCCACCGCGCCAATCGACAGCACGCTCAGGCTCGCCGGCATCGTGGCGAGGGCCGTACCCAGCCGCGAGCCCGGCAAGCACCCGGCCACACGGACCTTCCAGGCTCTGCGGATCCTGGTCAATGACGAGCTTGGGGAGCTTCAGCGCTGCCTGGAACAGGTGTGCGGTCTGCTCGCGTCTGCGGGCCGCCTGGTGGTGATCAGCTTCCATTCGCTGGAAGACCGGATCGTCAAGCGTTTCATGCGTCGGGAGGCCCAGGGGCCCGCGATGCCGAAGGGGCTGCCGGTGATGGCGAGCGAGGTCCGTGGGCGCTTGCGCATCATCGGCAGGCCCATGCGCCCGTCGGAAGCCGAGGTCAAGGCGAACCCCCGGGCGCGCAGCGCCGTCCTGCGGGCGGCGGAGCGCCTGCCATGACCCGCGGGAGCGTCTGGGCGCTGGGGGTTCTGGTGCTGGCGGTGACGGCGTCCGGGGTCGCGATGGTGCATGCGAAGTATCTCACGCGCGTCCATTTCGGCCAGCTGCAGGACCTGCGGGCCCAGCGTGACGGTCTGGATGTGGAGTGGAACCGCCTGCGTCTCGAGGAGGCTGCCCTGTCCACCCATGTGCGGGTGGAGCGGAAGGCACGGGACGAGCTGGAGATGTATCTCCCCCGGCTCGATGACACCCTACTGATCGAAGAGGCTGGAAATGGCTTCCCGTAAACGGCGGGCGAGACAAATCGAAACGGAGCGTGCCCAGCCCAATCTGCGGCTGCGCCGACGGACGCTGTTGGGCGCACTCTCGGTCTCATTCGTCGTCCTGGTCTCGGCCGTCTTCTACCGACAGGTGGTGGAGACAGACTATCTGCGCAGCGAGGGCGAGCGCCGCTTCCTGCGCGTCGGCGAGATCGCCGCCCGCCGCGGCATGATCCTAGACCGCAATGGCGAGCCCTTGGCGGTGAGCACCCCGGTGGATACCGTGTGGGCGGATCCGAGCAAGCTCGCGACCCAGATCGAGACCCTGCCTGCCCTCTCCAAGGCCCTGAAGCTCGACACCAAGGAGGTGCGCGAGCGCGTCCTCGCCAACCAAGAGCGCAGCTTCATGTATCTGAAGCGCCGCGCCGGCTTCCAGGAATCGAGCGCGGTACGGGAGCTCATCGAAACCGGGAATCTCGAAGGAGTCGACTTCGAGACCGAATACCGCCGCTTCTACCCGGGTGTGGAGGTGTTCGGCCACGTACTCGGCTTCACGGACGTCGACGACCGGGGGCGTGAAGGCGTGGAGCGGTCGTACGACGAGTGGTTGCGGGCAGAGCCGGGACTGCGCCGCGTCATCCAGGATGGCCGTCGGCACATCGTCGCCGAGGTCGAGCAGATTCGCCCGCCCCACCACGGCAAGGACCTGGTGCTGAGCCTCGACCGACGGCTCCAATTCCTCGCCTACCGGGAGCTCAAGGCCGCCGTGGCCGAGCACAAGGCCAAGGGCGGCACGGCCGTGGTGCTCGACGTGGCCACCGGCGAGGTGCTGGCAATGGTCAACCAGCCCGGCTACAACCCCAACGACCTCGCCACCGGCGACGGCGACCGTCGGCGCAACCGCGCACTCACCGATACCATGGAGCCGGGCTCCACGGTAAAGCCCCTGGTGGTAGCAGCGGCCCTGGAGCGACGGGTGGTGACCCCCGCGACGCGCATCGCCACCGCCCCAGGCTACCTCAAGGTGGCCAATCGCCTGGTGCGCGACGTGCACAGCTACGGCACCCTAGACGTCACGGGGGTCATCACCAAGTCCAGCAACGTGGGCGCGGTCAAGATCGCCCAGATGATGGATTACGCCACGCTCTGGGGCCTCTACGACCAACTTGGATTCGGCCACGTGACCGGGGTGGAGTTCCCCGCAGAGACCCGCGGGACCCTGCGACACCACTCGACCTGGCGGGTCTTCGAGCACGCCACCATGGCGTTTGGCTATGGAATCTCGGTTACCGCCCTGCAGCTGGCCCAGGCCTACGGCGTACTGGCGGCGGACGGCGTCAAGCGGCCCGTCACCCTGATCAAGCGGGACAGCGTCCCGGAGGGCATTCGGGTACTAAGCGCCGGGACCACGAAGACCGTGCGTGCGATGATGGAGACCGTGGTCTCGGAGAAGGGTACCGCCCAGCGCGCCGCCATCCAGGGCTACCGCGTAGCGGGCAAGACCGGAACCGCCAAGAAGGCGAACGGCAAACGCGGTTACGGGGGCGGGCGTTATCAGTCGGTCTTCGCCGGCATGGCTCCCGCGGGCAACCCGCGCCTGGTCATGGTGGTCATGATCGACGAGCCCAGGGGCAGGTCCTATTACGGCGGCATCGTCGCCGCGCCGGTGTTCGCCAAGGTCATGGAAGGGGCGCTGCGACTGTTCAATGTGCCGCCGGATGACCCGCAGCCCTCCATGCTCCTCGCCGGCGGGCAAACCACCCCATGATGGCGGCCCCTGCCCTGAATCGCGCCTGGCGGCTCGGCGACCTGGTCGCCGGCTTCGCCGACGCGAGCAGCAGCATCGGGGAGCGCCAGGTGTCGGCCCTAACCCTCGACAGCCGCGCGGTGCTCCCGGGCACCCTCTTTCTCGCCTGTCAAGGCGAGCGGGTCCACGGCCTCGCATTCGCCGATGAGGCGGCCCGCAAAGGCGCGTCCGCCGTCCTGGGCGAGCCGACGGAGGACTGGACGCGCGAGGCCATGGCCCTGCTTCAGGCCCGCGCCGGGGTCCCCGTCCTTCCGGTGGACGACCTGGGGGCACGCGTCAGCGCCCTGGCCGATCGTTTCCACGGGGAGCCAAGCGCCCATCTGGAAGTCTTCGGCGTCACCGGCACCAACGGCAAGACAAGCGTCACCCATTACCTGGCCCAGGCCCTGGGGGCGGAGCTTTCCTGCGGCATCATCGGCACCCTCGGCAACGGTTTTCCTGGTGATCTGAGACCCGCCACTCAAACCACGCCCGATGCGGTAGCCCTGCAATCGACCTTGGCGGAGCTGCGTGCGCACGGTGCCCGGGCCGTGGCGATGGAGGTCTCCTCCCACGCCTTGGACCAACACCGCGCCGCCGCGGTGCGCTTCAGTCACGCGATCTTTACGAATCTGAGCCGCGATCATCTGGACTATCACGGCGACATGACCGCCTATGGCGCGGTCAAGGGCCGTCTGTTCGCCGCGCCCGGCCTCCGGTGGGTGGTGGTGAATCTGGATGACCCCTTTCATGACCAGATCCTCGCAGAACTCAGCGACCATGTCCGGGTCGCCGCATACGGCCTCGACACCGACACCGCCCCGCCCGAGCGCTGTGATCTCTGGGTGCGGGCCGAGGTCCAGGCGCGCCCTCTGGGGCTGCATCTGAAGGTCGAGTCCAGCGTGGGGGCCGGGGCATTGGACGCGCCTCTGATCGGCCGATTCAACGCGAGCAACCTGCTCGCCGTGCTCGCGGTGATGCTCTCCCGCGGCCTGCCCCTGGGGAGGGCCCTGCGCGAGCTGGCCCGGGTGCGCGGAGTGCCGGGGCGGATGGAATTGTTCGGGGGGAATGGGGCTCCGCTGGTGGTCGTGGACTACGCCCACTCGCCGGATGCCCTGGAGAAGGCCCTGACCAACCTGCGGCTCCACCAGGGCCGGCGGGTGATCACCGTCGTCGGATGCGGCGGGGATCGGGATCGGGGCAAGCGGCCGCTCATGGGCTCGATCGCCGAGCGGCTCTCGGATGCACTGATCCTGACCGACGACAACCCCAGGAGGGAGGACGGTAACGCCATCATCGCCGACATCCTGGGCGGCGTGTCGCACCCGGACACGGTCCGGGTGGAGCGGCAGCGGGGACTGGCGATCCGGCTGGCCATCGCGCTGGCGGGGGCGGGGGATGCGGTCCTTGTCGCCGGAAAGGGTCACGAGACCACCCAGGACATGGGTGAGCTCAAGGTGCACTTCAGCGACCGCGCCCAAGTGGTCGAGGCCCTGCGCGAATGGCGGGAGGGACACCACTGATGTGGACCCTGGCCCAGGCCTGCGCGGCGGCCGGGGGGCGACCCCTGGGCGCGGACGCGTCTTTCGAGTCCGTGGTCACGGACAGCCGCTGGGACTGTACCGGCGCCCTCTTCGTGGCCCTGCGCGGCGAGCGATTCGACGGCCACGAGTATGTGGCGAATGCCGCTCACATGGGGGCCGCCGCCGCCTTGGTCGATCATGCCCTTGAGCTCGACCTCCCGCAGTGCGTGACAGACGATACCCGTCTCGGTCTGGGGCGTCTGGCCGCCTTTTGGCGCGACCGCTTCCCGGGCCGGGTGGCGGCCATCACCGGCAGCAACGGAAAGACCACGGTCAAGGAGATGCTGGCCGCCATCCTCTCCCAGGTGGGACCGACCCGGGCGACCCAGGGGAACCTGAACAACGACATCGGGATGCCGCTGACCTTGCTGTCCGCGCGGGACGAGTCGTTCCTGGTCCTGGAGATGGGCGCCAATCATCACGGCGAAATCGCCTACATGACCTCGATCGGCCGACCCGATGTGGCCCTGATCACCAACGCCGGCCGTGCCCACCTGGAAGGATTCGGCAGCGTCGACGGCGTGGCGCAGGCCAAGGGTGAGATTGCCCAGGGCCTGGCCGCCAACGGCGTGTTCGTCGTCCCTGGCGATTCCTCCTACACGCCCCTGTGGCGTGAGCTGGCGGGTTCGCACCAGCTACTCACCTTCGCACTGGAGGCGCCAGCGGATCTCACCGCGGAGAGCGGCTCCATTCGTGTGGACTGGGACGAGGACGGCTTCCGCACCCGTTTCACGGCCAACCACCGAGGGCGCGAGCTTCCACTGGAGTTGCGGCTTGCGGGAATCCACAACGTGCGTAACGCCCTGGCCGCCGCCGCTGCCGCCCTGGCCATGGGGGTGGAAACAGACACGGTGCGGACGGGTCTCCTGTCCGTTGCCCCGGTCCCCGGTCGACTCTGTCCGCTTCGCTGTGCCGGCCTGCGGGTCATCGACGACTCCTACAACGCCAACCCCGATTCAATCGCGGCAGCCGTCTCCGTGCTGCAGGGGCTGCCTGGCCGACGCTGGCTGGTGCTCGGCGACCTGCGCGAGCTGGGGGCCGATTCGCTTGCGCTGCATCGCGAAGTGGGGGCCCGTGCCCGGACCGCGGGTCTTGAGGGGCTGGCCACCGTCGGCTCACAGAGCGCCGAGGCGAGTGCGGCCTTCGGCAACGGCGCCCGCCATTTCGACGACCAGGAATCACTCGGGGCCTATCTGCGCGAGACCCTCGGTCCGGACGATGTCGCCCTGGTGAAGGGATCCCGGGCGGCGCGCATGGAAGGGATCGTAAAGGCACTGTGTGCTGAGGGAGAACACTAGGGTGCTGCTCTACCTGACCGAATGGCTGGCGCGCTACGACAGCGGCTTCGGGGTGTTCCGCTACCTGACCCTGCGCGGGATCCTCGGGACCGTCACGGCGTTGGGGATCGCGCTGCTCGTGGGCCGGCCCATGATCGGGCGGCTGCGCTCGTACAAGATCGGCCAGACCGTGCGCACCGATGGACCACAAAGCCATCTGTCCAAGTCCGGCACGCCCACCATGGGCGGGGCCCTGATCCTGGTGGCGGTGGGCATCAGCACCCTGCTGTGGGCGGACCTCGGAAACCGCTATGTCTGGATCGTCCTGCTCACCACACTCGCCTTCGGCGCCGTCGGGCTGGTGGACGACTATAAGAAGCTGGTGCTCAAGAACCCGCGGGGCCTGCCCGGTCGCTGGAAGTATCTGTGGCAGACGGTGTTCGGCTTGATCGCCGCGGTCGCCTTCTATGTCAGTGCCGACTCGCCGGCCGAGACGGCGCTTCTGATCCCCTATCTCAAGGACGTGTCGATCCAGCTCGGTCCCTGGTTCATCCTGCTCACTTACTTCGTCATCGTGGGCGCGAGCAATGCGGTGAACCTGACCGACGGACTGGACGGCCTCGCCGTTATGCCCACCGTGCTGGTCGCCGGCGCCCTGGCCGTCTTCGCCTATGCGGCCGGCCACTCTCAGATCGCCTCCTATCTACTGATCCCGCACATCCCCGGGGTGGGCGAGCTGGTGATCTTTTGCGGCGCCCTGGTCGGCGCAGGCCTGGGCTTCCTGTGGTTCAACGCCTACCCGGCCCTGGTGTTCATGGGCGACGTGGGGGCCCTGGCCCTGGGTGCGGCACTCGGCGTGGTCGCGGTTGCTGCACGCCAAGAGCTGGTGCTCTTCATCATGGGCGGGGTCTTCGTGCTGGAGACCGTCTCGGTGATGCTCCAGGTCATGTCCTTCAAGCTCACGGGCAAGCGGATCTTTCGGATGGCTCCGCTGCATCATCACTTCGAGCTCAAGGGCTGGCCCGAGCCGCGCGTCATCGTGCGTTTCTGGATCGTCACCGTGGTTCTGGTCCTGATTGGACTTGCGAGCTTGAAGATCCGTTGATGGAGACCTCTGCCGCCATCACCCGGCCGCCGGACGCCGACTTCAGGACGCTGATCGTCGGGCTCGGAAAGACCGGCGTCTCCTGCGCCCGCTACCTGCGGGCGCAGGGCGTCTCGGTCGCGGTGACCGACTCACGCTCCAACCCGCCTGGCCTGGAGCAGCTTCGCCGGGAGATGCCCGACGTACCTGTCTTCACCGGGGGCTTCCGGCCGGAGTTGTTCAGCGTTGCTGAGGAGCTCGTGGTCAGCCCTGGCGTCCCGGTGGCCCAGCCGCTGATCCAGCAGGCGCTTGCGCGGGGCGTGCCGGTCATCGGAGACGTCGAGCTATTCGCCCGGGCAACCCGCACGCCCGTCTGCGCCATCACCGGGTCCAACGGCAAGAGCACGGTCACGAGCCTGCTTGGGCTGATGGCCTGCCTCGCCGGTCGCCGAGCGGCCGTCGGAGGCAACCTGGGGGAACCGGTGCTCGATCTACTGGACCCCCGGGCAGGGCTCTATGTGCTCGAGCTCTCCAGCTTCCAATTAGAGACCACGCCGAGCCTGCGGGCCCACGCCGCGACCTGCCTCAATGTGTCGGCGGACCACATGGACCGCTATCCGAACCTCGGCGCCTATGTCGCGGCCAAGGCCCAAATCTATTCGGGTGCCGCCGTTGCCGTGGTCAACCGGGACGATGCGACAGTCGTCGCGATGCCGCGCGCTCCGGAGCGTGAGATCGGCTTCACCCTGGAGTCACCGGGGCCCGGTGACTACGGCCTGTTAGAGCGGAACGGGACCCAGTGGCTGTATCGCGGTCGCGAGCCCTTGATGCCTGCTGATGACGTGCTGATCCCCGGGCGACACAACTTGGCGAACACCTTGGCCGCGCTGGCGCTCTCCGAGGGCTGCGGCCTGGCACTCGAGCCTTGCCTCGAGGCGCTTCGGACCTTTACAGGGCTCGAGCATCGGACCCAGCTGGTGGCGAACCGCCGGGGGATCCGCTGGTTCGACGACTCCAAGGGGACCAACCCGGGCGCAACGGTCGCGGCCCTGGACGGGCTGGTGCGGCCCGATGCCGAGGGCCGTGTGGTATTGATCGCCGGCGGCGATGGAAAGGGCGCGGACTTTACCCCCCTGGGCGCAGCGGTCGAGCAAAAGGCGAGGGCCGTGGTCCTGATCGGCCGTGACGCCCCCCTGATCGCCGCGGTGCTGGAAGGCCGTGCACCCTTGGTGCGGGCCGCGGACATGGCCGACGCGGTGGCGAAGGCCGACGAGCTGGCGCAACCCGGTGACTGCGTGCTCCTCTCCCCGGCCTGCGCCAGCTTCGACATGTTCGACGACTACGCCCATCGCGGCCGCGTCTTCGCCGAGGCGGTGCGGAGGCTTGATCCATGACCGCACTAGCGCGTCCCCTCAACCGGCAGCCCGCCGCCGCCCGCGGCGCGCCGCGCGTAACCCGCCGGGGGCGCCGTGCTCAGGCGCCGATGGACTATGGTCTGCTCGCCGTGGCGCTGGGGCTCCTGGCGCTGGGCTTCGTGATGGTCTCGTCCGCCTCCATGAGCATCGGCGACACCTGCTGCAAAGACCCTTTCTTCTATGTAAACCGCCACGCCTTGGCCATGGGGTTGGCCCTGATCGCGGGTCTGCTCGCCTTCAGCGTGCCGACGGGCTGGTGGCAACGCACAGGTGTCTGGCTGTTCCTGATGGGGGTGTTGGTGCTGGTGCTGGTGCTGGTACCCGGCATCGGCCGCGAGGTCAACGGGGCCACCCGCTGGATCCCGCTCGGTCCCCTGAACCTCCAACCCTCCGAGTTCATGAAGCTGTTCGCCGTGCTCTATGTCTCGGGCTATTTGGTGCGCCACGCGGACGCGGTGACCAACCGGCTGTCGGGCTTCATCCGGCCCATGCTGCTGGTGGGGCTCGCCGCGGCGTTGATCCTAAAGCAGCCGGACTTCGGCACCACCGCGGTGATGTTGGCCACGGTCATGGGTCTCCTTTTCCTCGGCGGAGTGAGCGTCATGCCTTTTGCCGTCCTCTTCGCCGGCGTGCTGTCCGGGCTGGCCGTGCTGGTGTTGACCTCCGCATACCGCATGAGGCGCGTCCTGTCCTTCCTAGACCCCTTCGACGACCCGTTCAACTCCGGCTATCAGTTGAGTCAGGCGCTGATCGCGTTCGGCCGCGGGGAATGGCTCGGCGTCGGCCTTGGCAACGGGATTCAGAAGCAATTCTTCCTGCCGGAGGCCCATACCGATTTCATCGCATCGGTTATCGGGGAGGAGCTGGGTCTAGCGGGCATGCTCGTCCTGATCGGCGCCTTCGCCTTTATCACATGGCGCGCCTTCCGCGTGGGGGAGCACGCGGGGGCAGTCGGCACCCCCTTCGCCGCCTACGCCGCCCAGGGAATCGGACTGTGGCTGGGACTCCAGGCCTTCGTCAACATCGGGGTCAACGTGGGCATGCTGCCGACCAAGGGGCTCACCCTGCCCTTCATCAGTTACGGGAGCAACAGCCTGATCGTGGCCTGCATGGCGATCGGCATCCTGTTGCGCATCGATCTGAGCACCCGACAGGCCGAGGCCGAGATGGGACCCACCGGGAGGGTGCCATGGGCGCGAGCATAGGCGTCATGGCCGGCGGCACCGGCGGTCACGTCTTCCCTGCCCTGGCGGTGGCTGCGCTGCTGCGTGAACAGGGCATGCAGGTCTTTTGGATCGGCACGCGCAAGGGCATCGAGTCTCGTCTGGTCCCGGAGCACGGCTTCGAGATGGAGTGCGTGCGCATCGAGGGGCTGCGGTCAAAGGGTCTGGGCCAGATTCTCCGCGGCCCCTTCAAGCTCGCAGGGGCCCTGTGGCAGGCGCGGGAAATCCTGCGTCGGCGCAGGCCCTCGGTGCTCCTCGGCATGGGGGGCTTCGCCTCGGGCCCGGGTGGGCTCGCCGGCCGGGCCCTGGGCCTTCCCCTGGTGATCCACGAGCAGAACCGCGTTCCGGGCATGACCAACCAGTGGCTGGCACGTATCGCCACCCGCGTCTTCGAGGCATTCCCCGGGAGCTTCTCGGCCGCGCGGCGGGCGATCACCACCGGTAATCCGGTGCGCCGCTCCATCGTCGAGCTGCCGCCGCCCGCAGAACGGTTCGCCGCGCGCAGTGGTCGCCCGCATCTCCTCGTGGTGGGCGGTTCCCTCGGTGCCAAGGTGTTGAACGAGACCCTGGCGCCCGCACTCGCCCTGCTGCCCGAGGCCGAACGGCCCGAGGTGCGCCACCAGGCCGGCCAACAGACCCTGGAGACCGCCCGCAGTGCTTACGCCGCCGCCCGCGTCGAGGCAGAGATCACGCCCTTCATCGCCGATATGGCGGAGGCCTATTCCTGGGCAGACCTGGTGGTCTGCCGGGCCGGGGCCCTCACGGTCTCAGAGCTCGCGGACGCAGGGGTGGGATCCATCCTCATCCCCTACCCCCATGCGGTCGACGACCATCAAGTGGGCAACGCCCGCTACCTGGCGGACGTGGGCGCCGCCCGCCTGGTGCTCCAGCGCGACCTGACGGCGGCCAGCCTGGCAGCGGAGCTTGACGCGTTGCTCGCGGACCGCACCGCCCTTTTGCACATGGCCGAGGCCGCCCGCGCCTGCGCGCACCCCGACGCGGCAGAGCGCATCGCCGCCGCCTGCTGGGAGCTTGCCCGCCGATGAATGCCCACCAGACACATACCGCCGCCAACATGGGCCGGGTCCGGCACCTGCATTTCGTCGGTGTTGGCGGGTCCGGCATGAGCGGGATTGCGGAGCTCATGGCCAACCTGGGGTATGACGTCGCCGGGTCTGACCTCAAGGAGAGCGACGTCACGGCCCGGCTGCGCCGCTCCGGCGTCACGGTCTTCATCGGCCACAGGGCCGAGCATGTCGTGGACGCAGACGCCGTGGTGGTCTCTACCGCCATCGACGAGGAGAACCCGGAGATCGCCGAGGCCCGCATCCGGCGCATCCCGGTGGTGCGCCGGGCGGAAATGCTCGCGGAGCTCATGCGCTTCTACTACGGGGTGGCGGTGGCCGGCACCCACGGCAAGACCACGACCACCAGCCTGGTGGCCAGCGTGCTGGCGGAAGGTGGACTCGATCCCACCTTCGTCATCGGCGGGCGGCTCAACAGTGCCGGCGTCAACGCCAAGCTGGGGACCACCAAGTACCTGGTGGCGGAGGCCGACGAGAGCGATGCCTCGTTCCTTTATCTGCAGCCCATGGTGTCGATTGTCACCAATATCGACGCCGACCACATGCGCACCTACGGCAATGACTTCAACCGTCTGCGCAGCACCTTCATGGAGTTCCTGCACCACCTGCCCTTCTACGGGCTGGCGGTGCTATGCGTCGACGACGACGAGGTGCGCTCCCTGCTCCCCATGGTACCCCGCCCCGTGCGCACCTACGGCACCCGCCCTGAGGCGGACGTGCGCGCCGAGAATGTCCGCCAGGACGGCCTGCGGATGCGTTTCGACGTTCATGCCGCGGAGCTCCAACGGCCGCTGGGAATCGAGCTCAATCTCGCCGGCCGGCACAACGTACTCAATGCACTTGCCGCCGTCACGGTCGCCTTGGAGCTGGGTGTGGACGAGGAGGCCATCCGCCGCGCCTTGGCCGAATTCCAAGGCGTGGGACGGCGCTTCGTCGTCACCGAGATGGCCGACGGATTGGGTCGTAATCTCGTGCTCGTGGACGATTACGGCCATCACCCCCGGGAGGTGGCCGCGACCCTTGAGGCGGCCCGCGCGGGCTGGCCGGGCAGGCGCCTGGTGCTGGTATTCCAACCCCACCGGTTCAGCCGGACCCAGGAGCAGTTCGACGATTTCGTCCAGGTGCTCTCGACCCCCGATGTACTGGTCCTGTGCGACGTCTACCCGGCGGGGGAGCAGCCGATCGCCGGTGCAGATGGGCGCTCGCTCAGCCGTGCCGTCCGGGCGCGTGGGGATCTGGATCCGGTCTTCGCCCAGGACCTGGCGGAGGTCCCCAAGCTGCTCGGCAACCTGCTCCAGGACGGTGACCTGGTGCTGCTGATGGGCGCCGGCGACATCGGCGGACTGGCCGCCCGCCTGCCCGACCTGCTGCGGGAGGCATCCTGATGGCCTTGAAACCCAGACCAGCCTCCGGTCTTACGACGGTCACCCTTAAGGGATTGATCGGACGCTTGTCGATGGGCTGCGGTGAACCGCTGGGCGTGCGTTCCCGCGGACCAGCGGCTCGCCCCAGTCAGCTCCCGTCGCCTCCCAACAGAACGGCGCGAGGCGGTGGACGGTGACATGGTGATCGGCGCACTCAAAGCAGAGGTCGGTCTGCGCGGCGAGCTGCGCGAGAGCGAGCCCCTGGCACAGCACACCACCTGGAGGGTCGGCGGTCCCGCGCGGCGCTTCTACCGGCCCGCGGACGCCGAGGACCTGGCCGCCTTCCTGCGAGGGCTAGACCCAGGCGAGCCCCTGTTGTGGCTCGGTCTTGGAAGCAACCTGCTGGTGCCGGATTCCGGCTTCCCCGGCACGGTGATCCAGACCCAGGGTTGCCTGACCCGGATGGAGCGTCGGGGCGCCAGCGGGATCTACGCAGAATCCGGGGTCTCCTGCGCAAAGCTCGCACGTTTTTCGGCCCGTCACGGACTGGTTGGTGCCGAGTTCCTGGCCGGTATCCCGGGCACCATGGGCGGGGCCCTAGCCATGAATGCGGGGGCTTGGGGCGGGGAGACCTGGACCCACGTGGTGCGGGTGCACACCATCGACCGCCAGGGCACGGTGCGCGAGCGCGTCCCGGCCGATTACGCGGTGGGCTATCGGGACGTGAGGGGCACGGCCGGGGAGTGGTTCCTCGACCTGGTGCTGGAATTGGGCCGGGGGGATGGGGAGGCGGCCATGGTGCGTATCCGCGACCTCCTGGATCAGCGGGCCCGCACCCAGCCCACCGGACTCCCGAGCTGCGGATCGGTGTTTCGCAACCCGCCCGGAAACCATGCCACGCGGCTGATCGAATTCGCTGGACTCAAGGGTTTCCGTATCGGCGGGGCCCAGGTCTCGGAGAAGCACGCCAATTTCATTATCAACACGGGTGACGCCCGGGCCGACGACATCGGGCGCCTCATCGACCACGTCCAAGGCGTGGTGGAGCTGCGGACCGGCGTGCGGCTCGTGCCCGAGGTGCGGCGCATCGACGGGGTATCCAGTGACGACTGACGCGAAACGGTTTGGAAAGGTGGCCGTCCTCCTCGGCGGACGCGCCGCGGAGCGCGAGGTCTCTTTGAAAAGCGGCGCCGCCGTCCTGGACGCGCTGCGGCGCCAGGGTGTCGATGCCCACCCCTTGGACCCGGACGATCGCGTGCTCAGCGACCTCCGCGACGGGGGCTTCGAACGCGCCTTCATCATCTTGCATGGTCGGGGCGGCGAGGACGGCGTGATCCAGGGGGCGCTCGAGACCATCGGCATGCCCTATACGGGCTCCGGGGTGCTCGGCTCGGCGCTCGGCATGGACAAGTACCGCACCAAGCTCGCCTGGACGGGGCGGGGATTACCGACGCCGGACTCCGCCCTGCTCTCCGGCGCGTCAGACCTCGCGGCCGCCGCCGCTCTGGGTTTCCCCCTCATGGTGAAGCCGGCCCACGAGGGATCGAGCATCGGCATGGCGCGGGTGGATGACTCGGCCGCCCTCGCGGAAGCCTGGCGGGCCGCCGCGGAGTATGACTCCCTGGTGCTCACTGAGCGTTGGATCCAGGGCCCCGAGTACACCTGCGCCATCCTGGGGCGTGAGGCCCTCCCCATGATCCGGCTCGAGACTCCACACGTCTTCTACGACTACGACGCCAAGTACCGGGCCGACAGCACCCGTTACCACTGCCCCTGCGGCCTTCCGCAGGCCGAGGAGCAGCGGCTCCAGCAACTTGCGCTGGACGCGTTTGACGCCGCCGGCGCGAGCGGCTGGGGGCGCGTCGACCTGATGGTGGACGACGACGGGAGGCCGTACCTGCTCGAGATCAACACGGTGCCGGGGATGACCGACCACAGCCTGGTGCCGATGGCGGCACGGGTGGCCGGGATCGATTTCGACGCCCTGGTGCTGCGCATCCTGGAGACGAGCCTCGACCGTGGCTGAGTCTGCACTCGATCCGCGAGCGCCCGAGAGTGGACCCGCCCCGCAGCGCGGGCGCATGCGTGCGCTGACCGGCCTGCTGCTACTCGCGGCCCTGGCCGGTGCGGCCTGGCAGTTCGCCTATTGGGAGCCGCGGCTCCTCCCGGTGCGGGTGATCGAGGTCCAGGGTGAGCTGCACCATCACTCGTCGGAGCTCCTGCGGAAGATCATCGGCGAGCGGCTCAAGGGCGGCATCCTGACCGCCGACCTGTGGGACCTCAAGCAGGCGGCGGAGGATCTGCCGTGGGTTGGCGCCGCGAGGATCCGGCGCGTCTGGCCGGACCAGCTCCAGGTGCGGGTGGAGGAGCACAGGCCGGTGGCGCGCTGGAATGGCGACGGACTGGTGACCGCGGAGGGCCTCGTGTTCCGCCCGCGCAGCGGCACCATCCCGGCAGGGCTGCCGACCTTGGAGGGTAACGACCAGCGTTCAGCCGAGGTGGTGGCGCGGTACCTCGACTGGCGAGATGACCTGATGCTGGCCGGCCATCTGATCGAGACCCTGGGGGTGGACGCCCGCGGTGCCTGGCGGCTCGATCTGGTCTCGGGGCCCACTGTTGAGCTCGGCACCGCGAATGTCGAGCAACGCCTGCGTCGGTTCATCAACAGCAGCGCGCAGCTGGAGGCGGCGGGCCAACCCAAACGGGTTGATCTGCGCTACGCCAACGGCTTCGCGGTCAAGTGGGAACAAAGGGCGCACGCACAGGCGCCCACAAAGACGGATCGCGAACGGCGACCGCGCAAACGGGGATAAGACGGAATGTCGCGACGTAACGATAAGAACCTGCTGGTGGGCCTGGACATCGGCACATCCAAGATCGCCTGCCTGGTGGGCGAGCTCAAGGATGACGACCAGATCGAGATCATCGGCATCGGGACCCACCCGTCCCGGGGCCTGAAGAAGGGCGTCGTGGTGGACATCGAGTCCACCGTCCAGTCCATCCAGCGAGCCGTCGAAGAGGCAGAGCTGATGGCGGGCTGTGAGATCCACTCGGTACACGCCGGCGTCGCCGGAAGCCACGTGCGCAGCCTCAACTCGCACGGCATCACCGCCATCAAGGAGCGCGAGGTCGCTCAGGCCGACGTGGACCGGGTGCTCGAGGCCGCTCGGGCGGTGGCGATCCCGGCGGATCAGCAGATCCTCCACATCCTGCCGCAGGAATACATCATCGACGACCAGGAGGGCATCCGCGAGCCGATCGGCATGTGCGGGGTGCGCCTGGAGGCGCGGGTGCACATGGTCACCGGCGCCGTGAGCGCCGTCCAGAACATCGTCAAGTGTATCCGCCGCTGCGGTCTGGAGGTGGACGACCTGGTCCTCGAGCAGCTGTCCTCCAGCTACGCCGTGCTGGGAGAAGACGAGAAGGAGCTGGGCGTCTGCCTGGCGGACATCGGCGGCGGCACCACCGACCTGGCGGTCTTCACCGACGGGGCCATCCGCCACACGGCGGTGATCCCCATCGCGGGGGACCAGGTGACCAATGACATCGCGGTGGCCCTGCGCACCCCGACCCAGCACGCCGAGCAGATCAAGATCCAACACGCCTGCGCACTGACCCAGCTCGCGGCCAACGGCGAGACCATCGAGGTGCCCAGCATCGGGGACCGACCGCCGCGGCGGCTGTCGCGCCAAACCCTCTCCGAGGTGGTGGAGCCACGCTATGAGGAGCTCCTCAATCTGCTGCGCAAGGAGCTCCGCCGCAGCGGTTTCGAGGAGCTGGTCCCAGGCGGCGTGGTCCTCACCGGGGGCAGCGCCAAGATGGTGGGCCTGATCGATCTGGCGGAGGAGGTCTTCCACATGCCCGTGCGCCTCGGGGTGCCTCAATACGTCATCGGCATGGAGGAGGTCACCCGTAATCCGGTCTATTCCACCGGCGTCGGATTGCTGATGTATGCGCGCCAGAACCGTTTTGCCCGGCGACCAGAGCTCGCTGAGTCAAAGGGGTTTAAGGGCGTTTGGGCGCGCATGCGCAGCTGGTTCCAGGGCAATTTTTAGGTTCTGGGCGCACGGGGCGAGCCCCGCGCCCGGGACCGGCTTATTCGGCGAGGCCCGTCGCGGGGCTCGCCGGATCGAAGGGGGGCCGCTCCTGCGGCCTCGGGGTGCGCAGCCACTGGCTTCGCGCCGTGTCGGGGGGGCCCTGTCCACTCGGAGGGGGCATACGAGGTTTCAGGTGCAGAGCACATCGAGCGCTAGAGGAGATTCCGAAATGTTTGAATTGCTGGATACCCACAGCCAAACCGCAGTCATCAAGGTCGTCGGCGTCGGCGGCGGCGGCGGAAACGCGGTCAACCACATGGTGGAGTCCACCATCGAGGGCGTGGACTTCATCTGCGCCAACACGGACGCCCAGGCACTCAAGGGCTCCAAGGTGAAGACGATCCTGCAGCTCGGGTCCGGCATCACCAAAGGGCTCGGCGCGGGAGCGAACCCAGACGTCGGCAAGCAGGCGGCCATGGAAGACCGCGATCGCATCGCCGACGCCCTCGAAGGCGCGGACATGGTCTTCATTACCGCCGGCATGGGCGGCGGTACCGGCACCGGAGCCGCACCCGTGGTGGCCGAGGTCGCCAAGGAGCTGGGCGTGCTCACTGTCGCGGTGGTCACCAAACCTTTCCCGTTCGAGGGCACCAAGCGGCGGCGTATCGCCGAGGATGGGATCGCCGAGCTTGGCAAGCACGTCGATTCACTCATCACCATCCCCAACGAGAAGCTGCTCGCCGTGCTCGGCAAGGAAATGACCTTGCTCGACGCCTTCAAGTCGGCCAACGACATCCTGCTCAACGCCACCAGGGGCATCGCCGAGCTGATCACCCGTCCCGGACTCATTAACGTGGACTTCGCCGACGTCAAGACTGTCATGTCCGAGATGGGTGTAGCCATGATGGGCACCGGGAAGGCCCAGGGCAGCAACCGGGCCCGCGAAGCGGCCGAGGCGGCGATCCGCTGCCCGCTGCTGGAGGACATCGACCTTTCCGGGGCCAAGGGTATCCTGGTCAACATCACCGCCGGCATGAACCTGACCATGGGTGAGTTCGACGAGGTGGGCAATACAGTCCGCGACTTCGCCGACGACGACGCCACCGTGGTACTCGGTACCGTCATCGATCCGGAGCTGGAGGATGAGCTACGCGTCACCGTGGTCGCCACCGGTCTGGGGGCGCGGCGGGTGTCGGTGGTCCGCCCGAAGGTCTCTGAGCCCACGATGCGGCTGGTGCCCGATGACGGCGAGGAAGCAGGTCCTGACTACCGCGAGATGGATCGACGCCCCGCCATCTACCGCCAGGGCCTCAACGTGGGCGGCGCTGCGGCGGAGGCCGTGGACAATGACCTGGACTACCTGGACATCCCGGCCTTCCTACGTCGGCAGGCGGACTAAGCCAGGGAAATCCCTGTATATAAAACTTCCGATATAACAATACGATAAGATCAGGTTCCACGTTGCACTTGAAAAAGCTCCGGGAAAACCCTAAGCTAGTGTCCAAGCCCGAGTTAAAGATTCGGGCGCGACACGGCGGCCTCTGTGAGCCGCCCGATGGATACAGCGCCGCAAGCCTCGCGCTCAATGGGGGCGGGCAACGGGAGAATCGGACCGATGGTCAAGCAACGTACCCTGAAAAACGTCATCCGGGCGACCGGTGTGGGGTTGCACACCGGAGAAAAGGTCTACCTGACGCTGCGCCCGGCGGCGCCGGATACCGGCATCGTGTTCCGGCGGGTAGACCTAGAGCCACCGGTCGAGATACGCGCCTGCCCTCACAATGTTGGGGATACCCGCCTGTCCACCACCCTGGTGAACGGCGAGGTCCGGATCTCGACCGTGGAGCACCTTCTCGCGGCCTTTGCCGGCCTTGGGATCGACAACGGCTACGTGGACGTGAGCGCCCCCGAGGTGCCGATCATGGACGGCAGCGCAGGCCCCTTCGTGTTCCTGATCCAGTCTGCCGGGGTCGAGGAGCAGAATCGGCCCAAGCGCTTCATCCGGATCAAGCGTCCAGTCGAGGTGCGCGACGGCGACAAGTTGGCCCGCTTCGAGCCCTACGACGGTTTCAAGGTGGAGTTCTCCATCGACTTCGATCACCCGGCCTTCCACGACCGCACCAAGCGCGCTCAAGTGGATTTCTCCACCTCCTCCTTCGTCAAGGAGGTGAGTCGCGCCCGAACCTTCGGATTCCTGCGCGAGATCGAGCAGCTGCGCCAGCAAAACCTTGCCTTGGGCGGGAGCCTCGACAATGCGGTGGTGGTAGACGAATTCCGGGTCCTCAACGAAGAAGGACTCCGCTACGAGGACGAGTTCGTCAAACACAAGATCCTGGACGCAATCGGCGATCTCTACCTGCTCGGCCACACCCTGATCGGCGCCTTCAAGGGGCACAAATCGGGCCACGCCCTCAACAATCAGCTGCTCCGGGCCCTAGTCGCCGACGCAGAGGCATGGGAGGAGGCCGTCTTCGAAGACACGGCAGCGGCGCCGATCAGTTACGCCCAACCGCTCGCGCTGGCCTAAGCGCCGGCACCTTCGGATTGCGACCTGGCGAGGCGACGCAAGGCCTCGGCAAGCTCCGGGTCGACAATATGGTCCGCCGCCTCGAGGAGGTGGCTGACCGTCGCAGGTTTGAGTCTTTTTGCCCCAGTCATTGGCCATGGCGCCCTGCGCCGCGCGGCCCGACCCGGAGGGCGGATCTGGGTTTTGACGGCGGTGACGCCGACAGCGGAGAAGGCGCCCACCAACTCCACCTCCAGATAGCGCACACGAGTGGCCCAGGACGAGGAGTCCAGGGTGAGCGTCAACGTTCCATTCTTGACCGCCGCTTGCAGGCAATGAGAACGGGTACTGACCGGCAGGCGCCCCCGAACCTCCCCCAGCAGCCCCTCGTCGCGGCGCAGCTGCTCGAGGTGGCCGGCGACTCCCTGAATCGTACGAAGCAGTTCTTGGATATGGGAAGGGCCTTGGCGCATGAGACAGGTCCGCCGTGGATATTGGAGCCCGAGACCGGAATGGCGCTCAGATCGATCACAGATACATGTGGTAAGCAAGACCGCTTGTCATTGATCCCGCTCAATCGGCGAAGTCGGTTGAGGATACGCTAAACCCCATCGCTTGTAGTATAAACGTGGCCTTGTGCCGGCAAGCCCAACAGCAGAGAAGACGATGCACCACCTCGATCGAAGAAAATCCGTTCGCGGACAGGCCGTTGTAGCGCTCTTGACCGTTCTCTTGTTTGCAGTCGCCGGTGGAGGGATCGGTTTTTGGTTAGGCAGGTATGCCAACCTCCCTGCCCAAGACACCGTCCACCTCGCCGCATCGATACCCACCCGCCTATCGACGGATGCCCTCCAGCCAAGCGAGGCCCCCACAACGCCGGACGTCGATGCAATCACCACCCGACTAGGTGACATGCAGGCAGATCTCATGCGGCTGAACGCCCTGGGCGAGCGCCTGGTCGAGATGTCGGGACTGAATCCGGATGAGTTTGACTTCCAGAATCCCCCGCCTCAAGGCGGACCCGACGACGGATCCCCGGTACGGGATTACACGATTAAAGAGATCGCGCAGGAGCTCGGAAGCGTGGTCAGCCTGGTCAAGGACCGCAAGCGTAAGCTCGAGATCCTTGAGGAGACCATCGTCGAGCGGGATCTGACCGCCCAGTCCACCCCATCCGGATGGCCGGTGCGCGCAGGTTACATCACTTCCAACTACGGCTTTCGCGTCCATCCCATCAAGCACCGCCGCATCTTCCATCAGGGCGTGGACTTCGCCGCCCCCCGCGGTGCCACCATCGTGGCGGTGGCAGACGGACTGGTCACCTTCAGCGGCAAGCGCAGCGGCTATGGCCGGATCATCGAGATCCGCCACGTCGATGGTCTGGTGACGCGTTACGCCCACAACCAGACCAACTTGGTGAAGGAGGGGCAACGGGTACGCCACGGGCAGAAGATCGCCACCGTCGGTTCCACGGGCACCGCAACAGGGCCCCACTGTCACTTCGAAGTACTCAAGAACGGCGAGCACGTGAACCCGATCCGCTACGCGGGACGCAGGGCCCCGCACAGCTCCGAGGTCGCGGCCGATATCGCGGCACTCGACAAGGCCGGCTAGGCCCAGAGCCAGACGATTTCTTCTGGGTCTTGGCAGGCCCGCCCCCCGGCGGGCCTGCTCTCCGTCCGAACACACGGACCCTCCTTGCCGGCGCACGCCCGATTCCCGGCGTCCCCGACTCGCGATCTGACCAAGGCCGGGCAAGCCCGCGCGGAGCCTGCGGAACGGGTGGATTTCCGGTATCATTCACGCTTTTTCCCCCTGGTTCCCCTTCCCACCGATGGTCAGCAATCTGCTCAAGAAGGTCTTCGGCAGCCGCAACGAGCGCCTGGTCAAGAAACTCCTCAAGTCCGTTTCCCAGATCAATGACCTTGAGCCCCAGATCGAGCAACTCGGCAACGAGGCCCTGACCGGCAAGACCGCCGAGCTTCGCTCAAGGCTCGCCGCGGGCACTCCACTGGACGACCTGCTGCCCGAGGCCTTTGCCATCGTCCGCGAGGCCGGCCGGCGCGTGCTCGGCATGCGCCATTTCGACGTCCAGATGGTGGGCGGCATGGTCCTGCACCAGGGCAAGATCGCAGAGATGCGCACCGGTGAGGGCAAGACCCTGGTCGCCACCCTGGCGGCGTATCTGAATGCCCTCCCCTCCAAGGGCGTCCACGTGGTAACGGTCAACGACTATCTCGCCCGACGCGACGCCACCTGGATGGGGCGCATCTATTACTTTCTCGGTCTGTCCGTCGGCGTCATCAATTCATCCGGCGGCATGGGCCCGGACCAGGCGTCCTATCGCTACGATCCCGAGTTCGAGCCCCCAGAGGGCGAGGGTTACCGGCATCTGCGCCCGGTGACCCGAAGGGAGTCCTACGGCGCGGACATCACCTACGGAACGAACAACGAGTTTGGCTTCGATTATCTGCGCGACAACATGGCCTTCGTGGCCGAGCAGCGGGTCCAGCGCGACCCCTTCTACGCCATCGTCGACGAGGTGGACTCGATCCTCATCGACGAGGCCCGCACCCCGCTGATCATCTCCGGCCCGTCCGAGGGCAACACAGATCTATACCGCCAGATCGACGCGCTGATCCCGCGCCTCTCTCGCCAAGCCCCCATCACCAACGACGAGGGTAAACCCGACTTCGGCCCCGGGGATTTCTCCGTGGACGAAAAGGCCCGCCAGGTCTATCTGAGCGAGGACGGGCACCAGAAGGTCGAGGACATGCTGGTGGAGATCGGCGTCCTGGGAGAGGGAGAAAGCCTCTACGACCCCTCCAATATTGTGCTCATGCACCATGTCTACGCCGCCCTGCGTGCCCATGCACTGTTCCAGAAGAACGTCGAGTACATCGTGCGCGACGGGCAGATCATCATCGTGGACGAGTTCACCGGCCGCACCATGCCGGGGCGCCGCTGGTCAGAGGGTCTGCACCAGGCGGTCGAGGCCAAGGAGCGGGTGCAGATCCAGCAGGAGAACCAGACCCTCGCCTCCATCACCTTCCAGAACCTGTTCCGCCTCTACCCGAAGCTCGCGGGCATGACCGGCACCGCCGACACCGAGGCCTACGAGTTCCAGCAGATCTACGGCCTGGAGGTGGTGGTCATCCCAACCAATCAACCCATGATCCGTGATGACCGTGGCGATCTGGTCTATCTCACGCAAAAGGAGAAATACGATGCGATCCTCGAGGACATCGAGGACTGCGTGAAGCGCGGTCAGCCGGCGCTGGTGGGGACCGCGTCCATCGAGACCTCGGAGCTGATTTCGAAACTGCTGGTTGAGCGCAAGGTCAACCATGAGGTGCTCAACGCCAAACAGCACGAGCGCGAAGCCGGCATCGTCGCCCAGGCCGGGCGCCCTGGCGCCGTCACCATCGCCACCAACATGGCCGGCCGCGGAACCGACATCGTGCTCGGCGGCAACCTGGATGCGGAGCTCGAGCATGCGGGACCGGACGCCGACCAGGAAGCGATCCGTTCCGAGTGGAAGGCTCGCCATGCCGAGGTCATCGCCGCCGGAGGGCTGCATGTGGTGGGCACCGAGCGCCATGAGTCCCGCCGCATCGACAACCAGCTGCGCGGGCGCTCGGGCCGCCAGGGCGACCCTGGCTCGAGCCGCTTCTATCTTTCGCTCGAAGACAACCTGATGCGCATCTTTGCCAGCGATCGCGTCGCCAACATGATGCAGAAGCTCGGCATGCAGGAGGGCGAGGCCATCGAGCACCCCTGGGTAACCAAGGCGATCGAGAACGCCCAGCGCAAGGTGGAAGGACGCAACTTCGACATCCGCAAGCAGCTGCTGGAATACGACGACGTCGCCAACGACCAGCGCAAGGTGATCTATCGGCAGCGCCGGGAGCTGATGGACAGCGCGGACGTCTCGGACACCGTCTCCGCCATGCGCGCCGATCTGCTCTCACAGACCATCGACGCCCATATCCCGCCCCAGAGTCTCGAAGAGCAATGGGACCTGCCTGGACTGGAGGCCGCCCTGAAGGATGTCTTCGGAGGGGAATGGCCTATCCGCCAGTGGCTCGAGGCCGATCACTCGCTTCATGAGGAGACCCTGCGCGAGCGCATTGCCGCCACCCTCGCCGGGCGCTACGCCGACAACGAGAAGGTGATCGGCCCCGAGACCATGCGCCAGATCGAGAAGGCGGTGATGCTCCAGACCCTGGACACCCAGTGGAAGGACCATCTGGCCGCCATGGACTATCTGCGCCAGGGCATCCACCTGCGCGGCTACGCCCAGAAGAACCCCAAGCAGGAGTACAAGCGCGAGGCCTTCGAGATGTTCTCGGGGCTGCTCGACAGCATCAAGCAGGAGGTGGTCACCACACTCTGCAAGCTGCAGATCCAGACGCCCGCCCAGGTTGCCGATCTGGAGGCCCCGCCCCCGCAACGTGCCCGGGAATTCGAGTTCAGGCACGAGGAGTTTCACGGCTTCGATCCGGCCGAGGAGGGGGACGAGGCCCAACAGGGCACGGCCGGGACCGGGCCGGATACCCATCAACCCTTCGTGCGTGACGGGCGAAAGGTTGGCCGCAACGAGCCCTGCCCCTGCGGTTCCGGCAAGAAATACAAGCACTGCCACGGCAAGGCGGCCTGAGGGACGACCGTGAGCGACGCGGATCTCCCTTTTTCGCCTGTCCCCGGCGTCCGCCTCGCGGCCGGGGCAGCCGGCATCCGCTACCGGGATCGCGACGACCTGGTGCTCATGGAGCTGCGCGAGGGAACGGTTTGTGCCGGTACCTTTACCCGCAACGCCTTCTGCGCCGCCCCGGTCACCCTGGCGCGCGCCCATCTGCGCGCGGGAGCGCCTCGCTGGTGGCTGATCAACGCCGGCAACGCCAACGCCGGCACCGGGGCACGGGGGCTCGCCGACGCCCAGACCAGCTGCCGTGCCCTGGCGGATCTGTCCGGGGTCTCACCACAAGAGGTGATCCCCTTCTCCACCGGCGTCATCGGCGAGCCGCTGCCCGTCGAGCGCATTTCGGCGGCCCTTCCGGACCTCATCGCCGGCCTGGACCCGGCCGGCTGGCCCAGGGCGGCGCGTGCCATCATGACCACCGACACGCTGCCAAAGCTCGTCTCCCGCCGCTTCGAGTTGGACGGACACACCGCCACCCTCACCGGAATGGCCAAGGGTGCCGGCATGATCTGCCCGGACATGGCCACCATGCTCGCCTTCCTGGCCACGGATGCAGCGGTTGAGCCCGAGGTGCTTCAACAGTGCCTGCGGGCGGCCGTGGACCGCTCGTTCAACTCCGTCACCGTGGACGGCGACACCTCCACCAACGACGCCTGCGTGCTCGCCGCCACCGGCGCACTGGGCAACAGTCCCGTCGCCGACCTGCAAGGACCCGAGTGCGCCGCGTTCCAGGCCGCACTGGATGCCGTCTGCCTGGAGCTCGCCACCGCCATCGTGCGCGACGGCGAAGGCGCCACCAAGCTGGTGACGGTTCAGGTCGAAAGCGCCCTGGACGTGCCGGAGGCACGCCAGGTCGCCTACACCATCGCCCACTCGCCCCTGGTGAAGACGGCGCTGTTCGCCTCCGACCCGAACTGGGGGCGCATCCTGGCCGCGGTTGGGCGTGCCGGCGTGCCGGATCTGGACATCGACCGGGTCCGGATCTGGCTGGGCGACGTGCTGATCGTAGACCGGGGCGGGCGCGCTCCCGGCTATACGGAGGCCGCGGGCGCCGCCGTCATGCGCGAGCCGGAGATCTTCATTCGTGTCGCGCTCGGCCGTGGCGAGGCCGAGACCCGGGTGCTCACCTGTGACTTCTCCTACGACTACGTGCGCATCAACGCCGAGTACCGTACCTGATCGCACCGTCAGTCCATCCACCGCGGAACGCCGGCCCGTGATCCGGAGACAGATCCAAGTCGTGGCCGGCGCCATCGAGGACGATCGGGGACGCGTCCTGGTCACCCGCCGGCCAGAGCACGTCCATCAGGGGGGCTTGTGGGAGTTTCCCGGCGGCAAGCTGGAGCCCGGCGAGAGCCCAGAACAGGGCCTTGCCCGTGAGCTGGCCGAAGAGCTGGGGATCACGATCTACGCCAGCCGACCCCTGATCCGAGTCCATCACGACTACGGGGACAAACACATCCTCTTGGACGTTCGGCGCGTGCAGGTCTATGCCGGCGTCCCCCGGGGTCTGGAGGGTCAACCCCTCGACTGGCTGCACCCGCAGGACATGGCCCGGGCCGACTTCCCCGCCGCGGACCGGCCCATTATCTCCGCGCTCCGCCTGCCCGGACTCCTGCTCATCACGGGTCCGGACCCCAGTGCCGCGGGGCCGTTCCTCGCACGGTTGGAACGTGCTCTTAGGAGCGGCATCCGGCTGGTGCAGCTGCGCGCGCACGGGATCGACGACACGGCTTACTGCGAATTGGCCCGACAGGCCTTCGACCTCTGCGGGCAGACCGGCGCCCGACTCCTGCTCAACCGCCAGCTAGACCGTGTGGTTGGAGTCCCGCGGCACGGGCTGCACCTCACCGCCCGCCGTCTTGCCGGTCTGGACCGCCGTCCCGTGGATTCGAGCGAGCTGGTCGGCGCCTCCTGCCACGATGCCGCCGAGCTGGCCCATGCCGCCGCCCTGGGACTGGACTACGCCCTGCTCGCCCCGGTCAAGCCCACCGCCAGCCATCCCGAGACGCCCGCCCTCGGCTGGGACAACTTCGCCGCACTCGCCGACCCGGCGACCCTTCCCGTCTACGCCCTCGGCGGACTCGACCCCACCGACCTGGGGGATGCCATCCATCACGGTGCCCAGGGCATCGCGGCGATTCGGGGCCTGTGGCCCGAATGAGTGCAACGACTTGGGATATCCGGGCCATGAACAACCAACTGCCCCCGCAGGAACCTTGACTTCATCGGCAAACGGCGACTCGGCAAGCGATCACCACCCCGACAAGTTTGCGAGTGGACTCCCGCTCGGCCATGGCCTACAAGAGCTTGTGCTTGACCCGACGTGCGCTGCGGTAGCTCACCCCGAGATGGTGCTTGCGCGACAGCGCCGACAGGTTGTTCTTATTCTGGGTCACCGGGTAGGTGGCCTGGGGCCACGCCGTCAACGGCAGCTTGGAGGCGTGAAACAGTGTCCCCGCGCGCAGGGTAGTCTGGGTATGGCAAGTGACTGCACTGCCAGTACTGGCGCTCATCCGCGATGAATTGCGCTGCCCGCGCGCACCGAACGGGGCGCAGACGAAGCCCTCAGGGCCAGCGCGCGCGCAACGCAGCCTCGCATTGGACCTCCGTACCGAACTATGAGATCAACTTGCTCAGGGACAGGACACGCTGGAACTGGGATTCTGGGGCAACGTCGTATCCTCGCCGCTAGGTCGTGGCGTGGATTGTCCGCCCCGCCACGGGCCCAGGTCGCGAGTCCGCACAGCTGGGCTATGACGCTAACGCCCTCCAATATAACTTCCCGTGGTAAGCCTAATGATGCATAGCCCGTCGTCGAGGTTCGTAATCCTCTTTACTGGCCGGAGCGGAAGCAGCTACCTTTCATCGCTCCTGGATTCCCACCCGAATGTCATCTGCGAGGGAGAGATGCTGGCCGAGATTTTGCGGGTCGGCAGACCGCCAGAAAGGCAACTCATTTGGTCACGAAAGTTATTTCAGACGAAAAGGCCGCGGAAAATAGTCTCCGTCGGGTTTAAGACAAAACTTGATGACATTTACAATACCGACGGATTTCGCGACTTGCTCGACGAGTTCGGAGTACGGTTGGTTCATCTCATACGCCAAAACTTGGTCAAACAGGTCATTTCCGCATTGAACGCGGAACGGCTATACGAGACGACCGGACAGTGGAACGTCCTAAACGAGAGAGGCCCGATACACCAATACGCCCCACTCTCCGTCGACGCTGATAGATTCGATAGGCTACTGCACTACCGTGTGTCAGGAGAGACGCGGCTTGCCGAATTTGTGTCTAAAATGCAGCGCCCTATGACGCACGTTATCTATGAGGACTTGTTGATTTCTCGCGAGCAAACTCTTGGAGCGCTATACGATTTCTTGAATGTGCCGCATCGATCAGTAACGAGTAGGTTCGAGAAGCACACGCCCGATAATCTTCGGGAGGCCATCGCCAATTTCGATGAATTGAAGCGGCGTTACGCGGGTACCGATTTCGAGCCCATGTTTGATGAAACCTAGACCTTATCTCAGCGATACTTGCGGGTACAGGTGCTTGAGTCTGATGCGCGCCTGGTCGTTGGTGAACTGCCAGTCGACCCAGTCTGGGAAGCGTTGCGGGCATCGGCCCACGCCTTGGCTTTGCTCCGCAGCGTCTCGATGTCGCCGATGCGACGGGAGAGGCACTGTTCGGTGAAGACGCCCAGTTCGATCGCAGCGACGTCGAGCCAACTGCCGTGCTTGGGGGGTGTAGTGGAGTCCAGGCGATCGAGCAAGCGGCGTGCCTCGGGGGGGCGTTCTGATCCGGGGGGATCACCCAGCAAGTCCGCCGGCGAGGTTGAAGTTGGTTTTTTTGAGCGCGCGCATCACCGTGGGCGCGGAGATCGACTCCTAGTGCCGTGGAAGCAATATCAAATGTCGCCTGGAAACTAGCATTGGCCGCGGCTCGTACTGCCGCGGCCAATTATCTCCGAATCAATGCTCCTGTTTCGTCATGCTAGTCCTGCAGCAATATCTGGGAGACACTGTAGCCGGGGGGCATCAGGCAAACGACGGAGAGAGCCCAAAAATACTGACTGGTGCTTCCGACGTCGTCCGACACATCCGTTCGGTTGATGTTCGCTGCCGCAGCCCACAACGTCCCGTTCGTCTGTGATGCCAACCCTTCGCTGTACGTATGATTCGGCGCTCGGTCGATGTATATGCCTTGCTTCAGGTTGTCCCTATTATGAACTTTGAATTCGCACGTGGGCAAACCCGGAGATGCCGCTGACATGATTCCGCCGAAAACTGTGACGCCGAAAGTCCCTCCGTTTGACAATGTCACCACGTCAGGGTCAAAGGTCATCGGGCATATGATATACGTCGGTACGTTGCTGTCCGGATTCATTAAAAAATACTCGTGCCATCGCATTGGGAAGGCCTGATCCAGAAAAGTCGCGCGACAAGCAGCCGGGTGCACGACAATAGAACCGGCGTGTGCCGAATGGCTTGGAATGAGTCCGCTCGCCAGAAAGGTTGAGGCGGATAATACTGCGGTCAACGAGTATTTACGGGCTAAATCCGCGGCATTGCGCACCAGTTTCTTTTCGCTCATGGCTGTTTTTCCTGAAGGAGTGTTGGGCTCGATGAAGGCCGTAACGGCCGTCTCTGCTTGAGCGAGCGAGCCACCTCGAACAAGGGTATCGGAGAACGAACTCGTTTAATCGCCTCGTTTGCGCTCGACAAAGACGGCGAGGCTTGGACGTTCTGATTCCAAGTCTAAGTCCGAATCTGTCTGCCCCACCAGATTCGCGCTTTGAGCAGCCAATCCGACAAGTTCCAAGCGGGCAATCGAGAGCAGTGTGTCGAAATCTTCAGTCGATGTCTGAGCCGAGGGAGGAATGAACCACTCCATTTTGCATATCGAACCTCGGCACTCGGTTTTCAAATCCCCTCCCTGGACAGCAAAAAACGATGTCGTGTTAAACGCCCCGGCGATGGCCGACTCGGCTTTGCTACTCCACGATGTGGTCTGGCCTTTTTGGTCAAATCTCTTCGAAACTGAACTACTTTCGGTGGATGCAGAGGTGTCGAAAAGATCACTGTTTTCGCTTTTACCGCCGCCGGCAGCATGTCTTTTTGAACCCTCTCCGGACAAGCCCCAGAGAGCAATCAATTCCTCTTCGATCGTGCGAAGCCGCTCCTCAATCGAAGCTGCGGTATCGCCGTTATTGCCGTCCGTTCGGCCCTTGGTCCCGACAAGCAATGCCGACTCGAGATCACGACGTTGCGACAGCTCATCGAGTGATTTCTCTAACCTGTCAAGGCGCTTGTTCGTAGTTGCCAGCTGGCGGAGGACGGTGTTGTCGTAACTAGACCTCTCCGCTCGCTCATCAAATAGCGTTAATCCAACGGCGAGGATCCCGAGAACGGTGGTCGCGCCGATTAGGTAACGGACCGAATCGCGCATGCTGCCCCTCCTAAGGGGTTGGTCTTGCCGCTCGCACGGACAGTAGGAACTTCCAAACAGCGTGGATGGTTAGCCCCTTCAGCCACAAGCAGACGACAGTCTGGACAACCTCCGAGACCCCTGGGTGTTAAGGTATCGAGCGTCAAGCGACTTTCCCCTTATCCGGATCGCTTCCCGCCTTCGTTGCATGCCGTCCGGCCACACAGCGGAGCCCCTCGAGTCGAGAAACTCGAACAAAGTTGAGTGAATTACTCTGAAGGACTTTAGTCTATGGCTTCACTTATGGCAACCTTAACCAACATCGCGACCATACGCCTGCTTCAAAGGGTCGCCGCGGAGGTTTATCTTCGGCAACGGTCACTCGTGCAAAGGTCGCGTGCGCCATGTGTCTCAGCGACACCTAAGCAACCCTACCGGGTATGGCCTCGATCTCGTGGGCTAAGTGGCCCGCGGTCTTGGTCTCGCGCGCGCTGACCTTGCGCCAGCCGCGCAACGGCTTGCGTCGACTGCCACCGGCCCTGAACGCAGGAGGCTCCGGTGTGACCGTGCTTGCGGTCAGGGCCTGGTTTGGGCTCAACGCGCTGCAACTGGCCAGCTCGGCGTAGCTCCTGGGCTCCTTCACCCTCCTGGCACTTGGTCTCCACCAAACCGCTTCGTTGTCCGGCGATGCATGAGCTCTCGATCTGTCAGGCCCTGCTCGACCAGGTCGAGGGCATCGCCCGGGAGCACGGCGCGACCCGGGTGGAGCGCATCGTGCTCAAGGTGGGGCCGCTCTCCGGGGTGGAGCCGGCACTGCTGCGCAACGCCTACCCGCTCGCCGCCGCCGGCACCGTTGCCGAGCAGGCGGAGCTGGTCATCGAGCCCGCCGCCGTACGGGTGCGCTGCAGCGACTGCGGGGCGGAATCGGACGCGGCGCCCAACCGTCTGCTGTGCGCAAGTTGTGGTGGCTGGAAGACCCGTCTGATCAGCGGGGACGAGCTGCTGCTCGCCAACCTGGAGCTGACCATCCCGGACGGGTGATGCACTGTAACCTGACGGATGGCTTACACTCACAGGCCAGGCGCCGGGCCCTGACATCCCGGTCCGAGATCGATTTGGAGTCCACCCATGTGTGAAACCTGCGGCTGCAACGTCACGCCGGGCAACGAGCATCTGGTTCGCGCCGACGGCAAGCTCGCGCGAACCGAAGACGGTCGCGCCGCGGTGACCGTCCTCAAGAGCCTGCTCTCGGAAAACGACCACCAGGCCGCCCACAATCGGGAGCATTTCGACCGCCAGGGGGTGCTGGCCCTGAATCTCATGTCCTCCCCCGGCGCGGGGAAGACGAGCCTGCTCGAGGCCACCATCGACGCCCTCGCCGGACGGCTGCGGATCGCCGTCATCGAGGGGGACCTGGAGACGGAGAACGACGCCATCCGCATCCGCGCCAAGGGGGTGCCCGCCATCCAGATCGCCACCGGAAGCGCCTGCCACCTGGACGCCCACATGGTCCACGATGCCTTGCACCGGCTCGACCTCCACGGCGTGGACCTGCTGTTCATCGAGAATGTCGGCAATCTGGTGTGCCCGGCGAGCTTCGACCTGGGTCAGCACCGCAACGTCACGCTCCTGTCGGTGCCCGAGGGCGACGACAAGCCGGCCAAGTACCCGGTGATGTTCCGCGCCGCGGATCTGGTGCTGTGCACCAAGGCGGATCTGCTCCCCGTGCTGACCGACTTCCAGCCGGAGCGCGCCGAGCGTTTCCTCCGGAATCTGGCGAGCGCGGCCCCGTTCGAGACCGTCTCGACGCGCGGCGACACGGGCCTGGAGCCGTGGCTAAACTGGTTGGAGGACGAGCTCGCCGCCCAACGCACACGTCTGGAGCTGGGGCGCACCATCCGCCCGGCGATCCAGCCCGAAGGGGCACGGATGCACCTGAGCGTCGACGGCCCCGGCCCGGGGCACCATCATCACCCTGCTCATGATCATGGCCACGGGCGAAGGCGACAGCCATGATCATCCAGCGGCGGCGGAACCCGCCAGCATTTGACCACCCGTCCCGTTGGGTGTAAGAAATGCGCGGTGCTCAAAAGCCTATCCGGCCGCGCCGCTCACAGATTTCCCAACGCACGCAAAAGAGAAATCGTCACTCACTCTGGAGGAAGTTCCACGTGTCCCTGAATCCGCTCAAGACCCTTTCCGCCTTGTCCCTCGCCGCGGTTGTCGGCGTCACCGGGTACGTACCCGTCGCCCAGGCCTTCAACTTCGGGGACATGATGAATCCGAGCCGCTGGATGGGCGGAGGCAGGAACCGTGATCGATATGACGACGGTTACGGCGATTACGGCCCCTACGGCGGCGGTCCCTGGGGTGGTGGTCCCTACGGCGGACCTTACGGCGGCGGACCCTATGGCGCACCGTTCGGCGGCTACGGTGTGCCCGGGTACGGCGGTCCCGGTTATGGCGCGCCCATGGCCGCCCCTGCACCGGCGGCGCCTGCCGCACCGGCCCAATCCAGCTCCAGCAACCAGGGAGAGATCGACGCCCTGAAGCGCCGCATCGAAGAGCTCGAGGCCTCCCAGCGGCAGAGCCAGCCTGCCCCGAGCACCGAGTGGCCGTCGGCCCCCGCCTTCCGTCCGATGAACCAGTACTGAGCGCGAGCCGCCAGGTTCCCCGCCCAGGACCCCGCGCATCCCGCGGGGTCCTTCATTTTGGGCCCAGCTCAAAGGGGGGTGGGCGCCATCGCTGTTAAGATTGCCGCGGCCCCAAACGGCCCTGTCTAAACGATGATTCCGAACCGGAGGTCACGCCCTCATGTCCAATCCCCCATCCCGACACACGGGTTACCTGCTCGCCCTACTCGTCACCCTCGCATCCGTCCCCGGCGCGGGCGTTGCGGGCAGCGGTTATGCCGTCTACGAGAGCGAGGCGGCCTTCGACGACGTGCTGCAGGGATTGAAGCTGGCGATCGAGGAGCGGGGCATGTACATCAACAATGTCATGCACATGTCCGAGATGCTGGAGCGCACCGGGAAGGACCTCGGGATGGACGAGAAGATCTACACACGGGCCGAGTCCGTCGAGTTCTGCAGCGCGGTCCTGTCCCGCGAGATGACCAGCGAAGACCCGGCCCGGATCGTCAACTGCCCCTTCATCATCAGCGTCTACACACTGCCGGATCGGGAAGGCACCACCTACGTAGTCCATCGGGAGATCCCCCAGGATCAGACCGAGGGCAGCGCGGTGATGGCCAAGATCGCGGCCATGCTGAAGGATGTGGCCGGCGCAGCAGTGGCCTGGTAGGACCAGCAGCCGCACGGGCTGGGCTGAGCCACGCCTGTTCGATGCTATGATTCCGCATCCAGTGACCGTCGCGGCCATTGGTATCAGGCCGAATCCGCTGGGGGGGATATGAAGGTTGGAATACTGGCCGGCGGCCTGGGCACCCGGCTCGCGGAGGAGACGGAGGTCAAGCCCAAGCCCATGGTGGAGATCGGCGGCCAGCCGATCCTGTGGCACATCATGATGCACTACTCCCAGTTCGGCTACCGGGAATTCGTGGTCGCCCTGGGATACAAAGGCGAGTACATCAAGCGATGGATGCGGGAGTTCTCCACCCTGCACAGCAACATGACGGTGCAGACCGGCACCGGGACCGTCACCCTGCACGACCGCCACCAGGAGGATTGGACAGTGGACCTGGTGGACACAGGCCAGGACACGGCCACGGGCGGACGCATCAAGCGCCTCAAAGACTGGATGGGCAACGGAACCTTCATGCTCACCTGGGGCGACGGGGTTTCCGACATCGACCTGGATGCCTTGCTGCGGTTCCATCGCTCCCACGGCCGGCTCGCCACCCTGACGGCCGCGCGCCCACCGGCCCGGTTCGGCCACCTGGAGTTCGACGGAGACCAGGTGACCCAGTTTACCGAGAAGCCACAGACGAGCGAGGGCTGGATCAATGGCGCCTTCTTTGTGCTGGAGCCGGGGGTCTTCGACTATATCGACGGGGATACGACCCAGTGGGAAAAGGAGCCGCTCGAGCGGCTTGCGGCTGAAGGTCAGCTGATGGCCTACCGACACGAATCCTTCTGGCAGTGCATGGACACGGTGCGCGACAAGAAGCTGCTAGAAAAGCTCTGGTCGGACGGCTCCGCGCCATGGAAAACATGGGACTGAGCAATGCGCGTACTCGTCACCGGACATAATGGCTATATCGGCACCGTCCTGGTGCCCATGCTGCTGGATCGCGGCCACCAGGTCCTAGGTCTGGACACCAACTATTTCACCTCCTGCCTGTTCGCCGGGTCGATCCCCGCCGTTGAGCAGATCGGGAAAGACATCCGCGACATGGAGGACGACGACGTACGGGGCTGCGAAGCGGTCATCCACCTGGCGGGACTCTCGAACGACCCCCTGGGAGACTACAAGCCCAACCTCACGGAGGAGATCAACGAGTCCGCCGCCGTGAAGCTGGCCCGGTTGGCGAAGGCGGCTGGGGTGACGCGCTTCCTGTTCGCCTCCTCCTGCAGCAACTACGGGGCGGGCGGCCTCGATTTCCTGGACGAGCAGGCGCCCTTCAACCCCGTCACCCCCTATGGCGTCTCCAAGGTTCGGGTGGAGGCCGCACTCACGGAGCTGGCGGACACGGACTTCTCCCCCACTTACCTGCGCGCCTCCACCGCCTACGGCATGTCGCCGCTGATCCGATTCGACCTGGTGATCAACAACCTGACCGCCTGGGCCTTCACCGAGGGGCTGGTCTATCTCAAGAGCGATGGCACCCCCTGGCGACCAGTGGTTCACGTGGAGGACATCGCACTCTCCTATATCGCCGCCCTGGAGGCCCCGCGGGAGCTGGTCCACGACCAGGCATTCAACGTCGGGACCACGACGGAAAACTATCAGGTCCGGGAGCTGGCGGAGATCGTGCGCGACGTCGTGCCGAACTGCCGCATCGAGTACGCCCCAGATGCTGGCCCCGACACCCGCTGCTACCGGGTCGACTGCAATAAGATCGCGCGCACCCTGCACGGATTCAAACCCCAGTGGACCGCCCGTCGCGGCGTCGAAGAGCTCTACCACGCGTACAAGGCGGTGGGGCTCACGCTGGACGACTTCGAGGGGGAGCGCTACAAGCGCATCGCCCATGTCAAGCGGTTGGTCGCCGACGGCGACCTGGACGGTGACCTTCGCTGGACCACCACCCATTCTTGAGCGCAGGGAGAATCGCACCTTGGCAAGCATCGACGGTTGCCGCTCCTGCGGACACCAGGACCTCAAGCAGATCCTGGATCTCGGCCTGTCACCGCTGGCGGATCGGCTGACCAATGCCGGCCACCTGGACGAGCCCGAGCCCCGCTTCCCGCTCGAGGTGGTCTTTTGCCCAAACTGCAGTCTGCTCCAGATCCGCGAGACCGTTGACCCGGAGATCCTGTTCTGCCAGGACTACCCCTACTACTCCTCGTTCTCCGATGAGTTGGTGCGCCACTCGCGAGCCAATGCGCTGGAGCTGATCGGTGCGCGCCGACTGGGCACCGGTAGCCAGGTGATCGAGCTGGCGAGCAACGACGGCTACCTGCTCAAACACTATGTGGAGCGCGGCATTGCGGTGCTCGGCATCGACCCCGCCGACGGCCCCGCCCAGGCGGCGGAGGCGGTGGGCGTACCCACCCTGAACACCTTCTTTACCCGCGAGCTTGCCGACCGCCTGGCGGATGAGGGCCGGCGGGCCGACGTGATCCACGCCAACAATGTGCTCGCTCACGTGGCGGACACCAACGGGTTCGTGGCGGGGCTCGCAACCCTGGTGAAGGACGATGGCGTCGTCGTCATTGAGGTCCCCTACGTGAAAGACCTGATCGACGAGGTGGAATTCGACACCATCTACCACCAGCACCTGTGCTACTTCTCGGTCACCGCCCTGGACCACCTGTTCCGCCGCCACGGGCTCTTCCTCAACGAGGTGCGCCGCCTGCCCATCCACGGCGGGTCCTTGCGCCTCTACGTGGAGCCGTGCGAGCGGGTCGGAGAGTCGGTGGCGGGGCTGATGGACCTCGAGCGTCAGAGCGGGGTAGACCGACTCGATTACTACCTGGACTTCGCCCGCCGCGTGGAGGGGGTGAAGCGGGAGCTGCTCGGACTCCTGCACACCCTCAAGGCCGAGGGCAAGCGCATCGCCGCCTACGGGGCCGCGGCCAAGGGCTGCACGCTGATCAACTATGTCGGCATCGGCCCCGAGCTGATCGACTATGTGGTGGACCGAAACGTCCACAAGCATGGCCGCTTCATGCCGGGACAGCAGCTGCCCATCTGCGGGACCGAACGACTGCTTGAGGATCAGCCGGACTACTGCCTGCTGCTGGCCTGGAACTTCGCCCAGGAGATCGCCGCCCAGCAGGCCGAGTATCGTCACCGGGGCGGGCACTTCATCGTTCCCGTCCCAGAACCCGGTTTTATTTGAAGCGGTCATGACAGACGCTTGCTGCCCGAGCTGCGCCGCCCCGGGGATGCGGGTCTTTCATGAGGCCGCGGGCGTTCCGTCCAACAGCTGCATCCTGATGAAGAGCCAGGGCGAGGCCCTGGACTATCCCCGCGGGGAAATCCGACTCGGGTTCTGCGACGCCTGCGGATTCATCTCAAATCTCGCCTTCAACCCGGCGCTCACCGAGTACTCGGGCCGTTACGAGGAGACCCAGGGCTTTTCTGGCACCTTCAACGCCTTTCACAAGGCACTCGCCGAGCGCCTGATCGAACGCTACGATCTGCGCGGCAAGGACATCGTGGAGATCGGCTGCGGCAAGGGGGAGTTCCTCCTGTTGCTCTGCGAGCTCGGGGAAAATCGCGGTGTAGGCTTCGACCCGGGCGTGCGCCAGGAGCGCATCCAGGGTCCAGCCGCCGAGCGGGTCCAGTTCGTGCCGGACTTTTACTCCGAGACCTACGCCGGGGTTCAGGGCGACCTGTTCGCCTGCAAGATGACCCTGGAGCACATCGCCCCAGCCGGCGACTTCGTCCGCACGGTGCGACGGTCCATCGGCGATCGGCTCGGCACCCTGGTGTTCTTCCAGATCCCCGAGACGACCCGAATCCTCAGGGACTGCGCCTTCGAGGACATCTACTACGAGCATTGCTCCTACTTCTCCCCCGGGTCCCTGGCACGGCTGTTCCGGCGCAGTGGGTTCGAAGTCCTGGACTTGTCCACGGAATATCAGGGCCAGTACCTCACGATCGAGGCGCGTGCCGCGGCGGAGCCCGTGGAGCAGCAACCCCTGGCCGAGGAAAATGACCTGGATCTTTTGCGGGGGCTGGTCTCAAGCTTCCCTGAACGCTTCGCCGCCAAGCGCACCGAGTGGGAGGGCCGCATCGGTGATGCGGCCGAGGCCGGCCGGCGCATCGTGCTCTGGGGCTCGGGCTCCAAGGCCGTGTCCTTCCTGACCACCCTGGACTTGGGCCAAGCCATCCAGTACGCGGTGGACATCAATCCATACCGCCATGGCCACTATCTTCCTGGCACAGGTCAGGAGATTGTGGCCCCCGCCTTCCTCGCCCAGTACCGTCCCGACCTAGTCGTCGTCATGAACGCCGTCTATCGCGACGAGATCGCGCGGGACCTGGATCGCCTCGGCCTCGCCCCGGAGCTGGTCGCGCTCTGAGGGCAGCCACCGCCGGTAACTCAGCGCTCATGGATCCCGTTTCCACCAAGCCCTGCCCCGTCTGCGGCAGTGGACACCTGACCCCTTGTCTGGACATCCCCCGGATTCCGGTCTTCTGTAACGTCCTGTTTGCCAGCCGGGAGGCAGCCCTCGCGGCCCCCACCGGGGCCATGGACCTGCGGTATTGTCCGGACTGCGGGCACCTGCACAATGCCGCCTTCGACCTGGACCTGGTCCGCTACTCGCCGGACTACGAGAACAGCCTTCACCACTCACCGCGCTTCCAAGACTTTGCGCAGTCGTTGGCCAAGGACCTCGACGCACGCCACCGATTGTCCGGCAAGACGGTCGTGGAGATCGCGAGCGGCCAGGGGGACTTCCTCAAGGTCCTGGCCAGCCTGTCGGGCTGCCGCGCGGTCGGCTTCGACCCGGCCTACCGCGGGGTGGACGGCGAGATCGAGGGGGTGGAGATTATCCCCGAGCACTACTCGGACCATCACGCCCGGCGGTCCGCGGACCTGATCCTGTGCCGACACGCCCTGGAGCATATCGCCGATCCCGCAATCTTCGTGCGCATGGTGAGGCACGCCATTGGCGACCGTCCGACGGCGGTCTACTTCGAGGTGCCGGACGCACGCTTCACCCTGCAGCAATTGGGGATCTGGGATCTGATCTACGAGCACTGCGGCTACTTCACCCGTGAGTCACTGACCCGGGTCTTCGAACAGGCGGGTTTCCTCGTGAATGCCGTGGAATGCAACTTCGGCGGCCAGTTCCTGGGTCTGCACGGGAGCACCACCGAACACGGGGGGCGTGACTCCCCAGCGGACCGCCTGGATGAGGCCAACCTAATAGAACTTGCACGGCTGGTGGCCGAATTCAGTGCCGCCTACCGGGCCAAGGTCGAGCGCTACGAGTCCGAGCTCTCGGCGCTGGCCCGGTCCGGCGGTCGCGCCGTGATCTGGGGGGCGGGCTCCAAAGGAGTCAGCTTGGTCAACTCCGTCGCGAGCCACGGAGCCATCTCCGCACTGGTGGACCTGAATCCACTGAAGCATGGCCGCTTCGTTCCAGGCACGGGTCACCCGGTGATCTCCCCCAAGGATCTGCGCTCAATCCGGCCGGAACTGGTGATCGTGTTGAACCCCCAGTATCGGGATGAGATTGCCGCCGACCTCGAGACTCTTGGGCTTCGCGCGGACCTTCTTGTGGATGAAGGCCAATGACCGAGCCGGCCCGGATCCTGTTGTTTTCCCAGCGCGGTCGGTCTCCGGTGATCTCCCGGTGCTTCTCCTACGAAATGGAGGATACCGTCGCGGCCGTCGACAGGGTGGACCTGGTCGCACCAGGATACCGAGTCGCCTTAGGCGACCTGGTGTACCGGGCGGTAAACAAGGCAGGCCGGCGCACCCGCCTCCTACGTGGAGTGAACCCAGCGGTGACGCCGCTTCGGATCGATCAATCCTACGATTTGTTCCTCGCAGTCTTCCAATTCGCCACGGACCTTCCGACCCTGAACGCGCTCAAGGGGTGGCGGGGGCGTTGCGCCCAGGCCATCTGTCTGATCGAGGAGATGTGGAGTCGGGATCTGGGGCGCTTCGAGAGTCAGCTCGCCATTCTCCAGGAGTTCGACCAGGTCCTTACCAATTGCCGCAGCACGGTGGAGCCCCTCGCCCAGGCCATCGGCCGGCCGGTCCACTACATCGCCCCGGGCATCGACGCCCTGCGTTTCTTCCCCGGGGAGCAGCCGCCGCAGCGTTGCATCGACATCTACAACATGGGCCGCCGTGATCCCCGCACCCACGCCGCCCTGTTGAGCTTCAGCAGGGAGCGGCGTCTCTTCTATCTATACGATACCTTCCGGGGGAACCTTCCCGTCCAAGACCCCATAGAACACCGCGCACTGCTCGCCGAGAAGCTCAAGCGCACCGGCTTCTTCATGGCCAACAAGGCCAAGGTGAACGAGGGCGGCGAACGGGGCGCGCAGGAGGAGGTGGGCTTCCGCTTCTTCGAAGGCGCAGCGGCCGGGACCGTGATGATCGGAGACCCACCGGACGTGGCGTCCTTCCACGAGAATTTCGACTGGCCGGACGCGGTCGTCCGACTGCCCTACGGCAGCGCTGAGGTCGCCGAGCTACTCGACGCCTTGACTCAGGACCCTGAGCGGCGGCGGCGTATCCGCCTCACCAACGTCCGACAGAGTCTGGAGCGACACGATTGGTCCCAGCGTTGGGGCCAGATTCTCCGATGGGCGGGTATGACCCCCAGCGAGGACCTCATACGCCGCCAGTCGCAGCTCGAGCAGCTGGCAGCCTCGCTGTCCTGAAAGCCGGCGGCGACGTCTGGTGGCTGCGCCTTGGGTGCGCAGCTCCTTTCCGCCGGCATCAGGCCGACGCTCAGGCGGTCTTTTCGGCTTGGCCGCGTCTCGCCGCATCGCGCAATCTGAGGTAATTCTGCACCAGGATGGGGATCTCGCGCTCGAGGTTGTGTTCGGGCTGAAATCCCAATTCGCGCCGGATCTTCTCCGAGGAATACCAGGCATCCCCTGTGAGCTTGGAAAGGCCCACGCGGGTGAGGGGCATGGCGCGACCGGTGAAGCGTTCACCTAGGCTTCCCATCGCAGCCGCGGCCTGCAATACCCAAAGCGGCACCGCCCAATCGGGTACGGGACGCCCGAGGGCCGAGCGGATCTGCTCGTAGAGCCAGCGGGTGGAATAGGGTCGACCGTCCGTCACCAGATACACCTGGTCCGCGGCACGGGGATCGCGGGCCAACAACAGCGCCGCCCGAACTGCGTCATCCACGTGAATGGCGGAGCGCCGGTTCTGCACCCGCGGCCAAGAGGGGAATCGGCCGCGTGCCACCGCGTCGATCAGTCGGGCCACATTGCCCTGACCTTGGAGCCCATAGACCATCGGCAGGCGCAAGACGGCCGTGTGGATGCGACCGCTCCGCCCGAGCCCCAGGACACCCTGTTCGGCGGCCAGCTTGGCGCGTCCGTAGAGGCTGTCCGGGTGGGGCTCGGTCCTTTCATCCGCAGGGCGACCTTGGGCCGCGACCGCGTCGCCCATCGCCTTGACGCTACTCAGGTAGACGAGGCGCGTCACCTTGCTGTCGGCCACCTGCGACGCGAGGTTGCGGGTCCCCAGTGCGGTGACCGGCCAGTGGGCGGGCGCCTCGTAGATGTCCGGCTCGTCGGGGAGCGGCGAGTAGCTCGCCAGGTGGAACACCGCCTCAATGCCGTCGAGCAGGCCGTTCAGGGTCCCCGGATCGGTCAGGTCCGCGCAGCGGCAGTCGATGGGCGACTCAGGCCACAGACTCTTTGCGCGCTCCGGGTCCCGGCTCAGGATCGACACCCGGGCCCCCTCAATCAACAGGACCGCCACCAGGCGCCGGCCCACCTTGCCAGTGGCGCCGGTCACCAGCACGGGCAGCCCCCGAAAAGAAACCGCCGCTTCTTGCGCAGTGGTCATTGGCGCGTGCCGCCAACGCCAAACCGTTGCACTCGCTGCCGCAAACCATTCAGCAGGGCCGCAATCCCAAAGTGCACCCAGATCCCCGCCAGCACCAAAAGACTGAACGGCAGCGGATAGTCGCGAAACTGGAACTTGCGGAAGAAACGGGCCATGCCCCGGTGCTTGTGCCACTCGACCCGCACCGGACGACTCAGGCTGCAGGCCCCCTTGTAGTGGACCACCTCAGCATCCGGCACCAAATAGATGCCCCAGCCGGCGCGGGCGAAGCGCACGAACCAGTCCAGGTCCTCGCAGTGGAGGAAATAACCCTCGTCCAGGGGACCGACCTCGTCCAGGGCCACTTTGCGCACCACATGAAGGAACCGGAGATGGCCTCCACCCGGAGGGGCCGATCCGGCAGAGGTTGATCCGTCAGGTTGAGCCGGCGACCCTGGGTCAGGCGCGGCCAGAGACGGTCCAGATGGAGCACCCGCACCAGGCCGATCCAGGGGTCCGGGATGACCCGGCGGCTCGCCACCTGCTCACGGCCGTCCGGGTTGCGAATGACGCAGCCCGCCATGCCGGCGTCCGGGGTGGCCTCCATGAAGCCGAGCATCCGCCGCAAGGTATTCGAACCTACGATGCAATCGGGGTTCAGGAACAGCAGGAAGGGCGCGCTGGCTCGCCCTAGCACCCGGTTGTTACCGGCGGCGAAACCCAGGTTGGCACCGTTCTCGACAAGGGTCAGCCTCGGGTCGCCATCAAAGCGGGCGCGGACCGCAGTCAGGCTGTCGTCGGTCGAGCCGTTGTCGCTGATCAGGACCTGGATCCGCACACCATCACTCGCCAGCACGGCGCCCACGCACTCGGCGAGTAGAGCGCCCGCGTTGTAGTTCACGACGATGACGCTGAGATCCAGGGCGGCATCGCTTTCGATCTTGCCCGAATTAGTCACCGATCAGCTCCGCGATCGCCCGGCGCGCCGCATCGAAGCTGAAATGGGCCTCCATGACCGCCAGACCGGCCGCGGACAGCCGCTCCCAGAGGGCCCGGTCAGTGTAGAGCCGCACGATGGCGGCGGCGAAGGCGGCCGGATCGTCGGCGATCAGGGCGGATTCGCCGTCCACGAGATACATCCCCTCGGCGGCCTGAGTCGTGACGACCACCGGCACTCCATGGGCGAGGCTCTGATTGACCTTGCCCTTGACCCCGGCCCCATAGCGCAAGGGCGCTACCGAGAGCCGGCAGCCCGTGAAGAAGGGCGTCACGTCCGGAACATATCCGTGCAGGGTGATCCCAGGTCCGGCAAGGGCCCGGATGTCGGCCGGCGGGTCCGCGCCGATCACGTGGCAATGCAGATCCGGAACCTGCGCACGCACCAGGGGCAGGATCTCCTGTGCCAGCCAGCGCACCGCGTCCGTGTTGGGCGGATGGGCAAAGGCACCGATGAAGAGGATGTCGCGCCGTGCCTCGAAGGGTGCCGTGCTGCCATAGATTCGGTGGATGTTGGAGACCAGGTGCAGCCGAGCCTCGGGGCGCTCAGCCCGCAGCAGGTCGAGCTCCGACTCGCTGACCACCAGGGTCGCATCCGCGGCATCAATCAGCTCCAGCTCCTGGCGGCGCCGCCTCTCCGCCAGCCGTCTGGTGGAACGGTCACCGGTCAGCTCCGCCAGACGTCCCTCACGCAGGTAGTGAAGATCGACCGTGTCGTAGACGATCAGCGCATTGGGGCAATTGCGCCTGGCGTGGGGCATCACCGCCGCGGCCGCGTCCGCCCGGCTCAGGATCACCAGATCGTAGAGACCGCCCTGCTCGGCGAGATGCCGCTTGATGGAACGGACATAGGGTCGGTACAGACACTCGACCCCGCGCCCTTGGAGCTGCGACACATAGGGCTCCGGCGCCTCCAGGTTCGCCGCGGCAAAGGTCACCTTGAACCCAAGCTCCTGGAGGATCGAGAACAGGTTCGCCATGCGCAGTGACCCGGACTCCTTGTCCGGGGTCACCATGTAGTTGTCCACAACCACGGCCCGACGCCGGACCCACCGCTCCTTGGTGCGCTCCAGGTCCTCGCCGCGCGCCCCCCAGTCCCGAACGGTGTCGCCCCAGCGCTCCAGGAACTTCTCCCGGTTGATCGACTGATAGCGCTTCATGCCCGTCACAACGGCGCCGCGATCGGTCCCGGCGCTCACCCCCTCGAAGTGGACCACCCGCGCCTGGGGCTGGTAGTACACCTTGTACCCGGCGGCACGCACCCGCATCGCCAGATCGGCATCCTCGTAATAGGCCGGGGCAAAGTGTTCGTCGAAGCCGCCGAGCCGCTCAAACAGGGCCTTGGGGATGGCCAGCGCCGCCCCGGAACAGTAGTCCACCTCGCGCAGATAGCTGTAGTGAGGCTTATAGGGATCGTCCAAGATGGCCGTAATTCCACGCGGAGCCATCGGCGGAGAGGATCGCACCCGCCTCCTGCTGGCGCCCGTCCGGGTAGATCAGCCGGCTCCCAACCAGACCGGCATCCGGCCTGTCCTCGAAGGTTCCGACCAGGGCATCCAGCCAGCCCGGCTGAACCTGGGTGTCGTTGTTCAGAAAGACCAGGTATTCGCCAGACGCCGCCTCTGCCCCCCGATTGCAGGAAGCAACGAATCCAAGGTTCCGGTCGTTCCGAATGACTTTGATGCCGGCGGCGCCCGCCAACTGATCCTGAGTCTCGTCCGTCGAGCAGTCGTCCACCACAAGAGGCTCGAAGGGACGCTGGTAAGCATGCCGCGCTAGCGCCACCAGACAATGATAAGTAAAGACATATTTGTCATGCACCGGGATGATCACCGAGACTGCCGGCGCATCCCTCCCGGCAAACAACAGGGGGGGATAGGGCCGCGATCGCGTGACCAACTCGGGGCGCCGCGGCACCGAGATCGGGGTCGTGTGCAATCGTCTTTGGATCTTTGCCCGCAGGACCGCTTGTCCCTCCGTGCGCAGCACGTGCCAGATTCGGGGCAGGTAGCGCAGGAGAAGGAGGGCCCCAGAAGGCGCCCGCGAGGCCAGGCTCACCAGACGCCGCCCCAAGGGGCCTTGAGCGAGACGATCATCCATCGCGATCCCTTATTGCAGACGCCACCCGGCGTGCCTCCCAGAGTCGCGGCTGCCCGGTTCGTTCCGACTCCGAAGCGCCGAATGCTGGATTTCGAGTATCCTGTGTCGGCCCAATGATAGCCCCCCGGCCCAAGCGGCGATGGATCTCCATACCGCTCTCGTAGGGCGCGGGTTGCCGCAGCACCCTTGACCAAACGGCAAAACCGCGTCTAAGGCAGCAGTGCCCGGGCTTCAACACGGCAGCGCGGCCAGCTATTTCGGCCGAACCTAGCCGGGGGCGCCAGAGAATCCCATTTCCCGCGGCGCACTCGCCATGACAAGGGGTTTACGGCCATGATTACGGTTATGCCACCGGGTGCTCGCACGGTTGGCTTCGAAGAGCAGCGAGCTCTTCGAAGCCAACCGTGCCATCTACGAAAAGAAGTGGGGGTTCTGGATTCCCCCACAGGTACCGTTAGCCCCCACCCATGGATCTGTGACCACAGTCAAGGGTATGTCGCGAAGGAACGCGTTAGATTACCGGAGCCATCGCAGCACGGTTACCGGTCGCGCCTACCTTCGTCGGAGCATGTGGTATGAAACACTTGAGCTTGTGGCTCGCAGCAGTTGTCGTTTTGGTGTCGGCAGACACCTTTGGAGCCGGCAGCTTGACAACCTACCCGAGCGCCGCGACGTGCGCCGCGGAGCGCCAGCAGGCCTACGCGGAGGGGTTCAGCGCCGGCAACACCCAAGGGTACAACAACGGAGTCTCGACGGGCTTCAACGACGGCTACTCTCAAGGTGCCGACGACGGCGCGGCCTTCTGCGTCGCGAACCCGGCGCTCTGTGGAATCACCCTGCAATCCTGTCTGGCGCCGCCCCAATACGGTGAGACCGAGCCGAACGACAATCTGGTGACCGCCGACGGACTCCCCTTCAATGTCCAGTTCTGGGGTCAAAGCTACGGCCCAGCGGACGTGGATTGGTTCTACATCGTCACCACCGAGGCAAACCAGAACCTGACCATCAGCTTCTCCATCCCCAATGGACCAGTTGGGGGATGGAATGTGTCGATTCGGGACGCGGCCGGCAACTTGTTTGCGGAATTCGACACGGGAACCGCCGGCAATATCGACGCCCCGGATAATGGTGTGACCTACCGGTTGACCCTGGGGCTGGTCGGGACTTACTACATCGTGGTCGCGCCCAACCCGGGTACGATCAACTACTCCACCTATAACATCGCCGCCCTGCTCCAAGACTCACCCCTCGACACCCCAAACTATGTCGTGGGCTTCTATGACGTGGAACTCGAGCCCAACAATATCCCCGACCAGAGTACCTGGCTGACGTCTGGCGTGACGATGTACGGCGTCATCAATCTCTCCTTCGATAGCACGGTGCCAGCCGCGGACGGGAGCGCACGGGAGTGGGCTCAGGGAGCCGACTGGGACTGGTATGAGTACTGGAGCCGCGGCTCCGAGCTCGCCACGCTTACCTTCTGCGGGCGCGAGAAGTGCGAACCTGGCGACTGGTTCGTCGAGGTCTATGACTGGGACGGGGCCCACACGGTCGCCGGCGGGGGCCAGGCAGCAGCGCTCCTCGCCATAAATACCAGCACCACGTCCGATTCGGCACCCCTTACTTACAAGTTCGGGCTGGCCAAAGAGGGTACTTACTATGTGAGGGTGAACCACAAACGGCTCTTCTCTGCCCCCTGCAGGTCTTATCGGCTGGATATTGACAACAACGGCATCGTCGATGGGGGTTCCTGCTCCTGTGATAGCGGAGATAATTGTAAGGTCACTTCCGTCGTCGCGGCGGCGTCCTGCCTGGAAACGGCGACCGGAACGGGCGACACGGCGACATCCAAGGCAGCGTATTTCTGCCCCGACGGATCGGCCGGCACGCAAGTGGGCGGTGCCAGCGGCAGTGTTACGGCCTGTAGTGATGGTGTGCCGGTCCAGTGTGAGACAACCTGCCGCTGCGTCAGCTGGGGTGGTGTGGTCGAGTTACCCGAGAACGCCGTCACCTCCCAGTACAACTTCACATGGAACGCGACGTACCTGCCCGCCAACACCTCCGCGACGGATGCTTACCAAGACTTCCAGGATCGGCCGAACCCATACGATCCTTCTCCGTGACGGGAAGGCCAGCGGCCATGGCTACCACGGGGTGAACCCGAAGCATTGGTGCACCCGGGAGCCGTCTCCGGAGAGCAAGCGGAGCTGGAGACGGACGCCATTGCGGCAACGGCAGTGTCTATTCTGAAACGCTGATCCAAAGCGTTTCCCGGCCGAGCCAAGGATGGCCCGGCATGTATATGGCCGCAAGCCGTGCAAAATGGAGCGATTCGAGAATCGCGTTTTCGAATCGCGATCTGATCAAATACTCGGATGGAATGCGATCGGGATCTCACTAAGAGATGCGTTGCTCTCCTAGTGCGGGGTCGGCATACGGCTTCACTCCGAATTCGGGCCCGAAATCGCGCCTACCGCCTGGTGAAGCAAGAAAACCCGGTCCCGCCAGGTTTAGGTGGCGGCGAAAGCCTGCCTCTTCGCGATCGCCTCTTTATCCCCCTTGTCGGCGAACGCCTCGCCGACTAACCGAAAGGAGTCGTCCCTAACTTTGCTGCCTTCACCAGTCCGCCGCGCTGCCGTGCCTCGGCCAGATCCGCGGAGACGACCGGCTTTCCGGCGCTCAGATGCTCGTAGAGCTTGACCGGATTCGTCGCCAAGGTGAGCGGATCGATCCGAAATGGCAGAAAAAAAAGGTCGAAGCCGTGAAGGTAGTACGGAAGCAGCCGGTACGAAACCTCTCCGAGGAAATGGATGTTTCGCTGAGCGCACAACAAACCATTTGGCCAGCGCGCCGTAAAAACACTGGCCTCCAATTTGATCCGATACTCGCAGTCGGCCGACACAGAAAAGGTTCGTCTCCAGCCGCACAGAGACTCGATCCTCCGGGTCCCCTCAAGTTACCCAGAGGCGATCACGCGCGGCCACGGTAGCTCTCAAGGATCTCTTCCGTTTTTCCGACCCGAACTACCCTTCCGTGTTCCATATGAACCGAAGTCTCGCACATGTTCCGGATCAACTCTTCCGAATGCGAAGCCAGGACGATGATGGCCGCCCCCTCCGTGAATTGCTGCAAGCGCGTTTGTGCCTTGTCTAAAAAGGCAGCATCGCCCGCGCCAATACCCTCGTCCAGCAACAAAATTTCAGGTTCAATCGAGGTTGAAACCGCGAACGCGAGGCGCATGCGCATGCCGGACGAGTAAGTGCGTATCGGAAGCTTCAAGAAATCGCCCAACTCCGTGAATTCGGCAATTTCATCGACACGCTCTTCAATTTGGCGACGGGAGAGGCCAAGAAACAGGCCTCTGAGTACGATATTCTCGTAGCCAGTGCTCTCCGGATCCATCCCAAGCGTCACGTCGAAGAGAGGGGCGACATGTCCGTTAATTTTTGCTGTACCGATGGTTGGCTCGTAAATACCCGCCAGGACCCGCAAGAGGGTCGTCTTCCCGGCGCCATTGTGCCCTACCAGGCCTACCCGGTCGCCGTGTTCAAAGGCGAGCGTAACGCCGTCCAAAGCCTGCACAACAGAAATCTTCCCTGACTCTGAGCTCGACTGAATACGGCCGCCCGTAGTCGCCGAGATGATCCGTTTCTTCAGGGATCTGCTGCTCTGGTCATATACCGGGAAAGAAACGACTACATTGTCGAGTTGCACCGAAGCCACAATCCCTCCTAGACCCAGTATGTAATCCGCCAACGATAGGCCGTGTAGCAGAGCAGCGTGACTATCCAGCCAATGGCTGTCAATAGCAGCACAACCGCCCAGTTTTCCATGGCAGGAACCTGTCCTAACATGGGGGCACGCAGAATTTGCACGAAATGGTAAAATGGGTTTGCATCTAACAATGCAGTACGCTGGGGAAGCATATCAGGCTTCCACATGATTGGAGTCATGAAGAACATTACCTGGACAATGCTGCCAACGGTCATAGGGATATCACGGAATCGTGCACTGAGAAGTCCAAGCAGCAATCCGACCCATAAACCGTTAATGAGTATCAAAAACAGTGCCGGCACAGCGAGCAGAACGGACCAACCAGGATTGACCTTGAACCAAACCGCGACTAGAACGAATATCCAGATATTGTGTGCTGCCGTCAGCAGATTCGACCACAACATGCGGTAGACATAAATCGACAGCGGGGCGCTTAATTGCTTGATGAGATGCTCACTTGAATTAAAGCATTGGCAGCCCTCGATCACGATGTTGGAAATCAATCCCCATGCAAACAAACCCGCGGCAAGATAAGGAAGGTATTCCGTCTGGTCTATCTTGAAAATTTGGCTGTAGAGTAAGCCCAATGCGCCGATCATGATTCCCGTTGAAATCGTGATCCAGAAGGGACCGATCACGGAGCGGCGATAGCGTTGCTTAATATCATGGAGCCCAATCGTGGACCAGAGGGTTCGGTTTCGCCAACCATTCCAAATATCGTCGATTGCTTTTCTGAATTGTTCCGCGTTCGTTGCGTATTTGATCTGAGCAGCGAACCACGAGTGAGTCTTCGAAGCTTCAGTATGAAACATTTGGACAGGATAAACTCTTTTTATGACTGGCAAAATCGGCACAAGGTGATAGCCCGCTGGACTGGTACCCGACGCCGTCTGCACAGAATCGGCGGCGGTCAGGTCAGATTACTAGGTCCGACACGACCCTCCTTGCCGCTGAAAAACTAAAATGCTCTTCCATTACAGCCAACCCGCCTCGGGACAAACTGCTCCACAGGTCTTCGTCGCAGTATAACCGGACCACGGCATCGGCAAATGCCCGCGCGTCGTCCGCGATGAGGGCCGATTCCCCGTCCTTGAGAAACATGCCGTCCACAGCGGCTGAAGTCGCGACCACCGGCAATCCGTGGGCAAGGCTTTGGTTGATCTTCCCTTTGACGCCGGCTCCGAATCGCAACGGCGCAACGGATATCCGACAGCTGTCGAGGTAAATGCACAAATCTGGCACGTAACCCATGATGCGGACCCTCTCCCCTGCCAGACGTGCCACTTCCGGCGGCGGATCGCTCCCGATCACGTAAAGCCGCACGTTCGGGAGTTCAGTCAACACCTTCGGCCAGACGTCCAGACAGAAGTAGATGACGGCGTCCGTATTCGGAGGGTGGGCGAAGCCGCCAACAAAAACCATGTCGCGTCGCTCTTTGAACGACGCGGCGCTACCGTAAATACGATGAATATTTGATACCACCCTTACGTCGGCGCCAGGCGCATCTTCCGCGAGTACTTCTCGCTCCACCTCGCTAACCACCAGGGTGACGTCTGCCTTGGCGATCATCTGCAATTCTTGGCGCTTAAATCGTTCGGCGATGCGCCGCAATCTGGGATCATGACGAATCGTCGCCTCGCTGCCGAGCCGCCGGAATTGGAGATCGACCGTGTCAAACACGATTCGCGCGCGCGGGCACCACCGCCGGGCTGGCTTAAGCAGTTCAGCAGCGGTGTCGGACCGACTCAGAATGACCAAGTCATAGAGGCCGCCAAACCGCTTCAGATGCTCCTCGATGGAGTCAACAAAGGGTCTGTACAAGCACTCGACACCACTCTGCTGGAGGTCCGACAAATAGGGCTGCCGCGCCTCCAAGCCCATTGACGCGAAGGTAATTTGAAACTCCTGCTCCTGAAGGATGGCGAAAAGATTTACCGCTCGCAGCGATCCGGAGTCCTTGTCAGGAGTTGGCACAGCATGGTCGGCACAAAACGCCCTTCGTTTGACGTAACGGTCGTTTTCCCGATCAAGCGGACCGTCCCAACCACTATGCTTTTCAAGGACACTCTTCCATCGGCGAACAAAAGAAGCTCGGTAGCCTTCTTCAGGGCATTTCATGGACAGACCCGGGTTCAGCCAGACCGGAGCTTCCCCTGTGGATGCCACCACTTCGAAGAATGGCTGGTAATAGATCGAAAAGCCCACTTGCCGGACTCGCATCGCAAGATCTACCGCGGCGTAAGAAGAACGCGCAAACGCCGCGTCATATCCCCCCACCTCAAGGAACACGTCACGGCGAACGGCCATTGATGTTTCCGAGCAATAATCAACTTCCCTGAGGTACGTGAACTCAGGACGATTAGGGTCGTCGCTCAAACCATTGCTACTGAGAGACCCATCCTTCGATACAATGCCCCAGACTCGCCACTGCTGACCATCCCGGAGGAGGAGTCGACCGCCCACTATCCCCGCGTCGCTGCGCAGCTCAAAGGTGCGCACCAGCACATCGATCCACCCTTGCTGTACTTGTGTATTCTCCGCGAGAAATAGCAGATACTCGCCCCGCGCAACTTGAGCCCCCGCATTACATGAAAGAGCAAAGCCCGGGGTTCCTTCGGTTATGAACTGCACATTCTCCCAGAGGGACTCATCAATCCCGGCACTGTCCGATGAGCGGTTATCGACCACGATCACCTCGAATGGTTTGCCCCCCGGATTGGTCAATAGTGCCGCCAAGCAATGATGCAACAAGGGAAGATCATGCTGCCAAGGAATGACCACAGAGACGGCCGGCATCGGCTGATGAGGAAAGGATAAAGGCGTAAACGGCTCTCGCAGCGCAAGGAGCCTATACTCACGTTCCGCCGAATATCCTGCGTTTAAGAAATGCCCTGCAATTGCCTTTACCAGCACTCTCGGTCCCTGGTTGAGCAGTACGCGCCGCGCTCGCTGCGCATAACGGACGAGCTTACGCATGGAGTTCAAAATCAATGCGGCACTCAGTCGTAACGATCCGGATGCCCCAGCGCGCCAAGCGCCGAGTGCTCTTGGATCTCCCGCGGCGATCCGAAAAGCTCCAGGTAACGTCGAGCGATGTTAAGCCAGTCGAACTCCACGGCGAATCGCCGCCCTGCAGCCCCCAGAGCCTGCGCCGATGTATTGTCCTGCAGAAGCCTGGCGACTGCGTCCGCGAGCTCGTCGTAGCCTTCCCGAATCAATACCTGTTCTCCATCCATGACTTCCAAACCCTCGACGCCTTTTGCAGTGCTGACCACTGGTATTCCCGCGGCGAAGTAATCCAGCACCTTCATACGGGTTCCACCCCCTTGCCGAAGTGGGACAACCGCGATGTCAGCAGCTTTTATGTAAGGCGCGACGGCATCCACGCTGCCAGTAAAAAAAACATCCGGGTGGAGCGGTACTTTTGGAGGATCCGCGCCCACGGCAAGAACAGCAGGATGGAGCCCCTTACGATTAAGGCGAGGTAAGATCTCCGTTGCCAATATCCCTATCGCCTCGAGGTTAGGCGAATAACGATAAACACCATGGTAAACCAGAACGCGACGGCCCGCCTCGATGCCGTGGGATGCGAGCAGATCTGGGGGAACCTCAGCGGTATCGAATGCGGTTATATCGACGCCGTGCGGGATGACGTGAAGACGCTCTGGCTCGGCACCGTGTTGGGCCAAAATATCCCGATCGCGGTTGGAAACCGCGATCACGACATCGACCCGGTTGCAAACTGTAATCTCCACTTCACGAAGAAAGGAATAACCTTGCGGGGAAAGGTCGGTAGCCTGCTCGCGGAGCCGCTCGAATTCCACATTGTGCTCGACAAGCACGGCTCGTCCATCCAGAAGCGACTTCACCCACAGACAGACGCGAGCGTAGGCCGGAAACTCCGCTTCAAAAATGCGAACGCCGTGTCGTGCGGCGACATATGCCGCCCGTAGAAGCAAGTTCCAGTCTATTAGTGCCGAATAGAGAAACACGTCCTGGTGGGGCACGCCAACTCTTCTCAGATTGCGACGCTGGAAACGGCGCCAAGGCCCCAACTTGGCGAGCCACCATGGAAATCGCACGACCTCGCGTTTGCCGTTCACGTAACGGTGGTACTGATCCCGGTCATCCGTGACGAGATACACCGGGCCAGCGAGACGAGACAGACCCCAAGCCGTGCGATCGATCTTCACTGCGGCGCCATGATTCGGCGGGAACAAATCTGCCCGAGTGACCATCATGATGCCCGGTCGCGCGGGAACAGGTCGCAGAAGCAGCCGAAGCAGTTGCTTCGTAACTCTGCCGGGAGAATCCTTCCAAGCAATGGGACGGCCTAAACCTACCATAACCAAACCTGCTCGAGGCCCGCTGCCCGTCCCGCAATCAGCGCCGTCGGATTCTCCTTCCGCCGGGATACCGGAATTCCAGCCCTCACAACGGCTACCTGAGCTCTGCCAAAATCGGACTATCAACGTGCACGAGCGCTGAAGGGTCAATTGAGCGCAAATTCTACCCCCACGTTTTCAGGACTCGAGCCCCAACGCCACCTCCGCGATCCGCGCCGCAGTCCCTGACCAACTGTCGGGGGAGTATTCCCGTACGATGCGCTGCGCTTTACTCCGTCGATATGCCCCATCGAGCCAAAGTCGTTCTATGGCTTTGATCCACCCCAAAAGATCCCACGGGTCAACGTAGTCAACAAGATCGCCGGCAACCTCCGGAAGAGAACCCCGATTCGAGCAGATTACAGGTGTCCCGAGCCCCAAAGCCTCTGCAACCGGCAACCCCCAACCTTCATAAACAGAAGGAAAGACGCAAAACAGCGCCTTCTGGTAAAGCGCGAGTAGATCTCCATCCGTGACCCTGTCCATCAGAATGATGACACCCCTAGTCAGGGGATCGAAGGTAATGTCATTTAATAGGTCACGCACGCCCCAACCGCGTGCGCCAACAAAAACCAGTCGTGGCACGTTATCACATCCATGGGCCTCGGCAAGGCGCCTGAAAGCCTTATACAGGATGTCGTGATTTTTTCTCCGCTCTAAGGTCGAGACATAGAGTACATACGCATTTTCCGCCAGATCGCTGACTGCACATGAAACCGGATCTGGTACGCTTGGCATATCCACTCCGAGCCGGACAGTGAAGAGAGAGGGACTCGACCTTCCCATCTCAATAAGCGCTTGACGCAGATCCTCTTTCGAGCACTCCGATACGCAAGCAATCGCATCGCAGGCTCCGACCAAGTCAGAGAGATACTGGGGAAAAGCCTCCGCGACGTAGGGTGGGGCATAGTGGGGATACTTCATCGGAATCAGATCATGGCAGCAACCAACGATCTTGATGTTCGCACGCTCCTTGATCTCCTTAAGGAGCGGCATGAATCCAGTCTCCCATTCAAGCCCAAGGGTCACGAGTACGTCACCGGGGCGCAGACAGCCAGAGCCCAGCCCTGTGCCCGCCGCATTCATCGTCCGTTGCCTTGGCCCAAATCGGAACCATCCTCTACCTGCGTTAGCCCCTGACTTGGCTTGAGCCTTCTTAGTCCATCCTAGAAAGCCCCCGAGCACGCTTAGCTGACCGTGCCTCATCAGCTCCTTAACGCCCCTCCTGATCAGAGCGAGCGCCTCACGTGTCCCTCTCTCGGCCGCTTCACCAAGAACCACAGAATCGTTGTGCCGCCTTGGTTTGCTTTCCTTATTTGCCTCGAGTTCTCCCTCCAACTCAACAAAAGCCCTCGTTTTTGGTTTCCATATGCAAAACCTCAGCCTTTCTGGACCAAGGGAGCGCCTCAACCCGAGCGCAACATTCTTTTCCACCCTGACGATTCCAAACGGTGGTCGGTCCCAGGTGGAAGACGTACTCACATTCACCCAAATGGTCATTGAGGACTTCGGTCGCGTTAGATTGTGCCGAACGTGGTCTCCCACACATGGACCGACGGCGACCGACACCACGCGCCGCGACAGTACACTGCGTTCCGAGTCAGACCACTATTGCTCTGGCCAAGCGCTTGGTCCTGTCTTTTCGCATGCTGGACAAGTTCTACGGCAACACCGACGGAGCGACACCGCCGCGAACACCGTCGACGTCATTGTTCTTTTCCCGGGTGGCAAATCCGGGTTCCTGCATTAAGTGCGAACAAAGAGAGGTTGAGACTGTTACAACGTCCCTACCTCAGCCAGCGGGAGAATTTAATCTCAGTATTAGTTGAGATTCTTCTGGAACTTGTGAAAAAAAGGGTCAATCGTTACGCCATATTTCCTGTGGCCTCGGAGAAAATGTTCCCAAAAACCTGGCGTTTTACTCCAATGTTGCTCCGCCAGAAAGAGATCTCTGTACCGCTCTGGATGCTTCTTGTAGAGCAATGCGTCCTTTTCAAAGAACTCGACCCTGGACGCATGAGACTCACGCTCGATGGAGCGGGGATGCGCCGGATGTAAAACGATCACGTCCTTGGCGAAAGGGATCTGACCGAGATCGAGCGCCCGCCATCCGAGATCCGTGTCCTCCCGGAAGTGTGGGCGGTCAAACGCCACGTCAAAGCCGTCGAGAGCATAAAAGGTCTCGCGTCGAATGAAAAAGTTGGCGGTCATGAAACCAAGTCCTTCGAAGTGTCTATTCGACACCGACCGATAGTTGAGCTCGTCCTGAGTGTCTGAGACGATTAGTCCCTCCAGCCCAACGATCGCTGCGTCGTCAAAATAGCGGCGAGCCTTCTCTAGCCAATCGCGGGCTGGCAGGCAATCGTCGTCGACGAACGCAATGAACTCTCCGCGCGCAAAGAAGGCGCCTTTGTTTCTTGCTCCAACGGCGCCTTTTACGTCGGTGTGATAGTAGTTGAGCTTGAAGCGCCAAGCATTCCGCGCCTCGGTCCACGGCTCCGGACTTTGGTCAATTACGACGACCTCGAAGTTACGCTCTGTCTGAAGTTCCAGCCGCTTCATTAACGCAGTAAGATTCTGTGGTCGGTCATAGGTCGGAATGACTACCGAGAACATAGGAGCACGGCGCCGAGCCGCGTAGGCTTCAGAGAATAATATCCCTAGGTCTTTGGATATACGATCCCATGAATAGGCTTCGATCGCCTCGCATCTAGCCGCCTGTGATATCTGCTGGCAAGCCTCGGGGTCTGAAGCCAAGCTCTGAATAGCGTTAGCCATGCCTTCAGCAGTCACTTCGACGAACGGGCTGGGCGTGACTCGGCGCAGGCCCCTCGCCCCGACCGCAGTGGCGACGATTGGTAGGCCTGCCGCCATGAACTCGAGCATCTTGATGTTCGTACCCGAGCCGGAAAACATCGGATTTGCAGCGATGTCCGCTGCTTGGAGGTAACGCTTCTTATCTTCTTCGGACAGGGGCCCGGTGATACGCACATTACCCGGTATCGTCAGCTCGGGGCCGATCCCCTTGCCGACACCGCCCGCGATAACGAATGACACGTCCGGTAAACTTGGCGCGAGCTCCCTGAGAATGAATATTGCCGCCTCGACGTTTGGCCTGTAGTCACTGCCTAGGAACACCGCCATGAAATTGTCGGTTAGGCCGAGGTCGGATTTAGCTTGTTTCCTGGCCATGGGATCGCTCGGCGTAAGCTCGGACGTAAGGACCCCGTTGGGCACCACAGAAATGCGCGCATATGGAATCTCATAAAAGTCATGGAACAGCTTGCGATCGCGGGAAGAGCACGCAAGAATCACATGGGCATCGCGACATATTTGGGCCTCAACCTGAACCACTTCCCGGCAGAGTTTGGAGCCAGGCCCACCACCGTCGTCTAGGAGAGTGTGCCTAAGCAAGGCCTCCACATTATGAGAGTCGTAAACCAAAAGCTGGCGTTCTAGGTCTATCGATTCACGACATTGGGGGTACACCCACGGATGCGAGAAGACCACCACCTCGGCCTTGGAGAGATGATCTAAGGCGACTTTGTGATAGCGCGTTGATAGGTGGGCTAAGCGATGAAACGCGGAGTCGATAACGACCTTCCCCCTAGCTCGCGAGATAGCTCCTTTGCAGCCGCATGATGTTCGTCGCTCAGTGGAACGTCAATTTCGCGCAAGGTGGGGCTCAGCTTATGATCACGATCCCTTTCGCCTTGCCAATCATAGGTGCCCACATAGGTCGTTGGATAACCGAGCCCATGGTAAAGCCCAAGCAGGCGTAACCTCCCCCCCCCTGTCGGCGGATCGATCGGCTGCATGTCGAGCACAGTTACTCTGAGTGGGTCTGCGACCGTTCCACGCCGCCCCTTTACTCGAACGCCAGGTTGCGGCTTTTTCCCCGCTTCCAGCGCGGCGACTAAACGATTCGCGACCTTTTCCCAGCTAATGTCCCGGATCGAGGCGGCGCCCTGATTACCCATACTCCTCACAAGTGTCTGATCGGAAGCAAGCTGGTCGATCCGCCGGGAAATGTCTTCCGGGTTTGCCTCGCACACGAACCCCGTCTGCCCTTGCCTCACCATTCGCGCAGGCTCACCGGAGTCGACGCAGGTAATCACAGGCTTATGACTATGAAAGGCCTCGAGCGTTACCAAGCCAAAGTCCTCGCGCAATGGTACGAATGCTACTGCCAGCGAGTTCGCGTACAGCTCCAGAAGCTCTTCGTCCGAAACGCGACCAACAAATCGTATTCTCGGATCTCCCGCTGCCAAGGATCGCAAGCTCGTCTCATCCTCTCCGGTCCCGGAGATAACAAGCTCGACTGGCGATCGAACGAGTCGCATCGCTTTGATGACTAGGTCTACCCGCTTCCATCGATGCAAGCGCCCTGGCAAAAAGACGTAACGATAGTCCCCTTGCCGGAACCCATCCATGGTCGAGGCCTGGTAGAGAACCTCGGAGGCCAGGCCATTGAACTGTTTGAGGCGGTCGGAAACAGTGTGGCTGATTGTGAAGATTTGCCGGGTCCGCGGTGGTTGAAGGGCTAACGCATCAAGACGGTGGATGAGCGTTCGGTTCTGAATATCCTGATGCGACGGGCACGGGAACTCGACATCGAACATGTCGTAGAACGCCCGCATCGTGTGCTGCAGATAGCATATGTGGTTGGGGTGTCGAACAAGGTATCCTGGCGCCTTTGTTGAAATGACGGCGTCATAACCAGCGAGGTCCAAGTCATAGAACCGCAGGTAGGATTCTTTGACGTGCAGAAAATCCCTTTCGTCGCTGACCACCGGTACTATCTCAGCGGTGATGCCCGCATCAATCAATGCACCTCGCAGGCCTTGATAAAAACGTTCAGCGCCGCCCTCTTCGCCGTTCGGCGAGGCGGTCGCCAGGACTGCAGCTTTCATCGTCAAGCCTTGTAACCAATGACCGCGTAATCTGGCTCAGCCGCAAAATGGGTATTGATGAACTCAATGACCCGATTGAGAGACTCGGAGCCGGGTTCTTCGGGGGACGCAAGAGGCAAGGTCTCCACCGAACGGCCTTCACCAAGCCGCTTAATCTCGACGTTCACAAAACCTCGCGCCTCAAGGAGGAACTGCGTCACGGGGGGGGGCAATGGATTTAAATGGGTCGGGTCATAGTAAAAATTGCAGGCGCCGACGAGAATATTTTCCGGATTGGGCGTTTCGAATGCGACGACACCGCCTGGACTCAGGACCCGCAGCGTCTCATCCAAGAGCCGGACAAGACCCTCAAACGGAATATGCTCGATGATGTGTAAGCCGGTGACGGCCCCAACAGATGCCGCCGGCAACTGCTTCAGATAGGTGATCGCGTCCGCTTCAACCACGTCAAGACCCATATCCTGACATTCCCTAATTAGGACCTGGTTCAGGTCGACGCCACGCGCGGCAAGACCGCTTTCCTTCAGCGTTTCCAACAACTCCCCTCGGCCACATCCAATATCGATCACGGGCCTATTCTTGCTACCTGCGTTAGCCGCGCGGAGCGTCGGCAGGTAGACCTGCGCGCGCTGCTTGATATCCTCGCGGGTACCTCTGAACACGTCCTCGAAACTGACATAATGCGCATCGAGCCAATGCTCAGCTGCTGAAGCGATGGCCCCCACTTGTTTCTCGGTGAAAGGCTCGGGCATGCGCTTCCGCGCTTCTTCCAGCAGTAGAGCAATCCTGCGCTGTTGATCGATTAAGCCGACTTTCTGCTCCTGATACCTACGGATTAGATCCTGCTGCTGGGATTGAATAGCGGAAAGAGCGTCAGTCAGCTGCCCATAGCCATCGAAATAAGGTTGCTTGTCGACCTTCTGGTTCAGCACCTCCCAGTACACCTCTGACGAGCGCTTGGTATCGGCGACGTAGTCGGCGTTGTCCACTTTGTGGCCAATCGCTTCCCACAGTGGACCAATTGTTCCCTGGAGTTGATTAACGGCTCCTGAGAGGTCTGCGGACGACTGCTGATGAGCGCTCCAAAGGGAGTCATTGCGTTCCCGCTCAGACCTCAACCCGGACTCAGTGGCCTGCAGAGTCGCCGCAAGCACTGGCAGCTTCACAAGATAATTCGATACTGCCAATAAATTTCCCAGAACGGGTATGCGGAAGCTTGCTTGCACAAGGCCCCGGGCAGCGAGCTTGCCGTGGACTGGTACCTTCCTCGCCCTGCCTTCCTTAGAGTACCGGAGCCGCGCCAGCAGCTCGATTTTGGAAAGTTTCTTCGAATGCAGCTTTTCGAGGAACAGCGCGCGGCCTGCGTCATCGAGGTCTCGACCAAGGATTGCGAGATAGGCGGCGCGCAAGAACGCCTCGTCCTCAAGGGCCAGAAAGTCCTCCACCCGATATTCGGCGCCCGGCGTGAACGGCATGGGGGGAATGCTGTCCGGAGACGCGGGCTGACCTCTAACACCGTGCTGGTCCGTATGCGACGAGTTAGTCTGACGGTCAGCGTATTGCTCGCGGGCCAGTTCCTCGCGGATTCGGCGCATGATTTCGTCGACGTTTTCGTCAGGCAGTGGAGTCGCTTGCATCGCGGGGTCCGTTTTCGGTTATGAGTCGCGGCCCTAGGGACGTGTTTCGGGCTGGCCCCCGTCGCGAAGGTTGCCTGCCTCCCTGGGCGCGGACACTCGTACGTCGGGTGCCCGAGTGTGCGCCACGTAAAGTCGAGCGTGCGGGACCCGCCGTCGTTGTGAAATGAGGTAACGGCGAAGGGCATGGCCGCCACGAGGGCTACTGTCATGCTACCGCATTCAGGATGAGGAATCGACGGAGGCGCAGAACCTGGGGGGGTGCCCAACGAGAAATCGGGCCGCGCAGTCCGGGGGCTCGTGTCGGTGCGCTTGGGACACTTAGCGGGTCAAAACTGGGACGACGATGCTCAGCGAAAATCATGGGCCCGGATAGCCGCGGATGCCGATGTGCGGAACATCGCGCTCAAAGGTCGGTCACTCGCCCAAGGTCGATGGTTTGCGGGTACGCCGCCAAAGTTTCCCGCGCGAGTGGCGAGACCTCAAGCTCCGGCCCCAGGGACAAGGCACTGCCGTCTTCCAACGCAGCGAGAAGCCGGCTCTGCTGATGATTTAGTAGCCCTGGATCCCGCGCCGACCCCTGCTGGTGGTGATGGAGTGAGCCGCGGACGTGGTCTGCCGCACTCAGGTTCGGGGGCGGTAGTTTGAAACCGATGCGCAACAGGTCCTGCAAGAGTCTCGAAAGAGTCGGTGCCGGGTGCTTGGTCAGGTCCTGGTAATTGACGATGACTCGCGGCATTCCGTGGCTGTTCCGCAACGCCTCGACATAATATCGTTCCCACAGAGCCACGCCATAGGGAAGTGGAAGCCCGTCCCGGTGCCACAGAGAGGCTGCCACATCGAGGGGATGGCGGTTGACGATGCAGCAGGCGGCTGACCAGAGGAATCCAGCCCAGAACGGTAAGGTCAGGCAGCACCTCGGCTCTTTCATGACCCAGGCACCCTGGCCGTCCAGTCGGGCAATGATGTCTCGTGCGTGCGCGCCTAGGTCCGGCTCGTCGATGAACCTGGCGAAGCCCGTAGGGAGATGTCCAATTTGGTAGGCATCGGCGAGGTGTCGCTGCAGCAGTCGCTGATTGAGATTAAGGACGTCCTTCCGCTCCCAGTAGCCTGTGGGGTTGGCCGCATTGTCAGACAGGAGCTCATCCGGCTCTCCCACGAAAAGACCCAAATGCGCCAGGCAGCCGGTAACGACAGAGGTCCCGCTGCGGTGCATCCCAAGCACGATCAGTTGATGGGGCCTTGGAGACGGAAAAGTCGGCGCGCTTGCCCTGCCGGTGGCCACCGGTTTTGCAGCCGCGCGCTGGCGCACGGCGGGAAGGTCCTCCGCCGGGATCCCGTATCGCTCCAGGTAGGCCCTTCTCCGCGCCCTGCGTTCCGGGTTCAGCAATCCGCAACGGGCCAGGGTCGAGTCGATCTCCGCGATTTCGTCGGGCGATGCGGGCACGCAGTGCGGGGACCAGGTGCTTTCATAGAGCCCAAGGTGAACGGTCGCATCCACGGCGACAATCCGGCGCCCCCGCTTGAGCATCGAGCGCGGGTGACGCTGCATCAGCTCCCAGTCGAGGTCGAGATTGGTATGGTGCGGCAGGGGATAGCAGGCGAGGAGGTCATCACGTCGCATGACAAGACACTGCCCGCGCTCGATCGTCTTTTCTCGCGCCTCCAGGCTTTGAGCGCCAACGGCGACCTGAAAGGTGGCGAGTGGCGGGTGCTCGACCGAGTCATGGCCGCTGACGACGCCAATTGATGGGTTGCTGGCAAGGACCTGGATAAGATCGTGGACAGAGATCTTCAGGTAAGAATCGGCGTCGGAGATCATGACGAAGTCCGGCGGGGTGTACGAGGTATAGGTACACGGCTCCTGGATCAGCCGGCAGAACAGGTTGAAGACATAGGGCAGCCCCCGGTTTTCCGGTAGCCGCACAAACGTCAGGCGATGGGGTGCGGGCAGCGCGACTCGGTTCAATCGTGCGCGCGTGTCGGGATCGCTTCCGTTGTCGAAGAGATAGAGGTCGCCAATCACGCCACCGAGCTTGGAGCCGAGCGATGAAAGGGTTGCCACGGCCAGGTCGCCCCGGTTGAGAATCGGTACACAGATGGCCACCCGCGGCGACGAGTCCGCTGGCGTCTCGAATCGCTGCACCGCTTTTGGCAGACGATGCAGGGGCTGATACTCGGCGCCGACGGGGTCGACTGGCAATGCGGCGCGGCCCTCGTCGTCAGCCACCCAGCCAAGCGATTGATTCAGGAGCGCTTCCAAGCGTCGTATCGGCTCGAGGTAGAGTCCCACCAGAATCGGCCTGAGGGAGGGGCGCAGTCTATGACCGTGGCTCGCCGGGACACCTTTGGGGAAAACGCGCTGGTTGAGCTCTTCATCCGAGAAGGCGGAAAAGAAGCCGCCATCGATGTCCAGGTGATTGGCCACGCGCTCCAACAGCTCCCGAGGTCGAGACTTTATCCAGTCATAGCGCAGGATCAGGAGCTGGCCTTTCGGAAAGACGCTTTCCCAGGTTCGGATATTGGCCGCGTAATCCCCGTGGCGCCGCGAGCGCCCGGATCGGAAGTGGTCGATGAACCACTCATCCGACGCCTCCTCGATGCCCAGCTCCGCGCGCTGTAGAGCCATGAGCGCGGCGGACCAGGCGCGTTCGATTGGGTTACGGACGAGATAGATCAGACGCAATTCGGGGTAAAAGCCATGGATCTCCCGAATGCGCTCGGCGCTCAGAATCGCGTAAGCGGGGGTGATCTCCCCGGTACGGATCCCGGGTGCTGTGGGTGGATCTACCTTGGATCGGTACCACTGAAGCTCATCCAAATGGTCGCGATCCCAGAAATGGACCTCCTTGCCCTCTGGAAAGCGGATCTGGGGGTGGCGTGCGAGCCAGTGGCATAGCCAGCTCGTTCCGGCCTTTTGGGCGCCGATGCCTAGGAAACTTGGCATAGGAAGCACTTGGTGCCCGCGGTCGCAGTCGCGGGGATCGTATTGAAATGGTTCCGACGGATCTCCCGGGAAGGGTGGGCACTCGCTGGGGGGATTGGGCTCAAAGCATCCCCGATGCATGAGCGCATAGCCCTCACGTCGATCAGTGACGCTGGGGTGTCCAGCGAGTCGTGACCGCTTTCGGTATCCGCGGGCAAGGTGGCCCTTTGCAGGAGGGCCGGAGAACAACACCCAGATAGACGAAAGGCCGGCGATTGCCGGCCTTTCGTTGGACTCCACTGTTTCCGAAGCAGAGCGATCGCGGCGGGCCGCTCACCAGTCGTTCCGGCGGCCCCCCGCTCGACTTCCTGTCGTTATCACGGCGTCGGCGTCGTCGTGCCGTTCATCACCGCAGGACGGACGTAAGCGTTGTCCATCGCCTGACCGTAGTTGCTGCTGGCCTCGCCCTGGGTACGCGCCTTGACCGCAAATCCGATGACGGGCAGGGCCCCAGAAAAGTCAAGCTTGGCCCAACCGTTGACCGCGCCCGGCAACAGGTCGCCGACAGGGATGACCGTTGGGCTGCTGGAGGCGAGCACCGACTGGTCGGCGAACGAAATGACGTTGGCCTCGTAGCGCAGCGCCTCGATCTCGCCGGGAGGTGCGGGGGAGATGGTGGTATCGCCTGCCGCGACGCCGCCCTCCTCGCGATCCCACAGGTTGTACGTGACACTCACCTTGGAGTCGCCCGTTCCCGCCACACCGAACAGATACTCGAATGGCTCGGTCGCCAGCGGCGCGGTGGTGGCACGTACGCAGGTGTCGCGATCCGAGGGCGCATTCGAGTCGCAATCCACGACGTCGGCGCCGGCATTACGCCACGGGTTGACGGCCGCCTGGATCTGGGTGTTGAACAGGTCGACGTGGAAGGCCTTGGTCGGGAAGGTGATCACCCAGTCGGTCCCTGCGCCGTTTGCCGGGTTATTGGCCCACTCGTTCATCGTCGCGCTGGCGTCGATGGCGGACTCAAAATCGGTTGCACCGGTGACTGTCCAGAGCCCTCCAGAGGAGGCGAAGGTCGGCTCCAGGAACCACGGGAACTGCTGCGCGGTGACCAGGTTCTGGTTCGACCAATCGGCGACGGCGATTGCCGCCATGCCAGCGCCGGCTCCAGTCCCGACCTGCAGCCAGGTGAGGTTGCCCTTCAGCGGATTGAGATCAGGTGTTGGCGCAACGAAATCGTCAACGGCGTCGGGTTCACCATTTCCGGGATCAAGGACTTCTGGGGTCCAAGGAGCAACGGTCGCGACGAAGTTGGCATTCACCGCGCTGCAATCGCGCGGTGTGCCGTCGATGTGCTTGGCGTAATAGACGGTCGGGTAAACGGGGCCTGTCATCGGGTCGACCAAGTCTCCCCACGTAGCGTCTGCGACGCCCATCACGAGCATCTCGACGTAACCGTCGCGCATGCGCTGCGCGCCGGCGCCGCCGGTGTCGTCGAATGCCCCTGTATAGGCCACAGCGCTCGCCTTGGCCCCATTGACCACGGTGGGAGAGGTGCAGGTCTTGTCATCGGTGAATAGCTGGGGCCCGGTGTCACTGTCCTGCACGAAGCCGGTCCAGGCATCGTAGGGTGACATGACGATGTTGAAGTCGAGCACGTCGCGGCTGTTCTTCTTCTCGTGGAAGCGGACCTTAACCGCGACATAATGGTTGGAGGTATTCATCACGTTCATGGTCGTGATCCAACCATCGTTCACCGTGTAGTAGGGGAAGATCAGGGCCTGTCCCGTACCGGTGTCGCTTGGCTGCGCTGCCTGCGCCGCACCAGTGGCGCACACGAGCCCCACCAAGGCGGCGGCGACCGCCGCATGAACGGGCGATTTTTTCAAAGTCTTCATTAACGCGTCTCCTGCTTTCGCAAAGTGAGGATGTCTCGGGTTGAACGAGGTTGGTTGAGGGTTGGTTGAGGGAAGTCACTCCCGGGGTGAAGGCTCCGCCGCCTGCGCGCGGCCGAGGGGCTTCGGATCGTCTAGGTGCCACCATTGCCCTGCGGATGCCACCCATTTCTCCCTGACGTCAACGGTCGCGTGCGCCGTGCTATCGCCCACGTTGAGCGGAAAGCTCACACCGACCGTCACCACGACTTCCACTTCGTCGTCGTGATCATACCGTACCTCCTTGACGGTCGCCACCTTCCAGTCGACCATGCCGCCAAATTGGCCGGCATACTGCTTGGCGGTGTGCGTCTTCCGGTACTCCGGGGTCTCGTACTCGTATGCCTTGGCGAAGTCTCGCGCAATGAGGGCCTGCCACCGCTGATTGACGCGTTCCCGAAGGCGCCGCTCCGCCGCTTGCTCGTCGGCCGTCAAGGTTCGTGCCTGCGCACGGGTTGAGGCATCTTCGACCGCCGAGGCCTGATCCTGAGGTCCGGCCGTGGTCGTGGCCGAGGATACTTGTCCGGGGCCTGGGCTCACAGGGGCAGCCCCCTGGGCTTCCGCCAAGGCCGACCGAGCACATGGTAACGTGACCAGCGTAACCGCAAGTAATCGCCCGATCACTGTTCCGCGCAACGTTGCCATTCCCAGTGCCCTTGTGTTGCGTGCAAGCAACAAATCGAATAAATGACTTTAAGTTGGATGGAAAAATAGCGGACTGTTGTGAGGATGTCAACCTGATGGTGCGAGAAAATAACAGTCGCAGTAAGACAACGTTTTCGTGGTTGCCCCATGCTGCAGCGACGAAATGCAGGTGCCAGCCAAAGTGCGTCGCGTGGAGGACAATTTCGGTCGCTTCGGCGCTGCCAGACTGACGCGCTTCAAGGCCGATATACGGGGTGATGTGGCTAATCGGCACAGCACCAACCTGATCACGAGGAGCGGCCATGGGAGAGTTCCGCGCGACTGAGCGGACCCGACATCCGGTTCTCTGCTGCTCCCAGGCCTGTCAGGTCTAACTGCGGCGCGTTGAGATAGAAACATCCGATGGGAACACGCGCCTCATCGTCGAGCAGACGAGGCGCGCCCGTTGACTCCGAACAGTCAGAATCGATGCGCACGCCAGAGACCGGAGCTTGTAGAACCTAAGGTGCCCGAGGGGCCGGGTCAGCCCCCGTCTTGCTCAAGAGCTGAGCCACCGCCCGATCGGTCAGCCGGTCCTGGCTGAGGACCCGCGCCGTGCCCTTGCGCAGGTGCTGGGCGAGGCTGGTGGTGGCGAGGGTGAGTGCGTTCTCGCCCTGGCGGTTGGTGAACAGGTAGACGCCGCGGCAGATCGCTGAGCCAGCTGAGCCGCAGGGAGTTGCGGGTGCCGCGCACGCTCTGGAACTCGACCCAGGCGCCCACCTCCAGGGACTGGGCGAGCTGCGAGGTGGTCGTCTTGCGGACCCGTTGCCTCTGATGCGCGGGCGGCCTGGTGGGCACTTCGTGACGGTGGGTCTTGCGGGGCCCAGGAGTCGAATCCCGCCCCGTTGCCGCCAATGGGGGCTCCGCCTGAGCTCCCGTTGGCACCGTTGCGGGCCGGCGATTGGTATTCGTCCTCCGGGATGTCCTTGCGCATGGCGCCCATGTGCAGTCGGATCAAATGGGCGAAGAAGGGGTCCCAGGCGTCGCCGAGGCCGACGGCCTCGAGCCCGGAGCGCAGGCGCTTGAGCAGGTCGGGCAGGGTGGTGAGCAGCCGGTTGCGGTCCTCGGGGCCCTGCTTGGGCTCCACGCTCCACAACAGCTCGTCCATGGACCGGACGGCCTCCACCCAGGGCGCGGCCAGCTCGCCGGACTCCACGTAGGACCGGATCATCACCAGGCGCCAGTGGCGACTGAGAAAGTCGCCCACCAGGGTGGGGACGCTGCGCCTGTGGATTCGGCTTTCGATCTCGGTACCCACCCGGCTGGTCGCCAGCTCCTGCCGGTCGCGCTGCTCCAGCTTGGAGACCACCTCGGTGGTGCGGCTGCGGGCGCGCGCCTCTTCGTCCTGGAGGAAGTCTTCGAGCTTCTGGACCTGGGTGGCAAAGATGTGGACGTCGGTCTCGAACCCGGCCACCACATCGTCCACGATGGAGCGGATCTTCTGGAGCAGTCGCGGCTCGTCGGCCTCGCTGAGCCCGAGTCCGGCATTCGCGATCACGTCGATGAGACGCCGGGTCGGATGCCTCTTGTTGGAGAACAGTGTCTTGTCCATCAGCGCCACCTTGAGCACCGGGATCTGCAGCTTGGCGATCTCGGCGCGCACGGAGGCAGGCAGGTCGGGGTCGTTGAAGATGGCGTCGAACAGCATGGCGACGATATCGATCGTCATCGCGTCCACCGGGTTGGTCGAGCCCGCCAAGAGGGTGGAACGTAACTGCTGCAACACCTGAGCGCTGGCCGGGTCGATCTGGACGGCAGCGAGCCCGGGCAGGCCACTCGCGCCGGCCCGCCCCTGCTGCAGGCTGGTCAGCGCATTCATGAGCTGTGCCGCCCCAATCGGGGTGGCCTGCTCCGACCCGGGCTGCGCGGGCGTCGCGGACGACGCCCCCTCCGGCGTCCCGGCCACGGAATGGATCGCTCGAGCGAGTTGCGCGAAGACCGCGTCTGCACCGGGTGGGATGACGGCCGCACTCTCGGCGTCGCGGTCGCGCTCCGCGGACCCCTCACGGCTCGACGGCGCCGAGCCGTTTCGACCGAGGTCGAGTGGAATCTTGGGCAGCACGCCGCAGTCGGCCAGGCTGCGGTTCAGATCGTTGTAGATTCGCGGCAGCGCCTCGGAGGTCTGGCGCTCGAGCTCCTGGAGCAGCGTCAGGGCAAGCGGCTCGCTCCCTTCAAGCTCGTTGACGGCGCGCAGCATGGAGGCGAACAGGGCGCGCGGATGGAGCGGGTTGTCGTCCTGGCTCATGCGCGGCAGCTGCAGCAACACGGCCAGGCGGTGGTCCAGCGCAGTGAGCTGGTTGGCGCAACTAAAGGCGGCCCGCGCCGAGAGCTTGCCGACCGCGAGGTCGCGCTCGAAGTCGTCCGTGTCGATCAGGCGCAGCTCGTTGAGCTCAATGGAGTGATCGTGGCGACGGCCCTGGCGCACGGCGGCCACATTGTCGTCGAAGCGCTGCACATAGGCGGCGCGAAAATGCTGCAGGAGGGTCTGTCCGCGGTCGGCGAGGAAATCCAGCGCCGACAGATAGAGCCGCTGGTGATCGAGGCTCGTCGCCCGGTCCGCCATGCCCAGCAGGTCCTCCTTGGCCTTCCCCATGTTCTCGGCAAATGCAGTCGCCACCCCGTGGGCAAGCCGGTCGCGACAGAGCGCGAGCAGCTGAGCGGCGTCAAGCGAGAGTGCCTCGGCGGGAGACGCGGTTTGGGCCGCGAAGGGCACCACATTCGATGATGAGCGTTTGGCCATGGGCGTGGGTTCCAGTGACACGACAATGCCCCGAGACCTCGGTCGAGGAGCCTGTCCCAGCTTGGCTGTGCGACACCGACGCCGATGTCCTCTCGGACGCGTCCGTCGGCCTTCCGGCGGTCTCTCCAGGCGCAACCGCTCTTTGCGCCGGAGTATATGGACGGGCCTGCCATTGAAGTGCCAACTCCATCGCTGTTCTTGGGAAATCGGGCGCGAGGCGCTCAGCTTCTGTGTGCGCCCGCACGTGCAAGCCAGGTGTCGAGGGCATTTCCGAACGCCTGCCGGTCCCGCGGACCCAGTGTGGCGGGACCTCCGGTGTCCACGCCGCTGGCCCTTAGGGTCTCCATGAAGTCGCGCATGGTGAGGCGCGCCCGGATATTCGCCTCGGTGTAGAGCTCGCCGCGGGGGTTGAGCGCCTGCCCGCCCTTGGCGATCACCTCGGAGGCCAGTGGGATGTCGGCGGTCACCACAAGGTCGCCAGGACCGAGGCGCCGGACGATCTCGTTGTCCGCCACGTCGAAACCGGCCGAGACTTGGATGGAACGGATGTAGCGGGAGGGTGGCGTCGCCACAGGGTGGTTGGCCACCAGGGTCACTGGAATGCGAACCCGCTCCGCGGCGCGGAACAGGATCTCGCGGACCACCTTGGGGCAACCGTCGGCGTCGACCCAGATCTGCATGGTTGGAACGTGGCCCGGGCCTTACACGCCGCGCCCCAACCGTATTGGGTCAGACCGCCGGCTTCAGGGAATCGGATGGGCCCGATGTCTCAGTCGCCGCATCGGCCGCCACCGCCGGGCCCCCCGCTGGAGCGGGGACCTCTTCGGTGGAGGGGGCCGCCGCGGTGTCCTCCTCCGGCAAGGGCTCGAGCACAAGCACCAGGGCCCCAAGGGGCGGGACGGCAATGGGGATCGAGTGCGGCCGCCCCATCCAGCTCACCGGCTCTGAGCCTACCCCGCCCTGGTTGCCCACGTTGCTGCCCCCGTAATACTCCGCGTCAGAGTTGACGGCCTCCCGATAGAAGCCGGGCTTGGGCACGCCGATGCGGTAGTTGGTCCGCGGCACCGGGGTGAAGTTGAACACCGCGGCGACGATCTGATCCCCGGAGCGGTCCTTGCGGATATAACTCAGCACGGACTGGGAGCTGTCATGGCAATCGATCCACTCGAATCCGTCCCCGTCGAAGTCGATCTCATGGAGTGCGAGCTGCTCCTGGTAGAGCCGGTTCAGGTCGGCGAGGATCTTCTTCACCCCTTGGTGCGGCGGGCGCTCCAGCAGCTCCCATTCCAGTGGCTCGTCAAAATTCCACTCCCGGCCCTGACCGAACTCGCAGCCCTGGAACAGGAGCTTCTTGCCCGGGTAGGTAAACATGAAGGTGTAGAGCAGGCGCAGCGAGGCAAACTTCTGCCAGGCGTCGCCGGGCATCTTGTCCAGCATCGACTTCTTGCCGTGCACCACCTCGTCGTGGGAGAAGGGCAGGACGAAGTTCTCGGTAAAGGCGTAGAGCAGCCCGAACGTCAGCAGGTCATGGTGGTAGTGGCGGTAGATCGGGTCCTTCTCCATGTAGGAGAGGGTGTCGTGCATCCAGCCCATGTTCCACTTCATGCTGAAGCCGAGGCCGCCCAGGTAGGTGGGGCGGGAGACCGCCGGCCAGGAAGTGGACTCCTCCGCGATCATCAGGCTGCCGGGGTGCTGCTCATGGGTGACGGTGTTGAGCTGGCGAATGAAGTCCACTGCCTCCAGGTTCTCGTTGCCGCCGTATTTGTTCGGGACCCACTCACCGGCGTTGCGGGAGTAGTCCAGGTAGAGCATGGAGGCCACCGCATCCACCCGCAGCCCGTCGATGTGGAACTCGGCGAGCCAGTAGAGGGCGCTCGAGAGGAGGAAGTTCTTCACCTCGTTGCGGCCGAAGTTGAAGATCAGCGTCCCCCAATCCTTGTGCTCCGCCATGCGCGGGTCCGCGTGCTCGTAAAGCGCCGAGCCGTCGAAGCGCGCCAGTGCGTAGGCGTCCTTGGGGAAGTGGGCGGGCACCCAATCCAGAAGCACCCCGATGCCGTGGCGGTGCAGGTAATCGACGAAGAAGCGGAAATCGTCGGGGGTGCCAAAGCGACTCGTGGGCGCAAAATAGCCGGTGCACTGGTAGCCCCAAGAGGCGTCCAGGGGGTGCTCGGTGATGGGCAGTAGCTCGATATGGGTGAAGCCCATCTCCTTGACGTAATCGGCCAGGCGTTTGGCGAGCTCCCGATAGTTGAGGAATTCGCCGTTCTCGTCTTGCTGCCACGAGCCCAGGTGGACCTCATAGGTCGAGAAGGGACGGCGTTGCCAGTCGGACTCCGCGCGCTGCTTCATCCAGGTCTCGTCGGCCCACTTGAAGCGACTCGGCGCCGTGATCAGCCCGGCGGTCTCGGGCCGGTTCTGGAAGGCATTCGCATAGGGGTCGATCTTGACGTGGGCGTTGCCAGAGCGGTCCCGGATCTCGTACTTGTAGTAGCCGCCGCCGCCAATCCCGGGGATGAACAGCTCCCACACACCGGTCCCTCCGCGCACCCGCATGGGGTGGGCGCGCCCATCCCAATCATTGAAATCCCCCACCACGCTGACCCGCTCGGCGTTCGGTGCCCAGACCGCAAACTGCACCCCCGCCACACCTTCGACCTCGGTGACGTGGGAGCCGAGAAACCGGTAGGCGTGCCAGTGGCGGCCTTCGCCGAACAGGTGCAAATCGAAGTCGGCGAGCTGCTGCGGGAAGCAGTACGGGATCATGGGCGCTGGTGCGCCCGCCGGTCTTGTCATCCCATTCGATCCGGTAGCGCTCGGGCACCTTGGCCGCCTCCCCCTCCCAGGTGAAGAGGTCGGTTCCCTCGATGCGCGTCAATTCGACTCCAGCCTCGACGATGCGCGCCCGCTCCGCCTGGGGCAGGAAGGCCCGCACCGTCGCCCGGCCACCCGTAACGTGCCTCCCCAGAACTTCGAACGGATTGTGGTGGCGCGCCGCGACGATCCGTTGCAGGGGCTCGGGAAGCTTGGAAGCGGCTTGGGCTTGGGGCGAGATGGCCATATCGTCTAATCCTCCGCGGTGAACCCTGGGCGCAACGCACCACTGATCGGCAGACAGGCCGAGCCGCTCGGCATGCGGCGACCCGGATTGGCCGAATTCGTTATCGTTCAGCAACCGCGACCCAGCGACGGGGACCGAGCCCCGGGGGGAGAGATCCCCGCAATCGCAGCCGGACGCGGGGGCTTGCCCCATACCGATGGGGCCATAGTCATCGACCGGGTCTGTTTCCGACCGTCGACAGGTGCCCAAAACTGGCGAGATGGTACCATAAGCCCGTCGGCGGAAACGCCGGCCCACGAGTACACCCGGAGGTCCCATGTCGGCATCGAACCCTCGGTTCGTCAGCCGCCTGACCCGCAACACGCTGGCCCTGATCCTGGCTGGCGGGCGGGGCTCGCGTCTCAAGCACCTCACCGCTTGGCGATCCAAGCCCGCGGTGCCGTTCGGCGGCAAATTCCGCATCGTCGACTTCCCGCTCTCCAACTGCATCAACTCGGGCATCCGCCGCATCGGGGTGCTGACCCAGTACAAGGCCCACTCCTTGATCCTGCACATTCAGAAGGGATGGGGCTTCCTGCGCGGTGAATTCGGGGAGTTCGTCGAGCTGTGGCCGGCCCAGCAGCGCGTGGCCGAGACCTCCTGGTACTCGGGCACCGCCGATGCCGTCTTCCAGAACCTCGACATCATCCGCAATCACGATCCGGACTACATCCTGATCCTGGCCGGCGACCACGTCTACAAGATGGACTACGGCGCCATGATCGCCCACCACGTGGAGACCGGCGCCGACATGACGGTGGGCTGCATCGAGGTCGATCGGGCGCGGTCACGGGAGTTTGGCGTCATGTCGGCGGATGCCGACGGGCGCGTGCTGCGCTTCCAGGAGAAGCCGGAGGAGCCAGAGACCATTCCCGGCCAGCCAGAACTGTGCCTCGCCTCCATGGGCATCTACGTCTTCAATCGCGACTTCCTGTTCGAACAGTTGATCCGGGACGCCGACACCCCGAGCTCCGGCCACGATTTCGGCAAGGACATCATCCCCGCGGTAATCACCCGCTATCGCGTCATGGCCCACGCCTTCCGTGACCCGCGCAGCGGCGAGCAGGCTTACTGGCGCGACGTGGGCACCATCGACGCCTTTTGGGAGGCCAATCTGGAGCTGATCGGCGTGACCCCGCCGCTCAACCTCTACGACAAGAACTGGCCCATCTGGACCTATCAGGAGCAGCTGCCGCCAGCCAAGTTCGTGTTCGACGACGACGACCGCCGCGGTATGGCGGTGGACTCCATGGTCTCCGGCGGCTGTGTCATCTCTGGCGCGGTCGTGCGCCACTCGCTCTTGTTCTCCAACGTACGCATCAACTCATTCGCCTACCTGGCAGACTCGGTGGTCCTCCCCGACGTGGACATCGGGCGCAACTGCCGCATCCGCCGGGCGGTCATCGACCGCTTCTGCCAGATCGCCGAGGGCACCGTGATCGGCTACGACCCGGCGGCCGACCGAGCCGCCGGCTTCTTTGTGAGCGAAAACGGCGTCACCCTGGTCTCCCCTGAGATGCTGGGCCAGGACGTCAACCACGTCCGCTGACGGGGGCGCCACCTCACCGCCGCCCCACGCGCCCGGGCGGCGGCCCGAAGGCCGCGCCCTCGCAGACACCGGCCCATTCAATCCGCCACAGGAACGCACGCACGATGGCCCCGATCACCGACCAACGCGAACCCACTCCCGCCGATTGCCTGGACCGCCGGCGCTCCGGCGTGCTGCTCCACCTGACCTCCCTGCCCGGAGCCGAGGCCTGCGGCGAGCTGGGAGCGGATGCCTATTATTTCGTCAACTTCCTCCTAGACTGCGGATTCTCCGTCTGGCAGATGCTGCCGGTGGGGCCGACCCTGGTTGAGCGCTCCCCTTACCAGACCAGCTCGGTGCACGCCGGCAACCCGCGCCTGATCGCGCTCCAGCCGCTGGTGGAGCGGGGCTGGATCCTCGGGCTGCCGGACTACAGCGTCGCAGATCCGGACGCCGCCAAGGCCGATTCCCTGCGCCACGCCTGGGCCGGTTTCCAGGCGCACGCCGACGCCGCCGAGCGCCAGGCCCGCGACGACTTCATCGCCGACAACGCCTATTGGCTCGAAGACTACGCCCTGTTTCGGGCCCTGCGCGAAGAGCAGGAGCGGGAATGGTGGCACTGGCCGATCCGGCTGCGCGATCGCGACCCGCGGGCCCTCACCGATGCCAGGGAGCGGCTCGCAGGCGAGCTCGACTACATCCGGTTCGAGCAGCACCTCTTCTTCAGCCAGTGGCATCAGCTGCGCGACTACGCCAACGCGCGGGGCGTCAAGCTGTTCGGCGACCTGCCCATCTTCGTCGCCCACGACAGCGCCGAGGTCTGGGCCAGGCCGCAGGACTTCGACCTGGACGCCGAGGGGCACATGCGCAACGTGGCCGGGGTCCCGCCCGACTATTTCTCGGCCACCGGCCAGCGCTGGGGCAACCCGCTGTACAACTGGCGGCGCATGGAGCAGAACGGCTTCCAGTTCTGGATCGACCGCATCCGCACCCAGATGCGCCTGTTCGACATGGTCCGCATCGACCACTTCCGCGGCTTCGAATCCTACTGGCAGATCCCCGGCGACGAGGAGCTCGCCACCAAGGGACGCTGGGTCAAGGCCCCGGGTGACGCGCTCTTCACCCGATTGCACGAGGTCTTCGGCAAGCTGCCGCTGGTGGCCGAGGACCTGGGGACCATCACCCCCGAGGTGAAGGCCCTGCGCAAGCGCTTCCACCTCCCGGGCATGAGGGTCCTGCAGTTCGCCTTCTCCGGCGAGGCCGAGAACCCCTACGTACCCTTCCGCCATGACCGGGACTCGGTGGTCTACACCGGCACCCACGACAACGACACCACGGTGGGCTGGTTCGAGTCGCTGAACGACGGGGCCAAGGGCTACGTCTACGAGCTGCTCGGCAACTCCTACGAGGCCATGCCCTGGCCCATGGTCCGGACCGCGCTCGCCTCGCGCTCGCACCTGGCGATGCTCCCCATGCAGGACGTGCTGGCCCTGGGCAGCGAGCACCGCATGAACGTCCCCGGCGTGGCAGACGGAAACTGGCAGTGGCGCTTCGGGTGGGACATGGTGCCCCCGGAGACCGCAGGGCGGATGCACCGCATGAATGAGATCTACCAGCGGCTTGCAACCGGTTAGGCGCGGAAACGCAAGATGTCGGAACCGCCTCCGGCGTTCCAACCTACCCGGTGTTGCGCATGCCGGCGGCGACGGCGTTGATGCTGCGCAGTAGCGTATCCAGCCATTCCTCCCGCTTGGTCTCATCGGTCTCGTTTCTGTAGCGCTCGAGCACCGCCACCTGTATATGGTTCAGCGGGTCCAGGTAGCGATTGCGGCGCGTCAGCGAATGGGCCAGCTCGGGCGTCTCCTCCATGAGTCCGCGCAAGCCCGCCACGTTGAGCACCTGGGTCAGGGTGCGCTGGTACTCCGCCTCGATCAGGCCGTAGATGGCCTCGGCCCGCTCCTGGTCCTGGGCCAGGCGCACGTATTCCTTGGCGATGTGCATCTCGGCCTTGAACAGCGACATCTGGGTGTTGGAGAGGAGCGCCCGGAAGTATGGCCACTCCTGGTACATGCGCTGCAGCTTGGCGAGACGCTCCAAGTCGTTTCCGCGCCAGCGCTCCAGGGCCTGACCGACACTGAACCAGGCAGGCAGGGTATGGCGGGACTGGGCCCAGCCGAAGACCCAGGGAATGGCGCGGATCGATGAGAGCGCCCGATCGCCCTTCTTGCGGTGGGACGGGCGCGAGCCGATGTTCAGGAGCGCAATCGCATCCAGCGGCGTGCACTCGTAGAAATAATCGAGAAAGCCCTCGGTCTCGCGCACCAGCTTGCGGTAGGCCTCCTCCCCATAGGCCGCCAGCTCGTCCATGATCCCCAGGTAGTCGTTACGGTCCTCCTCGGGCGGCTCGATCAGGCAGCGGCTGGCCTTGATGAGCCCGCTGACGCCCATGATCAGCTCGTAGCGTGCCGTCTCCGGGTTGGCGTAGCGGTAGGACAGCACCTCACCCTGCTCGGTGAACTTGATCTGTCCGTGGACGGTGTCCGAGGGCTGGGAGAGGATGGCCTCGTGGGTCGGCCCGCCGCCCCTCCCAACGGTGCCGCCGCGGCCGTGGAAGAGCCGGCAGGCGACGCCGCGGTCGTCCGTCAGCGCAATGACCTTCTTCTGGGCCTCGTAGAGGTTCCAGCTGGAGGACAGGATGCCGCCGTCCTTGCAGGAGTCGGAGTAACCGAGCATCACCTCCTGCTGGTTGCCGGAGGCCTTGAGCAGATCGCTGTAGGTCGCGTTGTCGAGCAGGGTGGTCATGACCACGTCGATGCGGCCCAGGTCGTCGATGGTCTCGAACAGGGGCGAGACCTGGATCTCGCAGAACCAGCCCCGGCGATCGTGACCGGCCAGTCCCGCAAGGCGCGCCAGCAGCATCACCTCCATCACATGGCTGGCGGCATGGGTCATGGAGATGACGTATTGGCCGAAGCAATGCTCGCTGATCTCCGCGCGCATCCGCGCGATCACCTCGAACACCTCCAGGGTCTCGCGGGTCTCCGGCGTCAGGGTGGCCTTGTCGATGACGAAGGGGTGCGGGTGGGCGATGGCCTCGGCCAGGGCGGCGATGCGCTGCGCCCTCGTCGAAGGCCTGGTAGTAGGGGGCGCCGGGCTGGCGCGCGAACAGCTCGGTGACCGCCTGGGTGTGGCGGGTGGACTCCTGCCGGATGTCCAGATGCACCAGGTGGAAGCCGAAGCCCTCCGCGAGCCGGATCAGGTCCTGCAGGGGACCGGCGGCGGCGTTGGCGTCGCCGTGGTGGACGAGCGAGTCGCGGATCAGATAGAGGTCGGCGAGAAAGTCCCGGTCGCTCCCGTAGCCCTCGGGCAGCTCGTCGTGATGGCGGCCGGCGATGCGCGCCTGGACCCGCGTCAGGTTGGCCTTCAGCCGATGGGACATGATGGCGAGCTTGCGCCGGTACGGCTCGTTGACGTTGCGCCGCAGGCTCTCGCCCATGGTGTCGAGCCAGTAGTCTTCGTCCGCCTCGAGGCTGTCCATGAACTCGGGGGAGGGCTGGCACAGCCCGAGCGAATGGCTGAGCATCCGCCGCAGGGGTCCGATGCGCGCGAGATACGCCTGCAGCACCAGCTCATGGTGCATGCGCACCGCCAGCTCCGTGGTCTCCGGCTTGACGAAGGGGTTGCCGTCCCGGTCACCGCCGATCCAGGAACCAAAGCGGATGAAGCTCGGCACCCGAATCCCGCAATCCGCCCCGTAGACCCGCCGCACCGCCCGCTCCAACTGACGGTAGACGTCCGGCACCGCGTCGAACAGGGACTCGCGAAAGAAATAGAGCCCCTGGCGCACCTCGTCGGTGACTTGGGGCTTGTGCACCCGCACCTCGTCGGTCTTCCACAGGATCTGGATCTGGGTGACGATGGCCCGGAGCCGATCCTCCAGCTCCTCTTCGTTGAGCTTCTGCCGGTGCAGGTCCTGGGCGACCAGGAAGATGCGCCTGAATGTCTCGGCGATGGTGCGCCGCTTGGACTCGGTCGGGTGGGCGGTGAACACCGGCAGATAGACCAGGTGCTCGAGTAGGCTCTGGAAGTTCTCCGGGCTGATCCCGTCCGCATGGAACTGCCGCAGCGTGTCGTCGAAGGAGCCCACCCACAGCCGCTCGCCGGAGCTGATGCGGTCCATGCGGTTGAGATAGGCGTTGAGCTCCTCCGCCGTGTTGACCAGCCCGAAATAGATGGTGAAGGCCCGGATCACCTCTGAAAGGGTCTGGGCATCCAGCCCGTCGATGCGCTTCATCAGCTTCTCGCGCAGGTCCGGGTCTTCCTGCTCGCGCAGCTGCATGAATCCGTCGCGCAGCCGCTCCACGATCACCAGCACCCGCTTGCGGCTGTGCTCGCGCAGCACCTCCGCGAGCAGGGCGGTGAACAGCTCAATATCGCGCTCCAGCGCCGGGTCGGTGGGGGCCTGCTTCATCGGGTACTGCTCTCGGGGTGTGGAGACGGCAGGGGGGGCATGCAGCCCGATACTAACGCGGCGCGGGCGCCCGCCCCAAGGCGGGCCGCTTCCGCAGCGCGGCCAATCGCCCTCGCGCAGCGGACCGCGCCAGCGTCAGGCAGCCCGGCCGGGTGCCGAACCGTAGCGCAGGCAATGAACGCTGAAGAGCCGCCCGGGATCGGTCCAGACCTGCTCCGTGACGAACCCCGCGCCAGAGGACAGACGCCGGAAGCCCGCGAGGTCGTACTTGTAGGAGCTCTCGGTGTGGATGCTCTCCCCCTCGCGGAACCCGAAGACCCGGTCGCCCACCCGCACCCGCTGGTCGCGCCGGCTCACCAGATGCATCTCGATGCGGCCGGGCCCGTGCGGGGCGGCCGGATCCGGCGAGGGGTTGTAGAAGGCCCGGTGGGCGAATCCGTCCAGGTCGAAGTCCGACCCGAGCTCCCGGTTGATCCGCCCCAGCAGGTTGAGGTTGAACTCGGCGGTCACGCCTGCGGCGTCGTTGTAAGCGGCCTCCAGTCGCGCCCGGTCCTTGACGAGGTCCACGCCGATCAGCAGCCGGCCGCCCTCGCCCAGCATCGCGCCGACCCGCCCGAGCAGGGCCGCTGCCGAACCGGGCTCGAAATTACCGATGCTCGATCCCGGAAAGAAGGCCGCGCGCGTGTGTCGGTCGCGCCGGAGCGGGAGGTCGAAAGGCGCCGAGTAATCCGCGCACACGGCATGGATGGTGAGCGCCGGAAAGCGCTCCGCCAGCGCCTCCGCCGAGGCCAGCAGGTGATCCCTGGAGATGTCCACCGGCACGTAGACCGCCGGCGCGAGGGCGGACAGCAGGATCTGGATCTTGAGGCTGCTGCCGCTTCCGAGCTCCACCAGCACCTGCCCCTGGCCGATCAGCCGCGCCATGGCGTGGCCGTGCTCCTGCAGGATGCCGATCTCCGTGCGGGTCGGGTAATACTCCGGCAGCTCGGTGATGGCGTCGAACAGCAGCGAGCCCTCCCGGTCGTAGAAGAACTTGGGGGAGAGTCGCTTCTGGGGCGCGGAAAGCCCAGCCAGCACCTCGGCGCGCAGGTCGGCGGGCGTCGGGTGGTAATCGTGGAAGCTCACCCGGCCGGAGGGGGCGCGAGCGCTCAGCGGATGCGGCGTCGGGCTCAAGTGCGATCCTCCGCCAGGCGGAACCCCATGAACTGCCAGCGCTCCTGGGGATAGAAGAAGTTCCGGTAGCTGGCCCGGCAATGGTCACGGGAGCTGGCGCAGGAGCCGCCGCGCAGCACCATCTGGCTGCACATGAACTTGCCGTTGTACTCGCCCAGCGCACCCGCGGGCGGGCGGTAGCCGGGGTAGGGGAGATAGGCGGACCCGGTCCACTCCCAGACGTCGCCGAACAGCTGGCGCAGCCCGCCGTCCGCGCCCGGCGCCGGACGGGGATGCAGCCAGCCGTCGTCCACGAAGTTGCCCTCGACCGGCAGTGAGGCCGCGGCGTGCTCCCACTCCGCCTCCGTGGGCAGGCGCCTTCCGGCCCAGGTGGCGAAGGCGTCCGCCTCGTAATAGCTCACGTGGCAGACCGGCTCCGCCGGGTTCAGTGGCCGCAGACCGCCGAGCGTCATCGTCTGCCAGCCGTCCGCCGTCCGCTCCCAATAGAGCGGCGCGTCCCAGCCGTGCGACTGCACCGCGGCCCAGCCGTCGGACAGCCACAGTGCCGGGTTGCCATAGCCGCCGTCCTCCACGAAGGCAAGAAACTCACCATTTGTCACGGGCCGGTCCGCCAGGGCGAAGGGGGCCAGGTAGACCCTGTGGCGGGGGTGCTCGTTGTCCCAGGCGAAGCCCTCGGGGCCGGCGCCGATCTCGACCAGGCCGCCCTCGATCGGGATGAACCGTACCGGCCCCGGGTCCGCGATGGGTGCCGCGGGCAGGTCGCTGCGGTAGGCAGGGCGCAGGGGGTTGTGGGCGAAGTTGCGCTTGATGTCCGTGACCAGCAGCTCCTGGTGCTGCTGCTCGTGGTTGAGCCCCGTCTCCAGGCGGGCGGCGACGGTGGGCCAGTCCCCAGCGGCGCAGCGCTCGATCAGTGCCACGATGCCTGAGTCGACGTGCCGCCGGTAGTCATAGACCTCGGCGACGGTCGGACGCGACAGGAGCCCCCGCTCGGGCCGCGGCCAGAAGCCGGTACCCGTCTGCTCGTAGTAGCTGTTGAAGAGATACTCGAAGCGCTCGTGGAACACCCGGTAGCCGGGCAGGAAGGGGCGCAGCAGAAAGGTCTCGAAGAACCAGGAGACATGGGCCAGGTGCCAGCGGGGCGGACTGGTCTCCACCGCCGTCTGGATCACGAAGTCCTCGATCTCCAGCGGCTCGCACAGCCGCTCGGTGAAGCGCCTCACGCGGCGGTAGTCGGCGAGCAGCCGCTCCTGCTGCGCGACACCGTCCGTAGCCGCTCTGTCACCTGGGTGCATCCGCCCTCCTTCGCCGAATCGGGCCTGACGCAGCGGCCCCTGGTTGACGGATCACGGGGCTCAGGGCCCCGCGATACAGAGTTTCCCTTAACCGCTGTTGTCTCCCGCGCCCTGGCGCTTGATCAGGTAGTAGCCCCCGATCAGGGTGCCGAGCAGCGCAGCCAGCCCAATAAGGTACATAGCGTCGTTAGCGCCGGAATCCATCACCACGACCTTGCGGGTCAGGGCGGTGATGGCGATGAGCAGCATGATCTCCACGTGCACCGACTTGTCCTTGAGGTACATGTAGATGCTGGCCATCAGCTCGATGGCGATCAGCACGATGAGGAAGGTGCCGAACACCTCGAACAGCTCCCCGAGGTCCAGCAACAGCCCCTTCTGGCTGGTGAGGTCCTTGTAGAGGACGAAACAGAGCTCCACGACGGCGATGGCGGCGACCGCGGAGATCAACAGCAGCAGGATCGCCGCCAGGAGCTTCTCGTAGGCATGGAAGAGCTTTTCGATCATCGGGATACCCACCAAGCGGCCACTTCAGCGGAGGTGGACCCGCCGTCCCTGGCGGGCAGGTGCGCGGGGCGCCGGATCAGGCGTGACCGGCGCGCTGGCGGATGCGGCGGGCGACGGCGGCGGCATCGGCGCCCTGGGCGGTCGCGGCGAGGTCCTCCAGCTCCTTGCGGGCCCAGGCGCGGTCGCCGAACAGGTCGACGATGGCGTCGGCCCACGCGAACTGCTCACCGGTGCCGCTGAGGCGTGCCTTGAGCCCGGCGTAGAGCTCCCGCACCTGGTCGCGGCTGACGCCGTTCTCCAGCAGCCGGTTGGCCAGCTGGCGGGCCTGGGAGGCCGAGCCGCAGCACTCGGCGGCCTTGGCGGTGAAGGCCTGGACCTTGTCCTCCAGGCCCAGCTCACCGGCCACCCGCGCCAGCTCCGCAAAGGTGAAGTGGCTGCCGCCCTTCTCGGCGGCCTGGTCGAGGGCGGCGGCGGCGCCCTTCTGGTCACCCAGCAGCCGGGCCTTGACGGCGGCCAGCTTGGACAGGTCGTAGGCGCCCGCGGACCCGAGCTTCTTCTCGAAGCCGTCGAGCAGGCCCTTGATCAGGGACCGCGCCTTCTTCTTGTCCGGCAGCAGCTCGGCGGCGGACTCGGCCACCACGCTGAGGTTGCCGAAGCCCTGGACGCGCTCGCCCGCATCCTTGAGCAAGCGGGTCGCCCATTCACTGTCGCCGAGGTGGCGGCTCACGCCCTCCACCAGCTTGCGCGCCTTGGAGAAGTCCCAGCCCTCTTCCTCGAGCTTCTTCTGGGCGTCCACCAGGAGCTTCTGGGCGTAGAACTTGTCCTCCAGCTCGGCCATCACGGCGTCCGCGAGCTGCAGGGTTTTGACCGAGGTGACGGCCGCCTTCTCGCGCTCCTGGAAGACCGCGTACTTGGCCTGGTTGGCCTCGCGGCGGGTGAGCTTTTCCTCCACCTGGGCGACCCAGTCGCCGGTGTCGGCGAAGTGCTCCTTGACCGCGGCCACCACGTTCTTCATCTCGCCCACGGAGGTGACCTGCTCCTCGGCCTTGGCGAGCAGGTCTTTGCCCAGGTCCTTGTCGCCGAGCGAGGCGATGGCGCGCTTGGCGATATCGAGGTAGTCCGGGGTGCCGGAGGCCACCTCGCTGGCCTTGGCCAGGATCTCGCCTCCGAAGGCCTTGTCGCCGATCTTGGCGTCGACGGCCTCCAGCAGCTTGGTGTACTGGCCGAGGTCGCTCATGCCCGACATGGCCTTGCGGTAGATCTCGGCCGCCTTGGCCTTGTCCGCGAGCTGGTCGACCAGGTTGGCGGCCACCGACATGAGGTCGTTGGGCTGGGTCAGGCTGTCGGCCGCGCGGCCGTAGACCTCCGCGGCCAGGGCCTTGTCGCCCGTGTCCTTGATCACCGCCTCGGCCAGCTTGATGCGCTCGGCGGCGGAGGACATCTTCTCTTCGGCCTTGGCATAGAAGCGCTTGGCCAGGTCCGGGTCCTGAACCTGGGAGGCGATGAAGCCCCCGAGCTCCAGCAGCTGCCCCTTGTCGTTGACCTCGGGCAGGGCCTTGCCGAAGGCGTCCACGGACTTGGCCTTGTCGGCGAGCAGGTTCCAGTAGCCGCGGGCGAGATCCAGGTTCTCCTCGCCGCTCATGGCGAACTCGGCGGCCTGGTCCATCAGCTCCGAGACCTTGTCGCCGTCGTCGAACACCTCCTTGAAACCGGCGGCGAGTGCGGCGAAGTCCTTGGGGAACTGGCAGTCGGTCTCCGCATCCTCCAGCACCTTGCGGGCGGCGGCCTGGTCGGAGAAGACGTCCAGGTAACCCTTGGCGTAGGCAACGGTGTCGTCCATGCCGTCCAGATGACGGGCGGCCTTCTGGTAGAAGTCGCGGGCGGCGTCGGCGGCGCCCTCTCCCGCCAATGTCTTGGCCAGGCTCATGTAGTCGGCGAGGCCCTTGGCCTTCTCCTCGACCTTGGCGAGGAGGCTCGCCGCCAGCGCCTCGTCGCCCAGGGCCTCCCTGGCATAGCCGGAGATGGTGAGGAACTCGCCGAGCTGCTTGGCCTCGCCGGCCGCCTCCTCGAGCAGAGCGCGGCCCTTGTCGGCGTCGGTCCCGGTGCGGGCCAGGCTGGCGCCGAGCGCGGCCTTCTCCATAGCGTCGAAGCAGGCGTCCTCCGCCTGGCCATAGAGGTCCTTGGCATAGTCGGCGAGCCCGGCGGCCACCGCGCCCTCGGCAGTGGCGATATAGTCCGGCGGCATCTGGCACTGGGCCTCCGCCTTCTCCAGCAGGGCCTTGGCGTGGTCCGCGTCGGTCGCGGCGACCTCCTTGGCGAGGGCCGCGAAATCGGCGGCGGTCTTGCATGCGGCCTCGCGGGCCTCGAGCGTCTTTTTCGTCGGCATGGTGCTTCCTCGGGATCGATCGTCGGATGGGGCCGCGGCGTGATGCGAGTCGCGCGCCCGCCGCTCAGCGGGGCAAGTCTAAGGTGGGAGATCCCATTCGCCAAATCCGCCCTCGGTTCGGACCTCATGGGACCCATCAACCTGGCGTTTCGGCTCGAACCTCGTCGCCCGGGGCCGCGATCCTTCACCCGCCCCCGGGCAGGGGGAGGGCTGCGGTGGGGGTCGAACGCCAGTACGACCCGGGCGATCCTCGCTGCGCCCTTCCGATACGCGGCCTCTGCCCCCAATTCGGTCGGATCAGCGACCCGTGGGCGCAAGCGCGCCGACCGCACCCCGGCTCCCGGAGCCCCTATGACCCGCAGCCCATTCTTCCCCAATTTCGCCGACCTCCCCCGCGAGATTCCCATCTTCCCGCTTGCCGGAGCCGTGGTCATGCCGGGGGTCCAGCTGCCGCTGAACATCTTCGAGCCCCGCTATCTCAAGATGGTGACCGACGCCCTGGCGGCGGACCATCTGATCGGCATGGTGCAGCCCACCAGCGAGACCATGCTCGACGAGGTGCCCGAGATCCACCGCATCGGCTGTGCTGGGCGCATCACCTCCTACAGCGAGACCAGCGATGGGCGCATCGTGATGGTCCTGACCGGGGTGTGCCGCTTCCAGGTGCGCGAGGAGATCGCCGGGCAGCACGGCTATCGCCGGGTGATCGCGGACTGGGAGCGGTTCGCCGCGGACTGCCACGACGAGGCGGACACCATGGCGGACCGCCCGGGATTCCTGGCCTCACTGAAGGCGTATTGCACCCTGCGCAGCGTCGAGGTCCCGTGGGACGACGTGAAGAAGATGGCGGACGGGGACCTGGTCAATCTGCTGTGCGCCCATCTGCCCCTGAGCCCGGAGGACAAGCAGGCGCTCATCGAGACCATCCCCACGGCCGATCGGGCAAGCCTGATGCGCGGGCTGATGGACATGGCCTCCGCCGCCAGCATGGACGTGAACGAGCACCGCCACTGACCCGGCGGCCCTAAGTCGGCAACGAGGCCGACGACGGGACCGGGGCGGGCTTGAAAGCGCCAGCCTGCAAGGCTACATCTTCGAATTGCAGACAGACTCTTGCGGAGAGGATCACCTAATGGCAGTCACACTCACAGAAGCCGCGGCCCGTCACGTGGCCGGCATGCTGGAGAAGCGCGGCCACGGCGTCGGCCTGCGCGTGGGCACCAGGAAGAGCGGGTGCACCGGGTTCGCCTACGACGTGGACTACGCCGACGATCTCGGCACGGGAGACGAGGTGTTCGAGAGCTACGGCGTCAAGGTGGTGGTGGACCCAGACAGCCTGGCGCGAATCGACGGCATGGAGATCGACTTCGTACGCTCCAGCCTGCTCAACCAGGGCTTCGAGTTCCGCAACCCCAACATCAAGGACACGTGCGGGTGCGGCGAGTCCTTCAGCGTCTAGCCGCCGGCGCCCCGTCATGATGAATCCAGAGATCAGCGCGATTATCGACGACTTCGATCTGCTCGGGGACTGGGACCAGCGCTACCAATACCTGGTGGAGATCGGCGAGCGCCTGGCCCCCCTGCCGGCGGCGGATAAGACCGATGGGAACCTGGTCAAGGAGTGCATGAGCACAGTCCATGTGGCCGTTCATCCGGATGGGGGCTCACCGCCGAAGATCACCTACAGCGGGGACTGCGACACCGCCATCATCAAGGGCGTGGTGGCGATCCTGGTTCAGCTCTTTTCCGGCAAGAGCCCGACCGAGATCGAGGACCTGGACGTGGACGAGCTGTTCCAGGGCCTGCATCTGGAGGAGCACCTGAGCCCCAACCGCCACGTGGGCGTCTACGCCATCGTCGAGAAGATGAAGCGCCAGGCGCGGACGCTGGCGAGCGAACGCCTGTCGGCGCCCTAAGGCGGAACGCGCAGCGGTTGCGCCATTGTTGCGGCAATCGCCTCCTCAGCCGCGGTCCGTTGTCTCCCAAGGGCGGTTGAGGCACATGGCGCGGGCGTCGAGCAGGAGGGCGTAGACCTCGTGGAGGCGCTCCGGAATCTCGACCGCACCCTCACTGGACTTGTACTTACGTTCCAGGCAGTCCCGGGGCCCTTTCGGCAGGTCGAACAGGTCCACCAGGTACATGTTCCAGTCGTCGAAGTAGGTGTCGCCAATGGGCTCGAAGGTCAGCAGCCGAACGTCACGGTGACGCTTGTCCCGGATGATGCGGCCGAACAGTGCGTTGACCGCGTCGGATGGTCCCTCCAGCACCTGAAGGAACTGATCGCCGGAGAGCAGCAGCAGGCCGGTGATGCCCGCGGCCTTGTTGCTCTCGCTGCTGCGCTGCACCAGATCGCGTAACGTCTCGTTGGCGATGAGCTTGTCCGAGACGGTGCTCCGATAGATCAATCGACACTGGCTCATGGGGTAGGCCCTCGACTTGGTCCGCCACGGGCCCTCACCCACTGGACGGTCAGTGGCGGGCTCCCGGGAATCCTAACAGTCCCGCGACCAAGCGCAAGACTCGCGGGGCCGCTGGCGGGCTGGCGGCCGCGGTTGTAACCTGCGGGGCTTCGATTCACCGGGGGACAGGACCATGGCCATTAAATCCGACCGCTGGATCCGCCGCATGGCAGCGGAGCACGGGATGATCGAGCCCTTCGAGCCGGGGCAGGTGCGCGAGGGTGAGCTCGGGCGGGTCATCTCCTACGGGACCTCCAGCTACGGCTACGACATCCGCTGCGCGGATGAATTCAAGATCTTCACCAACATCAACTCAGCCATCGTCGACCCGAAGAACTTCGACGCCAACAGCTTCGTCGACGTTCGGTCCGACGTCTGCATCATCCCGCCCAACTCCTTCGCCCTGGCCCGCACCGTGGAGTATTTCCGCATCCCCCGCGACACCCTGGTGATCTGCCTGGGCAAGTCCACCTATGCGCGGTGCGGCATCATCGTGAACGTGACCCCGCTCGAGCCCGAGTGGGAGGGCCATGTAACGCTCGAGTTCTCCAATACCACGCCGCTGCCCGCCAAGATCTACGCCAACGAGGGGGTGGCCCAGATCCTGTTCTTCGAGTCCGACGAGGTCTGCGAGACGTCCTACAGGGACCGGGGCGGCAAATACCAGGGGCAGCGCGGGGTGACCCTGCCCAAGTCTTGACGGAAGGGCCGAGGGCCGAGGGCCGAGAAGGCAGACGGCAGCGAACAGATGCTGGTTCTCACCCAGGTCGGGATCTTGGCATGCGCCCCGGCGACCGCCAATTGAACGGGTATTCAATCCCGCCTTCGGCGCCCGATGACCTTTAACCGCTCCACCATCCTGTTCGTGCTGCTCGGGGGCTTCTTCGTCTCCAACGCAATGCTGGCCGAGTTCATCGGCGTGAAGATCTTCGCCCTGGAGGACACCCTGGGCCTGCCGGCCCTGGATTGGAACCTGTTCGGTCAGAGCGGGTCACTCAGCTTCACCGCGGGGGTGCTGCTGTGGCCCGTGGTCTTCATCATGACCGACATCATCAACGAGTATTTCGGCAAGCGCGGGGTGCGCTTCCTCTCGTGGATGACGGTCGGACTCATCGTCTACGCCTTCCTCTTCGCCTACCTGGCCATCGGCCTGGCGCCGGCCGGCTGGTGGGTCGGCATCCAGGCCGAGCGGGGGGTGCCGGATATGCAGGCGGCCTTCGCGGCCATCTTCGGACAGGGTCTGTGGATCATCGGGGGCTCGGTGACCGCCTTCCTGATCGGACAGATCATCGACGTCACCGTGTTCCACCAGGTGCGCCGAGTCACCGGGGACCGCATGATCTGGGCACGGGCCACCGGCTCCACCCTGGTCTCCCAGCTGGTGGACAGCTTCGTGGTGCTCTATATCGCCTTTGTGCTGGGCCCACAGAACTGGCCGTTGGACCTGTTCCTGGCGGTGGGCACGGTCAACTATCTCTACAAGTTCGCCGTGGCCATCGCCTTGACGCCGTTGATCTACGCGGGGCGCTTCCTGATCGACCGCTACCTGGGGCCGGATCTGTCCGAGTCGCTGAAGCAGCGCGCGGCTGCGGGGGGATAGTTCGAGGGCGGCCAGTCGCGGGGCGGAGGACCGCCCATCGGCACCCGTGCGACTCGCAGCGAATCCCCTCCAGGCGAAGCGGGGATCAGCGCGGCCGCATCATCGCGTCGGTGACCCGCTCCATGTGGTGGGACCACCAGAGGCTGGCGATCGGGTCGCCGGCAGTGGGCAGGGACCAGAGCTTGAGCTCGGGGTGAATCTCCAACATGGACAGGGCCGCGGAGGGATCACTGGTCGCGACTGCACCGGTATCCAGAAACCAGATGTTGCCGTGCTGGAAGGCCGTCTCCACGATCGAATGACCCACCAGTACCAGATCGACGCCCTCCACCCGGCGCCCCGGCAGGCCGCGCATGGCTTGAGTGGCACTGCTCCGGGACCAGAGGGCGGTCTGACGGGCAAAATCGGCGTTGCGGGTGAGCGCGTCGAGAAATTCGGGCCAGTCGTGGACACGGTCCACATCCGCATGCACGAGGCCGATGTGCCCGGCACGGGTCTCGAGGTCGGCCGCATAGGGAAGGGCGTCGAGCCGCCGGCACAGATCCTGCCGGTACCAGGGGTAGCCCTGGGCCCAGTCGCCGCCGTTGAGGGTCCAGTTCAACCAGCCCTGGTGGTCGTCCACCGCATCCAGCAGGAGCTGCTCGTGATTGCCGCGGATGGCCCGGAACCAAGGCTCGTCCAGCAGTTCCAGGCACCGGGGCGAGAAGGGACCCCGGTCCACCAGGTCCCCCAGTGACCAGACCAGGTCCGCTTCGGGATCGAATCCGGCAATCGCCAACAGCTGCTCCAGTGCGTGGGCCATGCCGTGCAGGTCCCCGACCACGAAGACGCGGCCGGGGTGGCCGGTGAGATCCGCACGCTCGACTGGGCGCTCCACGGGTGAGTTCATGGCAGGCTATCAGAGTCCGGAGTCCGATCGATTCGCGGGTGCAGGCGTCAAGGCGATGCTGCACGTTGCGGCGCCGATCAATCCCCGAGTCAATAACAAGAGCATGGGCGCGCAAAAACGCGCTTGCAAGCCAAGGGAAGATTGCCGGTTACCTCCGCCCAGGGTAGGCCGGTGAGTGAGAGCGCTGCGCCCGGGGGCGAGCCGCTCGGGTCCACGGCTGGACCGCCTTGCGGGTGGAACAGTTGGTACGCCCATGGACCGGCGGTGACCGAAGCGGGGGTCCGGGCTGCGGCCCGAGCCTTGGTGGAGCGCGGACTGGCGCCGGCCGGGTTCGACCTGGTGGTGATCGACGACGGCTGGCAGGGCGAGCGCGGTGGACCCTTCGGGGCCATCCAGCCCAACGAGCGGTTTGCCGACCTTGGCCGGCTGTGCGCAGACCTGCACCGGATGGGGCTTCGCGTCGGGCTCTACTCAACGCCCTGGATCGCGAGCTACGCGGGCTTCATCGGCAGCTCGGCGCCGGACCCGGACGGGGGCTACGAGCGCCTCGCGCTGCCGCCCGGGCAGCGCCTTCTGCCCACGCAGCTGTTCGGACCCCACCCCGGCTCCGAGCGTCTCGGGCTGCATCGTGTGGGGCACTGGATGCTGGAGCGGGACCTGCGCCAGTGGGCGGCCTGGGGCGTGGACTTCATCAAGCTGGACTGGCACCCCATGGACCCGGCAACCGCGGCACGCATCCGCGCCGACCTGGATCGGTGCGCTCGACCCATGATGCTGTCCCTGTCCAACGCCGCCCGTCTGGAGGATGCGCCGCAGATCGCCCGGGTGGCGGATTGCTGGCGCACCACCGGGGACATCGTCGACGACTGGGTCTCGGTCTCGGGGATCGCCCGCTACCAGCTGGCATGGAACCCGTGGCGGGGCCCCGGGCGCCGGCCCGACCCGGACATGCTCCAGTTGGGCCGGATGCGCGACCCGCTGAGCCCCCTCAGTCCCGCCAGACCCAGCCGGCTCTCCGCTGACGAGCAGCGGTTTCAGCTCGGCGTTTGGTGCCTGCTCGGGGCGCCACTGTTCCTGAGCTGCGACCTGGGCCGGCTGGAGGGGCCGCAACTCCGCCTGCTGACGGATCCGGTGGCCCTGCGCATCGCTCGCGATCCACTCGGGGCCTCGCCCGAGCCGGTCGTTCAGCCGGACGGGGTGGAGATCTGGGTCAGGCCCCTCGCCGACGGGCGACGAGCACTCGGTGTGCTCAACTTCGCCGGCGAGCCGCGCCAGGTGCGGCTCGACTGGCGGTCGCTGCTCGGCGGACGACCGTCGCGGGTGCGCCGGGCCTGGGGCCCGCGCGGCCGGGCGGGGGATGACCCCGAGCTCCGGCTCCCGGCTCACGGGCTCGAGCTGTTCGAGTCGGTTCCACTCACCGGCAGGCCCTGATCCCGGTCGGCCTTGGGCTCGCACCGACCATCGGCGGGTACCCTTTCTGCGCGGGGGATCGCCCCTCCCGCGGCGAGCACCGTCTCGTAGTAGGCCAGCATGCGATCGGCCAGCGCGGGGGCGGCCCAGGTGGCGGCATAGCTCACGGCGTCCCGGCTCAGGGCGGCGCGCAGGACCGGGTCGGTGAGCAGTCGCACGCTCTTGTCCGCGAAGTCCTGCTCGTCCTCCTCGGCGATCAGGCAGCCGCACTCGCCGGCCAGGACCTCCTTGGTGCCCATGACGGCGGTGGAGACGACCGGGACCCCGAGCGCCATGGCCTCCAACAGGACCAGGCCCTGGGTCTCGGTCCGTGAGGCAAAGACGAATGCCTCGCCGGCACAGTAGCAGTCCTCCAGGGGCCCGTCCCGATTCAGATAGCCGACAAAGAAGGTGTGCTCGTCGAGCCCGAGTGCATGGGCCTGCCGCTCCAGGCCGCGCCGAGCCGGTCCCTCCCCGGCGAACACCAGCAGCACATCCGGGACCCGGGCCTTGACCCGGACCAGCATGCGCAGCAGGAAGTCGATGTTCTTCTCGAAGGCCAGCCGACCGACGTGGACCAGGACCGGGCGCTCCGCCGGTATGCCGTGGAGAGCGCGAAAGCGCGCCCCGTCGCCGCGGCTGAACTGGTCGAGCTCGATCCCGGTGGGGATGACCGCGGACAGGGTCTTGACGCCGTAACGCTCGAGCACCACCAGCATGGCGTAGGAGGGGACCACCAGGGCGTCCACGTGGTTGCACTGGGCGGCCGAGAAACGGCGCGCCGCCAGGCGCAGCCAGGCGGACGGGATCAGCGGGACATACTTGTCCAGGTATTGCTCGAAGAAGGTGTGGTAGCTTTCCAGCGCCGGGATGCCCAAGCGCCGGGCCAACGACACGCCGGTGTAGTGGGCAATGAAGGGGGTCTGGATGTGCACCAGGTCGAACCCCCGGCGGGCAAGCCCGGTGCGGTGCCGGCGCAGTTGACGCACCCGCAGGATGCGGTCCTCCGGATCCACCGGCAGGTAGCGCGACGGGATACGGATGACCTCGAAGGGCTCGGGGTCCTCGCTGCCGTAGTCGGGGGCGACCAGGGTGACCGAGTGACCCTTGGCGACGAATTCTCGCGCGAAGGTCTGGATGGACGTTGAGACCCCGTTGACCCGCGGGAAGTAGACGTCTGAGATCATCAACACGCGCATGGCGGGACCCGCGGCCGGCAAATCGTGAAATGTTAACGCGTCAGGCACCGCCAGGCGGCGAAGGAATCATGACATGCAGAATCATCCAACATTGAACGCCGGTCTCGCGACCGCGCTGCTCGCCACGGCACTCAACCTGGCGCTGGCGGGCGGGTCTTCCCGGGCCGGTGACGCACCCACGCTCTGGGGTTATGGCGTCAAGCCGTGCAGCGCCTTCCTCACGACCGCGCCGGCGGCCGGCGTGCCCGCCGAGCTGGGAGACGCGGACTATCTGCGCTATCGGGAGTGGCTGGCGGGGCTGGTGACCGGACTCAACCTGGCGACCGGGAGCGACGTGCTCGCCGGAGCCGAGCTGGATGGTGCCTTGACCCGGATCCGCGCCCACTGCAAGGACCACCCGGGCGATGACTTCTTCAATGCCAGCCTGGCACTGATCAAGTCGCTGAAGGCGTCCGGCCGGGAAAAGAAGTAGGGGATTCGGCCTGGCGGGGCCGGGCTCGAGCGCGTCACGGAACCGTCACACTCTTTGAAATCGCCCAATCACGCCCCCCGTAGAATGAACTAAGCGATCAACGCCTAAGCGCAGTGGGGCGTGGGTTTAGGGCGCCCATTGGATGCGGCCTCGGCCCGCGAGTGAGTGCATGGCCCGCGCATTAGGTCTGCCCATGACAGGCGATCCGGTCCCGGCCTCCGGTCTTGGCCCGGTAAAGCGCCGCGTCCGCCTTGTGCAGCATGGCCGCCCCGACGGCGACCGGGTCGTCTGGGCCATCCCCCCACTGCAATTCGGCCACGCCCCCCGAGACAGTGACGCGCAGCCGCTGGTCCTCGCCGAGGTGAAAAGGTGCATCCGCGACACAACGGCGGATTCGGTCCGCTGTGGCCAGGGCGTTCTCCTCGGTCGCGTGAATTAGAAACACCACGAATTCCTCGCCGCCGTAGCGTACGGCCAGGTCGCTGATGCGCAGGTGGCTCTTGATCCGACCGGCGATCTCCCGCAGCACCGCATCCCCCGAGGGATGGCCGTAACGGTCGTTGATCTGCTTGAAGTGGTCCACGTCCAGGATCAGGCAGCTCAGGGGCTCACCGTAGCGCTGGGCCCGCGCGACCTCCTGCGGCAGACGCGCGTCGAGATAACGCCTGTTATGCCAGAGGGTTAGGCGGTCCGTGTGACCGTCGACAACCAGCCGTTCCCGGTTGATGGCGTTCTGCAGAGACAGGGACGCCACGCTGGCCAAGCGTCGATGGAAGTCCAGGCTGTGGCTGCGCGTGTAGCGATTCGGGTCCGCGCTCGCGAGATTCAAGCTGCCAAACAGACAACCCTCTGCCACCAAGGGAAGCAGCGCGATGCTGCCCAAACTCCTCCCGTTGCTGAACAGGTCGGCATGCGCTTCCCGATAGGGACCGAGCCAGGGCCCTTTCAGCCTGCCGTACGCGGGGTTGCCGGACGTCGACCCATCCGTCAGCCTCACGGCGGGCGTAATCGGGGCGATCAGCCCGTTGCCCGCCAATAGATTTCGGACCTCGTGCTGAGGGTCATGGACGATCAGCGTCACCTCGTCGAGCCCGAGGAGGTCTCGCGTTCGGTTGACGATACGGTCGAGAAGCTCCGGCAGGGAGGCCGCATCCAGCAAACAGAGCTCCAACGTATGGAAGCGCTGGAAGATCGCCGCGTTCTTTTCAGCTTCCCGCGTCAGCATCCAGAGGCGGCGACGCAAGCGCAGATTTTCTTGGCTCAGCGCCTCCAGGCTAGCCTCCGTGCATTCAGTCGGTTGAGGTGTTGCGTCCGCCGGAGGCGCCGGGTGCACAGCTTCAGGTCCGCCATATGTCGCCGCTAAGGTCATTGGGTCAACGCCTCGCCGAATCGGCTTGGAAACGAAGGGCTGCGAAAGATGTTGGGCTATCCGTCGGACACGGCGCTAACGCACTGGAGTGGGTGATGCTCAGTTGGATTGCGTCCTGAGCGACCAGCCGAGCCGACCGTGCGGTATTTTCTCCGAGGTGGTGTCGGCGGAATGCCAAGGACTTAACGAATCGATGGCGCGTCCAAGCCGTTGTCTGCGCTCTGCAGGCCGAAACGGCGATGTTGATGTCGAAGACGCCACTGACGTACGCCACGGCAACGGCACCCGTAAACACCAAAGCAGAAGGCCAGGCGGGTGCCTGGCCTTCTGCTTTGGTGCCCATCCTTGGGCACCGGTTGTCGTCCCTAGTCTGGCGGTTACTTGGACTCGGTCTGAGCCGGGGCAGCCGGGACGACCGGAGCGACATAAGGGGCAACAACGGGCGCACCGTAGCCGTAGCCCGGGTAGCCGCCGCCCCAGTAGGGGGCACCGTAGCCGTAGCCGTAGCCCGGGTAGCCGTAACCGTAGCCGTAGCCGCGTCCGTAGCCGCGTCCGTAGCCGCGTCCGTAGCCGCGCCCAGCGCCGCCGCCGCTAGCGCTCATGCTGAAGTCCATGTCGCCGTAGCCGTCACCCATCCAGTCGTTCATCCAGTCACCCATCCCGTCGCCCCAGCCGGAGCCGTAACCGGGACCGCCGCCCCAAGGACCGCCACCCCACCACGCGGAAGCGGAGGCGGAAACGCCCAGGAGGGCAGCGATAGCGGCAGCAGTAGCAAGCTTTTTCATGTGGATCTCCAATTGATCTGTGTTGTGTTTGGCAGCAAGCGCAAGTGCGTTATCAGCACCCACGGACGGCATTATATTAGTAATTGCTAAAATAACGAATTAATTTTTCCTATCTAGTCATAAGCCGCAATAGCGCTAGCCTCCGGTACCCTCACCCCCAAGCCGCCGCACCACCGCAGTCAGGTCCTCCCAGACCTTGGCCTTTTGGTCTGGGGAACGCAGCAGGTACGCCGGATGATAAGTCACTCGCAACGGGATCGCTTCGGGTCCCAACTCGAACCAGCGCGCGCGCAACCGCCCCACGGGGACATCGGTACCGAGCAAGGTCTGGGCGGAGATCCGGCCCACCGTCAGGACCACCCGGGGACGGATCAGCGCGATCTGGCGCATCAGAAAGGGCTGGCAGCGCAGCGTTTCCTCGGGCCTGGGATCCCGGTTCCCGGGCGGGCGGCATTTCAGGATGTTGGCGATATAGACCTGCCCGCGCGGCAGGCCGATGGCGGCGAGCATGCGGTTCAACAGCTGGCCGGCGCGCCCGACGAAGGGCTCGCCCTCGCGGTCCTCATCGGCCCCAGGGGCCTCGCCGATCACCAACAGGTCAGCGTCCCGGTTGCCGACCCCGAAGACGGTCTGGGTTCGGGTCTCGCACAGCCCGCAGCCGCGGCAGTTGGACACCGCATCCTGCAGCGTGCCCCAATCCATGGCCGCCGGATGATCCGCCGCAACGAGGAGCCCATGGTCGTCCTTTACCACCCCGCGTGGAGACCGATCCGGCGAGGCGTCAGACGCTTCGGGCCGGGCGGCGCCGGTGTCGATGGGCCGGACCGGGGGCTCGACTGGGACCGTGGAGGCCCGGGGCCAACTGCTGCGCCGAGCCTTCCCGCTCCGGCCCCGATCGACGCGGCAACCACAGGGCGACCCCCATGGCACGCAGGTAGGCCTGGCGGCGGGCACTGTCCACCGGATCAGACGTCCCCCCCCTGGGGATGGGCGCGCTCGGCGGGCTGAAGGATCTTGTTACAGGCGTTGAGGTAGGCCTTGGCGGAGGCGATGACGATGTCCGTATCCGCCCCCTGACCGTTGACGATGCGCCCACCCTTTTCCAGCCGGACCGTGACCTCGCCCTGGGCGTCGGTGCCGCTGGTGATGGCGTTGACCGAGTAGAGCTTGAGGATGGTACCGCTGTTGACGATCGACTCGATGGCCTTGAAGGTGGCATCCACCGGGCCGCCGCCGATGGCCGCGCCTGGCTCCTCCTCCCCGTCCAGCGTCAGGACCACCTCGGCGCGTGGGATCTCGCCGGTCTCGGAGCACACACGCATGGACACCAGCTTGACGCGCTCGTTGGTCGCGTCCAGGTTGGCGTCGGTCACCAGGGCCTGCAGGTCCTCGTCGAAGATCTCGTGCTTCTTGTCCGCCAGGTCCTTGAAGCGTGAGAAGGCGGCATTGAGCTCCTCCTCGGAGCCAAGGACCACACCCAGCTCTTGGAGGCGGGTGCGGAAGGCGTTACGACCCGAGTGCTTGCCAAGCACCATGCGGTTGGCGTTCCAGCCCACGTCCTGGGCGCGCATGATCTCGTAGGTCTCGCGGTGCTTGAGGACCCCGTCCTGGTGGATGCCGGACTCATGGGCGAAGGCGTTGGCCCCGACGACCGCCTTGTTGGGCTGGACCGGGAAGCCGGTGATTCCGGAGACCAGGCGCGAGCAGGGGACGATCTGGGTGGTGTCGAGCCGAACGTCGCAGTCGAAGAGGTCCTGGCGCGTACGCACCGCCATCACGATCTCCTCGAGGGCGGCGTTGCCGGCCCGCTCGCCGAGTCCGTTGATGGTGCACTCCACCTGCCGCGCCCCGTTCCTCACCGCCGCGAGCGAGTTGGCGGTGGCGAGCCCCAGGTCGTTATGGCAATGCACCGAGAACACCGCCTTGTCGGCGTTGACCACCCGCTCGCGCAGGGTGGCGATCAGGCTGCCGAACTGATGGGGGATGTTGTAGCCGACGGTGTCCGGGATGTTCACCGTGCGGGCGCCGGCGTCGATCACGGCCTCCAGAACCCGGCACAGGAAATCGGTCTCGGAGCGACCCGCGTCCTCGGGTGAGAACTCCACGTCGTCGGTGTAGCGCAGGGCCCGGCGCACGGCGTGCACCGCCTGCTCCAGGACCTGATCCGGCGTCATGCGCAGCTTGCGCTCCATATGGATGGGCGAGGTAGCGATGAAGGTATGGATGCGCGCCGCAGTGGCCCCCGCCAAGGCCTCTCCGGCCCGGTCGATGTCCTTGTCCAGGGCACGCGCCAACCCGCACACCCGGCTGTCCTTGATCACCGCCGCCACCGCCTTGACCCCCTCGAAGTCGCCCGGACTCGCGATGGGGAAGCCGGCCTCGATCACGTCCACCCGGAGCTTCTCCAGGGCCTTGGCGATACGCACCTTCTCGTCCTTGGTCATGGACGCGCCGGGGCTCTGCTCGCCGTCCCGCAGGGTGGTGTCGAAGATGATCAGATGGTCTTTTTCGGTCATGGTCGGTCTCTGGTAGCAACCCCGGGACGAGGGCCGCGGGGCAGTGCGCCTCACCAAGCCCACGCCCCTGGCCGGTCAATGTTCGCAGCCCTGCGGGCTCCTGTCACTGGGTCACCCCGGGTTTCACCACTCCGCGGGGACCAATGCCGTTAGAATGCGCCGATCCTCAAGGCCCCGCTTGCCGCCGATGACCCCGGACCTCCACGACCTCGAGCTCCTGCTGCGCTCGGACACACCCATCGTCCTGATCGAGTCGGTGGAGGAGCCCCGGGTTCTGGACCTATTTGCTGGGTTGGCCGTTCGCATCGCGGAGCCCGCGTTTCGCTGGACGGTGACAGAGGGCCTGAAGCGCATCGACCTCGACGCCGACCCAGAGGAGCGCCTCACCGACCCCGCGCGGTTCCTACGTTACCTGCGTGCCGGGGCGGGCCGGGGTCTCTATCTGCTGCTCGACTTCCACCCCTACCTCGTCGACCCCCTGCACGTGCGCCTGATCAAAGAGATCGCCCAAGGCTACGGGGACCTGCCACGCACTCTGGTACTGGTGAGCCATACCCTGGAGGCGCCACCGGAGCTGCGCCATCTGTGCGCGCGCTTCGAGCTGCGGTTGCCGGGGCGCAACCGCATACTCGCACTGATCCGGGAGGAGGCCCAGGCCTGGCAGCACGGCGGAGCCAAACGTAGCCTCCGGGCCAACCGGGAAGCGGTGGACCAGCTCGCCCACAACCTCCTCGGGGTGACGGAGTCCGATGCCCGGCGTCTCATCCGCAACGCCATCCGCGACGACGGCGCAATCACCGCGGACGACGTGGAAGAGGTCAAGCGCGCCAAATATGAGCTCCTGAGTCCAGAAGGCATCATCGGGTTCGAGTACGACACCCGGTCGTTCGCGGACGTGGCGGGGCTCACGAACCTCAAGGCGTGGGTTGAACGTCGCCGGGAGCCCTTTCTGGACCCCTCGCGCACCCGCGATTACCCCAAGGGCATCCTAATTTTCGGGACTCAGGGCGGCGGCAAGAGCCTGGCGGCCAAGTCAGTGGCGGGGCGCCTGGGGGTACCACTGCTGCGCCTCGACTTCGGTGCGCTCTACGACAAGTATGTCGGCGAGACCGAGAAGAACCTGCGCAAGGCCCTGGGAACCGCGGACCTCATGGCCCCCTGCGTTCTCTGGATCGACGAAATCGAGAAGGGGCTCGCCGGCGGTGACGCCGACCAGGGAGTGGGGCGTCGCATCCTTGGCACGCTGCTGACCTGGATGGCGGAGCGCCGCACGCGGGTCTTCCTGGTGGCCACCTCCAACGACATCAGCCAGCTGCCCCCAGAGCTGATCCGCAAGGGCCGCATTGACGAGCTGTTCTTCGTGGATCTGCCGGACGCGGCGGTGCGCGCCGAGATCTTCGCCATCCATCTGCGCAGCCGCGGCCTGGATCCGGCCCGGTTCGACCTGGAGCGGCTCGCCGCGGCCAGTGAGGGATTCACGGGCGCGGGTATCGAGCAGGCAGTGGTCTCCGCCCTCTACGGGGGTGAGGCCCAGGTGCGGGCCGCCGATACTGACAGCCTGCTCGTGGAGCTCGGGGGCACCCAACCCCTGGCGGTGGTGATGGATTCCCAGATCCAGGCCCTGCGCGCCTGGGCCCGGGGACGCACGGTTCCGGCCCATGGACCGGCGGACCCGCGACCGGAGGCGGCCTGCTGATGCCCCTGATGCCCCATTCTGTCGGTCGTCCGTTCGCGCCAGCGGTTTTGGCCTGGGTGCTCGCCGCCTCCGGACTCTGCGGGCCCGTCCTCGCGCAAGGGGAAACAAACACGGGCCGGACACCGTCCATGACGTCCACGCAGGTGCTGAGAGTGGGTCCGGGACGAGCGCTCGCGAGCCCCAGCGCCGCGGCACGGATCGCCCGGGACGGCGCTCAGGTGTTAATCGACGCCGGCGACTATGTGGGCGATGTGGCGGTCTGGAGCCAGGATCGGCTCACCCTGAGGGGTCATGGCGGGCGGGCGCGCCTGCACGCCGCCGGACGGGCCGCCGAGGGCAAGGCCATCTGGGTGATCCAGGGCGACGATGTCGTGATCGAGGACATCGAGCTCGAGGGCACACGGGTGCCCCATCACAACGGCGCCGGCATCCGCGCGGAGGGCGGGCGCCTGACCATCCGGCACTGTCGCTTTGCCGACAACGAGATGGGGATTCTCACCAACAACAATCCCGCCGGGGAGCTGGATATCCAGGACTCGGAACTCGATCACAACACCACCGAGACCGAGATCCATGGCAAGCTCGGGCACAACCTATACGTTGGACGGATTCGGCGACTGAGACTTCGTGACAGCCTGATCCGCGACGCCCGGGAGGGTCATTTGGTCAAGAGCCGGGCGGCCGTGAGCCTGATCGAGGGCAACCGGCTCATCGATCGTTTGGGGGCCAGCTATCTGATCGACTTGGCCGAGGGCGGCAGCGCCCGAGTGGTCGGTAATGTGTTGGAGAAGAGCCGCCTCGCCCCCAACCGGACGGCCATCTCCTATGCGGCGGAGGCAGATCGCCCCGGGGCCGACCCCTATTTCATCGTCAAGGACAATCGCTATCGGGTGGCCGGACATCCGGGAGTCTTCGTCCGCAACCACGGCAGCGTTCCGGCCCGGCTCCAAGGCAACCGACTACCCGCGGGAGTCGCCGCCCTCGACGGGCCCGGACAGGTGCAATGACGGCGCAGAATCCCCACCTTCCGCGCTGAATCGGCCACCGGCACAGCCAGACTCGAGAGCCAGCAATGGAATACAAGGACTACTATAAGACCCTGGGCGTGGCGCGCGACGCATCCCAGGACGACATCAAGCGCGCTTACCGGCGGCTGGCGCGCAAGTTCCACCCCGACGTCAGCAAGGAAACGGATGCAGAGGCGCGATTCAAGGAGGTCAACGAGGCCAACGCGGTGCTTGGGGACCCGGAGAAGCGCGCGGCCTACGATGCCCTGGGCAGCGGATGGCACGCGGGTCAGGAATTCCGCCCGCCCCCCGGGGCCGATAGCGGTTTTCGGGAGTTTCACGTCGGACCGGAGGATCTGGGCGACCTGGGGGATTTCAGTGATTTCTTCGCCAGCGTCTTCGGGCGTGGGTTCCGCGAAGCCGGGGGCTCACACGCCCAGCCACGCCGCCGGCGGGGGCAGGATCAATCGGCACGGATCACCGTCGACTTGGAGGAGGCATTCCGCGGCGCCACTCGGCAGCTGCGTCTGGATGTGCCCGAGATCGGCCCCGATGGACGGGTGACAACCCGGACCCGGACCCTGAATGTCAGGATTCCGGCAGGGGTCACCCAAGGGCGCCAGATCCGACTGAGTGGCCAGGGCGCCCCGGGGGTCCATGGAGGCGAGCCCGGGGACCTGTATCTGGAGGTGGAGATCAGCCCCCATCGCCACTTCACGCCGGACGGCAAGGACATCCATCTGCGGCTGCCAATCGCCCCCTGGGAGGCGGCCCTGGGGGCGACGGTCCAGGTACCGACGCTGGGCGGGACAGTGAACCTGAAGATACCGGCGGGGTCTCAAAGCGGCCAGCGGATGCGGTTGAAAAGTCGGGGACTGCCAGGCGACCCGCCGGGCGACGAATTGGTGGTGCTCGAGATCATCGCGCCCCCGGCGGCCACTGAGGAGGCCAAGCGGGCCTACCGACACCTGGCCGAACAGTTGAGCTTCGACCCACGCGCAAGCCTGGGGGTCTGACCGCCGGAGAAGCGATCGCGAACAAGTGAACATGTTACAGAACGACAACCGCATTGAAGGGATAGTGCTGGACGAGTGCCTCACCGTCAGCCTCGCCGAGCTGATCCGGCTGTGCGACTCCCAGGGGCGCATCGTCCGGCTGATGGTCACCGAGGGGGTGCTACATCCTCAGGGCCGCGGGCCTGAGGAGTGGCGCTTCAGCGGCCTGGAGGTGCGACGCGCCCGCCGCGCCCTGCGCCTGCAGCGCGACTTGGAGCTCAACCTGGCCGGCGCCGCCTTGGCGCTGGACCTGCTCGACGAGGTCGAGACCCTGCGCGAGCGGGTGCGTGTGCTCGAGTACCAACTCGGCGCCCGCCGGGATCGAGACCCGCGCTGACCCAGTCGCCGGGGGCGCTCGCGGTCCTCGCCGCAAACCCGCCTGCCAGGACCGCGAAAGCGCCGGCGCTCCGCCTCACGGAGACCCACCACCCATGACCAACCCCGAGATACTCGGCGCCCTGGCCAACCTGCACGGGATCCTGCGGGACCTGGTGAGCGGCGTCCCCGAGGCCACCGCCAGCCGTCCGCTGGATCCGCGCCTGGGCTGCATGAGCTGGCAGCTCGCCCAGGCGGTCTACCGAGAGACCTACTGGATGAGGGAGGCGATTGAGGGTGACTCAGACCTCACGGACCGGGTGCGGCACTTGTTTCCGGACCCGCTGGGCCCGGTCACCGCAGAGGACGCGGCAGCCGCCTGTGCCGAGCTCCCTCCGCCGTCCCATCTGATCCAATGGGCCGCCGAGATCCAAAACGAGCACTTGCGCCGGCTGGCCACGCCCGGCGTCCTGCCGGATCACCCGCTGCTCGCCGCTGACCGGCTGCCCTGGTTCCTGCTCCAGGAGAATGCATTGGCCTATGAGCGCCTGCTCTCCCTGCGGCTCCTGCATGCGCTGGAGCAGGGGGCCGGCGGTTATCGCGCGCTCGCGCCGCTGCAGCCCGGCATGGCGGCCCCCGACACGGCCGCGGTCACCCAGGGACACTACCGGATCGGCTCGCGCCTGGACCCTTTCGCCTACGACAACGAGCTGCCGCCCCAAGCGGTGGAGCTTGCGAGCTTCCGCATCGCCCTCCGGCCGGTGACCAACGCCCAGTACCTTGCCTTCATGGAGGACGGCGGGTACGGGGAGGCGGGCTTCTGGGATGAGGCCGGGCGGGACTGGCTGGAGGGTAACACTCCGCGACCGGAGGCTCCGCTCGGCTGGCAGCATGACCAGGCCGGCAACTGGTACCAGATGGCCCTGAACGGCCCCGCCGATCTGCCTCCCGGCGAACCGGTCAGCGGCATCAACCGCCACGAGGCGCGCGCCTTCGCCGCCTGGACCGCCGGACTCGAGGGCGGGCACGCGGGGGCCGTGGTGCAGCATGAATACCAGTGGGAGGTCGCCGCCCGCGCGGGGCTCATCGAGGGGACGGGGCGCGTCTGGGAGTGGTGCGCCAACCCCTTCCACCCCTACCCGGATTTCACCCCCTTCGCCGCGCTGCGCACATCCAGCGCGGCCTTCGAGGGGGCCGAGGGGGTCATGCGCGGGGCCTCACTGCACACCCAGCGATGCCTGCGCCGGGCCAGCTTTCGCCACCATGCCCCGGCCGACGACCGCACCCACGTCGCCGGGTTGCGCCTGGTCTATCCGCCGGCGGACTGAAGCACGAAGCGCATCGAGAGATCCACCGCGGTGACGTCTTTGGTGAGGTCACCGACGGAGATACGGTCTACGCCTGTCTCGGCAACCGCCCTCACGGTCTCAAGGTTGATCCCGCCCGAGGCCTCCAGCCGGGCACGACCGGCGTTCATCTCCACCGCACGGCGGAGGTCGGCCAGGCTGAAGTTGTCGAGCAGGACCTGGCCCGCCCCCGCGTCCAGGGCCTCGGCGAGCTCGGCGAGACTCTCCACCTCGATCTCGATCTCCACCCCCTCGTTGCCCACCCGTGCGGCTCGCAATGCGGCACCAATCGAGCCAGCCGCGAGGATGTGGTTCTCCTTGATGAGGATGGCGTCGTAGAGTCCCATTCGGTGGTTGAAGCATCCGCCGCAGCGCACCGCATATTTCTGCTGGGCGCGCAGCCCCGGCAAGGTCTTGCGGGTGTCGAGCACGCGCACCGGCAACCCGGCCACCGCGTCCGCATAGCGTCGCGCCCGGGAGGCAGTGCCGGAAAGGGTCTGCAGATAATTCATGGCCGTACGCTCGCCGGTGAGAAGGGCGCGGGTTGGGCCGTCGAGGGTGCACAGGCGCTGACCGGGTACGATCCGCTCGCCGTCTCGCGCTTCCCACTGCACCCTGACCTCTTGGTCCAGGAGCCGGAAAACGGTGTCGAACCAGGCCTGCCCGCACAGCACCGCCGCCTCGCGGGTGATCAACTCGACGTGCGAGCGCTGCTCGGCGGGAAGCAAGGCGGCGGTAAGGTCACCGTCCCCGACGTCCTCTGCCAAGGCGCTACGGATATGGGATTCGATCAGCGCCAGGGCGGGCAGGTGTTCGGACAAATGGTCAGGGTGGGGCGCGGTGTTATCCATCGGGGCTCCTGAGTTCTCGGAAATGGCTTATCGGGTCGCGCCCGCAGCGCGGATGGGCACGGGTCAGAATGACATGCTGTGTGCGGACGGCACAGGCCCCGGGATACGACCCCCGGCGAGCACAGGTTCGATGCGGGTCGGAGCGACCAGGAATCCGAGGGGGACCGTACGATGCCCGGATTAGCCGACGGAGGGGCCGCCGGTACCGAGCGGCCTCACGGGGCAAGTCGGCGTAGCACGGTCTGCAGGGCCCGATCGGCGATGGGCTCCCGGCGGTCGCCGAGCAGGGCGGCGCGCCCGTCCTCCAGCAGGACGACGAGCTCCTCACGGGTGAGGTCCGGACCGCGCTGGCCATGGCGATCCACTAAGACGTAGTCGGCCCCATCCGGACCCACCCAGGCGACCTTGAGCCTCATCCTGCCGCCGTCGTTGTGCCGGAGCTCCAGCCAGCTCCCCAGCGGCAGACTCGGGGCGACCGCCGGAGCCAGCGCCGTGGTGGGTGCCGAGTCCTTGGGGTGTGCCAGCGACTTGGGCCCCGTGGCCTCGCCCTGCAGCACGCCGAGGTGCAGGGTCTGCAGCTCCTTGAACCAACGGGCGAGCTGGCGCTGGTCACAACTGCCGGAGAGCTGAGTGCGCAGGGAGCGCAGCATGTCGGGTATCCATCGCAGCAACTGGCGACGATCCTCCAGGTCCGTCTTCGGTTGCACACTCCACAGCAACCGATCGGCCAGCTCCAGTCCGGCCCGCCAGGCCCCGCTCTCGGTGCGGTCTGAGCGATAGGCCGCCAGCATGGCCGGCTGCCAGCCCTCTCGGAGCATGGTCTCCACGGCCGGCGGGACCTGGGGATAACGTGCCATGCACGCCTCCAATGCGGCGGTGACCGCGCGCTGCTCGGAATCCGGCATCCGAGTCGCCAAACGAGCAACGGACTGGGCCTCCGCGGCCCGGGCCCGGGCCTGCTCGCGGGCAATGAAGGCGACGAAGTAGCGGTCCAACCGGGCAAAAAGTCCGGGGTCGCCGTCGAAATCCAGGATCAGGCGCTCCACGACTCGCTCGATCATGCCGTAGAGGCTGTCCGGGCCGCGGTCATCGTCGCTCCAACCCACCGCGGCCTCACCGATATGGTTGATGAGTTGCCGTGCCGGGTGCCCCTGCTCGGAGAAGAAACCCTTGTCGAGCAGCGCGAGCTTTGCAACCGGAATCTGCATTCGGCCGATCAATACCTTGATGGGATCCGGGAGGCCGTTGCCCTGAAGCAGGTGCTCGAAGAACATGAAGACGAGGTCCAGCGTGTCCTGATCCTTCCGGGCCAAGTCGCGCGTCTCACCGGCCTGACTCTCCAGGATCGCGGACAGGTTGGCACGCAGGGACCCGGGGGAGAGCGCCCCTTGTCCAACAGCGATGCTGTCGAGACTGCTGAGGACCGCTAGAAGCTCCGAGGTCTCGAGCGGCGCCCCGCCGTGGCGGCTCCCGGCGCGGCCAGCGTCCGCCGGGCGCTGGCGACCGAGCAGCTCCTGGAATTTCTCGAAGGGGAGGCTCGGGGTCTCCCGGAGCTCGGGGGTCTGGCGCCGTTTGGGCGCCGTAGCATCGGATCCTGCGTCCGGAGGCGGCTCCGCACCGGTGCCGCGGTGCAACAGGTAGGCAAAGCCCGACCCTGGCCTGTGACCGCCTGCCAGGGCCAGTTTCACGCAGCCGGCGTAAAAATCCCCCAGTCGGTCGGTGACGTTCTTGTCGAAAAGCTTGTACAGGACGAGCCGTATGGGTGGCTCTAACTGCTGCGCTGTGTTCAGAGCGCCGCGGAATGCTTCGCAGATTGCGGAGGGGCCGAAGGGATTGGAGCGCCCGTCGAATGAATCGCGGTCCAGCAGGCCGCCAAGATAGTGATTCATCTCCATGAGATCGCGGCGATAGCGGGAGTCTGCCTTGGAAACCAAGTTGTCGATGGCAAGGATCTCCTCCAGCTCCGCATCCTGGATCAAGCCGAAATCCTGACTGCCGGATTCGAGGGACGGGCTCGGACTGCGCTTCAAGAGACCGGCGGCCACGTTGTCCGCACCCTCGCGCAGGAGCCGGAGGAAATTGAGCTGAATGGAGCGGTGTTGCTTGCGGATGATCCGCATGCCGTCGAAATAGACGGTGTAGAGACCGTTGCTCGGAGACTTGTCGGCGAGGTCGTAGAGGGCGTCGTCGACCTTGTCGAACAGCGCAGCCATCAGCGGAGTCAAAGCACTCTCGAGCGATTGTGCGCACTCGCCGATGTAGCGACGAGCCGGGGAGGAGGGGGGGGCACCGCCACCGCGCGTGGCGAGCGAGCCCTGGTCGTAGGGAGTGCTCAACATGGTCTCATTGACCGGTCGACAGGATTCGTTGGGTTTTCCATCTGAAAAAAGCGCTGCCTCCGCAGGCCAAGCAAGCCCGGAAGGCACGCCGGCAGTGGCCCGGATTCAAGCCGCGCAAGCTCATCCGGATACGGCGATGCCGCGCCGGATAGCCGAGTGTGAGCCAGTTCGTCCGCCGCCGTTGTACTCCCATGAGAGTATTATTGCCCATCCAGCGGATGACACACAGAATTCATGAAGACCCTCTGGATTCAGCTCCTGGGATCCTTTGCCGACAGTGCGCGTGACCTCGCGCCGATCGTCCTGGTCATCGCGTTTTTCCAGGTGATCGTCTTGGGCGAACCCATTCCGAATCTGGTGGATGTCCTGTGGGGCGTTTTCCTGGTTGTGCTCGGGCTGACCCTGTTCGTCCAAGGGCTCAAGCTGGGCCTTTTTCCCATCGGCGAGACCATGGCCTGGGACTTCGCCCGCAAGGGCAGCCTGCTGTGGCTCCTCGCCTTCGCCTTCGCGTTGGGCTTCGGCACCACAGTGGCGGAACCGGCCCTGATTGCGGTGGCCGAGGAGGCGGCAGAGGTCGCCGCCGCAGGCGGTGCCATCGGCGACACCGTCCGCGCGCGCGAGGACTATGCCGAAGGCCTGCGCTATACGGTCGCCCTGTCCGTCGGCTTCGCCATCGTGGTGGGGGTGTTGCGCATCCTGCGCGGATGGCCGCTGCAATACCTGATTATCGGAGGCTACCTGGGAGTGGTGATCATGACGGTCTTCGCCCCCGAGGAGATCGTCGGTATCGCCTACGACTCCGGCGGGGTCACCACCTCCACGATCACGGTACCCCTCGTCACCGCGCTGGGGGTAGGCCTGGCCTCGAGTATCGAGGGGCGCAATCCGCTGATCGACGGCTTCGGGCTGATCGCCTTTGCCTCCCTAACGCCCATGATCTTCGTCATGGGCTATGGAATCCTGAGTTGAACCTGGGCCGCCGCCAGTCCGAGCCAGGAATCGGCGCGTGAACGAGCACCTGACATCCCTGTGGCAAAGCCTCGTCGCCACCGTGGACGACGTGATACCGATCCTGGGTATCCTGGTTGGGTTCCAGGTGCTGGTGCTGCGACGGCCCATCCCGAACCTGCGTCAGGTGGTCGTCGGATTCCTGTTGGTGCTGCTGGGGCTCGCATTCTTTCTGGAGGGGCTGGAGCGCGCCCTGTTTCCCTTGGGCCGACTCATGGCGCAGCAGCTCACCGACCCAGGCTTCCTGGGCCTTGGGCATCTGGACGTCGCCGCGCTCAACGACTGGCGGGCCTATGGCTGGGTCTATTTGTTCGCCTTCGCAATCGGATTTGCAACCACGATTGCGGAGCCATCTCTGATCGCGGTGGCCATCAAGGCCAACCAGGTTTCGGGCGGCACCATCGGCATCTGGGGGCTACGCCTGGCCGTGGCAGTGGGGGTGGCTATCGGGATCACCTTAGGGGCCTTTCGGATCATTACCGGCACGCCGCTGCATTACTACATCATCAGCGGCTATGTGTTAGTGCTTGTTCAGACCGGGTTTGCCCCTCGCGCCATCATTCCACTCGCCTACGACTCGGGCGGGGTGACCACCTCCACGGTGACAGTGCCCCTGGTGGCGGCCCTGGGTCTGGGCCTCTCGAGCCATATCCCGGGGCGCAGCCCCCTGCTCGACGGGTTCGGGCTCATTGCCTTCGCGAGCCTGTTCCCGATGATGACCGTCATGGCCTATGCCCAATTGACCGAATGGCGTGCCGGTCGCGGGCCGCACCGCTGACCGAGGCCAGACTCCAACCGTCTGTTCGACACCCTACACCCCGGAGACCGAGCCATGCACTTCAAGCTCATCGTCGCCTTCGTGGAAAGCACGGAGACCGAATCCGTGCTCAAGGCCGCCCGCGAGGCGGGCTCCACGGGCTCCACCGTGATCAGCCAGGCACGCGGCGAGGGGGCGGAGCAGTCTCACACCTTCTTCGGCCTGAACTTGGAGGCGCGGCGCGACGTCATCCTCATGTTGGTGGAAGAGCACCTGTCCCGCTCCATCCTCGAAACCATCGCCCGGGCCGGGCGCTTCGAGGAGAAGCCTGGCACGGGTATCGCGCTACAGATCGACGTGGAAGACGCCGTGGGAATCAGCCATCAGATTCGCAAGCTCTCCGGCTTTGTTGAGAAGGAGATCTGACCATGGCCGCAAAAGAGCTGGTTCGCGTACGCGAGGTCATGAAGACCCGGTTCGATCTGGTGGACGGCATGGCCACCGTGGCTACGGCGCTCGAGACCATGCGCCACTTCGAGAACAAGACCCTGATCGTGAAAAAGCGCCACTCGGACGATGAGATCGGCATGGTCCTGATCTCCGACATTGCCCGCCACGTGCTGGCCCGCGATCGGGCACCGGAACGGGTCAACGTCTACGAGATTATGGCCAAGCCCATCATCACGGTCTCGCCGGACATGGACATCCGCTACTGTGCGCGTCTGTTTACCCGTTTCGAGCTGAGCCGTGCCCCGGTGGTAGAGAACGGCGAGGTGGTGGGGATCGTCAGCATGACGGACCTGGTGCTCAAGGGAATGCTGCCCTACCTATGAAACCGATTGCCGTACCCGGGGGCGAGACGATCCCCGTGATCGACGGCGAAGGGTGGCTGGAGGGCGCAGAACGCCGCCCCTCGACGCATTGGGATGATCGCCCCCAAGGCACCGCCATTGACCTGCTCGTGGTCCACAACATCAGCCTCCCCCCGGGCGATTTCGGGGGGCCCTGGATCGACGACCTCTTTCTCGGCCGGCTCGACCCCAAAGCGCATCCCTACTTCGAGATCGCCTGTGCGGCGGGCCCGGTCTCCACCCATCTCCTCGTCCGGCGCGACGGCCGCTTGCTCCAGTACGTCCCCATGGAGCGACGCGCGTGGCATGCGGGACGCTCCTGCTTCGACGGGCGAGATCGCTGCAACGATTTTTCCATCGGCATCGAGCTCGAGGGAGACGACTTCACCCCATTCGAGCCCCTGCAATACCAAACCCTGGCTTACGCCGCCCGCGCCATCATGGCCCGCTACACGGCTATCGGGCCCGAGCAAATCACGGGGCACAGCGACATCTCGCCCGGGCGCAAGACCGATCCGGGACCCCGGTTCGACTGGACGTTGTTCCTGGAGTCGATCCGCTAAAGTCGGCCGCATCCCAGGGGTCGAGCTTACGCCGGCGCCCCCAGCGCCCGCGCCCGCTCGGCCCGCGCCGCCAGCTCCGCGGGCGCAAGGCCCTGACCCGACGCCTCGGGCCAGCCGCTCACGTGACGCTCAACGAGATCCGCCAACATTTCGAGGTGATCCGCCCTGTGGTTGAGACAGGGGATGTAGCTATAGTCCTGACCGCCGGCGGCGAGGAAATAATCCCGATTCTCCACGCCGATTTCCTCGATGGTCTCCAGGCAGTCCGCCGAGAACCCCGGGGAGATGACGTGAACCGAGCGGACCCCCTCGGCACCCCAGGCCTTGAGCGTCTCGTCCGTGTAGGGCTTGAGCCACTCCTTGGTCCCGACGCGGGACTGAAAGGCCAGTGTCCAGCGCTCCCTGGGCAGTCCGAGCGCATCCGTGACCAGGCGGGCCGTCTTGTGGCATTGGCAGTGGTAGGGATCGCCGTTGAGGAAATAGTCCTTGGGAATGCCATGGAACGAGAAGAGCAACCGCTCGGGTTCCCCCCGAGCGGTCCAATGCTCGCGGATGCTGGCCACTAGGGCCTCGATATAGCCCGGCTCGTCATGATACTGGTTGACGAAGCGCAGCTCCGGTATCCAACGCCAACGTGACAGCTCGCGGACGACGGCATCGAAGGTGGAGGCGGTGGTGGTGGCGGAGTACTGGGGATAGAGGGGCAGCACCAGCAGGCGCCGGACGTTGGCGCCGCGCAGTTCCGCGAGTGCCTCGCGGATCGAGGGATTCCCGTAGCGCATCCCGAGCGTGACCTTGGCCGCGCCCGATAGACGCACACCGAGAAGCCCGCCGAGGGCCCCGGCCACACGCCGGGAGATGTCCAGAAGCGGCGAACCCTGAGCGCTCCACACCGCCTGATAGGCGCGCGCGGAGCGGGCGGGGCGCACCCGCAGGATGACCCCGTGCAGGATCAGCCACCAGATGGGCCGCGGAACCTCCACCACCCGGGGATCCCACAGGAACTCCGCCAGGTAACGGCGAACGGCGGGCACCGTCGGCGCGTCCGGGGTGCCCAGATTGAGCAGCAGCACGCCCAAGGATTCGGGGGTGTCGTGTCTGAAGTCCTGGGTGTTGATGTAGGGCATAGCTCCTTCCGCAATACGACCGCCGCAGGGCGGACGGCGAGGGTACGAGGCCAGAGTCGGGACGACAGTCGTTCCCGTCAGGCTCCGGCGTGGCGCAGACGCGCCTCAATGCGCGCCCGCTTGATCAGGACCTCGTCCAACACTCGTGGATAGAGGCGCCACAATGCATCCACAACCAGGGCGTAGCGGGCGGCTTGAGGCTCCAAGGCGCGGCGGAGGTCGTCGGACAACCGCGGCAGCGTGAGCAGATAGGGGGCCAGCCAGGCGACATAGTCGGCGACCAGCTGCCGGGCGGAGGGGTCCGCCCACTCCGTGCGCAGGGTCAGCCGCGGGAGATCGTCCAGCGGCAGACGGCGGCCTGCAAGCTCGGACGGCGCCCGATGCTCGAGCCCCAGTGCCGTATTCCCCTCGATGCGAAACCATTGGGTCTGGCGCCGCGGTGCCGCCGCCCCTGCGATCACCCGCTCGACCGACTCCACGTGGTAGCGGCGGCCGCTGGCGTCCCGTTCTGCGACGCCTTGCTCGGCCAGCGTGGAGGAGACGAAAGGCCGCTCCTCCGCGCGGCCGCCCGCGCTCCAATCCCCGCCCGGCAGCTCCTCGAGATCTGCTTCCTCGAGGGCCGTGCCGAGCAAGGCCAGCGGCCCGCCCTCGCTATCCAGCAGCCAGTGCTCGAGCTCCGGGGCCATGGGAAAGGGTAGGTCCACGGCCGCCGCCCGCGCCTGCTCGACCAGCCGCTCGGATTCCGCGAGCATAAGCCCCGCGTCGAGGATGGGATTCAGCGGTACCCGGGAGACGCCTTCCTCTTCGGACCAGGCCCCGAAACGAAAATAGCGCATAGTCGGTTGATGGCCACCCCGGCTCCACAGCCCGCGCGGCGGATGGGCGAGCACCTGAATCTGCCAGTCGCGCCCATTGACACTCAGCGCACGGCCACCGGCCGTCTTGACCACCGCCATGACACCCTGGAAGGGGTTGACCCGGCGCAAACAAAAACAGCGGGTGTCGGCCTCCAGGCCCATGGGCGGGCGTCAGGCCTGGGCCTGTTCGGCCAGGTGCTGGAAGAGGGCGCGAAAACGTTGCGGATCGGGGGTGACAAATACCGGGTCATCGGCGCTCGGCGCCGCGGCCTCGACCGCCTCCCAGTCGGCTTGGTCCAGGCGCTCTAGGGCGATGGGAAAGGCCTCCCGGTCTTCCAAGGTCATGTGCTCCCGCAAGGTATACACCAGCTCACGGCCCTGGGCCTCCACCTCATCCCGCAGTAACACCTCCTCGTGCACGATGGCGTCGAGTGACTGGCGAAAACGTTTGTTCAGCTGGGCCACCAAGTCGTGCTGGTTCATCAGCACATCAAAGACGTCACGCTTTTGGATGCCCTTTTCCAGGGCGCGGCGGAAGATCAGGTCCTCGGTCGGGTGATGGATCTGGTCCGCGTAATCGGCCATGTATTCAAGCATCTCACACATCAGCTCGTAATCCGGCTCATGACCCTCGTGGAAGCGGTCCAGCAGGTCGTCGAACAGGTCAAGAAGCCGGGCCAGATGGGCATGGTCCTGGCCAAGTCGGGTCATGATGGGATTCATGGTAGAGGTCCTCGCTGGTGGACGGGCGGCCCCGAGTCAAGGGGCGGCCCGGGCGGCTCCGGTCCCTGTTCGCCACTAATAAGGCATCGGGAGAGGCTTGCCAAGGAAAAACGGTTCGCGATCCGTCAGCTGCGCCTGCCCCGCGTGGGCGACTGGCGTTTACGCAGGCGCGCGGCCCACCGCCAGAACCAGCCTTCGGGGGAGTCGTCCCCGGTCTGCAGGTAGCGCAGTGTGTGCAGGTCCTGAAGCGCCCAGTCGAGCCGGTAGCTCGCCTCCTCGAGTCCGCAGAACAGCACCTGGTCGCCCCTGCGTAGCCGACTGGCGGGCTCTGGCAAGACCAGGCGCTGGTCCTGATGCTCCAGCAGCAGTGGAATGATCGGCAAAGAGGCGGCTCGATTCCGCGGATCGTGCAACAGGGTATCGAGGGTCACGGGGGAGCCTCTGCGCTCGGCCTCGCACAGGGCGGCGGCCTGCCGCTCGTTGACCTCGATCTGCCAGACATGGGGAACCGAATCATGAATCACGGCGGCAATCCGGCTCACCAGCTCGCATGCCCAGGCGTCGTCCTGATAGCGCGCGTAGGTCACGAATTCCGACAGCAACGGCAGTCCGAGCCGCACGCGGATCCGATGGGCGACGATGATGCTCGCATGCATGACCACGTGGGCGCCCACTTGGTCGAACAGCTCATGGTTGTCCAGGTGGTTCATGCGGGCCACCACGAACAGGTCGGGGTTCAGGGTCAGGGCCGTCATGATGATGGAGAGGTTATTGGCGTCGTTATCGGTACCTGCCACCAGGCCGACCGCCCGTTGGATATCCGCCTGCTCCAGGGTGGGCGCCTCGGTGCCGTGACCCTGTACCACCCCCTCGCGGGGGATCCCGGTGTGCTGAGGCTCGGCCTCGATTACCCGCAGGTTCAGGCCCTGTTGCTTGAGGTGCCGATACATCGCCTTTCCGAAGCGCCCGTACCCGCAGATCACCCAGCGCCCCTTGGCGGGCGGATAGATGGGCTCCTTCAGGGCCTCGCCGCTCAGACCCGATAGCCAGTCCGCGACCAGGGTAAGGCAGGGCGCCTCGATGGCGGTGGCCATGTAGAGGGCGAAGATGTCGAAGGGGTCGTAGATGTGGTCGGTCCCGAAGGAGGCCATATTGGCCTCCACCTCATGGGAGTCGGCCCGGCAGATCACCTGGATCCGCGGATGCATCAGCTTGGCGGCGATGGCGATCTTCAGGTTGGTCTCGTTGACATTGGTGAGTGCCACCACCCCCTGACACAGGGGGTGCTTGAGCCCTGCGGCCTCGAGGTTGGATGGGCGGCGGGCATCGCCGCACAGGGCCGGCACGTATTCCCGCTGGTTCTCCAGCGCCAACAGGTTGATCCTTTCCGGGTCGATATCGATCACCACTGCGTGCTGGTGGCGATCGGTCAGGGCGCGCACCAAGGCGCCACCGGTCTGGCCGAAACCGCAGACCAAATAGAAGGGTTCGCGCAGGCGGCCCACCCGGGCGCGGAAGCGTCGCTCGTTCAGGGCACGCTGAAGAGTAGCGTCCTGCAGCAGGGCGATCAGGGTGCCGGCGGCGTAGATCCAGACGCCCACGGTGACGAAGACGAGCAGCGACATCCACAACCGCTGGCCATCCGTAAAGGCGTAGGGCAGCTCGCCGAACCCGATGGTGGTGGAGGTGTAGGCGACGACGTAGAAGGCATGAAAGAACCCCATGGCAACGGCGTTGCCATCCGCGTCCCGCCCGGGAATCAGCACCAGGCCGGCGATCGCCACCGTATAAGAAACGATGAGCACCAAGAGCGGCGTGCGCATCCGCCGCATGATGAGGAAGACGATATTGTCCACGGCGGATCCCGGGCGGCGCCGGTGGATTTCCGACTAGCGCCGGAGCATGAAGGTCTCGATGACCAGCAAGACCACCGAGACCACGTTGGCGATCATGGCACCGCCCGCCAGGGACACGATGCTCGCCATGGTGGAGGGAGTCATGCCCGCATCCGTGGCATAGACCGCGACGACCCACACCACCGCAGCCGCCATCAATTGCAGGATGGCCACCAGGCTGGTGGCGAGCAACACGGCGCCCATCTGGGTGCGGTCACCGAACTTGAGCACGGTGGCTACCAGGTTCACCACGATCACCGCGAACAGCTCCCACTTGTGGTGGTGGCCCGGGTCATCGATTTGGCCCACGAAGAACCCGAAGTTCAGGGTCAGCGACAGCACGATGAAAAAACCGAAGACGACTTTTTCGGGGTTCATGAGCGGCTCCGGGTGTCTCCAGTTAGGGACCAGGGCGCCATTCTCGCCGCTCCTCTCCAAAAGGCAACTCGTCGGGGGGTGTGGGGTGGCGCGCCGATTGGCGTCGCGAGAGCGAACCAGACGCCGCGGTCAGGGCGTGCTGCGGGGAACTGGGCTGTTCAGCGCCGTTGGGGGAGCCGGCGAACAACTCGAGTCTTTGAACGTCGGCTAGAACTTCAGCTGAAGCCCGCGCACCTTGCTGCGGAAGTCCTCAGTGACGGATTCGATGTCCTGGTCGCTCGCGATGACCTTGGGGGTCAGCACGACAACCAGCTCGGTGCGGTCCGCATCCTTGCTCCGCTCTCCGAAGAGCAAGCCCAGGTAGGGCAGATTGTAGAGACCCGGGACGCCCTGTTTGCCGCCCCCTCTAATATCCTGGATCAGCCCGCCGAGGACGACGGCCTGATTCGAGCGCACCGCCACCGTGCTCGTGATGTTGCGGGTATCGAAGGTCGGGTTATTGGGATTATCTTTGGCCACGGTGCTCACCTCCTGCTCGATCTCCATCTGGACCATGCCGCCCGGTGTGACCCTGGGCTTGACGGACAGCATGACGCCGGTGTCCTTGTACTCGATCTGGTTCACGATGCGGTCCGTGGTGGAGGTTCCTTGCTGCTGGGTGGTCGCGACCGGGACCTGTTGGCCTACCTGTATCTTGGCGACCTGATTGTCCAGGACCATGACGGAGGGGGAGGAAAGCACGTTCAACAGGCTCTCTGTCGCCAGGGCGCTCAGGGTTGCTCTGATCGCGTCTGGGCGGGCAATCACGGTCCAGTTGAAACCGGGAAAGGTTTGGGCGAACGTGCCTGAATCGTTGCCGTTCCAATTGATGTTGCTACGGTGGTCCTTGGTTGCCAGGCCAAAAAAGTTCCACTGGACCCCGTACTTCAGGTTACCCGCGAGCCGGATCTCCAGGATGGTGGCCTCGATCAGGACCTGGAGCCGGGTAATGTCGAGCTGCTTCAGCGCATCCAGTATCTTTTTGTAGTCCTTAGGGCTCGCGCGGACCAGTAACGAATTATTGGTCGCGTCGGCGACGATGCTGACCTCGGAGGAAAGCTCCACGGTCCGGGCGGTGCCGCCACCGCCTCGGATCGAGCTCCCGCCGCCCTGGATTCCCCGACCCAAGTCGCGCCTCGACTCGCCGCTGGGCGCGGCGCCTTCCTGGTCTCCAATGGCGTTGATCGCATTGACCGCCCTCAGGCCAACACCCGACGAACCCATGGGGGATGAGCCAAACCCTGACGATCCAATTCGCGAGCTACCGAGCCCCGGGGCCACGCCGCCGATCGATCCGCGGCGATCCCTGGACTCGCCGCCGAAGAGTTGGGAGAGCACATCTGCGAGGTTTTCCGCATCACCGTGCTTGACCCGGTAGACGAAGAGGCGCTCAGCAGCCCCGCCAGAGGCCTCCGCCATGTCCAGCCGCTCGATCCAGTTGCGTGCCTGCTGGATGTACTTTTCCTGTGGGGAGATCACCAACAGGCTGTTGGCGCTCTCGACGGGGATGAAGCGGAACAGGCCCTTGAATGGATTACCGGCGTCGTCGGCAAGCAGTCCCTCGAGCTGGGTGACCACTTCGTTGGCCTTGGCGTACTCCAACACGAAAAAGCCCACGGACAGGCCCGCCATCCAGTCCACGTCGAACACCCGGATAGTGTCCATGAGGTTGCCCATCTCCGGGCTGGTGCCGGCGAGCACAATGAGATTGCGTAGATTGTCCACCCGGATGATGCTGCCCTCCGGTGCGAGGGGCTGGAGGATGCTGTTCATCTCCTCGGCACCGATGTATTGCAGCGGGATGACGTGGACGCTGTAACCCTCCGGAAGGGCCCGCGTCGATTCACCGAGCTGCGGAACCACGTTGCCTTGGACGGCGTTAGCGAGTGGCACCACCTCGTAGGTGCCGTTGCGGTGGACGATGGCCGCGTTGTTCATGCGCAGCAGCGTCTCGAGGGTCGGGATCAGGTGCTCCCGGCGCAACGGACGCCCGGTCTCGAGCGAGGCGGTGCCCTGCACCGCTGGATGGAGCACGTAGTTCACTTGGAGCAGATCCCCAAGAACCACCTTCACCACCTCCCGGATATCGGTGCCGTCGAAATTGAGCGTGACATCACCGGGGGTTGTATCCACGGTAGGCGCGCTGACCCGCCGCACGAAGGTGCCGGTGCCGCGCTGAACGGAGTCGACCGCCTTCGGGACATCCTCGCCCGGCCCCCCAAGGGCGATGCTTTCAGGACTGGTAAGGCCCGGGGTGTACGCGCCCGCGGTCGCGCCCCGCCGCCCCCGGTCTACGATATGGCCTTGCGCGCCGCCAACCTTGACCGTCGGATCCCAGTAGCTGCGCTCGCAGGCGGTGAGCAGCATCGTCATGACGCACGCGGCGAGCAGGGCGCACCGCGCGCGCGCGCGGACGCGGCCGTCGCGCTTAGTCCGGCCGTTGCGGAAGAGGTCTACGTACATTGGGTCTCTGCTGGGGCGATCCGGGCGGTTTGACCTGTCGGTCTTCTCCCGGGCGCTGGGGCCGAACGGGCGGTCTCTGGCGCTGGGTCGCGGGGGTCGGCCGTGCCGGCGGCGGAGTTGGAACGGCCGATGCCTGGGCTTTGCTGAAGTCGCGCAATAGTAGCTCATCACGCTCCCCCTGTCGCTCCAGCACCACGCGGTCGCTCTGGATCTCCTTGACCGACCAACCCTCCAGCTCGTCGCCGAGTCTCAGGCGCTTGAGGTCTGCCGCCTTGGGGTCTCGGATCCAGGCCGAGACCACGGCGGGTGTGATGATCACGGCGCTCAAGTCCATACCGTCCAGATTGCTGGCGACCTCGGGCTCCGGCTCGGTCCCCGCATCCTCAGCCTCCGGCTCCGGTGGCTTGCGGTCGGGCTGAAACAAGGGACGCTCGGTGACACTGGCGTAGGTTTCGCGGGGCTCCGGCGGAGTCAACCGGGCCAAGGGATCCGGTTCGCCAGACGCGCCGGATCCCCCCCCAGGCCTGGTTTGAAGATCCAGGCCGGTGCCGGGCGGCGGGGGCGGCCAGTCTTTCCATTGAAAGGCCAACACGCCCCCCAGGACGGCGACGATCGCCAATGCGGCCCGGATCACGACTCACCCCCGAGGGCGAAACCGAAAATATCGAGCCGGACCGTGAGCTCCCCCGCCTGGTTGACGGGCGGGCGGCGCACACGCCGGCCGCGGATGGCCCGCGCCGGCAGGTCCGGACGCGCAGAGGAGCGCACCGAGACTTGATCGACGAAGAGGAAAGGCCGCGCTTGCTCGATCTCGTACAGGACGTTCAAGAGGGTATCGGTGGACCCCTGGATCTGGGTCCGTATGCGCACCCGGGGTGGATGCTCGTCCTTCTGCTCGGGGAGGAGCTGGGTACTGATCAAGCGACCCTCTGCGCCCGTCACGAGGTCCTGGATCTTCCGCTGAAGCTCCGCGCCCGCCAGGGCGGGAGTCGGCGCATCGAAATAGAATGCCTTGAATTCATCGTTCTTGTTGACCTGCTCGAGCTCGGCGCGGAGATCGGGCAGGGTCGCCACCAGCCGGCGGTAGCGAAGCAGCTGGTCCTCCCCCTCGGCGATCGAGCCTTCGAGCCGACCCATGCGATCGAACCAGGGCCAAGCGAGTGCCGTCAGAAGCAGGGCGGGGACCAGAACGATCAGGACCCAAACCAAGATACAAATCGGGCGGCCGTTCTTCGTGTCGGTCATTGGGCCTGCTCGTGTTTGTAGGTAAAGGAGAGGTTAAACCGCTCCTTGCCTGTTCGGGCCACCTGGGTCACGGGCGAACGGAATGACACCCCATCGATCCCCGGAGCCTCCTCCAGGAGCCCGATGAGCGCAGTCGCCTGTCCGGATTCGCCGCGGACCTGGACCTCTCCGTTCTGATACTCGAGACTCTGAACCCAGGTGTCGTCGGGAATGCGGTCGGTGAGCTCGCGCAGCATATCCGTGATGCGCGGCTGCTCCCACTTCTGCTGCAGCACCACGGTGCTGCCCTGGCGCGCCCGCTCGAGCTCCTTGCGCAGGTCGTCCACTTGAATCGCCTGGGTCCGGGCCTTGGCAACCGCGGCCTCCAGAGACTCGAGGACCCGGGCCCTCTGCCAGAGCGGTGACAGCAGCACCGCGGCCACGAGGATCAAGGCCAGGGCCACGACCAGCTTGACCGGCTCGAGCAAGGGCTGGCGGCGGCGCGGGCGCTCTTCTGGGGCCAGTAGATTGGCCCTGGGCCAAGCGCCCTCCCAGGTCACCTCGTCGACTGGCGAGCCAGCCTCGCGCAGGCGCTCGACCCAACGGTCGATCCGGTCGCGGCGGCACAGGGCGAGGTCGACAGCCATGCGGGTATCTCCCTTGGCGCCCGGAACGGGTGCATAGTCATAGACCACCTGCTCAGGCGAGAAGGGTGAGAGCCGATCCAGCTCGAAGCGAACGACCTGGGGCAGGTTGTCGCGAACCTGGGCGGGGAAGGAGGTGCGGCGGGCCAGCACCGCATCCGCCGGGAGCATCAGGACGGTGCGGTGGCGGAGCTCCTTGGCGCCACCCGCAACAGCCGCCGGGAGCGGGTCGTGGCCGCCGAGGTCCAACTCGCCGATGGCCTCCTTGGAGTCCCCGGCGGCGAGGTAGAGGGTCGCGCCCGCGACCCCGGGGTAGACGATTAGCCGGCGGTCACGCCGCGCCAGATAGCTGCGCACGGCGCTCGGAAGACAGCCGACGAAACGCCCAGCGAGCTGGCGAGGCGCCTGCGTCACCGGACCCACCCCGCGGACGAGACCGCTTCGGAAGAGATTGAGACTATCGGTCAGGGACATGGATATTGATGATGAAAAGCCCCGCGGCGACTCAGGAGTGACGGGCGGGGAAGCTTCTCGGCACGAGCACTCGACTTCCAGTGTAATTCCCGGCTGGCGCGTTGCGCCAGTTAGCCTCCATCCCCTTCATTTAGTTCGTCGACTGCTTCACGCGGCGGGGTTCCCGCCAGGCCGACGCGGCGCCACCGCACCTGATACGGGGGTTGCTGGCCCGGGGTCAGCTCCACGAGGGCCTCCATGCGGCGCCCCTTGCCGCCCTCGCCCTCGGCCTGCACCAGGATCCGGTAGAGGGGGCCTCCGCGATTGACCGCCCTCGGCCCCTGCGCATCCGGCACGACCGGACTATCGCGCTCCTGAACCTGGAGCTCAGCCTCCTCAAGGGGGATACCCTGCAGGGCTGCCAGGACAGCGGGGGAGGCGAAGGACTGGTCAATCTGATTCCCATACGAATCGACGCTGAGCTCGGGCGCCAGGCGCCGGTAGAGCGCCGGCGAGATCCCCAAGACCTGCTGAAGCTCCTCCACGGCCGCGAAGGGCGCGTCCTTGGCCCCGAGTGTACGGCCGGCGGCCTCGTAATCGTCGTCCTCGGCGCCGTTCAGGAGGTGGAGATCATCCTCATCGCGCCAGTCGGCGATGGCATCCGCTAGAGCCCTCGCCTCGTCCTCCGGTACCTCCAGGGCCACCATCAGGGCCGTCAGGAGCTCTGGGGGGGCCTGGTTGAGGTTGATCCTCGACTGCTCATTGGAGACGGCGATGCTGACCCCCTCGCCCGCGAAGCGCCAGGGTCTCGCTGCACCGTTCGGAATCCAGGGCCCATTTTCTGCGGTCGCCTCGCCGCTGCCCATAAGCGCCGAATCCTGCGCGGGCATCAGGAAACTGTAAATGGCGTAGGCAATGGCCGCATCGGCCAAGGCGCGGAATCGGGCATCGGCGATCTGATTTTCCGTGAGCGCCGTCTCGGTGCGCTGGGCGGCCGTCATGCCCACGGCCATCACCGTGAGCAAGGTCAGCACCCAGAGCACGAGGACTAGCGCGATACCGCTTGTGTTTAGTCCCGCCCCCTCCGACACCCGTTGCGGGGAGTAGCGGCAGCGAGCGCGACGATAAGGTCCGGCCATGACTGCTCCGTGGTGGTCAGATGGATACGCACAAGGATGGGGAGGGCGTTTTGCTCCAGCCAGTCCTCATGCCAGTCTGGCTCGGTATCTCCCTCCAAGGCCCCGAAATAACGGATCTCGAAGGCGTCCACGCCTTCGAGCAGCAGGGTGCGTCCAAAGGCCCCGGCGGCGGCATCGGTATCGAGCGGGACGGACTTGAGGGCCATCTCCGCGTCGTCCTTCAGCGGCTCCCATGCCGGAATCTCGTCGCCACCCTCGAGCACCTCCGGATGCATCAGCCAGCGCGAGAGGACCAGCTCGCGCCGGTCACCGGACCCTTCCAAGGTGAGACGCAGGATGTACAGGCCCGGAACACCCACGTGCTCGGAAAGCGGCGCTGCAAACTCCAGGCGCTCCGACTCTCCCGCAAAGATCGGGATGACCCCGCCATCGAAGACCACGGTAGCGGAGCGGGCTTGGGTCAGCGCGCGCTCCAGGAAGTCGTGAGCCAGGCGGACCGCGCCGATGCGCTCAGCAGCCGCGTCAACCCCTTCCCAGGCACGGGAGCCGAGGCGCAGCCCAGAAAAGAGCAGCAGCGTGATCAGGCTGATCATGGCAAGCGCGATCAGCAGCTCGATGAGGGTGAAGCCTGGGACGATTCGCGCCTGGCGGCGACTCTGGGCAGCCTCAGTCAACGCGCTCCCCCAGCCGCAGGGTGGCGATTGAAAGGCGACGCACGCGCCCGCCATCCTCCCAGAGTGCCGTGACGGTCACCAGGTAGGGAGTCACGGGAGGTTCGGATCCGAGTGGATCGCCGGCCGCTTCCAAGCCGAGCTCGGTCGGGACGATGCTGAGCTCCCAGGCGATCCCGTCCTCTGGCTCGCCGGAGACGGCGCCCGGCTCCAACGGGATGGCGCTACCGACCGCGTCCAGCCGAGCCGACACCAAACTCGCGGCGCGGCTGTATTGGGAGGATGCGACCGTGGTCAGGCTGGCCCGCGAGAAAATCTGCATCAAGACGCCCAATGAGACCGCGAGGATGGCGAACGCGACCAGGACCTCGAGCAGTGAGAAGCCCGACTGGGCACCCACGCCAGGTCGACGGCTGGTTACTTGGACTTCCAAGGGGCGATCTGCACCCGTCCCGTGAGCCAGGTGACCCCCACCTGATAGCCCGATTGCTCACCGGGATCCCCTCGGGCCAGGACGATGCGCCCACCGGTGGAGCTTCCGTCGGGGAAGAATCGAATGGCCCCGCGGTTCTCGTCCAGCATTTCGCCGCTCGCAGCCTCGAGGTGCATCTCCACACGCTTCGGGAGAGAGACGGCGCGGAAGCCTTGGAGCTCCAATCGGCGCTCCTCCACGTCCACCACCAGGGAGGCGTCTGCACCGGTGCGGATGGCCGTTTCCCGCGCCAGGCGCAGGTTTGCCATGGTGCGGCGGGCGGCTGCCTTGAGCTCCACTCCCGGAAGGGCGGCGGAGATCAATGGGGGCACGACAGCCATAGCAAGGGCGGCGATGGCCAGCACCACTATCAGCTCAAGCAGGGTGAAGCCAAGCAGGCGCCGGCGCGGCGTCGCCATCCCCGGGATCACGGTCGTGGATCGGGGATGCAGGAAGGGTTACTCCCAGCTCTTGATGTCGGCGTTTTCTCCCTCGCCGCCATCGCGGTTGTCTGCGCCCAGGGACCAAACGTCGAAACCGCCGTGCTCGCCGGGGAAGCGGTATTGGTAGTCGTAGCCCCAAGGGTCTTTAGGAACCTGACCCTTCTTGAGATAGGGGCCGTTCCAGTTGGCAACGTCGCCCGGATCGGTGACCAGGGCCTCCAGGCCCTCTTCGGAGCTGGGATAGCGGCCCGTCTCCAGGCGATACATGTCCAGGGTGGCGGACAGATCATGGATCTGCAGGTTCGCCGTTTTGGTCTTTGAGCTGCCCAGAAACTTCATGACTTGGGGTCCCACGAGGCCCGCGAGCAGCCCGAGGATGGCAAGGACCACGAGCAGCTCCACGAGGGTGAAGCCAAGGTGGCGCTTGGGATTGGCTGGATGCATGGGGAAACCTCTGGCCTGGGATTGCGAGGCCTTATTCTATGCGGGTGAGTAGTGAGTTGCGAGCGACGCAGGCGAGCGGGACGGGCCCAAGGACGGGCCAATCCACACCGCTGGCGGTCAGGGCCCTGACATCAAAACACGAGATCATTCGCCCCCAGGATGGCCATCAGGATGGAGATGATGATGCCTGCCACGACGACGCCCAGGCCGATGATCAGGACCGGCTCGAGCAGCGTCAGCATGCTCTGCACGCTGTTGCGGGTCTCCCGATCGTAGATGCTCGCCACTTTTGCAAGCATGGCGTCGAGGGCACCGGACTCCTCACCGACCCGGATCATCTGCAGGGCCAGGTCCGGCAGGGCTTCGAGGCGCGCCAGCGGGCCGGCCAGGCCGCGCCCGTGCTTGAGGTCTTCGCTGGCCTCGGTCAGGAGTCCCGAGATCTTGCGGTTGGAGACGACCTCCTTGGCTAGGGTGAGGGCGCTCAGCAGCGGCAGTCCATTCTTGAGTAATGTGGACAGGGTGTGGCTCAGCCTGGCGGTCTCCATCTTCCACACCAAGTCGCCGAACAGGGGCAGGTCGAGGATCCGGTGATCCAGCCGGGTGCGCACCGCGTCATCCTGGAGCCAGCGCTCCAGGACCAGCGCGATGATCGCGACCCCGCACAGCATCGCCCACCAGTAGTTCCTGAACAGGTCCCCGGCCGCCACCACGATCTGGGTCGGGAGCGGCAGGGCGGCCCCCATGTCATCGAACAGAACGGTGAACTGAGGAACGACGAACACCAGCAGCAGGATCACCGAGAATCCGGCGACGAAGAGGAGGATGGAGGGATAGACCAAGGCCGAGGTGACCGTCTGGCGCAGCTCCGCGACGCGCTCCAGATAGTCGGCCAACCGGTCGAGCACCTGATCCAGGGCCCCGCTGGCCTCGCCAGCGCGCACCATGTTGATGTAGAGGCGCGGAAACTGGCCGTCCTGGGCGTCCAGTGCACTGGAGAAGGTCGCACCTCCACGGACCCGCTCCTGGAGATCCGAGAGGACCCGAGACAGATGCTCGGCATCGGTAAGCTCGACCAAGATCTGCAGGGACCGATCCAGGGTCATGCCGGCCTCGAGCAGGGTGGCAAGCTCCCGCGTCAGGATGCCGATCTCCTTCTGGCTCAGGCGGTGCCGGCGTGTTCGCCCCAGGCGAGCCCGCAGACCTGCGGCGGAACGTGTCTCCAGCGGGATCAGACCCTCGGCTCGCAGATGGCCGAGCACCGCAGACTCGTCGGGGGCGTCCAACTCCCCGTCGACGGTCTCGCCGTCGAGCTTGACTGCCTTGTATTGATACTTGGGCAACGCCGCTAATCCGTCAGTCGTCCTCGGCAACGCGCAAGACTTCCTCCACCGTGGTACGGCCGTCGAGCGCCTTACGCAGCCCGTCCTGGTACATGGTCACCATGCCTTCCTCCATCGCCACCCGCTGGATCTCGGAGGCGGTCGCATGGCTGAGGACCAGCTTGCGAATGGGTTCAGTCATCAGGAGGACCTCCGAGATCACCAACCGGCCCCGGTAGCCTGAGCCATTGCAATGCTCGCAACCCACGGCGCGATAGAGCGTGATCTCGCTTTCGCCGCGCTCGAAACGCGCGAAGCGCGCGGCCAGCTCAGGGAGGGCCTGGTAGGGCTTGCGGCAATGGGGGCAGAGGCGACGCACCAGTCGCTGCGCCAGGATGCCGTTCACCGTGGAGGTGAGCAGATAGTCCTCCACGCCCATGTCCAGCATCCGGGTGACACCGCTGGCCGCGTCATTGGTATGCAGGGTGGAGAGCACCACGTGGCCGGTCAGGGCCGACTGGACCGCGATTCGGGCGGTCTCCAGGTCACGCATCTCGCCCACCATGATGATGTCCGGGTCTTGGCGGACGATGGCACGCAGGGCGCCGGCGAAGGTCATGCCGATGGACGACTTGACCTGGATCTGGTTGATCCCGGGGAGCTGGTACTCCACCGGGTCCTCCACCGTGATGATCTTGCGCTCCTGGGTATTGAGGCGAGACAAGGCCGTGTAGAGGGTGGTGCTCTTGCCGGAGCCGGTCGGCCCTGTCACCAGCAGGATGCCGTAGGGCTGCTCCAGGATGGCCAGGAGGCGCTCCCGCGGCGAACCGTCGAAGCCCAGTGCATCGAAGTCGAAGCGCACGCTCTCCTTGTCCAACAAGCGCATGACCACGCTCTCGCCGAACATGGTCGGGACTGTCGAGACACGCAAGTCGAGCTCCTTGCCCTGCACCCGGATGGGGATGCGCCCGTCTTGGGGCAGACGCCGCTCCGCGATGTTGAGCTTGGCCATGATCTTGACGCGCGAGATCACCGCCGCGGTGGAGCGCACCGGCGGGGCGTCCACCTCCTTGAGAATGCCGTCCACCCGGTAGCGAACCTTGAGCTCGTCGGCGAAGGGCTCGATGTGAATGTCCGAGGCGCGGGACTCCACCGCCCGCTGGATCAGGTTGTTGACCATGCGGATGACCGGTGCCTCGCTCGCCAGATCCTTGAGATGCTCGATGTCCTCCTCGTCGAAGTCCCCCAGCTCGGACTCCGTCTCCTCGCCGGTTTCCGCAGGCTTTTCGTAGAGCCTCGCCAGCGCCGAATCGATCTCGGAGGGCAGGGCTACCGCGGCCTCGACCGGCTTACCCGCCGCCATGGCCACGGCCGAGAGCACGAACGGATCGGCGGCATCGGCCACCGCGACCCGAATGCGCGCCTCGTTCTCCTCCAGTGGCAGCACCCGGGCGTCCTTGAGAAAGCGTAAGGGGAAGAGCCCTTCCGCGACGGGCTCGGCTGGAAAGGAAGAGTCATCCACCAGCGGCAACTCCAGCACCTCTCCCATGGCCTGGGCCATGTCGCGCTCGGAGACCAGCCCCAGGCGCACGAGCATGCGCGGCAGGAACTCACCAGCGTCATCTGCAAGTCTCCGTGCCCTCGCCAGATCTCCGGCGGTCAGCTTCCCGCGCTCGTAGAGCGCCGCGACGATGCGCGTCTCGGGCGTGCGCTCCGGGGTGGATGACGCGACAGCTTCCGCGGGCCCTTGGGCCGGCTCGGGGGCCAGGGGAACCTCGCCGGCGCGGGCGTCACCCCCACCGGCCAGAGGTTCAAAACCGGGTCTGGGAACTTGGTCGGCATTGAGCTCGGGGTCTTCCCGGCTGCCTAATAGCGTCGGGAGATCCTCAAGGACGGTGTCTTCCTGTTGGTCGTAACGCATAGCTCAGGCCTAAACGCTCAGCCCCTCGGCGGGAATTGCTTTGGATTGCCTTGCTGGCGCCGCCAGCAAATCCTCGGCTGGGGGCCCTCGCCGCCAGTCGGGGATCAGTGCGCCGAGCGCCGCCAACATCCCGTCCTCGTCCTGAGTCTCGCATGCCAGTGCCAGGGCGGCGAGACGCTCCGGCGACATACGCTCCACCAGACCGTCGGCCCCTCGGGCCACGCGGATCTTGGGGTGACGGGTGGGAGTCAGGTCCTCGGAGTCGTAGAAAAGCTCTTCGTAAAGTTTCTCGCCGGGGCGCAGTCCAATGTACTCGATTGGGACCTCCCCTCCCGGCTCCCGGCCCGAGAGCCGGATCATCTGTTCGGCCAGGTAGCGGATCTTCACCGGCTCGCCCATATCCAATACGAAGATTTCACCTCCGTCACCGATCACCGCGGCCTGCATGATGAGCTGGCAGGCCTCGGGGATGGTCATGAAGAAGCGCTCGATCTGCGGGTGCGTGACGGTTACCGGCCCACCCCGCTCGATTTGGCGGCGGAACAGCGGTACCACACTGCCGGCAGAGCCCAGGACATTGCCGAAGCGCACCGTGATAAAGCGGGTCTTGGAGCGGCGGTCCAGCGACTGGCACAGGGCCTCGGCCAGCCGCTTGGTCGCCCCCATGACATTCGCTGGGTGGACCGCCTTGTCCGTGGAGATCAGCACGAACCGCTCGCATGCCCCGGCGGCAGCCGCCTCCGCGACCACCCGCGTCCCCTGGACGTTGTTGCGTACTGCCGCCCGGACCTGATCCTCCAGCATGGGAACGTGCTTGTAAGCGGCGGCATGGAAGACGATCGCGGGGCGCTCCGCGCGGAACAGGGCATTCACGGCCGGGGCGTCGGTTACATCCAGCAGATATCTCCCGAAGCGCAGGCCGGGGTGGCTCTCCAGCAGCTCCATCTCCACCTGATAAAGGTTGTACTCGCCGTTATCCACTAGGATAAGCCGCGCGGGGCCCGTAACCGCGATCTGGCGCACGAGCTCGGACCCGATGGAGCCACCCGCCCCCGTGACCAGGATGTCGCGCCCAGTTAATCCGGTGCGAATCCCATCCCAGTCCAGGGTGATGGGGTCGCGCCCGAGCAGATCCTCGATGGAGACCGGGCGCAGCTGACTGATACTCACCTGACCGGCCATCAGGCTGCGCAGCTGCGGCACGGTGCGGAACGGTTTGCCTGTCTGCTCACACAGCTCCACCAGGCGTTGCATCTCGCGCGCCCCGGCGCTCGGCACCGCGAGAAGCACCAGATCGATCGATCGCTCCGTCACCACTCTGGGGATGTCCTCGGTGGATCCGAGCACCGGGACACCGTGGACCTCGCCCCCCTGGCGGCGAAGCTTGTCGTCCACGAACGCAACCGGGCTGTAGGCATGCTGGGGGTCGCGGAGCATGTCGCGCGCCAGCATCTCGCCGGCACGCCCAGCGCCCACGATCAACACCCGCTGGCCGGCGAGCAGGTTGAGCCTGTGGTCCTTGATCCAGCGGTAGAGGAGACGCGGCCCCGCCACCAACACCAGTTGCATGCCACAGAAGAGCACCGGAACCGAGCGCGGGATGAGCAAGGAGCGGTTGATGATAAAGAGGGCCAGGACCACCAGGGCCGTACCAGCAAAGACGGCCTTCGTGATGCGCACTAGATCCGGCAGGGAGGCAAACCGCCACACGCCCCGGTAAAGGCCGAACACCCAGTAGACACTGCCCTGGACCAGCACCACCCAGGGCAGCGCGCGCAATGCACCGTCGAGGAACTCGGGGGGGACGACACCGAGGTTGAAGCGCAGCCAATAGGCGGCGAGCCAGGCAATGGGGATCATCACCAGGTCGTGCGCGAAAGCGGCGGTCCTTGAGCGCAGCCGGTCGAACAGAGGGCTCATGGCTGACCCGGGGCGGGATGACGCTCGGCCAGATGCACCCGCACGTGGATCAGCACGTAGATGCCAGCCCAGGCAACGATCAGCATCCATTGGTCCGAGGTTGGCAGGGACGGGGCGGCCACAGCGCAGGCAGCGGCCCCGGCCATCACCAGATAGCTGCGCAGGACCGTCTTGCGGTGGCCCCACCCCGCGAGCACCAAGCGCTGGTAGTGGTGGCTGCGATGGGCCTCCCACACCCGCTCGCCCTTGAGCAGGCGCCTCATCAGGGTCCAGGTGGCGTCCACGATGAACGGGGAGAAGGCGAGCCAGGCGACCCACAGAGGAAAGAGCCCAAGCCGGGCGCCCCAAAGCGAAAGCCCCGCGGCCAGAAGCCCCAGGGTCGATGAGCCCAGGTCACCGAGGAAGATTCGGGCGGGCGGGAAATTGCGGGTGAGAAACCCCGCCGCGGCAGCCGCCACGCTGGCCGCGGTGAGCGCGAACAAGGGCTCGCCCCCGCGCCAGCCGAGCACGGCCAGGGCGCCGAAGCCGAAGAGGGTCATGCCCCCCGCAAAACCGTCCATGCCGTCCATGAAGTTGTAGAGGTTGATCATCCAGACCACATAAAGCAGCGTGAGTGTCCAGGCGAGAGCCGTTGGAAAAGACCAGTGAACCCCGGGGAGATCGAGCGAATGCCACAGGAGTCCGGCGGCCGCCAGCATCAGCGCAGCCGCAGCGTGGACCGCAAACCTCAGTCGCCGGGACACGTGGCCGAAGTCGTCGCACAATGAAACCCCGGCCACCAGGACCGTAGCCAACCCCAACCAAACCAGCTCCGGATCGCGCCAGCCCGCGGCGGCGAGGCCGACCAGGGCCGCGGTAAACCCCGCCAGCACTCCCAGCCCACCGCTACGCGGCACCGGTGTCTGATGCAACGAGCGCTCGTTGGGGTGATCGAGAAGCCCTTGGTGGGCCCGGCCCACAAGCCAGCGGGTCGCCAGGGCACTGACGGCAAGGGCGATGGACAGTACGCCCAGGCTGAGAACACTCGGGATCACCACTCGGGCGTTGCTGGCATCTAGGATAGCGCTTCCGGTTCGGGGTCAGCGCGCACCGCTTCACTCAGACTGGGCGCAGCAGCTTGGACTCCACCGCGTCGCGGCGCTCCCTGCCGGACAGGAGCTCGATCAGTTGCAAGGCGAAGTCCATGGCTGTCCCCGGACCCCGGGAGGTCACGACCTTGCCGTCCACCACAACGGGATCCTCGATCAGGTTCACCTGAGGGAAGTCCGTGATCTTGAGGGTCCCCGGATAGGCGGTGGCCGAGCGTCCGTCCAGCAGCCCGGCACTGGCCAAGACCTGCGGGGCGGCACAGATGGCGGCGCTGAAGCGGCCCTCGGAGTGGTGGCGGCGCAGGAGCCCGTGGATCCGTGGATCCGCGTCCAGGTTGGTGGCACCCGGTAGACCACCCGGGAGCACCACCATGTCGAAATCGGTATCGAGCACCGCGTCCAGGCTGCTGTCTGGCACCAGCACCGTGCGGCGGCTCCCCGTCACGGGTCCGGGCTCCAATCCGGCTGACACCACCTCGATGTCGGCGCGGCGCAACAGATCGATGACGGTGACCGCCTCGAGCTCTTCGAAGCCCGCGGCGAGCGGAATCAGTACCCGCGGCATCTCGTTCCTCCTCCCTTCAGTCGGCCGCGCGACCGAGGATGTTCAGGCCCTTCAGCACGTTTAGCGCTTCCGCAAGCTGATAGTCCTCTGCGATCAGGGCCTTGGTGGGGGTGTCTTTCTTTTGATCAGCACCCTCCGCATCTGCCTTCTTTTGACTTGGCTTGCCGTCGGTGTCGCCCGACTCTGATCCGTCCAGGTGGTTTGTCAGGTCCGCCTCCTTCAGTGGATCGAGCTCGGGCTCGGCGACTGGCTTGAACTCGCCGCGCTCCAATTTGATGTCCGGAACGATGCCCTGGGCCTGGATGGAGCGCCCCGATGGCGTGTAATAGCGTGCCGTCGTCAATTTGAGTGCCGTCGTATCATCGATCGGTACGATGGTCTGGACCGAGCCCTTGCCGAAGGTCTGAGTGCCCATGATGAGGGCCCGCTTCTGGTCCTGGAGGGCCCCCGCCACGATCTCGGATGCCGACGCGCTGCCGCCGTTGACCAGCACCACCAGGGGGGCGCCACTCAGGACATCGTCCGGGCCCGCCTTGAACTGGAGCTTGGAGTCCTCGAGCCGGCCCTGGGTGTAGACGATGAGGCCGTTGGTCATGAAGGCGTCACTCACGCCGACCGCCGCATTCAGCACGCCACCCGGGTTATTGCGCAGGTCAAGCACCAGCCCTTTGATGCCCCCCTGGTTTTCCTTCTTCAACGCCGCGATGGCGGAGAGCATGTGATCGGTGGTGCGCGCCTGGAAATGCGAGATGCGCACATAGCCGTATCCGGGCTCCAGCGTGCGGCTCTTGACGCTCGCCACATGGATCACGTCACGCTCGAGTGTCACCTCGAAAGGACGGCCCTCGCCGCTGCGCACGATGCTCAGTCGAATTTCCGTGCCCGGCTTGCCGCGCATCAGGTTGACCGCTTCGTTGAGGCTGAGGCCTTTCACCGGCTTGTCGTCGATCCGTACGATGGTGTCGCCTGCCTGAAGCCCCGCACGCTGGGCCGGCGTGTCATCGATCGGGGAAATGACCTTGACGAAGCCGTCGTCCATGCCGACCTCAATCCCGAGGCCGCCGAACTCTCCGCTGGTACCCACCTGCAGCTCGCGGTACTCCTCCCTGTCGAGATAGGCGGAGTGGGGGTCAAGCCCGGAGAGCATCCCACGGATGGCACTCTCTAATAGGGTTGTGTCCTGGACGCCCTCCACATAGTCGTCCTTGATCCGGCCATAGACCTCGGCAAAGGTGCGCAGATCGTCCAGCGGCAAGGCGTCGGCGGACTCCGCACTCGCGGTCGTGACTCGACCTGCGGTACCACCAGTAAGGATGGCGATGCTGAGAACCAGCGGTAACTGGATGCGTGTGGTCATGTTGTCAGTGCTTAAAGGTGCTACGAATGGGTTGAAGGGGTGGGAGCCGCCCGGGCCGACCCGGGACAACAAACCCTGCCACTGGGGCTTGCGGCCAAGCATCGCATGTTTCGACCCCGATCAACAGCTTGGGCACGCTTGGCTGAAGGCTGGACGATGGGGGGTCGTTCTTTGGATCGCAGTTGGCGTCAGACGTTCCTCCGCGGGGCTGCGGCGACTCAGCCGCACCAGGCGGCCGGGTTCAGTGCCTCGCCATTGTGCCGAATGGCAAAATAGAGCATGGCGTCGCCTCGCCCCCCGCTGTTTCCGCTGAGGGCCACGACCTCGTTGGCGGAGACCCACTCGCCCACATCTTTGAGCACGGCCTCGTTGTGCCCGTACAGGGTCATATATCCGTCACCGTGGTCGATCACGAGTAGCATGCCGAATCCCCTCAGCCAGTCCGCATAGACCACTCGTCCATTGTGGACCGCGCGCACCTCCTCTCCTTCCCGAGCAGCGAGGAGGACGCCATCCCAGACAAGCCCTGAGCCTTCTTTGGGGGAACCGAACGGGGCCTTGACCCGGCCTTCCAACAAGGGCCAGGCGAGGTGTCCCCGACGCTGGGCGAAGGTTTCCTGCTCCACGTCGAGCTCGGCGCGGATCTGCGCCCGCTGTCGCAGGTGCTCAACCAGGAGACGCAAGTTCTCCGCGTCGTGCCGCAGGGAGACCATGTTCTCTTCGCCGGTGGCGATCGTCCGCTCGAGGCTCGCGAGTACCGTTGCACGCTCTCGCTTGGCGACTTCCAGACGGGTGCGGGTCGCCTCCTGCTGTTTGGCCAGCTCCACCAGGCGCGCGGCCTCCCGCTCTGCATCGGCGGCGAGCAAGGCGAGCCGCTCGGCCCTCGCCGTCACGGCCTGGATGCGGCCCAAGCGCTCCCGATTGAAATAGGCAAAATAAGACATTATGCGGCTCGCCCGAACGGGGTCCTCTTGGTTGAGCAGCATGCGCAGCCCGTCAGCGCGACCCATTGCGTGGGCCGTGCGCACCAGCTCCGATAGGCGCACGAGCTCCGTCTCGAGGGCCTTCTGCTGCTCCGCCTGGCGGGCGCGGAGGTCCTCTGCCACTCGGGTCTGCTCGCGCACCAACTGATCGAGCTCGCGTCCCGCGATGGCAAGCGCCGCCACGTCCCGCTCTCGCTCCTCCAGTTCCTGGATCAGGGACTGGCGTTCGGCATTGCGCCCAACGAGCTCCTGACCCAAGTTCTGGACCTGGCGCTCGATCGTCTCTAGGTCCTGTTCCCGTCGGTCGATGGCCGCATCCGAGTCCTCCGCGGCGCTTACATGCCCCCCCAGACACAGAAGCCCACCCAGGACCCAAGCCCCGCTCAGGAGGCCGGCCGCCATAGAGTGGCGCTTGCGGGGCGGCCTGGAAGCACAGACAGGGCGGAGAGCAGTGAACATGGACTCGGGCGAGCGGTGCACGCTGGCGGGGAGCTCGATTATAGGTGGGCCGCCGTCTTAGAGGTGGCGCCGTCGAGGCCGCGGGGTTGAAGGTTCGCAGGACGGCAGAAAAAGTTTATTATTGTATGGTGAAAAAATGATTCGGCCTGATTCGATGGCGACCCATCTAAGTCACACCTCTCACCCAGTCTTGAACGACCCGCAGGTACTCGAGCACGAGGGCGCGGTCAGTCTGTTCGCGGACGATGACGATATCGAGCGGGCTTCTCGCTCCCTCAAGGCGATGTCGCACCCGTTACGGCTGAAGATCTTGTGCACCCTCGGCGACCAAGAGGTCAGCGTCCAGGAGATCGTGGATCATGTGGGCACCTCTCAGAGCAACATCTCCCAGCACCTGGCGATCTTGAGAGACAAGGGAATCCTGGCCTCTCGCAAAGACGCAAACCGTGTCTACTACCGAGTCAGCGACGGACGGACCCTGCGTCTGATCGGGATGATGCGCGAGGTTTTCTGCCAGCACGCTTAATGACCGCTCTCGCGGCTGCGGGATGACGCCCGCCGCTCAGGTCCTTATACTCCGCCCCTCGCTTGAACCCGGCGCCCTTCGCGTCCTACCGCTGGCCGCGCCGCTGGGTACCGCTCGCGCTTCGTGCCACCCCAAGCGCCCTGTCAGCCAAGAGAACTTTTGTCGATGCAGGTTAATCAGCTCATCGAGTTCGTCGGTAACCACTGGTACCTGTTCGTCGCATTGGCGGTGATCCTCGGGCTCCTCATCCACAACCTGGTCGTAGGTGACCGCGGAAGCGTCGAGCCCCTGGGCGCGACGGAGTTGATCAACCACCGGGACGCAGCGGTCATCGACGTGCGCCCAGCGGCGGACTTCGCGAAGGGACACATCATCAACGCGGTCAACATACCCATGAACGGGTTTAAGAACCAAATGGGCGCCATGGCCAAGCACAAGGGACGGCCGATCATCGTGACCTGCCGATCTGGGTCTCAATCCTCCGTTGCCTGTGGTCAGCTTCGCAAGGAGGGGTTCGACGAGGTTTACAATCTCAAGGGCGGTATCTTAGCCTGGCAGGCAGCCAGTCTCCCGCTCACCCGCAAGAAGCGCTGACCGACCGCGTCTCCGCGCGCACCTGATTCCGAACCGCACTTCCCACAGGACACCAGCATGGCCGACAACGAGCAGAGCAAAAGCGAGGGCGAGCGTCAGTTCGCCATCCAGCGCATCTACACCAAGGACGTTTCGTTCGAGTCACCGAATTCACCGGATATCTTCCGCGGGGAGTGGAAGCCCAACAACGAGCTCAACCTCAACACCAAGGTCAACCGACTCGCGGACACGTCTTACGAGGTCGTGCTCTCCGTCACGGTGACCACCAGCGTAGGGGATAAGACCGCCTTCATCGCGGAGGTACAACAAGGGGGTATCTTCACCCTAAGCGGATTCTCCGAACAGGAGCTGGGGCCGATGCTCGGGGCCTATTGTCCGAATCTGCTCTTCCCTTACGCCCGTGAGGTCGTGTCCGACTTGGTGACCAAGGGCAGTTTTCCGCAGTTGGTCCTGCAACACGTGAGCTTTGATGCCCTGTTCGCACAGCACCAGCAGCAAGCGGCCGCTCAGAGCGCAGGGGCCGGGGAAGGCGGGGCGCGTCAGCATTGAGCTACCGCGCCAGCGAGCCGCAGAGCAAGACGGCGCGCATCGCCGTCTTGGGCAATGGGTCCTGGGGCACAGCGCTTGCCATCCAGCTCTGTCGAAACGGACACCAGGTGGCATTATGGGGGCATGATCCCGACCACGTAGCGGAGCTCATCCGCGACGCCGAGAACAAGCGCTTCCTTGCCGGCTTTCCGTTGCCGGCCGATGTCACCCCTACGTCTTCTCTGGACCAAGCCCTTGATGGGGTGCACGCCTGCCTGGTGGTCGTTCCCAGCCACGCCTTTAGCGAGGTCGTCTTCGCACTTTCTGGTCGCCTGACCGAGGACAGGGGTCTGGCCTGGGCCACCAAGGGCTTGGACCCGATCACGGGCGGGCTGCTGCACGACACCGCACGGATGGCCCTGCCACGGTCAAGCCTCGCGGTCGTCTCTGGCCCCAGCTTCGCTCGAGAGGTAGCACGAGGTCTCCCCACGGCGGTCACCGTGGCCTCGGACGACGCGGCGTTCGCCGCCCGTATCGCTGGCCTGCTGCACGGCGGCCGCTTCCGCGCCTACACCAGCGGCGACATGGTCGGCGTGGAAATCAGCGGTGCCGCGAAAAACGTCCTGGCCATCGCCACCGGTATCGCCGACGGGCTGGGGTTCGGCGCGAACGCCCGGGCGGCGCTGATCACCCGCGGACTGAGCGAGCTGATTCGCCTCGGAAATGCCCTTGGCGGCCGGCCAGAGACTTTTACCGGACTCGCCGGCGTGGGCGACCTCGTACTGACCTGCACCGACGATCAGTCGCGTAATCGCCGGATGGGCCTCGCCCTCGCGCGCGGACTCAGCGTGGATCAAGCGAAGCGAGAGATCGGTCAGGAAGTCGAAGGCGTAGCGACGGCCCGCTCGGTGCACCGCTTGGCGGACACCCTAGGTGTCGAGATGCCCATTACCGACCAGGTTTTTCGTGTGCTCTACGAAGGGGTATCACCCCTGGAGGCAACCGCGGCCCTTCTGGAGCGCGAGCCGAAGGCTGAATTCGGCTAAGTTCCGTCGCGGCGCGGTACGGCGGACCCCTCGAAGCCCCGCTGGCGCCAGGCCTCGAACAAGACGACGGCGACCGCGTTCGATAGGTTCAGGCTGCGGTTTCCTGGGCGCATGGGGATGCGCAGGCAGCGCTCAGCGGGGAGGGCCCCCAGTACCTGCTCCGGAAGACCTCGGGTCTCGGGTCCGAATAGAAAGGCGTCTCCCTCCCGATAGACGGCATCCGCGTATGAGGGACCACCGCGGGTGCTGAGACCAAATAGCCGGAGGGGCAACAGGGAGGTAAGGCAGGCATTGAGGTCGGGGTGGGTGGCCACGTCCGCCCATTCGCGATAATCGAGTCCAGCGCGGCGCAGCAGACGGTCTTCGAGCAGGAATCCGAGGGGTTCGATCAGGTGTAGGCTCGCGCCAAGGTTGGCGCACAAACGCATGATGTTGCCCGTGTTCGGAGGAATTTCTGGCTGGTAGAGGATCACGTGGAACATTGCAGCTGCCGCCGTCGTCCAAATTGGGTCGATCGCCCCTCGGGGGGTCGCAGCCCGGCGAGGGGCCGATGTGCGACAGTGGCCCGGGTTGACCGCCTCCGAGTCCAGCGTGGTATATTAAGACTTCGGCATTTACTAAATTCGCCGACCGTATTCGATCCAACCCAAATGGGGGACAAGTGCATGAGCGATATCGAGTCTTTGAAAAAAGAGAAGCAGGAACTGATCAACAAGATGCTCGAGATGCAGAAGCAGTTCGTCGAGTACGAGCACCAACACGGCGTCAGCGGCAAGGATTATTGGGCATCACAGGAAGGCCTGCTAGCGAACTATCGGCAGGAATACTCGGACATGGCCAATCGGGTCGTGGACATCGCCCACGAGATCGTGGGTTCGTCCCGCTTCTGATCCGACGCTCCCGCCGCTGCCCCTAGGGGCGGTGTTTGGCTCTTCGTGAAAGCCCATGGTGCCCCATGGGCTTTTTCATGTCCGGGCGGGCGCCCGATGCGCCGCTCCCGACTCGAACTTCAGGCGGGACCCGGAGGGACCGGCCTCAGGAACGGATGTGCTCGATGTACTTGGCAACGTCGAGCAAATCAAGACGCGCGGAGGTCCCTACAACATCCAGGGGCTCCGCCGCGCCCTCGAAACGGAGCCGGAATCGGATGTGTCCGCGGCTGGCAAAGGGAACTGGGACCATGTCGCGGTAAGTGTAGACGTTGTCATCGATGTCCCCGCCAGCGCACGTCAGGGGCCCGACTCGGGGCGACGGCAGTTCCTCCACGCCCTCCAGGGTCAGGGAACCGGCTTGCCACCAGCGCGTACGCTCCTTCGATCCGGTCATGCTCTTGAGCAGGTAAACCCGTGAGAAATCGATCCTCAGCGCGCCTGGCGCGACGGAGATGGATTCGATTTGGGACCCGGGCAAGTGAATTTGGGTACTGTCCAACGGCAACTCCTCGGAAGGGGAAAGCGCAAGCAATCCGTCAATCTTTGCGCCCAGGCACGGACTTTCAAACCTCCAGGCAAAAGGCGCTTCCGCTCAGCCGGGAGATTCTTCCGGATCGTTGCCGATCTCAAGCTGCAACTCCTTGATCTTTCTGGTTAGGGTGTTGCGACCCCAGCCCAACAGACGGGCGGCCTCCTGCCGGCGCCCACCGGTGTGCTCCAAGGCGGTCTGAATCAGGATCTGCTCAAAGGCGGGCAGTGCCTGATCGAGCAGCCCCCCCCGACCCTGTTTGAGACTCGTGCGGGCCCAGCGGCGGAACACGGTTTCCCAGGGCTCGTCGCGATTGCGTTCGGGGCTGACGCCGCTTAGCTCGGGCGGCAGGTCTTCGGCATGAATCTCCTTGCCCGACGCCATGACCGTGACCCAGCGTGCCGTGTTCTCGAGCTGGCGGACATTACCCGGCCAGTCCAGCCGCTTGAGCTGCTCAATGGCACTCTGAAGTAGGACCTTAGTCTCGCAGCCGAGCTCCTGAGCGGCCTGGGCGAGGAAGTGGCGCATCAGGAGCGGAATATCCTCGCGGCGGTCCCGAAGTGCGGGCAGGTGGATACGGATGACATTGAGGCGGTGGAACAGGTCCTCGCGGAAACGCCCCTGACGCACCAGGTCCTCCAGGTTTTGGTGGGTCGCCGCGATGATTCGCACGTCCACCCGGATTGGGGCGACGCCGCCAACGCGATAGAACTCCCCGTCCGAGAGTACCCGCAGCAGTCGGGTCTGGAGTTCCGCGGGCATATCGCCGATCTCGTCAAGGAACAGGGTGCCACGGTCGGCCTGCTCAAAGCGGCCCTCCCGTCTGGCCTGGGCGCCGGTGAAGGCTCCCCGCTCGTGGCCGAACAATTCCGACTCGAGCAGGTCTCGCGGGATAGCGGCCATGTTGAGCGCAATGAAGGGGCGGTCCGCCCGGGGGCTGTGCCGGTGGAGCGCGTGGGCGACCAGCTCTTTGCCAGTGCCCGACTCGCCGTTGATCAGAACTGTGATATTCGAGCGCGCCAACCGGCCAATGGCCCGAAACACCTCTTGCATCGCAGGGGCTTCGCCGATGATGTCTGGGGCGTGTGTGACGTTGATCTCCTCATGGGCATCCGCGCGAACGCGACGACAGGCCCGAGCGACCTGGGCGACGGCTTCATCGAGATCGAACGGCTTGGGCAGGTATTCGAAGGCTCCGCCGTGGAAGGCGGAGACTGCGCTGTCCAGGTCCGAGTGGGCGGTCATGATGATGACCGGCAGCCCCGGGTAGCGGGCCGTGACCTGGCGAAGCAGGTCCAATCCGTCAATTCCCGGCATCCGGATATCCGTGAGGATGGCGTCAGGCTGTTCTCGGTCGAGGGCCTCCATCACCCCGACGCCGTTGGAAAAACAGGTCACGTGCATGTCCGCCTTGCGCAGGGCCCGTTCGAGCACCCAGCGGATGGAGCGATCGTCGTCAATGACCCATACCCTAGGCTCTCTAGTCATGGTCCGACTCCAGCGGCAGGTAGACGAAGAATCGGGTGTCCCCGGTGCGGCTTTCGCATTCGATCAGGCCTCCATGTTGGTTGATCAATTCCTGGGCGATGGGCAGCCCCAGACCAGTCCCGCCGGGGTGTCCGGAGACCATGGGAAAGAAGATCTGGTCCTTGAGCTCCTCCGGGATGCCGGGCCCGTCATCCCGGACCTCCGCCCGGAGAACCAGTCGATGGCGATGGGCGCCGATGGTGAACTGGCGCAAGACCCGGGTGCGGAGCTCCACACGGCCGTCCTTTCCTGCCGCGGCCGCCGCGTTACGGGCGATGTTGAGGAAGGCCTGAATCAGACGGTCCTGGTCCGCGGTGAACTCTGGGATGCTCGGGTCGTAGTCGCGCAGCACGGCCGGCCCGCCGGGATATTCGGCGAGGATCAGGCCCCGGACGTGTTCCAAGACAGTGTGAATGTTCACCTGCGCCCGCGTGGGCATGCGGTTGGGGCCGATCATGCGATTCATCAGGCTTTGGAGGCGGTCTGCCTCGTCGATGATGATGCGCGTGTACTCGCGCAGGCCCGGATCATGAAGCTCTCGCTCTAAGAGTTGGGCGGCGCCCCGCAGCCCGCCCAAGGGATTCTTGATCTCGTGGGCCAGTCCTCGGATCAGCGCCTGGGTCGCATGGTGTTGGGAGAGCAGGTGCTCCTCACGCGTGATGCGCAGCTGCCTGTCGACTTGATAGAGCTCTACCAGGAGCTCGGGTTCCGCATCAAAATGGTGCAGGGGAAGGACGGTGCAGTTCACCGTTATGGTGCGGCCATCGATCACGCTCACGTTGAGCTCCCGCTCCGTAAACGGATGGCGTGAGCGAAGAGCCATGTTCAAGCGGTGCTCTACCTTGCGACCCGGGCACGGCAAAAGGCTTTTAGCATGCTGGCCCACCACGTGCCGCGAGCTGACTTGGAACAGCATCTCGGCGGCTGGATTGAGATATCTGAGGCGGAGGTCGGATCCGAACAGCATCACCGCCGTGTTGAGGTGGTCAAGTACCGTCTTCTCCAGCGGGGATTTGGTGGCTGAACTCGTGGTCATGGTGGCTGGATGGAGCGGCTACGAAGTGGAGTCTGACGTCTGGTCCGGCAGCGTCGGCCGAACGCGAGCCTGTTGCTTTGAGCGTCGATGCCGAGGCAGTGTTTTCCGCATCTTGACCCGGCTCCGGACTGGGGCCTGCCCACGAGACCGAAAGCAAAATGCAAGCCACCCGACGGGCAACGCCCTTAGCCGCCTTTCTGTGCTGACCGCGTGGGTCTTGGCGATGGGTGGAGGAGCGGCGCCTGTGGAGCTACTGCAGCACGCCCGGCGGAAGTGGCTTGCGCAGGTGGAAGCTCACCGAGGCGGTGCGAGCGATAACAGCGCCAGCGCTGTTACGAATTTGGGCCTCGGCGACATGGCTGCCATAGGCCAGACCCTTGAGTGAGACCTGGGTGCCGACCGGCTGGTCTACTGGGATCGGCGTCCCGTCCAACACCAGCTCTAGGCGATGGCCGCTGATCAGTGGGGGGTCGAGTAGCAGACTGACCGGTAGGTCCGCGGGCTCCTGACGAAGGGTCTGATTGGGCTCCGGCGAGACGATCTCGAAGCTCGCGTAGGGTCCAAGGAGAGGCGTGCCGGACAGGGGCTGAGCGGAGGGATCCGGCGCGTTCGGTCGTTCTGTTCCGTCGATCCGCAACGCCTCCGCATCCGGCGCGGGGCGATCGGAGTAATGCGTGCGTCCGTCCGAATCCACCCAGCGGTAGACCTGTGCGGCTGTGCACGCCGATTGCGCGGCGAGAATAAGGAAAAGGTACGCCCTTCGCATTCGCGAAGGATAGACGAGCATCAAGGGAGGCTCAACGGATATGCGACACCCCGCACTAGAACGGGGGGTCGCATACGGATGCCTAGCGCTCGGCCAGGGGGGATTACAGGCTGTAGTAGAGGTCGAACTCGATCGGATGGGTGGTCATGCGAAGCTGAGTGACCTCCTGCATCTTGAGCCCGATATAGCCGTCGATCAGGTCGTCGGTGAAGACGCCACCGGCTGTGAGGAAGTCGCGATCCCGGTCGAGCGCATCCAAGGCCTGATCCAGAGCATGGCAGACGGTCGGGATCGCCTTCTCCTCCTCCGGGGGTAGGTCGTAAAGATCCTTGTCCATGGGATCGCCCGGATGGATCTTATTCATGATGCCGTCGAGGCCTGCAAGCATCATGGCGGAGAAGGACAGGTAGGGGTTGCCCGTGGCGTCGGGGAAGCGCACCTCGATGCGGCGGCCCTTCGGGTTCGCCACGTAGGGAATACGGATGGATGCGGAGCGGTTGCGGGCGGAGTAGGCCAGCATGACCGGCGCCTCAAATCCCGGCACCAAGCGCTTGTAGGAGTTGGTGGAGGCGTTTGTGAAGGCATTCAGGGCGCGGGCGTGCTTGATAATCCCGCCGATGTAGTAGAGGGCGATCTCCGAGAGGCCGCCATACTTGTCACCCGAGAATACGTTCTGCCCGTCCTTGCCGAGAGACTGGTGAACATGCATGCCGTTGCCATTGTCACCCACCATCGGTTTAGGCATGAAGGTGACGGTCTTGCCGTACGCATGCGCCGTGTTCCAGATCGCGTATTTCATGATCTGGGTCCAGTCGGCACGCTGGACCAGGGTCGAAAACTTGGTGCCGATCTCGCATTGTCCGGCCGTCGCAACCTCGTGGTGATGCACCTCCACCGGCACACCCATCTCCTCCATGGCGAGACACATGGCGGCGCGCAGATCGTTTAGTGAGTCAACCGGCGGAACCGGGAAATAGCCTCCCTTGACGCTGGGCCGGTGACCCATGTTGCCATCGGTGTAGACCCGTTCGGAGTTCCATTCGGCCTCCTGGGAGTCGATCTTGACGAAGGAGCCGCTCATGTCCGCGCCCCAGCGGACGTCATCGAAGACAAAGAATTCGGGCTCAGGGCCAAAATAGGCGGCATCGGCGATGCCAGTCGACTTGAGGTACGCCTCCGCGCGCTTGGCCAGGGAGCGGGGATCGCGCTCGTAGCCTTCCATGGTGTTGGGCTCGAGGATGTCGCAGCGGATGATCAGCGTATTTTCGTCGCTGAAGGGGTCCATCACCGCGGTTTCGGCCTCGGGCATGAGCACCATGTCCGACTCCTGGATGCCTTTCCAACCGGCGATGGACGAACCGTCGAACATCTTCCCGTCCTTAAACATGTCCTCATCCACCTGGGAGGTGGGCATTGAGACGTGCTGCTCCTTACCCCGGGTGTCCGTGAAGCGAAGATCGATGAACTTCACCTCATTCTCTTTGATCATCTTGATGACATCTGCCATTTGAACGTCTCCGATGCTGTTGCTGTAAACGTATTTTTGGGGACTGCGCGAGTGGGTTAGGCGAGTCGGTCGGGGCAAACTCGGCCCGCTGACTCGCGCGGAGGAGCCTATCAGGTCGGAACCGAGGCTGCATGGGGCCTCGACGCGCCGCCGCCCCACTGCCCTACGGGATTGCGGAGAAATCAGCTCGGCTGCCTCCGGGATCATAACCCTGGCCCGCACGAGGCAAGCAAACACCGGGCCATAAGACTTAAGGCCCCCGAGAGTCGGGTGCCAGGCCCAAAAGACGGTACCGCCTCATGCATCAACGGCTGCGATCATTGCGTGCGCCACGGGTTGCGGCGTCCTTCCGACCAAGCGGCTAGTCTCCCCCCATTGAAGCTCAAGGGGCTTGCTGGTGAGCCGCCCCGTGGCTCTCCACGCACCACAACAGACAACATTCTTCCTAAGGCGCACCAGCATAGTGCAGCTCTAGCCGTAAAAGACGCGCACACCGCGAAACTCCGCGTGCCCGGCTAAGGCCTCTTTGAGGCTTGTCTGCAAGGCCACTGGATCCGCTCCGGGACGGGTGCAGGTAGCCATGGGAAAGTAGACATCAACGTCGATCGCGCCGCCCAAATAATGCAGAACGATGCGGGTACGCTCGGTTGCGGCGGGAATGTTCGACCACAGGGACGCTAGGCCGGCCAGTACCTCGGCGCGCAGGGGCAGGTGAGCAGAGGGCGGTGCATGCTCGTCGTCCTCCGGATCGATGTGGACCGTTACGTCTGTGATCTCGTCGATCTCTCGCTTGATCTTTATCTTCCACCAGGAGACTGATGGTGTGGCCCTCCGAGACGCTAACTCCCGGATCCACGAGAACATGAACGTCGGCGGATGCCCAAGCCCCCTGACGGCGAGTCCCAAGCATATGGATATCGCGAACGCCGCCAACGGAGCGGATGGTCTCGCGAACGGTATCCACTCGATCGGATTCGAGCCCGGTGTCAACAAGTTCCTTGACCGCCGACCACCCGAGCTCCCACGCGATTTGAGCGATCGTTAAGGCCACCACAAAAGCGGCAATGGCATCGAGATAGGGCAGGCCAGCCATGGTACCGGCGATGCCTACCGGCACCACCACCGAGGAGATGGCGTCGGATCGGTGGTGCCATGCGTTTGCGCGGAGCAGGTCGGAGCGGACTTTCTTCGCGTAACCAAGTGTCCACCAATGGAGCCATTCCTTGACCAGGATCGACAAGACGGCAACTGCTAGGGCCAGCACCTCGGGGCGCAACAGCTCTGCAGGTGCAAATAGACGATGGCCGGCATCCCAGCCGATTCCAAGGGCCACCGCCAACAGCAGAAAGCCGAGGACCAAGGTCGCTACAGTCTCATAGCGGGCATGGCCGTAGGGGTGGTCGCGGTCGGGCGCCTGCACCGCGTGATTGCCTGCCAACAGGACGAGGGCATCGGAGAGCAAGTCGGAGAGCGAGTGGATGCCGTCGGCGACCAGGGCCTGGGAGTGTCCGAGCAGGCCCGCGGCAATCTTGAGGACGCTCAGGACTAGCCCGACTTCGACTATTCGACCCAGGAATTTGCCATTTTGGGGCCATTCTGGCCCTTGGTTGTGCTGTAAGTGTCTGAGTGAACGAGGCCAGGTTGCGCGAAAGCGTCTGTAGTGCCGACCTTGGTCCTTGAGCCGGGTGGCGAATCTTCCGACACTGTCGGCATGTTCCTGCGCTCCAAGACCCGCAAGAAGGACGGTAAAGAACACCGCTACTGGAGTGTGGTGGAGAACCGTCGGGTAGCGGACGGGCGGGTGGTGCAGCGCCACGTCTTGTATCTGGGGGAGATCAACGACGCCCAGCGGGCGGCGTGGTGCCGCTCCATCGAGGTGTTTGACGAAGACCGGGGCGCCTCGGCCCAGATGGCCCTGTTTCCGGAGGACCGCCGGGCACCCGAGTTGGCCTGCGCGGTGGTGCAGGTCAAGCTGAGCGGGCTGCAACTGCGCCGCCCGCGCCAATGGGGCGCCTGTTGGCTGGCGTGTGGGTTGTGGGACCTGTTGCAACTGGACAGCTTCTGGCAGCCGCGCCTGCCGCCCAGCCGCAAGGGCACCCGCTGGCTCAATGTCTTGAAGACCCTGGTCGCCTATCGCCTGATCGAATGGCGCCTGCACCGCCACTGGTTTGACCACAGTGCCCTGGGTGACCTGCTTGGCGAGGACTTTGCCATCGCCCACAGTCACACCCTCTACCGCTGCCTGGATCATCTCGTGGAGCACAAACAGGCGCTGTTCTCATACCTACAGGAACGCTGGCGCAGCCTCTTCGACGCCCGCTTTGACATCCTGCTCTACGACCTCACCAGCACCTACTTCGAGTGCGACCCACCGGAGCATGGGAAATGCACCTTCGGTTACAGCCGCGACAAGCGCTCCGATTGTGTCCAGGTGGTCATCGCCCTGATCGTCACCCCGGAGGGCTTTCCGCTGGCCTACGAGGTGCTCCCGGGCAATACCCTCGACAAACCCTCACCGACGTCCTCGCCAAGATCGAAGGCCAATACGGCAAGGCCGAGCGCGTCTGGGTGATGGATCGCGGGATCCCCACCGAAGCGACCCTGGCCCTGATGCGCGGCTGCGACCCCCCGGTGCAGTACCTGGTGGGCACCCCCAAAGGGCGCTTGAGCAAGCTGGAGCGGTCCTTTCTGACCAAGCCCTGGACGGCGGTGCGCGAGCAGGTCACGGTCAAGCTCCTGGAGCAGGACGGCGAGCTGTATGTCCTGGCCCGCAGCGCCGGGCGCCAGGACAAGGAACGGGCCATGCGCCGGCGCCGTCTCAAACGGCTGTGGAAACGGCTCCATGACCTGCAACGCCAGACGCTCAGCCGCGACGCGCTCTTACTGAAGCTCGGCGCCGCCAAGAAGGACGCCGGACGGGCCTATGGGTTGGTGCGTATCCAGGTACCAGCGTCCGATCAACCCGTCACGGCCGCGACCTTCACCTTTGCTCTCGATCACAAGAAACTGCGCCAGGTCCGCCGTCGCGAAGGCCGCTATCTCCTGCGCTCCAACCTCACCAGCGACGACCCGGCCCAGCTGTGGACCTGGTACATCCAACTCACCGAGATCGAACAGGCGTTTAAAGAGCTCAAGGGCGACCTGAGCATTCGCCCGATCTACCACCAACTGGACAGGCGCATTGAAGCGCACATTTTTGTCGCCTTCCTCGCCTATTGCCTTCAGGTCACCCTCAAGGCCCGGCTGCGCCCCCTGGCCCCGGGACTCACCCCCCGCTCCGTCCTGGAGAAATTCGCCGCCATCCAGATGGTCGATGTGCATTTACCGACCACTGATGGACGCACCCTGATCTTGAGCCGTCACACCGAGCCGGAGCCCGAGCAGCAACTGCTGCTCGAGCAACTGCGTCTGCAACTGCCCCCGCAACCCCCACCGAGGATCACCGCCACCCTGGAAGCCCGCATCCACTAAGTGTCTTGTAGTGCCGACCTTGGCCCCTGCGGTAACAGCCAAACAAGGGGTTACGTGAAAAATGGGCGCGAATAGTCGAAGACGGGCTAGCGAGGCTTCGCCTCAGACGGACGAGCCGTGACAAATGCGGCGATGCAACAACTTGACGCATCTGCAAAGATTTTGGCCCCTCAAGGAATCTAGGTTGATCGCGGCACCGACAATCGCTGTACGGAATACCGCTTCGGCCCGCGCTTGAGTCGAAGGCGGTAGAGATTGTGGTAAGGCTGGCTTAGGGCGGACCGGGGGACGGTTCAAGCTTCTTTCGAGGAGACTGGTTGATGTCAGCCGGGAGGCGATGACGCCAGGTTGGTTCCCTGGATTGCCGCCTAAGGGAAATTTCTGGGTACGGCCGATTCTATCGATCCGGGTGGCGGTCTGCGGCTGCTCGTGGCATCGGCTCAACCGGAATCGATATACTGGTAACCCTTTTGCACCGTGTTTTGAGGACGTCGGTTAGTGAACGTCGACCGAGAGGACTTATCAACCTTCCAAGGCTTGATTTTCGCCCTGGAGCGATATTGGGCCGGACTTGGGTGCGTCGTCATCCAGCCTTACGATATGGAAGTGGGGGCTGGGACTTTCCACCCCGCGACCTTCTTGCGGTCAATCGGTCCGGAGCCCTGGCGCACGGCCTATGTGCAGCCTTCGCGCCGTCCTACGGATGGGCGTTATGGGCAGAATCCCAATCGGCTTCAACATTACTACCAGTTCCAAGTGCTGTTGAAGCCCTCTCCGTTGGAGATCCAGGATCTGTACCTGGACTCGCTCAGGTCCTTAGGAATCGACCCCCTGGTTCACGACATACGTTTCGTGGAGGACAATTGGGAATCTCCGACCCTAGGCGCGTGGGGTCTCGGTTGGGAGGTCTGGCTCAACGGTATGGAAGTGACCCAGTTCACTTACTTCCAACAAGTCGGTGGTCTGGATTGCCGACCGGTCAGCGGCGAGATCACCTATGGGCTCGAGCGCATCGGCATGTATCTGCAGCGGGTGGAGAGTGTCTACGACCTGGTTTGGAGCCGCGGCCCGACCGGGACCGTGACCTATGGAGACGTATTCCTGCAGAACGAAGTGGAGCAGTCTGCCTACAACTTCGAGAAGGCGGACGTGGAGGGCTTGATCGCTCAGTTCAACGGTTGTGAGCGCCTCAGTGCTCTGCTGGTGACTGAGGGTCTGCCCCTACCCGCCTACGAACAGGTGCTGAAGGCATCTCACACCTTCAATCTGCTCGACGCGAGGGGTGCCATCTCGGTGACCGAGCGCCAGCGCTTCATCTTACGCGTCCGCACCCTTGCCCGCGCGGTGGCCCAAGCCTACTACGATAGCCGGGAGGCCCTCGGGTTTCCCATGTTGCAGCGATAGGCGGGTGACTATGTCAGCAACTGTTCGCGACCTTTTGATCGAGATCGGCACCGAAGAGCTTCCACCGGTTGCCCTCAAGGGCCTTTCCGAGGGATTTGCTGCTGGGGTAACCAGGGAGCTCGCCAATCAGGGCATCGGTTTCTCCGAGATCGAGTCTTTCTGCACCCCCCGGCGGCTCGCTGTTCTCGTTCGCAACGTTGAGTCGCGACAGGCCGATCAGGTGTCAGTGCGGCGAGGACCTGCCCTTGCGGCCGCATTTGCTTCGGACGGCAGCCCGACGGCGGCCGCTCAGGGCTTCGCGCGCTCCTGCGGAGTCGGAGTTGAGAACCTTGATCGCGAGTGCACGGAGAAGGGCGAGTGGCTCGTGTTTCGGAGCCGCATCGAGGGCGCGGAGACCGCTTCGTTGATCCCCGTGCTCACCGAGAAGGCCCTCGGCGATCTTCCCATCCCAAAGCGGATGCGTTGGGGAGACGGGGATGCTGAGTTCGTGCGTCCGGTGCACTGGGTCTGTGTTCTGTTCGGCGACAACCCCGTGGCCGGTCGCGTTCTTGGAATCGCGACGCAGGCGACCACCCGGGGACATCGCTTTCATCACCCGGGAACGATTGTGCTCTCCCGGGCTGGCGACTACCCAGAGCGGCTGCGGGAGCCGGGCAGAGTCGAGCCCTCCTTCGAACTTCGCCGCGCAATGATTCGCTCACAGGTGGAGGAGATTGGGCGAGAGACTGGGTTGGTCCCCCAAGTGGACGCAGAGCTGCTTAACGAGGTCACGGCCCTCGTGGAGTGGCCGCACGCGATTCTCGGGCGCTTCGACGACGTATTCCTCGAGGTTCCGCCGGAGGTCCTGATCGAGACGATGCGCAAGAACCAGAAATATTTTGCTCTCCGCAAGCTCGACGGGTCCCTTGCCTCGCGGTTCATCGCGATCGCGAACATCGAGAGCCGGGTGCCGGAAGAGGTCCGCGCCGGTAACGAGCGCGTGATCCGACCGCGCTTCGCCGACGCCAAGTTCTTCTGGGAGCAGGATCTCAAGCATCCCCTAATTGGATTCTTTCCTCGGCTCGAATCTGTAGTGTTCCAGGACAAGCTTGGGACGATGGCGGACAAGAGCCGGCGGATAGCGGCCCTGGCGGCCGCGTTGGCCAGGCTTGCCCAGGAACCGAGCGAGCAGGTGGAGCGCGCGGCCATGTTGGCCAAATGTGATTTGGTTAGCACCATGGTCTACGAGTTTCCGGCCCTGCAGGGGACCATGGGACGGTATTACGCCGCGCGGAGCGGCGAGGACGACTGTGTTTGCGATGCCATGGAGGAGCAGTACCTTCCGCGTTTCTCCGGCGATGTGCTCCCGGCATCGCCATGTGGGCGGCTTCTCGCTGTGGCCGATCGGCTCGACAGCCTGGTTGGAATCTTCGGGATCGGGCTCCGTCCCTCGGGGGCGAAGGATCCCTACGGTCTGCGAAGGGCGTCCATAGCCGTACTCAGGATTCTTATCGAGACACCGCTTGCTGTGGATCTGCGGGAGGCGCTGGGCCTTGCCGCAAGAGAGTATCCCGCGGGAACCCTGAGCCCGGACACCGTCGGGTCAGTGCTTGACTATGTGCTTGACCGACTGCCTGGCTATTACCAGGAACAGGGCATCGCATCAGACACGGTGGAGGCCGTCCTCGCGACTGGAGAAGCCGCACCCCATCTCATCGATCGACGCATCCGCGCCGTGGAGGAGTTCCGGACCCTCGCCGCAGCGGAATCACTGGCGGCCGCGAACAAGCGAATACGCAACATCCTAGTCAAGGCAGACCTCGACCCCGTGGCCGCCTGTGACCCCGAACCGGCGTTGTTCCGTGAAGCAGCGGAGAAACGGCTTTGGGAGCGCATTCGAGCGACCGAGGCGGTCATCGCCCCACTTTTGGCTGAGGAGGAATTCACGGGTGTGCTCACACGACTCGGGTCCCTGAGGGAAGACGTGGACGCGTTCTTTGACGAAGTGATGGTGATGGCGGAGGACCCGGAAGTGCGACGAAATCGACAGGCACTCTTGGCGCGAATCCTCGGACTGTTCCTGAAGGTAGCGGACATTTCCAAGCTTCATTAACGGGTAGGATATGGATCAGGATTCATTTGACGGCATGGTTGCGGCAGTGCGCGCCTTTCATGAGAAGCATTGCTTCCGCGAACTCGGCGGAGAGGAAATGACCTATCGAATTGCGTTGATGGCGGAGGAGCTCGGTGAAATCTCATCCTGCGTGACGAAGGGCAGAGGAAAAACGGAGTTAGCCGAGGAGATCGCCGATCTACTGATCCTGGTGCTCGGCACTGGAATCGCGCAACAGATTGATCTGTCTCAGGCTTTCTGGGAAAAGATGCACAAGCTCGAGCGCCGCGAGGGTCGCATAATCGACGGTCGCATTCGTGTTTCAGAGTTTCGAGGCGGCTCCGATGGCTGAACGGGTCCTCGTGCTGGATCGGGACGGCGTCATCAACGAGGATTCGGAGAACTACGTCAAAGGACCAGAGGAGTGGCTGCCGATCCCGGGAAGCATCGACGCCATCGCGCGCCTCTGTCATGGAGGATATCGAGTCTGCGTGGCTAGCAACCAATCAGGGGTTGGCCGAGGACTGTTCGGCTTGGGCAGACTTACCGCAATACACCAGAAACTCCGGGAGTTGCTGGCCAAGCAGGGTGGACAGGTGGAATTGATCGCCTTCTGTCCACATCGCCCTGCGGATCACTGCCTATGCCGCAAACCGCGTCCGGGGCTCCTCCTGGAGATTGGTTCACGTCTTGGTATCTCGCTCGAGGATATCCCGTTCGTCGGAGACTCGATCATTGACGTGGAAGCGGCCCGGGCGGCAGGAATGTCTGCGTGGCTGGTTAGGACCGGAAAAGGCGAACAAACGCTGGCATCGCAACGAGATCGCCTCGAGGGTGTCCTTGTCTTCCGTGACCTGAGTGCTGTTGCGGACTATGCGCTGCGCCCCGGTCTTCAATCGTGATTCTTCTTCGCTCGCTGATCTTCCTGGTTTTCATGTTCGGGTCCATCCTTCTGTTCACGATCCCGATCATCGTCATTGGCCGTCTTATCCCCTATCGGTGGCTGGCTTGGCTCGGACGCGCCTGGGGGCGAATGTGTTTGCTCGGACTCAGATTGATTTGCGGTCTTGGATATCACGTCAGGGGGCTGGAGCGATTGCCGGAAGGACCGGCAATCGTGCTCTGCAAGCACCAATCGGCGTGGGAGACGATCGCGCTTCGCGCACTGTTGCCTCCTGAGCAAACATGGGTCCTTAAGCGGGAACTTACCCGCTTGCCTTTTTTCGGGTGGGCATTAGCTCCGTTTGGGCCCATTGCGATCGATCGATCCCAAGGGCGCAAGGCCGTGCGGCAACTTCTCGAAGATGGTCGCAAGTGGCTGGACGCGGGGCGTTGGGTGATCGTCTTCCCCGAGGGGACCAGGGTGCCCCCGGGTGAGCGTCGGGCCTATGGTGTCGGCGGTGCCCTGTTGGCCGAGAAGACCGCTCGAACAATTGTTCCCATCGCGCACAACGCGGGGGTCTTCTGGTCCCGACGGAGCATCTTGAAATACCCCGGAATGATCGAGTTGGTGATTGGTCACCCGATACAGTCAAGGGGACGAAAGGCTTTCGATATCAATCGGGAAGCCGAGGATTGGATCGAATCCGAGGTGGCCAGCTTGCCCGGCGGTCGGCTAAACGAACACCCGCCACGACCTCATTAAATGTCCAGGTTCTCGACATCAAGAGCGTGGCGCTCGATGAATTCGCGCCTCGGCTCAACGTTGTCCCCCATGAGCGTTGTGAAAATCTGATCTGCTGCCACTGCATCCTCGATCGTTACCTTGAGCAATCGACGGGTCTCGGGGTTCATGGTGGTTTCCCAGAGTTGCTCCGGGTTCATCTCACCCAACCCCTTGTATCGCTGGATGCTATAACCCCGCTGGGCATCGGCGAGCAGCCAACGAATGCCCTCGCCCAAGTCTGCGATCTCCGCCCTGCGTTCGCCACGCGTAATGAACGCTCCCGAGCCCAGCAGTCCATCGAGCTTCTGACCGAATTCCAAGATCTTCGCATAATCAGCCGTATGGAAGAATTCCATGGGGATGATACGGGTCTCAGGGATGCCATGGACGAGCCGAGTCAGCTCTAGATGTCCCGGACGACGTTCGTCCGACCCTCGATAGTGGAGCGCGAATTTTAGGCTGGGAGTGGCGGGTAAGTTGAGCCGTTCCTCCAACCCCTGACACCAGGTGTCCAGTGCGCCCCGATCCGCCGCCAGATCAGCGCTCAGTGTCGGAGCGTGCAGAAGTTCCTCAAGAAATTTGGCGTCGTACCGCAAGGCAAGACGCCGGGATATAGCGACGAAGATTTGATAGTCGTGGGCGAGAGCCTCCAGCGCGGTCGCTGCGATAGGGGGCGCCTCGGCTGATACGTGGAGATTCGCTCCGTCCAGTGCTGCCTGGAGCATGGCCGCGTTTAGCTTTGCCTCGTCCAGCAAGTATTCTTCCTGCTTGCCTTTTTTGATCTTGTAAAGCGGCGGCTGGGCAATGTACACATATCCCCGGTCGACCAACTCGGGCATCTGCCTGTAAAAAAACGTGAGGAGCAGGGTGCGGATATGCGCGCCATCCACGTCCGCGTCGGTCATGATGATGATGCGGTGGTAACGCAGATTGTCTGGATTGTACTCTTCTCTCCCGATGCCGCAGCCGAGCGCGGTGATTAAGGTTCCCACTTCGGCGGAGGAGAGCATCTTGTCGAATCGTGCTTTCTCTACATTTAGGATCTTACCTTTCAGGGGCAGGATGGCCTGAAAGGCGCGATCCCTTCCCTGCTTGGCTGACCCGCCTGCGGAATCCCCCTCAACCAGATAGAGCTCAGAACGAGAGGGATCCTTCTCTTGACAGTCCGCGAGCTTCCCGGGCAGTCCAGCAACATCCAAGACTCCCTTTCGGCGGGTCATCTCTCGCGCTTTCCGAGCGGCCTCTCTTGCGCGGGCCGCTTCCAGCATTTTCCCCCCGATTGCTTTTGCCTCCGCCGGATGCTCCTCCAGAAAGATGTTTAGGTGATCCGCGACCAACGACTCCACAACCGCCTTGACTTCAGAGGAGACCAGCTTGTCCTTTGTTTGGGACGAGAACTTTGGGTCTGGGAGCTTGACGGAGAGAACAGCCGTCATCCCCTCGCGAGCGTCGTCGCCGGTCGCATGAATTTTTGCGCTGCGGTCGAGGCCCTCACGCTCGACATAGGCGTTCAGTGTCCGAGTCAGTCCGGCCCTAAAGCCGGCTAGGTGGGTACCCCCATCTCGCTGAGGGATATTGTTAGTGAAGCAGAAAAACGTTTCCTGAAAGCCTTCATTCCACTGCAAGGCCAACTCGACAGTTACGGCACCACGCTCCGCCGTGAAATGGAAAATTGTGGGGTGAATCGCGGTCTTATTGCGATTCAGATAATCGACGAACGCGCGGATACCACCTTGATACTCGAAGACATCCTCGCGTCCTGTTGCCTCTTCCGTTAAAACGATTCGGACCCCGGAGTTCAAAAACGAGAGCTCGCGTAAGCGGCTCGCAAGTATGTCGTAGTGAAAATCCAGATCTGTGAAGATCTCTGCGGATGGCTGAAAGTGGACCTCCGTGCCGGTTTCGTCCGTGTCACCCACCTGCCGCAAAGGGTACTTGGGTACGCCTAACTGGTACTCCTGCTCATAAATATGCCCGCCACGACGGACACGCAGGTACAGTTGCTCCGAGAGTGCATTAACCACCGAGACCCCGACTCCGTGGAGGCCACCAGACACTTTGTACGAGTTGTCATCAAACTTTCCGCCAGCATGGAGAACCGTGAGGATAACCTCGGCTGCCGATCGATTTTCCTCGGCGTGAATGTCGACCGGGATTCCGCGCCCGTTATCCGTCACGGAGACAGAGCGATCGCGGTGCAATGTCACCCGAATTTCGTTGCAATAGCCCGCCAGAGCTTCGTCGATCGAGTTATCCACGACCTCAAACACCATGTGGTGCAGCCCAGTACCGTCGTCGGTATCCCCGATATACATTCCAGGACGCTTTCGGACGGCATCGAGCCCCCGGAGAACCTTGATATTGGACGAGTCGTAGGTCATAGGAATTGCAACTATGGAGTTCGAATTAACCGCGGGTTGAAGCGGGGCTGGCGGGAAATTCAGAATAGCAAAAGCTCGCGAACGCAGTGCTTAGCGGGATTATACGGGATGTGGGCGCGAACCTATCTATGTTTCACGTGAAACCAGAGGGATGTCTCACGCGGGCAGGCAGCTGGGCTTCGCCAAGGCACACAGGGCTAAGCGTCGCCGCGGAGGCAGCTGATAAACCAGCATTCCGGCGCGACACCCCCGGGCTTGCGAACGTCGCTGTTCCACGTGGAACAGATGGCTATCTAGCAAGTGCCGGCGCTGACTCCCCGAGTCGGGCCGCAAAACGTGCGCCTTTCCTTCCCCCAAGCGGGACTCCGCTTTCCGTCGAAGAGCCCACAGCACGCGCCAATGCCCCCGGCACCCGACCCCGCGACGCCCCAGCTAGCCTTTAAAGCACTCAAACACGAGACCAACGTTCTCCTTCCAAATCCCTAAAGCCTCATCGGCATGACGACGAAAGTTTCCATTTCGGCTCCTACGGACCTCCACACGGAACTGCTATCGCCATCCTGAAAGAAAACCTCCACCAACTGCCCATCCACCGCATTAAGTACGTCCGCCAGATAACTCACGTTAAATCCGATCGTTGTCGCATCTCCTTCAAAATCCAGTTCCATCTCCTCAACCGCTTCTTCCTGTTCCGGATTGTGCGCCTGAAGACGCAACAAACCGCTTTCGAAGGAAAGCCGAACGCCCCGATATTTTTCATTCGAGAGTATCGCCGTTCGCGACAATGCTGCCCGCAATCCTTCTTTGCTGATCACAGCCCTTTTACTAAGATTCACGGGGATCACTCTTTCATAGTCAGGGTAGCGTCCATCAACGAGCTTCGACGTCGTCACCGTATCGCCAACCACAAATTGGATCGTCTTTTCCGCGATTCTGAGGATCGTTGGAGACACAACGGCACCGAATTGCCGACGTAGCTCCATAACGGTCTTATACGGAACAATCACGGAAAGCCTTTCTTCGCAATCCAAATCGAGATCCAAGTGAAACCGCGCAAGCCGATGACCATCCGTCGCCACAGCGCAGATCCCCGTCGAATCCACCTCCAATAGCAAGCCGTTAAGGTAATAACGAACGTCCTGCTGCGCCATCGCGAAAGCAGTTTTCTCCAAAACCGTTTTCAAGCCCCCGTCTTCCACCCCAAACTCCCTTGCCTCTGTATCCATCTGCATCGCCGGAAAATCCCCAGCCGGCAAAGTCCCCAACACATACCGTCCGCGTCCCGCCGTCACCACACAGCGATCCCCCGCCACCTTAAGCCGCACATCCGACCCTTCGGCAAGATTCCTAACGATGTCAACGAGCTTACGCGCTGGAACCGTCGTATCCCCTTCCCCTAACACCTCGCTCGCCGAATGCCCGCGGACTTCGACCTCCAAGTCAGTACCAACGACCGTCAGACGCCCGTCTTCCGCTCGCAGCAATAAGTGCCCGAGAATCGGCAAGGTCTGTCGGCGCTCGACAACATTGGCAACCCGGCTGAGCACCGGAAGGAGAGGCTCACGATTCGCCAAAATTTCCATCAATGCTTCCTATCTTTCTTTATTTCTTAAAGGAGAGATAATTACAATAAGCGTGGTGGATAATGGGACTGCTCAAGAAAACTGTGCTAATTCCGTAGTTTAATTGTCACTTTGGAACTTCACAACTCGGCATCAAAGCTGTGGATAAATCGTGCATTACCACATGTCGCAAAAGCGACCACAGCTTATCCACAACTATGACGTTAGATTTCTGAACAGGTTCTTGTAGTCTTCTTCGACGCTCAGATCGTTTTCCCTCAGCTCTTTGATTTTGCGCGTCGCATGAAGGACCGTTGTATGGTCGCGACCTCCGAAAGCGTTTCCAATCTCGGGTAGGCTCTTCTTGGTCAGTTCCTTTGCTAGGGCCATGGCTATTTGCCGAGGCCGAGCGATCGAACGGCTGCGTTTGGGAGAAAGCAGATCCGATGTCCGCAGCTTGTAATACTCTGCGACGGTCTTTTGGATATTCTCGATGCTCACCTGCTTATCCTGAGCGGCCAGCATGTCGCGGAGGGCCTCTTTCGCAAAGTCCAGCGTAATCGGTTTCCCGGTAAACCGGGAATTCGCAACAAGCCGGCGCAAGGCTCCCTCCAACTCCCGAATGTTGGAGCGGATGCGGCGGCCAACAAAAAAACCGACGTCCTCCGGAAGCACAACCCCCAGTTGGCTTGCCTTGCTGTGGAGGATGGCGACGCTGGTTTCGAGATCTGGCGGGTCAATAGCCACCGTAAGTCCCCACCCAAAGCGGGATTTAAGCCGCTCTTCCAGTCCGACGACCTCTTTCGGGAACCGATCGCTTGAAAGAACGATTTGTTGTCGTGACTCGAACAGTGCATTAAAGGTGTGGAAAAACTCCTCTTGGGAACGCTCTTTACCTGCGAAAAACTGAACGTCATCGATGAGCAGCGCGTTGACAGAACGATAGGTCCTTTTGAACTCGTCGATCTTATTATGCTGCAGGGCACGTATCATCTCGGCGACAAAGCGCTCGGAATGGAGGTAAACGACGCGCGCGTCAGGATTTATTTCCAACACCATGTTCCCGACAGCGTGCATGAGATGGGTCTTCCCCAAGCCCACGCCGCCATAGATGAAGAGCGGATTGTACGCGCTGCCGGGATGCTGGCCGATCTGGATCGATGCCGCACGGGCGAGTTGGTTCGACTTTCCCTCGACAAACGTATCGAATGTGAACTCGGGATTCAGGTTCGCCTCAACCCGCCGCGTCGCGATTTGATTCGCGGACTTGGCCGCCGCGACTGGGCGGCGACCGCCCTTTGCGGGCGGCTTCTCGAGTCCACCGACTTCAAATGAGATACCGCTGACGTCGCCACCGCTAAGCGCCCCACAGAGCTCGAGGATTCGGCCTTCGTAGTGTTCACGCGCCCAGTCTTGGACGAACTTATTCGGCGCAAAAAGGCGCAACACCGGCCCTTCTCGTAACGCTTGCAAGGGGAGTATCCAAGTGTTGAATTCCGCAGCGGTGAGTTCTCCATTCAGGTGGCCGACACACTGGTCCCATACGTCCATATTTTCTGCACCCCATTGGAGAGAGAGAATCGTTAACAAACCGAGCCGCCCCGTCAAGGTGTTGGGCTTTGGAGCGGAGCAACGCCGGCCCGCGATGAGAGGCGCACAGTCTAGCCCGACCCAGGTTACTTATCCACAGGCAGGGCTGCGTGGTAGATTGTTTCTGGAGTTGACGAATCGGGCGGAAATCTCTATCTTTCCGCACCTTTCTTTCTCGGCGGCTTGGGCCTTCTTCCCCGGCCGCACCCCAAACGAGTCCACCGAGCATGAAACGTACTTTCCAGCCGAGTCGCCTCAAGCGTGCGCGCACCCACGGCTTCCGGGCCCGGAATGCGACCCGCAATGGCCGTAAGGTCTTGAGCGCCCGCCGCGCGAAGGGCCGCGCACGACTCACTCACTGAACCCGGAACTGACAGGCGCGGCGAGATCTCACGAAAGTCAGAGGTTTCCCTCCGCCCTGCGGCTGACTAGCACCCGTTCGTTCAAACGCGTTTTCGCGAACCCGCGGCGTTTCGGCGGCACCGGCTTCGCCGTCCTCGCGCGGACCAGCCAGGTCGGCCACGCCCGTGTTGGTCTTGCGATCTCCAAGCGCTGCGCCGCACGGGCGGTCGACAGAAACCGCCTCAAACGAACCGTTCGCGAGAGCTTTCGAACCGTCGCCGAACGACTTCCGCCCGTTGATGTGGTCATCCTATGCGGGCGCGGCGCCGTGACCATGCCCGCCGCCCAGCTTCGACGATCCCTTGACGAGGTCTGGAGGCAAATCGGGAAAACGCCATGGATCGATTACTGATTGCCGTTATCCGGGTCTATCAATACGTGATCAGTCCGCTGATCGGTTCCCATTGCCGCTTCCAACCGTCCTGCTCCCATTACGCCGTGGAGGCCATCCAAGGCCACGGGGCGCTGCGTGGCAGCTTCCTTGCGTTGCGCCGGCTCGCGCGCTGCCATCCCTGGCACCCCGGTGGAATTGATCCGGTCCCCCTCAAAAAGCAGTAGTTCAATTCATGGATAATTTGCGCCTGGTCCTGATCTTTTCTCTGGCCGCGGTCCTGCTGCTGATCTACCAGGCCTGGATGGCGGACTACGGCCCCGCAGCGACGGGGACCCGTAGCCTTGACACCGCCCCCTCCCAGTCGGCCACCGCCGACGCCCCAGTATTGCAGGGTGTGCCCGCGGTTCCCGCCCCTTCTCAGTCTGTTCTGACCTCCGAATCTGCCCCGGGCGCCACGGACGCACCCCAACCCATCACGGTGGAAACCGACGTGCTCCGCGTGGAGATCTCACCCAAAGGGGGCACAATCGCGAGCATTTGGCTCCTGAACTACCCCGTTACACCCGAGAGCCCCGAAGACAAGTTTCGACTCTTCAAGCCCGATCCGCCCAACATGTTCGTGGCGCAATCCGGCCTTATCGGCTCTAAGGCTGATTCCCTGCCGACCCACGAGGCCATGTTCGAGAGCGCCAAGACGAGCTACCGGTTAGCTCCGGACGATTCCACCCTCACGGTCGAGCTGACTTGGACGGCACCCTCAGGCGCCCAGGTACACAAGCGCTTCGGTTTCCAACGCGGCAGCTATCTCATCAAGACCTCCCAGGAGGTGATGAACGGAACGGGCGAGCCACTGGTCGCGCGTGATTACAGCCAGCTTCAACGGACCACGTTGACCGACCCGAACGCCTCCCGTTTCGTCCATACCTACACGGGTGGCGTTTACTACAGCCCGGAGGACAAGTACAAGAAGGTAACCTTCGAAGAGATGGGGCGCGAAAAGCTCGATCGGGCGGTCAGCGACGGTTGGATCGCCATGATCCAGCACTATTTCATGGCCGCCTGGGTCCCGCCTCGCGGGAACGAGGAAACCTTCTATACGAACGTACTTGATGGTTCGCGTTACATCATCGGCAAGTACTCGCCGGCGGTTAGCATCGCCCCCGGGGCCAGTCATTCCTTTGACAACAGTCTCTTTGCCGGCCCCAAGCTTCAAGATACGTTGGCCGCGATCGCGCCTGGCCTCGAACTGACCGTCGACTACGGATGGTTGACGGTTCTAGCCCAACCCATCCACTGGTTGCTCGCCAAAATCCACGGCGTCATCGGCAACTGGGGCTGGTCCATCATCGTGCTAACCATCCTGATCAAGCTGGCCTTCTACAAGCTCTCGGAGACCAGCTACAAGTCCATGGCCAACATGCGGCAGATCACGCCCCGGCTGCAGGCGTTGAAGGACAGGTACGGCGACGATAAGGAGCGCCTCAACCAGGCAATGATGGAGCTCTACAAGACTGAAAAAATCAACCCGCTGGGCGGCTGCCTACCAATCCTGGTCCAGATTCCGGTCTTCATCGCACTGTACTGGGTCTTACTGGAAAGCGTGGAGCTACGCCAGGCGCCCTGGATCCTCTGGATCGACAACCTGTCTGCGCCAGACCGCTACTTCGTTCTGCCGCTGATCATGGGCGTGTCCATGTTCATCCAGCAGAAGCTCAACCCGGCCCCGCCTGACCCGATGCAGGCCAAGATCATGATGAGCCTGCCTTTTGTCTTCACCGTCTTTTTCGCCTTCTTCCCGTCCGGGCTTGTGCTCTATTGGGTGGTGAACAACCTCTTGTCGATCGCACAGCAGTGGAACATCACCCGCACCATCGAAAAGGCCGCCGCCAAGCGCAACCGCTAGGAGTCTGACCCGAGCCGTGGCCCGCGAGACCATCGCCGCCATCGCTACGCCTCCGGGCCGAGGCGGCGTGGGCATCGTCCGGGTGAGCGGACCGCTGGCGGATGAAATCGCGCGCGGCGTGCTGGGTCGTATCCCGCGTCCGCGCTACGCCACCTTCGCGGCCTTTGCGGACGCGGACGGCTCTCCCATCGACGAGGGCATCGCCCTGCTCTTTCCCGCCCCCCGATCCTTCACCGGAGAGGACGTGCTCGAGCTTCAAGGTCACGGCGGGCCTCTGGTCCTCGATCTGCTGCTCAGGCGGTGTCTCGCGCTCGGCGCCAGACCGGCCCGCCCAGGGGAATTCACCGAACGGGCATTTCTGAACGGCAAGCTTGATCTCACCCAGGCCGAGGCCGTCGCGGATCTTATCGAAAGCTCAACCGTCCTTGGGGCCCGTCTGGCCATGCGCAGCCTTCAAGGCGCATTCTCTAGACGCATCAATCGGTTGGTCGAGGGGCTCGTCAATGTGCGCACCTATCTCGAGGCAACCCTCGACTTTCCCGACGAAGAGCTTGATCTCGCCGCTGAGTCTCCCCTTGCTGCCGATCTGGCGGCGCTCATCGCCCAGACCCGGAGGGTCCTCGACGAGGCTCATCAGGGTGAGCGCATCCGCGAGGGACTCACGGTCACCATTGCCGGCCCCCCGAACGCGGGAAAATCGAGCTTGTTGAACGTCCTAGCCCAGAACGACGCGGCGATCGTTACCCATATCCCGGGGACTACCCGCGACCTGCTCAAGCTCGACATCCAGGTGGATGGCCTCCCCGTGCGTCTGGTCGACACGGCGGGGCTGCGCGAAAGCGACGATCCGGTGGAGAGGGAGGGAGTGCGCCGGGCGCGCGAACAGATGGCCCGGTCCGACCTCATCCTCTGGGTCTATGACGGGAGCCTGGGACTTGAGCCGTCGCAGCTCGACGACCTGCCCGAAGCCGTGGCCCTCACCCTGGTCCGCAACAAGATCGACCTCGAGGTCGATCATTCAGCGGCGGTTCGCACTCACGAGGAGGAAATTGCCTTGTCCGCCCTAACCGGTGAGGGGTTGGAGGGGCTGCGCCGTCACCTGAGGGAGCGAGCCGGGGTCGAGGCCCTCGGCGATGGAGCCTTCGTTGCTCGGCGCCGCCATCTGGACGCCCTCGAGTCTGGCCTCGCTCAACTTGAGCGCGCCCATGGCACCTTGGTCTTGGGGGGCGGAGCCGAGCTCGCCGCGTCGGATCTGCGCTCCGCCCAGCTGGCCTTCGGAACCATTACGGGCGAGGTCGCCCAGGACGATCTCCTGGGGCGGATTTTCTCCAGCTTCTGCATCGGCAAGTAGACCCTGAGCGAGCGCCTGACGTCTCTAAGGCCTGCGGCGACGAGGGCGGAAGCCCCTGAGTAGACGTTCCAGCCGGAGCGACCCGTCGGTGCTGTTGTGCTCCGGGGCGTAGCGCTCGCGAATATATAGGGCAATGAACCGTCCCACCGGTTGGGCCAAGTCGGGGCGTGCATGGCAGACGCGCCGGCCATAGTCGTGGGGACCCTCATCGGAACGGCGGGGCAGACCGACGGCGGCGAGACGCCGGCAAAAGCGCCGGTAGCTCGACTCCAATGGGGTCAGCCTATCGCCTTGACGCATCATCCCCAACAGAACGAGTCCGAGGACCAGGGTAAGTGAGCCCACCATCAGGACCGTCAGCCCGGCCTCCCCGTAGTCGCCCAGGCCGAGCCGCGAGAGCAGTGAGAACTGGTCATCGGTGGAAAAGTCCAGCACCCAGTCTTGCCAGGCCGCCTCCAGGCTGTCTGCGAAGAAACGGAGCTGCCGCAAGGACCTGGCCAGATTCCCCTCCGAATCGATCTCGAAGCGAAGCGGCACTGCACCGCCCAGGATGCGAGAGGCGCCCCTGTTGTCCACCCGGGCAGGATCGACCGCGGCGGTCGGGTCCACGCGCACCCAACCCCGGTCGGGAATCACCACCTCCGCCCAGGCGTGCGCATCGGATTGCCACACCATGTGATAGCCGCCGATGGCATTCAGCTCACCGCCCAAATAGCCGAGAACCACCCGAGAGGGGATGCGCGCGATGCGCATCAGCACGGCGAAGCTGCTCGCGTAGTACTCGCAAAAGCCCTGCCGAGTCTCAAACAGGAATTCGTCCGTGGGGTTGGCGCCCAGCCTCGGGGGCAGCAGGGTGTAATGAAAGTCCTCTTGATTGAAGAATCGAAGCGCCGCCTCGACCACCGCCCAGTCACTGGAAGCGTTCGCCCGCCACCCAGCGACCAGGTCGCGCATTCTGCCCGTGACATTGGGGGGCAACTCCAAGGCCGAGCGCCGCGCGGACTCGGTTGGCTCGGCCGTGCGGTAGTCCAGTGCTGAGCGGAGGCGATAGCGTCTGGCCGTGTTGACCGGCGTGTTGGCGAGTAGCTGAAAGTCTCCGTTCCGAGAGGTCCCCTGCGCGCCGCCCAACGGGACGTCCAGGGCAAACAGCCAACGTTGCCCCGAGGGCTCGAGCACCACCTCGTAATCGATCGGGTCCTGCGCCTTCAGGAGTCGGGGTGGCGAACGGGCTGCCGGATCGACGCCCGGCGACCATCCGCGCGCGTTCGCCTGCCACAAGACCGGGCCGCGCCAATAGAGCTGGTCCGGTCCGGGCGGCGGACGAGTGAACCGGGCGCGGAAGGCAAGCTCCCCGTTGAGCACGAGCTCACTGATGGAACCGAGCTCGAGCCGGTCGCTCATACCGGTCAGTCCAGTGTCTGCGTCAAGTCCCAGATCCCACAGCGGTGCACTGAGCCTGGGAAACAGCAGGAACATGACGAGGGTCAGCGGAATCGCCTGTGCCGCGAGCCCCAACGTCAGCTCACCCACTCTCCTTGCTGATCGTGGTCCCAGGCCCCCGTTGAGGTCCACCAAGAGGGCAAGGGCCGCGAGAACCACGAGGCCCAGATAAGCGGCAAGCGATATGGATTGGTCGAACAAGAACTGCACCGCCGGCAGGAAGCCGATGAGCACTGCAAGCAGACGGAGGTCCCGTCTCCCGCGCACCTCCAGAAGCTTCAGCACCAGCATCGTCGACAACAGGGCGGCGCCGCCATTGAGGCCGGCCAAACTGTAATAGGTGTTGAGGCAGTTGGCGCCGCCCGCGAGGGTCAGCGCGAACAACGCGATTCTGCCCGGTCTCACCCCTGGCCAACGCAAGGCAGCGGCCCTAAGGGCGAACAACAGTGCCACGAAGGCGCTGATTCGCCAGTCCAGAAACCGGCCGAGCGGCAGGTATGCAGCCACAACCAGCAGGGTTGCGGCGAGTACCTGCCCCCGCTCAGGCGGCTCGGCGATCGGGGTCGTGCTGAGTCTGACCATGGCCAAAGAGCGCGAGCTCGGTGAGGCACCGTTGCACCTGGGCGTCACCCTGTCCAAGACCGATCTCCACCCCCGGTATTCGTAGCCCGAAGCGCAAGTTGGCCTCTCCCGCATCAAGCACCTGGCGGGCCAGGAGCGCGATCCGGCCTTCGGCGTCGACGGCCGGGACCCGATCCCAGTCGATCCAGGCCTCCCGCCCCCGATCGCCTCCAAACTGCTTCACGACCAGTCCCCGTTCGCGGGCAAACGCCTTCCAGTCCAGATGGCGGGGTGAGTCTCCGAAGCGATAGTCACGGGGTCCCAAATAGTCGTCGGACCCGTCCGAGACCACTCCGGCGGGGTGCCGCGCATCTCCCGCTGCCGGTTCGGGCTCCGGCGCCCTGTTCGCCGGCCTGGGGTACACCAACACCGAGGCCTGGCAGGCGGCGTAGCACCAAGCACGAAAGAGCCCCATGGGGTGGCGCGAACAGAGCTCTACCTCGGACAGGCTCTGCAGGCCCCTGCGCTCGGTCGGCAGGCTGAGACCGAGCGCCTGCTGATCCAGGCCCTCGATGGCTACCGGGCCGGCCGGATCCAGCCCGCCAAGCACCTGAAGGTCATAGCGCGGCCGGCGCCGCTCGTTGCGCAGGGTGATCTCGAATTGAGCGGACTCACCGGCGAACACCGCCGACCCCGCCCGCGCCCTTATCTCAAGGCCCAACAGGTTGAACCAGCAGTGGTGCATCGCCACCAGCCCGACGGAGGCCAGAAAGAACGTGAACAGAAGCCCCAGGTTGTTCTGGTAATTCAAGGACCCGATCAGCATGGCGAACGCGACAACCCCGTAGAAAAGACCCGCGCGGGTTGGCAGGATATAGATCTGTCGCGCGCCGATCCGCGCCACACCCTCCGACCTGAGGGGCGCTCGTCTCAGCAGGCCTTTTACCCAGCGCCTGGCCCGCCCGGTCGCGACCGTCCGTGCTCGGTCCCGTTCCCTCGCCGGTCGAACCGCCTTCTGGGTACTCCTCACCGAATCAGTCCACCGGGACGGCCGCCAGGATGGAGGCTGCTACCTCGTCGTGCTCGAGTCGGCCAGTCCCGTCACCGGGCACCAGGCGGTGCACCACGCATGAGGGAAGCACCGCCTGCACGTCCTCTGGTATCACGTAGGTTCGGCCCGCGAGCAGCGCCCAGGCCTTGGCCGCCCGGACCAGGCCCACGCCGGCACGGGGCGAGAGCCCGTGCAGGAAGCGCTCGGAGCGCCGGGTAAATTGGAGAATCGCGTGGCAGTAATCGATCACCGGCCCTGCCGCGTGGACCTGGGTCACCAATTTTTGGAGATGGGCCAGATCCCCCGGGGACAGCACCGGGCCCTGACGCTCTACCATATCCCGCCGGTCTTCACCGCCGAGCAGAATCTTCTCTTGCGCAGCAGCCGGGTAGCCCAGGCGGATGCGCATGAGGAAGCGGTCCAATTGGGACTCCGGTAACGGAAAGGTCCCCAACTGGTATGACGGATTTTGTGTCGCGATCACGAAAAAAGGCTCAGGCAGGGGGCGGGTCTCCCCATCGACCGTCACCTGGCGTTCCTCCATGGCCTCAAGCAGTGCACTCTGGGCCTTCGGCGTCGCCCGGTTGATCTCATCGGCCAGCACGAGCTGCGAAAACACGGGCCCGGGATGAAAACGAAAGCATTCGGTTCCCCGCTCGTAGATGGACACCCCTAACACGTCTGCCGGGAGCAAGTCGCTGGTGAACTGGATGCGGGCGAACTGGAGGCCAAGCAGCCTTGCAAGCAGGTGGGCCAGGGTTGTCTTTCCGACCCCAGGAAGGTCCTCGATCAATAGGTGACCCCGGGCTGCCAGGCAAGCCAGGGCCAAACGCAGCTCGCGTTCCTTGCCCAGGATGACGGCACCCGCCGCATCCAGGACCGCGTCCAAGAGGTTGGCCCTAACTCTCATGCATCTCGGTCGTGAGGCACCCCCGATGATGAAAGATAATGGGGGTGCTGTTGCCTTGGGCAGAGGTCGCGATATTTTTTGATGGCGCCTGACCGCGCAACCTAACTCGACCCGCCACCATTCACTCGTACCCCGGATTGCTTGGCATGGCCTGAACCGGTCATGGACAGCGCACGTTAAAAAGAGCCGTCGATTCCCGACAGGCCGTTGAATGGCAGCGCCCGTGGCGACAGCACAGCGTCAATGATAGTGCGTGCGTCAGCCTCAGGAGGTCAGCATGGACATCACCCCGATTCACCGGCGGGTCATCGGTCTGGATGTGCACCAGAACAAGATCACGGCCTGCGCCCTGATCGAGCAAGCCGATGGCAGTGTGGCGGTGGAACAGGGGGAGTTTGGTGGCTTCAAGCGGGATCGCCGGGCACTGGCAGCGTGGGTCCACGGGTTGGCCCCGGACATCGTGGTCATGGAGAGCACGGGGATTTACTGGAAGAGTCCCTATGCGGCATTGGAGAAAGTGGGCATTGCGGCGTGGGTGGTCAATGCCCGTCACGTCAAGAACGTGCCCGGCCGCAAGACGGACATCTCCGATGCCCAGTGGCTGGCCACGCTGGCGCGGGCGGGCCTGGTGCGGGCCTCGTTCATTCCTCCGGCCGAGATCCGCCATCTGCGCCTGATCGCACGACAGCGCCAGAAGCTCGGCGGGATGCTGGCCGCGGAGAAGAACCGGCTGCACAAGGTGCTGGCCGATGCCGGGATCCGTCTGAATGTGCTGCTCTCCGACCTGCATGGGCAGTCCGCACGAGCCATGGTCAAGGCCCTGCTGGCCGATGCACCCATCCACGCCATCCTCGCGCGTGCCGGGCGTCTGCGTGCCAGCCGCGAGGATCTGTTCGAAGCCCTGCAGCCGGAAGAGCTCAGTGCCAAGCATCGCTTCGTGCTCAACGAGATCATGGCGCATATCGAATACCTGGAAGCCACGATGGCCCGCTTTGAACAGCAACTGCTCGTTGGCCTTGCCCCCTGGGAGCCGCAGATGCGCCTGCTGGAAACCGTTCCCGGCATCGACCGCCTGGGCGCGGCCATGTTGCTGGTGGAAATCGGCACGGACATGGACAGCTTCGGCAGCGCTGAACGCCTCGCTTCCTGGGTGGGCATCTGCCCGGGTAACAACGAGAGTGCGGGCAAACGCAAAAGCGGCCGCACGCGCAAGGGCAACGCCTGGGTGCGACGCCTGTTGTGCGAGTTCGCCCAAGCCGCCTCCCGCACCCGCTGTGCCTTGAAGGACAAGTTCTCGGCCCTCGCCATCCGCAAGGGACACAAACGCTCCATCGTGGCCTTGGCGCACAAGATGCTGCGCATCGTCTATGCGATGCTTGCCAACACAACACCCTATCAGGATCGCACCGTCGATTACGAAGCACTCATGGTGGGCCGCAACGCGCCGCGTTGGCTGAAGATGCTGGCCAAGCACGGCTACATCGCCACCGCCTGATTCGCTCCGCCGCCTCCCGGCCTCCCATCGCCAGGCCGTCACGCACCGGCATGCGTCACGCCAGAATGCCACTCGTCCCGACGTCGGGTTCTTTCACGTTAAACTTGATGCTCCTTTGCGCCATGATTCCCCCCATGTACCAGACATGACTAAAACGTCCGTTATTCCAGTGTGTTACAACTGGCTAGTTGGGTTAAACTCGACGCCATTTCGAAACGGACCGAGACACTATGATCGCGAGCGATCAGTATGACGTCATCGTCGTGGGCGGCGGGCACGCCGGCACAGAGGCGGCCCTGGCCGCCGCGCGGGCCGGCGCTCGCACCCTGCTGCTGACGCACAACATCGAGACCCTGGGCCAGATGAGCTGCAATCCAGCCATCGGCGGCATCGGCAAGGGTCATCTGGTCAAGGAGATCGATGCCCTGGGGGGACTCATGGCCCGTGCCACCGACGGGGCGGGGATCCAGTTCCGCGTCCTCAACGCCAGCAAGGGCCCGGCCGTGCGCGCTACCCGCGCTCAAGCCGATCGCACCCTCTATAAGGCGGCGGTGCGTGCCGCACTCGAGACCCAGCCGAACCTGTCCCTATTCCAGCAATCGGTGGACGATCTCATCGTCGAATCGGACGGCGATACGGATCGTGTGGCGGGTGTACGCACCCAGATGGGACTGTGCTTCAAGGCGCGCGCCGTGGTGTTGACCGTGGGCACATTCCTGGCAGGCCGCATCCATGTCGGGCTCGCAAATTATGAGGGTGGCCGGGCCGGCGATCCACCGGCCAACGCCCTGGCCCGGCGCCTGCGGGAGTTGCCGTTCCGCGTGGAGCGGCTCAAGACGGGTACCCCGCCGCGCATTGACGGACGCACGATCGATTACTCGCGCCTCGCCGAACAGGCTGGGGACCTGCCGGTGCCGGTCTTCTCCTTTCTCGGAAGTCCCGCGGACCACCCACGCCAGGTGAGCTGCCACATCGGGCGCACCAACGCCCATACACACGAGCTTATCCTTGCCGGATTGTCCCGGTCGCCACTCTACACCGGGGTGATCGAGGGCATCGGACCCCGTTACTGCCCCTCCATCGAGGACAAGGTCGTGCGCTTCGCCGACAAGGCGAGCCACCAGATCTTCGTGGAGCCCGAGGGCCTCGGCACCACCGAGGTCTATCCCAACGGCATCTCCACCAGCCTGCCCTATGACGTCCAGCTCGACCTCGTACGTTCGATCGAGGGTTTCGAGCAGGCCCACATTACCCGTCCCGGCTACGCCATCGAGTACGACTTCTTCGACCCCCGCGACCTTGCCCCCACCCTGGAGACCCGCCACCTCCCCGGACTCTTCTTCGCCGGCCAGATCAACGGCACCACCGGTTACGAGGAGGCGGCCGCCCAGGGACTCCTGGCCGGGACCAACGCGGCCCTGGCCGTGCTTGGCCGTGAGCCCTGGTATCCGCGCCGCGACCAGGCCTACCTGGGGGTGCTGGTGGACGACCTGATCACCCAGGGGACCAACGAGCCCTATCGCATGTTCACCAGCCGGGCCGAGTACCGGCTGCTGTTGCGCGAGGACAACGCGGACCTGCGTCTGACCGAGATCGGGCGGGGGCTGGGTATCGTCGGCGAGGCCCAGTGGCGGGCCTTCGACGCCAAGCGCGAGGCCATCGAGCGGGAGCGCCAGCGGCTGCGGGACACCTGGGTCCGACCGGAGCTATTGGACCCGCAGGTGGCAGTAGAGGTCCTGGGTGAGCCGCTCAGGCGCGAGGCCCGTGCAAGTGAGCTGCTTGCACGCCCCAATCTGACCCATGGGGCCATCCTGCGCCTGATCGACGGACCGCCGGCACCGCTGGACCCGGCGGTGACCGAGCAAATCGAGATCCAGGCCCACTACGACGGCTATATCGAACGTCAGCGCGCGGAGATCGAGCGCCAGCGGGAGCAGGAGTCCAGGGCCCTCCCCCCGGACTTCGACTTCGCGGGCGTGCGCGGGCTCTCGACCGAGGTGCGCGAGAAGCTGATCCGGGTGCGGCCAACCACCCTCGGCCAGGCGGCGCGCATCCCCGGGGTGACCCCAGCGGCGGTCTCTCTTCTGCTGATTCACTTGCGGCGCCGATCCGCGTGAGCGATCCGGCGGCCCAAGAGCCGCGTGCCCTGACCCTCGCCTTGGGTGCACGTGAGCTTGGACTCGCGCTGACCGCAGGAGCAGTTGCAACGGCTCCTGAGGCTTCCTCGATCTACTGGTCCAGTGGAACCGCAGCTACAACCTCACGGCCATTCGTGACCCGTACGGCCATGCTGACCCACCACCTGCTGGACAGCCTGGCGGTGGCCCCGTACCTCTTCGGTGACAGGGTCCTGGACCTCGGAACCGGGGCCGGCCTCCCGGGTCTCCCCCTGGCGATCGTGGATTCCGGGCGTCGATACTGGCTCCTGGACTCCAACGGCAAAAAGGTCCGGTTTGTGCGCCAAGCGATGCTTGAGCTCCGGCTCGCCAATGTGGAGCCGGTTCACCACCGAATCGAGTCGTACCGGCCCGCGGCAAATTTCAGTACCATTGTCGCCCGTGCCGTCGCGTCGATCGCCGAGATCCACACTCTAGCGGCCCCTTTACTCGCGGGCCCGGGCCGCCTGCTCCTGATGAAAGGGCGATACCCTGGCGACGAGCTCGAGCATCCGGCAATTGCCGGCCTGGACGTGGTCGTCCACCCACTTCGCGTGCCCTTCCTCGAAGGCGAGCGCCACTTGATCGAGATCCGCCGTGAGTGAGCCATCGATGGTCAGAATCATCGCCGTCGCCAACCAAAAGGGCGGAGTCGGAAAGACGACGACGGCCGTCAATCTGGCTGCCTCCCTCGCGTCGATGAAGCGCCGCGTGCTGCTGGTGGACATGGACCCACAAGGCAATGCAACCATGGGCTGCGGGGTGGACAAGCACGGCATCGCTCGGTCGAGCTGCGACATCCTGCTTTCCGACGTGCCCGTCCTCGATTGTGTCCAGCGGGTCACGGAGCCGGCGCCCGGCTTCGACCTGTTGCCCTCCAACGCGGATCTGACCGCCGCCGAGGTGGGGCTCATGGACTCTGCCGACCGGGAGCGACGCCTTGCCAAGGTGCTGGCGACCGTGGCCCCGGACTACGAGCTGGTCATCATCGACTGCCCACCGTCTCTCAACATGCTCACGGTGAACGCCCTGGTGGCGGCCCACGGGGTACTGATCCCCATCCAGTGCGAGTACTACGCGCTGGAAGGCCTGTCGGCCCTGATCGACACCATTGAGCAGATCCGCGACAGCCGCAACAGCGTGCTCCGCATCGAGGGTATCCTGCGCACCATGCACGACCCGCGCAACAACCTGGCGAATCAGGTCTCCACCCAGCTCGTGACCCACTTTGCAGATCAGGTCTACCGCACCATTATCCCGCGCAACGTGCGCCTGGCGGAGGCGCCGAGCCACGGTCTGCCGGCGCTCCTCTATGACCCTGCGTCAAAAGGGGCGGTGTCCTATCTGGCCCTGGCCAGCGAGGTGCTAAGACGTAACGCTCGGCGCGCCGCCGCCGCTTGACGGGAGTCCGATCCACACGATGGAAGACAGCAGCAAGGTCCCACTGAAGAAGCGCGGGCTTGGCCGCGGTCTCGATGCACTGTTGGGTGCCGCACGGCCGCCGGAGGCCACCGACCCCGAGAGCGGTGCGGCCGCCGTTGCGCAGGCCCCGACGGAGCGGATTACCCGACTGCCCGTCGAGCAAATCCAGCGGGGCCGTTACCAGCCCCGTCGAGACTTCGACCCCGATGCCTTGCGCGAGCTCGCCGACTCCATCGCCGTGCAGGGCGTCATCCAACCCATCGTGGTTCGCCCGGTGGACGGCGAACGCTACGAGATCATCGCCGGGGAGCGCCGCTGGCGCGCCACCCAGCAGGCCGGAATCCCGGACATCCCGGTGGTCATCCGTGAGGTGGACGAGCCTACTGCGGTTGCCATCGGTCTGATCGAGAACATCCAGCGGGCGGATCTCAATCCCTTGGAAGAGGCCGGCGCACTCGAGCGCCTGTTGAGCGAATTCCAACTGACCCACCAGCAGATTGCGGAGGCGGTTGGCAAGTCACGCACCACGGTCACCAACCTGTTGCGCCTCTTGGAGCTCAACCCGGACGTCAAGACCTTCGTCGAGCACTCCCAGCTGGAGATGGGCCATGCGCGTGCCCTGCTCGGTCTCAAAGGATCCCAACAAAGCGCGGCCGCCAACCACGTGGTCCGAGCCGGTCTCTCGGTGCGGGAGACCGAGCGATTGGTGCGCCGTTACCAGCAGGCGGGGGAGTCAGCGCCCACAACCCAGCCGAAAACGACTCCGGACCCCGACGTGCGCCGTCTCCAGGACGATCTGACTGACCGCCTTGGGGCCCGGGTTCAGATCCAGCAGGGAACCAAAGGAGCTGGAAAGCTGGTGATCAACTACAACAGCCTCGACGAGTTGGACGGCATCCTTGCGCACATTAAATGAGCCATGGGGTCAGGTATTCCCGCCGGGCGGCGGGGCCGCCTGACGGTCGACTCAATGATGCCAGTCAGTTTTATGCGCTCATCGAAAGGATTGGGTTGCGTTGACCCAATATTAGGCAACCCCTATACTGCGCGTCCGGCAGGGGGGAGCACCCTTCCAGCACTGGTCCCATCTTCCAGCACTGGTCCCATCGATGCAACAGGCGGACGCCCGGCTCGTCAGGCGGCTCCTGAAAGTCCAAGCGATCGTTGGCCTCCTCACGGTGGCGCTCGCCCTGCCCTTTGGCGGTCCTGTTGTGTTGTCGGCCCTGATAGGTGCCGGAACATGCCTCCTGGCCAACGCACTGTTCGCGGCTTCGGTCTTCCGGGGCTACCGCGCCCAGGAGCCAGAACGCTTGCTGCTGCGCATCTATGGCGTCGAGGTCGCCAAGGTGGCCGTGATTCTTGGTGTCTTCACCACGGCCTTCGTGACCATCGAAGGCCTGAATTTACCGGTGCTCTTGGGCGCCTATCTGGTCACCCAGATGGTTGCCCCCATCGTCGCAGTCCAGCTGGGCGCCCGGCGGCCGGCAGGGCAGCGGGACGGCACCACGACCGCACCCAGAAGTGAGAGATGACCCATGTCTTCTGCAGAACTAGCCGCTGGCCATCACGCGCTTACCTCCCAGGAGTACATTTCTCATCATCTGACCAACCTCACCCTGGGGGTTCATCCCGAGCACGGCCTGTCCCTGGCCCACAGTGCCCAGGAGGCGAAGGAGATGGGCTTCTGGGCGATCCATCTGGACACCATGTTTTGGTCCATCCTCCTCGGTTGGTTGGCGTTCCGCTTCTTCCGCCGGGTTGCCGAGCGGGCCACGGCGGGTGTCCCCGATGGTGCGCAAAACTTCGTCGAGGCGATCGTCGATTTCATCGACGAAAATGTTCGCGGGTCTTTCAGCGGCCGGAATCCGCTGGTAGCTCCACTGGCCCTGACCATCTTCGTCTGGGTCTTTCTGATGAACCTGATGGACCTGCTGCCCGTTGACCTGCTGCCGTGGATGTTCGGATGGGTGATGACGCTGTTCGGATTCGATGCACCGCCCCACGGGCTCTTCCTGCGGGTCGTGCCCACGACCGATCCCAACACCACCTTTGGGATGGCCTTGGTGGTCTTCGGGATGGTGCTCTACTACAGCGTCAAGATTAAGGGCGTGGGCGGGTTCCTCGGGGAGCTCACCCTGCAGCCTTTCGGCAAGTGGGGCCTGCCCGCCAACATTCTCCTGCAGGCCATTGAGCTCCTGTCCAAGCCCGTGACACTGGCGCTACGTTTGTTCGGAAACATGTATGCCGGCGAGATGATCTTCATTCTCATTGCGCTGATGTACGGTCACGGGGCGGTCCTGAACCTGACTGCCGGGGCATCGCAGTTGATCTGGGCCATCTACCATATCCTGATCATCTCACTGCAGGCCTTCATCTTCATGGTGCTCACGGTTGTCTACCTCGATCAGGCGTCCCAAGAACATCACTGATTCTGTCTGTCAATCCTTTCACGTCACCTATCTGTAAGGGGCAAACCATGGAACTTCCACAAGCAATCGTCTATATCGCCGCCGGTCTCATGCTCGGTCTGGGCGCGTTTGGTGCTGCGGTCGGTATCGGCGTTCTCGGTGGCCGTTTCCTCGAGGGTGCGGCGCGCCAGCCCGAACTCATCCCGATGCTGCGTACTCAGTTCTTCATCGTCATGGGTCTGACCGACGCCTTCCCGGTCATATCCATCGCCATGGGTCTCTACTTGATGTTCGCTGTCTGATGGCGCCCAGGCCAACGGCCGCCGTTCGGTCGCTCGTCACACGCGAGGCAAAGGCATGAATATCAATCTGACACTCATCGGCCAGATGATCTCCTTCGGGCTTTTCATTTGGTTCACGATGACCTATGTGTGGACCCCCATCGTCAAGGCGCTCAATGACCGTAAGGCTAAGATCGCCGAGGGCCTATCGGCTGCCGAGCGCGGCCATCAGGAGAAGGCCCTCGGCGAGAAGCGGGCCCTGGCGCTGATGAAGGACGCCAAGGGACAGGCGAATGAGATCCTGAGCCAGGCCCAGCGCCGCGCCGCCGAGATCGTTGAAGAGGCGAAGGTCGACGCGCGTGCGGAGGGCCAGCGCCTGGTGGCCGCCGCTCAGGCGGAGATTGAGCGCGAGACCAACCGCGCACGCGAGGAGCTGCGCCAGAAGGTCGCTACCCTGGCGGTGGCCGCCGCGGGCAAGATCCTCAATAAGGAGGTCGACCTCAACGCGCACCGCGATCTGGTCGATTCCTTCGCTAAGCAGATCTAAGGGCAGCTTCCATGGCCGGAGAAATCACCACCGTCGCCCGGCCCTATGCCGAGGCCGCTTTTGAGCGCGCCAAGGAGACTGGGCAGGTCGACATTTGGGCGGACGCCTTCGGGCTGTTGTCGGCCATCGCAACTGATCCGCAAATGGCGAGCCAGATCACGAACCCCAATGCGCCCCGCGAGCGCACCCGCGACATGATCCTGGGTATTACGGCCGACAAGTTGCCGCCGGAAGTCACGAACCTGGTCCGTCTACTCGCGGATAACGGACGCCTGGTGGCCATCCCGGAGATTGCCAGCCTCTTTGAAGCCAGCCGCGAGGCAGAACGAGGGGTACGCAAGGTCGTGGTCCGCAGCGCCTTCCCGCTCGACGACGCCCAGCGGAAGGACATCGCCGAGGCCATGATCCGACGTCTGGGCAGCCAGGTCGACCTCACGGTCGAGGAGGATCCGGCGCTGATCGGCGGGATCGAGGTACACGCCGGTGACCTGGTGATCGACGACTCGATCCGCGGCAAGCTCGAGCAGCTCGCCCACGCACTCCAATTCTGAGCCGGCCAAGCCGCAAACAGGCCACTTCCGAACAGGACCACCGCCATGCAACTCAATCCGTCCGAGATCAGCGATCTCATCAAACAGAAGATCGAGCAGCTCGACCTCAAGACCGAGGCGCGCACCGAGGGCACCATCGTCAGCCTGACCGACGGCATCGTGCGTATACATGGTCTGTCGGACGCTCAGTACTACGAGATGCTGGAGTTCCCCGGCAACCTCTACGGCCTGGCGCTCAACCTGGAGCGCGACTCCGTTGGCGCTGTGGTCCTTGGCGAGTATACCCACCTGACCGAGGGGGACTGGGTACGCTGCACCGGACGCGTGCTCGAGGTCCCGGTCGGTCCTGAGCTGCTCGGCCGTGTGGTCGATGCCCTGGGCAACCCGATCGATGGAAAGGGCCCCATCAACGCCGCCGTAAGCTCCCCGATCGAAAAGGTCGCCCCGGGCGTCATCGCGCGCCAGTCGGTCGATCAGCCGGTCCAGACTGGCCTGAAGGCCATCGACACCATGGTCCCGATCGGCCGCGGCCAGCGCGAGTTGATCATCGGAGACCGACAGACCGGTAAGACCGCGGTCGCCGTCGATGCCATCATCAACCAGAAGGGGACCGGCGTTAAGTGCATCTACGTGGCCGTGGGCCAGAAGAACTCCTCCATTGCGACGCTGATCCGCAAGCTGGAGGAGTTCGGCGCCATGGAGCACACCATCATCGTCAACGCCGCCGCCGCCGATTCGGCGGCCCTGCAGTTCATCGCCCCCTATTCCGGCTGCGCCATGGGCGAGTATTTCCGGGATCGGGGCGAGGACGCCCTGATCATCTACGACGACCTCACCAAGCAGGCCTGGGCCTACCGCCAGGTCTCCCTGCTGCTGCGCCGTCCACCGGGCCGCGAGGCCTATCCGGGCGACGTCTTCTATCTGCACTCGCGCCTGCTGGAGCGCGCGGCTCGGGTCAACGCCCACTATGTCGAGGAAGTGACCAACGGCGAGATCAAGGGCAAGACCGGCTCGCTCACCGCCATGCCCATCATCGAGACCCAGGCCGGTGACGTGTCAGCCTTCGTTCCGACCAACGTCATCTCCATCACCGACGGTCAGATCTTCCTGGAAACGGACCTCTTCAACGCCGGCATCCGCCCCGCCATCAACGCGGGTCTGTCGGTGTCCCGCGTCGGTGGCGCCGCTCAGACCAAGATCATCAAGAAGCTCGGCGGCGGTATCCGCCTGGCGCTCGCTCAGTACCGCGAGCTGGCGGCCTTTTCCCAGTTCGCCTCCGACCTCGACGAGGCCACGCGAAAGCAGCTCGAGCGCGGTCAGCGGGTCACCGAGCTGATGAAACAGGTCCAGTACTCGCCCATGAGCGTGGCGCAGATGGCCTTCTCATTGTTCGCGGCCAACGAGGGCTATCTGGACGACGTGCCCGTGAACAAGGTGGTGGACTTCGAGCACGCGCTCCAGTCCTACCTCAAGGCCGCCCAGTCTGATGTGTTGGACAAGATCAACGCCACCGGCGACTACACCGACGACATCCAGAGCGGGATGCACGCCGCGATCAAGGATTTCAAGGCCAATAACGCATTCTGATGACATCCCGGCCCGAGCCGCCAGGGATGGCGGCGAGCCCTTCGCCGCGGCGGGTAAGAAGATTGCCACTGTCCCGACCGTAACTGAACCACCGAGCCGCGAGTCGCCCCAGCGCGACATCGCCCCGAGCCCCCGGAGCCCACCCCATGGCTGGCGCCAAAGAAGTCCGCACCAAGATTGCGAGCATCAAGAGCACGCAGAAGATTACCAAGGCCATGCAGATGGTCGCGGCCTCCAAGATGCGTCGCGCCCAGGAGCGTATGGCAGCATCCCGTCCGTACGCGCAGAAGATACTCCAGGTCATCAGTCACCTGGCGCGTGCGACCCCCGAGTACCGACACTCTTTCATGGCCACCGAGCGCGAGCGCAAGCGCGTTGGCTACATCGTCGTCTCCTCCGACCGGGGTCTGTGTGGCGGACTCAACAGCAACCTCTTCCGTAAGCTCATCCAGGACATCAAGGCGCAGCGCGCGAAAGGCATCGAGCCCGTGTTCTGCACCATCGGCAGCAAGGCACTCGGCTTCTTCAGGCGCTTCGGCGGCGACGTGCGCGCCCAGACCACACAACTCGGCGACCAGCCACACATTGAAGACCTGATCGGGCCCGTCAAGGTGATGCTCGACGCCTTCGAGGCCAAGGAGATAGACGCGATCTACATCGCCGCGAATGTCTTCGTCAACACCATGACCCAGCACACCACCATCCTCCAGCTCGTGCCCCTGGTGCCGGCGGAGGATCAGCAGAACATGCCGCTGCACTGGGACTATATCTACGAGCCCGATGCCCGAACGGTGTTGGACTCACTCCTCACCCGCTACCTCGAATCCCTGGTGTATCAGGCGGTGGTGGAGAACAGCGCCTGCGAGCAGGCGGCGCGCATGGTGGCCATGAAGGCGGCCACGGACAATGCCGGCAGCCTGATCGACGAGCTGCAGCTGGTCTACAACAAGGCCCGCCAGGCCGCCATTACCCAAGAAATTTCCGAGATCGTGAGCGGCGCGGCGGCGGTTTGACCGCCCGACCAAGGCCCGAATCAAAAACTTGAATTCAAGTACCCCGCAGGACGCCTGGTCCAGGCGAGAAGAGGAATAGACTATGAGCTCTGGTAACGTCGTGCAGATCATCGGTGCCGTGGTGGACGTGCAATTCCCCCACGGCCAGATGCCGAAGGTCTACGAGGCCCTGAAGGTCGAATCGACCGGCCTCACCCTGGAGGTCCAGCAGCAGCTCGGAGACGGCGTGGCGCGCACCATCGCCATGGGCACCACCGACGGGCTCCAGCGCGGCGTTACGGCCACCGCGACCGGGGAACCTATCAGCGTGCCGGTGGGCGAGCCCTGCCTCGGCCGCATCATGGACGTGTTGGGTAACCCCATCGACGAGCTCGGCCCGGTCCAGACCGATAACCGCTGGGCCATCCACCGCGCTGCCCCCAAGCTCGAGGACCAGGCCGCCTCCACGGAGATCCTGGAGACCGGCATCAAGGTCATCGACCTCATCATGCCCATCGTTAAGGGTGGCAAGGTGGGCCTGTTCGGTGGCGCCGGCGTGGGTAAGACCGTCACCCTCATGGAGCTGATCAATAATATCGCAAAGGCCCACGGCGGCTTCTCGGTGTTCGCGGGCGTCGGTGAGCGCACCCGTGAGGGCAACGACTTCTATCACGAGATGAAGGAGTCCAACGTCCTCGACAAGGTGGCACTGGTCTACGGCCAGATGAACGAGCCACCAGGCAACCGCCTGCGAGTGGCCCTCACCGGCCTTACCATGGCCGAATATTTCCGCGAGGAGGGCCGTGACGTCCTGCTCTTCATCGACAATATCTACCGCTACACCCTGGCCGGAACCGAGGTGTCCGCGCTGCTTGGGCGCATGCCCTCGGCGGTGGGCTACCAGCCGACCCTGGCCTCGGAGATGGGCGCCCTTCAGGAACGCATCACCTCCACCAAGACCGGTTCCATCACCTCCTTCCAGGCGGTCTACGTGCCCGCCGACGACCTCACCGATCCGTCCCCGGCGACCACCTTCGCCCACCTGGACGCGACCCTGGTGCTGTCCCGCCAGATCGCGGAGCTTGGCATCTACCCGTCGGTGGATCCGCTGGATTCCACCAGCCGAATCCTCGACCCCAATGTGGTTGGAACCGAGCACTACGACACCGCTCGCGCCGTCCAGGGGACGCTCCAGCGCTACAAGGAGCTCAAGGACATCATCGCCATCCTCGGCATGGACGAGCTCTCCGAAGAGGACAAGCTCACTGTTTCCCGGGCGCGCAAGATGCAGCGTTTCCTGTCCCAGCCGTTCACCGTGGCCGAGGTCTTCACCGGCGCACCGGGTAAGTTCGTCTCCGTTGCCGACACCATCAAGGACTTCAAGGCGATCGTCGCCGGCGACTACGACCACCTGCCCGAGCAGGCCTTTTACATGGTCGGCGGAATCGACGAGGCCGTCGCCAAGGCCGAGAAGATGAGCGCCTAAGGGGGATCACCCATGGCAATGACGATTCACGTGGACATCGTGAGTGCGGAGGGTGCCATCCACTCTGGTACCGCGACCATGGTCTACGCCACGGCAGAGCTCGGCGACGTGGGCATCGCCCCCCGCCACACCGCATTCATCAGCCGGCTCAGGCCCGGAGATGTCCGGGTTGAGAACGAACAGGGTGAGCAGGAGCACTTCTACGTCTCCGGCGGCATTATCGAGGTCCAGCCGATGGTAGTCACGGTGCTGGCCGATACCGCCATCCGCGCCCGCGACCTGGACGAGGCCGCCGCCATGGAGGCCAAGCGCCGGGCCGAGGACGCCCTGGCGGGTCACGCCGCCGAGTTCGAGTACGCCAAGGCCCAGGCCGAGCTGGCGGAGGCCATCGCCCAGCTTCGGTCCATCGAGAAGCTGCGCAAGCTCAAGCGCGGCTAAACGGCGCTCATTAATCCGCCTCGCCCAGGACGCCCCCTTCGTCTGTGATGGGGGCGTTGCCTTCTGTGACGGTCGCACCTGCCCCCGTGGCTGAGACTTGGGTTAACCTAAGTCGACCGGTCCGCCACTGAACCGCCTCCATGACTACTCTCAGGGCCTTCCCATGACCGATCACGCAATCCGTCCCGGAAAATATGTCACCCTCACCTACAGCATCGCGGATGAGGCGGGCAACATCGTCGAGCAAACCGATCTCCCGGTGGGCTATATCCACGGGGGCAATACGGAGCTGATCGGCGGAATGGACGACGCCGTTTCGGGCAAGCGCGCTGGCGACCGTGTGGAGCTGCTGCTTGGACCCGATCAGGCCTTCGGGCCCCACGATCCAAGCCTGACCTTTACCGACGACCTGGAAAACGTGCCCCCTGAATTCCGGTTCGTCGGCGCCGAGGTGCCGATGCACAACGAGAGCGGTGACGTGAAGTCCTTTGTTGTGAGCCGTATTGGAGATGGAACCCTCACCGTCGACGGCAATCATCCCCTGGCGGGCAAGGTCCTCAAGGTCCATGTCCGAATCCAGGAGGTGCGAGACCCGACACCGGACGAGATCGCCCAGGATGGCGGGGCATGCGCACTCCCTGGCGGGGGCCTCCATTAGCGGCAGCGCCAAACCCGACCAACCACAGGCGCGGCACCAGCGACGACTACGCCGGCAGTGTCGCCCATCCCGAGGAAACGTGAACCGATGAAGCTTGGCGTCGTGATTCTGGCCGCCGGAATGGGCACCCGGATGCGCTCCGCCATCCCCAAGGTCCTGCATCGCCTGGCGGGCAGACCACTGCTCGCACATGTTCTCGATGCCGCCACCCGCATCGGGGCTGCCAAGACGGTGGTGGTCTATGGCCACGAGGGCGAGCAGGTGCGCTCCGTCATGGCAGACCGGCCATGCGAATGGGTCGAGCAACCGGAGCGCCTGGGCACAGGTCACGCGGTGATGCAGGCCATGCCCCTCGTGCAGGACATGGACCGGGTGCTGGTGCTCTATGGGGACGTGCCGCTCGTGGACCCGGAGACCCTCGAGCGGCTCATCGGGGCCAGCCGCGATACCGGACTCGGAATCCTCACCGCCATCCTGGACGACCCGACGGGATACGGCCGCATCATCCGCGACCCCGTGACCCGCCGCATCCTGCGGAGCGTTGAACAAAAGGATGCAAGCCTCGAGGAGTTGAAGGTCCGTGAGGCCAACACGGGTTTCCTGGTGGCGGACCGGCCCAGGCTCGACGGTTGGCTCGGGCGGATCACCAACCGCAACGCCCAGGGCGAGTACTATCTGACCGACGTCATCGCGCTGGCGGTGGCGGACGGCGAGCCGGTGGCCAGTGCCCAACCGGCTACCTTGGAAGAGGTTTCCGGCGTCAACGACCGGGTCCAGCTCTCCGCCTTGGAGCGCTACTACCAGCGCCGCCTGGCCGAGGACCTGATGCGCGCCGGGGTCACGCTGGCGGACCCGGCGCGGATCGACATCCGCGGCAGTCTGACCACCGGCCGGGACGTGACGATCGACGTCAATCTGGTGGTGGAAGGCGAGGTCCGGCTCGGCGACGGCGTCACCGTCGGGCCCAACTGCCTGATCCGTGACAGCCTCGTCGGCGACGGCGTGGAGATCCTGGCCAACTGCGTGATCGAGGGGGCAGAGGTCGGACCGGGTGCGCGAATCGGGCCATTTGCCCGGCTGCGGCCTGAGGCCTGGCTGGACGCAAACACCCATATCGGCAACTTTGTCGAGATCAAGAAGTCCCGTGTCGGCCTCGGCAGCAAGGTCAACCACCTAACCTACGTGGGGGATACGGAGATCGGGAGCGGTGTCAACGTCGGGGCCGGCACCATCACCTGCAATTATGACGGGGCCAATAAGTCCAAGACCGTCATCCGCGACGGCGCCTTCATCGGGTCCAACACCGCCCTGGTGGCACCCGTCACCGTGGGCGCTGGCGCAACGATCGGCGCCGGTTCCGTGATCGTGACGGACGCGCCGCCCGAGCAGCTGACCGTCGCCCGTGCACGGCAGGTCACGATCCCGGGCTGGGAGCGTCCGAAGAAGCAACCAAAGGCCTGACCAGACCGAAAGGCCCCAACCACCCGCGGGGGGAAACCGCCATGTGCGGCATCGTCGGCGCTATCGCTCAACGTCCGGTTGCGGCCATCCTGCTGGAAGGGCTGCGGCGGCTGGAATATCGCGGCTATGACTCGGCCGGCATGGCCGTTCTGGAGTCCACCGGCAAGCTCAACCGCATCCGTACCCTGGGCAAGGTGGCACGGCTGCGCGACGAGCTCTCGGCCAACCCATTGCCAGGAACCCTGGGGGTCGCCCACACCCGATGGGCCACCCACGGGGAGCCGGCCACCCGCAACGCCCATCCCCACGTGTGCCGTGACCGTTGTGTGATCGTGCACAACGGCATCATCGAGAACCACGAGACCCTGCGCCGTGAGCAGGCCGAGGCCGGTCACCGCTTCACCTCCGAGACCGATACCGAAGTGGTGGTACACGCCATCTATGACCAACTCACCGCCGGTCATCCGCTGATCGAGGCGGTGCGTCGTGCCACAGGCCGGATGGAGGGCGCTTACGCCCTGGGCGTGATTGACACGGAGGACCCCGATCATCTGGTCGCTGCCCGCCAGGGCAGCCCCCTGGTGATCGGCATCGGATTCGGCGAGCACTTCATCGCCTCCGACGTCTTTGCCCTGCTGCCCGTCACCCATCGCTTCATCTTCCTCGAGGAGGGCGACATCGCGGAGCTCACCCGCGAGTCCGTGCAGATTTGGGACCGGGAAGGCAACCTGGTCAAGCGGCCGGTCAAGGAGTCGACGCTCTCCGCCGACTCGGCCGAACGGGGCGAATACCGCCATTACATGCTGAAGGAGATCTTCGAGCAGCCCCAAGCCATCGCCGACACCCTCGAGGGGCGTCTCGCCGGCAACCGGGTGCTGCCCGAGAGCTTTGGCAATGCCGCAACGGACATCTTTCCCCAGATCAAGGCAGTGACCATCGTGGCCTGTGGTACCAGCTACCACGCCGGACTCGTCGCACGCTACTGGATGGAATCCCTGGCGGGCATCCCTTGCACCGTTGAGGTCGCCAGCGAGTATCGCTACCGCCGCCACGTGGTGCCGCAGTCGGCCCTGTTCGTCACCATCTCCCAGTCGGGTGAGACGGCAGACACCCTGGCGGCCCTGCGCCTCGCCAAGGAGTCCGGATACGCTGCTGCCCTGGCCATCTGCAACGTCCCGGAAAGCTCACTGGTGCGGGAGTCGGACCTAGTGCTCCTCACTCGCGCGGGCCCCGAAATCGGCGTGGCCTCCACCAAGGCATTCACCACCCAACTGGTCGCCCTGCTCCTGCTCACGACCGCACTCGGCCGTTACCACGATCTGAACGAGGCCGCCGAGGAGCGTCTGGTCGCCCTGATGCGCTCCCTGCCCGCCAAGCTCGAGCAGGTCCTGGCCCTGGACGACCAGATCGCGGTCCTTGCCGAACAGTTTGTCGACAAGCAGCACACCCTGTTCCTGGGCCGCGGGGAGCAATACCCGATCGCCATGGAGGGGGCACTTAAGCTCAAGGAGATCTCTTACATCCACGCGGAGGCCTATCCCGCCGGGGAGCTCAAGCACGGTCCTCTGGCGCTGATCGACGAGAACATGCCCGTGGTGGCCGTGGCGCCAAACAACACCCTGCTGGAGAAGCTCAAGTCCAATCTGGAAGAGGTCCGCGCCCGCGGCGGGCAGCTCTACGTCTTCGCGGACTTTCACGTCCCGCTCGCCGATGACGAGGGCGTCACCGTGATCCGTTTGCCCGAGACGGACGACCTCATCGACCCACTGGTTTTCACCGTCCCGCTCCAACTCCTGGCCTACCACGTGGCCGTGCTCAAGGGGACGGACGTGGACCAGCCGAGAAATCTCGCCAAGTCGGTCACCGTCGAGTGAGCCCCCCGATTGGGCTGCCGGGGGCCGCTGACCCATCGCAACGGAACGAGCTCGGTCGCATTTCGGTGTAAAAAACGTCAGAAGGGTCGGCCCGCCTGGTCCACAGCAACGCTTGCCATTCGCTGCCCACGCCGGCAACCTATGACCCATCATTTTTCTCGGACGAGGTCTGGCGATGTTTCAGCGACTCAATGTAGGCATGCCGCTGATCACTTGGTGCGCGGCTCTTTTCGCCGCGCTATCCCTGTCCGGCTGCGCGACCCTCACCGACTTCGATCTCTTCGCGCAACAGCCCATCCACACCGATCGGTTTGTGTTACCGGACGACGACACCGATGTCGTGGGTGTGGTGCAGGTCGTCGTTGCCCGCGAAGAGGATACGCTCCCGGATTTCGCGCGCCGCTATGGGTTGGGTCACGAGGAAATCGTCGCGGCGAACCCCGAGGTTGACCCGTGGTTGCCCGGACAGGGGACTCGGGTTGTTCTCCCCACCCAGTTCGTGCTTCCGAATGCACCGCGGGAGGGTGTGGTTCTCAACCTCGCGTCGCTGCGGCTTTTCTACTATCCGCCGCGCTCGGAAGGCGAGCCGCAGGTTGTCATCACCTACCCCGTGGGCATTGGCAGGGAGGGCTGGAGATCCCCATTAGGGCGGATGCGCATCACGGAGAAGATCGAGAACCCATCCTGGACGGCGCCCCAGTCGGTGCGTAGGGAGCACGCGAAACAGGGGGACCGACTGCCCGCCGTGGTGCCGCCGGGCCCCGACAATCCGCTGGGGGCCTATGCCATGCGTCTGAGCCGTCCGAGCTACCTGCTCCACGGTACCAACAAGCCCTTCGGTGTCGGCATGCGTGTCAGCCACGGATGCTTCCGGCTCTATCCCGAGGATATCGCCGAATTGTTCCAGGAGATTCCGGTCGGAACCAAGGTCAGTATCGTGAACCAGCCCTATCTGGCGGGCTGGAGAGACGGTGAGCTCTATCTGGAGGCGCACGCGCCGCTGACCGAGGAGGCCAAACGATGGAAGGGCAGCCTCAAGCCGATGGAAAAGACCGTGACGGTTAAGGCCGCTGGCGCACCGGCCGCGGTCGATTGGGAAAGGGCGCAGCAAGTGGCTCGCGAGACGCGGGGAATCCCGGTCCCCATCTCACCCGGGAGTCCCACACTTGACGATGTCGTCGGCCGCGCCAGGCGGGTGCCCCGCACGCCCCAGTGGCAGGAGACCCAGGGACGCGACACTTGACCTGGGCGCCCGGATGCGTCGGGCGGCCCGCCAATCGCTGCCCGTGGCCGCACCGGAGCTCTGGCTGAGAGCGTCTTCCCGGCGCCGCCCTGATAACCTGCCTAGGGAGGGTCGCGCGGACTCGAGGTAGGACGACAGGGTTGTGAGTTGCCCGAGAGCGAGGAGACTCTGCCCACGTTGTCCGCAAGCGGTAATATGCCGTCGATGATGACGTTGCCATACGGCCCGGGGTCCTCGCTGTGAAGTGCAAGACCATCACGGCACTGACCCTGCTCTGCCTTGCGGTTCTGGTCACTCCCGGCTGCTTGGTTGCGGTGAGAACCGCGCCGATCGACTTGGTCTACGGGATACCCGTGGAATACGGCTACCGGCCGCTCTTGTACGATGGTTACGTGGTCTATTACACGGACTACGGGATGCCTTACTACTGGCATGGCGGCATTCGAATTGGGATTCCCGCCCACGCCCGCGCCCGCTATGTCGAGCATTGGCACCGATACAGGCCGGACTACGACACCTGGTACAGGCACCGCGGTCACTACTACCGGTCCCGTCGCTACACGGACCACTACGGCAGTCCCTCGAGGCCGGCGCACCGGCCTGCGACCAAGTGGGAGAACCGCTCGCGGCCGGGCGGCGTGGCCGGCGTTTCCCGGGACCGTCGGTACAACGCGCCACGATACCGCGACCGCGGTGACAATCGCCCGCCGGCAACGCGACAGCAGTAGCTCAGGCAAGGGGTTCCCGGGTCGGCTCCACCACCGTCTCGGTTACACTCCGGTGCACCGAGCTCCGGATTGCCAACCCCCTACGCATCCCTCTCGTAGGTCACGCATGCACTTTCTCTTGGTCGAAGACAACCCCGACCTCGCCGCGAATGTGGTCGATTTCCTGGAGGACCGGGGACATAGTCTGGACACCGCCTATAACGGGTTCGCCGGTCTCGGGTTTGCTCTGGAGAACGACTACGACGCCCTGATCCTCGACCTGATGCTCCCTGGGATCGACGGCTTCGAGGTTTGCGAGCGCCTGCGCGCCGCGGGCCGTGCCGTACCGGTCCTGATGCTCACCGCGCGAGACGGGCTGGAGGACAAGCTGGAGGGCTTCGCCAGCGGGGCCGACGACTATCTGGTCAAACCCTTCGCCCTCCCCGAGCTCGAGGCGCGGCTCCTCGCCATCGCGCGCCGGGGTCAGGCCGCCCAACCTGGCCAGTCAGCGGGACGTTTGCAGGTCGCCGACCTGGAGTTGGACTTGGGCACCCGCCGCCTGAGCCGCGGGGGGCGGCCGCTGGAGCTGCCGCCGATCCCAATGAAGCTCCTGGAGGCGCTCATGCGCCGCGCCCCCGCCCTCATCAGCCGGGCCGAGTTGGAACGGGCGATCTGGGGCGACGAGCCGCCGGACAGCGACGCCCTGCGTGCCCATCTCCATTTACTGCGGCAGGTGATCGACAAACCTTTCCCCCATCCCCTGCTGCATACGGTGCGCGGCTTCGGATACCGCTTGGGGGACGATGCCGCGGCTTAGACCCACCCTGCGGCTTCGGGTGGCCGCCGGGTTCGCGTTGCTGGGCCTTGCGGTCAGCCTGGCCCTTGGTGGCTGGCTGTACCTGGCCTCCCGCGACCTGGAGCAGCGTCTGATCGACGAGGCCCTGGACGCGGAGCTCATGGACTACACCGCCCGGCTTGCCCGCAATCCCCATTCGCTGCCGCCCGAGACCACGACCATTCGCGGGTTCGTCCTGGACGCCGGGGCGCCCGCCGACGCGGCACCGGAGTCACTGCGTGACCTGCCTGAAGGGCGCTACACGCTGGACGTTGACGGTGTGAGCTATCGCGTAGTGGTGCGCGAGCGCCCGGATATCACCCTGTTGATGCTGCACAACCGCACCCAGTTGGCCCGACGCGAGCAGCGCTTCGCCCTGCTCGTGGTGTCCGGCATGACGCTGGCCACCCTGCTCTCCGCTGCAGGCGGCTGGTGGCTGGCGGGACGGGTGACCGCCCCCGTGCGGGAGCTGGCTCGGAGGGTGAGCGGCCGGGACCCGTCCGACCCCGTCGGCGTACCGGACCTCGGGCTGGCGCAGGACGAGGTGGGTGAGCTGGCCCGCACCATCGATGGCTATCTCCGCCGGCTGCGCGCCTTCGTGCAGCGGGAGCGGGCCTTTGTGACCAACGCCAGTCACGAGCTGCGCACCCCGCTCGCGGTCATCCAGGGGGCCACAGACCTGCTCCAGGAGGACGACCGCCTGGACACCCGCACCCGCGAGCGGGTCGCGCGCATCGCACGGTCGGCGCGGGGAATGGCGGACCTGACCACGGCCCTCCTGGTGCTGGCCCGGGAGGGTCAGGGCCAGACCAGCCCGCCGACGCCCTGCGACCTGGAGGAGGTGCTGTTGGAGTCCGTCGAGCTGCACCGTCCGCTGCTGCGCCACAAGCCGGTCGAGCTGGAGTGCCGTATCGAGGCCCGGCCGCGGCTACTTACCGCTCGTCCCCTGGTCGCCGTTGCGGTCGGCAACCTGCTGCGCAACGCCTGCACCTACACCGAGCGGGGCCGGGTGACGGCGACCCTCGGCGAGCACGCCCTGGTGGTGGAGGATACGGGCCCCGGGATTCCACCCCAGGAGATCGAGTGCCTGTTCGGGAACAATGTCGACTGCCCGCGCACCGTCCGCGGCGAGGGCGTCGGCCTGCCCCTGGTCAAACGGATCGCGGACACCCAGGGATGGACTGTCTCAGTCGAGAGCCAGGCCGGTGAGGGCGCGCGCTTCCGATTGCAGTTCGGCACCGACCTGGACGAGCCACTGCCCCCAGACGCCGACCCCCCTTAACCATTCCTTGACCCTCGCTTGACGTCGCCTTGACGTCTAAACCGTTAGGCTTGCCCTCGTCTTAACCCGCCCCGCGCGACCCCAGACCCGACGAGGTGCACCCCATGTCTTCGCCCACGACCGCGGCCGCCGTCAAGACCGCCGTCCCCAAAGGCCCCAAGCTTCCCCCTTGGCTGCTGACCCTGTTCCCCTTCCTGCGCTGGTGGCCCAGGGTCACCCGCGCCACCCTCAAATCTGACCTGCTGGCCGGGCTTACCGGGGCGGTGGTGGTGCTGCCCCAGGGCGTGGCCTTCGCCACCATCGCCGGGATGCCCCCGGAATACGGGCTCTACGCGGGCATCGTGCCGGCGATCGTGGCGGCACTCTGGGGCTCCTCCTGGCACCTGGTCTCGGGGCCCACCACGGCCGCCTCCATCGTGGTCTTCTCCAGCTTGAGCGCCTTCGCCGAGCCGGGCAGCGTCGATTACGTGCGTCTGGCTATCACACTGACCCTGATGGTGGGGATACTGGAGCTGGCCATGGGGCTCGCCCGCCTGGGGAGTCTGGTCAACTTCATCTCGCACTCGGTGGTGGTTGGCTTCACTGCTGGGGCGGCCTTCCTGATCGCTAGCAACCAGATAAAGAACTTCTTCGGCGTCGATATCCCCCGCGGCCTGCACCTGCATGAGGTGCTGGGGACTCTGCTGCTCAATCTCGAGCACATCAATCCCTTCGTCCTGGGCGTCAGCATTGCCACGCTCGTCCTGGGGCTGGGGATGCGGCGCTTGTTCCCCCGCTTCCCCTACATGATTGCAGCCATGGTCGGGGGCAGTCTGGTGGCCTTTGCACTGAACCAGGTACTTGGGGTGGAGACCACCGGCATCCGCACCGTGGGCGCCCTTCCGGCCGGGCTGCCGCCCCTGTCGATGCCGGACTTTTCGCTGCACACCATCAAGCAGCTCGCCCCGGTGACCTTGGCGGCTACCCTGTTCGCCCTCACCGAGGCGGTCTCCATCGCTCGCTCACTGGGGGCGCGCGCCCACCAGCACATCGACGGCAACCAGGAGTTCATCGGTCAGGGCCTGTCGAATATCGCCGGCTCCTTCTTCTCCGGCTACGTGGCCACCGGCTCCTTCAACCGCAGCGGGCTGAACTTCCAGGCCGGGGCACGCACCCCCATGGCGGCGGTGTTCGCCGGTGTGCTGCTCGCCGGGGTGGTGGTGCTGGTGGCCCCGCTGGCGGCCTATCTGCCCAACGCGGCGATGGCGGCGATCCTGTTCCTGGTCGCCTGGGGGCTGATCGATTTTCATGCCATCAAGAACGTGCTGCGCACCAGCCGCTCGGAGACCGGTGTGCTGGCGGTGACCTTCTTCTCTACCCTGTTCCTGGAGCTGGAGTTCGCCATCATGGCCGGCGTGCTGCTATCCCTGGCGCTCTATCTCAACCGCACCTCCAGACCCAAGCTGGTTACCCGGGTGCCGGACCCACGCACCCCGGGGCGCGACTTCGTGACCGATCCCGGCCTGCCAGAGTGTCCCCAAATGAAGCTGGCACGGCTCGACGGGTCGCTGTTCTTCGGGGCGGTGAGTCATGTGGCCGAGACCCTCGGGAAGATGGAGGAGGAGAACCCGGCGCAGCGCCACCTGATGATCTCCGCTACCGGGATCAACTTCATCGATGTGGCCGGGGCGGAGTTCCTGGAGCAGGAGGCCAAGCGGCGCCGCGCCCTGGGGGGTGGGCTCTATCTGATCCGGCTCAAGCCCGGGGTGTGTGAGCCACTCACCCGCGGCGGCTATATCGACACCATCGGCAAGGAGAACCTGTTCTCGGGCAAGACCGAGGCCATCGCGACCGTCGTCCAGAAGCTCGACCCGGAGCTGTGCCGGACCTGCACCAAGCGCATCTTCCGGGAGTGCGCGGGGCGGCCGGGGGCTGAGACCCCAGCCAGGTCCGAGCTCCAGATAACTGTAGCCGCCGCTTCTCCGGTGGCCGCGCATCCAGCGGCCTGACCCCTCTGGCCTTACCCAGAACTTGTAACAAGGCGGCGAGAGCGCTGCCAATCGAGGACACTTCTATGCCGACAGACCCGATCATCGTCGCCGCGGTCGATCTCGACTCACGCGCGCCCAGCGTCATTGTTCACGCCGCCCGGCTTGCCGCCCTGTGCGGGGGCCGCCTCGTGGTGGTTCACGTGGTGGATTACCCAGGCGGATACGAGGCGGACCACGCCATCCCGCAGCGCCCAGGCCAAGTCCTGGCCGACATGACTCGGCACGCCCGCGCCTCCCTGGTTGGCATGCTGACCTGCCTGGATCTCCCAGACGCCTGGATGGAGATCCTCGTCGAGACTGGCCCGGTAGAGGCGTCTCTCACCCGCGTGGCCGCGGCGCTCAGGCCCCGTTATCTCCTCGTGGGTCCGCACCGACTTGGTCCCCTGAGTCCTACGGGCGGGCTGGCCGCGGCAATCCGTCACGCGGGCGATTGTGAGCTGCTGGTGGTGCCCGCTCAGGGGCACGCGTCAAACTCCGGACTCCTGGCCCGCGCCCGCAATTGGTTCGCGGATCGAGGGACGCTACCCCGCACCCATTCTGGCTGAGGAGCCGGCCACCAGGCCACTGAGCCGTTCGGCCACTGGCATCACCAAGGGTCGGCCAAACCGAGGGCGGGTTACTGCCGTGTCCCCCTGCGGCCGTCAGTTCCGGAAGAAGCGCAAGCCGCGCAGAAAGGGCAGCATGTGCACACGCTTCTTGCCCTGGACGGCCTTGGCCGTGGTTTCGGACCAGTCGCTGCGTCGGGCGTTGTTGCCGCGGCGTCCGTAGTACTGGGCCATGGTGCGGTCGTAGTCGTCGAGCTGCTCCGGGTCCGGGTCCCGGTAGACCTCCTGATGCAGGACCAGCCCCAGCGGCTGGCGGGGTTTGACCTCGGGCGACTCCGCGGGCCAGCCGAGACAGAGCCCGAAGACTGGTGCCACCAGCTCCGGCAGGCGCAGCTGGTCGACCACTACCTGTGGGTCATTCCGGATTCCGCCGATATAGACCCCGCCGAGTCCAACGGACTCGGCGGCGAGCAGGAGGTTCTGGGCCATCAGGGATGCGTCCACCACCGCGGCCAGACCATGCTCGGTCCAGCCCTCCAGCGCGCCGGCACCGCTCTTCCGGCAGGCCGAGTCCACCCGCCGCAGATCTGCGCAGACGACCAGGAACTCCGCTGCCTGCTCGATACAGGGCTGGTTGCCCGCCGCCCGTGCGATGGCCGCGCGGACCTCCGGACGGGTGACTCGGATGACCGAGTAGGCCTGGATGAAGCTCGAGCTGGCGGCCGCCTGGCCAGCCCGGACCAGCCCGGCGAGGAGCTCCGGGGCGATCGGCTCGGCGGTGTAGCGGCGAATGGAGCGATGACGGAGCTGAAGCTCAATGACGGGGCTGGTAATGGTAACGGCTTGGCGCATGGTCCGGGTACTGATCGTTGAGCGCAAGGCCGAGGCGCGATTCGGTCGGGCAACGGCCGAAGGGCTTGTTAGTCGGCAAAGGTGTGGTCGGGGAACGCCGCGGCGATCATCGCTCGGATGGCTTGCTCCTTGGACTCGATGTCGGCGACCAGGGCGAGCTGGATGCGCGCCTTGTGCAGGTTCTGACCCCGAAAGGCGACGCGGAAATAGCGGTCCCCCTCCAGGTGATCGGTGAGGAAGCGCAGCGCCAGCTCAAAAGGCATCAGCCGGATGCTGTCGTAGAGCACGGCGACATCGCCGGGGCCGAGGACGTCGCGGGTCTCGGCGGCGTAGGCGTCGAGGATGTCCGCGCACAGGTCCAGGTCGAAGGTCGCCACCACCCCTTGCTCGGGGGACTCACCGACCCGATTGCAGCAAGAGCGCAGGCAGTCCCCCAGGTCATGCTGGATCAAGCCGGGCTGGACGGTGTCCAGGTCGATCAGGGCCAGGGCGCGGCCCTCCTCGCGATGGAACAGGATGTTGTCGAGCTTGGGGTCGCCGTGGGTGACCCGCTCCCGGATCTGGCCCGCCACCAGCGCCTGCTCCAGGACCTGGGCGAGCCCGTGGCGAGTGTCGATGAAGTCGAAACAGGCCTGCAGGCCTGCTTGCTCGTCATCGCGCACGGCCAGAGCGGTCTGCGCGGCCCGGTTACGGGCGGCGAGGTGGCGCTCCAGATAGTCCGGGGTGCGGTGGAATCCCGGGAAAGCGAGGCCGAGCCGTCCCGGCGACAGATCGCTGGTGAGCCGGTGAAAGCGCCCCAAGGTGCCGCCGACTCCCCGGGCCTGGTCAGGCTGCTCGATGTGGGCGAGGCTGACCCCATCGGGTATCCGCTCCATCAGCCGCCAGAGGGCGCCGTCGGCGGCGCGCACGAAGGGGGTCCCGTCGGCAGCCCGGAGGAGGGAGGGGATGCGCAGCCCGGTTCCGGTGTATCCGGAGGCGTGCTCGGACAGGGCCACCAGATTGGCCATGATGCGCTCCGGGTCTGGGAAGACCCGCGGGTTGATGCGTTGGAGCACGAAGGAGCCCGCGGCCGTGACGACGCAGAAGGTGTCGTTGATCAACCCCCGGCCCAGGGGCTCGATGGGTCCGATGGCGGGACCCACGGCGAAGGCGGCGGTGATCTGGGCCAGGTCTGGGGGCTCTGGGTGCTGCATCCGTCGGTTCGCGGGCCGGGGGTCATAACTCCTACTCTGCCAGCGCCGGGCACCGCTTGTCACGGCCGCTTCGGGTAAGCTCAAGGGCCGTTTCAACCACGCAGCCGCAGCGGCCCATGTCGGAGCTCACGGATCAGGTGTTCGTATTCCCGAGGGTCGGGCTGAGGCTGCGGCATGGGGTGGCCGATTCACGCTGAAAGCCAGCACCAATCTCTACGGGTTGCCGGACGGGCCACGACCCAAGCCGGAACCGGTCCTGCGACGCTAAACGGCAGCACTCTGACACCAACCGGGCGTCCGCCACAGAGGCGCGCCACATCAGCCTTCCCGAAACCTGGCGGAGATCGCTGCATCCGAGATGGTCGGCTCACTGTGGGCCGCACTCGGCGGAACCGTCCCGTCCTGCTGTTTTTGCTTCGTAGAGCGCGGCGTCCGCTGCCTCGTAAAGCGCAAATACGCTCCCGGAATCGCTTGGCGTCACCGTGCAGAAGCCAAAGCTCAGGGTGGGAAAGGACCATGGCTTGAAGGTGTCTTGGGCGAGCCGGGCGCGACCACTCTCAATGCCCTCGATGATCGTCGGGATGCCTGAGCGGTCGGTCTCCGGCACGATGATCGCGAATTCATCACCGCCGATGCGCGCGGCCAGATCGGTCCGACGGCGGGCCGCCTCGCGGAACAGGTTGGCGACCGAGCGCAGAATCGCGTCTCCCACGGCGTGCCCGTACCGATCGTTGTAGTCCTTGAAGTCATCGATGTCGGAGACGATGAGCGTTAACGGGCGACGCGAGCGCATTCCTCGGACCCACTCGTTTTGCAGGAACTCCTCAAACGCGCGGCGGTTTGGGATGGCGGTCAGGTGGTCGACGAGGGCGTGACGCTCCCTAATCAGGGAGGTCAAAATGGCCTCATGAGAAAACCGGTAGATCTGTCGAGACAGGATCAACAACAACGAGTAGTAGAGCGGGATCACCAGCGCCACCGCAGTATGGGAGGGCCCCTGGTCGGCGACGAGTTGGATCGCCAACGGAAGGACGACCGGCGTAACAAACACGGGATACGCCATGCGGTGGAACGATAGCAGCACCGTCGAGGCGGCCGTGATCGCCACCAGGATGAGCGCCAGGTACATGCTGTACGCCGGTTGACCCGGCACGTAGAACAGCACGGCCGCACTGCCCCAGATCAATCCGGACGTCAAGGTACCAAAGAGCAGCAACCTGTCCCGTTGCTGGACCAAGGTCTTTTCGGGCGGCTGCTGGGCAATCTGGCGACCCTTGAACCATCGTGCGACGTTAAACAGCACCAGGATTGCGAGCCAGGCGGATAGCTGACGCCTTGGCACCGCCAACCACAGGCCTGCCGCTAACGCCCCGCCGCCTGACAGATTTGTGATAAGCACGATCAGGGAGTGCTTGAAGATGACGCGGAGATGCTCGGCTCTCGCGAGCAGTTCTAGCTCAGCCTCGGAATCCATTTCCCGCTCGGGCACGTATTGGTCGCTGCGCGCAAATTTCATCAAACGCTGTTCCTCATAGACCAGATCCGCCTCGTCGGGTCACCTCCCGGCGCAGACGAGTTCGAGCCCTCTCAGATCCGGGTTGAGTCTAGCTGGTGGTTGTAAGGCACGCTCCCGGGTTACGGCACAAAGTGAGATGAAATGGCGTGCGATGGTAGCGTGCGAACGTTCCTTCGCCGCCATCGCGAACTCCTCGATGGAAAGTCATCGGGTGTCTACCAAAGCGGGGCAACTCCATGGTGCCCCTTGCCGAGACACTTGCTCGCGTTCGAACGTCGCCACCGTAAGGCATTTCGGCTCAACGATCCTTCATGCTCGCGAGACTCTCTCAGCGACCGAATAGATCGTTGCGCGCGGACTCGGTGATCACCGAAATGGCCGGATGGCGAATGTGGCGCTCGGCGGAGATCGCGTAATAACGTTCCTTGACCTCATCGGTGCGGGCGATCACCTCGACCCCGTACTTTTTCACCACGTCATTCTCCACAGCGCTGGGGCTGGTGAAGATGCCAACCCCGGCCTCCCCGAACGCTTTCATCAGGGCCCGATCCTCGAATTCAGCGACGATCTTCGGACTTACCCCCTGGCGGTCGAACCAGAGCTCCAGTGAGCGACGCAACGAGCTGCTGGCAGTCGGCATGAGCATGGGCGACCCGTCGAGGCTGGAGGGAAAGCGCTCGCGTAACGGCGCCGCCTGAGCGTGGGTGGCGAAGAAGGTAATTCCGGACTCCCCCAGGGGGTGGTTGTAGGCACGGATGTTGAGGGCGGGATTGATCGGGCTGTCCGCAAGCACCAGGTCTAGCTTGTGAACCGACAGGTCCGCGAGTAGATCGACCAGGGGGGCCTCGTGACAGACCAGACGGACGGCCTCCGGCATCTCGAGCACCGGGGACAGGACCCGATAGGCCAGCAGCTTGGGCACCACCATAGCGACGCCCACGTTCAGGGTCAGGGCCGCACCCACGGGACGGCCGGCGATGACGTCCTGCAGCTCCGAGCTAAGCCGAAAGATCTCGTCGGCATAGGAGAACACCAGACGCCCCCGGTCGGTGAGTGCCAGATTGCGCCCCGACTTGGCGAACAGTTTGGCGCCGACCTGCTCCTCCAGCTCGCGCAGTTGCCCACTGATCGTCTGGGGTGTGAGATGCAGCACCCCCGAGGCCCGCGCGATCGAGCCGTGCTTGGCGACCGCCCAGAAATACCGCAGGTGCTTCATGTTCAGGCTGGGCATGGGATCGTTCCGTGCTGGCTCCGCGTCCGCGGATGCTGTGCGCCGGCCACCCAAGGGAAGGACCCCTTACGGACGTGGCCTGCGAAGGCTTGCTCTAGAAGCCGATTATCTGCGAATTGGCCTCACGGGGAACACGGCGGACGGAGGGCTGCGGATCGGCGAAGCACTCCCATTACCAGCGGGTCTTGCGGCGGGTTCAATTGGCAGAAACTGAACCTGGTATTGGTCCCGTAGTCACCGGAACGCTCGCTTGAAAGAGAGGGGCGCATCCATGCGCTCGTCGGGGCGGAGGTTGAGGATAGAAACGCGAGTTGCGTGGTTCTACTCGGGCGCAGCGTGCGAGCGCGCTCCCGTTAGCCCTGCTGCAACAGGATGCGCAGGTCCAGGACGGCCGCATTGGCCCGAGAGATGTAGGACGCCAGGATCAAGGAGTGATTGGACACGAATCCAAACCCGGCCCCGTTCAGCACTACCGGGCTCCACATTTGGACCGTGGCGTCCTCCAGGTCGCGAATCACCTGCTGAACCGAAACCTGCGCGTTCTTGTCTCGCAACACTGTCTCGAACTCGCCGGCGATCGCTTTGAAGGTATGCAGGAGTGCCCAACTGTATCCGCGGGCCTCATAGAAGATGTCGTCGATCTCGAGCCAGGGCGTCTGGACGCGGACCTCGGGGACACTCTGGGCCGGCCTCTCATCCTCGGCCCCCTTGACCAGGGCGGCGGTCAGCTCAGAATCCCCAACGCTCGCGCTCAGCCGCTGGGCGTAGCTGCCTAGGCGCTTCTCCACCACCGAGAGATAAGACGCGAGATTATCGGCCCGTGTGAAGAACCGGGCAGAACGGTCTTGACCGTCAATCAGGGCATCTAGGTAGCGGTCCAGGGCCTGGATTCCCTCACGGAACTCGGACTCGGTGGTTGGAAGGATCCAGGAGTCCACGTCGTAATTCAGGAACTCGTCCGCCTTGCGCAGATCGAGGTTCTCGATGGATTGGGTCTGGGACCGGCTGAAGTCGTTGCGCAGGGCGCGTATCGAGTCGCGCAGCTCTTTCAAGACGCCGTATTCCCAGTTGGGCATGTTGTCCAGATAGAGACCCGGTAGTGTCACGTCGTTGTGTAGATAACCTCCCGGCTTCTCGAGCAGGGTGTCCGCGATTTGGGCGACGGTCGAGGCCATCAGAGCTCCTGGGACCAGACGGGACTCGTCCCCGCCGACCCGCTCCAATACGACTGACCGCACATCGATCGCGGGGGGTTGCACGGACCAGTAGACCCCAAGGACCAATACAGCGACTGAGTAGGCCACGACGGCTGTCAGGATCATCCGGCGCCAGCCTCGGGCCACTCTTGCGGGGGCGTGCGTCTCAGCGTCCGTCGGCACGCTGTCTGAGTGGATATTCGCTTGGGCGTTCACGTTCATGTCCGATCTCCTCGCATTGTCGTATGATGAGTGGGTGGTAGGGGCGGGTCCCAGAGGGCGCTCAAAACGTCCCTCGGCTGGCCACCGGTACCGGCTCCACAGAGTGATCAGTGAGGTCTGGCTCAGCCGCGTGCCTCAGGGGCGCGGCACGTCGGAAACCGCCAGCGGGCCGGGTAAAGCGGATGTGCTCTGGCGCTGTGGTCCCACCGGATATGACGAACGTCATGGCCTCGTCCACGGTCCAATCCAGCGGCACCAACTCATCGACAGGCACAATCTCCAGGTAACCCCCGGTGGGGTTGGGCGCAGTCGGGACATAGACCGCCGCGAGCTCTTCACCCGTCTCGTCGTCCACGAATGTCCGTGTTACAAGCCCCACCGCCTTCATCCTTGCGTGGGGAAACTCGATCAGAACCACCCGCTGGGCCCGCCCCGCGTCCGTCTGGAAGGCCTCGATCAGCTTCTTGGTGGAGCCGTACACCGTCGTCACCAATGGGATGCGCTTGAGCCAGTCTTCGACGGCCTGGAGGATCTGGCGCCCGAGAAGCTGCGACATGGCCCAGCCGAGCAGGTAGAACATCGCGAGCGTGAGCACGATGGCGAGACCGGACGACAGCCAGGATGCCTCCAGCAGCCAATGCGCCAGGTCTGGCGACAGCGGCCGGACGGCGTTGGCAAGGATGATGACCTTGGGCCGTCCGATGTCGGAAAGGATCTCGAGGAAGAAACTGAAGACAAAGACCGTAACCAGGATCGGAATCACGGTGACGACCCCGGTGAACAAGTTACGTCTAATGTGAGGTGCCATCGTATCTCGGCTGCTGGGTCGCTTGTCCAGGGAAGTGGCGCCGAGCTGAATCGATCCCAAGGACCCCCTTCGGTCTCGCCGCTTGGTCTCGCGGCGCCCACTCCTCGGAAATGTTCCCTGGAACCATCGAAAGCCCTGAATAATCCGCCCCGTCACCGTCCCGCAGACAGGGCCATAAACACGCATAATCCGACGGTTATGCGATAACCGACAGGGTCAGGTCGGGCACTCTCCTGCACCCTGAGCGCACACTTCGGAACTTGTCACTCGATCGTTCGCTTTTTCAGACGGCCACTTCCGCCTCTGCTTCCCCCATTGGGTTCGGTCCCGTCCTGCCCTGATGTAAGGAGCCGCCGGGGTAAAGCACTCACCGGCGCGAGCGGGCCTCGTCGCGGCCATGGATCTCTTCCTAACCTGGAGAACCAATGCACTCAACCCTCCAGCCAATCCGGACGACCAAACCCGGAACTCAGCGCCGGCTCGGCGCCCGACGCTCGTTCGCGCTCCGAGCGGTGGTCTTCGGTGCAGTCTGGGCGGTCCTTGCCGGGCCCTACCCGGTGTCCTGGATCATTGGAGTACCGGCGGTGCTCGCCTCGGCCTGGGTGAGCACCCGGCTGTCCGAACCGGGTCCGCGCGGTCTGTCCCTATGGGGCCTGGTGCGGTTCCTACCGTTCTTCGTGTGGGAATCGCTCAAGGGGGGTATCGACGTCGCGCTGCGGGTCATGCGTCCTCGCATGGACATCGACCCGGGGTATCGGAGTTACCGGATCGGCTTGGTGCAGCCCGCCGCCCGGGTCCTGTTCCTCGACGGGGTCAGTCTGTTGCCGGGGACCCTCAGCGCGGACATCGAGGGGGACATGCTCATCGTCCACGCCCTGGATCAGAGCACCGACCACGCCCCTGAGCTCCGGCGTCTGGAGCGTCGGGTGGCGGCCCTGTTTGGTGATCCCGGCGGGAAAGCGACCCATGGGTGAGCTGCTGCTCGGGTCCGCCTTGGTGCTGATGGCGGCGATGGGGGTGAGTCTGGTGCGGGTCGTCCTCGGTCCCACACCATCGGACCGCATGATGGCCGCCCAACTCATGGGCACTTCCAGCATCGGGATGCTTCTGCTCCTGGCCCCGGCAATCCAGCTCCCCGCCCTCATCGACGTGGCCCTGGTGTTTTCCCTGCTCGCAGTGGTGGCGGTCGCCGCCTTCACCCGTCGCCGCGACGATAGGGGGACGGCCTGATGGGATTCTGGGATTGGGCCTCCGCGGGCCTCCTGGCCTGCGGACTCTTCTTCTACATCGCCGGGACCGTCGGGCTGCTTCGGCTGCCCGACCCGATGAGCCGGCTCCATGCGCTGACCAAGGCGGACAACCTGGGGCTCAGCCTGCTGATTCTGGGGCTCCTGCCCCAGGCCCCTGACGCGTTCTATGGGGCCAAGATGCTGCTAGTCTGGGCGCTGGTGCTGGCCGCGGGGGCCACCGGCGCCCACCTGATCGCGAAACGCGCCCTCCGCGCGGATGGGGAGGATGACCGATGAACGAGCTGCTGACCCTATTCGACCTCTTGCTGTCGGCCTCCCTGGTGGGCCTGGCGTTTGCCGCACTGACCAGCCGCGAGCCACGCAAGGCGGTGATTCTCTTCATCGCCTTTGGGCTTCTGCTAGCCCTGGTGTGGGCGCGGCTACGGGCCCCCGACGTGGCGCTGGCGGAGGCGGCCATCGGAGCGGGACTGGGGGGAGCGCTCATGCTTGCCACGGCTCGCCGAGCCCGCAAGGAGCCGGACGCCGCGAGGGATCAGTGAAAGCACTGCGCGAGGGTCTCATCATACTGGCCCTTGTGGTCATGGGAGCCGCCTTGGCGTGGGCCTTCTGGACGGGCATGACCGGGCATACCGGGACCCGCCTGGCTGAACTGGCAGCGGCACGGGTTCCCGACAGCGGGGTCTCCAACCCGGTCACCTCGGTGCTGCTCAACTTCCGAGCCTATGACACCCTGCTGGAGCTCGCGGTGCTCCTGGCGGCCATCCTGGGGATCTGGTCGGTTGGACCCGCTGGGCCCGGCTATCTTCCCGCCGGGGCCGTACTGCGTGGATTGGTTGCCTGGATCGTTCCTCTCTTGATGCTCGCGGGTGGCTACATGCTCTGGGTGGGGGGGCACGCGCCGGGGGGTGCCTTCCAAGCCGGCGCCCTGCTCGGCGCCGCCGGCGTGACCCTGAGGCTTGCCGGTCAGCCCGACGCCGGTCTGCCCAGCGAGCCGATTCTGAGGCTGACCATCACCCTCGGGGTACTGGTGTTCACCCTCACTGGGCTCGCGCTCATGGCCATCGCAGGCGGCTTCCTGACCTTTCCACCAGAGACTGCCAAGTGGCTGATTCTGATGATTGAGACAGCGGCGACCCTGTCCATTGGCGCGACCCTGGCGGCTGCCTATCTGGGTGGTCGCCCTGCCGCACCGGACGATTTCGATCCCCGCCATGGAGGGACGCAGGCCTGACCACGCATATCATCTACGGCGCGACCGGTCTGACCCTGTTCCTGCTGGGGGTATGGTCCTTCCTGGTCCACGCCCAACTGCTGCGCAAGCTCGTCGCCCTGAACGTCACGGGGGCCGGGGTCTTTCACCTGCTGGTGTCCATCGGCTATCGGGGACTCGATGCAGCGCCGGACCCGGTACCCCATGCACTGGTACTTACCGGCATCGTGGTGGCTGTCAGTGCCACCGCCCTAGCACTCGCCTTCGGGGCGCGGTTGGAGAGTGCCGGTGATTGACACCCTGGCGCTCGCGGTATCACTCCCACTGCTCGGGGCCGTTCTGGCGACAGCGTTTCCCGCCCGCGGCGCCGGGATCGGGCTGGCCACTGCCCTGGTCACCGCCGGGGGCTCACTTGTGGTCAGTGCCCAGGTCTGGACCACCGGACTCCAGCGATCGGACCTGGGCGGCTGGGGTGCGCCGCTGGGGATTGCGCTGCAGGCCGACGGACTCTCCGCCGCGCTGCTCGCCATGGCCAACCTGGTTGCCCTCGGGGTGAGCGTCTATGCTCTGGGTTACTTCGCCGCGGATGAAGCCAGGCGCCGATTCTGGCCGCTTTGGCTGTTGCTGTGGGCAGCCCTGAACGGACTCTTCCTGGCGGCGGACCTGTTCAACATCTACGTGACCCTGGAGCTCCTGGGGCTCACCGCGGCCGCCCTCGGGGCCCTCACCGGGACACGTGAGGCGGCGACGGCCAACCTTCGCTACTTGCTGGTCGGCCTGCTCGGCTCCATGACCTATCTGCTCGGGGTGGCGCTGATCTACACGGGACTGGGCACCCTGGACCTGGGCCTGGCCGCAGCGGCTCTCACCCCGGGCCCGCTGGCCTGGACTGCCTTCGCCCTGATGGTGGGGGGGCTCCTGCTCAAGGCGGCACTGTTCCCCCTGCACTTCTGGCTTCCCCCGGCCCATGCCAATGCCCCGGCGCCGGTGAGTGCGGCCCTCTCGGCCCTGGTGGTCAAGGCCGCCTTCTATCTGGTGCTGCGGTTGTGGCTGGACCTGTTCGGTCCCACCGTCACCACCGGGGCCGGAATGCTGCTGGGCGTCCTGGGGGCCGGCGCCGTGCTGTGGGGGTCATGGCGCGCCCTCCAGGCGGAGCGCCTAAAGCTGCTGGCGGCCTACTCGACGGTGGCCCAGATGGGTTATCTCTTCATCTTCTTTCCCCTGTTGGCTGCAACCCCCGACGGCCAGGCGCGGGAGGATCTGCTCGGCGCTGCGCTGCTCCTGGCGCTGACGCACGGGTTCGCCAAGGCCGGTCTGTTCCTCTCGGCGGGCCTCCTGCAAAAGGCGGCGGGTCATGACCGCATCGCCGACCTGGGACCCGCGACCCAGGGACTGCCGGTGGTGACCTTCGGCCTGGCCCTGGCGGGCGTGGCACTCATCGGTCTGCCCCCGAGCGGCACTTTCCTTGCCAAGTGGATCCTGCTGTCTCAGGCCATCGCCTCGGGTCAATGGTGGTGGGTACCGGTGGTGATGGTGGGCACGCTGTTGGCCGCGGCCTACGTCTTCCGGCTGTTCGGCGGCGCCTTCAGCGCCGGTCAACGCCACGGCCATGCCCAGGGCCCCGACCCGGCGGTGCTTGGCGACGTCGTCACCATCGGTCGCGGCATCCAGGTCCCGGCCCTGCTCTTGTCACTGACCGCGGTGGTGGTGCTGGGCCTCGGAGCCGAGCCCCTGTGGACCCTGCTGGAGACCGGAGGGGTCGTGCGATGAGCCTGGATGGCCTGCTCCCCGCCGCGATCGTTCTGAGCTCCCTGCTGCCGGGACTTCTGATCTTCGTGCTGAAAGAGAACAGCCATTTCCTGCGCACCACACTCAACATGCTGGGCGCCCTGGTCAAGCTCGCCCTGGTCGGGTGGCTGATCGGGGGCGTCTACGCCGGGCACGCCTACGAGAGCCGGCTGACCCTGGCGCCTGGACTCGACCTGGTGCTGAGCGCGGACGCACTCTCCGTCCTGTTCGTCACCCTCTCTACCATTCTGTGGCTGGTGACCACCGTCTACGCCGTCGGCTACCTGGAGCATTCGCCTCACCGCAGCCGGTTCTTCGGCTTCTTCAGCCTCTGCGTATCCGCCACAGTGGGCATCGCCCTGGCGGGGAATCTGCTGACCTTCGTGATTTTCTACGAGGCCCTGACACTGGCCACCTTCCCGTTGGTGGCCCATCGGGGCACGCCTGACTCCATCCGTGGCGCCCACGTCTATCTGGCCTACACCATGGGAGGCGGCGCCTTGCTCCTGGTGGGTGCCGTCTGGTTGCATGTCTTGGCCGGTCCCGTGGAATTCACCCAGGGCGGCATGTTGGGCGCGCTACCCGACACCTACCGCGGCCAGCTCGTGGTGATCTTCTTCCTTCTGCTCGCGGGACTTGGGGTCAAGGCGGCCCTGGTGCCACTGCACGGCTGGCTGCCCCAGGCCATGGTGGCACCCGCCCCGGTCAGCGCCCTGCTGCACGCGGTGGCGGTGGTGAAGGCTGGGGCCTTCGGCATCGTGCGGCTGGTCTATGACGTCTATGGCGTGGAGTTCGCCGAGTCCGCGGGCCTGCTTGCGGTGCTCGCCGTCCTGGCCTCGGTCACCATCGTCTACGGGTCCGTCCTGGCCCTGTCCCAGGACGGGCTCAAGAAACGGCTCGCCTACTCCACCGTGAGCCAGGTGTCCTATATCGCCCTGGGGGCCTCCATCTTCGGGCCGCTCGCGACCATCGGAGGCGTGGTGCACCTGGTCCATCAGGGCATCATGAAGATCACGCTGTTCTTCTGCGCGGGAAACTATGCCGAAACCCTGGGGGTTCACCGGGTGAGCGAGATGGACGGCGTGGGCAGGCGCATGCCCCTGACCACCCTGGCCTTCACCGTCGGCGCCCTGGGCATGGTCGGCATCCCACCGGTGGCGGGCTACGTGAGCAAGTGGTACCTGGGGCTGGGGGCCGTTGAGGCCGGCAGCGATTGGGTGCTGCTGGTGCTGGTCACCAGCAGCCTGCTCAACGCCGCCTACTTCTTTCCCATCCTCTTTCGCGCCTGGTTCCGGCCGCCACCCGAGCGCTGGCCCGAGGAGCACATTCCGGCCCGGCGCCTCGAGACGATCGCACCCCTACTGTGGCCGCCGGTGTTCACTGCAGTCCTGGCCCTGGCCGCCGGGCTGTTCGCCGCGGCCCCCGTGAGCCCCCTGGAGTGGGCGGAGCTGATCGCGCGCCGGGAGTACGGGCAGTGACGGGACTCCTGGCCGCCGCCTGGCTGGTGCCGCTCCTGTGCGCGCCCCTGGGCCTGGCCAACCGCCTGTGGTGGGTCCCGGCGGTCGCCGCCGTTCCGGCCCTGGTCGCCGCTGTTTCGTTACCGGCGGGGACCCAGCTGGAGATCCCCTGGCTGCTGCTGGGCACCCTGCTGCGCCTCGATCAGACGGGCCGCATCTTCCTCACCTTCACCGCGATCCTGTGGCTTGCCGCAGGCCTCTATGCGGCCCAGAGCCTGCGGGACACGCCCCACGCCGGCCGCTTCCGTGCCTTCTTCCTGCTCGCCATGACGGGCAACCTGTGGCTGATCGTTGGCCAGGACCTGTTGAGCTTCTACCTGGGCTTTGCGCTCATGGGGCTCTCCTCTTACGGCCTGGTGATCCACCACGAAGACGCGGCGGCACTGCGGGCGGGCAAAGTCTATCTGGTGATGACGATCCTGGGTGAAGTGGCCTTGTTCGTGGCCCTGGTGCTCATCGCCGCCCAAACCGACAGCCTGACCCCCGCACCCGACCAGCTGACGGCGCTCAGCGACCTGACCATCGGCCTCCTGATCCTGGGGCTGGCAGTGAAGGCCGGGCTGGTGCCGCTGCACATTTGGTTGCCGCTCGCGCACCCAGCGGCACCCATTCCCGCGAGCGCCGTGTTGAGCGGCGCCATGATCAAGGTCGCCCTGCTTGGCTGGCTGCGCTTCCTGCCCATTGGACAGGCGGCCCTGCCGGAGTGGGGCATGCTGCTGGTGTTCGCAGGGCTCCTGACCCTGTTCTTTGCCATCCCCATCGGCTTGGTGCAGGCTGACCCCAAGGTGGTGCTCGCCTATTCCAGCGTGAGCAAGATGGGCCTGTTGGCCTTGGTTCTGGGACTGATGCTGGTCGATCCAGCCCTCGCACCGGCAGGGATCCTGGCCCTGAGCCTCTACGCGGCCCATCACGCGCTGGTGAAAGGGGGCCTCTTCCTCGGTGTGGGGCTGCGTCGCTATGCCTCGGCCCAGCCCCTGGTCTTGGCCGGCTTGGTGCTACTGGCCCTGTCATTGGCGGGGGCGCCCCCCAGCAGTGGCGCCGTGGCCAAATACGGCATCAAGCCAGTCCTGTCCGGCACGGACTGGTCCTGGCTCAGCGCCGCGGTCACACTCAGCACCGCGGCCACCACCCTGCTGATGGCACGCTTCTTCTGGGTGGTTTGGCGCATCGAGCCTCACCCGGGGGGGAGCCATGCCTGGGAAGGGGCCGCCTGGGGCGCCCTGATCGGCCTCGTGCTCCTGTTCCCCCTGATCCAGGGCACCCCTGCGGCGTGGGCGAGCAATGCGGGACCGGTTCTGATCGGGTCCGCTCTCGCCCTGCCGATCGCGCTGGTCGCCTGGCGCAAGCCCAAGCTGCTGAGTCCTCTTGTGGGGCTGGTGCGCCCCGGCGACCTGCTGGGACTGGTGCGTCCGGTACTGATCGCACTGCGTTATCTCGTCCGCGCCCTGTGGCGCCAGTGGCAGCGTCTGTTGGCCCAGGGTCTGGCCCTGGTCACCGCCGCTCTCGAACCCTTCGGACGGCCGAATCCGGACCCAGAGCGCGCTCTGCGTGACTGGCCAAGCGCGGGGATGGCCTGGCTTGGCGTCACGGCCCTGCTCTTGGCCCTCGTGGCTCTACCCATCGCCCCTTCAGGCCCGCCCGCCCCGGCAAAGACAGCCCCCACCGATCGGGATGGCTCGTTCCATCTAGATGGTACGCCCCCCGTCGACCTGCCGCTTCTGACGCCGGACCAGGCGTCCTACCCGGCCACGCAACAGGAATCGACGTCGAAATCGGCCGCGACGCCGGGCCAGGCCGAGCCGGAGCAGACGGAGCCAGCCCAGGAAGCCGAACATCCATCCGAGGCCGAGGCTGGGACCAGGGCGACCGCGCATGGGCGCTTCCCCACAGAGGCCGGGGCCCAGGGCCGCGAGCCCGGACCAACACCGACGGGCCTGGTAGAAGCACCGCTCGATGTGCCTCGGGAGTCCAGGCCTGAATCGTCGGCGAGCGCGGTTGAAATTGCACCCCAGGCTCCCTCGGACGGCTGTGTGCCAGGGACAGGGACGCCCTATGTCTTTCGGCACCCGGCTGTTCCCTCTCCCGTGGAGCTGGAGCGCTGCGTCCTGGAGCAGGGGGTACCCCGCCTGCTCGACGCACCGCCGTTGTCGAATCGGCTGGTTGAGCTGGTTCAGCGCTATCTCAATGATCTCGGCTTTGAGGCGGGGCGCGCCGACGGGCTGGTCGGACCCCGCACGCGGGGGGCCATCCTTCGCTTCCAGCAGTCCGTTGGGATGACGCCCACCGGCGCCATCTCCTTCGATCTGCTGGACCAAATTCGAGCGGCGGGTGATGCGGGGAATCCACCCAACCCAGGAACGGCGCCCGTCCCCACCGCGCGGCGCTCCGAGACGCCATGACCATGGCAACCCAACCAAAGAACTCGGAAGGCGCTGCGGAGCCTTGGCGCTTTATCGAGCGCCACCCCTGGGAGGCTGGTTTCGCGGATTACTTTCGAGAGTGCATCGTTCCCGACCTTCAGGACGCGGAAACCCAACGCCAGATCGCAGAGCGCCGCTACCGCCGTCGGCTGCCCCTGGCGGCAACCGCCGGCGTCATATTTACCCTTCTGATTGCGGAGGCATCCGGCTCGCTGCCGATTACACTGTTCTGGGCCATTGTTCTGGTTATTTTGGGCAGTTGGCTCGCTCAGAAGCCCGTGTCCGCATCGCGGGAACGGAGTCTGCTTTCGATCCGGGATCGGGTGGCCGGATTCTTCGGGCTCCGATACCTGCCCGCGGGGCACGCGCTGGAGTCCGAGCTGCACGCCTCCGGACTCCTGCCGCAAGGGGCGACCCTCGACTGTGGCGGGCAGCTCTGGGGCATCCACGAGGGAACGCCGGTGCACCTCGCCCGAGTTGCTGTCGCGGCGGGTCCTTCGATGCCCAGCGCTCCTCAAGCGCAGAGCCCCCTGACGCCCTCGGTGCGGCTAAATGGGGCCGAGCGGGTGACCGGCGGCCTCGCCGGCGCTCGCCCAGCAGAGCCCCTGCCCGGTCCGGCACTCCTGATCCAGATCGGGGCTTCCGCGACCAACGAGGGGGCGGTCGCCAAGGCTCGACTCGGGCTGGTCGCAAACCTCTTCGCAGATGTACCTGTGTACTGCGCTACCAACCGGGGCCGAATCCTACTCTTGGTTCAAGTGGACCCCGGCGCTTGGGACTGGACTTATCTCGCCGAGCAGGGGGCGGCCGCCGGAATGACGACTGAGCTCGAGCAGGCCATCCGGGCCATGCTGCACTCGCTTCATACCGCGCTGCTTGCGGCCCGCCTGCTCAAACACGAAAGCGCCGGCCCGGACCCACTCAGGCAGCCAACCCAGCATCCCGCGAGCTGCGAAAAAATCTGAGGTTTCCGCGGCGATCTCGGAGCAATTCGCCCGTTGGTTCATCCCCACCGCACCCGATTCTCCTATCCACGCCCGACAGGCCCTCCCTTCAGCGTTGTCCCCCTGGGTCAACGCCCAGATCGCGCAAGGGCTGAGTGCGCACTCAGTCATCCGCCTCCCGGATCCCACCGATGGCGGGATGCCGTAGGAACCTGAGCCGCCGTCAGTAGACCCGGCACGATGTACGAGAAGAGGTAGCTTATGAACTCGGTCAGTATCCACCAGTCCATTCAAGCGCAACTGCTTGAGATATCCCAGTCGCTTCGGTCCTTGGCCCAGCGGATCCAGGCGCACGCGCCCTCAACCATGGAGCTGCTCCAGTCCTGGCGCCGGCGTGTCGAAAAGATCGATGTGGCACGAGGCATCATCCCCGCGGTCGGGGTCGCCGTAATCCTCGGTGCCCTCTACGTCATGATTCGGGATCCCTTCTCACAGCCCACACCCCATTCGCCCGAGGCGGTCGCCGCACGGATCTCGCCCATCGGCACCCTCACTCTACAGGAGCCGGCCGCGACCCAGATCGCGGAGCAGGGTTCCGCCCCGGCGGCAGGGATGCCCTGAGGAGAAGTTAGCAACCTCATTCTTTAGTAATTGTAATATCGAGCAGTATCCGAGCCGCCTGTTGCTAGCTTTGCCTCAAGAAGCAGGACGGCGCGCAACCAATACCCGCCAAATCCCCGAAGACCCCTGCCCCACTGCCCATCAGATTCCCGGTTTGGTATTTCATAGCCGTATTTGCCCTGGATGATGGTTGCGCGGTGAAAACCACGCGGCTAAGTCCCCCCAGGTGTCAGGCTCATTTGTCGTTGCACAAGGTTTGCGCTCGCCTCGAGCACCGCTTTGCGCTCACACTCTTGTGTGCCCCATCGGCGCGATTCCTCGGCAAGATGCTCCGCAGACCTGAGCCGTATTCTCACTTTCAGCATGGCCCGCGGGCTCTCTGCGTCCTCGTTATCGAGATCGAGCCAGGCATCGAAGTCCGCCCGGGCATCCGCACATGGATCCCGCGCACCACGGCATTGGCATCCGTCACGATGCGCCCACCCGAGAATTTAGGTGATACCTCATGCCTCAAGACGAGCTGATCCAGCTCTTTTCCCAGTTCGGCCTCGCCGCACTGTTGGGCTTTCTCATTGGTCTTGAGCGCGAGCTTCGCGACCAGGACAGTGTCACCGTCGGTATCCGTGACTTCGTGCTGTTCTCCGTGCTCGGCGCCGTCTCGAGCTACGCCGCGCTGCAATACGGGAATTCCTGGCTGATCCTAGCCGGCTTCGCCGGGTTCCTGGCGATGCTGCTGTCCAGCTACTGGGCTCAACGCGACCACGGTCCGGGAATCACGACCGAGCTTGCGGCGGTGCTCACCTTCTTCCTGGGTGTTGTCATCATGCACGGGGCCAACGTGCTGGCTATCGCGCTGGCCATCCTGGCCCTCGGGGTCCTGTTCCCGAAGGAGTCCATCAAACGCTTCCGCTCCCATGTACAGATGCATGAGATGCGCGCGGTGCTGCTGTTCCTGACCATTACCTTCATCATTCTGCCCGTGCTGCCGCGCCAATCTCTCGAGAGCTTCTTGACCTATCCGGTCGGTGCGGTCACCGAGGTGGACCAGACCACAGGAAGCGTCGACATCGCGCTCGCAGCGGGCAAGCGACTCAGTCCGGGGGAGGACGTATTGCTGTACGAGTCGAACTGGGACCTTCTAGGCATCGTCAAGATCGACACCGCCGACCGCTCTGTCGCAACTGGCGCCTACCAGGGGGATCATCTGGCGGATGTTCATCCCGAGATCGGCGTGCGCAGCGGCCTTGGCATCGAGTTCCTTGAGGTGATGGCGTCCGCCGTGCACCCCTACAAACTGTGGCTGATCGTGGTGCTGGTGTCCTTCGTCAGTTTCGCTGGCTACGTGCTGATCAAGATCATCGGCGACGGCGCCGGTATTGGGCTGACCGGGTTGATCGGTGGCCTGGTCTCCAGCACGGTGACCACCCTGAGCTTTGCCCGCCGCAGTATTGAGTCTCCCGGCGCCAACCGCCTGTTCGCCATGGCCATCATCCTGGCCAGCTCCGTGATGTTTCCGCGCCTGATCTTGGAGATCGCCGTGGTCAACCCGACGCTGATGAAGAACATCGCGTTGCCATTGGGAGTCATGGGGATCACCGGTGCCCTGATGGCCGCGCTGCTCTACCTGAAGTCGCGGCAGTCCACCGTGGCCTCAGCCCAGGTGGAGTTCAACAACCCGTTCAGCCTCAAGTCGGCTGTCAGTTTTGGGTTGGTGTTTGCCGGGATACTCATGTTCACCCGTCTGGCCACGTTCTACCTGGGCGATGCCTGGCTACCCGTTGTCGCGGTCGTCAGCGGCCTGACCGATGCCGACGCCATCGCCTTCTCCCTCAGCAGCCTCCAGGTATCGGGCGTCATTCACATCGATTGGGCCAGTTTCAATTTGGTGCTGGGCGCCATTTCAAACACCTTTATGAAGCTCTTCCTGGTGCTCGGGCTCGGGGACCGGGACCTGTTCAAGAAGCTGCTCGGTCCATTCGTGGTCGTCGGTGTCGTCGGAATGGCTACGACACTCATGTATTACGATCTTGGCGCCGCCTCGCCGGCGGTCGGAGGTTAGCGGGGCTGGAAACAGAGCCGGATTTCAGCACCGCTCCTGATCCTGGGTAGGGCGGTCCTGGAGGAGACGCGCAGTGACGAGCGCACCGGGACGTGGGGTTCAGGACGGAAAACCTGGACCATTGGTCGAAAGGGCTTGCGGCAGTATGTGGAGCCTAGAGCCTGGAAACCGGACGAGCATGTCGCAGGTGTCATCGGCATCGAGCAGGCCGCGGCGGGCGAACCGAACGCAGCACGTGGCGGCGCACCCGCTCGCTGACGGCAGCGACATCGGCTGGCGTCAGTACCAGCGCCTTATGGAAGCGCACCTGTCCATCGTCGAGGCGCTCAAACACTCCGTCGATGATGCAGCAGCGGACCCGCCGGGCTGGAAGTGTTCTGCGCCGAGGTGCAGGCCGGGCGCGCGGGTCGAGTGCATGAAGCGTCGGTGCTCTGCGTACCCTCGGCCTGTAACGAGCACAGCTGCTGACCGCGACCGAGTTCGCAATCCTCGGATTTCTCGCAGGGGCCTTGGCCGCGGCAGGCGCGACACTGGCGGTTAATCTGCTGGCCTCGCAGGTGTTCGGGCTACCGGATGAGGGGAACGGCTGGATGCTGCTGGGCGGTGCGGTGGCCTGCGGCCTGGGAGTCGCGATCGACGGGCTGATCGCAACCTACCTCTGCTGGCGCAATCACCGGTCGAGGTACTGCGCAGCGCTTGAGGCACTGCTCGAAATCAATCCATCACCCGACCTTCCGGCAGCTCGTCGCGCAGCAACTGCTCGAGTCGAGCGAGATTTTCGTAGCCCTCCAGGCGGACCCCTCGGTTGTTCTTCAGCTGCAACTGGATGTGCTGCAAGCTCCCGCCGCGACGGAACAGCCGCATCGCGGCCACCTGCTGGAGATCCAGCTCCGAGACCTCGCCACGGGTGGAGAATCGGAGCTTCCCGGGAAGGAATTCGAGGTAATGCTGGCGAATCAGCCGCTGGTAACGCAGGAAGCGAACCAGATTCACCAGGTTGATGAGGACCGCAAAGGCGATCACCGACCACAGCAAGGTTGCGTTGTAGGACGCGGGATCCCGCTCGTGCCCCACGAGCACGACGATCACGAGCGCCGCGCTCAGGACGATCCCCCAGACGATGTTGCGCCAGCGCTTGCCGCGCTCCGACGCACCGATCAAGAAGCGCTCCGACTGCGTCATCGCGGGGCCTCTAATATCCAAGGGAGCGCGCGAGCCTGGCGATCATGTCGCGCAGCGTCGGATGCTCGAGCAGGGCTTGGGCCTCCGCTGCCGACACCCACTTGCGCGCACGGTGTCGCTCTTCCCACAGCGCGTCTTCCACGACCTCATCGACCTCCATGGGGTAGACCTCGACACTGCACACGCCGCCCCATTTCTCGTAGTCGTAGGCCCCCAACGGTGTGGTCCCAACCTTTCCGCGGACCCCCGCCTCCTCGAGCGCCTCTCTCGCCGCCGACTCCACAAACGACAACTCCGGTTCCTTGATTCCCTTGGGAACGACCCAGCGCTTGCCCTTACGCGAGCTGATGACGAGCACTTCGAGCCCGCCGTCGCGGAGCCGGTATGGAATCACCGCCGATTGGGTGTAGTAATAGGCTGGTCGTTCGAAGGTGCTCTGTTCCTTTCCCGTGGGGGCGGGGAACATCTCGGGCACCTGGGCCGGCCGGGTCACGGAGATCAGCCTGGCACAACGCTCGCCAAGGGCAGCCCATTCCCGATCGGTCTCCAATAAGGCGAGCGCCGCTGTTGGCAGCAGCTTGCCGTCGGCGGGGATCGCCACGGGAGTTTCGGACAGAAACTCCACCAGTTCCTCGAGCCCGGGATTGTGGCCGACCAGCATGACGCTCTTGGCCTTTTTCGGGCTGTCGGCGAGCACCGCGAGTAACGCTTCAACCCCGGCGGCATAGGCCCGGCCATCGAAATGCACCTTCTCGAGCTTCAGCCCCATGGTCTTACAGGCCGCCTCGGCCGTCCCGGCGGCCCGCGCCGCGGAGGAGCTGACGATGTGCTCGGGCACCAGATCCCGCGTCTGCATCCAGGCCGCCATGCGTTGCGCGCCAAGCCGGCCACGTTCTACCAGTGGCCGATCGAAATCGAGCTCATCGGTGCTCCAGTCCGACTTGCCGTGCCGCAACACCAGTAATTTCCGCTGCATTTCAAGATTCCCTCCGCGACCCGCACGCATCGCAGCACGCATCGCAGCGGAGTAGGGGTCAGAGGCTGAAGTATCCCCAAACCCATGTCAGGCCATCTAGAACATGCATCGAGTGGCGCCATCTCTGGCAGGCGACCAAACCCGCCATAGACCACCCCATGCGTGCGCTGACGATCCTACACCGATGTCTGGCCCCGTTGCTAACGCAGATCCACCGTTGCCGCCTGGATACCCTACTGGCCGCGGTCGCGTCTTGCGTGAGCGGGCCAGCGCTGTCGCTGACCCATATTGGCCGACGGCTTTCCGGCCCGGCGCGGTTGCGCCACAAGATCAAGCGTGCCGATCGCCTGCTCGGCAACCGCCGACTGCCGCCTACTGCCGCTTGCGGTAACCCGGCGGCTTCGTTAGTTGCTACCAACTCCGTGCCACCTCCCACCGGCATCCCCCGGCCGCAGGCATCGAATAACCCTTAGGGGAACCCGTCTGCCGACTGCCAGACGCCTGTGCCCGCCTTCAGCTGCGTCTTGCTGCCACTGATGGTCCGCGTGGGAGGCCGCAGATGGCCATCGGGTGAGCGATCAGGCCCGCTCAGGGCGTGAGGGTGAGTGGACCGGCTGCCCCTCATTCGTCGACGGGATCTCCAACAGCCGCCCCTTCTCTTCGCGGCGCCACGCTCCCGCGTTCGGCAGCTCGCCCTGAAGCGCGCACCACTCAACCGCGGCCATGCTTAACAGGCCGCTCCCAATCGACCGCATCCGGGTCGCTTATGTCGCTGTCGCGCGGGCGCTGGCCGGCGGCGCCAGCGCCTCCCAGGTCCTGGGCAACGCGACCGGGCCGTGGCGGGCCGCAGCCACGCTTTGCGCGGGCCAGGGGGTGCTCTTGTCGGTGTGCGAGATCGCGGTTCCCATGGCGTCGAGCATAGCGAGATCATCGCCGACACGGCGGTGAGCAAGCTCCCGACGCCGCTTCACCGCGCCGCCGTCGCCCGAATCCTGGCGGCGCTTGGACCCGTGACGGAGCGGGTGGCCGCGTCATGCCAGAAATGTAACGGCGAGCCTCCTTGTGGGTCGGTAACGATCATCATGGCGTGTAGTCGACGAGACCCCGAGCATTTCAGTGGCCCCTGCGGCGGGCGCCGCCGAGGCGCAGTCATTCCACGCATATTCCCCGCCGATCTGGCCTGTTGATCAGAAGCCCCTGTTTCTGGTACCAATAAACCCACACCAACGGGATCAGAGACAAATTTATTGTAAATAATCCTGACCGCGTAGGTCACATACTCGTCTCCATTGTCGTCACCAAGACCAAACGACGACCTCCATCTCGGGGGCGGTTTCCACGCGGGGGGTACCTTCACAAAGGTCAGCGGCCCAGCATCCTGGAAACCACGGAAGACCGCTGGAGCCCCATCCGATGCCCGAGCCGAACGACTTCGCCGCCTACGCAAGGCTCGCCGACGATCTCATCGCGCGCGCCACCGAGGACCAGCTCGCCGACGTGGCCGGCCTGCTGGCGCTCAACTGCGGCTGATACGGCATGATGTAGCTGTTGCACATCGCTTCTGTATCTATGGCGTACGTCGGAGTCCTCGGTCAGCGCCAAGGCTGACACCCCAACCGATTCCGACTGCTGCATCCAGGCACACAGGAGCCAGCGCAGGGACCGAGGGATTCCGTCATGATCGGACCACATGTATCCCTGACGCGCCCCCCTGGCATGCGTCGCGTCCCCTGCGCGGAGCTATGAACCACGGGCACACGCCCCAGGCCCCAATCGGACCTTGCCCATGACGACAGCACAAGAAGGCCCCATCACCACCGAAATCGATACCCTGCGCCAGGCCCTTGCCAAGCACAAGCGCAAGCGCGCGCGCCGCATCCTGCGCGGCATGCACCCGGCGAAGGTGGCGAGCCTGCTGGAGTCCCTGACGCCTGAGCAGCGCATCGCCGCCTGGCAACAGATCGAAGAGCAGGCCGAGCAGAAGGTCCTGGCGTACCTGCCGGACGGCCTGCACCAACAGATGACCCGCGACGTCGGTGCCGATGAACACCCAGATGCGGCGCCGCCCGAGACCCCGGACAGTGAGACCCCGTTGCAGGCAGCCTACGACGAGCCCGAGACCCAACTGAGGCTCGTCCTGGACGCGCTGGAGCAGGGCAAGCTCAAGCGCATCGCGCGGCTGTTCCGCGAGCTCCACCCCGCGCGCATCGCCGGGCTGCTGGAGTCGCTGCCAGCGGCCGAGCGCGCCGCGGCCTGGGACATGATGGCGAGGTCCTTGCGCCCAGTCGCCCGCAGGTGATGGATATGCTCCCCGATCAGGAAGTTGGTGATGCCCGGGGAGATGCCGAAGTTGATCAAGGCGGCGACACCGCGCTCGCGCAGGGCCGCGTCGTAGCGGTACTGTGCGAAAGTCAGGGTGCGCTCGGTCTCCGCGTCGTACATGTCGGAGGCGAGGTCGAGGGTGTTGGCTCCCAGGCGTATCCCCAGCTCGATGATGGACAGGTTGAAGGAGGGGAGTGCGGCGTTGACGAGCAGCGCGGCGCCCTGGAGCTGTTCGATGTAGGGCGCCTCTCCGGCGAACAAGGGATCGAAGCCGGCGACGCCGATGGGATCGATCCGATCGAGCAGGTGCTCGGCATGGTAGAGCAGGGCGAGCACGTATAAAATTGGGCAAGGACAATCTGTTGCGGCACGATAGTGAGAAACTGTCTGAGGAGTTTCTCATGTCGACCAGCTTCATCGAATATTTTTCGCAGCTTCGGGATCCTAGGGTTGAGCGCAACAAGCTATACCCGTTGATGGAAATCCTGCTGTTGGCAGTCTGTGCGATGCTCAGCGGAGCGGAAGGCTGGGAGGCGATGGAAGAGTTCGGGAAGGCGAAACTAGATTGGCTGCGCACGTTTGCGCCGTTCGCCAACGGCGTGCCCCCACACGATCGCATTGCCACGGTGATCTCGCGGCTGAACCCGAAGACGTTTCAGGCGTGTTTTTGCAGTTGGACGCGTACGGTGGCAGACGTCACCGACGGCGAGGTCGTCGCGGTCGACGGCAAGACGGCGCGCGGCTCGCGTGATCGGCGCCGCGCCAAGCATGCGCTGCACATGGTCAGCGCCTGGGGTAGCCGCAACCGTCTGGTGCTGGGGCAAGAAGCCACTGCGGAGAAATCCAACGAGATCACGGCCATTCCCAAGCTTCTGGAGCTGCTGCAGCTCAAAGGTTGCATCGTGACCATCGATGCGATGGGCTGTCAGACCAAGATCGCCGCGCAGATCGTCGATCAGGGCGGCGACTACGTCCTCGGGCTCAAGGGCAATCAGAATGCGATGCACGAGGAGGTCAAGGAGTTCTTCGCCACCGCGACCGCGGGTGGCTTCGCCGGTGTCGACTATGACTACACCGAGGAGACCGACAAGGACCACGGGCGCCTGGAAGTGCGCCGCTACTGGATTTCCGAGCAGTTGGGCACCTTATCCGACACCGAGCGTTGGCAGGGGCTGCGCAGCATCGGCCTGGTCGAGCGCGAGTGCTGGATCGATGATCGCCACACCGTGGAGCAACGCTTGTTCATCACCTCCATCCCCGCCGATGCCAAGCGCTTCGCCCAGGCGGTGCGCGGTCACTGGGGGGTGGAGAACCGCCTACACTGGCGCCTGGATGTCGTCCTCGGTGAAGACGCCAGCCGCATCCGCAAAGGCAACGCGCCGGCGATTCTGACCTCGATTCGCCATCTGTGCATGAATCTGTTCGAACAAGAGCCCTCCAAGCTGCGCTTGGCGCAGAAGCGCCGCAAGGCCGCTTGGGACGATGACTACCGCGCTAAGGTCGTCTTTGGCTGATGATTTATACGCGCTCGCCCTGCATGGTAGAGGGCGTCGCGCGCCCCCGCGGGATCAATCGTGTAGACCCGGAATCGCACCTCCACCCCGTCCCGCTCGGCGATCTCGGCGAGACAAATCAACAGGCTGGAGCCCACGGCGCCCAAGCCGAAGAAGACGATGGTGACCGGTTGGGGTTGGCCTTGGTCGCCGCTGGCGGGAGGTGCGTGCACGGACATGGGGGATCGGCCTCTTGTGCGCGGAATGAGTGGGCGTCGAGTAGTTGTCTATCGGGTCGCCAGGCCGCGCCCCAAGACAGGGGGCCGCGTCGGGACCGCGGCGAAGTCTATCGGATCGCGCAAGGGGTGCGGAAGTCGGCTGCGCCGCGTCCCTTGAGTTCCGATACGTGGGCCTGGACCTGCTCTTGCAGGCCCATCTGGCCGTGGAACAGACGCAAAAAAGCCGCCATCGATGAGCGACGGCGGCTTGGTTGTTCGGTAGTGACTCTATCGCCGGAAGCCTACTTCCAGAACATATACCAGGGCTTGCTGCCCTCCATTCCGGACATGCCGCTCATCCCGCCCATGCCGCTCATGCCGCCCATGCCGCCCATGCCGCCCATGCCGCCCATGCCGCCCATGCCGCCCATGCCGGACATACCCTGCGGATAGAGCATGACGCCACGCTCGTTGGCCTCATATCTGCCGTACATGCCGGCCATTCCCGACATGCCGGACATTCCGCCCATTCCGGACATGCCGGACATGCCGCCCATTCCCGACATACCGTCCATGGCGGTCGCAGATGTTGCCGAACCCATGGCGAGGGCAATGCCCATAGCGCCAGCCAAGATTTTCTTGTTCATCTTGATCCTGTCCTCTCTCAAGTTTTTGGCAAAGTTGGAACCAACTCCTAAGCAACTAATGAGCCATGGAGCATGCCGGACCCGTCGCGGAGTCCAGCGAACACATATATCGATCTGTAACTAAAGGAAAAAACGGTTTGTCTTCATAGAGCCAACAAGCGGCGATCTTCGTTTGGGATCAGCCGGGCGGAGTCGGGAAAACCTGACAAAGTGACAGGAGCTGTCGCCTGCAGGAGCCGTATGAACCGGTCAGGTCACGAAAAAAAGGGAGCTGCCTTTTTGGCAGCAGGTACATCCTTCATCTGCCAATTTGGCACGGGTCGGTCGTCCAAATTGCGCCCGTACTCCCGGCGCGGGTGCCAGAATGCCGCGCCGGTGCCCGCCGGCGCGGCCCAGTCGGAACCCCGATCCGCACCGCCCGGTCCCTCCCTTCCCTCTGAATGCGCTAGACGAAGAGGATCAGGGCGTATTCGGGATCGGACGCTCTCTCCGCCTCAAAGCTGCTAAGCAGCAGGGCCAGCCCTGTCAAAACCCCGCCCGACAAAGCAGGTCCGGCGCAACGTTATCGAGGACCGACGGTTAGGGCTCGACCTGGGCTCGGCGCCGGACGCGCCGGTCTTTCGTGAGCACAATGGACTGCGAATTCTTACCGTGCGACGTGGATGCGCAGACCACAGGTGGTATCGACCCACAGGAGCCATTGCCCAACGTCGTTCCAGTGCCTTGCTCGGCCATCGAGCGCTGCCGCGCGCGACCCTCGGCGGCCCCCTCGAGCCGCGCTCCGACTGCGGTCTCACCCAGATCGCCCTGTGGCTGCTCAGTCTTGTGAGCGTCTCGGCGTCAGCGCGACGCGGGCATGCGCCCGAACCGGCCGGCGCTGAAGTCGCGCAGGGCCTGTTCGATCTCCTCGTGGGTGTTCATGACAAAGGGGCCATACCCGACGACCGGCTCGTTCAGCGGTTGACCACCGAGCAGCAGGACGACGCTGTCCTGGGCTGCCTCGAGGCCCAGCGCCGAACCCTCGCGCTCCATGAGGGCAAGCTCGGCAGGGCCCACCGTCTGGCCGTCGACGCGGATCAATCCGCTCAAGACGAACAGTGCCGTGGTGTGCCCCGGCGGGAGGTCGAGCGAAACCTGCCCCCCGGCCTGAAGCCGCATATCCCAGAGATTCACCGGTGTGAACGTGCGGGCCGCGCCGGCCGCCTCGCCGTACCGGCCGGCGATGACGCGCAGGTTACCGGCGCCTTCCGGCAGGGGAAGCTGCGGGATCTGGTCCCGCGTGATGCCCTGATAGGCCGGCGGGGTCATCTTGTCCTTGGCCGGCAGATTGACCCAGAGCTGGATCATCTCGAAGGGGCCACCACGGCGCGCGTATGCGTCGCTGTGGAGCTCCTCATGGAGAAGCCCCGATCCCGCGGTCATCCACTGCACGTCGCCGGTGCCGATGGTCCCGCCGGCCCCGGTCGTGTCGCGGTGCGAGACCTCGCCGTCGTAGACGATGGTGACGGTCTCGAACCCGCGGTGGGGGTGCGCCCCCACGCCGCGTCGCCGGTTGGTGGGCTCGAAGTGGTGAGGACCCGCGTAGTCCATCAGCAGGAAGGGGGAGATCTCGTGCGCCAGGTCGCTGTAGGAGAACAGGTTGCGGACGGGGAATCCGTCGCCGACCCAGTGGCCGGCATTGCTGCGCTTGATGTGAGTGAGCTTTTTTATGTCGCCTCCTGAGTTGATGGTGGCAACTCTAGTAACGCCAACCTGGCTCAACTAGCTGGCAAAATACTCAAGCTCTACGAATGAAGGCGCGGGAGTGCCATTGGGGCAACGGCACCTCTGAGCCGTCTCGCCAAATGAATCAGTCGGTCAAACGGCCCTGAAGGCGCGCGGACACCCAGGAACATGTGAACTTTTCGTGCCAACGGGGGCTGCGCGCTTGAGAGCGGCGCTCACCGCCACGGACGCAGGCGTGGCACGGCTTCCGGAGAAGTTTCATGGTAATCCATGTCATCACTCAACGGCTCGGCCCGGATCGGCTGTTCCCGCGGGTCTTCTTCGAAGTACAGGTAGATCTGGTGGCTGGCCCCGGTGCCGAGGCAGGAGAACTGGAACTGGCGGCTCTCTTCTTTGTCGATTACCACCTGCGTCTGGGGATGGGTGCCAGACATCATCGCCGGTCAGATCGATGTGCTCCCACCCCAGCGGCGACAGGTACGGCAGCGGGGCGTCGTCGATGGACGCACCGGTCGCGCGCAGCGCCTCTACCGCCCGCTCCAAGAAGGCTGGGGAATGCCAGGGCGTGCTCGCCCCTCACTACCTCCTGGTTGATCCGATCCAGGATCTCGGGGGTGAACAGGCGCAGGTTGTCCTCGATGGTCTGAAGCCCGTAGCGATCCTCTTCCCCATCGGCCCAGCCGCTGTATCCCAGCATCTGGCGGAGGGTCTTGTACTCGTTGGCCAGCGCCCGGATGCGTTCGTAGTCGGCGTTGAGCCCCAGGCGCAGGACTCCCAGCACCAGGATCTTCCACTGCTCCATGCCCGGGCGCCCGGTGTGGGGGCCGCCTGGCCGTTGACCCCGGCCGGGGCCACCTCCTCCAGGATGGCGAACACCCGCGCGCGCAGCCGCGGGGTGGTGGAGATGTGCTGCAGCCCCCGCTGCAGCTGCGGGATGTCGCTGCGCGACTTGCGGTCGAGCACCATGGCGCCGATGTCCACTTCACCGAATAGCGATTGGGGGTCGATCACCTGGCGCATGGGATTTCGAATGACGAAGTTCAATGCATGCCTATCCGGTTGGCTCCCACAGCCATCCGGCGTAGCCTGTGCGTATGCCAGCCGCTGTACCACCCGACTTGAGGACGCCGAAGTCCCTTCCCGACTTCCAGCGCATCTTCCCGAACGAAGCTGCCTGTATCGACTACCTGTACGCACACCGCTTTCCCAACGGCTTCGATTGCCCTCGATCTTATTTGGCCCAACGGGAAACCAACCCCCAGCGCCCGCTACAGCGTCAAGTAGGAATTGGTGAAATCAATGGCTTGGACATCTGGCTCCCACCCCATCGAAGCGGCTGACGCCCCAGCTTCGACCTTGGGGCCAGATTATAACAAATTGATCTAATGAGCGTTTTCTGGTTTCATTCCAGGCGCGTATTCGTCATTATGTCTGGGTTCAGGAGGCTAACGGAGGGCGTTGTGCTGGTCATGATCATCGCCGCGGTGCCTGAAGAGTGGATGAAGGCTATCCTGCAGGGGTTCGTCCCGTTCTACAACGAGCACTCCAGTGCGGTATTCATTTGGGACTTGCAGGTGACTCGGCTGGTGAAGCTCCGCGACGGACAACAGCGGAAGCCTTGCAGCCCCCGGGGCAGGCGCGGCGCGATGTCCTGGAGCGAGCGGAAGCAGCTACGTCGCCGCGCCACCGCCTCGAATTTCCGCAGCTGGAGAAGGGAGACCCGCGTCATGAGCGGCTCCTCCTTCAGAAAAATCGATAGCCTTTTGCATATAGATTTCATCACGACTATTCATTAGTCGTTCTGATCCGGCTTCCTTAGACTCTTCGCCCACGGGCCGTCCTTCGTTAGACTCTTCGCCCACGGGCCGCCCTTCGTTCCGTATCGGCCGCCAGCTTTCACGGAAACGCTGTTCCATTGCGTTTCCCGAACGGGTCAGGGATGCCCGGATGATCAACTGTCAGGTAGGCATTTGATCGGTATCTCCCTAGAGCAACCGAGGAGTCCGAACATGAGCCATCCCTCGATCCCGCTATCCATGCCGCCGGCCGGGCGAGGAGGGCGTCTGCCGCCATCTCCGCCTGGGATCTGTGCTCGGTCCAACCCGCTGCCCGATGCCGCCGATGGAGGTCGCCATGGCGTCTAGCTCACTCGCTCCCGGCCTCGGCCTGATCGCGCCCTTGCTCCTGCTGTCGGTGGGCCTGATACCGGCCGTGTGGGCCAATGCCCGGCCACACCTGATGGCCCGCCTGTCCGGTGCCGCCGCCTGGCTCGCATTCGTCAGCGCGGTGCTGGCGGCACTGGCCCACCTGGCCGGCGGCGCCGGCGCCTGGACTTTCTACCGCATCGATCTGCCCGGCAACCTGGGTGCCTTCGCGCTCGGCACCTATGTCAACAGCCTGACTGTGATGATGCTGGTGCTGGTCTCCTTCGTCGGCGCCGTCGTCACCCGCTACGCGCGCAACTACCTGGACGGGGACCCCAACCGGGGCCGCTTCAACAAGTGGCTCACCCTGACCCTGGGGGCGATCCTCACCCTGATCGTCTCCGGCAACCTGCTGATGTTCGCCTTGGCCTGGATCGCGACCAGCCTGTGTCTGCACCAGCTCCTCGTGTTCTACCGGCAGCGCCCGGCGGCGGTGTTGGCGGCCCACAAGAAGTTCATCGCCAGCCGCATCGGCGACCTGACCCTGCTCATCGCCATCACCCTGATCGGCTCCACGCTGCACACCTTGCAGTTCGACGAGATGTTCCGGATTCTCGCCGAGCTGCAGGGACCTCTACCGACGTCGCTGGAGATCGCGGCCGTGCTGATCGTGGTCAGCGCGGCGCTCAAGTCCGCCCAGTTTCCGCTGCACGGCTGGCTGCTCCAGGTGATGGAGGCCCCGACACCGGTCTCCGCCCTGCTGCACGCGGGGATCGTCAACGCCGGGGCCTTCCTGGTGATCCGCATGAGCCCGATCATGTCCCACTCGGAGCTCGCGCTGGGCATCCTCGCGGTGGTCGGGCTGGTCACCCTGGCGCTGGCCTCACTCGTCATGCTGACCCAGACCAGCATCAAGGTATCACTCGCCTGGTCCACGACCGCACAGATGGGCTTCATGCTCGTGGAGTGCGGCCTGGGCCTCTACAGCCTGGCGATGCTGCACCTGGTCGCCCACTCCCTGTACAAGGCCCACGCCTTCCTCGCCCACGGCAGTGGCGTCGACGCCTTCCGGGCACCGAGCATTCCCTTCGCGTCGCACGGCGTGGAGCCTGTCCGGCTGCTGGTGGCCCTGGCTACCGGCGTCCTGATGGCGGTGGTCACGGGTGCCGCCTTCGGGATCACCGCCGAGGACGATCCGGCACTGCTGGCCGCCGGCGCCGTCGTCGCCATCGCCATGAGCCAGCTGCTCCTGCAGACCGCCGGGGTGCTGAGTGGCAGGGCCCTACTGTTCCGCGGCCTGGGCCTGAGTGCCGTGGTCTCGGTAGCCTATTTCGCCCTGCATCACCTGTTCGAGATCGCATTGCAGGGCAGCGTCCTGCCGGTGCAGGAGGCGGCCGGGCCGTTGCAGTACGCGCTGGCCCTGGGCATCGTCCTGGTGTTCCTGGCCCTGTTGGTGTTGCAGCAAGTGCTCAAACACGATCCGGCGGCCCTTGGCGAGGGGCTCTACATGCACCTCTATAACGGCCTGTACATCGACGTGTACATCACCCGCATGCTGCAACGCGTGTGGCCGAGCCCGACGCCCGTCCCCGATGTCCAGCCCGCCCCCTTTTCCCCCGTTCGATCCACCGGAGTCTGACCATGAGCCTGGACGACCCAAAGACCCGAGCGGGCACCATGCGTCGCGGCCTGCACCCACGCGAGACACCCGCCGGATCGCCGCGGGTCGATGATGCGGCAGCGATGCTCGCGACCTCGACGCTGGACACCGCGGCCCTCGCCGAGCGCATCGATGCGGCCTGTGAGCGCATCGCCCCGCTGTGGCCCTTGAAGCACTTCGTCGCCGTCAATCCCTTCTTCGGGCTGCGCGACTTGAGTTTTCAGGATGCCTCCGACGCCCTGGCACGGATCACCGGCAACGGCCTCTACATGTCGCGCGAGTATTTCCGGGAGCAGCTGGCACGCGGTCGCGTCACCCGCGACGACCTGCGCGAGGCCATCAGCCGCTGCGACAGCCGCCTGGATTCCGCGAGCGTGGAACGTACCCTGGCCACAGAGGCACCGCGGCCGAGGCTCGGCATGGCGCCGGTGAGCGAGGTGCTGGAGCGGGTGGAGGGCGGCCTGTGGTCGAGCTTCGTCACCGAGCGCATCAGCCTGCACTGTGCCGCCTATTTCGACCTGGGCCAGTCCATCGTCGCCATGCCCTGGCGTCACCTGTCGCTGTACGAGTCCTGGCGCAAGGCCGCCGCGATCGACCGCAGCCCGGCGATGATGGGACTCTCCGCCTTCCGTTCCGCGATCCCCCGGTTGCCCGCCGAGCCGCGCGCCGCCGTCGCCCTGGCCGTCGAGCGATTGGGCATCCCGGATGCGGCGGTGGAACGCTACCTGCACGCCTCACTGATGAGCATCGGTGGCTGGGCCGCCTGGGCTCGCTACCTGCGCTGGCAGGCCGAGCTCACCGGCGGTCGCGACGATTCCATCGTCGACCTGCTGGCCATCCGCCTGATGTGGGACATGCTGCTTTTCGACGCGAAGCGCTCGCCGGCCCTGATTGCCCGTTGGCGCGAGATGCTTGCCGTCAGCATGCGCCCACCCTCGGCCAAGCGGCAGGCCTCCGCCGAGATCGACCGCATCATGCTGAACGCGATGGAGATCGGCCTGCAGCGCAGCGTGATCGCCGGTCTGACCGGGGTCGGCGCCGACACCCCGCAGACACGCCCGGCGGTCCAGGCCGCCTTTTGCATCGACGTGCGCTCCGAGGTCTTCCGCCGCGCCCTGGAGACCGTGGCCCCATCGGTGCAGACCATCGGATTCGCCGGCTTCTTCGGCATCTTCATCGAAGTCGTGCCGCTGGGCTCCAGCGCCGCCCGCAGTCACGTGCCGGTGATCTTCAACCCCGCCTACCGCATCTGCGAGCAGGTCAAGGGCAGCGACAACGAGGGCGTGCAGGCCAAGCGCCGGCGTCGCATCGGTCTGAGCAAGGCATGGAAGGGATTCAAGCTTTCGGCCGCCTCCTGCTTCTCCTTCGTCGAGTCTGCCGGCCTGATGTACGGCCCGAAGCTGCTCACCGACAGCCTTGGCTGGAGCCGCCCGGTGCCCGATCCCCACGATCAGGGCATCGACAAGCCGGTCTTGGGGCGCATCGGCCCGAGCCTGGAGGCGGTGCCGCAAGAGAAATGCTGCACGCACCACGGGGAGTCCGGGATCCCCGCGGGCGATCGGGTCG
>CAVOQO010000036.1:0-35819 GCA_963698355.1 uncultured Gammaproteobacteria bacterium | reverse complement strand
CAGACCGGCATCAAGGTCATCGATGCGCTCATCCCCGTCGGGCGCGGCCAGCGCGAGCTGATACTCGGCGACCGGCAGACGGGCAAGACCACGGTCGCGCTCGACACGATACTCAACCAGCGTGGTCAGGATGTCCTGTGCGTCTATTGCGCCATTGGTCAGCGCGCGTCCGGTGTGGCCAAGGTGATTGCCAGCCTGCGCGAAAAGGGCGCGATGGATTACACCGTCGTGGTCGTCACCGAAGGCAACGATCCGCCCGGCCTAGCCTACATCGCGCCTTACGCCGCGACCAGCATCGCCGAGTACTTCATGGAGCAGGGCCGCGACGTGCTGATCGTTTACGACGACCTCACGCATCATGCGCGCGCCTATCGCGAGCTGTCCCTGCTGCTGCGCCGCCCACCCGGCCGGGAGGCCTTTCCTGGCGACATCTTTTACATCCACTCGCGGCTGCTGGAACGCGCGACACACCTGCGAGCGGAGCTCGGCGGCGGATCGCTGACCGCGCTGCCCATCATCGAAACCGAGGCGCAGGACATTTCCGCCTACATCCCGACCAACCTGATCTCCATCACCGACGGGCAGGTCTACCTCTCGCCGTCGCTGTTCGAGCTAGGCGTGCTGCCCGCCGTCGATGTCAGCAAATCCGTTTCGCGCGTCGGCGGCAAGGCGCAACGCGCGGCCTATCGCGCGGTGGCGGGCGACCTCAAGCTCGCCTACGCCCAGTTCGAGGAGCTGGAAACCTTTGCCCGCTTCGGCGCACGACTGGATGAAGACACGCGCAAGATCATCGAGCACGGACGGCGCATCCGCGCCTGCCTCAAGCAGCCGGAATTTGCCCCGGTGTCGGTGCCCGCGCAAATCGCCATCCTACTGGCGTTGACAGAGACACTCTTCGATCCGGTGCCGATCGGCAAGATGACGGATGCGGAACAGGCCGTGAGCGGGGCGGCGGCAGACATCCCGAACGAGGTTACCGCGCGCTTGGCCACCGCCGAACAATTGAGCGAGAAAGATCGGGCCACGATCGTCCAGATCGCCCGCAACGCGCTTGCAGGATTCCGGCCCGGGCCGGAAACCCCAACCGAGCCGGAGGCCAGGAAGGCATGAGCGACACGACGACGAGCCTGCGGCGCAAGATCGACAGTGCCGGCGATCTCCGATCCGTCGTTCGCACCATGAAGGCGCTGGCCGCCTCGAACATCGGCCAATACGAGAAGTCGGTGCGCGCATTGGCCGACTACTATCGCAGCGTGGAGCTGGGGTTGAGCATTTGCTTCCGCATGCGCGCGCCTGCCGGGCCGATGACGGAAGGCAAGCGGCGAACCGTTGTGGGACCCGTCGGTGCGGTCGTGTTCGGGTCGGACCAGGGACTGGTGGGCCGGTTCAACGACGTGGTCGCCGATTATGCGGTGAAGGCCCTCGCCGCCCCGCCCGGCAGACCCCGGATCTGGGCGATCGGGGAGCGCGTTTATGCCCGCCTGGCAGACACGGGTCTGCCGTTGCTGGGCGTCTTCGCCGTGCCAAACTCGGTCAAGGCCATCGCCCCGCTGGTCGGACGGATTCTCATCGAGAGCGAGATGCGCTACAGCCAGGGTGAGATCACCGAGCTCCACCTCTTTTTCAACCGCCCCACCTCCGGCGCGATTTATGAGCCCGTCCAGCAACGGCTGCTGCCGTTGGACGGAACCTGGCGGCGCAACCTCGCCGAGATTCCCTGGCCGACGCAGAACCTGCCCGAGGTCATGGGCGACGACACCACGACCCTGCGGGCGCTCATCCGCGAGTATCTCTTCGTGTCGCTGTTCCGGGCCTGCGCCGAGTCCCTCGCGAGCGAAAACGCCAGCCGCCTGGCCGCGATGCAGCGCGCCGACAAGAATATCGACGAGCTCCTGGAGGGCCTCAACGGGACATTCCACCGTTTGCGCCAGAGCGGCATCGACGAGGAGCTCTTCGACGTGGTTGCCGGCTTCGAGGCACTGGCTGGACCTTGACGACGACCGGGAGGACCGAGATGAAGATCATAGCGAAACGTCTGATGCAGGAAGGCCCGGCCAGTTGACCCCGCTTGCTTGGCTGGTTCCCATTCGGGGAAGCGAGTCGGAGCAATGTGGCAGACCAAGGGCGGGCTGCTCGAACACGAGCGCCCCCATCGACGAGCACGGCCAGGACATGCCCGATAGCAGTGGACTTGATCGCAGGCAAGTCGTGCACCGTTGCAAACGGAGTTGCCGGACACGCCCGGAGGCATCTTGACCTTCTTTTCCCTGGTCAGCGTCCTAATCTCGCTCGCGGCCGCCTCGAGCTACGTCAATTACCGCTATATCCGGCTGCCAACGACTGTGGGGGTCATGCTGGTGGCCCTGGTCGCGTCCCTCACGCTGATCCTCGTCGGTCCCTACGCCGGCGGGCTCAGAGAACAGGCGGCGACATTGGTCTCGCAGATCGACTTCAACCAGGTCGTGCTGCATGGCATGCTGGCGTTCCTGCTGTTTGCTGGCTCGATACACGTGGATCTCGACGAGCTTGGCCGGGAATGGTTATCCGTTTCGTTGCTCGCGATTGTTGGGACGCTCGTATCCACCTGTATTGTCGGGGGGATGACCTGGCTGATGCTCGGGTGGCTGGACCTGGGCATTCCATTTCTGCATGCGCTGTTGTTCGGTGCTTTAATCTCACCGACCGACCCCATCGCGGTGCTCGGGATCATGAAGTCCGTTGGTGCACCCCGGCAGCTAGAGGTTCAGATCGCTGGCGAGTCTCTGTTCAATGACGGATTGGGCGTTGTCGTCTTTCTGGTTCTTCTGCAGGTCGCAGGGTTGGACGGAGCTGCCGGCAGCGGGGCAACGGCGCCGCTCTCGATTGATGCCAGCGCGGTGGGCCTTCTTGTGCTGAAGGAAGTGGGGGGAGCCCTGGCGCTGGGGCTGGCAGCGGGCATCGTGACCTACCGGATGCTCAAGCGGGTCGACAACTACCAGGTGGAAGTCCTGCTCACGATTGCCCTGGCCATGGGGCTCTACTCCTTGGCGGACGCCTTGCACCTGTCCGCACCAATTGCCGTCGTGATCGCGGGGCTGTTCGTGGGCAACCAGGGTCGAGCATTCGCCATGACGGAGAAGACGAGGGAACACGTCGACACCTTCTGGGAGCTGGTCGACGAAATTCTTAACGTCGTTCTATTTCTTTTAATCGGCCTTGAGCTTCTCGTGCTCCCAATCGAACGCGGGTGGCTAGTAGCCGGTATCCTCGCGATTCCCATTGTGTTGTCGGCACGCTGGCTAAGTGTCGCCGGAATCATCGGGCCGCTCGGCTGGGCGACAGCGCAGTCGAAAGGAGCGATTCCAGTGCTCACCTGGGGCGGATTGCGCGGCGGCATCTCGGTAGCCATGGCCCTGTCGATCCCACCCAACGACTCGCGCAGTCTGGTGCTGACGCTCACCTACTTTGTGGTGGTGTTCTCGATCCTTGTCCAGAGCTTGACAGTGGGTCGGGTGATCCGGATGAAAGGCGGCCCGCCGGAGGCCTCGCAGTCTTCTGCAGGGCGGTGATGCCGCCGCAGCCATGATCCGGACGACAAGAGCTCGAGTGAGCGTTCAGACCCTCCCCGTCATCCCGGCATGGACTGCCGGGATCCAGACCCCATGGAGGGCAAATCGAGAGGGCGCTCTGAACGCTTACGAGCTCGAAAGGAGGCAGACGCGAGGCGCCTGCCTATAGCGCAAATATCAGAGAGGAAGTAACCATGCTAGTACCCTTTTCCTGCCCAGCCTACGCAAACATTACGATGTTCGGCGACGCGGCAGTGCGACTGCTCAAGCTGATGGGGCACAGCGGTACGGTGCCCGGCGCTCTCCTTGCGGCAGATGTCCAGGCGGCGCTGGAGCGCCTCGAGGCCGCGGTCGAGGCAGACAAACTATTGCCCGAGCCGGAGCCGGAAGCGTCTGCGCAAAGCGCGGATGGCGAGCCTGCCGTGAGTCTCTCGCACCGGGTATTGCCCGTGATCGAATTGCTCAGGGCTGCGGCGAAGCCAAGATGCGACGTGATGTGGGACAGCAGCAACAAATCCAACCCCGCCGTGTGACAGTCATTCCGATTGAGGGCCTGATTTCCTGAAGGCCACCGTACCGCAACCGCTACCACTCGAGCGGCGGCAGCTCCCGGAAGACCTTGCGCGTGCCCTCGAGCCACTGCCGGGTCAGCGCGTCGAAGTAGACGTCACCATCGGCGAAGCGGCGCTTCATCGTGACCCGCAGGCTGTCCCGCGCGTAGCACAGCAAGTCGATCGGCATGCCCACCGAGAGGTTGCTGAGCATCGTCGAGTCGAAGGACACCAGCACGCACTTGGTGGCGTCCTCCAGCGTCGCGCTGGAGCTCACCCCCAGGTCTAGGATCGGCTTGCCGTACTTGGCCTCTCCGGTCTGCAGGAAGGGGGTGTCGGTGCCAGCCTCAATGAAATTGCCCTCGGCATAGATCCGGAACAGCCGCGTGTCCTCGCCGGCGATCTGGCCGCCGAGGATGAAGGACGCGTTGAACTTCAGGCCGCCGGTTTCCAGGAAGGGACCGTCGCGGCGCTCGATGTCGCGCATCGCATCCGACACCAGGTTGGCCACGTCGAACAGGGAGTCGACGCTCCAGATGTGTGGCGCCTCACCGGCGGCGCGCCTTCGCAGGACGTTGATCACCGTCTGCGTCGCCGCCAGTCCGCCTGAGCTCAGGAGCACAAGCACCCGATCGCCCGGGCGATCGAATACCGTCATCTTGCAGAAGGTGGCGTAGTTGTCCACGCCCGCATGGGTGCGCGAGTCGCTGGCGAAGATCAGGCCCTCGTCGAGCTTGACGCCGACGCAGTAGGTCATGGCCCGGCGACCTCGTCGGTCCAAACCTTGAAGCGCTCCAGCGTGCTTGGCCCAAAGGTGCTGGCGAGCGCCACGTCGCAGGCGTCCCGGCCCCGGGCGATAAGCACGCGGCCGATACGCGGCGTGTTGTTGCGCGCATCGAAGGTGTACCAGCGCTCGCCCAGGAAGGCCTCGAACCAGGCGGCGAAGTCCATTGTCCCGTACGGCGGCTCGGTGCCCATGTCGCCCAGTTTAGTGGACCCCATGTCCAGGACAGTTTTGCCCGGAGTTTAAGCTGCACTGCCTGCTTGAATCGCAGCGGGTTGGCGCTGCCCCAGTTCTTCGCCGAAACGCTCCGCGATGCGCGCCCCGCCGCCGGTCCCCGTGCGGTACACCGCCTCGGGGGTGCGGTTGCCCAGGGCCTGGTGGGGCCGCTCGCCGTTGTAGAAGGCGAAGTACTCCGTCAGCCCGAGCAGCAGCTCGGGTAGGCTCTCATAGCCCTTGAGGTAGATGTCCTCGTGCTTGACGCTGCGCCATAGGCGCTCGACGAAGATGTTGCCGAGCGCGCGCCCGCGCCCGTCCATGCTGATGGCGATACCGGCGCCCAGGAGCACCCGGGTAAAGGCCTCGCTGGTGAACTGGGAGCCTTGGTCAGTGTTGAACACCTCAGGCTTCCCATGGGTGCGCAGAGCCTCCTCCAGGCAGTCCACACAGAACCCCGCCTCCAGGGTGTTGGAGACCCGCCAGGCGAGCACCCGGCGGGCGTACCAGTCGATGATGGCTACCAGGTAGGCAAAGCCCTGGGCCAGACGGATGTAGGTGATGTCGGTGCTCCACACCTGGTTGGGGCGAACGACCGCCACCCCGCGCAACAGGTAGGGGTAGATCTTGGGCGCGGGATGCGGCCGGCTGGTCGCCGGCCCAGGGGCCATGCCGGCCAGGCCCAGAACCCGCATCAGACGCTGCACCCGCTTGCGGTTGACCGTGTGCCCGTGCTCCTCTTGAAGGTACACCACCGTGCGCCGACTGCCGTAGAACGGTCGGCGCGTGTACTGGGCGTCGATCAGCTCCAGCAGCCGCAGGTCCAAGGCGTCCAGCCCCAGGTCCGCAGATGTCCCATAAACCCAGGAACGCGCCACCCACACCAGGGCGCATTGCCGGCTCACCGAGAGATTCCCATCCCGCTCGATCCAGGTGCGCCGCGCCGTCACTGGCTCAGCCCGGACTTTTTTTCAGCCAGTCCAGTTCCACCTTCAGCCGCCCGATCTCCCCATACAGCCGATCGGGTTCGCCCGGACCGTCTTCCTTCTTCGGCCCACGCTTCTTGGCGAACAGCGTCTCGGCCTGTTCCATGATCTCCTTCTTCCACTGCCCGACCTGCGCCGGATGAACCCCATAGTCCTGACCAATCTCGTTGACCGTCTTGACCCCGCGGATCGCCTCCAGCCCTACCTTGGCCTTAAACGCCGCCGCGTAACTCCTGCGCTTGGCTTCGCCCATCTCTTTCTGACCCCTTCGGTTAGGCGGCAAGCTTAAACGACTGTCCGGTTTTCGGGGTCCACTTTACAGATAGCCGGTACAGTACCGGGCCGGAATGTTCATGCAACGGCACAACGTGACCGCCAGGTGGGCATAGTCGCGACAGACACCCCGCCCTTCCTGGTAAGCCTCCCAGGCCGAGCGGATCCGGGAAGTGACGGCTGGGCTTGTCGATCAGGACATGCCGGTTCGTAACCAAATACAGACGCTCGTTGCGTTCAAAGAAGAACCCACTCGCGCCGGTGAGCAGTTGTGGTCCGAAAAAGGTCGAAACCCGGGCAGTCGTCAGCAGCAGGGGTTCGGTCATGGCAATCGGAGAATGGAAGCCGATGCGGTACGACGGCGCAACGCCGGGCCAAGGTCGACGATTTAGGCCATTGCCGGAAAATCATGTACCAGATCGCGAAGAATTTTCGTCTGCCTTCAAGGAGCGCCGATAGGAGCATAGCCGGGCTATGTGACTGTCGGCGCGACGCGGAAGGCGGGCGAAAAGACGAGCGAGATGGCGCATGGCGTGACAGAAATCGCCTTAAGGCTAGGCAGGCTCTGGCACGCTGTCAACGGCAGTCATGAGATGTCCGCATGAACCTGCACCCGCTCTGCACAAGGCCCCCGAGTTGGAGGTACGAGTTAGGGTTGTAGTAGGAACCGAGGAGCCCCAGCGCGACCCTTGTGCGTCCCCGTACAGACTGGCGACGCGCGATGATCAGCGGGGTGGTTGTACCGGAATGTCGAGGCAAGACAAGGGTACCGTCCTCGGCGCCGGGGCCGCCGGTGGCGGCCTCATCCGCCATGAACTCAGCAAGCCCAGACGACAGAGAAGCCTGCGAGCCACCTGATCCAAGCCGGGTGCGCCGCGGTCGCCGGTTACCCTGATCCTGTACCAAGAAGCTGATCAGGACTTTCTCGCCGCCAAGCGTGCCGCAATGGCCGGGAGGTCGACTCGATGCTTGGCGAGGATGTCATCCATCTCCCTGAGCTCGGCGCGGTGCGTCTCGCTTCGTGTGCGCTTGAAGGCGAGAGCAATCTTCCGCCGTGCCTGCAGAAGCCCACCGATCTCTCGGGCGCGACTTTCGACCGAGTCTGCAAAAGGGCTACCGCGCAACAGAGCGCCCTTCGAGAATACGCCCCTAGGGTATTGCCAAGCCATAATCCCTCCCTCGCCCTGAATCCAAGTAAGAGGGGCATTCCCGATCCAGGGGAAGCCCCAACCGAATTACTTCCCGTCGCCCTTTGCCGCATCCTGGATGCTGTCACCAGCCTTTTCCACCTGCTGTCCGGCCTTGTTCAACGCGTTGTCGATGCCTTTGCCGGCTCGCTCTGCCGGTCCGCTCTCTCGCTCGCAACCGAAAAGCGGTACAAGCAACGCGCTCGTGAACAAGGCTGTGCTGACAATCTTTACGAGTTTCATCATCTCTATCTCCTAGAGAAGTGACCTTCTGGCACGGAACCTGCCGTAACCATTCGGCCGTGCCGACTTCAGCGGCCGGTTGGATCCGTTGGGTGCGCCATCCCGGCAGCCGCCGCCTGCTCCGCGGCGGTCTCCGCGAAGAGTGCCCCGGACAGGGCGATGGTCATGGCCGCGGTGGTTGAAATGATTAGTCGCTTGATGGACATGTACTAATCCTCAGTGATGGAAGGAATGGTGGCCGTTCCACGGGCTCTAAATTGGTGTCCTGCGCGGGACTCAGGTTCCGACGCGTTGCTCACCGATGTATCCACACATGATTGCATTGGCCCGACTGGGAACATCGGCCGAATGGCGCTTCCCTGCTTGGCCTTCTAAGGCCAGAACTGTCTCCGGCGCGGAGGCCGGGCGCGTCTCCGGCCCAAGACCAGGATCCGTAGGGTCTCGGGAGCGTCCCCAATCCGATCCGGGCAGGTATGCCACGAGACCGGCATCTGTCAGTTGGCACCTTTAACGGTCAGGTTGTTCTCCACCGACTTCACCTTCGGGGTATCCCGGGCAACCTCGATCGCCCTGTCCATACTCTGTTGGGAATCCACGGTACCGGTCAACGACACCAGCCCGTCGGTCGTGGCCACGCTGATCTCGAGCACCTTGAGATCCGGATCCATCAGAATTGCCCATTTGACCTTTGCGGTGATCGCCGAGTCGTCCATGTACTCACCGGCGCTTTCGGCCTTCTTGCTCGCCGACTCCTTGATATCCGTGGCCACCTGTCCCGCCTTGTCCGCCGCCAGATCGATTTGCTGCCCGGCCTTTTCGGCGGGCCCTTCCGATTGAGCGATGGCCGACCCACAAAAGGAGCCCATGGCGCCCGCAAGGAGAAGGGGCAGGCCGACGGCGAATGTCATCGGCTTAGATGTGCTGTTGATCTTCATCGGTCTCTCCTTAGTTGGTTTACGCAACGATCCGGCACCACAAGGGACGGGCGGACTGTAGCGAGGTCATTGAATGCCGTGCTACTGCATCACCTTCCCACACGTATCGTCGAGAGGGAATCCAAGACACCGAATGCACTCAACACAACCAGAATCGCGACGAGGACAACGACGCCGTTCAAGATCTTCTTGATTGTCGCGTCCATCGGAATGTAAGTGTTGATCGCCCAGAGGATCACCCCAAAGACGACCAAGACAATCACTAAAGTAATCAGAGACATTGAGTTTCTCGTTTCATTTTGGTTTAGCCGCAGTATAAGCGGTACACTCCTCTGGCGTCTGTTCGCTTGCGTACAGACGCCGTTGAGCGTTCAGTTGGAGATCGTTGTTCGAGCGGAAATGGAAGAGAGCTATCCAATCCGCAGACCTGACGGTGGACCCAAGAGCCCGAAAGCGGACAACAGCCATAGAACCACGACGATGACCACCACCACGTTCAGGATTTTCTTGATGGTGCTGTCCATCGGGATGTAGTTGTTGATCAGCCATAGGCCGACCCCCAGGACCACTAAAGCGACGACCAAATCAATCAATGGCATAGGGTTTCTCCGGTTGGGCTCTTCCAGGGCAAGTTGAATTCTGGTCCACTCCGTGGCGTAGCTCTGTCCGGTACCGCACAGAGAAAGGGTGATTCCTGGCCGGATCCAGCCAGTGAGCCTACGGCCTTGCTTGGTTGGGCGGGGTAGGTCCCCCGCGGCGGCCCGCGGGTGCTGGGGAGCCCCGAACGGGCTTCAGGGCCCCGTCCGGCGCAGAACCCTACCAGCGGCTGCTTCCTTGGGCTCGAGCGTCTGACGTCCAGCGAGCTGCAGGATGACCCAGGGGTTGGTCGCACACATGCTGGTGGTGCGGCGCGAGGGGGGCACCAAGGCCGCCGGAAAGCTGCAGAGTGCTGGGCTAGTTCGCTACAGCCGCAGGCGCGTCGCGGTGCGCGACCGAGCGGGTCTGGAGGCGCGGGTACACGAGTGTTCTGGCGGTTGTAAGTACAGAGTATCGTCGCCCGCCTCCCGATGCATAGGAGCACAGTGATCCGTCATCGCAGTGCGCGGCTCACCGAGAAGGACTCCGTGTGTGAGAGGCGGTTGGCGCGGGCAGATGGTGTCCTTCCGGCAAGGCTGCATGAAGTTCCGTGCGCGGGTCGCTACCGTGGGAGCCCCGTTCCTGGTTTCCCGGAGGCCCCTCGATGGCGCAGTCATTCCCCGCAGCTGCTCTTGAGCCGGAGCTGGGGGAAGCCGCCGCTGCTTTGACCCGCTGGCGCGATACTCGGCCCCTGGGCGGGCGCATTCCCGAAGCACTGTGGTCGCGGGCGGTGGAGCTCGCCGCTCGCCATGGGGTCGCCCAGGTCGCCCGGGCCTTGCGGCTGGACTACGTGCGGTTGAAGCGGCGGGCGAGGGCGCAATCGGAGGCTGCCGCGCCGTTGTCCCCCGGGTTCCTCGACCTGACCCTGGACCTGCCCCCGGCGGGATCGGGTTGCATCCTGGCGCTGTCCGACACCCGCGGGCGGTCCTTACGCATCGAATGGACCCGCCCGCTCGCGGGCGAGGTCGCGGCGGTGGCGCGCAGCCTGTGGGAAGCGACGGCATGATCGCCCTCACCCCGCACCTGCGGGTGTTGGTCGCGGTGGCCCCGGCGGACTTTCGCTGTGGCATCGATGGCCTGGCGCGGCGCGTGCGCCAGGCGTTGGGCGACGACCCCTTCGGCGGCACCGTCTTTGTCTTCCGCAACCGCCGGGGCAGCGCCATCAAGCTCCTGGCCTATGACGGGCAGGGCTTCTGGCTGTGTCACAAGCGCCTCTCGCAGGGGCGTTTCCGGCACTGGCCGACGGGGCAGCCGGGGCAGCGCCTGGCCGCCCAGGAGCTGGCGGTGCTGCTGGCCGGGGGGGACTGGGCGGCGGCCGCCGGGGCGCCCGTATGGCGGGCGGTGGCCTGAGGGGGGGCTTGCGTTCCAGCGCGGGTCCGGGTAGAACGGGGCCCATGAGCCCCGTCATCCTCACCTACCGCGGGCGCAGCGTCACCGCCGCTGACCTGGAAGCCATCCGCGCGCTCCTGGCGGCGCACCCCGAGCTCAGCCGCCGGGCCTTCTCCCAGCGGCTGTGCGCGCACTGGGACTGGCGCCAGCCCAATGGGGCGCTGCGCGATGGGGTATGCCGCAGCCTGCTGCTCGCCCTGCACCGGGGCGGGCACCTCACCTTGCCGCCGGTGCGCCAGCAACCCCTGAACAACGCCATCGCGCGGCGCCGCCCGGCCCCGGTGGCGGTGGACACCGATCCGCTGGCGTGCCCCTTACGGGCGCTGCAACCCTTGAAGTGTCCTCAAGCCAGATCGGCGATCTGGCGGGGGACGCGACATGGGGCAAGAACGACGGCGGAGCTGTGCGAGCTGCGGCAAGAGCTTCGTCCCCGACCCGCGCAATGCCCGCCACCAGCGCTACTGCGCCCAGCCCGCCTGTCGGGCGGCCAGCAAGCGCGCCAGCCAGGCCAAGTGGTTGGCCAAGCCGGAGAATCGCCACTACCACCGGGGGGCGGCCGCGGTCGCGCGCGTTCGGGCGTGGCGGCAGGCGCATCCCGGCTACAGCCGACGCAAGGCGGCGGTGCCGATCGCCGCCCCGGCGGCGCTCCCCGTATCTCCCCCTCAGCTCCTCCCGGCCGGCCTGCCGACCGCCGCCTCGGGCAAGCAGGACGCTTGTAACGCCCCGCCGTCGTTACCGGTGCCTTCGGGGGGAGCGTTACAAGATCTCATGGGGGCGCCGTTACAAGAGATCTTGGCTGCTCAACCCTATGTTCTCATTGGCCTAATCGGCCATCTGTGGGATTGTGCGTTACAAGAGGACATCGTGTCCGCCGGCGCCCGGTTGCTACAACTGGGTCGCGACATCTGCGGAGGCGACCATGTCCGTACTTAAGCGCGTCTTGAATCCCGAGCGGCTGCGCCAGGTCCCCGAGCACTTCAGCTGGCTCGACCATCGCCTGGTACGCGAGCGCTACATCGAACGGGCCGATGTGTGCGCCTGGGCGCTGTACCTGTTTCTGCTCGGCGTGGCCGATGTCCACGGGCTGAGCTACTACAGCGACCCGACCCTCGCACAGCGCCTGCGTCTGAGCCCGCAACGGCTGGTCCACGCGCGGCGCGACCTGATCGCGCTGGACTTGATCGCCTATGACCCGCCGCTCTATCAGGTGCTGAGCCTGCCCGGCACGGGCGCGGCGGCGCTGTCCCTGCAGCGCATGCGCACGGCCCTGGGGGGACGGCCATGATCGACTACGCGACCTGGTGCGCGATCCGCGACGGCTTCGCCAACCACCTGGGCGCGCGCCAAGTGGCCCGGGCGCTGGGACTGAACGTCAAGACCGTGCGCCGCTGGCGCGCCCGCCCCTATGCCCCGCGCGCCGCCGCGCCTCGCCCGAGCAAGCTCGACCCCTTCAAGGGCCGCATCGTGGGCTGGCTCGATGCTCATCCGCTCAGCGCCCAGCAGGTCTTTCAGCGCCTGTGCGAGGCGGGCTATGACGGGGGCCCGAGCATCGTCAAGGACTATGTCCGGCGCATCCGCCCGCGCCCGCGCGCGGCCTTCCTGACCCTGGCATTCGCCCCCGGCGAGGTGGCTCAGGTCGACTGGGGGGAGTGGGGCAGCATCGCCGTGGGGCAGACGCGCCGGCGACTGTCGTTCTTCGTCATGGTGCTGGCCTACAGCCGCCAGCTCTATGTGGAGTTCGCCCTGTCCCAGAGCATGGAGCACTTCCTCACCGCCCACATCCATGCCTTCGAGGCCTTAGGCGTTCCCCGCAAGATCATGGTCGACAATCTGCGCACGGCGGTGCTCGCCCACGTGCGCGGCGAGCCGCCCCAGCTCAATCCCCGCTATCTCGACTTCGCGCGTCACTACGGCTTCGAGGTCGTGGCCTGCAACGTCGCCAAGGGCAACGAGAAGGGGCGCGTGGAGCGGGCCGTGGGCTATGTCAAAGGAAATTTCCTCAGCGGCCAGGAGCTGCCCGACTTCGCCGCCCTCAACCCGGCGATGCGCGTGTGGCTGGAGACGGTGGCCAATGTGCGCCTGCATCGCGAAACCCAGCGCCGGCCGGCAGATCTGTGGGCCGAGGAGCGCGCCCACCTGCAACCGGTCAATCCGCGCCGCTACGATGTCGCCCGGGTCCTGGCGGTGCGCGCCGATCGCCAGTTCCGGGTGACCTTCGAGACCAACCGCTATTCCGTCCCGGCCCGCTTCGCCGGCGCCCAGCTGACGCTGAAGGCCGATCCCGAGCATCTGTGCCTGTACCATGACCAGGACCTTGTGGCCCGCCATGTCCGCTGCTGGGAGCGCCACCGCGACATCGCCGACCCGGATCATGCCAAGGCGCTGGTGGCCCAACGCCGCCATGCCCAGGAGGCCCACGCGCTCGCGCGCTTCCTCGCCCTCTCCCCGCAGGCGCCCAAGTACCACGAAGGCTTGTTGGAGCGGCGCGGCGATGCCCTCTCCCATGTCCGCAAGATCCTCGCCCTGGCCGATATCCACGGGACGGAGGCGGTCGCCCGGGCGATGGCCGACGCCCTCGACTTCGCCGCGTTCAGCAGCGAGTACATCGCCCATCTGATCCAGGCCCGCGGGCGCCAACTGCCGCAACCCAGCGCGCTGGTCTTGATGCGCCATCGGGATGTGCTGGAGCTGGATCTGCCCCCGGCGGATCTGTCGCCCTATGCGATCCCCGGCGAAGAGGGCGACGGCCATGACCGCCGCTGAAGAGGTGCTGCGGCGACAGCTGCAACGGTTGCAGCTGCATTGGATCCTTCAACACTATCCGGCCTTGGCGGAACAGGCCGCTCGCGAGTCCTGGACCCACGCCCGCTTTCTTGAGCACCTGATCGCCGGAGAGGCGGCCCGCCGCGACGAGGCGCTGGTGCGCCGCCGGGTGAAGGCCGCGCGCTTGCCCAGCATCAAGACCCTCGACGGCTTCGACTGGAGCTGGCCGAAGAAGATCAACCGCGCCCAGGTCCAGAACCTGTTCCGCCTGGACTTCCTCCCCCAGCACGCCAACGTCGTCCTACTCGGCAGCGTCGGCGTAGGCAAGACCCACCTGGCCATCGCCCTGGCCCACACCGCCTGCCTCCAGGGGCATACCGCCCTGTTCGCCAGCGCCGTCGATATCGTCAACACCCTGGCCGCCGCTCAGGCCACCGGCGGGATTAAGCGGGAGCTCGCCCGTCTGCTCAAACCGACACTGCTCGTGGTCGACGAGCTGGGGTATCTGCCGATCGACAAGTTCGGCGCCGATACCCTGTTCCAGGTCATCGGCCAGCGCTACGAGCGCGGCTCCACCGTCATCACTACCAATCGCGCCTTCAAGCAATGGCCCGAGGTCTTCAACAACGACAGCACCCTGACCTCCGCCTTGCTCGACCGCCTCCTGCACCACGCCGAGTCCGTGGTCATCGAGGGACCCAGCTACCGCATGCGCGAGCGCATCGAAACCTGATCCGCTTTCGACTCGTCCCCGCCACCTCGACCGCCGCCGCACACCACCCGTGACCGGCGCCTCCCGTCTCTTCCGCCACGCCAAGTCCGTCCCGATCTCCCAGGCGGTCCCCCTTTCTGTCGGCCGATTTGCGCCACTTTCACAGCACTGATGGCAGTGCGCCGCACCCCCCAGGAGGGACTCTACGACCAGCTGATCGCCCAGTATCACTACCTGGGTCCCGCCCACGGGGTCGGCGAGCAGGTGAAGTACCTGGCCTTCAGCCAGGGCCGCCCGCTCGCCTGCCTGGGCTTCACCTCCGCGCCCCGTCACCTGGGCCCGCGCGACCGCTTCATCGGCTGGTCGCCCGCGGTGCGCCGGGCGCGGGTGCATCTGCTGGGCTACAACACCCGCTTCCTGATCCTGCCCTGGGTGCGGGTCGCGCACCTGGCCTCGCATCTGCTCGGGGCGGTGGCGCGGCGCATTGCCGCGGATTGGGACGGTCTCTACGGCCATCCGGTGCACTATCTGGAGACCTTCGTCGATCCCACGCGCTTCGCCGGGACCTGCTACCGCGCCGCCAACTGGCGGGTCCTGGGTCTGACCACCGGACGGGGCAAGGACGACCGGACGCATCGCCCCAACCGCTCCTGCAAGCAGGTGCTGGGATTACCGCTGCACGCGGACTTCCGCCGCCACTTGGGGGTGGCGGCATGAGCCGGCGCAAGAAAAAGCCCACCCGCCGGGTGCAGGTCCCGATCGCGCAGCTCCATGCCATCGTCGAGCGCACCCGCACCGAACCGCTGGCAGCGGCGGACCACGCCACCCTCCAGGCCGCGGTGGACACCCTGGCGCGTCTGACCGAGGAGCTGGAGACCCAGACCACGACCCTGGAACGGGTGCGCCGTCTGATCTTCGGAGCGCGCAGCGAGACCACCGAGCGGGTCCTGGGCACCGAGCCGACAGACACCACCAAGCCCACCGCGATCAACCCCAACGTCGAGGCCGACTCGCCACCCCGCAGCAAGGGCCACGGCCGCAACGGGGCCGAGAAGTATCCCCGCGCCCCGCGGATCCCGGTGGCCCACCCCACCCTCAAGCACGGCGACCCCTGTCCCGAGCTCGGCTGCACCGGACACCTCTACGTCCAACGCCAGGAGCCCGCGGTGCTGGTGCGGGTCACCGGGGTCGCACCCCTGCAGGCGCAGGTCTATGCCCTGGAGCGGCTGCGCTGCGGGCTGTGCGGGACGGTGTTCACCGCCGACCCCCCGGCGGACGTTGGCGCGGCGAAGTACGATGCGAGCGCCGCGGCCATGATCGCCCTGCTCAAGTACGGCTGTGGGCTGCCGTTTCATCGCATCGCGCGTCTGCAACAGGCCCTGGCCACCCCCTTGCCGGCGACCACCCAATGGGACGTGGTCGCACAGGCGGCGCCCAGTGTCGTCCCGGCGTTTGAGCAGCTCACCCAGCAGGCGGCCGAGGGATCGGTGCTCTACAACGATGACACCCCCATGCGCATCCTGAAATTCACCGCCGCGGCGCGCGCCGAGGCCTTGCCGCCGGGGGCCAAGCCGCAGCGCACCGGGGTCTTTACCGTAACCGGCAACTGAGCGACGTTCTTCCCGGCTCGCGCGAGGTGCGGAGAATGGGTCCCGTCATGCATCACGACGGGAGTCACCCATGGTCACGAGTCCGAGAGCGCGGGTGCGGCGCAGCCGCGCGCAGTGGCGGCGCCTGATCGAGCGCGCCGAGCGCAGCGCGCTCAGTACCGCCGCATTCTGCCGTGCCGAGTCCATCAGCACGGCCAGCTTCCATCTGTGGCGTCGGCGCCTGCGCGAGGATATCGAGGCGGCATCCGCGGCGCCCCCCGCCGCGGCCGCGTTCCTCGATCTTGGGATCCTGGAGAGCAGCGGCGCACCGGCGCCCAGCTGGGACATCGAGCTCGAACTAGGCGCGGGCGTGGTGCTGCGCCTGAGGCGGGACTGATGTTCTTCCCCGAGGCGCGGGTGCGGGTGTTCGTGCACGGTTGTCCCGTGGACATGCGCAAGTCCTTCGATGGCCTGATCGTCCTGACCAAGCGGGCCCTGGGGCAGGATCCCTTGTCCGGGCATCTGTTCGTCTTCGTCAACCGCCGCGGTGACTATCTCAAGGCGCTCTACTGGGACCGCAGCGGCTTCTGCATCTGGGCCAAGCGCCTGGAGCGCGGGCGGTTCGTGAGCGACTGGCGTGGCGGGCGCCACCGCGAGCTCGATGTCACCGGGTTGAAGCTGCTGCTCGAAGGGATCGAGCCGGCGCGCCGGCGCCTGCGCTATCAAAGCGCTGCGACTCCCTCGAACGAGCTGGGGTAAAATCAGCCCATGCCGTCACCGGGTGCCTACCTCGATCCACCGCCCGATTGGGCCGCCGAGCGGGCCCGCTACGAGGCGCGAATCGCCGAGTTGCAACACCAGTTGGAGTGGTTCAAGCGCCAGCTGTTCGGCGAGAAGTCCGAGCGGCGTCTCATCGACACACCGCCCGAGCAGCTGAGTCTGGGGGAAGGCTTCGAGGCACCCGACGGGGCCGATGGGCCCGTCCGTGAGGTCGCCACCCACCAACGGCGCACCCGTGCCCAGACCCCCAGGGAAGACGAGACGCCCTTCTTCGATCCCGCCCAGGTGCCGGTGGAGCGCATCGAGGTGCCCAATCCCGCGCTGCAGGGCCTGGATGCGGACCACTTCGAGGTCATTGGGGAGAAGTCTACCTACCGCCTGGCGCAGCGTCCGGCCAGCTATGTGATCCTCGAGTACGTGCGCCGCACGATCAAGCGCAAGGACTCAGGCGCGATCTCCTGCCCCAGCGCCCCGCCCGCGGTGCTGGAGGGCTCACGCGCCGATGTCAGCTTCCTCGCCGGGCTGATCGTGGAGAAGTTCCAGTACCACCTGCCGTTGTACCGCCAGCATCAGCGTCTCACGGCGGCCGGCATTGATGTCAGCCGGCAATGGCTGACCCAGCTGGTGCTCGCCTGTGCCGCGCTGCTCGCCCCGATCGTCGCCGCCCAGTGGGCGGGGATCCGCGCCGCCCGGGTGCGGGCCATGGACGAGACGCCCATCAAGGCGGGTCGCAAGGGCAAGGGCAAGCTCAAAACTGGCTACTTCTGGCCCATCTGGGGGGATACCGACGACGGCGGCGGGGGCGATCTGGTGTTCCTCTACCGGCCCTCGCGTGCGGCCATTCATGTGCGCGAGGGGCTCGGGGAGAAGGCAGGCGACGACCAGGTGCTGATCAGTGACGGCTACAGTGCCTATGCCCGCTATGCCGAGCAGACCGGCATTACCCATGCCCAATGCTGGGCGCATGCCCGCCGCCACTTCGAGTACGCCAAGGACATCGAGCCCGAGGCGGTCGCCGTGGCCCTGGAGCACATCGGCGCGCTCTACACCTGCGAGAAGCACATCCGTACCGAGGCTCTCAGCGGCCAGGCCAAAGCCGAGTATCGCGCCACCCAGGCCCGTCCGGTGGTCGATGCCTTCTTCGACTGGGCCGAGCAGCAGCTCCAACAGGCCGCACTGCTGCCCAGCAATCCCCTCACCAAGGCACTGAACTATGCCCTGGAGCGGCGTGCGGGCCTGAGGGTCTACCTCGAGGACCCCGCTGTCCCCATCGACACCAACCACCTCGAGCGCGCCCTGCGCCCCATCCCCATGGGTCGGAAGGCCTGGCTGTTTTGCTGGAGCGAGGTCGGCGCCGAGGCGGTGGCCACCTTCCAGAGCCTGATCGTGTCCTGCCGCCTGCACGACATCGATCCCTCCACCTACCTGGTCGATGTCCTGCAGCGCATCGACCGTCATCCGGCAAGCCAGGTCGAGCAGCTCATCCCCAGGCTGTGGAAGCAGCGCTTCGCCGACTCTCCCCTGCGCTCCGACCTGCACAACCTGGGTCCCTGAGCAACTACGTCGCGTAGTTGCCGGTTACCTTAGGACCTCCGCTAGGTGTCAACCCATCGGATGCGCAGCTGTAATAAATGTTTCGCAGTTAGGATCATGGGTGTCCGCTGGCGGCAATCGTAGATCATTTCTTAGCCGACCCGGAGCTGCATCCTGAACCCAGGTTGTCTAGCACGAAATAGCGCGGGCGTCGCGTCCGCACACCGGCCTGCCGCATTACTTCGTCGCGGTCGCCGTGGCGTTGGCGGGCCTGGAGACCAACTCGGACAGCAGCAGCCCATCCTGCCGGCTGAGCTCGTGACCGCCGGCCACCACCCGGATAGTGGCGCGGCCATTCAGAGCTGGCACCCGGCGGAGGTCCTGACTATATGCGGGCACGACCTGGTCGCCCGGCAGCCCGTATGCGGCGCCGCGAACCACTGCGACGTAAACGATGGCAGGGTGCTGGCGACCGTTGAGCCAGTACAACAGGTTGCCGGGCACCGGCGGGGAGAGGTCGGCAAGGACCCCGCGCGAAGACTGTACGGTGCGATACACGTCGTCTCCTACCTTGCGCTTTACGAACCAGCGCTTGATCCCGCCGAACAGCCCGCTGTCGTCGGTCGCATCCAGCGCTTCCGAGGCCCGCTCGGTGCCGAGGTGGGGGGCGGCGATGGTGAACAGCCGGGTGACGGTACCCGCACCGTAGTTCACCAGTGCGAGCCGGGCTACGACGCCGCCGGCCGAATGCCCGATCAGATCGACCGTGTCCGTTGGGTGCCGTTGGGTGATCGCGGCCAGCATGCCGCCGAGAACGCGCGCCTGTTCCATGAGCGGTGCGGTGGAGGGCAGGTCGACGATGTAGAACGCGAATTCCCCAGCGGGTGGCCGGACCGGCTCCAGGCGCACCCCGGACCGGGTCGACTGCCAGGTGCCGGCGAGTTTCCAGCCGGCTTGCTCCAACACCGGCAGAACTCCACTCTGCTGCCAGGAAGCAGCGTCTGCGAGGTAGCCGTGCACCAGCACCAGAATCCGCCCGGCGCTGGCGGGGCCGGCAAACACCAGTCCGAGCGCGCAGCATAGGGCTAGCCACCACCGACTGCGCCGACGCGTCATGCCGCCTCCTCCGGGTTGGTCAAAGGGCCGGTGCGTTCGATCTCGATGCTGATCCAGTCGCCGGCCGCGGGGAACACCGGGGGCTTGTGCGTGACGCCCACCCCGGCGGGGGTCGATTCGTCCCAACCTGGCGATCCGCGCGCGGGCGCAATCGCTGTCCTACGGCCTTCGCCGGCTTGGGCGGAACGCTGGAGGCGCTTTCGCCGGCTTGTCAGCGGGCCGCGAAGCCGATGGCTCTGGTCCGTCTTGCCGCGAGCGCTACCGCCGCCTCCCGCGACGTTAGCCCACCCACGGGCGTCGAACTCCCCACCCACAGCGCGCGGGGCGCGCCGTAGGTCCCGCCAGGGGGCTTACTGTTGGTAGTACTGCGTCCGCCGATTCCCGTTCTGGTCGTAGTAGTAGTTCTGCTCCTGTTTCTTCTTGTCCTGATCGTAGAGGTAGCCGCCGAGGGCGCCGGCGCCGGCACCGATCAGGGCGCCCTTGCCCGCGTTGCCGCTGACGGACCCGATGGCCGCGCCAGTTCCGGCCCCGATAAGGGCGCCGCTACCGGTGCGCTCCCCCGTGGTGGTGCCGCAGCCCGCCAGGGCGACGACGGAGAGGACGAGTAGGCAGATCGTGGTGGCTTTCATGGGACGAAACTCCTTGGGGAACCGAAGATGACCCCGCTCGTGGGGGTGACAATTTCAACACACGGCACGGGCACGCGGTTAGATAGGTCGCGGCCCGATACCCTCCGCCGTCGGGTCGGGCCTCGGGCGCGGCTCGAGGGTGCGTTTGCGCCATGACGGATAGGAGCTTGCGTTCTAACGTCCATGACGGCGTGCCGACCCCCCGGGCATGAAAGTTTTTCATTCTGTTCAGGACGTGCTTTGTGCCGCGGTCGCCACCGCGTTCCACACAGCTGAGCGCCACTGCGGCCACACACCTACGCCCTACGCCTGCCGCGGAACTACCCCCGTCTCGTGCTTCGCACTTCCTTGGCGGGCAGCGACGGAACCTCAGGCTTACGGGGCCGCTCCTGCTTAGCCGTCAAGTGAGCGGCTGCCCAAACACTTTCCACCCGAGTAGCACGAACAGAATAAAGAGCAGCACTGAGTTCACGGCCGGTCCGTACTGGCCGATGGCACTGCCACCGAAGGCCGAGACCAGACTGAACACGAACCATAGCAGCGACGCAATTAAAGGATATACCGAGTCGTGAGCCGGGTATGGGCGCTAGCGTACATAGCGCGGCGTATTTTTTCCGCGCACCGCAAGGTAAACCCCGGGGCCGTGTCTCTCGGATCGCGTGTTGGCTAAAGGCAGGACGTCTTTACACGGCGCCTTCTTCGCGGGAGGGGTGGCGATAGCGCCACCCCACTAGCCGGGGGTTCCCAAGCCGCTCACCAACCTCTTGGCGGTCGGCGCCGGCCTTATCCGCTTCAGCGCTCGCCAGCGGGTTCCGCCATCCCGGCAGCCGCCGCGGCTTCCGCCTCTGCCTTGTCGCGGGCAAGCATGTTGGCTTGGGTGCGATTGGCATGGAACTTTTCGTCGGCGGCGGTGGCCTCGTCCACCTTCATGTCCTTGTAATGCTCGGCGGTGTCGGTGGCCGCATCCGCCTGCTCCTGGGCTGCCGCTGGGGTGGCGGCCTGGTCTGAGGCAGTCTGCGCCAAGGGTATGCCGGACAGGCCGATGGCCAGGACGGCGGCTGAGGCAAGGATCGCATGCTTCATGGACATTCGTTGTTGCTCCGGGATGGATTTCGGACTGCCGAGCGGCGAGTACCGCAAGGCAAGGATGTATCAGAATCGGGCGCGGTCGGAGCGCCCCAGCCCCACGCGGGTCGCCTGGGGTGACGAGAGGGTCCGCCGCAAACCTACCAAGGATGGCCCAAAGAGACCGGCTCTGTCGGTGCGCTGGCAAACATAGCGCACCCAATGGGTGGCGATTGGGCGCCCGCCCCTGGGGACATTCCCCGCCATTGACCAATCCTGGAGCGGGCTGCGTTGACCTTCGACCCTGGCCGCCAGACTCACGGGGTTAGACAGGGATCATGGCCTCAGCGCTGCGGCGGCATCGGGAGCTGCATCTCCTGCGAATACTGGGTCTGCGCCGCCGTGTATTCCTCGGGACTGATCAGTCCCTCGCCGTTCAGGGTTGAATACCTAGCGCGACAAACGGCCCCGACAAATGGGCCAGGGTCAAATACGGCAGCGCCGAGTGGTCGCTTTCGTTACCAGAGTGGGCTCTCGTCTGTGTCGCACCTGGTACTGCAAAGGGTCGATTCCAGAGGTCGCTGAAGCTTCTTTTTGACGCCAACTTGATCGGCTCGGATGTTTGCAGGCTGGGGCGCCGATGCTTGCAGGTGGTTACACTTGGCGGTCTGTGGATGGCGGGACATTGATTTTGGCGTCATACGACGGATGTTGTGGCGCCCCACTGACAGGCAACGGGCAGCGTTTCAGACGGTAAGGGCGCTGACCTGGACCGCAACTTTCAACACGGGCTGTTGGCCGGCTGGGCCGACGAAGCTTCCGGCCACCGGCGGCACTGCCTCGGGATGGCGTGCGACCGCCACCGCGATGTGTTTGTTGCCCGTCACCTCGCCGCTCGTGGGGTCGAAGCCCTTCCAGCCCGCGCCGGGAAGATAGACCTCTGCCCAGGCATGGGTCGAGGCATTGCCGGCCTCGGTGGCCGGCGCAAATAGATAACCGCTGACGAAGCGGCTGGCCAGACCGAGGAACCGGCAGGCCTCGATGAACAGGGCCGCGAAATCCCGACAGGAGCCGCTATTGCCGGCCAGTGTCACGCTGGGCGGTTGCACACCCGGTTCCTCTCGCATCTGGTAGACGAAGTGGCCGGCGATCTCGCGGTTCATGCGGTCGAGCAGCGCAAAGGTCTCCAGCGGCTGCAGCAGCCCGAGCCCATCAAGCCAGCGCTGCAGCGCGTCCCGGTCCGACGCATAGACGGACTGCAGAAAGGCGGCGAGCTCGGCGCGGTCCGCCTCGGCATAGCCAAACGGGTGGAGCACCGCGTAGTCATCGACCAGAAAGTCGAACGGGTTCTCCTCGTAGTGCTGGATGACGACACTGCTGCCGACGCGTAACCGATTCGACGGCTCACCGAAGCTGATCAGCGCCACCGAGTTGTCCAGCACGTCGCATTTCCTTTGAAGCGTGTGCGCCGGACTGATATCCAACACCGAGGACTCGATGCGCACATTGTGGTTCTCCCGCGGACGCAGCAGCAGCCGGTGAGGCAGCAGCGTCACCACACTGGGGAACAGGTACTCGGTGACATGGCTGATCTTGATACGCCGCATCGGGAAGTCACCTATCGTACGTTGGCATCACGCGGTTATTGTTGGCCGAACGGCGCGCCCTTGCCGTCGCGCTCCGGCGCCGCCCGCATCAGGTCGGCTGGGCTCCCGCGGTCTTGTCGTCAGATCGCACCGACCGGACACCAGACTCGTTGGGATCAGCGCGAGAGGTGAGTGCGCACCGCGTCTTTCAGGGCGTCGAACTTCTCTCTCAGCTTCGCCATCCCGTGCCGGACCTCCGGCGAGGTCTTCATCTCCGTAGAGACCCGCCGGAGCATCGCCGTATGCTCTTGCCGCCATTCATCCAGTCGGTTGAGCAGCCGCTTCAGCGTCTCGTCTGATTCGCCCCCTTTGCTCGACTGATCGTAGCCGAACTGGTAGTCGACGATGTCATCCGTGACCTCGCCCTTGAACAGCCGGTGCAGCTCGACCTGGAGACACTTGGCGGTATAGCTGAAGCGTCCGTCCTTTTCGAGGCGCCGCACGCTCATGCGGATCTTGGTCGATTCGAGCATGTGCAGCGGCGCGTGCTCAGCGGCGCGCTTGACGAAGTCGTGATCCTCGGCGAGCCGCAGCGTCTCGTCGAAGCCGCCAACGCGCTCGAATAGGTCGCGGTCGACGAAGATCGCGAAACCGCCGGCATGCGGATCGCTGTTGAGACTGAGCCTGACGAACTGATTGGCGAGCTCGAACAGCAGCTTGTCGATCGAGTTGTCTGAGTCCGGCTCGAACCAACAGGTGGCCAGCCGCATGCCCTTCGAGGTCATCTCATTGAGCGCATTCTGCAAGAAGTCTGGCGGCGGCAACACATCGGCATCGAAGAAGAACAGCCGCTCGCCGCGCGCGACCGCGGCGCCTCGGTTGCGGCCGACCGCCGGCATGCCGCCCTCGGTCAGGATCACGCCGTGCGCGCGGCAGATGGTTTGCGTACCGTCGGTCGATCCGGCATCCGCCACGATGACCTCGAAGTCCCGAAAGGTTTGCCGATCGAGCCGATCGAGCAACCCGGGCAGCAGCTTCGACTCATTCAAGGTCGGGATGATCACGCTTGCCTTCATGTCTTTGCCCCGTTGGGCTGATGGTCTTCGATCAGGTCCAATGAATCGTCGCTGGCGGTGGCGAGCAGCGAGCGATACATCGGCTCGGGCAGGTCGAAGCCCCCGCTGCGGCAAACCGATTCGTACCAGCGCGCGCTGAGCTTGGGCGTGCGTCTGAGGCTTTGATAGTCGACATGGATCAGCCCGAAACGCTTCGACAAACCCAAGGCCCACTCGAAATTGTCCAACAGACTCCAGACGAAATAGCCTCGGATCGCGCTTCCGGCATCCAATGCCCTGTGCAGCATGAACAGATAGGCCTCGAGGTAATCCCGCCTGTCCTCGTCGCGCACGCTGCCGTCCGCCTCGACGCGGTCGTCGAAGGCCGCGCCGTTCTCGGTGATATAGACCGCTGGATTGTCGTAACGCTCGCGCAGCCAGATCAAGGTGTCGAGAAAGCTGCGCGGCTCGATCTCCCAGTCCATGTCGGTATGCCTGGCGTTCGGATCGCTGCTGCGGACCAGCCGAAAACCAACCCAGGGCAGCCAGCTCCGCTCGACGATGATATGGGAATAGTGATTGACCCCGACGAAATCGACCGGCTGCCCGATCAGGTCCAGATCACCCGCACGCAGGGTCCGCCGGTAGATTGACAACAGACGCCGGACCGGCCGCGGATAGCACCCGGCCAGGATCGGATCGGCAAACAGGCGATTGACCAGGGCGTCGATGCGCTCGGCCAGGCGGACATCCGCGCGCCCGCGCGGGATGACCGGAAACAGGTTCAGCGCCGGTCCGACCTCGGCGTCGGGCACCAGCGCACGCAATCGCTGTAAGCTGGCGCCATGGGCCAGCAGCAAATGGTGGGCGACCCGAAACGCCCGCAGCGGGTTGCGACGGCCCGGGGCATGGTCGCCGGAGACATAACCCGCGCTGGCGATGGTAAGGGGCTCGTTGATGGTCACCCAGTGCTTGACCCGATCACCGAGCCGGCGCGCGACCGCCTCGGCATAGTCGGCGAAATGCCAAACAGTGTCGCGTACCTCCCAGCCGCCGCTCCGCTGCTCGAACCAGGGCAGGTCCCAGTGGTAGAGGGTCGCGAACGGCCGGATACCGCGCTCGAGCAATCCGTCGACCAGCCGCTCATAGAAGTCCAGCCCCGCCGGATTCACCCGCCGCTCGGGCGTCGACACCACGCGCGGCCAGGAGATCGAGAAGCGATAGGCCCCAAGCCCCAGAGCGGACATCAGCTCGAGGTCTTCACGGTAGCGTCGGTAATGATCGCAGGCCACGCTGGCGTCGCTGCCGTCCTGAATGCGGCCGGGACGCGCGGTGAAGCGGTCCCAGATCGACGGCGCCTTACCGTCCGCGTCAGGTGAGCCCTCGATCTGGAAAGCTGCGGTGGCAGCGCCCCAGAGCAGGTCCTCGGGAAACTGGATTCGCATCGTGCCGTCATTCCTCCCGTGCCGGCCCCATCGCGTCGTGTGGCGACTGTACGAAGGTAGAGCGCCCCGAGCGGAGCCGGGGTGCGCATCTGCAGTTATGGTCAGGATCAGCGCGTGTCGGTCTCGGCGCTGGCCTGCTTGGATTCGCTTCCATTTATCAGACCGGAGGGTTTCCGCCCTAGCCGCCGTCCATCCCGACGCCGGTAACCGGCGTGCCGCACAGTCCGGCGGGTTGCAAAGGATCTTTCAACGTCGTCTCTGAAGGATGATGCTTATGCGATCATCTTTAGCCAGGAGAGATTGATGGCGGGCGTCAGCATCGAGGGAACAAAAATTTCCAGAATCAAGCGGTAGGCAAAATGGCACCTGGTCGCCGAACCGGGTGGGCTCGGCCAGTCCGTCCGGCACCTTCCGGGCCACAAGCGCAACGTCAGCCGCTGCTGGTAACACGCGGCATCGTTGGTGTGCCAGCCAAAGCGCGGGAAGATGTCGGCCCAATAGGGTAGCGGCGGCCCGCTGACCCCACCCTCGGTCAATGTGCCCTTCAGGTGGCGGGCGCCTATCCAGCTGGTGTTGGCCGAGTTTTCGACCGCCGCATAGCCGTGTGTGAAGCCGGTCCTGCACAGCAGGACATACCCCCACGCTGGCGCCGTCCTCAGCGTGGCGCCGGCCAGGCTCGCCTTCACGGCCGTGACCAGAGCGAGCATCGCGGGGAGAAGGCGTGACGTCTGCGTGGCTGCAGTCCTCACACCCGACCGGCGGCGGTCCGTACGCCAGCACACCCTGCTGCGCCCGCCGCCGCACGGTGGTTATCCGGGACGCCGCGGCGAGCCTCCGTGCGGCTTGGCCAGCGCGCCGGCGTCGGCGCGGCACTGCCGCCGCAGTTCGGCCCAGCCGGACGGCCCCAGGCGCCTCAGGGTCTCGATGTTGGTCTCGTAGATCGCCTCGGCTTCGGGAAAGGCTTGCACTGCCCGGTCGATGCTGTCCTCGCGGATCAGGTGCAGCGTGGGCCAGGGCGACCGGTTGGTCGCGTTCTCGATGTCGTCCGGCTCAGTGCCGGCGAACTGGTAATGCGGGTGGAAGCTGGCGATCTGGATTATCCCGTCCAGCTCAAGCTCGGCCACGGTGTCTTCGGCCACTTCGAGAAAATCGTTGTACTCCGCAAAGTCGACCAGCGCCCGCGGGTGGATCAGCAGCGTCGTTTCCACCTGGTCTGCGGGCACATCGGCCAGCCGCTTCAACTCGGCGGTCAGATCGGCCAGCAGGGCTGCGGGGTCGGTGGCGGCGCTGAGCACATACCGCACCAGGCCCTTGACCTGGGCCGCCTTGGCGAACGGGCACAGGTTCAGGCCGATTACCACGCGCTCCACCCAGGCGCGGGTTTCGGCGATCTCGCGTTCATCGTGGGTCATCGGGCCAACTGCCTGCATCGCTGCCGATCGGCGTGCTCGCCCAACAGGTCGGCAAGCTCCGCTTCCAAGGCCTGGGCGATCAGCTTGCGTGCTCCCGTGCGCAGCAGCTGCGTGAGCGCGTCCTCAAACTCCCCTGGCTTTCGAAACGGCACGATCGTATCGTCGCCCATGGCGTATCACCTCATCTGCTGGTTTCAAGATTGGCGTCTCGATTCCAGCAGGATACGCCGCCCTCTCAGCCTACCGTACACCAGATTCGACGATAACTCCGGGGCGCCTGCCGGGGCGTCTAGTCGACAGAACAATCGCTCTGGGGTCAGAAGCGTAACATGACACGTCGAATTGCCGTTGTGAGCCGGTCAACCGGCCCTCCCGGTAGTAGCGCTCCGACTCGGAGCCGCCGGGTATCAGGCGGGGAAGCGCGAGACTCCGGTTTAACTGACGTCCGCTGGGAAATTATTGGTATACCTGCGAGTTGCGAGTATCCAGTGGCGAGTAGCGAGGATTCTCCCGACAGCCAGATACAGCCAGATACTCAGCTCTCGGGAAAGCGGAAAACTGACGTGGCTCGGGTATAACCTGAACGCGACGCGGCGAGATAGGTCTCGAAGTGTTCTGCGCCGCCCGGTAGGGTACCGTCTTGGCAGGACGCAACAGGCGGTACGAGAGCGGGATTCACCGCTTCGGCTCGACGGCGATGTCGCATCCCTGCGCACGTATCAACAGAGGGCGCGCGGAGAGACCCCTATCCATGCGATCCGCTGGATCCCCGGCGTTCGCATCGCGGCGATGAGTCCGGCCTGTCCTCAGCACTGACCTCTCGCACGACAAATACCGGCACCTGCGCCGAGGTTCCCTGCCGAGCACAGCCCATGGACACCATTGCACCATGACATCATTGCGACGCCACACTGAACGCCACCGTACTGACCGCATCGGCTGGCTGCGCGCCGCCGTGCTCGGCGCGAACGACGGCATCGTGTCTACTGCCAGCCTCGTGGTCGGTGTTGCGGCTGCCAGCACCAGTCACGGCAACATCATGTTGACCGGCGTTGCGGGTCTGGTTGCGGGGGCCATGTCGATGGCCGCCGGCGAATATGTCTCGGTCCATTCACAGGCGGATACCGAGGGGGCCGACCTGGCGCGTGAGCGTGCCGAGCTCGAACGGGATCCTGCCGCGGAGCGGCGTGAGCTGACGGCGATCTATGTCGCCCGGGGGCTGAGGCCCGGGCTGGCGCGGCAGGTGGCCGACGAACTGATGGCCCGCGATGCACTCGGCGCTCACGCGCGCGACGAGCTTGGCATCTCCGAGACCCACAGCGCGCGCCCGATCCAGGCCGCTTTGGCATCGGCCGCTAGCTTCGCGGTTGGCGCATTGCTGCCGCTGACCGTGACGGCGCTGGCGCCCGAGCAGGCACTGATTTTCTGGGTGTCGGGGACGTCACTGATCTTCTTGGCCCTGTTGGGCGCCATCGCCGCGCGGGTCGGCGGCGCCGGCGTTGTGATGGGCGCATGGCGGGTAACATTCTGGGGTGCGTTGGCGATGGCGATCACCGCGGGTGTTGGTGCCTTGTTCGGCGCACCCGTTTGAGGCTTGGGATTGAAACGGAAGTTGGACGGTGTCCAACATCCCCAAGTGTAAGGATAGAAGTCGCATCCTCTGGGAGGATGTGTGTGAGGGTGGGGCATCACTGACCCGGGGTCTTGTGCTCGCGGGGGACCGCCGGGAAGGAGCCCGTAGGGCGACTGGACGGCCGGATCCCCAGCGGGCGCGGCGCGAGTAATCGTCGCTGCCACAGGATATGCGCCTCTTCCAGCGGAACCGCCACGCCATCTCGGTGGGGTATGAGTCGTGCCGTGTAGTCCGTCGCCGGGCGGACAGCGGGAACCGTGGCGCGATAGGCGTAGCCGTTGGTGGCACCCACCAATTGTCGCACGCGCGTCATATCCACGCGCTCCACTGAGGAGCCGTCAACACCATTGGCGTAAAGTTCGACCCGTACCGCGTTGGGGTCGAGATCGTCGAGATACACCTGTGCTTCGAATGCGTACTGCTCGGCCTCGGATTCGACCTTCACTTCGCCGAAACGCAGCGCGGCCCATTGCTGTTCCAGCGCGTGCCGCCAGGCCACCATGTCCACGCCGATGGCGCCTAGGTCGGCGGCTCGTGCAAGGTAGGCCGAGGCGGCGGGGAGGTAGTGTTGTTCGGCGTATTCGCGCACTGCGCGGTCGGCGGAAAAGCGCGGCGTCAGACGCGCCATGCTTTCCCGCATCCTTGCCACCCAGGCGGTGGGGATGCCGTCCTGATCGCGACGATAGAACTCGGGGATGACTTCGCCCTCCAGTAGGCTGTAAAGCGCCTCGGCTTCGGCGGCGTCCCAGGCAGGATCGTCGCCATGTTCCTGGCCATCGCCCAACGCCCAGCCGACTTCCGGTGCGTAGGCTTCCGCCCACCAGCCGTCCAGCTCCGACAGGTTGATGCCGCCGTTGACCAGCACCTTCATGCCGCTGGTGCCACAGGCTTCCCAGGGACGGCGCGGCGTGTTGAGCCAGACATCTACGCCCTGCACCAGGTGCTCGGTCAGCAGCATGTCGTAATCGGCGAGGAAGATCACATGCGGGCGCACCTCGGGCCGGCGGATGAACCGCGTCCATTGCTGAATCAGGGCCTGGCCGACCTGGTCGGCCGGATGCGCCTTTCCGGCCATGATGAGTTGCACCGGGCGTTGCGGGTCGGTCAGCAGGCGCAGCAGTCGCTCCGGGTCGCGCAGGAGCAGGTTGGGCCGTTTGTAGCTGGCGAAGCGGCGGGCGAATCCCAGCGTCAGGGTATTGCAGTCGAACAGGTGTTTCGCCGCCTCGACCGTCTCCGGCGGCGCGCCGGACGCGGCCAGTTGCCGGGACAGGCGTTGGCGGGCGTAGTCGACCAGGGACTTGCTAGCGTCGGTGCGAAATTCCCACAGCCGAGCGTCGGGAAGCTTGCGTATGTCCTGCTCCAGGGTCTCCATCGTCCCTAGCCAGCGCTCCTTGCCACAGGCCTCGGTCCACAGCTCGTCAGCCGGCGCCGAATCCCAGGTGGGCGTGTGGACGCCGTTGGTGATGTGACCGACTGGCACTTCCTCGGCCGGCCAGCGCGGAAACAGCGGCTCGAACAGGCGTCGGCTCACCTCGCCGTGCAAGTGGCTGACGCCGTTGACCGCGCCGCTGCCGCGGATCGCCAGATAGGCCATGCTGAAAAGCTCCCTCGCGTCGTCCGGATTCTGGCGACCCAAGGCCAGCAATTCGTGGCGGGTGATGCCGAGCCGCTGCTCGGCGTAGCCACCCAGGTATTGTTCGATTAGGGCCGGCGCGAACCGGTCGAAGCCGGCGACCACCGCCGTGTGGGTGGTGAACAGGTTGCCGGCCCGGCCGACGGCTAGGGCGACCTCGAAAGGCTGGCCGCTCTCCTGCATGAAGCCGTGTGCGCGTTCCAGCACCGCGAAGGCCGCGTGGCCTTCATTCAGGTGACAGACTTCCGGCTGGATGCCGAGGGCGGCGAGCAGCCGCCAGCCGCCCATGCCGAGCAGCAGCTCCTGTTTCAGGCGCAGTTCCGGACCGCCGCCATAGAGCTCGCTGGTGATGCCGCGATGCGCGGGGTAATTCGCCGCGTCGTTGCTGTCCAGCAGATACAGCTTCACGCGCCCGACCTGAACCTGCCAGGCGCGCAGCCAGACCGAGTAGCCGGGCAAGCTAATCTCCAGCCGCAGCCACTCGCCGTTGGCATGACGCAAGGGCGTGATCGGCAATTGGCCGGGGTCGTTGTACGGATAAAGGGCCTGTTGCGCGCCGTTCTTGTCGATCTCCTGGCGAAAATAGCCTTGCTGGTAGAGCAGCCCGACTCCGATGACCGGCACGCCCAGATCGCTGGCGGCCTTGAGTTGGTCGCCGGCTACGTTGCCGAGCCCGCCCGAGTAAATGGGCAAAGCCTCGCTCAACATGAATTCCATACTGAAATACGCGACACAACTGAGCGGCGAATGCGGGTGGGCCTGCTGAAACCACGCGGGCGCCTCCACGGCATCCCTTGTGGCTTGCACGAGATCGTCAATCTTCTTGCGGAAAACGGGCTCGGCTAAAGCGTGCTGAAGTTTATCCCGCGAGACCGTCTGCAAAACGACCCACGGGTTATGGGTGAGCTCCCACAGCACGGGATCCAACTGTCGCCAGAGCTGGTCGGTGGCATGATTCCATGACCAGCGCATATCCAGGGCAAGCTTCGCCAGGGAATCGAATCCCGCTATGTCTGTGGGTAAGAGAAGCTCCTTCGGGTGGCCAAGCCGTGTTTGTTCGCTCATTGCCTCTCCTTCGGATTTTTCCTGGACGCAATCTCCGACTACTCCGTGGGCGCCGTCCCTACGGCGCCGAGAATGGGTGCGCCCAGGAACACCACTTGCTCGCCACCATCATTCTGCTGCCTTCCCTGGTATCGGGTTGTGCCAGCTGCCGTGTGCCGCAATCAGGGCGTCCGCCTGTTTCGGCCCCCAGCTGCCGGGCTTATAGGGGCGAGCCCTGTGGTGCTGGTCAAGAACCGGGTCGACCACCGCCCAGGCGGCCTCCACCGCGTCCTCACGGGTGAAGAGCGCCCCGTTGCCGGACATGGCGTCACCCAACAGCCGCTCGTAGGGTGTTTCCTCTCCCGGCTGTTCTTCAGACAGGTAGAGCTCGCGCTGGTCGCCGACGAACTCCTTGCCCGCTCGCTTGACGCGCGCGGCGAGGGCAACGGCGGAGTCAGGGGAGAGCCGGAAGCGCAGAAAATTGGCACGCCCGGCCACCGGCGCGGAATCGTCGAACAGCCTTTGCGGCGGCGGCTTTAACTCCACCAACACCTCGGCCGCAGTTGCAGCGAGGCATTTTCCGGAGCGCAGGAACCACGGCACCCCTTCCCTGCGCCACGAGTCGATGAAAAGCCGCAGTGCGCAGAACGTCTCGACGTCAGATCCCTTCGCCACGCCCGGCTCTTTCCGGTAGCCGGTGTACTGGCCGCGCACTACGTCGTCCGGGTGCAGGGGGCGCATGGCCTGGAACACCTTGGCTTTCTTATTGTGGACGGCGCCATAGCCTTGATAAGCCGGCGCCTCCATGGCGAGCAGGGCGACAATCTGAAACAGGTGGTTCTGGATGACGTCGCGCAGGCAACCGGCGCTCTCGTAAAACGCACCGCGACCCTTCACGCCAAAGTCCTCGGACAGCGTGATCTGCACGCTGGCCACATGGTCGCGGTTCCAGATTGGCTCGAGGAAAGAGTTGGCGAAACGAAAGTAGAGGATATTCATGATCGCTTCCTTGCCGAGGTAGTGGTCGATGCGGAAGATTGCATTTTCCGCGAACGCCGACAGCGCAATGCGGTTGAGCTCACGGGCCGAAGCCAGGCCGCGTCCGAACGGTTTCTCGACGATGACGCGCGCCTGATCGGCGAGCCCCGCGGCACCGAGGCCTTTGATCACCGTGGCGAACAGTGCGGGTGGGATGGCCAGGTAATGCGCGGGGCGCCGGACATCACTCAGCGCGTGCTTGAGCGCCTTGAACGTATCTGGGTCGTTGTAATCACCGCCCACATACTGGAGCAGAGAAAGAAGGTGGTCGAGGGCGTGCCGCTCATCGATTTTGCCGGCTTGCGTAATGCTGTCCATCGCCCGTTTGCGCAGTAGCTCCGGGCTCCACTTCGGGGCGGCGACGCCAACCACCGGCACGTTGAGAACGCCACGCCTCGCCATCGCGTAGAGCGCTGGAAAAATCATCTTGTGGACGAGATCGCCGATCACGCCGAAGATGACCAGTGCATCAGCCGGCGTCGCGCGGCTATCGCTATTGTTCATCTCAGCGAACCTCTTCTTTACTCATCGGCGTGTTCCAGTCTCAAGCAGCAGTCTGAGGTCGTCCGCGGACACGAGGCGGGAAAAATGCAGGCCTTGCCAGGGGAAGCGTCTTCTCCTCCGGAGCACCCGCGTGACTGGCCAGGCCGCACGCTTGCGGGATTTCGCCCCGGTGACCACGCTCATCCCGAGCTATTCGCAACTCAGCCGGTTATCACGGGGGCGCAATGTCAGCGCTCGTCGTCGGGAACTCGCACGGGAACGACATCCCCATCCCCCGGACTCATTCCCTTTAGAAATTTGAAGAGATCACTGTCGGTGGAAAGGACCAGGGTCGTGCCGTCTGCGATGATGGATCTGTAGGACTGCATGGTCCGTGTGAATTCATAGAACTCCACCGCTTCGGGGCTCTGGTTGTAAGCCTGCGCATAGATTTCCGTGGCCTTCGCATCCGCCAGGCCGCGGATCTCCTCGACCTGCCGGTAGGCCTCAGACTGGATCTTGTTCAGATCGCGCACCCGATTTCCGCGGATTCTGGCCGCCTCGCCGTTCCCTTCCGAGAGGAAGCGTTCCGCGATCTGCCGCCGTTCGCTGATCATGCGATCGTAAATCTTGGGGCGGACGCTTTCGTTGTAGTTGATCCGCTTGAACCGGATGTCGAGTAGCTCGATGCCAAATACACGAACCTTCTCGGCAGCCGCGGCAAAGATTTCCTGCTCGACCAGTTTGCGTCCCTTCTGGATCGGCACCAGGGCACCCATGTCGCGTTCCGCATCGGTCAGGAGGGCGTCACGCAGTGGCACGCGATCCTTGGTGGTGCGGATGATCTCGATCAGCTCATGCTTGGCGACGGCGTTGCGCGTCTCGCTGCCTAGAATATCGTCCAGGCGCGACTGGGCGCTGCGTTCGTCGCGCAAGCGCAGAAAGTACTGGAGTGGGTCCGTGATCCGCCACCGCGCGAAGAGGTCGACGGAGATGTAGAGCTTGTCCTTGGTCGGCATATCCGACGGACTGCCGTCCCACTCGAGAATCCGTTTGTCGATGGGATTGACGTCCTGAATGAATGGAAGCTTGAGCTTCAGGCCGGCGGAAGTCACGGGGGCGCCGACCGGCTTGCCGAACTGAGTGATAATGACTTGCTCGACTTCGCTCACCGTATAGGTCGAGCTCACCAACACGAACGTCGCGATGACAAGAATCGCGACGAGCGCGACTGGCTTAATCTTTTTCATGGCTACCTCCCCGTTGGGAGTCGAGATTCAGCAGTGGGAGAATGCTGGGCGCCTGTTCGTCGACAATGATCTTTGAGCGTATGCCCGGCAGGACGTCCTGGAGGGTTTCGATATAGATGCGGCGGCGCGTGACCTCCGGGGCCTTGCTGTACTCCGCGAACAAGGCGCTGAACCTGGCGACATCGCCTTCCGCTTCATTGATCCTCTTGAGCCGGTAGCCGTCGGCCTCGCGGATGCGCTGATCCTTCTCGCCCTCGGCCAGCGGGATCACTTTGTTGTAATCGCGGCGGGCCTCATTGATCAGCTTCTCTTTTTCCTGCTGGGCCTGGTTGACCTCATTGAAGGACTCCTGCACCGGTTGGGGTGGATTGATGTTCTTCAATTGAACCTGGTCGATGCTGATCCCCATGGCGTATTTGGTTGAGAGCGCCTGCATCTTGGTCAGCGCCTCGGTTTCGATTTCCTGTCGACCGACGGTGATCACCTCGTCCACGGTGCGATCGCCGACGACCTCCCGCATGACGGATTCGGACACGTAGCGGAGCGTTTCACTTGGCTCCCGCACCTCGAAGAGGAACTTGACGGGGTCGGAGATGCGGTACTGGACCACCCACTCCACCAGAGCGGCGTTGAGATCGCCCGTCACCATCTCGGTTTCCTTCTTGCCGTCGCGGGGGCTCTGGTACGGATCGGTGGCGCCGGGCGTCGTGAACCCGAATTCTTGCTTCAGTTGCCGTTTGACGGGAACGATGGTTGCCGTATCAATGCCCAGTGGCACCTTGAAGTGCAGACCCGGCGCAACCTCCTTAAGGTATTTGCCGAAACGTTGCACGACCGCGACCGAGTCGCTGGGCACCGTGTAATAGGCCGTCCACGCCCCCAGGGCGGCCAGGACGAGGACGGCAAGGACGATGACTCTACGGGGGCGACCACTCGGCGGGATCCGATTGAGGCGATGCTGGCCCCATCGAATCAGACTCTCAAGATCGTGGCGTGTAGCCCCGTTACCCCCAGGGCTGCCCGATTGGCCGTCAACATTTTGCCAAGGCACGGCGATACCCTCCTCTGTGATGCGCGTTTGAGCTCACGATCGTGTCGTGAGTGTTGGGCTGATCCCAGCTAGGGCGAGCGCGCATAAGCATTTAGCCAAGCACAACCTTGTTCCGGTAGTGTGTTGTGGACCCCTTTAAGAAGACCGTCCCCAATGAAAAATAAGGTTTGAAACCTGTCATGGTTGCGCTGCAGAGCAGCGGTGGGAGCGCGGCGCAGTGTGGACTAAGGGTGAATTGAGTGGGGTAAAGGTGGGGCAACTCGCAAGGAGCGGGTTACCCCCGGCTTGCGGCGTTGCCTCGCAAAGACTCTGTTCCTTGATTGGCTATCGATCCGGGTCGGGTCGTGGCCCTAAGGATGACCGACTCGGGTGGGTCGGGTGCGGGTCGGCGGGACCCACGGCGCCAAGGGAGGCGCCGTGGGGTTGGGCGTTATCTTCGTGGGATTGAAGTTGCCCTTGTTGCGCTTGGAGGAAGCTCGACATTCGCAGCCATCGCCGCCCGGCGGCTAGTAGCCGCCACCCGGACCGCCGCCGTAGCCCCCGGGACCACCGCCGAAGCCGCCGGGACCACCGGGACCCCTCCACCGCCGTAGCCGCCCGGGCCGCCGCCGAAGCCACCGGGTCCGCCACCGTAGCCACTGGGACCGCCGCCGTAGCCACCGGGATCACCGGGACCACCGCCGTAGCCGCCCGGGCCGCCGCCGAAGCCGCCCGGACCACCACCGTAGCCACCCGGACCACCGCCGAAGCCGCCCGGACCACCACCGTAGCCACCCGGACCACCGCCGTAGCCACCCGGGCCACCGCCGAAGCCACCGGGACCACCGCCGTAACCACCCGGACCGCTGTTACCCCCCATCCATCTGGAAGGGTTCATCATATTGCCCATCGGACCGCCGGAGCCACCCGGGCCGCTGTTGCCTCCCATCCATTTGGAAGGGTTCATCATATTGCCCATGTTGAAGGCGAAGCCGGTCCCCGCACCGCACATCATGGCGCTTCCCAGAATCAGGGCCAACGTTCGCCGCAAGATCGTTCGATTGCTCATGTGTTTTCCTCTTCAGACTGCATGGTTACAGGTTCCCGGTCAGGCAGGAGTGCCGGCCGGCGACTGCGCGGCTTCAAAACCAACCGGTGGTTCCAAGCCGACGACGTTCAGATACTGGGCCACGAAGTAATTCAGGATTCTAGGCGCCACCAGAATGAGTATGCCGGCCAAGAGCGCGAGTACCGGGGTCATGAGGGCCGTGCTTAACT
>CAVOQO010000035.1:0-12822 GCA_963698355.1 uncultured Gammaproteobacteria bacterium | reverse complement strand
CTTCCTTCTCCTGGGCCGGGATCGGTTCACCCGGGACGGGTGTCGCGTTCTGCGCCGGGGCCTCCTCCGGCGGCGCCTCGCTCACGGCCGGCTTGGACGCCGGGACCGTCACGGCCTGCGCGTCGATCACCGTGGTCTGGGCGTGCACCGGCACCCCGTCGGCCTCGATGACATGGCCGGCCATCTCCTCGGCGGTGTAGCCGGCCTCTTCCGGGAACGCGGCCCTCAAGCTCGCGGCCTTCGCGCACTTGAGCAACTGCCCCTTCGGACGCTTCTGCCACATGTCGTTGGGCAGATCGGCCTTGCCCTGGCGGGCATAGGCTTCCTCCCAGAACACCATCTCGGAGAACGGGCAGCGCACGCCGTTGACCAGGCGGTAGACGGTGACTTGTGCCCATTCGGGGAAGGTCACCGTGACCGTGGCTTCGTCCCAACGGCCGTCGCGCTTGAGGGAGCCGCTGAAGGCTTTGGTCACCTCGGGGCCGAATTGAGGCGAGTCGAGACCCGCCCACAGGCCGGTGCGCGCCGCGGTGGTCTGGACCTCGGCGATGCCCGGCCAGACCGTCTCGACGTAACGCCCCGTCGAGCGGGACCACATGGGCACCACATGCACCGGGCGCTTCATGATGTCCAGGCTGCGGGCCTGGCAGTAGCGCACGGCCAGCAGGACGCCTTCGGGCGTGGTCGCACTGGGAAAGATCGAGTCGGTGAGGACCGCCCAGGTGCCGGGGTCGAGGCCGATCTCGTGGAGGACGGCTGAGGCCACCGGCAGGCGGCAGGGGACGAGGGCGCCGTTGTGGGCGGGGGCGAGTTGCTTTTTGGAAGCGGCCATTGGTGTATCTCCGTCGGGTTGATGACCCAGGGAGACACACCACTCCCTGGGGGAGTGACAGGCTCCCCGGGGGGTTGCGAATGCCGGTTGGTGGCCGGCGGTTGGGTTAGGACTTAGCGGTTACCGGTACCCGCCTCGATGCTAGAACGGGATGTCGTCGTCGAAGTCCACCGGGGGCGCATCCTGCGCCGGGGGGCGCTGGAAGTCGGTGCCGGCACTGTTCAACGCCCGGGGCTCGTTGCCGGGCTTGGAGTCCAGCATCTGCAACGTGCCTCCCGTGCCGACCACGATCTCGGTGGTGGTGCGGTCCTGCCCGTCCTGCGCCCTGCCACTTGCGGGTGCGCAACCGGCCCTCGACGTACACCTTGGAGCCCTTGCGCAGGTAGTGCTTGCACGATCTCCGCGAGCTTGCCGAAGAACACCACGCGGTGCCATTCGGTCGTCTCCTTGGCCTCACCGGTTTGCTTGTCCTTCCAGGAGTCGCTCGTGGCGAGGCTGACATTGGCGATGGCCTCTCCGGACTGGGTGAAGCGGACGTCGGGGTCCGCCCCGAGGTTGCCGATCAGGGTGACTTTGTTGATGCCACGGGACATGGTGTCTCTCCTACGGGTGGGTGCCGCTCGCGCGGCGTTGGTTGCGCTTGCGAATGACAGTGGGCACATCGAAGTGAGCCCAGTCGGTTGGGGGGAGCGATGGGGCGCGACGGGCGCGGGAACGGCGGACCTGGGCGGCGATGCCCAGGATGGCGAATGGGGTAAGCAGTGCCCCATAGAGAATCGAGAACAGCAGTGCGTGGTCCATGGTGCCTCCTAACGGGATGGGCACCATGACCCCATCGGGGCAGCGGGTGCCCCGGTGGGGTGGGATCAGGGAGGTTGGTTTGTGCTGCGTCGGGCAGGAAGCCCGGGGCCAGCGACCCCTTCAATCGGTCTCACGCAGGGAGAACCGAACGAATCGGGAGGGCAATTCGTCTGTCCGCTGCGCACCCACGCGGGGCGCAGGCGCTCCGGGAGCGCAGAGGACAGGGGAATCGATGGGTTTGGAGCAGGTTCGCGGGCACCGAGAGGTGCCGCTGGAGCGTTTCGGCTGTCACGCCCTGGCGGACGTTTCGGCCCGCGTGGGGCCGCGGCCAGCTACCGCTGAGGAATTTCTAGCGCGTTTACCCCGCGATTGCAAGCGCGTCGGCGACCTGCCGCAAAGGGGGCGATTTCGCCGGTTTTTCTGCGGTGCGGACACGCTCGGCGCCGCGGTAGGCTGGAGTTTCCAATCGCCTGCCGAGAGCCCTCATGCCAGCGAAGCGCGGTTACAGCCGTCCCGAGTTCCACGTGCGCGCCGTGCTGCAGTCTGCCCACGCCCACCAGGTCGTCGGCCGCAGCCTGATCCGGGTCGCCCGCGCCCTCTACGGGATCGATGTCGTGCTCCACGCCATCGGCGATGCCGAGAAGATCGACGAGGTGGAGGCTGTGGTGGACGCGCTGCTCGGCGATTTCTCCAAGGAACTGGGCGACGAGATCGCTCGACTGGACGCGGTGAAAACCTCCAGCGGAATTTCCGCCGCTCCCAGCTACACCAACCCCAGTCACATCACGTTCCGCATCTCCTCGCCGCAACTCTCCCAGTACGCGGACCTGATCCAGGCCCTCGACCGGCTGATGGTGAGTACCGATACCCTGTGGCTGAGCGGTGTCTTCAGCAACCGGCAGCGCGCGGACGCGGCCTACAAATGGCGCAACGCATTGCTCGCGCTGGGTCGGCGTATCGTCGAGATCGAAGCGCGCGCCCGCGAGTTCGCGGTGCGCAAGGGCAAGGGCGAGGAGGTCGCGGTGGGCAATGCCGAGGCGGAGTCAGTGGTTACCGTGGATGGGGACGGCGAGCTGGCGGAGGAAGACGAGAACGCCGCAGCCTGAGCGTGGCGCGACTCCCCTCCCCCGTCCCTGGGCCTCAGGAGGTCCCGGGCCGGTTGCCAACACGCCCTGCGCTGCGACCGCTGCGGGTATCGCCAGGGGATTGCCACCCGCTTTCCGGCGTGAGCCGCTCCTTAGCCCTTCTTGGTGGCTTTCTCGGCACGCTTCTCCTTCATCGTCTTTGCCGGCTGTTTCTTGGTCTCTTTCTTCTGATCCATTCCTTTTGTCATGTCAGTTGCCTCTTGTGGTCAATGCTTGATCGGGCGTTCGGTCCGTTGCCAACCTTGACAGATCGCGACGGTTTCGCCAGTGCGGATGCACGGATCCGTCGACGCCTCCGTGCGCATCGCCGGCCACGACCGGGCCGGGCTGGAGCGGCGCGCACCGTCGCGCTGTGGGGCCTGGGTCAGGTGCGGTCGTCATCCCAGATACGGATTAGCCCAGATTGGGCGCCTTACGCCGCCGCGTCCTCGTTCTGCAGATAGTTTTCGTAGTTGCCGCGGAAGTTGACTGCGCCCTGGGGGGTCAGCTCGATGATTCGGGTCGCCAGGGAAGAGACGAACTCCCGGTCGTGACTGACGAAGATCAGGGTGCCGGGGTAGTCTTCCAGCGCGGTGTTGAGCGACTCGATGGATTCCATGTCCAGGTGGTTGGTGGGTTCGTCCATCAGCAGGATGTTGGGCCTTTGCAGCATCAGCTTGCCGAACAGCATGCGGCCCTGCTCACCGCCAGAGATCACCCTCACGGGTTTCTTGATTTCGTCCTGGGAGAACAACAGTCGCCCCAGGGTACCGCGGATGACCTGCTCGTCGTCGCCTGGCTGTTTCCACTGGTCCATCCAGTCATACAAGTTGGTGTCCTGGTCGAAGTCGGCCGCGTGGTCCTGGGCGAAGTAACCCAGCGTGCTGTTCTCCGACCATTTGACGGTGCCGTTATCAGGGGTCAAGTCACCGGCCAGGCTGCGCAACAGGGTCGTCTTGCCGATGCCGTTGGGGCCAATGATGGCGACCCGCTCGCCGACCTCGACAGTCAGGTCCAGATCGCTGAACAGCGGCGTGCCGCCGTAGCCCTTTGCCAGGGCCTTGACTTCCAGCGCCAGGCGATAGAGCTTCTTGTCCTGGCTGAAGCGGATGTACGGGTTGACCCGGCTGGAAGGCTTGATGTCCTCGAGCTGGATTTTCTCCAGCTGGCGCTGGCGCGAGGTGGCCTGCCTGGCCTTGGAGGCGTTGGCGGAGAAGCGGCTGACGAACGTCTGCAGCGCGGCCATCTGGACCTTCTTCTTGGCGTTGTCGGCATACTGGCGCGAGCGCGCCTGGCTGGCGGCGGTCATGTACGCGTCGTAGCTGCCGGGGTAGACGCGCAGCTCACCGTAGTCCAGGTCGGCCATGTGGGTGCAGACACTGTTCAGGAAGTGCCGGTCGTGGGAGATGATGACCATGGTGCTGTTGCGCGTGTTCAGCACGTCTTCCAGCCAACGGATGGTGTTGATGTCCAGGTTGTTGGTGGGCTCGTCCAGCAGCAGGATGTCGGGGTCGGCGAACAGCGCCTGGGCGAGCAGTACGCGCAGCTTCCAGCCCGGTGCCACGGCGCTCATGGGCCCGTCGTGCTGCTCCAACGGAATATCCAGCCCGAGCAGCAGCTCGCCGGCGCGGGCCTCGGCGGTGTAGCCGTCCAGCTCGGCGAAATGCACCTCCAGGTGCGCCACCTGCATGCCGTCTTCCTCGCTCATCTGCGGCAGCGCGTAGATGCGGTCACGCTCCTGCTTGATCTGCCACAGCTCGCTGTGGCCCATGATGACGGTATCCAGCACCGTCTGATTCTCGAACCCGAACTGGTCCTGACGCAGCTTGCCCAGGCGCTTGCCGGGCTCCACCGACACGTTGCCCGCGCTGGGCTCCAGATCGCCGCCCAGGATCTTCATCAGGGTGGATTTCCCGCAGCCGTTGGCCCCGATCAGGCCGTAGCGATTGCCGCCTCCAAACTTGACGGAGACGTTCTCGAACAGCGGCTTGCCGCCGAACTGCATGGTGATGTTGGCTGTGGAAATCAAAACAGGGTTCCGCAAGAGGCTTGGGGAAGACGGGCGGGCCGCCAGCGTTCGACGGGCCGAGAATAAAAAAGCCCCGCCGTGGGGCGGGGCTTCTTCACCAGGTGGCGAGCACCTGGTGACCAGGTTACTGGGGAACGACCTTGGCCGCGCTGGGGCCTTTCGGGCCTTGCTCGACTTCGTAGGAGACGCTTTGTCCCTCGGCCAGCGACTTGAAGCCGCCGCCCTGGACGGCGCTGTGATGGACGAAGACGTCCTTGGAGCCGTCGGAAGGGGCGATGAAGCCGAAGCCCTTCTCGTCACTGAACCACTTAACGGTGCCTGTAGCCATTACGGTTACCTCTGGATGAAATTGAACGTGTGATGATGCAGACGACTGTCGAGATATTTCGGAAGGATCTGCCACGCGCCGCGGAGAGAGGTACTGCCGGAACACTACAGGAAAACACTGCACTGAGAGGAGTATGCCGAATACTTGATACATTGACAAGGTTTTCTGGCAAGACCGATGCGGGTCGCCAGGGAAGAGACGAACTCTCGGTCGTGACTGACGAAGATCAGGGTGCCGGGGTAGTCTTCCAGCGCGGTGTTGAGCGACTCGATGGATTCCATGTCCAGATGGTTGGTGGGCTCGTCCATCAGCAGGATGTTGGGCCTTTGCAGCATCAGCTTGCCGAACAGCATGCGGCCCTGCTCACCGCCAGAGATCACCCTCACGGGTTTCTTGATTTCGTCCTGGGAGAACAACAGTCGCCCCAGGGTACCGCGGATGACCTGCTCGTCGTCGCCTGGCTGTTTCCACTGGTCCATCCAGTCATACAAGTTGGTGTCCTGGTCGAAGTCGGCCGCGTGGTCCTGGGCGAAGTAACCCAGCGTGCTGTTCTCCGACCATTTGACCATGCCGTTATCAGGGGTCAAGTCACCGGCGAGGCTGCGCAACAGGGTCGTCTTGCCGATGCCGTTGGGGCCAATGATGGCGACCCGCTCGCCGACCTCGACAGTCAGGTCCAGATCGCTGAACAGCGGCGTGCCGCCGTAGCCCTTTGCCAGGGCCTTGACTTCCAGCGCCAGGCGATAGAGCTTCTTGTCCTGGCTGAAGCGGATGTACGGGTTGACCCGGCTGGAAGGCTTGATGTCCTCGAGCTGGATTTTCTCCAGCTGGCGCTGGCGCGAGGTGGCCTGCCTGGCCTTGGAGGCGTTGGCGGAGAAGCGGCTGACGAACGTCTGCAGCGCGGCCATCTGGACCTTCTTCTTGGCGTTGTCGGCATACTGGCGCGAGCGCGCCTGGCTGGCGGCGGTCATGTACGCGTCGTAGCTGCCGGGGTAGACGCGCAGCTCACCGTAGTCCAGGTCGGCCATGTGGGTGCAGACACTGTTCAGGAAGTGCCGGTCGTGGGAGATGATGACCATGGTGCTGTTGCGCGTGTTCAGCACGTCTTCCAGCCAACGGATGGTGTTGATGTCCAGGTTGTTGGTGGGCTCGTCCAGCAGCAGGATGTCGGGGTCGGCGAACAGCGCCTGGGCGAGCAGTACGCGCAGCTTCCAGCCCGGTGCCACGGCGCTCATGGGCCCGTCGTGCTGCTCCAACGGAATATCCAGCCCGAGCAGCAGCTCGCCGGCGCGGGCCTCGCCGGTGTAGCCGTCCAGCTCGGCGAAATGCACCTCCAGGTGCGCCACCTGCATGCCGTCTTCCTCGCTCATCTGCGGCAGCGCGTAGATGCGGTCACGCTCCTGCTTGATCTGCCACAGCTCGCTGTGGCCCATGATGACGGTATCCAGCACCGTCTGATTCTCGAACCCGAACTGGTCCTGACGCAGCTTGCCCAGGCGCTTGCCGGGCTCCACCGACACGTTGCCCGCGCTGGGCTCCAGATCGCCGCCCAGGATCTTCATCAGGGTGGATTTCCCGCAGCCGTTGGCCCCGATCAGGCCGTAGCGATTGCCGCCTCCAAACTTGACGGAGACGTTCTCGAACAGCGGCTTGCCGCCGAACTGCATGGTGATGTTGGCTGTGGAAATCAAAACAGGGTTCCGCAAGAGGCTTGGGGAAGACGGGCGGGCCGCCAGCGTTCGACGGGCCGAGAATAAAAAAGCCCCGCCGTGGGGCGGGGCTTCTTCACCAGGTGGCGAGCACCTGGTGACCAGGTTACTGGGGAACGACCTTGGCCGCACTGGGGCCTTTCGGGCCTTGCTCGACTTCGTAGGAGACGCTTTGTCCCTCGGCCAGCGACTTGAAGCCGCCGCCCTGGACGGCGCTGTGATGGACGAAGACGTCCTTGGTGCCGTCGGAAGGGGCGATGAAGCCGAAACCCTTTTCGTCACTGAACCACTTAACGGTGCCTATAGCCATTACGGATACCTCTGGATGAAATTGAACGTGTGTTGATGCAGACGACTGTCGAGATATTACGGAAGGATCTGCCACGCATCGCGGAGAGAGGTACTGCCGGAACACTACAGGAAAACACTGCACTGAGAGGAGTATGCCGAATACTTGATACATTGACAAGGTTTTCTGGCAAGACCGGGAAAGGAACCCGACCGACGCATCGCGATGTTGGGCGCCGGGTGTGGCTTGCGGCTCAGCGGAGGCCCGCCAGAGCGGCAAGCACGCCAGCCTCTCTTGGCCCGCGTGTCTAGCCCTCGTTGGGTCTTGATCTCGAAGGGCGGCCGACTACCCCGGAGCCTCGCGGTAGGGCTGCTCCACCCAGTGCCGGAACCAGGGCGGGCGAGCAGGACGTGCGCGAGCACGAGCGCCGCGAGAGGGACGGCGAACGCCGAGGTGTCCACAATGACGATGAGCACTGCCCAGACGAGACGGTCAGCGAGACGCATGCCGACCTCCCGATCTCCTCGAATCGGAAACCCGGCCTGAAGTGACTCGCCACGCCACGACTACCATGCCCTGTTAATCGTCTGAAATGACAGTGACAGCGACTCGTCTGTCCTGCCGTGGCCCGTCAAATTCGCAGACAAAAATGTTCTGCCAGCGTGACAAACCGAGCTCACCCTCAATCAGCGGGATGGTCTCCGATGGGCCCACCAGTCCCGACTTCAGGTGTGCATCGCCGTTGCCGTCCTGGGCATCGTGCAGCCACACGCCCTTGGGAATCAGCTGACGCAGGAAATTCACCACGTCGGTCTGCACACTCTCGTCCCAGCTCTCCTGGATCATGATCGCCGCGGTCGCGCCCTGGGCGTAGACCGACACCAGTCCGTTGCGCACACCGGATGCCTTCGCTACCGCCCTCACCTGCTCGGTGATATCGACCAGGGTCTCGCGCGCATCGGTCGCCAGGTGGATGATGTTGCGCATGATCAGTCGGCCCGCACCCGCATGATTGGCGTGACTGAGTCGAACGCGGCGCCGCATGGCGCGGAGCTTGATGCCACACCCAGCAGCAGATCGCCGAGGCGGTGGGGGTGGCTCAGCAGACCATCCTCAAGGTATGTAGCCCGGGGCGTTGGGGCCCAGGTTCTTTTCGTCCTCCAAGGCCGCGTCGCGCGGGTCGAACACAGCGTCCGGCGCTCCGCCCTCGTCCGTGGTCCCATCACCCAGATCCTGGACGTTGTCTATGCCTGGGTAAGTTCGGCCTTGCGGATCCTCATCGATAGACTGGCGGACGTCCACGTCGATCCCATCGGTGATGACCTCCTCGTCGGCCGAGGCGGCAAGAGCGGCCGTCACCAGCACTAGGCCGAGGGTCGCGATTGCCAGGTTCTTGGGGCTCAATTTGCACCTCGTGGATGGAACGTTTCAGGGGCAGAGATTGCATCCGACAGGAACGAGATACAACAGGGCGCTTTCCTCAGGTCTCTCAGCAAGCTGACCCATAAGAACTCAGGCGACCAGATGCAATCCCTGCTTCTTCGCGGACCAAGGTCAACATTCGGGCAAGCGGCCGACGCAGGCACCGTTTTGGCGCTCGGACACGCGCATCACCCGGCGCCTGCTCCGGGTGCACCTCCGCTGGATCAGGGGCGCGTTGTCGCTGCGGCGGTCGTTGGAGACTCAGCAGGCCGCCTTCCGTCGGCGCGTGCTTGCTTGTTCAAGCGGCGCTTTCATTCGAACTGGAGACAAGCCGAGTCATGACGATGAAATCCAAGCCCCTGGTCGCCCCAGTCCTGTCGATCACGGTTCTGTTGCTCGCGGCCTGCGGGGAGAAAGCCCAGGAGTCGGCTGGCCAGGCGGCGGGCAAGGCCGCGGATGCCGTCAAAGAGAGCGCGGCGGAGGTGAAGCAGACCGCGGGCGAAGCCACGGAAGTGGCCAGGGCGACGGGGATCGAAGCCAGCGCAAGGGTCAAGAAGGGCTATGAGGCGGCCAACGAGTCGGCAGGCGAGGTGGCCCATGCCATAAGCCGAACCGTCGAGGCGGGCGCCCACAAGGTCCAGGAAGGCGCTAACAAGATAGCGGGCTCAGCCAGGGAAGCGGTCCAAACCGCCTTTCAGAAGTCCAAGCAGGCATTAGGGACCAAGTGACCTCACACTCGAATACTGGGAGGTCTCAGGGTGCCACCCTCTTCGGCGGAAATCTCCTCAATCCGGTTTTCTAAGTCGGCCGCTTCGGGCGTCCGCTAAGGACGCATTGCGGACGCTGGCGCTCAGGGCCCGGGTAGGCCGGCTTACGACCTAGAGCAGCCCCCGGGCTTGAGGAACGTAGGGGCGGCAATGCGAAGGAAAGCGGCCACTCGCCGCTGCCGTATTTGACCCTGGCCCGTTTGTCGCGCGACGCGTTCAACCTGAACGGCGATGGACTGATCAGTCCCACGGCGGCGCAGACCCAGTATTCGCAGGAGATGCAGCTCCCGATGCCGCCACAGCGCTGAGGCCATGATCCCTGTCTCACCCCGTGAGTCTGGCGGCCAGGGTCGAAGGTCAACGCAGCCCGCTCCAGGATTGGTCAATGGCGGGGAATGTCCCCAGGGGCGGGCGCCCAATCGCCACCCATTGGGTGCGCTATGTTCGCCAGCGCACCGACAGAGCCAGTCGTTTTGGGTCAGTCTTGGCAGGGTCGCGGGGGACCTTCTCCTCACCCCAGGCGACAATCAGGGCCCGGGCGCTCCAACCTAGCCCGCCTCTGATACATCCTCGCGGTATTCGCCGCTCGGCAGTCCGAGACCCATCCTGGAGCAACAACGAATGTCCATGAAGCATGTGATCCTTACCTCCACTGCCGTCCTGGCGATAGGCCTGTCCGGCATACCCTTGGCGCAGACTGCCTCAGACCAGGCCGCCGCCGCAGCGGCAGCCCAGGAGCAGGCGGATGCGGCAACCGACACCGCCAAGCAATACAAGGACATGAAGGTGGAGGAGGCCACCGCCGCCGACGCAAAGTTCCAAGCCAATCGCACCCAAGCCAACATGCTTGCCCGCGACAAGGCAGAGGCGGAAGCTGCGGCGGCTGCCGGGATGGCGGAACCCGCTGGCGAGCGCTGAAGCGGATAAGGCCGGTGGTACCGGCCTACAAGGGGTTCGGGGCGGGCTTCGGAACCGGGGGCTCGCCGGGGTTGCGGTGCCGCTCCACCCCGCTAGGCTCCCCGATCGAGGACGTCAAGTCCGCTGGGCCAATGGCGGCCTACTCCTCCATGAAACGCTCCAGCGGCAGCACCGCTCGTCGGTGTCGGCGTTCGCCGCCCAGATCGATCCCCGAAACCCCTCATCTGTCCGGCTCACGATGGTCGGATGCGCCGTTGTAAAAGTCACATACCCTATTGTTTTTAAATCGCTTTGCCGTCTGATTCTTCGAACATCATCCATGGCCGAACACCCGGGGATTCATATGTGCGGCGGCGTACAAAGCGATGGTGTCATCCGACTAAACTTGCCGGTACGGAGAAGTCTCCCCAACCCGATCGAGAGATGTTCACCCCACCCACACCGCAACAGAACCATTTGCTGGCGGCCCTACCGGCAGAAGTCCAGGACCGCATCGTCCCCTACCTCGAGCTGGCACCGATGCCGCTCGGCAACGTCCTGTATGAGTCAGGACGTGCCTTGCGCCACGTCTATTTTCCGACCGACTCCATCGTCTCCCTGCTCTACGTCATGGAGAGCGGCGCATCGGCGGAAATCTCGGTGGTAGGCAACGAGGGGCTGGTCGGCATCGCGCTGTTCATGGGCGGCGAGAGCACCACCGGGCGGGCGATCGTGCAGAGTGCCGGTCACGCCTACCGGCTGCTGGGGAAACGCTTCAAGGACGAGGTCGAGCGCCACGGCGAGCTGCTGCACCTCATGCTGCGCTACACCCAGGCGCTGCTCACCCAGATGGCCCAGACGGCGGTCTGCAACCGTCACCACACGATCGACCAACAGTTGTGCCGCTGGCTCCTGCTCTCGCTGGACCGGCTACCGGGCAACCAACTGACCATGACCCAGGAGCTGATCGCCAACATGCTCGGGGTGCGCCGCGAGGGCGTTACCGAAGCCGCTGGCCGCTTGCACGAGCGCGGCGTGATCGAATACCGCCGCGGACATATCACGGTGCTAAACCGCCCCAGACTCGAAGAGCTGTGTTGCGAGTGCTACGCCGTCGTCAAGAAGGAAACCGATCGCCTCCTTCCCGATACCCCCCGGAGCCCGATCCATTGAGGTCCGGAACTCTGCCTTGAGCGCGGCGTCCGCCGACCGGCGCGCGCTGCGTGGCCTAGCGAACAGACCATGCCGGGTCTGTCCATCAGACTCCCTGAACGAGATTGCCGGGCACCCCTCTCGTGCCATTCCCTGGATTCGCCGTGCTGCAGGACCCGTGTGTGTCGGCCGCAACACCAATCCCGTTTGTCAACCGCCTGATCGAAGCCCTGCCAGACAAGGAACGCAACAGGCTTTTGGAGCGTTGCGAGTCGGTGGAGCTGCCGTTGGGAGCCATCCTGTGTGAGCCCGACGCGCCTTACGCGTCCGTGTATTTCCCCGTCGCCGGATTCATCTCGCTGGTGATGAGAGTGGGCAGCAATCGTCCCCTGGAAATGGCACTGATCGGCGATGAAGGCATGCTCGGCGCGACCCTGGCGCTCGGGGTCGATCTCGCACCCATGCGCGCGGTGGTGCAAGGGGCCGGCACCGCGTTGCGGATGAGCGCCGAGCAGTTCCGGCACCACTTGCGCAATACCCCCTGCTTGCTTCGCACGCTCCACCGCTACCTGTACGTACAGATGGCGCAGTGTTCACGAACCGCCGCTTGCACTCATTTCCACGAGATCGGGCCACGGCTGGCGCGCTTGTTATTGACGACGCATGACCGTGCGCGCGCCGATCACTTCTATCTCACCCACGAGTACCTCGCCGCCATGCTCGGGGTGCGCAGAAGCGGCGTCACTATCGCCGCTGGGGCGTTGCAACAACGGGGACTCATCCACTATATCCGCGGCGAGATCAGCGTCGTCGATCGCCGGGGGCTCGAAGCGGCGTCCTGCGAGTGCTACGACGCGCTGATCGCGGACTATGCGCACATGTTCACCTCGGAAGACGCTCTTTAGATCGGCCCGGTTGTGACCGGCGCGGGGTCGGAGCGACCCGATCCCCGCATCGCACGCATTTTCAATTGGTTGCGCGACCAAAAAAATACCGCTACCGGTCCATCCCTGCGCCGGACACGCCAGTACATCCGCGCCAACCTAACACGGTCACCCTGACGCGCTGCTTCGCAAAGCCCCGGTATGACCAAACTTCAGCCTGGTGCCAGGCGAGCGCGAGCCCTGGGTCGAAATCCCCAGGCAGCTTGGCGGCTTAGCCAGGTAAGACAAGGTTTGGCGCCACCGCCTGGGCGCGCCGAGGACAAAATAAGGGGCCGCTATGTACGGTAGCGCCCATACGCGGCTCGTGACGGGGCATATATTTTAAGAACACTGTCCTTGGCGTGATCCAAAACGAAGCACGGGATCGCACAGGAAGCAGCCGAACAGCGGGTCTGAGGGTTGGGAGAAGGCCCACTCCGGGTCGTTGTTGCGTTTCGGGATACTGACGAAGGCGCAAGGTGCGGCCAGACCGCTCGCCAAACGGGCGGAGCCTTCATTGCAACCACCAAACGAGGCACCCCATGAACA
>CAVOQO010000034.1:0-16020 GCA_963698355.1 uncultured Gammaproteobacteria bacterium | reverse complement strand
CAATGGCTCCGCCAGATCCGTGGGCCGCTTCGCGGGTGTCGCCCGCCGTCTGCAGACCGGGTACCTCTACGACTACGCGATAGCGATGATTATCGGGTTGATCGGCCTGCTGACTCTCTTCTGGCGAAGTGACCGCACCAGGAGACGGAGACGATGCAAGCGGACTTCCCATCCTTACGGCGACCATCTGGCTGCCCATCATCGGCGGCATCGCGGTCTTGGCCAGCGGGGACAAGGACCCCGGGGTCTCGAAGTGGACGGCCCTCGCCTTCGCGGTACTGACCTTCCTGGTCAGCATGCCCCTCTGGACGGGCTTCGACATCTCTACCCCGGAGATGCAGTTCGTCGAGCGGGCGTCTTGGATCCCGACTTTCCACGTCGAGTACTACCTCGGTATCGACGGCATCTCCATGCCGCTGATCCTCCTGACCACCTTCATCACCATCTTCGTGATCGTGGCGGGATGGGAGGTCATACCTACAAGCCATCGCAGTACATGGCCGCGTTCCTCATCATGGAGGGCGTGATGGTCGGGGTCTTCTCGGCCCTGGACGCCATCCTGTTCTATGTCTTCTGGGAGGCGATGCTGATCCCGATGTTCCTCATCATCGGGGTCTGGGGCGGGCCGAACCGGGTCTACGCCACCATCAAGTTCTTCCTCTACACCTTCTTCGGCTCAGTGTTCATGCTGGTCGCCCTGATCTACATGTACTTCCAGGCCGACAGCTTCGACATCCTCGCCTTCCACGACCTGGAGCTCGGCCTGAATGCCCAGATCCTCATCTTCATCGCCTTCCTGCTCGCCTTCGCGGTCAAGGTGCCGATGTGTCCGGTGCACACCTGGCTGCCCGATGCGCATGTCGAAGCGCCCACCGGCGGTTCCGTCATCCTGGCGGCCATCATGCTCAAGATCGGCGGCTACGGCTTCCTGCGCTTCACCCTTCCCATCACACCGGACGCAAGTGCCTCGCTCGACTGGCTGATCATCGGCATGTCCCTGATCGCCGTGGTCTACATCGGCTTCGTGGCCCTGGTGCAGCAGGACATGAAGAAGCTGATCGCCTACTCGTCCATCGCCCACATGGGCTTCGTGACCCTGGGCTTCTTCATCGTCTTCACCATCTTCGCAGGGTCGGTCGAGGCGGCACCGCCTGGGGCGTTGCATGGGCATCCAGGGCGGTATGGTCCAGATGATCTCCCACGGCTTCATCTCAGGGGCACTATTCCTGTGCGTCGGCGTGCTCTACGACCGTGTGCACTCCCGTCAGATCGCCGACTACGGCGGCGTGGTCAACACCATGCCCGGTCTCGGCGCCTTCATGGTCTTCTTCGCCATGGCCAATGCGGGGCTGCCCGGGACCTCCGGATTCGTCGGCGAGTTCATGGTCATCCTGGCGACCTTCCGGGCCGACTTCTGGTTCGCCGTCTGGCCGCCACCACGCTGATCCTGGCGGCGGCCTTTACCCTGTGGATGGTCAAGCGCGTCGTCTACGGCGAGGTGAAGAACGAGAAGGTCGCCGACCTCCAGGACCTCAATGGCCGCGAGACCTTCAACCTCGGCGCCTCGCCGCCGTGGTGCTGCTGTCGGGCTCTGGCCCGCGCCTCTGGTGGACGTCATGCACAGCACGGTCGAGAACCTGGTCGTGCAGGTGAGCGCCTGCAAGCTCCCCGCCGAGGAGGCCGCCGACTGCATACTGCCGCGTCCGCCGGCGGTGGCTGCCGCGACGCCCTGACCCGGTCGCCCGCCGTACCGGATAGGACGAGACCCCCTCAGACGACGATCGGGCGCTGCCCGACCTACGGAAGACCCCCATGCAATTCGACCCCGCGCAGCTGCTGCCGATACTCCCGGAGATCGCCATCCTGGTCACCGCGAGCGTCGTGCTCGTCGTGGACCTCTATCTCAAGGAGAAGGACAAGGGGATCAATCACGGGCTGACCCTCATTGGCCTGCTCGTCGCCATCGCCCTCACCGGTCTGGTGGGCGGGGCGAGCGTACCCTGGTGTTCGACGGCAACGTGGTGCGCGATGCCCTGAGCGACGTGCTCAAGGCCTTCGTGCTGATCGTGTCTCTGCTTGCCTTCGTCTACGCCCGTCCCTGGCTCAAGGACCGGGACCTGCTGGCGGGTGAGTACTACGTGCTGGTGCTGTTCGCGGCGCTCGGCATGATGGTGATGATCTCCGCCAACAGCTTCCTCACCGTGTATCTGGGGCTCGAGCTGCTGGCCCTCTGTCTTGCGCTGGTGGCTTTCGACCGCGACTCCGAGCACGGTGCCGAGGCGGCAATGAAGTACTTCGTCCTGGGCGCACTGGGCTCGGGCATGCTGCTCTACGGTATCTCCATGATCTACGGGGCGACCGGCTCCATCGAGCTTGGCGTGTGCCCGCGCCGTGTCGGAGCAGGGGATCGAGAACAGGATGCTGGTGTTCGGTATGGTGTTCATCGTGGTTGGCATCGGGTTCAAGTTCGGGGCCGTGCCGTTCCACATGTGGGTGCCGGACATCTACGAGGGCGCCCCGACCCCGGTGGCGCTGTTCCTCGGTCGGCCCCCAAGATCGCCGCGTTCGCGCTCACCGTGCGACTGCTGGTGGACGGCCTGGGTGCCCTGCACCCGGACTGGCAAGGAATGCTGGTGATCCTGGCCGTGCTGTCCATGGGTCTGGGCAACCTACTCGCCATCGCCCAGACCAACATCAAGCGCATGTTGGCCTATTCCACCATCTCACACGTCGGGTTCATCTTCCTTGGTCTCCTGGCGGGGTCGGCCCAGGGCTATGCCTCGGCCATGTTCTATGCCATCGTCTACGCCCTGATGGCCGCGGGAGCGTTCGGCATCCTGCGACGCACCCTGAGCCGGAAGGGCTTTCTATGCGGAAACATCTCGATGACCTCAAGGGCCTCAACGATCGGGACTCCTGGTATGCGGCGATGATGGCAATCGTCATGTTCTCCATGGCCGGGGTGCCGCCCACCGTGGGCTTCATGGCCAAGCTGCTGGTTCTGGAGGCAGTGGTGAGGGTCGACCTGTGTGGCTCGCGCTGGCGGCGGTCTTTTTCTCTATCATTGGTGCCTTCTACTACCTACGCGTGGTCAAGCTCATCTATTTCGACCAGCCCGCCACCGATGCGCCGATCATCACCACGGGCGGGGTGCGTGTGGCCATGACAGTTAATGGGCTGGCCGTTCTTCTGCTGGGCATCTTCCCCGCGGCACTGCTCAACCTTTGCCAGACTGCATTCCGCTGACCCTCCTCGGGGAGTGGAGCCTGCCGTCAAGTTGTCGGGGTGCGGCCGGCGGGCCGCCCCATGCACCCCTTTTAGGGTCCCCGGAGCCTTCCCATGATTCGCGGCAGCATCGTCGCCCTGGTCACCCCGATGCGCGACGACGGCTGCGGTGGACGACGCCGCGCTGGCGCGGCTGGTGGATTTCCATGTCGAGCAGGGCACCGACGGCATCGTCGCGGTGGGCACGACCGGCGAATCCGCGACGCTGGATGACGACGAGCACTGCGAGTCATCGCGCGCGTGGTCGAGCTCGCGGCGGGGCGGGTGCCGGTCATCGGCGGCACCGGGGCGAACAGCACCAGCGAGGCCGTGAGTCTCACCCGCGCGGCCCGCGACGCCGGCGTGGACGGCTGCCTGCTGGTGACGCCGTACTACAACAAGCCGACCCAGGAGGGGCTGTACCGGCATTTCATGACCGTCGCCGAGGCGGTGGACGTTGCCGCAGATCCTCTACAACGTGCCCGGGCGCACCGCTTGCGACATGCTGCCCGAGACCGTCGCGCGGGTGGCCGGGGGCGCCGGCAACATCGTGGGCATCAAGGAAGCCACCGGCGACATGCAGCGCATCCTCGATCTGCGCTCCGCCTGCGGCGACGGATTCGTCATCCTGAGCGGCGAGGACTGGATGGCCTGCGACACCATCGTCGAGGGCGGCGGCCAGGGCGTCATCTCGGTGACGGCGAACGTGGCGCCCGCCGCAATGCACGAGATGTGTCGCCTGGCCCTGGCGGGGGACGCCGACGGCGCGCGCCGGGTCGACGGCATGCTGCGCGCGCTGCACGCCGCCCTGTTCCTGGAGTCGAATCCCATTCCCGTGAAGTGGGCCGTCGCACGAGCTCGGGCTGATGGGCGAGGGGATCCGCCTGCCGATGACCTGGCTCTCTGAGGCCGCCCGCCCGCGGGTGCGGGCCGCCATGGAGCAGGCAGGGGTGACCGAATGATGCCCTGCCGCGAGGTATTGCCCAATTCTGACTCTGGCGTCGAGCCTGCCATGAAAACCATGAAAAACGAGATAGTGGAAATGAACAAGTCCGCAACGGCTGAACATCCCTCATCGCCTGCATCCTCGCCCTCGGATCAGTGGGCTTGCAGCAGCATCAAGAAGGCGCTGCCCGACCGCAAGGTGGATTACAAGCAGGAGAAGGTCGCGTGGCAGGCGGACCTGGAGATTCCACCGGATCTCACCCACCCGTCGCCCCCACCGACCCCCTGGTGGTGCCGGAGTTGGCACCGGGTGAGACGGCTACCTTTTCTCAATACGCCGCGGGGCGTCAAGACCGCCCGCGGGGAGCAGTAGCGGGAGCGAAGTCCTGCCGGAGATGGACGACATCGAAGTACGCCGCGAACGGCGACAAGCGCTGGCTGGTGATTCAAGCCGAGCCGATCAGGTATGGCCCAGGTGAGCTCGATTTCTGGCGCTCGAACGGCATCCTGCTGGTTGAGGAAGATCCCACCATCGGGGTGATGGAGACTGGTTGGCTGGAGAATCGCGCCGACATCAAGCAGCGACTTCATCACCGACACCATACGCGGGGTGTTCGACGGCCTGTATACCACCTCGACCCGGGATCAATACAGGGTGCGGCTGGAGGCGGGGCAACGGCGCCGGTACCACCGAGCTCGACCTCGACCCAGCGGGGGATGCTGCAGAAGATGTACCGCACCGCACGGGATACGGAGCCGCCCGGTTTGGGAGTCCAGACCGAACGACCCGGAGGTGGAGGCCGAGATGCTGCGCCGGATCATGGTCTATCTGGGCGACCTCCCAGAAGCAGGCGGGGTGCGGCCCTGGGCAGGTGGCGGGGCCGCGGCTGGACCGGAGCGGCCGCCGGGGGCAGCGCCGGCACCGGGCGTTCCGGATCGCCGGCGCGTCTGGTGTCAGAGGGCGGTGCCCAGGTGATCCTGATCTCGGACGAGTTCCGGCGCGGATGGCGAATGACCGGCTCGGCGCTGGACCGGGCGGGATTCTCCGTGGAGGACCGCGACATGAGCCGCGGCGCCTATTATGTGCGCTATCAGGACGCGGATTCCGGCAGCGAGCCGCGCAAGCGCAGTTGGGGCTCGCGTCTGGCGTTCTGGCGGAAGAATGACATCGACCGGGTCAAGCAGTACCAGATCCGGGTCCAGGGGGACGAGACCCAGACCCGGGTGAGCGTGCTCGACGCCAAGGGCAACCCGGACAACTCGCCCGCCGCGGGCCGCATCCTCACCCTGCTCGCCGAGCAGATGAACTAGGCACCCGTCGATGGGTGCCGCTTGTCATCCCCGCCGGCGGGCCGATGCGACGGCCGCACCGTCAGCCGGCGCGGAGCGCCCGGCCGGCGAGCTCGGCCCTGGGCCGAATTCGGCGGGACCTGTCACCGCGCCCCCGCGCTCGGACACCGCCTAGGCGTGCGCTTCGCCACCCTGGGCAGCGGAAGCCGCGGAAATGCGACCCTTCTCGAGTGCGGGTCCACCCGGGTCCTGGTCGACAACGGATTCAGCCTTCGCGAGCTGGAGCGGCGGCTGGGGCTCCTGGGGGTGCAAGCGCAGGCCATCGAGGCGCTGTTGCTGACCCATGAGCACTCGGACCACTCCAAGGGGGTCGCCGCCTTTGCGTGCCGGACCGGTGCCGCCGTCTGGACCACGCCGGGGACCTGGAAGGCGCTCGGCGCGCCCGAGGTCCCCCGTCTGCGGCTCTTTTCCGGGCACGCCGGCCGCGTCTCCATCGGGGACCTGCGAATCAGCCCCTATCCCGTTCCCCACGATGCGCGCGAGCCGATACAGTTCGTCTTCGAGGGTGCGGGCCGGCGCCTGGGGATGCTGACCGACGCCGGTTCCGTGACCCCGCACATGCGCTCGATGCTGGGTGGGTGCGACGCCCTGATTCTCGAATGCAACCACGACCTGGCGATGCTGCGCTCCGGCCCCTATCCGCCCGTGCTGCAGCGGCGCGTCGGCGGTCCCCGGGGGCATCTCAGCAACTGTCAGGCGGCGGATCTGCTCGACGCCCTGCCGGTCGCCGCCTTGCGTCACCTGTTGCTGGCCCACATCAGCGAGAAGAACAACAGGCCCGATCTGGTGCTGGCCGCGGTGCAGGGCGTCTGCGGATCCCTCGCCCAGCGTACCGGGCTGGCAGACCAGGCCCGTCCGGGGCCATGGATCCCGGTCTGAGACCGCCATCGGGGTCGGGGTTCCGGGCCCCCCGGATTTGACTCCTAATGAGATCGGATCGACACCATTCAAACGGACGAGACCGGCACCCATCCAGGGTCCAAGGCGGTTGCCACCGCGGTAGTGAATGCCCATGAAACCAAGATCCCAATCGGCTCTCTCGCCAGCCCTCTCGCTGGTCCTGTCCCTGGCGCTCCTCACCGGCGCCGTGCCGGTGGTGCGGGGCGCCGACGGCCCCGGGGACGATCAGGGCAGGGCCAGGCCCGGCGCCTCCGAGCTCTATGAGAAGGCCCTGGGCGAGTACAACCTGGGCGAGACCCGCGCCGCCTACATCCATCTCAAGAACGCCCTGCTGGAAGACCCCTTCCTGCTCTCCGCGCACCTCCTGCTCAGCACCATCTATCTGCAGCTCGGCGAGGGTCAGAGGGCGGAGAAGGAGCTGGTGGTGGCCGACGGGCTGGGGGCCGACAAGTCACTCACCCTCATCCCCCTGGCGCGTGCCTACCTGCTCCAGGGCAAGGCCGAGCGCCTGATCGCCGAGCTGTTCCCGCTCGGGACCCTGGCCCAGCAGGACGCCGAGCTCCTCGCCCTGCGCGGTCAGGCCCATCTGCAGCTCGAGCAGCTCTACGATGCCCAGCGCGCCTTCGCCCAGGCGTGGGACCGCGACCCGACCAACATCGCGGCCATCCTCGGGCGGGTCCAGGTGCTGCTCCTGCAGGGCAACCTCAACGAGGCGGACTTCTATGTCCGGCGTGCCGTCGAGCTCGCCCCGAACAATCCCCAGGCCTGGTTCCTCAAGGGGACCCTGGCGCGCGGCCAGGGCAACCCCGAGGCGGCACTGAGCGACTTCGAGCAGGCGGCACGCGCCCTGCCGGCCTTCCTGCCCGCCCAGATCGCGCGGGTGAGCGCCCTGCTCGATCTCGGTCGCATGGATCAGGCCGTGGCCGCCGTCGAGGAGGTGCGACGGCTCTATCCGAAGGACGCACGCACCCTCTATCTGCAGGCCGTTGCTCAGGCCCGCCTCAAGGAGCCGGGCAAGGCCGAGGAATCACTCAAGGAGGCGGAGACCCTCCTGTCTCAGCTTCCCCGCGAGCTGATCGACGCTCACGCGCCCACCCTGCTGCTCGCCGGCCTGGTGAGCTACAGCCTCAAGCATTGGCCCCAGGCCTCGAGCTATCTCTCGCTTTACCTGCAGAAGTTCCCGGATTCGGTGGCCCCGCGCATCCTGCTGGGCCAGCTCTACCTGGACAAGGGCGACACCGACAAGGCGGTGGATCTGCTCGAGCCCGCCATGGGACTGGCGCCGGGTGATCAACGGGTGCTGTCCCTGCTGGCCGAGGCCTATATGCGCGACGGCCAGCACATCAAGGCCTCCCAACTGCTCCAGGAGGCGCTCGAGGCGGGCGGCGACAACATCGTCCTCAGCACCCAGCGGGCGGTGAACGCGTTCGGGCTGGGACGCAAGGCCCAGGCGATCGAGAGTCTCGGCGCCGTCTTCGATGCCCACCCGGAGCTGCAGAAGGCGGGGGCGACGCTCGTCATCATGCATCTCAAGGAGCGGCGCTATCGCGAGGCGGTCCAGGCCGCCCGGCGGCTGCTGCAGGAGGACCCGACCAATCTCACCTACCTCAACCTCTATGGCGTCTCGCAGCTCGCCGCCGACGACCGCCAAGCGGCCCGCTGGGCCTTCGAGCTGGCCCTGGCGCTGGACTGGCGTTTCGTCCCGGCGCAGCTCAATCTGGCCGAGGCCGACCTGAGAGAGAGCCGACTGGATGCCGCCCAGGAGCGGCTCGAGCTGCTCCTCGTCCGCAACCCGGACCAACTCTCCGCCATGCTGATGCTGGCCCGGGCCTACGAGGCACGCGGCGATGCGCAAGAGGCCAAGCGCTGGGCCGAGCGGGCGGTCGGCGTGGATCCGAGCGCCGTGCCGGTCGCGGTCTATCTGACCAACCTCCTGCTCAAGATGAAGGATTCCGAGCAGGCACTGAAAGTTGCCGAGTCCATGGAGGTGCGTGCGCCAAACTCGGATGACGTGGGTCTGGTGGCGGCGCTGAGCCGGGCCTATATCGCCAACGGCAAGCGTGCCACCGCCCAGGTGGTGCTCCAGCGTGGCTCGACCCTGGCCGGCTATGACGCGGCGAGTCTGCTGGAGATCGCCAACCTGCAGATCCAGGCGGGTGACCTGAGGGGCGCCGTCTGGTCGCTCGAGAAGGCCCAGGAGGGCCAGCCCCGCTACCTGCCGGCCCGTATCAAGCTTGGCGAACTCTACCTGGAGACCGGTGAGATCGAATCCGCGACGGCGCTCGCCAAGAAGCTGCGCGCCGACTTCCCGCGCGAGCCCTATGCGGACCACCTGCTCGGCGTCATCGCCCAGCGCCGCGGGGAGAGCGAGCCCGCGCTCTCGAGCTACAAGGCCGCGCTCGAGGAGGAGCCCGGGTCGCCAGTGCTGGCGGTGAGGGTCTACGAGGCCACGCGCAAGGCCCGGGGTCTGGATGCGGCCATCGACTTTCTGCGCGACTGGCTCGCGGAGCACCCGGACGCGACAATCGCCCGTCAGGCCTTGGCGGAGGGGCTGTTCCGCGCGGGGCGTATGGAGGAGGCCAGGACCCTGTACGAGGAGGCGCTCGAGGCCTCCCCCGACAACCTGATGCTGCTCAACAATCTGGCCCTGATCTATGCGCGCGAGGGCCGGCCGGAGTCGATCGACTATGCGCGCAGGGCACACCAGCAGATGCCGGGTGCTCCCGAGGTGACCGACACCCTCGGGTGGGCCCTGGTGATGAACGGTCAGACCGCCGAGGGGCTCAAGTACCTGCGTGAGGCCAGGTCTAGATCCGCCGAGGATCCGGGCACCAGCTACCATCTCGCCTATGCGCTCGACCAGCTGGGCCGGCGCGAGGAGGCGTTGAGCGAATTGCGAAGGGCGCTGACCGGCGACCGCCCCTTCCCCGAGCGTCAGGACGCGCTCGATCTGCGTCGAAAGCTGCAGAGCGCCCCGCCCGCGACGCCCTGAGCGACCGGGCCTGCCGAGAGCCGGCGGAAACGGCCCTCGGCGCGGTCGAGTAAAGTCATCAGATCCGGTTCGGCCTCGCTCACGTAAAATCGCCAAAAAAACAGAGCGTTGCGCGTCGTCTCCCCTCACCCGCCGCGTGGTTACACAGGCGGGCCTGGTTTCAAATACTTGGCGTTCTTGGCGCCTCGGCGTGACAACTGCTCTTTTCAACCTCGCTTCGCGGGTGTTGTCGCACACTTTATCTCCAGGATTTTCTCAGAATAATCCGCGCTGACTTGTCGGATTCCTCCGCCGCTGCTGTGAATGCCTGCGGGGCCAGACCCTCCTGAGCCGTATGGCCTTTTCTAACGGCAGCAACCGGCCAAGTCCGGTCTCTCGGTCGAGACCGGGGAGCGTCTCCTAGACGCGCCACGCCGCCGGTCGACGTGGGCCTGTCGAGTGACCGGTCAACGCGCCTATGTGAAGCTTCACATAGGCGCGTCTATGTGTAGGTCAAAACTATGTGAAGTTTGTATGCCGACCCCAGAGCTGGTCTGCTCCGGGACCGGTCGATTCTTCACATAGTTACAGGTTCTCGAGGAACTGGCAGAGTTCGTCCGATGGCTGGTAGCGGGGAACAACGGCCGTGGGTGCCTCCAGGCGCGCGAGGGCCGCTTCCTTCATGGCCAGATTCGCCTCGACGTATCGGTGGGTCGTGGTCGGCGTTTCGTGGCCGAGGTAGAGAGCAATGATGTTGAAGGGCACGCCGGCCTGCAGCATATGCATCGCGGTCGAATGGCGAATGCAGTGCGGGGAGACATGCCGTGTGGCGAGGCTGGGATGTGTCTCGGTGGCACGCGCGACAGCGAGCTTCAGGCGTTGATTGACGTTGTAGCGGGTCATCGTGTGTCCCTCGCGGTTGGGCAATAACGGCGCCTCCGCCCTGAGTGCTGGATTGCGCCGCAGCCAGGCGCGGGCCTCTCGCGCCGTGGCCGGCCACAGCGGTATCGCCCGCTGCTTTCGGCCCTTGCCGTGCAAGTGCACGCAGGCCGAGGCGTCGAGCACGACATCGGCCACGCGCAGCGCTGTGATCTCCGAAACCCGTGCCCCGGTGTTGTACAGCAGGGTCAGCAGCAGGTGATCGCGCTGGGAGGTCCAGGTGGTCCCCGGCTCGCCGATCACCGCCAACATCTCCTCGCGCGGCAGGAAGCCGAGCATGGGGCGCTCGAAGCGCTTCATCGGGACCCCGAGCGCCTGCTCGATGGCCTGCAAGGAGGCGACGTCGCGATGTTCGGCGAACTTCAGGAACGCGCGCAGCGCGGTGAGGCGCAGGTTACGGCTGTGTACCGAATTGCTGCGCCCTTGCTCCAAGTCATCGAGAAACGCCAGGAGCAGCTCCGGGGAGATATCGACCAGACGCAATTCACTGGGCGCCCTGCCCAAGCGCTCGTGGGCGAAGTCCAGGAACAACAGCATCGCATCGCGGTAGGAGGCGATGGTATTGGGGCTGATGGCCTGCTGGTTGAGCAGGTAGTCGGCGAAGAATTGCTGGACCAGGGCGGGGAAGGACGGGGCATCGGCGATCTTGGCGTCAGACATGCTCCACCTCCGTGTCCGCCACCAGGGGCTCGAACTGCTCGGCAGCCCGTGCCAGGAGCTCGGGTACGGCGCTCAGGTACCAATAGGTATGTGTCACGTTGGCGTGGCCGACGTAGGTGGAAAGGGCCAGCATCTGCTGATCGATGTCGACCCCCTCCGCCTGCCAGCTCAGGATCCGGCACACGACAAAGGTGTGCCTCTTATGCCGCGCGCGGCATAAGAGGCATCATGCCGACAACCGAATTATGCCGAATCATCGGCGGCCACCTTTCTTTCTTCTCTGTTTCTGAAGACTTATGGCCGTAGCCTGGTATTCGGACACGGCATAATCGTGTCATCTCTCCGGACTGCCAATCGGGTCAGGACGGAGAAGAGACATGCTGAACGAGTTCTTCAAAGAACAAGGCGATTTGCGCGAGCGTTTACAAAGCAACCCGCTGCACGCCTATCTCGAGTCGTTCGCGACCGCACTGGTCGAGGATGCCTATGCGGCATCGACGGTGCGATCGAAACTCCTTTGGGTCGCCGAGCTGGGCTGGTGGCTGCAAGACGAGCCGCTCGCCGCGGCGCAGCTCGGCGAGCACACTGTCGATCGGTACCTGGAGGAACTGCGGCGACGGGAACGGCTGCGACGCGGCCAGGCATCGACCATCTTCAGGTTTGTCGGGTATCTGCAGGGCCAGGGAATCGTTCCCCGTCCTGACGCGGTGTGCGACACCTCCCCGCGGGCCGAGCTCGAGCGCCGCTACGAGCGCTATCTCAGAACCGAGCGCGGCCTGAGTACGGCGACAGTGGTGAACTACCTGCCCGTTGCCCAGCGTTTTCTCGTCCATCGTTTCGGCGACGGGCCCGTGCATCTCGAACAACTGCGCGGATCGGACATCCCCCCGTTCGTCCTCGCCCAGGCGCGCTGCCAAAGCCTCAAAAGGGCGCAGCTGACGGTCACGGCACTGCGTTCATTCCTTCGATTCCTGTTTCAGGAGGCGAAGATCGAGGTCGATCTGGCCGCTGGTGTGCCAAGCGTCGCGAACTGGCGCTTGTCGTCCGTCCCCAAATTCCTGACCGAGGAGGAGGTCCAGCGCCTGCTCGATGGCTGCGATCGCACGACCGCCGCGGGGCGACGCGACTATGCGGTCCTCATTCTCCTCGCTCGCCTTGGATTGCGGGCCAGCGAGGTCGTCGCCCTCGCCATCGATGACATCGATTGGCGAGCGGGCGAAGTGACGATCCGTGGCAAAGGCCTTGTGCACGAGCGCTTGCCGCTCCTGACCGAGCCTGGCGAAGCGCTGGTCGCCTACTTGCGTCAGGCGCGTCCCGCGACCCGCTCGCGTCGGGTCTTCGTGCGCCTGCAGGCGCCCCATTCGGGCTTTGCGGGACCGTCAACCGTCTCGACCCTCGTGCGACGTGCCCTGGAGCGCGCCGGTCTCCATCCACCGGCCAAGGGCGCCCACATTCTCCGACACACCCTGGCAACGCAGATGCTTCGCGGGGGCGCGTCCATGGCCGAAATCGGCCAAGTGCTCCGGCATCGCTCGCCGAATACCACGGAGATTTACGCCAAAGTCGACCTCGCGGCGCTGAGCGCCCTCGCCCAACCCTGGCCGAACATCGGGGGTGGGCGATGAGCGAGCTCCGCGACGCCTTGGAGGAGTATCTGGCCGTGCGCCGGCACCTCGGTTTCGAGCTCCGGCGGCCGGCGCGCTTGCTGCGCAATTTTGTCGCCTTTCTGGAAGCCAACGAGGCGGCCTACATCACCCACGCGTTGGCGGTTCGCTGGGCCGAGCAACCCGGCGACGCACAGCCAGCCACCTGGGCAGGACGCCTGGGCATGGTCCGCCGCTTCGCCCGCTGGCGGCGCACGACAGATCCGCGCACCGAGATCCCGCCGGATGGTTTTCTGCCCGAGCGCTACCACCGCCACCCCCCTTACCTGTACAGCGACGAGGAGATCGAGCGGCTCCTTGCCGCGGCCGCCGAGCTGCCTTCCGCCAACGGCTTGAAAGCCTGCAGCTACGCGACGCTGTTCGGTCTGCTGGCCGTCACGGGCCTGCGCGTGAGCGAAGCGCTCATGCTCGATCGTGCCGATGTCGATTTAGCGCAAGCAATTCTGACCATCCGCCGCACGAAGTTCGGCAAGTCGCGCTTGGTGCCGATCCATCCCTCGACCCGGGAGGCGCTCGAGCGCTACGGCGAGCAAAGAACACGTATGTTTCCACATCCGGTAACGCCGGCGTTCTTCCTCGCCGAGCGGGGCGGGCGCATCACGGAGTGGAGCACGCGTTACACCTTCGCGAAACTCTCTCAACGGATCGGTCTGCGCGCCGCCGCGAGCGGCCACGGGCGGGGACCGCGCATTCACGACATGCGCCACCGATTTGCGGCCCGCACGTTAATTCACTGGTATCGCACTGGGGTCGATGTCGAGCGCGAGCTCCCGAGGCTCGCCACCTACCTTGGCCACGTTCATGTCAACGAGACCTACTGGTATCTCGAGGCCGTCCCGGAGCTCCTCCAGTTGGCCAGCCAGCGCCTGATGGAGAACGCCGAGGAGGTCCGCGCATGATCGCCAACTCCTTTCCCGCCCTGCTTCAATGCTTCTTCACCGAGCGCCTCTGTCGGCAACGGCGCGCCAGCGAGCACACCGTCGCCGGCTACCGGGACACCTTCCGTCTGCTGCTGAGGTACGCCGCCGAACGGCTCGGCACGCCGCCTTCGACATTGCGCCTCGAGGATCTCGATGCGCCCTTCATCGGCCAATTCCTCGATCATCTCGAACAGGAACGAGGCAACGGCGCACGCACGCGCAATGCCCGCCTCGCCGCCATCCATTCGTTCTTTCGCTACGTCGCGCTGGAAGAGCCCGCCCATGCATGGCTCTGCCAGCGCGTGCTGGCGATGCCGAGCAAACGCCATGAGCGTCGGCTGATCGAGTTTCTCCACCGCGAGGAGATCGCGGCATTGATCGCCGCTCCAGATCCCTCCACTTGGATCGGCCGCCGGGACCGCACCATCCTGACCGTGGCCGTCCAAACGGGACTGCGGGTGTCCGAGCTGATCGGCCTGTGCGCTCAGGACATCGTGCTGGGGACCGGGGCGCATGTGACATGCGTCGGAAAGGGCCGAAAGCAACGCGCAACGCCGCTGCGCCAAGAGGCGGCGGCCCTGTTGGAGCGCTGGCTGCAAGAGCGCAACGGCTTGCCTCGCGAGCCGGTCTTTCCCAGCAGCCGCGGCGGACCGCTCAGCCGGGATGCGATCGAGCGCCTGGTGGCGAAACATGCTCGGACCGCGCAGCAACGCTGTCCCTCTCTGCAGCGTAAGACAGTGACCGCGCATGTCTTGCGTCACAGTGCCGCGATGGACCTCTTGCAGCACGGCATCGACCGATCGGTGATTGCGCTCTGGCTGGGGCATGAGTCGGTGGAAACCACACAGATGTATCTGCATGCCGACCTCCGCCTGAAGGAGCAAGCGCTGTCTCGGACCACGCCCATTGGGGTCACACCGACTCGCTACCGACCCGACGACCCGCTCCTGGCCTTCCTCGAAGGCCTATGATTATGCCGACTGGAAGCAACGCCAGAGCGCCGCCGGCCGAGCGCCAGCCGCCCGATTCGGCATAATTCGGTTGTCGGCATGATGCCTCTTATGCCGCGCGCGGCATAAGAGGCACACCTTTGTCGTGTGCCGGATCCTGAGCTGGCAGGCGGAGGGGGTCGACATCGATCAGCAGATGCTGGCCCTTTCCACCTACGTCGGCCACGCCAACGTGACACATACCTATTGGTACCTGAGCGCCGTACCCGAGCTCCTGGCACGGGCTGCCGAGCAGTTCGAGCCCCTGGTGGCGGACACGGAGGTGGAGCATGTCTGACGCCAAGATCGCCGATGCCCCGTCCTTCCCCGCCCTGGTCCAGCAATTCTTCGCCGACTACCTGCTCAACCAGCAGGCCATCAGCCCCAATACCATCGCCTCCTACCGCGATGCGATGCTGTTGTTCCTGGACTTCGCCCACGAGCGCTTGGGCAGGGCGCCCAGTGAATTGCGTCTGGTCGATATCTCCCCGGAGCTGCTCCTGGCGTTTCTCGATGACTTGGAGCAAGGGCGCAGCAATTCGGTACACAGCCGTAACCTGCGCCTCACCGCGCTGCGCGCGTTCCTGAAGTTCGCCGAACATCGCGACGTCGCCTCCTTGCAGGCCATCGAGCAGGCGCTCGGGGTCCCGATGAAGCGCTTCGAGCGCCCCATGCTCGGCTTCCTGCCGCGCGAGGAGATGTTGGCGGTGATCGGCGAGCCGGGGACCACCTGGACCTCCCAGCGCGATCACCTGCTGCTGACCCTGCTGTACAACACCGGGGCACGGGTTTCGGAGATCACAGCGCTGCGCGTGGCCGATGTCGTGCTCGACGCCTCGGCCTGCGTGCACTTGCACGGCAAGGGCCGAAAGCAGCGGGCGATACCGCTGTGGCCGGCCACGGCGCGAGAGGCCCGCGCCTGGCTGCGGCGCAATCCAGCACTCAGGGCGGAGGCGCCGTTATTGCCCAACCGCGAGGGACACACGATGACCCGCTACAACGTCAATCAACGCCTGAAGCTCGCTGTCGCGCGTGCCACCGAGACACATCCCAGCCTCGCCACACGGCATGTCTCCCCGCACTGCATTCGCCATTCGACCGCGATGCATATGCTGCAGGCCGGCGTGCCCTTCAACATCATTGCTCTCTACCTCGGCCACGAAACGCCGACCACGACCCACCGATACGTCGAGGCGAATCTGGCCATGAAGGAAGCGGCCCTCGCGCGCCTGGAGGCACCCACGGCCGTTGTTCCCCGCTACCAGCCATCGGACGAACTCTGCCAGTTCCTCGAGAACCTGTAACTATGTGAAGAATCGACCGGTCCCGGAGCAGACCAGCTCTGGGGTCGGCATACAAACTTCACATAGTTTTGACCTACACATAGACGCGCCTATGTGAAGCTTCACATAGGCGCG
>CAVOQO010000033.1:0-20230 GCA_963698355.1 uncultured Gammaproteobacteria bacterium | reverse complement strand
AATTCCTGCCTAGGGCGATCGGACGGATGGCGTTCTCCACCACGTTATTGTCGATGGGCAGGGCACCGTCGGCGAGGTAGCGCTGCAGCGCCGCCCAGCGTTTGAGGCTGTAGTCGATGGCGCGCGCGAGCCCGCTGCCCTGGGCAGTTTTCAGGCGTTGGCTGGCGAGGTAGTCGTGGAGCGCGTTCAGGCGCGGGGCGGCCTCGGCTTGACGCAATGCCAGGCGCTCGGTGATGGGCCCGGCGCGGGCCTGCTCCTCGATGGCGTAGAGCTCACCGATACGGCGCAGCACCTCGGCGGCGACCGGGTGGGCGCCTGCGGCGTGCAGGTCGAAGAACTTGCGCCGGCAATGCGCCAGGCAGGCCAGCTCCGTGATCGCCGCCCCGAACAGCCCCTTGTAGCCGGCGTAGTCATCCACCATCAGGTGGCCGCGCCAGTCGTGCAGGAAGACGCGTGCATGCGCCCCGCTGCGGCTGCCCTGATAGTCGAACACCACCATCGGGGGCGCGCGCTGCAGATCGTTGCTGCGGTACGCCCACAAGTAGGCGCGCTTGGTCTTGCCCGCCCCGGGGTCGAGCTGCGGGACGGGGGTCTCATCGGCGTGCAACACCGTTCCCGCCTTGAGCAGGGTCACCAATCGCTCGTAGAGGGGCTCAAGGCGCACCCCGAGCTCCCCGACCCATTGCGCCAGGGTCGAGCGGGCGATGGGTACGCCCTGGCGGGCGCTGATTCTCTCGATGCGGTACAGCGGCAGGTGATCGAGGTATTTCTGGATCAGGACCCAGGCATGCAGCCCCGGGGCGGCCAGGCCGCCGTCGATGAGGCCCGGTGCCACCGCCGCGGCAGTGACCGTCTCGCAGGCGCGGCAAGCGTACTGCGGGCGGATGTGGCGATGCACGAAAAAGCGCGCCGGCTCCACGTCGAGCTGCTCGCTGACATCCTCGCCGATTTTGACCAGGTCGCACCCGCACTGGGCGCAGGTGCACGAGGCCGGCTCGTGGCGGTGCTCGATGCGCGGCAGCTCCCCCGGCAGGGGCTTGCGCCCGGTGGGCTTGGCTCGGCGTGGTGTCGGGGCGGGTGGCTGCTGCGCGGCCAACTCCGCGGCGATGGCCGCTTCGTCCTCGCTGCAGGTCTCCTGGAAGAGGTCGCGCTGCTCGGGCGAGAGCGCTTCGCTTTTGACGCCAAAGCGCAGGCGCTTGTGGTGGGCCAGCTCCAGGGTGAGCTGCCGGATCTTGAGCTCCCGCCGCTTGAGCTCGGCCTGCAGGGACTCCAAGTGCGCCTGGGCCCACGGCGGCAGCGTCGCAACGCGCTCGTTGGGGACCGGTTGGGCCGCTGCGCTCATGAGGATGGATTATATCTCAGGAACGCATCGGAACCTCCTCAATATAAGAGAAATCTTTGCCCTCACACGCGCCAGTCGGCCACCGCTTTGGCGTCCAGGCGGCGCCAGTCCACGCCGCTCACCAGCCACTGCCATTGCTCCTCGCTCAGGGTCCACAGCACCGTGTCACCCCGCGGCCAGATGAAGCGGCCCTGATACAGCCGGCGCACACACAGCCACACCCCGGTGCCGTCCCACACCAGCAGCTTGATGCGGTTGCCCCGGCGGTTGCGAAAGGCATAGGCGCTGCCATCACAGGGGGAGCGGCCCAACGCCTGCTGGACCTTCAGCGATAACCCGTCGATGCCCAGACGCATGTCCACCGGCTCAACGGCCAGCCACACCTGCTCGGGGCGAATCACCGCAGCCACGCGCCCAACCACTGGGCACAGGCCTGGGCCTGGGCAGCCGGCCAGGTGATGTGCACCACCGTCTCGCCGCGGCGCACCTCCAGACGGATGTCGCCCGTGGACACAACCGGCGCCGCCTCTACCGCGACCGCGACGAACTGCGCCGGCGCAGCTTCCCGCCCCGCTCGGCCCCGGCCACCTTCCTCAGCGACGACAACATCCGAACGAACACCCTCACGGTGCTCCTTCACCCACTTGCGCACCAGGTTGGCATTGAGCCCATTGGCTAAGGCCACGGCCGAAATCGACACCCCTGGTTGCAGGCAGGCTGCCACGACCTGCGCCCTGAACTGCGGGGCATGCCGGCGCCGCGTGCGCACCGCCGGCAACCTGATCATCGCGCGTGTTGCAGTGTCCATGTGTCCACCTCAGTCAACGTGGACACTATCCTCGCCAACAGCCGGGGGGGCAGGAAGGTGGAACGGCAGGACGCTTACGATGCAGCAGCGCGGTCATGCCGCTGACGGTGTAGACGACCTCAAAAGTCTCCTCCACCCAAGCCGCGACGTCCTTGGCGGTGAGGTACAGATGGGTTTGCAAATGCGCCTCCAGCACGGCCAACTCGGCCTCCTCGAGTTCGCAGTCGCTCCCGCGGTAGGCCAGGTGCAGCAAGCCAGGCAGACCGCCTTGCTGATAGCGCTTGAAGTGGTTGCGCACCGTATTGGGGTCGATCAGCAGGGCCTCGGCGACATCTTCCGCCGTGCGCCCGCTCGCCAACAGGACCACTGCCTTGATGCGGTCGGCCTCGCGCTTGTCGTGCGTACGCCGGTGCGCGGCACGCAGCTCGGCGAGTTCCGTGGCTGGAAGGCTGTAATCGACCATGCCGACGATGATAAAGCGATTTCAGACGGTTACGCTAGAGTCCTGAGATAAAATCTGAGATGAGACGGGTATACAATGCGGTCACCGATCCTAGTACAGGAGTACGCGTCACTCGAACGGATACTCCTCCCGCTGAGGGTGCCCCTCGGCCGGGTAGCCAGTCTTACCATCGGTGGATAGGCGCGCCCTGCCGCATCCATCTACGCCGCGTTGGGCCTGGCTGCTAGCAACGGGGGCAAGGCGTGTCCGGTAGACTTCAGGCCATACAGCCCGCATACCGGATGGCGATTTTGGGGGGAATGCCCTTCGCGTGCAGGGGGCGCATTGAGGTGACTGATTCAGCGGGTGTGGCGGCGACAGGTCGTCAGGGTGAGTTGTCGCGGTACGTACGCGGGGCAACGGGCTCGCCGAAGAGCACGGCCGTATGGATCAGCAGCCGCTCCACCGGGCTCATGCTCGCCCTTTCGGCTACGACTTGGCGGGCCATTGCCGGCTCGTCCGTGATGATGCCATCCACGCCGATGGACATCGCGCGCGACATCGATACCGGGTCGTTTACGGTCCATACGAACACCTGCTTGCCAGCCGCGCGGGCTTTGCGGACGAAGCCAGGCGTGGCCATTCCCATGTTGACCGCCAAGAAATCAGCGTCGAGGCGGGTCAGGTCCCCCACGGCGGCGGCCGAGAGCAATCCGATGGTCCAGTCCGGACGCAGCGCGCGAATCTTCTGAATAGCCGGGTATTCGAGCGACATCACTGCGACCGCTGAGACCATGTCCGCCTCCTCGACGGTCTGCACCACCCGCCTCTCCAAATCTTTGTCGTAGCCGTAGTACTTGAGCTCGATGACGACCCTCGATTTGCCACGCACGGCCTCGAGCACCTCGCGCAGCGTCGGCACGCGCTCGGCGGCGAAGGCGGGGGAAAACCAGCTGCCCACGTCTATGTCGCCGATCTGGGCCAGGCTACCGTCCCACACCTTGAGGTCGACCCCCGCCAGCTTCATGAAATCGCTGTCGTGAATCACCACGACGTGGTTGTCGGCGGACTCCTGTACGTCGATCTCGACCCAGTCGGCGCCATCCCGGATCGCCTGGCGGACCGAGGTCAAGGTGTTCTCGGGTGCCTTTCCTGCGGCCCCTCGGTGGGCGACGATGGTGATGTCGTCGCGTAACTCTATGCTGTGGACCAGCCAGGCGCCCGTCAGCGCAGCGATGGTGGCCGCAGCGAACAGGAGCATGGCCAGACGCCGTGCGGATCCGCGCAAGCTCGGGAAGCGAACCGAAGCGACGCGCTGCTCGCGCTCGGCGACCTCGAAACCAGGCGCCAGTCGTTCGGCCAAGGCGACGATGGCGAGTGCGAATACTGCCGCGCTGAATGCGGCGACCAGCAGGTTCGCGACGAACCAAAGGGCCACCAGTCCGCCGAGGACGACCGCCAGTATCGTCAGCGAATCGAAGAACATCGGGACGATCCAGACACCGAGCCCCCGAAGGACGCCCAGCACCAGCGCACCCAGCACCAAGGCTGCAATCGCCCAGAGAACCATGACCTGCAGGATCAAACGCCGACTGCCCACCGTCAGCCGGTCGCTTTCGATGAACGATCGGGCCGGCGACACGTCGAGAAACAGGACCAGAGGCAGCGCCAGCGACCATGCAACGAGCTTTCGTATGACCAGCGTCAGCATCGCGACCAGCAGCAAACCGACGAGTGCCGCCGTGGTCCAGAACTCCGGAGGACGCGCCTGAAGGTAATAGTTGATGTCGTATTTCGTGATGAGCAGCCACGCGACAGCGAAGCCCGCGAGAAGGAAGGGAGCGGCGAGCAGCAGCAGCCGCGCAACCAAGCGAAGCGTGAACTCCAGGATGCGGGGCGAGCGACCGGCGGCGAAGACGAGGGCGTCGAGGATGGGATTGCGCCCGCCAGAGGAAAGACTGGCGCCTATTGCCATCATCGATGCCTGCTCGAGCGCCATGATGGCGACGAGCACCGCGACGACTAGGACCAATGATGATATCCCTAGCGGTGTCAACAGGAAGTAGGCGATATCCTGGTCCGCGAGCACCGTGCGACCGGAGAGGCCGATCAGAAGGCGGAACAGAACGCCAGTCACCGGTGCAAGCAACAGCACGCCCAGGGCGGCGTAGCCGAGGTGGATGACAAAAAGCGACCGCCACGTTGTCGGCAGGCGCCCGAGCACCGCTTTCCAGATGTCAGCGACGCTGTAGTTCATGCACGTCTCGTAACTCTGCCTGTCCCCGCGGGGGACCTTACGCGACAGATCTTGTGATTGCCAGGAAAGGAGGCCGGCAGCCGGGCTAGCCGCACCGATTATCCCGCCGGCGTCACCAGATGCACGGATCGCAATCGGCCCGAAATGGCCAATAGCTGGATCATCGCTAGGATCCGTTTCGCGCGTCGGAACCGTCGCGAAAAGCGCCTCAAATGACGCTACTTTTTTCGCCAGCCGATCGCGATGAGCCCGAGACCGAATATCCCCGGGGCACCCGCCCCTGCGAGCAAAGCCGGGCGCCGCGCGGCAAAGGGCACGGAGGGTAGATGGGTGACGTCGTCCCGACACTGGCCCTCACGATAGTCATACACGAGGCCGGTATCAATGCAGCGGCCAACAGCGACCAAGTCGCGACCCTAGTCCCCGAGCATGAGCGCGACCGCGGCGACGAGTGCCAGTAGGCCCGGATTGCGCCGCCGATTCCGCTTGAACCGCGTGCTGCCGAACGTCCAGCCGGGGAGTCACGCCTGAACCAGTCGGACGGCGTATTCGCGCAACCGGTGTCTCGGCCCGTCGGCTTCGATGCGTCCGGAGTCGATAAGGACCTGCAGCCGACTCGACCAGAACAGGTCGCTCATGGCGTTGCGTTCCCCGCACCGGCCCATGGCCGTGCCGACGATGCGCGGCGCCGCTGTCCAGGTCGGTGAGCAGGAGTCAATCAGCACGGAGACGTATCGATCGATCGGCACGCCGATGATCCGCCCGTTCTCCCAGCCGCGCAGGAGGCCCGTTTCGTCGCGGATGCGCTGAAATTCCTTGGCCAGGTTCGCACGCTCGACGTCCGTCAGCTCCCGACGGGATACGAAGAAATCGGCGAGCTCGGCCGGGGTGTGGGTGGCCACATGGTAGCGGCCATCGTTTCCCGGCATGGCCACGTGCAGCACCCTTTCCGGGCGACCGGCCAGCGACCAGCAGGCCATCGCGAGGAAGGTAGCCTCGGAGACGTTATCCCCGCTCCAAATCGCGATTGCCTCCGGCTTTTCGTCCTCGAGCCGCTCGACTACCTCCCGCCAAGGTGCGAAAGCGTCAGTGACATCGAACAACCAGTTGTCGTAGCCCCGGAAGCAGGCGCGCATGTAGTCGATGCGCGCGAAACCGTCATCGAGCGGGCCATGGCTAAAATCATCCGGGATGCTGAGCACGTTGCCGGGCATGCCGTGAGACCTGCAGGCGGCGCGCAGGCTGCCCGCTGCGCTGTCTCCGAGGGCGATATGAAGCGGACTTTGCATCGATCTGCCTGTGAATCCATGACGTCGGTGGAACCGGCCAGGGCCCGAGAAAAGGTGCCGACCACGCCGGCCTCAGCCCATTCACCCCGACCCTACTCCAATGCCGTAATGCTCCGACCCCCTGACGTCCGGCAGCGCCTTATTGCTCATCCTGCAGCTGACTGATCGCTGGCTCAACTGACTCAAACGCGAAACGTCGGGCACCGGGACCGGGCTCGTGCGTCAGCTGACACTCGCGATGAACGACCGCATCGATGCGGTGAACCGAAACCCAGGCACGGAGCGGCAGCTGAACTTTCCTGCCCCATTTTCCCGCCGCACCCTTGCGCCCCTCGCCTTAGCGACGAGACGGTTTGGGGTGACGGGAGAAAGTCAGGCCGGTCTGCAACGGATACTCTGCGCCATGCCTAGGCGAGCTTGATCACGCGTTCCACCTTGACCTCCACCAGGGGCTCGGGATAGTGATGACCGACGTGGTGCATGGTCTCGACGGCCAGTGTGACCTTCAGGCCCGCGAGGACAGCGGCATGAACGGCTCGTTGCATCTCCGCGGCCGCCATGGTCAGTTCCTGCGCGAGTCGTTCGTCGTGGTCTTGCTCAGGCTTCTTCTGCGATATGCTCATCGTTCTCTTTTCTCCGGGAAAATCGCTGTCCCACTAGCGTAGAAGGCCGCGTTTCTGGCCACAAGGGATAGGAGTTTCGAGGGATATTTTTCCCGCTCCAGGTAGCGTTGGAGTCTGCGCTCCAAGTGGCCGAGTGTCGCGTGCCCATCCCATGCGCTGGCGGCGAGCGGCAGCCTCACACCAAAAGCGGACTCCGGGGATTGGCTGCGGTAGCTGCCGCTCCACAGAAGCTGCCGGCGGCGGTCCCGACAGGGAATTGCGCCGCTTGAGCCCGGCGGGGAGAACGTCATGCCGCCAGCTATCAGGAGCTGCCAGCGGGTGCCGGGTCCCTGTGCGAGGCGTCCGAGTCGCGAGACGGCGAATTGCCACAGGTACCGAAAGCCGGAACGAAGAGCGGTTGAGCCTTGGCGCATTCGCACCAGTGGGCGACGCCGTCGGCGGGGCCCCGCGTCACGACTTGGGGATGCCCGCTCCGCTTGCCGGATGATGGAAGGCGAGCGCCACGGCATCCGGTTTTACTGCTGCGCCGCGTCGGCCGGGTCGGGCCAGGCCACCAGGGTCCAGCCAAGGGCTGCCAGTTGCTCCTGGGCAAGCGGAGTCGCACCGCCGCGGACGTACATCCGGCGCTCGCGGCCCTGGCCGACCATTCGCTCAGCAAATCCATTAAGGTCCGCATTCCAGGACATGGCGTCCACCGGCGCTGGCACCACCAGCGTGTCGCCGCGTTGGGCGATCAGGGTGCCGTCGAGGGAGAGCCGCTCAAGCGGGCGCTCCGCGGCGTGAACGCGGGCCAGCATCTCCGAAGACTCAACGACGAAGCGTGCTTGCTGGGTGGAGGTTACCGAGAGTGCCAGGGGCATGACGGCGGCGCGGTCGGCGACCCCGGACATCGCGTCCAGCGCCTTCACCAGCCGGGTTCGCAGCGACGTTGTGAAGAACGGGTGCCGGAGCAGCCGATCCACATCGTCCGGTGCCGCCCCGAGCCCGAGTAAGGTCTGCTCGTTGTAGACGCGCAAATCCCCTGGCGTGGTCTCCCAAACCCAGTTCGAGGCGCTGCTGGTGACCGTAACGAGATTGCTGGCCGGAACCAGGGCCTTGATCGCGGTCACCCCAAGCCCGCCGGAGAAGGCGGCCCAGGCGACCTCGTCCAGCCGTTTGGCCAGCACCGGGTTGTCCGTATAGGGATCGACGTTCAGCCGCTTGGCGATCTCACGGCGCTGCTCGGAATAACCGAAGATGTCCGCCGCAGTGCGCCCCGCGAGCTTGGCGGCTACTGCCGCACTGCTGGGTTGATCGCCGGCGTGTTGCGTTGCTCCCGCCAGGGGTGCCCCGGGCAACCGGCTCCCGGGTCCCGGAGGACCGCGGTGGGCGCGTCCGGCTCCGCCCTGCGGTCCTGGATGGTCTGGTAGCCGGTCTTGGCGGCGCGCTCCAAACGGTTGAAGAATCGGCCGACGCCCTTCGGTACCCCTTTCAGGGTACCCTCTGGATCTTCCGCCAGGTGCCGGAAGCTGTCTTTCAGGCGCTTGCGGAATCTCGAATCCGTCCTTCGCAAGGTCCTCCGTCTCGAGTTTCTCCAACTCGGCGAGGGCACCGATCTCTTGGATGCGGGTGAGTGCGAGGGCCGGTGAGGCGGCTTCGAAGGTGCCGAAGTCGGATTCGATGGTGAAGCGTGTGAGGAAGCCATCTGACGGAACCGCTTCCACCACCCGGTGGTGTGGTCCCGAGAGCACTTCGGCGGGCAGGAGATCCGCTGACTTGAGTACCGGTGGCGGCTCATAGGGGACGGGCCGCAACGGGAAGCCCTCCTCAAGGGGTTCCGGCTGGTCGGCGGACGACGGCGACCCTTCCGTCTGCGGGCCCGCAACCAGCAGCGCGGCCCACATCGGCAGGATCGGGAGAGCCAGGAGGGAACAGTACGCGTTGCGCCTCATGTAGCACCACATGCGGCCGAAGAGGCTGCACTCTAGCCCATTGACAGCTCGATCGCGAGAGCAGAGCGCAGCGTCGGGCTCTGAGCCCCAGGCTTCCCGTCCCATGGCGTCACGCGGACCGATCCGGTTGTTTTTCCTCGGCGGTATGGGCGCCGTATCCAGCCGGTCCTTCCGCGGCGGCTGGACCCGGCTCGCGCCATTGGCGGGCATCCAACTCGGAATCCGCCGTATCCGTGTCGGCTACGGCGACTCCCTTCGCTTTCTGGTGCTTGAGATAGGCCCTTACGGCAGGCTTCAGCGTTTGGAAGCGGTACTTCTTGGCTGCCTGGCGCCGCTCTTTCGGCGTACGCGACGTTGAAAAAGCGTTCCAGGTGCCGCTTCACGCGGGCGAAATAGACGGAGATCCCCGCCGCCGCTAATTCCTGACGCAGTCGTCGAAGTCACGCAGCCCGGTCACGTCGATGACATTGACCGGACTGGCGTCGATGACGACCCATTCGACCGGGTCTTTTGAGCCGCAATGGCCGCGCGCATTCGGGTCTTGAGGTAGTCCGCGTTAAAAAAGACGACATTGGATTCGAAACGATAGAGCAGCAGCCCGGGAATCGTCTTTGCCTCCGGATAGTCGGCGACGTTGTGGAAGCCTTTCTGGCCGGGCACCCGACCCAGCACGGCATCGTTCGGCCGCGACGCGACCGACAGGAGCCAGATCAGGGACAGGGTGACCGCCAGCAGGACGCCGGGCAGCACCCCGAGCACGAGCACGCCCAGCGTGGTACTGGCCGACATCAGGAACTCCCGGTAGCTCATGCGCAACAGGGACTGAAGATCCGCCAGATCGAACAGCCCGACCGCCGAAACCAGTATCACCGCGGCCAGCGCTACTGGGCCGCGCTGGCTGGATGCAACGGTCCGTTGTTGACCTGCGGCGCCGCTCTTGACCTCGACGAATCGATCCCAGGCGCAGAAACCGAACGGCAGCGATACCAGGGCTGCCGAGGCAACACCCTCGTCGAACTGTGGACCCTCCATGGCAGTGATCACCCGCACTTGTGGGATTTCGCCGTCGCGGAGCGTGAAGGCACCACCCGGGTCGCTCTGGCGGCCTGGGAGTGGCTACGAACCATCTACGACTCCCCGGCGCTGACGGTCAGCAGCTCGGGTCAAGAATTGGTTTTCTCCTGGCCGGTTTCGAGCACCGCTTTTGAGTTGGAGAGCGCACCGTCGCTTTCCCCTGAGGCAGTGTGGGAGACGATTCCGACGACTCCCGATCGTTAATGGCGATCGGCAAACCGTAACGTTGGATGCGACTGCCACTGCACAGTTCTTCCGCTTGAAGCAATCGCCATAGCGGTTCGGAAGCACGAAGTCCGGCAGTGTCCCAGCGAACGTGATTCAACCGCGAAGCGCTGGACGGGCTTTCACGCGGCGTGATTGCCGAACTCGCTCAAGCAACCGTCGGAGCGCCCGCCTCCGGCACGGCGTCCTTGCAGAGCGCATTCACCCGTGCCTCGGAGCGCCAAACACCTCAATACATCCGCATCGGGCCGGGGAGACGCGATTCACCACATGAATTCAGGGCGGAACATGAATGGGGGCTTGGGCATTCATGATCCGTCCTGAATTCATGTGGGACTTTTCCCGGGTCCGGATTCCGTCCGTTGTGAAAAGTATTTTGGGCAAATCGAGTCCGAAAGGCGCATGAGTAGAATGAGTAGTCGGTGCGGGCGCGGTGATCGGGGCCATGGAACTGCCATTCGGGAGAATGGGTCTGAAGCCGTGCGGGTCGAGGCCCTGGGTGGGGCCGCCGTGCGCGGGGTCAAGAGCCCTGGTACTGAAGGGCATATGTGGAAACGGGATGGTCAATCGGATGAACGCAGAAAGGACGACAAGATGAAAGTCTCAAGACTAACTCGTACGTTGGAACCATGCAGCTCTGCATTCCGTCGGCTGCTGATCGCTGGCGGCGCCGCAATACTCTCATCCGCCACGATGGCCGGGGAGGTGATCTTCGATCCCGGTGGTCCAAAGGACTTGCCTGCGTGCCAGTTAGCTTATCGCGGATACTCGGCCAGGATGCGCCTTACGTTCGACGGTCCGGGGATTCTGCAGTCCACGACGGATCTGAACTCCGGCGTCTGGGAAAGCGTCACCACGGTTTCGCCGGTGATTATCGAACCGATGAACAGCGCGGGCGATCGGTTCTTCCGGGTTCTATCGGTCGAGCGGCCGGCCACTATCAGGGTGCCGTCGACTTATGATCCTCAAGTGCCGACGCCTTTGTTGATTGCGCTCCATGGCTATTCGAGCTCACCCCAAGAGGACTTTGAAGTATTGCTGCCCTTCGCGGAAGTGGCCGAGGCTCGTGGCATGTTGTTGTGCTATCCAGAAGGCACGCAGGAATCGGATGGGGATCGTTTCTGGAATGCCACTTTGGCGTGCTGCAACTTCTTCGGCAGCGAGGTCGACGATTCTGGCTATCTGCGCGATCTGATTGATGACGCCACTCAACTGCTCAATGTCGACCCCAAACGCATCTATCTGGTTGGTGGGTCCAATGGAGGGTTCATGGCCTATCGGATGGCCTGCGAACATGCGGATGTCATCGCCGGAATCGTGAGCATCGCAGGGGCGACGTTCCTTGACCCCGCAAACTGTAAACCCCCAGGACCAATCAACGTATTGCAGATCCACGGGACCACCGACCCGACCATTCTTTATGAAGGAGGACCGCTCTATGATGGGGGTCCCCTTATTCCAGGGGCGCACGAGACGATCGACCAGTGGGCGGCGTTTAACGGTTGCACGGGCAAAGTGGTTGAGACCGAACTGAGCCTGGATCTTGTCGGCGATGCGGAGCTGGACAGCTCAGTGACCTACTTTCAGCAGCAAGTTCCAGGGGGTACAGTTGAGCTGTGGACCATTGAAGGACGATCCTCTCACGCCAAAGAATGGTCCTCGCAGGTCCCCGCTTTGACTGTGGACTGGCTGCTGGCGCATCCCAAACCATGAGTTGGCCGGCTGGGCAGGCATTTGCATGAGAGCTCCATTCCGCCATGGGCGATTCAGGAACCCCGCTTCCACGAGCCGCCAACTCGCTTCCGTTCAGCCAAGAACCGAGTGCAAAGAGAGCCGTCGAAAGATGAATGGCAAGCTTCAACACGGAAGTTCTTCGACGTGTAACGGGACCAGAACAACCTTCTGCGCCTTTACCCTCATCGAACTGCTTGTGGTGATCGCGATCACTGCAATCCTGGTGGCCATGTTGCTACCCGCCCTGAACAAGGCCAAGGACCGGGCGCGGCGACTTGTCTGCCTCAGCAATCAACGGCAAATCAGTCTCTCACTGGCTCTGTATGCTGGCGATTGGGATGACCGCCTGCCGACGATGGACGGTCACGACCGCATGAACGCAAGTCACAACTTCCTCCTGCAGGTACGCTGGGATGGCAACTGGGTGGGGCTCGGACGGCTGTACGGGACAGGGCTCATTACTGAGCGCCGGCACCTCTACTGCCCCAGCCAAAGTGCCCCTCTTTTTTCTTATCCGTCTGGCTGGGAGTATCCGGATGTAGACATTCCGAAATCACGCGCCTGCGGGTATTTCTACCGGATCTTCGACCAAATCAACCCACCCATTATAACCCAAGCCGAGGTGGATTATCTCTGCAGCCTGACCTACTCGGGCATGGACCAGACGATGGCCCTGACCTCGGACATTTTCGGTCCAACTATCTGGCGATTGGAAGAGAATATGACCTGGCCTCATCGAAGGCCTCTGGGTGTGAATGCTGCGTATTCCGATGGTCGTGCGGAGTGGGTCCGCGTCGGAGAGGAGGAATACCGCAGGGCCATCGCCGCCTCTGAGGCATACTTCTACGGCACGGATGACTACACCTTTCTGTTTTTCAAAGCCCTCGACAATGGCGACTTTTCACAACTGAAACTTGTCTTTCCGCTGCGATGACTCGGGACGGTGAGGTCGCGCCGCACGACCGCCCTGCTCATTGCCCAGGCATCTCATGGCCGCCATCCCACGCTCTCCACTCACCCCCACCGCAACGCTTTCACGTTGTCGGCCACGTCGCCGTCGCTGTTGGCTACACGCCACCTTTCACCAACCCCTCGGCGACCAACGCCGTCCTGAGCGAGTGGATGAGGGCCGCCATCGCCCGAACGTCATCGGCCAACTCTTCGCACTTGTCGCGCAGGCCCTGAGCCCCGGCCTGGGTGACCGGCGACCTGGAAGTGACGGCGCGTGCGTGATCGATCAGGAGGACACTGCAACGTCGTGGCGGCGCGAGGCCGACCTGACCGTGCGTCAACTTCGTGACTGTGCCATCAGGAATTATCTCATGTAGTCTTTGCGGTGCTGGGTGATGGTTTGGGGGAGATGAAGCTGCAGCGCACAGCCCATCGGCAACCATTCCCGTCTTCCCGTCGCGAACGATCAATGGATGGCCCGGACACAGCGGCTTGCCGAGTTGGGGGGGGGCGCCCGTCCCGCCGGTGGTTCGATCCGACAAGAGTGTCGCCGGCAGTGGCGAGTGAGTATGGCTTGGCAACAGGATGGCAGCAAACTTGGCGCCTGCCTGTAGCTGGTCTGTCGATCCAATCAACAAGGAAAGAGTTTCCAATATCGATTGGCGCAACTCGGGGCGATTCGGCGCGTGTGTTGAATGAGCGGTCGGTGTGGGCGCGGTAGTCGGGGCGATGGAGCTGCCATTCACGAGACTGGGTCTGAAGCCGTGCCGCACGAGACTCAGGGTGAGGCCGCCTTGCGCGGTGACTGCCCCTAGATACTGGGATTGAACGACTTCTGACCTATGAAGACTGCAAGCAATCACAGAACGACCAGCCGACCCACGCGCGGAAACCGGTTGGGATAAGCCCGACCGAAAACAACTGAAGCTTGATCATATGAAAACGCGATCCTCGAAACAGATTCGATTCCTGACCATGTTGTGCTTGGCCGCTTGTGCTACCCTCCCGGTGGGCTCTGCCCAGACACAGGAACTTGACATCCACACGTATGCCGGTCTGACGATCACCGGCGAAGTCGGAACCGTGTATTCGGTGGAATACATCACCGACCTTGCCGAGACGAACAACCCGAGTGCCTGGCGGTGTCTGGAGTATCTGCAACTGCCCGCCAGTCCATAGAACCCGATCTTGCCGCCGGTCGCGCCGACGATGGTCTCCCACGAGTATCCCCCGGCGTGGCGCTTCAGCGTCCCCTGCGTGACGTTCAGGATCAGGTAGCCCGTCGGAATCGTCCCGCTCGACGGATCGGCCGTCACCGCCGCCGGCAGGATCTGTTTCCACGTCCCCGGCGTCCCCGCCACCGTGCATTTGAACACGCCGCCGAGGGCATCCTTCCAGATCTCGTCGAGGACATGCGACCCGGTCGTGGGCGGTCCGATCGTGGTCGTCGGCACGCCGCTGACGTAGGTCGGCTCCTGCTTGAAGACCTCGGCCGTCAGGATCTCGAAGTTGGTTTCGGTCAACGCCACGCCGACGAGCGTCTTGAGCCGGACCCGTGAAGGTGGTAGATTGTCCCCGCACCTCCAAAGTGGGGGCGACTATGATCGTCGAAAAGGTCCTGGAAAAGCTTCCGTTTCGATCGCCCCTCCTGAAGGTGGTCGTCGGTTCCGTGGTGACGGCACTTGCTATCTCGCTGGGCATGGTGGGGATTCTCGCCTTGTGTGGTTTCTCGATCGGCCCGGCGGTGCCATCAGGGTTCGCCGCAGCGGGTGCCGCCATCTATGCGGCGAAGCATTGGCACTGAGTCGGGGTTGCTGGAGACCCGGTTTTCCACGATTCCAGTTGGCGGATCTGGTCTGGCAACGACGGTTGCCGCAAGGTCTCGCAAGCGAAGGCACTCACAATACGGGTTTCTGATGCGTGCGCACCCCAAGAAGCTCTTCCTGGCAGGCCTTGCGACAGTGGGCGCCGCCGCCGTGCTCGTGGTTTGGGCAGGTCGCGGAATTCAATCCCCACAATTGACTGTGCAGGCGACTCCGGGCGGGAGCGACGGCCGCTGGTGCACCGTGTACCTGACGAACACCACAACGCGGACCCTCTTTGGCATTGGCTACCTCGAGGAAAGAGAGCCTGCGGGACAACCCGGTGTTCAGCTCGGCGTGGTTTCTACATTTGTTCCTTCCTTCGGGGGAAAGTATGGCAGACTGGAACCGAGACCAGGTTGCCTCTCGCCGGGTCCATTTGCCGCCAGGCGGGGGCCGAGTTCGTCGCTGAGGGTCATTTGTTCACGCGAGGCGACCCTGTTCCATCGTCGCTTGGCTGCGCTAATCCAACTGCTGCCCGTAGCCCAATTGTCTCAAGACGAAAGAATCTGGCTCAGTCGCCGTGGACTGTGGCATGGAGCTTACTTCTATGAGTTAGTCACACCTTGGTTGACGAATCATGCCTCGGAGTCGACGCCTTCCGGTATTCCTCCCTAGCCAACAACCATTCGCTGCCTCCGCGCGCAGGGCGTCCCCGCCACCGTGCATTTCAACACTCCGCCGAGCGCATCCTTCCAGACTTCGTCGAGCACGTGTGACCCGGTCGTGGGCGGGCCGCCTTTAACCTCGACGCCCCAGCCTCCGAGGAGTAGTATGCCCTCAACCCATCGATCATCTGGCCGGGCGCAAAGCCTTTCCCGAGGCCATGGCATTGATGGATGAGCCAACGCAACCATGGGAGACGTCACCGTCATCCTGGAGGCGATTCAACGGGGCGAGCGGGAAGCGGCCGAGGATCTGATCCCGCTGGTTTACGACGAACTGCGCAGTCTGGCCGCCCGGCGACTGGCCCACGAAGCACCCGGGCAAACCATCCAAGCCACCGAGCTGGTCCACGAAGCCTACCTGCGGCTGGTCGGCTCCGAAGCCCCAGGGCTGGGAGGGACGCCGACACTTCTTCGGTGCCGCGGCCGAGGCCATGCGCCGGATCCTGATCGAACGGGCGCGACGAAAGAAGCGCGCTCAAGCACGGCGGTCACCTCGAGCGGGTCGTCCTGGACGAGGTCGAGGTCGCCGGCCTGCCGCCGGACGAGGAGCTTCTGGCGTTGGACGAAGCGCTGGATCGGCTGGCCGTCGGTGCGATCCGTCGGCGGCCACCCTGGTCAAGCTGCGGTTCTTCGTCGGGCTTACCCATGCGCAAGCGGCGGAGTGCCTGGGGATCTCGCGTCAGACGGCGGACAACCGCTGGGCGTTTGCCAAGGCGTGGCTCTATCGGCGAGCTGCAAGTATGAACCGTCGGAGTGAAATGCCCTTGGGCAAACTGGCCGGGATACGTCGCATGAGTCAGTATGAGAGCCGATGAAATCTCACGGAGAGCGACATGACAAAGCCAATTCGCAAGATCCAGTCGCACGGGGACGATGGTCGAACACCGCACGTCGAAGGTGATCCTGCGGCGAGCGCGCTGCGAGCAAGTCCGACACCTGGAGGCCCGCGACACGCTACCTGGCCGAAGCGTGTGGCGAGGACGCCACGCTGCGAGCGCAGGTGGAGTCGCTCCTGGCGGCGCACGCCCAGGCGGGTGATTTCCTGGAGCAGACGGTGCTGGGTGAACCCGGCGAACCGCTGGCCGAAGGGCCCGGGCACCGTGATCGGCCGTTACAAGCTCCTGGAGAAGATCGGCGAAGGCGGGTTCGGGTCGGTCTACGTGGCCGAACAGGAGGAGCCGGTCCGGCGCCGGGTGGCGCTGAAGATCATCAAGCTGGGGATGGACACCCGGCAGGTCGTGGCGCGGTTCGAGGCCGAACGCCAGGCCCTGGCCATGATGGATCACCCGAACATCGCCAAGGTCTTCGATGCCGGATCGACCGAGAGCGGCCGACCCTATTTCGTGATGGAATTGGTCCGGGGGACCAAGATCACGGAGTATTGCGATCGGGAGCGACTCGATCCCGAACAACGGCTGCAACTTGTTCGTCCAGGTCTGTCACGCCATCCAACACGCCCATCAGAAGGGGATCATCCACCGGGACCTCAAACCGTCGAACATCCTGGTCGCCTGCACGATGGCGACGCCGGTGCCGAAGGTGATCGATTTCGGGATCGCCAAGGCGACCGAAGGGCCGGTTGACGGACAAGACCCTCTACACGGCGTGGGAGCAGTTCATTGGGACCCCGGCCTACATCAGCCCGGAACAGGCGAAGTTAACCGGCGTGGACGTGGATACCCGCAGCGACATCTACAGCCTGGGGGTGCTGCTCTACGAACTGCTGACCGGGCGGACACCGTTTGATCAGAAGGAACTGTTGCAGGCGGGTGTGGACGCGATGCGGCGGACGATCCAGGAGGTGGAGCCGGTGCGACCGAGCACGCGGTTGAGCGCGCTGGACAAGGGAGAGTTGGATACCGTGGCGCGGGCACGGGGTGCGGAGGCGCCGAGGTTGATCGGGCTGTTGCACGGGGACCTGGACTGGATCGTGATGAAGTGCCTCGAGAAGGACCGGGCCCGGCGCTACGAGACGGCCGATGGTCTGGCCCAGGAACTCGAGCGGCACCTGGCGCACGAACCGGTGCTGGCCCGGCCGCCCAGCCGTGTTTACCGGTTCCGGAAATGGGCGAGGCGGAACCGGGTGGCCTTCGCGGCGGGGAGCGCGGTGGCGGCCGCGCTTGGCGATCGCCGCAGTGACTTCGGTTCTGTGGGGACTCAGCGAACAGGCTCACTCGCGAAGTGAGCAGCCGCTCCAGGTCCAGGAGTTGGCCCGGCAATACCTGCGCCAAGGTCAGGCCCTGGCGGAGAAGGGGTCCGTGGCGAGTGGCATGCACTGGATCGTTCGCGCCATGGAGGAACTTCCCGAAGGCAACCCGGAATTGGAGCGAGCCATGGCCGAGAGCCTGGCGGCTTGGAGTGAACAATGGGTCGAACCGGAACACGTGCTCTTCCACGGTTCGGACATCGAATCGGCTGCCTTCAGCCCCGATGGCAAATGGGTGGCGACGGGGAGTGGCAGGATGCTGAGACTGTGGTACGCGGAGACGGGCCAGATTCGGTCTGGGAACAGGATCTTGCCCGCAGACGCTATCGACTATGATACGATTCGATTCAGTCCCGATGGGACACGTTTACTGGCCAGTGGCGAAAACGTCGCTCGCATGTGGTCGGTGCGCACCGGGGAGCCCGTGGGCGTTCCAATGGTAGCACAACGGTGGCGTGTTCCGGACGGTTGCCTTCAGCCCGGACAGCAAGCTGGTGCTCACGGGACACGGGCTGGATGGGACCGTGCGGCTCTGGTCGGGTGAGACTGGGCGAGCCGGTCCTTCCGCCCATGCAGCATGAGGGTGCCGTGTGGGCCGTAGGCTTCAGCCCCGACAGCGAGCTGGTCATCAGTGGAAGCCGGGAAGGCACTCTTGCGGCTTTGGTCGACCGAAACGGGCAGCGCTGTGGGGAAACCAATGATCCACGGGGAATCGATCCATTGCGTGGTTATTAGCCCGGATGGAAGACTGGCAGCGAGCGGAGGAGTGGTCCGGCAGTGTGAGACTCTGGTCTGTGGCGACTCAAGAGGAGGTTTGCGCACCCATGCGGCACGAGAGCTCTGTCTTACTGCTCTGGCCTTCAGCCCCGACGGGACGAAGGTGGTCAGTGGCAGCATTGGTGCCGACAAGACGGCGCGTCTGTGGTCGACGATGAACGGCAACCCCGTTGGGAATGTTATGCGTGCAGAAGCCGGGGTCATGGACATCGCTTTTAGCCCGGATGGACAACGTATCCTGACCGGCGCCGGCGAGGGGGTAGCCCGCTTGTGGTCGGCTGAGAATGGGGAGCCCATCGGTCTCCCGATGCGTCATGAGGGAAGTGGTTGGGTCAATTTTGTCGAGTTCAGTCCGAATGGTGACCGTTTGCTTACGGTTGCGGTGGACTCGCCCGCGCTGCTCTGGGCCGACCGGCCTCACCCTCTCCGGGTGTGTGAAATTTGGAAGAGAGGCTGAAACTTATGCCATCACATTCTCACCTCCGGATGGCCGTCAGGTCGTCACGGCCAACGGGATGGGAGAGGTCAAAGTTCGGTCAGCGGATAGGGGCTATGCGCTCGAACAGGAGCTGCAATTTGGCTGCAAGATCTTGACCCTGGCGTATAGTCCGGACGGGAAGCAGCTTTTGATAGGAGGGGTCACCAACCTGGCCCGTATCTGGGACACCGAGACCTGGCAACCTAACGGTATCGACCTTCCGCACAAAGGTTTCGTGACCGACAGCGCATTCAGTTCTGATGGCCGGCTGATCGCCACGGCGAGTGCGAACCAAGTCAGGATTTGGTCGGCACTCAACGGGGAGTTGCTGATGTTGCCCTTCGAGCACCCCAGCAATGTGAGAGAAGTGGCTTTCAGCCCGGACTCGAGTTGGCTAGTGACTGCCTGCGGTGACGGGGCGGCTCGAGTCTGGTCGACAGCCAACGGGCAACTCCTCGCCACCCTTGGGCAGCGCGATGCGGTCTCAGCGGTAGCCGCAAGCCCCGACGGGCGTTTGATCGCGACTGCTGGTAAGAAGTTCCGGGCCAGACTTTGGGATGCGGAGACTTGGGAGCCAACTGGAATCGTGCTGCGGCATACGGGTGTGGTTTACGACATCGACTTCAGCCCTGATGGGCGCTGGTTGCTGACGGCCAGTGAGACCTATCATACCCGGCTGTGGTCAGTGGCGACGGGTGAGCGGATCGGCCCGACAATGTCTCGTCCCTTGGTCGTAAGGGAAGCGACATTCAGCCCGGATGGCACCCGTGTGGGGACGGCCGGTCCCGGCGGCTCCGAGAGCGGCGCGGAGATCTGGACGCTGCCCCAGCCTCTGCTGGGTGGACTGCCTGATCCGGAGCAGTGGCGGGTATGGATCGAGGTCATCACGCGAATGGAAATGGACGCCGACGGAGTCGTCCTGCCGCTGCCCAACGACCAGTGGCTCGGCCGGAAGCAGCGGCTTGACGAGCTGGGTGGGCCACCCGTCTCCCAACCGGTCCGATCCGACGAGAGGGTTGTCGGCAGCGGCGAGTGAGTCTGGCCTGGCAACAGGCTGGCAGCCCCTCCGCGATGGCAGCAAACTCGGCGTCTGCCTGGAGCTAGTCTGCCGATCCAGTCAACAAAGAAAGAACCCCCAATTTCGTTTAGCGCAACGCGACTCCGTTCGGCGCATGGGTAGAATGAGTGGTCGGTGTGCGTGCGGACGCTTCACCCGTGCAGCAAGAACTGACCTGCTTCCGGGCGATACCTAATCCTGCCACTCAAAAAGCATACGATCCGAGGTTCGCTAAAGTCGAAAATGAGCAAACCCTTGAAGAGAGGTTGCGATGAAACACACTACTAATTCAGGTTCAAGACGTTCCTCCACCGTGAGACTGCTGCGGCCTTTTCTGGTGCTGCTCTTGGCGCTGCCCGCCGTGGTGCAGGCAGAAGATTACATTTACACGGCCTATGGCGGCACGGTCACCATCACCATATACACCGGCCCCGGCGGGGCGGTGACCATCCCAGACACGATCAACGGCCTGCCAGTCGCCAAGACCAGCATCGAGAGTCGGGCGT
>CAVOQO010000032.1:0-38628 GCA_963698355.1 uncultured Gammaproteobacteria bacterium | reverse complement strand
GGCAGTCATCCGGGGCGGTCCTGATGTCTCCCTGGGCATGATCAGTCAGCACGTCTATTCGAACCTATTGCCGTGGCTCACCGGCGTCGACAACGTCGCCTTGCCCTGTCTCGTCAAGGGGCGCAATGCACGGCGGAGTCGCGACGAGGCGATCGAGTCGCTGAAGGCCCTGGGGCTAAGTCACTTGACCGATCGCTATCCGCACCAGCTCAGTGGCGGCCAGCAACAGTTGCTCGCGCTCGCTCGGTGGCTCGCGAATCCGACCAGTGTGCTCCTGATCGACGAAGGATGGTCCATGCTGGACTTCGTCCAGCGCCAGCGCGTTTACGAGCATCTGCAGGGCTTTCGTGCGCGCGGGCAGCGAAGCGTCTGCTTGGTCAGTCATAACATCGGCGAGCTCGCGGGCGTCGCCGATCGCGCCTTGGTGATGAGTGGCCCGCCGGCAAAGATCGCGTCCGAAATAGACCTAAAGAGATCCACCCTTGCAGACCGGGTAGACGCCCTATGGGAATGCGCACGACGCGTCTTCGCTATACCGCTGTCGGGATGCTCCTGATCGGGCTGATCCTTGCCGCCTGGGAGCTTTCGGTGCGCATGGATTGGGTCTCGCAGTTGGCTCTGCCGCTTCCAACCAGCGTGCTGCAACGAGGTACGGAGCTAGCGCTCACTGCGCAGTTCTGGAGCAACTGGGGCCGAACGCTCGCCGTTTGGATCACCGCGTTCGCCGCGGGAACCGCGGCCGGCTTGTCGTTAGGCTTCGCCGCCGGCGTCAGTGACCGGATGTGGCAGGTTCTGTTGCCACTGCTGAGCTATCTGCGCGCGATTCCCCCGATCGCCCTGTTCCCGATCGCCCTCATCGCAATGGGCCCTGGAGGCCTTCCCATCGGCATCGTCGCCGGCCTGGCCTCGGCGCTCTATGTATTCCCGGGCACCGCGAGGCCGCTCGCGAGAGCGCATCCCGGTTTCGGGAGCTCGCTTCCATCTTGTCGGCGAACACGTTCGAGTTCCTCCGTCATTTCGTTGCGCCCGGAGCTGCCGTTCACGCACTCGTATCGAGCCGGGTATCGGCCACCATTGCATTCGTCGTCTGCGTTGCAGGAGAGATGATCATTGGTGGACGGACCGGGGTTGGCGCGGCAGTCTTGGACTTCTCGGAACGCTATCGGCTGGAAGAGGCCTATGCGTACATCCTCAGCATGGGCCTTTTCGGCCTTTTGATTGATCTTACGTTCGCACGGATCACTCGATTCCAAATGGTAGAAAGCGCATCGAGCCAGGCGCCAACGGACCTTGACAGGGCACCTCGAAAAATTCGAGGTGCCCGTGCACAGGGGCAAGGATGCCCCGCCATTTTCAAGCGCCTAATTGCTTGAAAAGGAAGCGAAGCGGAAATCGCAATTTTCGCTTCGCGTCTCAAAATTCCAAGGATGGGATTTTTCGAGGTCCCCGACAGAGGGAAACGCTGAGTGCGGTCGTCGATCCCGGCGACGGTTCGCGACGGCCCCGGGTGCAGGAATTGATCCCAAAAAGTCGCCTGCGACCGAGCGCCTTTCCGTTATCGTCGGTGGCGATTGTGAACGGGCACAAGCCTTGGGGAACGACCGTCGAGCGTTCACCCGTTCAGCCAGCAGTGCGACAAAGCGGGTCGTCAAGGCGCTCCGTTGCCTGGACTTGACGGGTTGACGCGCGGCAAGCGACCAACCCCCCCAGCCGGCTGAAGCCACTGGGTGAGCCTGTTCGGCCGTACCCGGATGAGCATCCGATCGAGCCCCATCGCCCCCTTCGCAGGGCAAGGCCCGGCGCTCGCGCAGTGACCAGCTGGTTCGTCGGTCGTCCTCTCGGGCCTCTGACAACCGGAGTCGCCATGGACCTCTCTGCCGTTCTTCTCGGTATCGTCGTGATCCTTGCCGCGACGGCCATTTGCGTCGTCCTGTTCGAGCGACTCGGCTTCGGAGCGATCCTGGGCTTCATCGTCGCCGGTATCCTGATCGGGCCGCATACGCCGGGCCCGGTCCCCGTGCACGCGGTCGACGAGCTGCAGAGCATCGCCCAGCTGGGCGTGGTGTTGTTCATGTTCACCGTTGGCCTGGAGCTGCGCCCCGAGAAGGTTTGGGCGATGCGCCGCCTGATCTTCGGCCTGGGCTCCTCCAGATGCTGCTGACCGCGGGCGTTCTGGCCGCGTATCTGATCCTGGTCCTGTGCACGCGTCCTGGGAGACCGCGATCCTCATCGGCCTGGCCTTCGCCATGTCGTCGACGGCCATCGTCATGGCCACGCTGGGGGAGCGCGGCGAGCTGGCCACCGAGCATGGGCGGACCAGCTTCGCAATCCTGATGGCTCAGGACATGTGGGTTGTGCCCGTCATGGCCTTGGTCCCGATCCTGGCCCACACCACGAGTCAGGGCGCCGCGACACCGCTGTGGCAGACGCTGTTGCTGGTGGTCGGGGTGATCGCGGGCATCCTCGTCGTCGGGCGCTGGCTGCTGCCGGCCGCGCTCGGCTATTGCGCGAGCCAGCGGCAGATGGCCGCCTTCAGTCTGACGCTCTTTCTGGCCGTGCTCCTGGCCGCCTGGGCCGTTGACCGGGCCGGCATCTCCATGACCCTGGGCGCCTTCCTCCTCGGGATGCTGCTCTCGGCCTCGGACCTGCGCTACCAGATCGAAGCGACCGTCGCTCCCTTCAAGCAGACCCTGATGGGCCTGTTCTTCATCGCGGTGGGCATGTCCATCGACGTGGGCGCCGTGGTCCGCGACTGGGAGGCACTGCTGGTCCATGTCCCCGTCGTGCTGGTGCTCAAGGCCGTGGTGCTGGTCGCGCTTGTCCTCGCCTTCGGCATCGGCCGCGCCGCGGCGATCCGCACCGGGTTCTATCTGTCCCAGGTCGGCGAGTTCGCCTTCGTCCTCCTGGGCGCGGCATCCGTGGCCGGACTGCTGGGCGGCGGCGCGCACACCCTGGCCATGCTGGTCGTGGCGGTCAGCATGATCGCGACACCGCTGATGGTCAAAGCGGGCGCCGCGGTGGCCGACCGCCTCGGGGTGGCGCACAGGCGCGCGGATACGGAGCTGTCCGCCGACCTGGATCGGCATGTGGTCATCATCGGCTACGACGAGGTCGGGCGTCTCATCAATCTGATGCTGGAGCGGGCGAACATCCCCCACGTCGCCGTCGAGCGGGATCTCGCCATCGTGGAACGGGCCAGGCGCGCCGGGCGCCAGGTCTACTTCGGGGACCTGTACAGCTCCACCGCCCAAGAGGCCGCCGGGCTCGGCAAGGCGGCGGCAGTCTTCGTGACCTCGCGCGATTCGGACGCGGCCAAGGCGCTGGCCGTCACCCTGCATCGCCTCTATCCGAACCTGGACGTCTACGTGCGCGTACGCACCCTCGGCGATCAGGAGGAGTTGGTCGCCAAGGGCATCAAGCACGCGGGCACGGGCTATATCGAGAGCACGCTGACTCTGGGCGGGGGACTGCTGAAAGACCTCGGGGTCGCGGAAACCGACGTCAGCGAATTGGTGGGCGCGCTCCGGGAAGACGGCTATGCCCCTATCCGCGCTGCCTATGACCAGTTCGAGGGAGCTAGGCGGCCCTAACGTCCTTATCGTGAGTCCCGCTGGAGCCGTTAGCCCGGCGCTCAGCCGCCCAGAGCGATGCACAGGCTCACCATGCCGGCGCCGACCGCGACGTTGACCATGCCGAGCAGCCAAGGGCGGCGGCCCGAAACCTGGCCAAGACGGTAACCGGCAAAGAACAGCAGTCCCATGGCGATGCCGTTGGAAACACGCAGGGCCAGGGCCGCATCATGGATGAGCACGAAGGGGAGCACGACCGGGATGGTCGACAGAAACACGAGCAGCGCCACATAGGATGCAGCGACCCACTCGTCACGGCCCAGACGGGCGGCGGCGGGCGGCTCCGGGGCTGCCTGTAGGCGCGCCCGGATGGTATCGATCTCACCGGGGCTGAGCAGTTGGGCAACGATCGCCGGCAACGCCCCGGCGATCAGGTCACCGGCCTTGCTTCGGTCCGTCGTCTGGCGGACCGCGCGTAGCGTCATCAGTCCCTCGCCCCGTTCGGCCAGGCGCGCCATCAGGTAGAACACACCGTCGATGACGCCCCAGGCCAGGTTGCAGCCGAGGGCGCCAATCAGCATGGTGCGCACTTCGGCCTCGCCGGCCTGGGCGACGCTGAGTGAGCAGGTGAAGGTGAGCGCCATGATGAGGCCGAACAGGATCTCTGAGGCGCGATCGACCGGATCCGTATCGTCTTCTTCGCCTCGACGCGCTGCTCAGGCATAGCGAAAGAGTCCAGGGGGGTGTTGATACCGGTCATTCTGACTGGTCGATTCCCGGTGATGGATCTCCGCTGGTCAGGGGCGGCTTTCGATCACCTTGCCTTCCGTCACGAACGATAGGCCCTGCGTACCCGTTCCCCCACTCATGATTGCTTCGACGATTGGGCTCACCACCTTTTCGTCCGCCTGCCACTCGACGATGAAATTCGCACCCACACCGCCGCGGTCTTCCCCGATATCGACGACAAAGCTGGCGGATGCGAAGGGTCCGAGCGAAAGCGGGCCGTCGATGTAGTCCTTGAGTTGCGTACCGGAATGGTCGTAGTAACGGACACTGGTGATTAGAATCGATTTCGAAGGGTTGACATTGTGAATGACCAGGGTGGATGAGAGGGGTTGTTTCGACCCCTTGTCTCCCTGAAAGATGTGAGAGTAGACCGGGATGTAGATCACCTCGCCGACCCGCGCCGCTTGAGGCTGCACATTGGTTGCGGCGGCGCCTTGCGCCGCGAGCCTGGGCGGCAATAGCTCCGAGCAGAATCGCAATTGCGAGGCTAAAGGCCAGCCGGGCCGAGCATATGGAGCACGCACGCGCTGAGGGGACTTTATGCATGGGCATCACCAGTGCATAGGCCAAGGGCCCGGTGAGAAAGCGCGGGATCAGGAGCATGACCCCGCCGGACACGATCCCCACCCTCTGACGGTCAGTCGATGTTGCCCTTCCTGTGCTGGTCATACAGGTAGCCGCCCAGAGCACCGGCGCCGGCGCCGATCAGCGCACCTTCCCCTGCGCTGCCGCTGAGGGAGCCGATCAGGGCACCGCCGGCCGCACCCATGAGCGAGCCGCTACCGGCACGCTCGCCGGTCGTGGTGCCACACCCTGCGATCGCGGCCGCCGCGACGAACAAGAGAGGAAGCGTCAGTCTTGACATCACATAAGCTCCTAAGGAAATTCAGCGGATCAATACCACGAGGTTGCGTATCGGTCTTGCTGCGTTAATTGCATGGGTACTTCTCAGCCAGGGCGCGGACGAGACCGATGACGGGCAACTCGTCCATCAGCCTGGCGTTGCCCAGGTTGCGCTGCGCCCAGGCGACGAAGGCGGCCCGCCCATCGGCAACCGTCGCCGTCTTTGGATAGCAGATCAGACGCTTGAGGTGCTTGCGATCGCTCACGGCATCGTGGTACTGCACCGCGCCCTCGATAAACCCTCGGCAGGCGAAGGACGCGGCCACGTACTCGGCTGCGCCGGGCTGAACCGAGCACACTTGGTAGAGGTCCTCGGTCGTGTCGAGATCGAGATCCTCATCCTGCACCGCGATCGCGGAGCGGCTTCCCAGAACTGCCGCGAGCGCGGCGGCGATCGTCCAAGGCAACATGGCGGCTCTTCGCATATCAATCTCCCCAATTTTCGTCACAAAAGCCGAGCCCGGCGGGAATGGTACGAGGTGATCCTCAAGAATTCACCACCGGACTCGAAGCAGAGTGCAGAAATTGATCCCAAAAAGCTCGCCACCGGCGAGCGCAGGTCGCCTAGATTAGTAGCGCCTTGAATAATCCCTCGTTGCGGTGCCGACGCCGTTATACTCGGTCAGATCCGTCCATCCTGGGACAATCTGTGCGGCACCAGCTAGGAGACCGCTGCTTGACCGCGACCAGCGCCGACCCGAACAGCCAGCGCGACGTTTCATTCGCCTTGGAGGGTCGCCTCACCGCGTTGAATATCGCGCCAGTCTGGGCGGAGGCGGTGCAAACACTGGAGCGGAATCCCCAGCGACGGATCGTGGTGGACGCGTCCCGACTGGAGTACATCGACGCCACTGGCATCGCCCTGATCTTCGACCTCAAGCGCCGCGAGCGCCCGCCGGGCGCCGAGATGGAGATCCGCGGCCTGGCGCCGAACCTGGCGGCCCTGATCCCGGATTATGAGCGCGAGCATTTTTCCCGGGCCTTTCGGAGGGCGCCCGCCCTCGGCATCGTCGAGCAGATCGGTCGGGCCGCATCCCAGGAGATCGCCTACGTCAAGCGGATGCTGGGCTTCCTCCGGGAGTGCGGTGCGGCCCTGCTCCAGGGGATGCGCCGCCCCGGTGTCGTCCGCTGGGGCGAGGTACTGAGCGTGGCCACCGAGGCCGGGGCGAACGCCGTGCCGATCGTCCTGCTCATCGGGTTCCTGATGGGCGTCATCATCGCCTTCGAGATCGGCCTGGTGGCACAGCAGTTCGGCGCGGTGATCTTCGTGGTGGACGGCGTCGGCGTGGCCATGCTGCGCGAGCTCGGGGCCCTGATGACGGCCATCGTCTTCGCCGGCCGCACCGGTGCGGCCTTTGCCGCCCAGATCGGCACCCAGAAGGTCAACGAGGAGGTCAACGCCATCTTGACCTTCGGCCTGGAGCCGGTGCATTTCCTCGTGCTGCCGCGATTGCTGGCGGCGATGCTGGTCGTGCCGCTGCTGACCGTCCTGGCCGACGTGGTCGGCATCTTCGGCGGCGCCCTGGTGCTGGCGAGCTTCGATATCGGCTTCGCCGAGTTCTACAACCACCTGCTCGGGGCGGTCGGCGTCGCTGATTTCCTGATCGGGCTCCTCAAGGCGACTGTCTTCGGCCTGGCGATTGCGGCCATCGGCTGCGAGCGGGGTCTGTCCACCGGTGCGGGCGCGACGTCGGTGGGGCTGTCGGCAACCAGCGCCGTCGTCACCAGCATTGTCTGGATCGTCGTGCTCGATGGTCTGTTCACGGTCGCCTTGAGCGGTTAGCGGCGGAACGGTGTCGGACCAAAGTCACGATTGCCTCGGCGCACCGAACGGCATCCGCGTCCGCACCGGCGCCGGCCGTCAGCGTGCGCAATCTGAGGATGGGCTATGGCACCCGCGTGCTGCTGCAGGGTGCATCGTTCGATGTCCAGCGCGGCGAGATCATGGTCATCCTCGGCGGCTCAGGCTGTGGCAAGTCAAGCCTGATGAAGAACATCATCGGTCTCTACCGGCCGATGGGCGGCGACATTCTGATCGACGGCTGGAGCGTTATCAGCGCATCGCCGAAGGAAAAGGCGCAGCTGCAGCGCAAGCTTGGGATCATGTACCAGAGCGGCGCGCTGTTCGGGTCCCTGACGGTGCTGGAGAACGTCCGCTTCCCGCTCGACGAGTTCACCGATATCGGTCTCGATGAGAAGAACCTGACTGCACGTATGCTCTTGCATCAGGTCGAGATGGCCTATGCCGAGGCGCTGATGCCGGGCGAGCTCTCCGGTGGCATGCTCAAGCGCGCCGGCATCGCCCGGGCCATGGCCTTGGGGGCGGACATCCTGATGCTCGATGAGCCGTCCGCCGGTCTCGATCCGATCACAGCGGCGAATCTGGACCGCACGATCCTGAGCCTGCGCGCCAATCTTGGGTTCACCTTCGTCGTCGTGACCCACGAGCTGCAGAGTATCTTCACCATTGCCGACCGGGCGGTGATGCTGGACCCCGTGTCGCGCAGCATCATCGCCGAAGGCAATCCGCGCGACCTGCGCGATCACAGCACAGACCCGCGGGTCCGGCAATTCTTCAACCGCAGGCCCGACGAGGCGCCGGCGACCACAGCGGAGGCCTGACCATGGAGGAGAAGAACAGCTATTTCCGTCTCGGACTCTTCGTGGTCATTTCGCTGGCAATCCTGTTCGCCGTCCTGTTCGTCCTCGGCGGCCGATCCCTGTTCCAACCGACGCTGACGTTCGAGACCTATTTCGACGGCTCGGTCTCGGGGCTCGGTATCGGTGCCCAGGTGCAGTTTCGCGGCGTGCCCCTTGGCCAAGTGACCGAGATCACGACGAGCGCGAGCGAGTACGAGGACGGCACGCCAGATCAAGGTTCGCAAGAGCTATATCGTCGTGCGGGCCAAGCTCTCCGGCGATGCGGCCCGCGTGCAACAATGGCGCAAGGAGATTTCGTCCTATGTCGAGCGCGGGCTGCGCGCCCAGACCCAGCTTGCCGGCATCACCGGTCAGCAGTTCCTGGCACTGGACTTCCTGGACCCCCAGAAGAACCCGCCGCTGCCGATCGACTGGACCCCCGAGTACCCCTATATCCCGTCGGCCCCTAGCCTGACCGGCCAGATCATCGGCAATGTCCAGGAGTTTCTCGGCAGTCTGAACAAGGCCGGCATCCAGGAGTTGGGGCAGAATCTGAACACCCTGGTCCAAACCATCAACCAAAAGGCCGAGCAGTTGCCGATCGGGGAACTTGCGGACGAGGCCAGCGAATTGCTGGTCGACGCGCGTTCCACGATCGACCACTTGGACCGAGTCATCGAAAAGGCACCGGTGGTCCGCGCATTGGACAATATCGCCGAGGCCTCGGGCCGGCTCGACACCCTCCTTGCCGACCCCGGTCTCCGGCAGACCGTCGACAACGCAGCGGCCTTCACCGGCGGCCTGCGCACGCTGGTCGAGAAAGGCCGCATCGATGCGATCGTCACAGACCTGGATCGGGCCATCCAGCGCATCGACGCCCTGGTGGCCGACAACCAGTACGACGTGCGCGTCATCGTCCAGGACCTGCGCGCCACCGCCGACAATCTGCGCACCGTCTCCGAGACGGCGAAGCGCTACCCCGCGGGCGTCATCTTCGGCGGCCCGCCGGAGAAGGTCCAGTTTCCATGGAGCAAATGATGATGAGGATTCGACGGCGGCGGCTGGCGGTGATGGCCTCGGTGCTCGTGCTGAGCGCCTGCGCGATCGGCAAGCCCACACCTCAGGCGACGACCTACGGCCTGGAGCCGCCTCCGCCCGCCCTCGCCCCGGCGCGACGGTCCCAGAGACTGCGCATGGGTAAGGTGCGCGTCGCCCCGGCCTTCGCCGGCAAACCGCTGGTGTTCCGGCTCGACGACGAGCGCTATGCGGCGGACTTCTACAATGCCTTCCTTGCGGAGCCGGGTGATCTGGTGGGCGCTGCCATGGCCGAATGGCTGGACCTGGCGGGCCCGTTCCAGTCCGTTGCGCAGCCGGGCACCAGGACGCCCGCCGACTATGTGCTCGAGGCCACGGTGACCGAGCTGTACGGCGACTTCCGATCCGGCCGCACCCCGGCCGCGGTCATGACCATCCAGTTCACGCTGGTCGACCTGCGGGGGGTGAGCACCAAGGTGAGGCTGGAGCAGACCATCGGCCGGCGTATCGAGCTCCCGGAAGCATCGCCGGCAGCCCTTGTCAGGGGATACGGCCAGGCCCTCGGCGAAATCCTGACGGATCTGGTTGCGGCCTTGCCTCGGGTGTCCTGATGCGCCTGGGGCGCCGCCGCGGGGGGAGGCTCCAATCGCCCTATCGGCTCCCTGCGCCTCCCCCGCGGCGAGGTACTCTAAGACCTCGCGGACGCGGATCAGAGGGAAACTCCCCCGGGGAAGATAATCACACGGCACCAAACAGGTAACGAACGCTATGGACGCAATTGCTCGGTCACGCACTCTCGGTCTTCTTGGGGTTCTTCGCCATTATGAACCCCATTGCCAACACCCCTGTGTTCCTGGGGCTCACCGCGGGAGACGATCCCGCGACCCAGCGCAAGATCGCGGCCAAGGCGCTGATCGTCAGCTTCGCGATCATCTTGGTGTTCGCCGCCGCCGGCAAGGTGATCTTCAGTCTGTTCGGGATCACCTTGCCCGCCTTTCGTATCACGGGCGGCGTCCTCGTGGCCCTGGTCGGCTTCCACATGTTGCAGGGCGGCGAGCACTCCTCCGTTCAGCACCCATCCGAGCAGGACAAGCAAAAGAGCCTGGACGCCGAGCTCGAGGTCGCGATCACGCCGCTGGCCATGCCGATACTCGCCGGCCCCGGGACGATCGCCACGGCCATGAACTTCGCCTCCGCGGGAACCGCGACGGAGTTCGTGGTGACCGTCGGTGCGTTCTTTCTGCTCTGCGTGATCACCTTTTTCTTCTTCGTCTCCGGTGAGCGTTTCGTCAAGTACATCGGCGACAACGGCATCAAGGTCATTACCCGCTTGATGGGCCTGATCCTCGCCGTCATCGGCGTACAGATGCTGATCCACGGCATCGGCGGCGCCGTGACGGACTTTCAGGTGCTTGGGGCCGGTTAGTCTTCCGCTTCGAGTGAGCTGCGGCTCCGACCGCCATCGTGAAGGCGATCCCAGCACCGCGCAGCGGCTCTACCCATTGGGTGTCGTCGAACACGCGCATCCCTGAGTAGCCCAACAACCCCGCCATGGCACCGTCATGGGCGATGGCGGGCAAGGTGCCGGTGGTGACCACCCGGTCCAAGCACGCCAGCACGCCGCAGATCTCACTTTGATGACATTCAACGAAGGGGTTGATCGCCAGACCTCCACCGCCTGGGGCCTACCAACAACCATAGACCCTCGGACCTGCTTGGTTCCGGCTCTGCCCGGTCAGGGTATAACGCTGGGTGTTCCCTCCGCGCCCCTGACCTGCCACTCGGACCTTGGCCTGTTCAATGACCGCTCTACGCTGTGGATTCAACCGGTGGATGCAACACCTTAAGCTCCAACAACCAGGAGCAGGAGTGTTGCAGATGAAGCAGAGACGACGGATCTATTACACGGAGGCGCAGAAGGCGCTGATGTGGGATCGCTGGGAGAAGGGCGAGTCGCTGGCCGCGATCGCGCGGCTGTTTGATCGCGGCCACTCGTCGATTCAAGGCATTTTGGCCGAGAGCGGAGGGATACGGCCTGCACCGCGAAGGCGCTCGCCATTTGCGCTGACGCTGGCGGAACGCGAAGAGGTATCGCGAGGTGTGGTGGTGGGCCGCTCGCTACGCTCGGTTGCTGCGTCACTGGGTCGGGCACCATCGACCATTAGCCGCGAGATCCGCCGCAACGGTGGACCGCAAGGCTACCGGGCAAGCGAGGCCGACCAGGCCGCCTGGGATCGGGCCCGCCGTCCGAAGATCTGTCGACTGGTCGAGAACCGTGCGCTGGCCCGCCGCGTGGCCGCGAAGCTGCAGCTGCAGTGGTCACCCCAGCAGATTGCCGGCTGGCTCAAGCGCCAGCACCCCGACGACGAGCACGCGCGCGTGTCACACGAGACGATCTACCGCAGCCTTTTCATCCAGGCACGCGGGGCCCTGAAGAAAGAACTATTACAGCACCTTAGGCGCACGCGCGCGATGCGTCGTTCGCGTCACCACACCCAGAAAACGGCGGATCACGGGCGCATCACCGACACCGTCTCGATCCGGGAGCGCCCAGCCGCGGTGGAAGACCGCGCGCTGCCGGGGCACTGGGAAGGCGACCTGCTGTTCGGCAGCCACAACAGCCAGATCGCTACCCTCGTCGAGCGCCATACCCGCTACGTGCTGCTGGCCAAAGTCGACAGCAAGGAGACGGCGACCGTCATCGATGCCTTGATCAAGCAAGCCAAGAAACTGCCGAAAGCCCTCTATCAGTCGCTGACCTGGGATCGCGGCAAGGAAATGGCCGAGCACCAGCGCTTCACCCTCGCAACCGACATCCAGGTGTACTTCTGCGATCCGCACAACCCTTGGCAGCGCGGCTCCAACGAGAACACCAATGGACTGCTGCGCCAGTACTTCCCGAAGGGGACAGACCTGTCGGTTCACTCGCAAGCGAAACTCAACGCCGTCGCTCGGCGGCTCAACGAACGACCGAGGAAGACCCTAGACTACGAGACACCAGCCGAACGATTTTCCGCTTGTGTTGCGTCGATCGGTTGAATCGGCAGCGCAAAGCTGACCCTGGCGGACACGGCGGCGGTCCGGCCGAGGTTCCAGAAAGCGGACGCCGCGCTGCGAACTGCCGCAGACGCCTCCACGCTGGACGTTGTACCTTACTGCAACTTACGGCGATGGCCTGAGACCCAGAATCGACATCGGCCCTACCGCGAGCGGCCGCAGCATTGCAGCCGCAACGGGCCGGATACTATCGTCGCTTTCGTCACCGAGGCGCACCCGCTGCAGTGGCAGCCCCTTCGTCGACTGGTTCCGGCGGAGGCGCCCAGGGCACTGCGATACCCGCCGCTCTCGACCGGGACGTCAAGGTGCGCCACCGTCCATCGAGACAACAGCGAATTTCGCCTTCCCGCGCGGCCACATGCCCACTCAAACATCCTTGCTCGCATACGGGCGCGATGGTAGCGTCGCGCGCTTCCCAGCCGTGGTTCGCAATGTGGTGCGGTTGGATTTCTTTCTCAATCAGGGCTGGAGGGGTCGTGGGATATAAGAAGCTGAGGATTTCTTTGGGTTTATTGGCTTTACTGGTTCTGGCGGCCTGTGCATCGCCCCCTGAGCGGGGACTGTCGTTGAAGGCACCGTCGTATGCCACGTTGCCGAATGGATCCGAGCCGCTGAATCCGACTCAACCTTCGCCCATCTATGCCGCGGTAACGGCCATTCCTGGCGACAATGTCATACGCTACCTGGAGCGCAAGCGCGGACACGCGTTGAACATGCTTTCCCTCTCGGGCGGCGGCCAGAACGGCGCCTTCGGTGCCGGTTTCCTCATCGGCTGGCGCGAGAGCGGACGGCGGCCGGAGTTTGATGTCGTCGGCGGTGTCAGCACCGGCGCGTTGCTGGCCACGCACGCCTTTCTCGGCACCCCGGCCGACGACCTGAAGTTGGAAGAGATGTACACGCAGGTCACGAAGCACGATATCTACGAGGAAAGAGGATTCGCCAGCCTTCTAGGCGGTGCCGACTCGCTAAGAGACACCGCTCCGTTGCGAGCGCTGCTTTCCAAGTACATTACCGCGGAAACTTTGGAGCGCGTGGCCGCGGCGTACGATGACAATCGTCTGTTATTCGTTGGCACCACCAACATCGATTACGGCCAGACCTGGGTCTGGAATATGTCGCTGATCGCGAAGGCGGGGGACCTGGAGCTTTATCGCAAGGTATTGCTGGCCTCCGCCTCTTTCCCGATCGTCTTTCCTCCGGTGGAAATCGATGGCCACTTGTTTGTCGACGGGGCCGCCCGTTCAAATGTGGTGGTCCCAGGGATGGGCGGAACGCGCAAGCCCAATCCTCCGGTCTACGGCTCGGGGAATCTTTACCTGATTGACAATGGCAGGGTCACGCAGCCGCCCCAGGCCCTACGCCGGGCCCTTGGTGACGTGGCGGCGACAACGGTCAGCGTGATGATGGAACAGTCCATGCAAACTGCTTTGATCAGATCTTACTTCGGGACAAAGGTACTGGGCTACTCCTTCAAGATGGTTGGGATCCCGGAGGACGTGGACATCGGCAATGACGTGCTCGCCTTCGACCCCGCCCAGATGCGCGCGGCGTTCGATGCGGGGCGAGCCCTCGCGAAACGACCCGACCCGTGGCATAGCGCCCCACCCAACTCCGGCGATATCCCCTCCTGGGCTCTGAAAGCGATGATGGCGCGCTAGCTTGCAGACGAGTGGATTTTGGCCGTTCGACGGCCGGCACCCTTGTGCTCGCGACCAGCCGGGGATTCGCCTGTCCGGCGTGAACGCAGACACCGCCGAAGATGACGATGACCACCGCGATCCCGGCGGGCATGGTAGGTCCCATGCCTATCCGGTTAACGCCTAATAAGCCGCGCGTCCAGCCCCACAATGGGGCCGAATTCGCCCACACGGGCGCCAAAATGTCCCCGTCTCGGCCCGCCAAAGTGGGGCGCGCCCCACTTGCTGGCCGGAAATGCCCTGATTTGAAATCGTTGGGCGTTAACCGGATAGGCATGGATTGATCCACGCTGCGACTCAATCGAATGCCGCCGGCAACATGACCACGCGCAACGGCAGCACGATCGGCTACAGCAGCTACAACCTGCCGAACGTGATCATGGCCGGCTCGAACTCCAGCACGCTGTACTGCGGGGCCTCTCGCAACCGATACAAGCAGGTCACTGTAACGAGCGGCGTCTCGGAGACGACGATCTACGTCGGTGGCCTGCTGGAGAAAGTCGGTTTTCAGCAGCTGCTGGACGAGGTCAGGAGTTCGATGGCAATCGAGTACCTTCAGAACACGCTCATGCCGGTCGAGGAAATCGGCCATCGCATCGGTTTTACCGATGCCTCCAATTTGCGCAAGGCATTCAGACGATGGACGGGCAAGCCGCCGAGCGCGTATCGCCGGCCCGGTAGGGCAAATTGAGAGGCAAGGAACAACCCGGAGCCTGGCTCCTGAAGGCCTTCGCCAGGGGCGGTGTCGATAGCCGGCAGCTGTTCCGGCGGCTCCCGGGGCCGATGGATCTGGCGTTGCGCGCTCCCGAGATGGTCACGCCTGACATGGTCAACGCGATTCTCCTGGAGTGCGCGTCCCTCAGTGGGGACGGTAACTTCGGTTTGCGCATGGTCGAGCTGGCAGACACCGCGGACCTGGGCATCTACGGATACCTCCTGATACACGCGCCCACCGTGGGCGAGGCCCTGGAGATCGCCTGCCGGTACTACCCGACCTTCTATCGGGGTGCTGCATTGGATCTCTCCGTGGCCGGCGCAACGGCCAGGCTTACCTACACCGTCAAGGCGCCCGCGACCGTCTCGGCGCGCCATGACAACGAGTGGACGCTGGGATTCTCTGTACGCCTGATCAGGCGAGGAGCCTCTGCCGACTGGACTCCAGAGACCACCACGTTCACGCATCCAGCACCCCGGGACCGCAGGGAGCTGCGCCAGGTCTTCGGGTCGAACCTGCACTTCAGGCATGCCATCAATAGCATTGAGTTCTCTGCCGATGTTCTGCGTTATCGCATCAGCGAGACCGATCCCCGTTTGCTGCGCGTGCTGACCCAGCATGCCGACACGCTGCTGGCCGGGATCCATGACCAAGACGACCTGGTGCGCCAGGTCAGGCTGCTGATTCTTGAGAGCCTGGATCGGGGGCAGTCTGACGAGGCCAGTATCGCCAGCAAGCTGGGGGTCTCGGTCAGCACCCTGAAGCGACGTCTGAAGCAGATGGGATTCACCTACCGCGAATTGCGTGACGGCGTCGTGGAGGACATCGCCAAGTCGGCACTTGGCCAGACCAAGGTGCCGATCAGCGAGATAGCGCTTAGGGTCGGCTACTCGGAGCTCAGCGCGTTCGATCGCGCGTTCATGCGGATGACCGGCATGAGGCCTCTGGAATATCGGGCAGGAGAGGTGCGAAGGGGCCGGTAGCAGGTTCGACCAACGGTTCCCCGTCATGCATCTTCGGAAGGGGCGGCAGGGTAGCGTGAGCCAAAATGTCAAATTGCTGATCTGAATTGTCAGGTTGGCATGGCCACAATGCGCCAGAATGCGCGGCTAGGCGGTAGGAAATAGGTGTGCCCTGCGCCTGCCAGATCGAGCCAGCCGGAACCCATCCTTAGCAGCCGTCCCGGGCGACCTCCGGGTTCGGCAACCCGCGCCAGCAGGCACAGCCAGTCTTTGAGGAAATGGACTCATGAAAATCACGGCAATCGCAATCCCTGGACTCGTCGTTGGCTGCGCGCTCGCGGCAGTCTGCGCCAGCGCCGCTGACGCGCCGAAGATGAAGATGACGACGGGAATACCCGAAGGCATCACCACGCCGGCCAGCGTCGAGACGCGAATTGGCAGGCTCTCGTATTTCGACGGCTTTCCGGACGATGCCACCACGCAGAAGGTCTACGACAACCTCGACTTTATGCGCGGGGTAGAAGCCTTTCTCAACGCCATGCCTGGTGCGTCGGCTGAAGCGATCCGTGTCGGCTGGACCAGCCAGGGTGCGGTGAGCAACCAGACCCTGCTCATCATGGCAAACCTGATGGACTCGAAGTCGCTCTACCTGACCCCCAATACCGAGAGCGTCTACCACATGGCGTGGCTCGATGTCAGCGACGGTCCGCTGGTGATCGAAACACCGCCGAACGTCCTCGGCATCATCGATGACCACTGGTTCAGGTACGTGGGCGACTTCGGCAATGCGGGCCCGGACAAGGGCCAGGGCGGCAAGTATCTTCTTCTGCCACCAGGTTACGAAGGTGATGTGCCGGAAGGTTATACCGTGCTGCGCACGAAGACCTTTGGAAACCTCATGTTCTATCGTGGCTTCCTCGACAACGGCAGCACGAAGACGTCCCTCGACAATACGAGAACGTTCTACAAGGTCTATTCGCTTTCCGATGCGGGCAACCCGCCACCGATGAAATTCATCAACGTCTCGGGCAAGGAGTTCAACACGATTCACGCCAACGACTTTCACTTCTACGAAGAGGTGAACTCGATCGTGCAGTCCGAACCGAACGAGGCGTTGGATCCGGAAACGCTGGGCTTGCTGGCCGCCATCGGCATCGAGAAGGGCAAGGAATTCGCGCCGGGCGCCCGGATGAAGAAGATCCTCACCGAAGCGGTGGCAGTGGGTAATGCAACGGCGCGCGCCCTGACGTTCCGCCCCCGCCTGGAGGGGGTCTATTACTATCCGGATCGTAAGTGGTTCACCAGTTTCCCGGGAGGCAGCTACGAGTTCCTAACGCAGCCTGGGGTTCGCAACCTGGATGGGCGCGTCCTGTTCCACTACTACGCTACCGGCGTCACGCCCGCCATGGCGATGAAGATGGTCGGCGTCGGTTCGCAATACGCCGCAGCGACCACTGATTCCGAAGGCAGGCCGCTGGACGGCAGCAAGACCTACAAGATTCACCTGCCTCCCGGCATCCCGGCCAGGAACTTCTGGTCCTTCGTTGTCTATGACAACCAGACCCGATCGATGCTGCAGACCGATCAGCAGTTCCCGAGCATCAGCAGCCTGAAGGAAGGTGTTGTTATCAACAACGACGGCTCTGTCGATGTCTGGTTTGGCCCGACCGCGCCAAAGGGTCACGAATCCAACTGGGTGCAGACCGTTCCCGGCAAGGGCTGGAACTCCCTGTTACGCCTATATGGGCCGGAACAGGCCTGGTTCGACAAGACCTGGAAGCCGGGTGATTTCGAGCTGGTGAATTAGGCTGGCCGCGTGATGCCTAATCAGGCAAGCAACAGGACATCGACATGAAGACTGCTCACTCTCTCTCGATCGGCATTGCGGCTGCGGTATGCGCGACCACGCTGCTCGCTTCAGCCGCCTCTGCCGAACCCAAGTACAAGGCCGATGTGCCGCAGAGTCTGATCACACCGGACAAGGTGCAGACGGAGATGCTGGGTGAACTTGACTTCACTGACGGCATGCCCAGCGAGGCCACGGTCAGGAAGACCTACGACTTCATCGACCTGTCTCGCGCCGTCGACGCGTTTCTCAACGGCATTCCGGCCACCTCCATCTACGCCATGCTGGAAGGACTGAAGCAGGCCGGCGCGAAACCGGGCGACCTGGTGCTGTGGGAAAAGCTCTACGACGCCCGAAGCCTGCTCCTGACGCCCCAGACGACCACGCCCTACGCCTTTGCCGAGATCAACGTCAAGGATGAACCGGCCGTCGTGGAAGTCCCTGCCGGGCGTCTCGTCGGTGCGGTGGACGACGCCTTCTTCCGCTGGGTCACCGACCTCGGGCTAACCGGTCCGAACCTGGGCAAGGGCGGCAAGTATGTCTTTGTCGGTCCGGACTATGAGGGTGAGCTTCCCGACGGCTATCGGGTCGTGAAGACCCCCACCTACCGCAACTGGATGTTCCTGCGCGCGCTGGTCCAGGACGGCGACCTGGAGGCGGCCACGCTGGGCCTTAGAACGCAGTTCCGCATCTATCCCCTCTCCAAGCTGGACAACCCGCCCAAGGGCAGGGTCGTGAATGCTTCAGGTGCGAAGATCAACACCATCCACGCAAACGACTACGACTACTGGGCGGAGTTGAACGCGGTCGTCCAATATGAGCCGGCCGATGCCTTCAATCCGGAAATCGTGGGCCAGTTTGCCGCGATCGGGATCAAGAAGGGCAAGCCGTTCGAGCCGGATGCACGCATGAAGAAGATCCTTACCGAGGGCGTGGCCATCGGCAATGCCACGGCCCGCTCGATCACGTTCCGTCCCCGCTACGAGAGCGCCTACTTCTATCCGGGCAAGCGCCAGTGGTACTCCTGCTTCACGGGTGGCAGCCACGAATTCATGAACAACGGCGAGCGAGTGCTGGATGACCGCATCATGTTCCACTACTACGCCACCGCTATCACTCCGGCCATGGCCAAGCCGGCGGTCGGCACCGGCTCTGTCTACGCGATCGGTGCGCACGATTCGGAAGGCAACTACCTCGATGGCGGCAAGACCTACAAGGTCACGCTTCCCGGTCCCGTTCCCGCCAAGGACTTCTGGTCCTTCATGGTCTATGACAACCAGACTCGCTCGGTACTCGAGACCGATCAGAAGACCGGCGGCCTGGACAGCAACAACCCGTCCGTGAAGGCCAATGCCGATGGTTCTTACACGATGTGGTTTGGCCCGAAAGCGCCGAAAGGACACGAAGGCAACTGGATCCAGACCATGCCCGGAAAGGGCTACAACGTGCTGCTGCGCCTGTATGGCCCGCTGGAACCCTGGTTCGACAAGACCTGGATGCCCGGTGATTTCGAACTGGTCAACTAGGTAAGCAGCGCCCTGAAGCAGCGGAAGGCACTGCGTGCCGCCGCTGCTTCGCAACGGAAACGATCCAGCGGTATGCGTCCGGACGCTTCAGGAATCTAAGGTGTGGTTCATCCAAATTGCTCGTCGCTGTGCACCAGGCTTCGCCGCCGTCGCGGTCCTGTGGGGCTCTTGAGCCACGTGGCCCGGGCTGACGACGCCATCTGTGGCAAAAGATAGCGGTTACCAGGAGACGCTCTGGTCAAACTCGATGTCGGGCTCCGGCTGGCCGATGAGGTACCAGGCCGGCACGGCTCGGGAGGATCGAGCCCAGGCGGGCGGTCCGCGGGCGGGGGCGACTTGGGGCGGGCGTGGTGGCTCACCGATGTGGGTTAGGATCTGCTCGACGGGTGCGGCATCGGTGATCAACGCAGCGCTCGTGTTTGCGTCCACGGGACGGGCATGACCTGTTGCCTGAGCGGGAATTCCTGTATCAACACAGGATGAAACCGCCTGCGGAAGATCGCCGCGCAACGTCCGCTTGTGTTGCGTCGATCGGTTGAATCGGCAGTCCAGACCCGCCGCTCAACTTCGGCCCGTCGAGGGGTGGCACTACGCGCTTTGCGGACAGCAACGTGCTCGATACCACAAAGGACGGGGACACGCGGGAGACGAACGTGCGGGCGGTCGTGTCGATCCTGGTCCCGAACGAGGCGCGCAACCCGTAGTGGGACAGCCCCGTGCAGGATTTCCTCTGGTTTCTATGTTGCAAATCTCAAACGATCTTGTACATTTACAATGATGATACCCCGACATGCGCGCCCCGCCGTTGAGAATGCTCTCCGACGAGAGGCCGCGGTTGCCCTGGTAGGCCCGCGGCAAGTGGGCAAGACGACCCTCGCACACGAGATCGCGGCCACGCGGCCTTCGGTCTACCTCGACCTGGAGCGCTCGACGGACCGGGAAAAGCTGTCCGACCCGGTAGCCTACCTGCAGTCGCACCGCGACGAGCTTGTGGTGCTCGACGAGATCCACCGGCTGCCGGCATTGTTCGCATCACTGCGGGGGATTATCGATCAGGGACGCAGAGAGGGTCGGGAGCACGGGCGCTTCCTGCTCCTGGGGTCGGCCAGCATCGACCTGATGCGCCAGTCGGAGACCCTAGCCGGTCGCATCGAGTATGTTGATCTCGGACCCTTCAATGCACTCGAGGTCGAGGACCAGGATGCGATCCGGCGTCTGTGGGTGCGCGGCGGCTTCCCGCGCAGCTACCTGGCAGACAGCGACGAGGACAGCCTACGCCGGCGTCAGAGCTTCATCCGAACCTACTTGGAGCGCGACGTGCCGATGTTCGGCCCGCGCATCCCTGCGGAGACACTCGAACGTCTCTGGACGATGCTCGCGCACAACCAGGGCTGCCTGCTGAACTCGGCCCAATTGGGCAGAAACCTCAGCCTATCCGGCCAATCGGTCACCAACTACCTTGGCTTGCTGACCGATCTGCTGCTCATCCGACGCCTGATGCCCTTCCATGCCAATGTCGGGAAGCGGCTGGTGAAATCCCCGAAGATCTACGTACGCGACAGCGGTCTGGTGCACGCACTGCTGGGGATCGAGACGATGGACGATCTGCTTGGCCACCCCGTCGTCGGTGCGAGCTGGGAAGGAATGGTCATTGAGAGCCTTCTGGCAGCCGCCCCTTGGCGGACACGCCCGTACTTCTACCGCACCGCGCGCGGTGCCGAGATCGATCTTGTGTTGGAGATGGGCGCGAAACACGGCACCTGGGCAATCGAGATCAAGAGCGGCAGCGTCCCAAGGAGCGAAAAGGGCTTTGCCTTTGCGCTCGACGACATCCAGCCCAGCAAGGCATTCATCGTGTACGGTGGCGCGGAGCGCTATCCGAAGGCGGCGGGCGTCGAGGCAATCAGCCTACGGGAGCTGGCGCAAGCGCTGGCCGACCTCTGATGGGACTGCACCATAGCGCTCTCCGGGTTGCTTTTACTTGGGGACAGAGTGCCACCGCCCGAGGGCGCAGGCTAGGTGGGGCTACACGAGCACTGACGTTTCTGATTCAGACACGGAGACGCCGCAACATCGCTTCGCAGCGCCTCCTACAACGTTGCAAAATCAGATCGAGAATTGGTGGGCCAAGCGCGGTAGCGAAGCGGCAGATGGGCGGCAACGACGCGAACAGGCGGGTCGCCAACAACAGGGGAGTCGCTGAACAGACGCAGCTGCCATCAGGGGGTGTCGATCAGGAGCGACAGCAGCGCTTTGGCCAGCACCTCCGGATGGGTCACCATGATGTCGTGCGGGCCTGGCAGTTCCCTGTGGCCTCGGTCGGCGCCCCTGAAACGCTCGTAGGCGGCCTCGGTTGCCGCCTTCAGCGCGCCCTCGGGCTGGGCGGCGCAGAGGAGATAGGTCTGGGGAATCTCTTGTGCGGCAGCGTTGGCGAGCCGAATCCGCTCCGCGTAGCACAGGCTCGGCATCGGTGTGAGATGGCGACCGACCCAGGCGATGTCGGCGGGATGCTCGACGCCGAAGGACTCCGGGGAAGGCGGCGTGATCACGCCGACCCGCCGGCCCGCGACCGTCGCGTCCGTCTCCCGGGCTCGGATTTCAGGCAAGGCGTCGAAGACGGCCTCACCGTCGCGCGGGACCATCGCGTCGAGGAACACGAGGTGAGCGATGCGCTCGGGGATCGCCTCGGCCACCCTGGCGATGACCATTCCGGCGTAGCTGTGTCCCACCAGCACGGCGGCATCGAGGTCTTCAAACTCGAAGAGGTTGACGATGTCCTCGATGTGCGTGGACAGCGTGGTCTCGGGTGTCAGCAGGTGTCGCCTTTGCCCGAGGCCGGTCAGAGTCGGCGTGTAGGCGTCGACCCCACGTGCCAACAGGACCTGCGTGACGCGTCGCCAGCACCAGCCGCCATGATAGGCGCCGTGGACCAGCACGAACCGGCGGGTTCTTGTCATGTCCGATGAGTCCATACCGCACCTGGAAAAGCAGCTCGATTACAAGCGAGGCGAGAAGTCGTAATTCAGGATCAGGCGGTAGTCCATCTGGTCCACTGCTCCGGAGCCGGCGGCGTTGATCGACGCCACTCGCGCGCGCAGCCAGAGCCCCCGCAGTCTGCCGCCCTTGGGCTTCCAGTCCAACGTGAGGTCCAGCTCGTCTTGGTCCGGACTGGCGTTGCGGCCGCGATCCGGACTATCGCCGGCGACATAGTTGACGAAGCCGCTGACGCCGGCAAGGCCGAAGCGGGAGAGGTCGAAGGCGGCTCCGATGCGCCAGGCGCGCTCCGCGGCACGGTCGAAGTCCTCGACGATGACGCTGTTGTAGCTCGGAGTGCCGCCCCAGGGCGTTTGGATAGCGGCGCCGTCACCGGTGTCGGTGTAGGCGAGCGTCAGCTTCTGCTGCTCTGAGCCGATGTCCACTTTGGCGCCGACCTGCCAGGTGTTGAAGCTGCCGATGAGCGCTTGGCCGACGCTGGCCTGGTTCGTGTACTGCAAGGAGCCATGCAACTGCAACCCCTGATCGCCACCAAGGTCGGTGGACCCGCCCGACTCGATGTAGAGGGTATTGAAGGTGTCGTGGCCGTATTGGTTGATGGCGCCTACCCGGGCACGCTCACCGAGCTTGAACAGCGCACCGAGCACGCTGACCCCCCGGTTGCTTCCCGCTGCCCCGGCGGCGTCGGACATGGCCTGCCAAGTGGTCTCGGTCTGGTTCTTCATCTTGTCCACGTAGCCCAGGATGTAGTTGAACCGCTTGCTGTCCTTGTCGAACAGCACATACGCCTCGAAGGTTTTTGGCGTCATGCGAACGTCGTCCTCGTTGATGTAGGGCAGCTGAAGACCCTGGCGCCAGAGCTTTAGGTAGCTGGTGCCGAATGGACGAGCCAGCAGGTAGCTCTCGCCCAGTACCGAGTAGCCGTCCTGCACCGGCGCGAGCAGCCCGCTGCCGGGCTTTTCGGTCGGCGCGTAGAGCGGTTGGCTGGTGTAGAAAGTCGCGCCAAGGCCGACGCGGTCGCGCCACAGACCCGAGCGGTATTCGACCGAGCCGCCCAGCGCCCAGGCCAGGCTATCGGTCTCGCCGTCACGGTCGCGCTCCAGGTAGTAGCTTCGGATCTGTACCTTCAGCTCGGCGTCGGTCAGCCAAGACCACGCCGTCGCGCCCGGCTCGGGCCCGGGGCGGATACTCGGTCGCCCGAGAGCATCGATGGGCGTGTTGGCGTGCTCGGGTGATTCCACCCACGGACCCCGGTGGCCGAGGTACTCTGGCGGGCTGGCCTGGACGACCGAAGTGGCACTACTCAGGATCGCGACAACGCACAGGCAGGATAGGGTCCAGAACCTTGTGGGATCAGCCACGCATTTGAATGCTGCTTCTTCCACAGGCACGAGTCAGGCGTCCTCCAGCGTTTCATTGGCCCTTGCCACCTTTCTCGGGATAGCGCCGGTTTCCCGATTCCTTCATTTCGGCGTGCTTGGACGCCTGAAAATGGCGGGGCCTCCTGCCCTGCATGGGAAGCGCGGAATAATCCAGTGCTTCGCCGCCGTCGAAGATCCTCGGGTCATTCCGTGCTGTGATCGAGAGAAGCGAACCCTTCCAGACCCTGATGCCCGGGTTATGCGGCAATTGGCCAGCGGCGGAGTGCGGCGGTAGGTGGCGTGATGCGGGTCCATCGCCATCGCCGCGAGATAGATGACCACTGGCACGGACCGGTGCAATGTCGCGATCGGATCCGCAAGGCCCGCCGGATCTCGGCTGGCGCTGTCCTTGGCGGTGTCTGCTCCGTTGCGTGCGTGAAAGGGGAAGCGAACCTGTCGCCACCGCCAAAGGGCCACCGCAGTGAGACGGCCGGCTGGGTCCTCCTGCTGCTAGGGCGCGAAACGCGCGGGCCTTGCGCGGGTGCAGGATCCGGCTACGGCAGCGATATCCGCGTCGCCGAGCTTGGCTGCGACCGCACCCATCAGTTCGCCATCGTCGTTTTGCGTGTCCCGTCTGCCAGGCCTGCAGCTGAGCCTTGAGATAGGGCACGGGTTGCCCGGCGAGGGCCGGAATCGCCGGAGGCAGACCCATGCCCCGCGGGCCATGGCAATTGGCGCAGGCGTGAATTCGTCCTAACCATCCGATCCGTGCCCGCGCCTCTTTTTCAGCGGCCGCTGCTTCACAAAGGCCTGCCAACGCTTTTCGAAGCTCGCCAGTAGCGTGCAACCCTCCCTCGTGCGCGCGGCGACGATCGCGCATGCATAGCCGAACAATTCCGGGTCGGCCTGCGCCGCAAGCAGCTCTTTGAGCAGGCTGCACATCACCGACACGTCATTCAGCGTGCCCAGCACGTTCTGAAGCTGCTTCAAATGCCCGATATAGACGTCGAGACCGGGGATGATGGGGCCAAAGAACTCCGCGGCATAGCGCAATTTCTTGCACTCGATCCGAAGTTGGTGCATCTGCTCCGCATCGTTCTTGTCCAGGTTTTTACCGGTCTCGAGAACCCGGGCGTCCAAGCGGTCCAGCAGCTTCCGGGCGAACGTGTCGATCTTGATGTCGAGCTTCTTTCGCTGCTTCTCGGAGAGGTCCACCTGTTCCCAGGCCCGCGCCGAGAACCAATCCGGAAAATCGCGCTTGAATTGGGCGTACCGATCACTGTCAAGCGTCGCACCCACCACCTCGTAGGCCGCGGCTCGCCGCTGCTCGGCCAGGGCCATCAGCTCGTCGCGGCCGGCTAGCGTCGCCTGGTCTCGAGCAGGTGTCAGTCCCTCGGCGATGAATACGTCGAGGTCACGGGCATCCCCGAGCTGGCTCGCGAGCCAGCGCAATTCCTCCCTCCAGTGCAAGCTCACGTCATTGGGAACCGCAGAGCGAAAAGACCCTAAGGCCGAGCGCATGCGACGGGCGTTGACCCGCATCTGGTGCACGCCCTCGATGTCGTCCCACGAACGCGCCTTGGATTCCCACCGCGTCAGATCATTGAAGCTGTCTTGCAGTATCGCCCCGAGCGCCGAGCTGACGGTCATACCCGCGCGCAACGGCCCCTCCTTTCTCGCCTTCTTGCGACTCATAATCCGGGTGCCCTCCTGTTGTGCTAACGGGATGGGTGGGAGAACGCCTTGGAACAGACGCTTAAGCACGTCGAAGTGCGTGATGATGCGCTTCTGCTTGCTCCAGAGCAGGATGATGCCTCGCTCGGTAGAGTCGGTTTCCGGGACCTTGGCATTCCCCAGCACCTTTTCGAGGGTGTCGTTCGGATTCGTGGTCACGACGGGTTCCACGCAGTAGTCGCGGGGGTCGAGGTCGCTTTCGGATGACGAAAACGCCGTTCTCAGAAACCGGTCGGCATCCAACAACAGGCGCGGGGCATCGGCGGAATCCGTGAGGACGACCCACCGTCTCTCCGAGGCCTGAACCTGCCCGATAAAAGCACTCCAGCCAGGCGTCCCGGGCACCGGGAGCTCCAGCCTCCCGCCAGTCGCGCTTAGCCGGACGATGCTGTTGGGGTCCAGGATGCTGCCCTCCTCGCCCACGCGACGGCTGTCGAGGGCAAGAAAATTGGCCGCGCCTTTGCCCTCGAATGCACCGATATCGCTGCCGCTCATGCCCATGCTTCTCAAAATGTACTGCTTGAGCATCTCCTCCCGGACGTAGTGGACACCTTCTGGCCCGAGCCACGCATCCAGGATCATGGCGGTCGGCTTCGCGACCGGATATAAGAGAAACTGGTAGAACTTGACCACCGGTGAAAGCAGCGAAGCTACTTTCAGGGCATTACGGGAAAAGTAAGCCTGGGGGAAAATCTCCGCAAAGACGGTGATGAACACGGTCGAGAACAGGAAGGCCGCGATCCCGCCGAGCACCGAGCCCGAAAGCAAGGCCAGAAGGGTGTTGACACCGACATTTCCCCACAGAATCGTCGTCAACAGAAAATTCGCGTCCCGCCTGAGGCCGAGGACCTTGATCGCATCCTCTTTGTTTTGCGCCGCCTCGATCTCCAGCTGAATGCGACTGACGGAGAAGCAAGCCAGGTTGAGCCCCGATAACATCGCGGACTGGCTCAGACAGAGAAAGATCCCGACCCAAGCGGCATAGGCCTCCATAAAAACCTCCACTAGGTGCAAGCGGCGGAAGTCGCATCCGCCGCGACGCCGATCCCGGCTTCAATGCTCGCGAGCGCGACGCCAGGGGGGGGTGGTATAAGCTCCCAGGCATGGATGCCGCTTGCGCCGATTTAGATGGCGGCAAAGACGAAGGAAGATCCGCTCGAAGTTGGAGGTGGACCGGGGCACCGAGCCTTACCCCTTTGAGGTGCCCGCGCTCTCGGGCTCCGCCACCGCCCCTCGCAACCGCGCCTCCACGGCCTCGAGTCCGTGGGTGAGCACAGGGGATTTCAGCAACCTGATGACCGCGATGGCGCCGAACACGGCGACGATCATCGGCAGCGCCATGATGAAGGCGCCGGTGGTCTCCATGGCGAGCAAGATACCGGTGAACGGGGCGTGGGCAATGGCCGCCAGCGCCACCGCCATTCCGACCAACGCGAAATGCGGCCGTCGAGGGCAGCGCGGCCGCCGGCAGGAGCATGCCTGCCAGCTCGCCGAAGAGCGCACCCGAGAGGGCGCCGAGCAACAGCGAAGGCGTGAAGTAGCCGCCGGGCGTCCCGGCGGCGAGGGACAGGGGACCGAGGAAGAACCGGATCAGAAGCGCCAGGGCCAGCATCGACAGCGCGATCTTTCCATCGATGACGCCCTGCACCATGGCCTCCCCCGTTCCGACCAGGGCTGGCGCAAACCATGCCAAGAGCCCGACGGCAGCGCCGATCAGGGCGGCGCGAGCCACGCGCGGCAAGGGGACGCGCTGGGCCAGCGCGGCGAATGACTTGATGGTGCGCAAATGCAGGTGCGCGAGACCGCCGATCAGGACCCCGAGCAGCAGATAGAGCACCAGGTGCTCGAACTGGTATGCCGGCAGCGCCTCCACCGTGAAGTTGACCGTGCGCCCGGTCAGCAGGCGCGACACCCCGACCGCCGCGGCACCGGCCCCAAGGGCGGTCAGCGATATTCGCAGATCGACGCGCTTGAGCACCGTCTCCACCGTGTAAGCCGCACAGCCGAGCGGCGAATTGAACATGGTGGCGACACCGGCCCCGCCAGTGGCCGCGATCAACAGGTCGGCGTCCGACGCGCTCAGTCGCAACAGGCGGCTGGTGAGTCGCCCGATCGCACCGCCCATCTGGATCGCTGGTCGCTCGGGGCCGAGCGCCATCCCCGCCGCCACGGCCAGACTCGTGCCGCCGAAATTGACGGTCAGGGCGCTGACAGGCGAGGTGGGCTGCCGAGGAGGGTCCGGAAGCAATGCCGCGGACGCCTGAGGGGCATCCGGCGCAAAACGATGGGCCAGCCAGGCGGCGCTGCCCGCGCCCAACACGCCGACAATCGCCGCCGCGAGCCAGCCGGGAACGGAGTGGCCGAGGGCGAAATCGACCACGGCCAGGCGCGCCCCGTCCATCTGGCCCAGCGCGCCGATAAACAGGGCGCCCAGCACGCCGATGAGCACGCCGGCCAAGAGCGTTGCGATGGTGAGGCGCACGGTGCCCCATCTGTCCGTCATGATTCGCCTGCCCTCCGCCGGCGGAAGCGATCAGCTCTTGTTCTTCTTCTTTCTTGCCCTTCGAGGTCTTCTTTTCCTGCTTACCCGTCGCCTCGTCCGCCTCGTCCGCCTCGATCCCTTCCTCCTGCTCGATCGCGTGGTACTTCTGCTTGATCTCGTCGATATCGACCGTCGGGGCCGGGAACTTCATGTTCAGCGACTCGAGGGTCTCGGCGACGATGCGGGAGATGGCGAGATTGCGGAACCACTTGTGGTTGGAGGGAATGATGAACCAGGGGGCATACTCGGTGCTGGTCTTTCCCAAGGCGTCCTCGAACGCCTCGGTGTAGGCGTCCCAGAAGGGGCGCTCGGCGTAGTCGCCGTCGCTGATCTTCCAATGCCGGGCCGGGTCGTCGATGCGCTGCTTGAAGCGCGCGAGCTGCTCGTCGGGGTCGATGTGAAGATAGAACTTCAGGATGTGGGTCCCGTTGTCCGCGAGGATCTTCTCGAAGTCGTTGATCTGCGCGTAACGCGCGGACCAGACCTGCTTCGGCACCATGTCGTGCACGCGAACCACCAGCACGTCCTCGTAGTGGGAGCGGTTGAAGATGGCCACCTGGCCCTTGCCGGGCGTGTGCTGGTGATACCGCCAGAGGAAGTCATGGGCCGCCTCCTCCTTGGAAGGCACCTTGAAGCCGGTGACCGTGCAGCCCTGGGGGTTCATGGCGCCGAGCACGTGGTTGATGGTGCCGTCCTTGCCGGCGGCATCGCGTCCCTGCAGGCAGATGAGCAGCGAGCGTTTTCCCTCCGCGTACATGAGGTACTGCAGGTCGTGCAGCTTCTGCGTGTAGGTCTCGATCTCCGGCAGGGCGTGCTCGTGGGATTCGTGCTGTGTCGTTGAAGCCGGCGTCCACCTTGCCGAGATCGACCTTGCTGCCGGGCTCGACGCGAAATTGCTTGATGTAGTTCATGATGATGACTCCGAATTCTGGGTGTCAGTGAAGAGGTCGGCTCCACCGCATCTGTCCTGGCTCTTGGTCCTGATCGGGCCGGCTCGCTGCTCCCCGGCAGGCCGACCGGGGAGCAGCCCGAGCCCGCCGCCCGCTATGCGCTGGCCCTCGCCGTCTCCGCAACGCCCGCGCCGCGTGCCGCCCCTTGAGGAAGCGCAGATACCAGTGCGGTCGTTGGGAAGCATGCCGCAACCGGCTGTAGAGCGCGAGCTTGATCAGATCCAGGGCGACCATCCAGATCAGCATGTAGACCCAAACCAGCCCGATGACGGCCCAAGGGAGCGCCGGCACGAACCAGCCGAATCCGACCATCAGGACCGCGAAGACCTGGGTGCCGACGATGGCCCAGAAGATGGGCGCCGACGGGAACGGCGGGCTGAAGATGGTCTCGCGGGAGCGCATGACGAAGTACAGCAGGTGGCCGCCGGCGACGATCTGCAGGAAGACGGCGGTCTGCACCTGGTCCTGCGTCAGCGGGATCCACGCCTGCCACTGCGGGTTGCTCAGCCATTCCATGCCGATGATCAACAGCCCGAAGGTCTGCGCCACGGCCATCAGGCCCATGAATCCCGACACGAACAGCAAGCGCCGCATATGCCAGCGCACGGGGTCCTTCGGCAGCCGCGTGTTGTCGTAGGCGATGGTCATGATCGGGATGTCGTCCAGCAGCGCGACCAGGACGATCATGACCGGCGTCAGCGGCGAGAAGCCGAAGAAGACGGTCGCCAGCACCACCACGAACATGATGTCCAGGGTCATCGCGACCCGGAACAGCACGTAGTTGATGATGCGCTCGAAGATCCGGCGCGACTCGTCGATGGCGTCGATGACCGTCGACAGCCCCGGGGCGGTGAGGATCAGCGCCGCGGCGGCGCGGGCCGCGTCGGTCGCGCCGCTGACCGCGATGCCGCAGTCGGCCTGCTTGAGCGCGGGGGCGTCGTTGACGCCGTCGCCGGTCATCGCGACCACGTGGCCGCGATCCTGCAGCGCGTGCACGATGCCGTACTTGTGCTCGGGGAAGACGCGCCCGAAGCCGTCGGCGCGCTCCACGTTCGCGGTGATCGGCTCGGGCAGATGGCTCATGTCCATGTCCTTGGTGAACATGTCCGCCGCCGCGATCAGATGGGTGCCCATGCCGAGCTGGCCGGAGATCTGGCTGCCGATGGCCACGTCGTCGCCGGTGACCATCTTGACCTGCAGACCGTGCTCCTTGGCGTGCGCGATGGTCTCCTTGGAGTCGTCCCGGGGCGGGTCCAGCATGGACAGGATGCCGAGGAAGCTCCAGCTCGCGCCGTCGTCGGTGGACTGCGCGACGCCGAGCGCGCGCAGCCCCTTGGCGGCCAGGTCCGAGACCGTGCCGGTCGCCTTCGCGGCGGTCTCGGCGTCGAGCTTGCACAGATCGATGATCACCTGGGGCGCGCCCTTGGTGAAGCGCAGGGCCTTCCCCTTCGCGTCCGTCACCTGACCCTCGGTGCGCTTGCTGACCGGGTCGAAGGGCACGAACTTGGCGACCTTGTAACCGTCCAGCGCCTTGGGGTCCTTGAGCCCCCCGCTCACCGCCTTGTCGATGGCATCCTCGCTGCCCTTCTCGGAGGCCAGGGCGCCGGCCAGGATGATCTCGTCGGCGGACTTGGCCGCGAACAGGATCGGGTCGCCCAGGGTCAGGATGTTCTTGGTCAGCGTGCCGGTCTTGTCCGAGCAGAGGATGTCGACACCGGCCAGCTCTTCGATGGCCTCGAGCCGGGACACGATGGCCTTCTTCCGCGCCAGCGCCTGCGCGCCGAGGGAGTTGGTGACCGTGATCACCGTCGGCATGGCCACCGGGATGGAGGCGATCAGCAGCACCAGCACGGTGCGGGCGATGTCCGCGATGTCCGCCCACTGCCACTCGGCCTGCACCACCAGGTCTTGATAGAGCTGGAAGCCCACCAGCAGCACGCAGAGCGCCACCGAGGTCAGGATCAGGAAATCGCCGATCTGCGTCGTCGCCTGCTGCGAGTGCGACGCCCCCTTGCCGGCGCTCGCCACCAGGCTGGCGGTGCGGCCGAAGAAGGTGTTGTTGCCGGTGCCGATGACCACCGCGCTCATCTCGCCCTTCTTGGCGATGCTGCCGGAGTAGCCCTCGTCGCCGATCTTCTTGCTGACGGGCAGGGACTCGCCGGTGAGCGCCGCCTGGTCGATGCTGATGTAGTCGCCGTCGATGAAGCGCACGTCGGCAGGCACCACCTCGCCGAGCTTGATCCGCAGCACGTCGCCCGGCACCACCTCGGCGGCGTCGATGGTGCGGAACTCGCCGTCGCGCAGGGCGGTGGCCTTGGGGGCCATGCCCGCCTTCAGGGCCGCCAGGGCATCAGAGGCCTTGCGCTCCTGCCAGAAGCCGGAGATGGCGTTGTAGAACAGCAGCACCAGGATGATGGTGAGATCCCCCCAGTGCCCCATCAGCAGCGAGAGCAGGGCGGCGGCCTCGATCATGTAGGCGATAGGCCCGACGAAGAAGCGCAGAAACTTCTGCAGGTCGCTGACCTCTTCCTGGACCAGCTCGTTGCGGCCGTATTGTTCGATCCGCTGCTTCGCGTCGGCTGACGTCAATCCTTTCGCCGAGGTGTTGAGGCTCTCGTAGACCGTGTCGAGACTCGCCTTCTCCAAGTCTTTGGTGGCATCCGGCTGCCCACCCGTTGACGGTTTCTGGTGTGCTTCGCTCATGCTCGCTCCTCTGTCGGGCTGGCTCGGATACGGCTTTGATGCGCCGAACTGTCAAGTGCAACCAAGTGAAAGATGCGGCGACCCAGCTTCGTCTCGTGATTTCTTCATGCAGCACTCCGATGGCTGTGGTACGCAGCAGACCGTACTCCCGCATCGCAGGCTTCACCAGGGTCACCAGCGCGATGACGACACTCTAATGGTATACCTTCGGCAAAGCTGAGGTTTCGAGGATCAATTCCTGCACTCGATGTGAAGTTTCGAGGATCGATTCCTGCTCAGAGGTCCGGATGCCATCGGTCTTCGGAGAGCATCCCGCGGACACTATCCGAGCATGGCGGCCCGTCTGGGCGCGCGCCGTTCCCGCCAGGGGCAAGGTTGGGTGCAGCTAGCGTGTCGGTATTGCTCGCGCTCGGAACAGGCGCTGCGCCTGCTCGCTCGCACGCGCCTCTGCCACCGTCCCGCCATCGTCGTCCGGGTCGCCAGATTCAAGACAGCGGTTGGATGGGTTCCAGGCTGTGTCGACGGTCGCTTGTCCGCGATGAGTCAGAAGCCGAAACAGCTCTGGTGAGAACGGATCCGAGCTTTCCTCGGCTTCACTTGCGAGCCGGTTGCTCCCCGAGCAAGTGGCCCTCGACGGTCCTGCGCTTGCCGTAGTAGTCGAACTTGCCGCCGTGGAACCGCTCGGTGGTTGCCTTGAAGGTCGCCATCATGGCGGGGGTCCTGGGGGCGCTCGTGACTGTTCATGTAGGCGGCGACATCCCACGCCTCCTGGTCGCTCAAGGAGTCGGGCTAACCCGAGCGGCATGTTGTGCCTGATGAAGGCGGCGGCGGTGTCGATCTTGTGCATGCCCGCCCCCCAGTTGTACGACTCCGGCCCCCAGAGCGGCGGGAAGAGCGTACGGCCGTCTCCCTGCGTCACTCCGGCGCCGTTCTCGCCGTGGCAGAGGGCACACTTGGCCGCGTAGACGACCGCGCCGCGCTCCGGATCGAAACCCTGCTCGGTCTCCTTCAACCGCGGATAGCCGCGGCCGGGCATGGTTGTCATCGCCGGTGGGGGCGCCCTTTGCCAGCCAGTAGCTGTAGGCGACCAGCGACACCATGGTCTCGCTGTCCGCCGAGGGAGGACCACCCGCGGCGGAGGCCTGGGCATTCATCGAATAGGTGAAGCAGCCCTGAACGCGCTCGATGTAGGTATTGACCTTCCGGTTCTTGGAACGGTAGGCGGGGTAGGCGACCCAGGCCGCCCACAGGGGTGCCGACTCGGCAAGGCGACCGGCGTCGAGATGGCAGTTGCCGCAGGCCTGGTCGTTCCCCACGTACTTGGCCGAGACCGGGTGGGCGTTGGTATTCTCGAAGATGGCCTGTCCCTGGCGGATGGCCTCGCCGAAGGGGCCATCGGGGAGATCGCCCCTGGAAGGTGCCCGGAAATGGCCTTCCTCTCCCGGCTCTCGACCCGCGGGCGGCGGACCCTGCTGCACGACCTCGCCGGCATGCACCTCGTCCGGCCCGACCTCGACCTCGCCCGCGGCGGCAGTCGGGGCGTTCTCCGCTGGCACTGGTGCGGCAGCGGGCTGGGCGGCGTAGTAAGCCGACAGCGCATCGATCTCCGCGTCGGTCAGGCGTCGCGCCGCCGCCTGCATCAAGCCCGAGCGGGTCATTGGCGCGTGTGCCTGCCCGCCAGGCCTGCAGCTGGGCCTTCAGATAGCCGGCATGCTGACCGCTGATCCCGGGAAAGTGGGCCCCGATGCCGTTGCCGTCCGGCGCGTGACACTGGCTGCATGCAGGCAGGCCCCGTCCGGTCCAGTCGCCCCAGGCGATCAGGTCCCGCGCGAGCCGCGCGACCTCTCCGTCCGGCGGCTGAGCGGCGACGGCGCGGGATGGCCATGGCCCCGTAGTAGGCGGAGACCGACAGGATCTCGTCCTCGGTCAGGGCCTTCGCCATCGGCGTCATGACCGGATGGTCGCGCCGCCCGGCATGGAAGTCGCGCAGCTGCTTGGCCAAATAGTCGGCATTCATCCCGGCGATCCGCGGGTAGCCCGCCGCCGCCACACCGGCCCCGTCCGCACCATGACAGGACATGCAGGGTGCAACGCCATCCGTCGTGCCCTGCGCGGCGATCTTGGCGCCGAGGTCGGCGTCGGTTCCTGCCAGCGCTGTGTTCAGGACCAACATCGCGAGGAGGACTGGGTAGCTTTTGATCGACGTCGACATGGGTGCGCTCTCTCGCAGTCTTTAAAATCCGCGGTTGGACGGAAAGCCGGGGCATTCTTGCGGGGCAGGGGCGGAGCGCAGGCGGGATTGTAACGCCGGCGACCTTGGCCCAGCTCCGTGCGCGCGCCGTCGGGCGAACAGTTCTGTCGCAACGGGCCCCGGGCAGTGCCGGCGTAGCATCTCATGCCTCGACAGGCCGATGAAGCGGAGCCTGCCGCCACGCCGCTTTCTTCGATACCGGTTCCGGCCGATGCTTCGGTCAGGTGGTCGAGGCACCGGCGGCTAACCAAGCACTCTATGCCGACGAGGAATCGCCCGGAACCCCCGGGTGCAGGAATTGATCCCAAAAGGCTCGCCGCGCGCGAGCGCTCCAGCGTTACACTTTCGGCCGACCTGGGCCGAAGCTCGGCCGCTGAAGCAGCCGCGGACGGGCCACGCCCCGCCGCTCGAATCGACCACCGTTGACCACCGCTCGAGGAAGACAGCCGTGACGATGAAAACGCGCCTTGCTGATGCATTCTGCGGTCCCCCAGGCCGGAAAGCGCGGCGCCCAAAACGCTCTCTCGCCCTTGTTGGTGTGGCCTGCGGCACCTTGCTTCTGTCAACGCCACTGTCGGCACAGGATGCCGCGAGCAGACCAGCAACCCGAGCGTGGCAGCCTGGCCGAGATCGGCGCCAAGCTATCGAATCCGGTATCAGACGTTTGGGCGCTGTTCACGGAGTTTGACCTCAACTTCTCCGACGGCGACATCAACCAGGGCGCCGCGAAGGTCGGCGGCAGGATGCTGTTCCAGCCGATCCTTCCGCTGCCGCTGTTCGGCGAGGGCGAGAACCAGTGGAAGCTGATCACCAGGCCCACCGTGCCGATCCTGTTCAGCCAGCCGGTCCCCAAGGGCTTTGACGACTTCAGCAGTCTCGGCGGGATCGGCGATATCCAGCTGCCGATGCTCGTCGCGCCCCCGGCCGGTAATTGGACCCTCGGCGCCGGCGCGACCTGGCTGCTGCCGACCGCCACGCGCGACGAATTCGGCCGCAATCAGTGGGGTGCCGGTCCCGCGCTGGTACTTGGCTACAAGACCAAGCAGTGGCTCGCCGGCATCTTCCCGCAGTACACGTGGGGTTTCGGTGGCTCCAACACGGGACCAGATGCCAGCTACGGAAGCATGCTCTATTGGTTCATCTGGAACCTGCCGGATGCCTGGCAGATCGGGATGAATCCGACGATCACTTACGACAACAACGCGGCCTCGGGTAATCAGTGGAACGTCCCCGTCGGGCTCTTCGTCTCGAAGACCGCCAAGGTCGGCAAGATACCCGTCAAATTCCAGCTCGGCGTCGAATACTCGGTGGTGAGCCAGGACACCTTTGGCCAGGAGGCGCAGATCAAGCTCAACATCATTCCGGTCATACCCTCGCTGATCAAGCACCCGATCTTCGGCGGTTAGCGGTCACCAATGCGGCAACAGGCGCGGGCTTGACTCCGGGTGCGAGACCCACCGAATTCCGCGCCTCATTTCGAATCCCCTGCAACACAGTCCCGACACCAAATCTGAGGACCAGACATGGCAGACCATTTCCAACAAATCGACACGCCCGACTGGATGCTGGAGCTATTCAAGTCCATCGACGACTTGAACCTGTCGGAAGACGCGCGGCTTCCGCATCTTCGCGGACGACATCACGCTGCAGTTCGGGCCGAAGACGACCCACGGCATCGAGGCCGTCAAGCAGTTCTTCACGGAACTGGACGAGCCCTTCATCACCCAGCACTTCGTCGATGTGGTGTATCAGTACGGCAACGCCTTCTTCATGCAGGGCAGCGCGTCGCTGCGCAAGAAGGGTGATCCGCCCGAGAAGTCCTTTCAGGCCGCCCCGCTGTTCAACCTGCTGTGGTTCAACGACGAGGGCAAGGTGATTCGCTACGTGGTGGATTTTCCGCCGGAAGCTGCCAAGGCCGCGGGGTTTTGAGCCATGACCATGAACGCCCACCAAAGACAGATCTACGACGCCATTGCGCAGGCCGCCGGCATCGCCACGCCAGCGGACAACGTGCAGGTCGAGCAGACGCCGACCTTCCTGAAGGAGCCGATGAAGATCGCCGACTTCGCCGCCGGCGTCGTCGCGGCGCTGGGCACCAGCGTGGCGGAGCTGGGGCAGGCGCGCGGACTGCCCGCGCAGGATGTCGCCGTGGACCGTCGCCATGCCGCGTTGAGCTTCAACGACGGGCTGTATCACTACATGAACAGCGTGCTCATCGTCGGCGGCGAGATCACGGTCCCGGTCAACGGCTTCTACGAGACGCGCGACGGTCGCTGGATGTGCTTCAACGGCGCCTATCCGCATCTGCGCGACGGCATCCTCAAGTACTTCGACGCCCCGCACGACCAGGGCGCGCTGATCAAGCGGGTCGCCGAGCATGACTCGGCCAAGATCGAGGCCGACTTCGAGGCCCTCGGGCTCTGCACCGCGCCGGTCTGCACCCCGGACGAATGGCTTGCCCATCCGCAGGGGCAGGCCATGGCCGCCGAGCCCGTGGTGTTGTCGCAGCGCTTCGGCGATGCCAAGGGGCGCGTGCTGCCCGAGGCCAAGCATCGGCCCCTGGAGGGGGTGCGCGTCATCGACGTCACCCATGTCATCGCCGGCCCCTGGTCCACCCGGGTGCTGGCCGACAACGGCGCCGACGTCATCTCCGTGCGCAATCCGACCTTCCCATTCCTCTACCCGGCCATCTTCGAGGAGAGCTACGGCAAGAAGCAGATCCTGCTCCATCTGGGCATGGAGAAGTCCAAGGCCCGGTTCACCGAGCTGCTCAAGGACGCCGACGTGCTCGTCTGGGGCTATGCGCCGGGCTCGCTGGAGCGGCTCGGATTCACCCGCGAGGCGCTGATGGCACTGAACCCGAACCTGGTGGTGACCCGGGTCTCCGCCTACGGCCCCGAAGGCCCCTGGGCCAAGCGCAAGGGCTGGGAGCAGCTGTCGCAGGCCTGCTCCGGCATGGTGGACCTGGCCTCCCGCGGGCGCGACCAGCATCACCTGGTCGGCGCCCTGCCCAACGACTACGCCACCGGCTATCTCGCCGCCATCGGCACCGTCGCCGCCCTGCGCCAGCGCCAGGAACAGGGCGGCTTCTGGGAGGTGGAGGCCATGCTGACCCGCACCGCCATGGAGATCCTGTCGCTGCCGCATGAGGCCGAGGATGCGGTCGCCGTGTCGCTTGAGCGCGATGGCAAATACTTCGTCGACCAGATATCAAACTTTGGCGCCACGTTTACGCGCCTGGCACCGGCCGCTGCAGCTATCCAAAACCCCCGCCTTCTGCGAGACGGGCCCGGCCGTCAACGGCGCCCATCATCCGTTCCTGACCGGGTGGGACGAGCAGGTGACCACCGACGGCAAGCCGAAGCATCGGCCCTCCGAGATGATCAAGAGCGGTCTCTACGGCTTCCTGTCGGGCTTACGGGCATGAGGACATCATGCTGCGCAAGGCGTAAGAGCAGTACGGGGAGCAGCAGCGCAATGAGTGAGAAACCTGCCCGTTGGGCACCCGCCTGGAGCTTGGCACTGGCCGTGTCGGGCCTCGCCGCGGCGACCACGGCGCTGGGCGCCGGGCCGGCAACCGCAACGGGGACCGCAAAGATCTCCCTGGCGGATGTCGCGCCCGAGCTGTACTACCAGCTCAGGCGCTACCCCAAGTTCTACGGCGACCCGAACACGACACACGGCGGCCTGACCCAGCGCTCACAGTTGCTGGGCAGTGCCGGCGGGCTGCGGGATACGCTCGTCGATCACGGCGTCTACTTCGACGTCTCTGTCACCCAGTTCCTGCAGGGCAATGTCTCGGGCGGCAAGGACGACGGACAAGCCCGGTACAACGGCAGCGCGGACTACTGGCTGACGTTCGACACCGGCAAGGCGGGGCTCTGGTCCGGCGGCGCGTTCTTTTTGCATGCGGAGAGCTCTTGGGACGCCAACAAGAGCATCAACGCGGACACCGGCGCGCTGGTGCCGGCCAACTTCGACGCGACCATGCCGACGCCTGGCGTATCGGAGGGCATTGCGCTGCCGGAAGCCTACTTCGTGCAGGCGTTGCCAGCGAACTGGCTCGTCATCGCCGGCAAGGTCGACTGGGCCGGCCTGGGCGACACCAACGTCTTGGCCAACAACGAGCGCACCCAGTTCAGCTACGCGGGGTTGGTCAACAACCCCATCCTCGGCGCGTTCATCCCCTATACCTCGCTCGGTCTCGCGACGGTCTGGACGCCGAGCAAGGCGCATACGGTGGCCGTCATCGGCATTCAATCGACCGGGGACGGCTACCACGAGCGGATTCGACAATTTCCAGGGCAATTACACCGTCGGCGTGCAGTACCAGTATTCACCCAAGCTCGCCGGCAACCGTCCCGGCAACTACCGCATCCTCCTCGGCTACGACACCAAGGACGTCGTCGATTTCGCCATCGACCCGCGGCACCTGCTCGGCGAGATCCTCGGCGTCGTGCCCACGGCCGAGAAGTCGTCCAATCGCGCCCTGATCCTGAACTTCGACCAGTATTTATGGGTGAAAGACAACAATCCCGTGGCCGGGCGCAAGGGGCTGCCGCCGGTCGGCATCGGCCTCTTCGGGCGCGCCGGCTGGGCACCGCAGGACCGCAACGTCATCGACCAGTTCTACAGCCTCGGTATCGGCGGCTTCGGCATGCTCATCCCCGGTCGCGACCAAGACCAATGGGGCATCGGTTGGGCGGGAACGCACATCTCCAGCGATCTTCGCGACGACGCAGCCCTCTTCCGCGTCGACCTCGACAGCTTCGAGCACGCCTTCGAGGCCTTCTACAACTTTCAGCTCACGCCGGCGGTGCATCTGACGTTGAATGCCCAGGTCATCGACTCGACGGTCAATGACCTGGACACCGCCTACACGGTGGGCTCGCGGCTGCAGATCGATTTCTAACCCGTAAGGAGCATACAGTGAACCCTGAGACCAGCCTGAAAAAATCCCCGACCCTGCCCCAGTTCCTCCAACAGGTTTTCCAATGCATCGACAAAAAGGACTTCGAGGCCCTGGACAGCTTCTTCTCGGAGGACTTCCGGCTCTACTTTGCGCACTACACCCTGCACGGCATCAAGCAAGGCATCGGCTTCGTCGGCGCCTTCGACCGGCGGCTGCCGAAATACGAGCATGTCATGGACGACATCTACGTCGGCGAGCACCTCACCTATTTCGACGGCGTGCTGCGGGTCTGGTTGCCCGACGACTCGGTCATCGAAACCCCGTTCTGGGACAAGATCGAGGTCGATCCCGCCTCTGGCAAGATCACCACCATGTACGCCCTCTTCAGCATCGCAGCAGTGCCCGAGGAGTACTGGAAGGATTTGAAGCCTGAGGACTTTGC
>CAVOQO010000031.1:0-30141 GCA_963698355.1 uncultured Gammaproteobacteria bacterium | reverse complement strand
TCCTAACGGCGTCGATTGGGTCGCCTTCGACCTGGCGGCGCTCGGCCTGGGGTTGGTCACTGTCCCGCTCTACACCACGGACAGCCCGGCGAACGCGGCCCATGTCATGGGTGATGGGCGCTCCGCTGCTGCTCCTGGACGATGCAGACCAGTGGACCGCGCTTGCGCCATACGCGGTGCGGTTCCCGGATATCGGCCGGGTCCTGTGCCGGCATCTCGGCCGAAGCCCGGACGACGCGCGCCTGAGAGGCCTCGCCGACTGGCTGCCGCCTGACGCCGATCCGGCCGGAGCCCTGATCGGAGAGGCCCTTCCCGAGGATCCCGACGCGCTTGCGACCCTGGTCTATACCTCCGGCACCACCGGCTCCCCCAAGGGGGTGATGCTGTCGCACCGCAACATCCTGTCGAATGCCGAGGCCATCCTCGCGCGCATTCCCGCGCGCCCGAGCGATGTCTTTCTGTCTTTCCTCCCCCTGGCCCATGCCTTCGAGCGGACGGTCGGCTACTACCTGCCGATGATGGCCGGCAGCGCGGTGGCCTACGCCCGCTCCATCGAACAGCTCCGGGAGGACCTCTTGACCGTTCACCCCACGGTGCTGCTCTCGGTCCCTCGGGTCTACGGGAACAAGATCTATGCGGCGATCCAGGCCAAGCTCGGCGAGCGGGGCGTCAAGCGCGTGCTGTTCGATAAGGCGGTGGCCCTGGGTTGGCAGCGCTTCGAGGCGGCCCATGGACGGGCGCCCGCGCCCGGCCCCGTCGACCGGTTGTTCTGGCCGCTGCTGCGCCGGCTGGTGGCGGAGCCGGTCCTCGCGCGCCTCGGCGGGCGCCTGCGGGTTGCGGTCAGCGGCGGTGCCCCCTTGGCCGCGACCGTCGCCCGATTCTTCGTCGGGCTCGGACTGCCGCTGACGGAAGGCTATGGCCTCACGGAGGCCGCCCCCGTGGTCAGCAACATCGCCCCGGAGGGCTTCCGCCCGGGTTGGGTCGGCATACCCTTGCCGGGCGTAGAGGTGCGGCAAGGGCCCCAGGACGAGCTCTATGTGAGGGGCCCGAACGTCTGCCTGGGCTACTGGGGTGATGCCGAGGCGACCGCGGCGGCCATCGACCCCGAGGGCTGGCTGCATACCGGCGATGTGGCCACCTTGGAGGGCGGCTACGTGGGGATTCGAGGACGCCTGAAGGAGATCCTGGTCACCTCCACGGGCCAGAAGGTCGCGCCGGGGGACATGGAGATGGCGTTGACCATGGAACCCCTGTTCGACCAGGCGATGGTGGTCGGGGAGGGGCGGCCTTACCTGGCGGCCCTGCTGGTCCTTGCGCCCGAGCCCTGGGCCCGGCTCGCGCAACGGCTCGGCCTCGACCCGGATGACCCGCGCGCCCTGGAGGATCCGCGCGCGCTGGATGCGGCCCAGGCGTTGGCGGGCGAACGGCTCAAGGACTTCCCCGGCCACGCCCAGGTGCGCGCCTTGCACCTCGGACTCACGCCCTGGACGATCGAGAATGGGTTGATCACCCCGACCATGAAGCTCAAGCGACCCGAGCTCGAACAGCGGTTCGGCGACCTCATCGAGGCCCTCTATGCAAGACCAAGGCGGCCGTCGGCGACGGGCCCGGGCTCGGGTCCGCGGCGCCGTTGAGTCCCCGCCAGCCCTCGCCATCACCCCGGGCCGCCCCTGACGGGCGGATCCCGGAGCCAAGCTGACCTCCATGACTGATCCGGCACCCGTCAATTCGGCCGATCGACTGCTCGAGGTCGTGCGCGGCTTCGCGCGGGATTCGGGGCTCGCCGAGCTCGGGGGCGGGGTCACGCTCGACACCCGGCTCGAGGCGGATCTGGGACTCGATAGCCTGGGCCGTGCCGAACTGGTGTCGCGGGTCGAGCGCGCGCTGGACTGTCGCCTGCCCGACGAGGCGCTGCTCGCCGCGACCCCGCGCGATCTCCTCGCCCTGGCGGGGGCCGCGTCCGGCGCTTCCGGCATGCCGGGCCCGGGGCCGGTGCGACCGGCGGCCGCACCGTCCGCCGAGGGCGACTCGGAGATGCCCTCCGGCGTCGCCACCCTGCCCGAGGCGCTGGACTGGCATGTCCAACGTCACGCCGAGCGGACCCACATCCTGCTCTACGGGGCGGACGACCGGGTCCGTCCGATCTCCTATGGCGACCTGGCGCTGGGGGCGGCCCGGGTCGCATCGGGTCTGCGCGCAGCCGGGCTCGAGCCGGGCGGAACGGTCGCCCTGATGCTGCCGACCGGGGCGGAATATTTCTTCGGCTTCTTCGGGGTCCTCGCCGCCGGGGGCATTCCGGTGCCGATCTACCCGCCGGCGCGTCCCGAGCAGCTCGAGGACCATCTGCGCCGGCATGCCGGCATCCTCGCCAATGCCGGGGCGTTCTTGCTGGTGACCGTGCCCGAGGCCCGTACCGTGGGCCGCCTGCTGCGGGCCTGGGTGCCGACCCTGCGTGCCGTGCTGACGCCGGAGGATTTCAGCGGCGAGGCGGCTGCGGAGACCCCGGTCAGCCACCGGCCGGACGCCATCGCGCTCCTCCAGTACACCTCCGGCAGCACCGGGGCGCCGAAGGGCGTGGTCCTCTCCCACGCGGACCTGCTCGCCAACATCCGGGCCATGCGCGAGGCGGTGGCAGCCACCCCGGAGGATCGCTTCGTGAGCTGGCTGCCCCTCTACCACGACATGGGCCTGATCGGGGCCTGGCTGGGCAGCCTGTACTGCGGTGTCCCCCTGGTGTCGATGAGCCCGCTGGCCTTTCTGTCGCGGCCCCTGCGATGGCTCCAGGCCATCCACGACCATCGTGGCACCCTGTCCGCGGCGCCCAACTTCGCCTACGAGCTGTGTCTCAAACGTATCCCCGAGCAGGATCTCGAGGGGCTGGATCTCGGCTGCTGGCGACGGGCCCTGAACGGCGCGGAGCCGGTGAGCGCGGAGACGCTGCGGCGCTTCGCGGAGCGATTGGCCCCCCATGGTCTGCGCGCCGACGCGCTGGCCCCGGTCTACGGTCTGGCCGAGGCCGCCGTCGGGCTCACCTTCCCGCCGCTGGGGCGAGGGCCGGCCATCGACTGTGTCGACCGCCAGCAATTCGCGGCCGGCGGCCGGGCCCTGCCGGTTCCCTGCGACGACCCCGAGTCGATGCCGATGGTGAGCTGCGGGCGCCCGCTCCCGGGCTATCGGCTGCGCATCGTCGATGCCGACGGTAAACCGCTGCCCGAGCGCCAGGAGGGCCTGGTGCGCTTCCAGGGGCCATCCGCCACCCGGGGCTATTACCGCAATCCGCAGGCGACCGCCCGGCTGATCCGAGACGGTTGGCACGATACGGGCGATCGCGGCTATCTGGCCGGCGGCGAGTTGTACCTGACCGGTCGCGTCAAGGACATGATCATCCGCGGCGGGCGCAACCTGTATCCCTACGAGGTCGAAGACGCCGTCGGCGAGGTCCCCGGGGTGCGCAAGGGCTGCGTGGTCGCCTTCGCCGCGGCCGACCAGGCGCGGGGCAGCGAGCGGCTGGTGCTGGTCGCCGAGACCCGCGAGCGGGACCCGGAGCGTCGTCGGGCATTGGAGCGGGCGGTGCGCGAGCGCGCGAACGATGTGCTGGGCCTGCCCCCGGACGAGATCGTGCTCGCGCCCCCGCGCGCCGTGCCCAAGACCTCCAGCGGCAAGCTCAGACGCGGGGCCACCCGCGAGCGCTGGGAATCCGGGCGGCTCGAGGGCGGGCCGCCGGCGCCGGCCTGGCAGCTCGTCCGGGTCGGTGCGGCAGGGCTCTGGGCGGAGTCGGTGCGAGCGGTCCGCGCCATACCCGGTTGGCTGTACGCCGGTTACGCCTGGCTCCTGTTCGTGGTGATCGCGCCCTGGGTCTGGACCGGCATCCTCATCGCCCCGCGCCTGGAGTGGCGCTGGGGCCTGGCGCGGGGCGGCGTGCGTCTGCTGCGTCGGTTGACCCTGGTGCCGCTCCACGTGAGCGGGCGCGGGCACGTCCCACCCCCCGGGCACCCCTTCGTCCTCGCCTGCAACCACCAGAGCTATCTGGACGTGGCGGTGCTCATCCAGGCGGTCGAGCGCCCCATGGTCTTCGTCGCCAAGCGGGGATTCCTGCGCAACCCCTTCGTGCGCCTCCCGCTCCAACGGCTGGGCACCCTGTTCGTCGAGCGCTTCGACCTGCTGCGCGGCGCCGCGGAGGCGGACCGGTTCGCCGCCGTCCTGGCCCGGGGCCATCCCCTGGCCTTCTTCCCCGAGGGGACCTTTCGCGATCGGCCTGGGGTCTTGCCCTTCCGGATGGGCGCCTTCCTCGCCGCGGCCGGCGCCGGCATGCCGGTGGTCCCGGTGGCGATCCGCGGCACGCGCGAACTGATGCCCGGGAGCAGCTTCAAGCCTCATCCCGGGCGGGCGGGCGTGGTCATCGGCCCGCCGCTGCAACCGGCGGGCGGCGAGTGGCGCGACGCCGTGGCCCTGCGCGACGCCGCGCGGTCTTGGATCACCGCCCATTGTGGGGAGCCGCCATTGGAGGTGCGTGATCCGAGCCCCGAGACCGGGGTCATCGGCTGAGGGTGGTCGCGGGCGGATCGATGTGGAGAGGAAACCCGTTTGTCGGTGCCCGTTCCTTCGGCAGGGGTTGACTCAAGTGGTTTGCTCGGACCAGGCAAGACGAAGCCTAAGCTGCTATTCGATCTCGATGATGATGAACAGCACGACGCCGAGCAGCACGATCAGCATGGCATCGACTATACCCACGGCCCGTGTCTCGAAGACGTCCTGCAGGGGCGTCGCATAGGTGATGGCGAGCTGACCCACGGTAACGATGCTGACGGCGATCCAGACCGCCTTGGTACCCAGCACCGCCTTCCAGGTGAGCGATGTGCCGTACATGTTGCGGATGAAGAACAGGTGAAAGATCTCCATCACCACCAGCGTGTTCATGGCCATCGTGCGTGCAAGCTCGATCGGATAGCCGCGATCGATCGCGTAGGTGTAGATGCCGAACACGCCGCACAGGAACAGGATCGCAACCAGGATGATGTGCCACAGGAGCCCGCCAGTGGGTCCTCTCGGTGCCCAAACGGCTGCGCTGGTATCTGGAACGCGAGCCGCGGGCGATCAGCGCCGTGCTGCACATCCTGCTGCGCGTCATCGAGGCCCATCTGCGCCAGGGCAGCGGCGCTGGCTCGCATGCCCGCTTCGGGGCGGTGAGCTTCATCCACCGCGTCGGTGCCTCCCTCAACCGGCACGTCCATTACCATTGCTGCATCATCGACGGGGTCTTCGAGCCGACCCAGGATGCCGGTGATCTTCCGGAATCCGTACGATTTCGCCCGGCCGCCGAACTGACACCAGAGGCGGTCGCCACCATCGCCGGCTGCGCTACTGTGCCCGCCCGCCGTTCGCGCTCGAGCGTCTCGAGCTCATCGACGAGCAGCAGGTCATCTACCGGCTGCCTCGAACCCAACGGGACGGCACCACGGCGCTGTCGCTCACCCCACTGGTGCTGATCGACCATCTCGCGGCGCAGCTTGTTCACAGATTGGCCGCCGCCCAGGCGCCACCGCCATCGCTACCACGGCGTGCTCGCGCCCAACTCGCCCCTACGTGCAGCGGCCGTCGCCTTAGGGCGCGATGCCGCTGACGACCTGAGCGCCTCCGCCGAGGCGAACCCACCGTCCGCTGCTCCGCTGCGCAACGTACGATCTCCGGCGCGCCATCTCTGGGCCCTGCTGCCTGAAAGGGAGCAGTCGCGGCTGTTCGAGTCCCGGCCGCTGCTCTGCCCCAACTGCGGCGCAGACATGCGCATCATCGCGCAACGTCGCCGAGGCCGCCCCGGTGCAGCGCCGCGGGCGCTTCGCGATCCTGCTTCGCTTCGCGGTCCAGGGTGGGCCATCCTGGCCCACCCGCTCGACGGCACGAAGGTCCACTGGACCTTCGTGTCGCTCCGTCTCGCCCTTGCCCATATCGGCGAGCCCACCGAGTCACCGCCGATCGCCCCCGCCCGCGGACCGCCCGGCTGGGACGATGATCCCGAGCCGACGCCGCTGGTCCCAGGCTTCGCGTTTCACCAGCGTGTCTCCGGGTAACCGCCATCTCCTGCCACACAAGGGGCTGCCGCCCCTGATCTCACGCCAGCCCGCCGCGCCTGCACTCTGCCCCAACGCCCCGCCCAAGCGCGTTCCAGCACCCCCGAGATGTCCGCGCCGCTCGCGGTTCCGCCTTGACCAGCCCTCTGGCCCTCGCTAACTTCTTGACCCGACGCCGCCTTGGGCGTGCAAAGGCGCTTGAATTTCCTGTCCGTTCCTTCCGCGAAGGGTCTCGCGACCTGATCCAGCGGGCGGTCGATCTGCCGGCGGACGCGGGCAGCGACACCGTCCTGGGCCTCAAGCAGGACCTGGAGCGCCACTACGAGCAGTCCTTTGGCCTTCCGGAGGACCATGCCCGGGAGCGGGCCGCCCTGCGCAAGCTCATCGATCTCATCATGAAGGCCGTGCGGCGGACCGCTGGCAGCGACCCTCTGGCCCCCCAAGAGCTCTCTGACGAGGAGCAGGCCCGGGAGATCCACTTCCGGCTCCTGGAGCAGCCCCTTGTGGCGGATCTGCTCTACCCCGAGAGTCCCATCGCCGCGGAGGATCTGGCCCCATCCCTTCTGAGCGCCACAGCCGAGGAGGTCGAGGCCGCCCTGGAGCTCTTCGATCTTCCCCAGGTCGAGGAGCTGGCCCAAGAATCGGCTGGGCTCATTGAGCGACTGGAGGTCGAGGGTCTGACCCTGACGCTCCCCCGTCAACGCTTGGCCGAACTCCTGACCCGCCTCGGTTCGGACCCGGCGCCGCGTCACTGATCGGTCTCTGCGCGAGGATCCGGCCCCCTCGTGCCGTGGCAGGAGCGGCAGCCGTTCCCTCGCCGCGACTAGCCGGCCTCTGTTGAGCATTCACCGGACTGCTCTGCTAGGATTCTGAGCACGCCATCCTTCCCCCACTGACGCCGCCATGCCCAGCGCTGGACTTGCCGGAATCCCGTCCGACGAGGACCTCGCGTTCACTGATTCAGACGACGTGCTTGCTAGCGGAGTCAACGCGCGAGAAGGGGGCTATCTAGCGCCCGAGCTGGACACCGCTACCTTGAGTGCCATCGCCGAGGGGCGCGAGCCGCCCGACGCTGAAGCGCTGGAGATTAAGCGACGTCAGCAGTCCAGAGGGCCAACGCTCGGGGTTGCCACTGGGATCGACGAGGATGACCTTTCCCAGGCCGGCTGGGGCATCGTACTTGCCGCCGACGATCCATTTACCGATGACCTCCTCGTGGCCCTAGAGCCCTTGCGCGCCCTGCGGGCCGAGCAGGCCGGGCCCTTGTTCAAGGTGTTCCGCGACGGGGACGGACTCAAGCCCGGTGAGGCGGGTTGGGAGTTCCTCGCGCGCCATGGATCTGGCCCGGGACCCGTCGACCCCCGCCAGGGTGTCCCCTTCTACCTCCTGTTCGCCGGCGATGCGGCACGGCTGTCCTTTGAGCAGCAGTGCGAGATCGACGTGCGCCACGCCGTCGGGAGGCTCGATCTCGAGCGGCTGGATGACGTCGCCGCGTACGCGGAACGGCTCGCCGCCGCGGAGCGCGAGCCGACGGGGCGTGCGACGTCCCGCGCCCTGTTCTGGGGCACCCGCAATCCGGGCGACCTCGCCACCCAGCGCAGCGCCCGGCATCTCATGGCGCCGCTCGCCCGTGACTTCGCGCAGGAGCATCCCGACTGGGAGGTCGGGGGGCTCATCGCTGGCGCTGCCACAAGGGCGGCGCTCCGTGACGCGCTGACCGCGGAGCATCCACTCACCCTGCTCGTCACGGCGTCGCACGGCGCAGGTTACCCGAGCGGAGACCCGGAGCAGCGGGAGTGGCAAGGTGCCTTAGTCACCCAACAATGGGGAGGGCCTCTGGTACCCGGCGAGCTGTCTCGGGACATGCTCTTCGGAGCCGCGGATATCGACCCGGCGCTCCGCCTCGACGGCCTCATTGCCTTTCTGTTCGCCTGCTACGGTGCCGGGACACCCGAGACCGACCACTTCCTCCCCGAATCGGTCACACGGGTCTCGAATATTGCACCGGCCTCGTTTACCGCGCGGCTAGCCCAACGGATGCTGGCGCAGGGCGCGAATGCCGTGGTCGGTCATGTGGATCGCGCCTGGTCCCACTCCTTCCTGTGGCCCCTCGCCGGCGCTCAGCGCACCGTCTTTACAAGCCTCTTCAAGGCACTTATCGGGGGGGCGCGCGTCGGCGCCGCGATGGAGCACTTCAACAACCGTTACGCGGAGCTGGCCGCGTACCTGGATAACGAACGCAGGCGGCCGAAGGGCATGGTCGGAAGGGACGAGAAGATTGCCCTCCTCTGGACGGCCGCTGCCGATGCGCGCAACTACGTCATCCTTGGCGACCCCGCGGCACGCCTCGAACCGGTCTTGGTGCCCTAAACTGCTGGAGGTCTCACCATGCTCCTTGGCGCCGCCCAGGTTCTTCAGGAGACGAAGCAGGAGCGCCCCTTTCGGGTCGTGACCTTCCGGGTGAGCCCCACATCCGCGGCGGAAATCGTCGTTGAGCTGTCTTGTCCGGCATGGCGCCCCTTTGCTCCCCAGGTGTGCCCCATCGACGTCGCGGCACTCGAGGCCGTTGCCGCGGACGCGGACCAGTACGGCCAACGCCTGGGTCGCGCCCTGTTCGACGGATCGGAGCTGGGACGCCAGTTCGAGGAGCTTCGCATCGGCTTGCTGAACGAAGGGGGCGGATTTCGCGTCCGCTTGCGGCTCGACGATCCGCGAGCCGCTGGCCTGCGCTGGGAGCGCCTCATGGTGCCCTGGGGCGGAGGTGCGTGGCGAGCCCTGGCGACCCTCGCGAGCACGCCTCTCTCGCGGGTGGCCTACTACGACGCGACCGTGCCGCCACTGGAGCCAATCGAGGAGCGGACCCTGCGTGCCCTACTGGTCATCGCCTCGCCGTCGGACCTGCCGTCCCACCTCGGCGCCATACAACCGGCCGACCGCGAGGTGGCCAAGCAGGCCCTCCGTGCCTTGGGTCCTGAGGTCCTGGAGCTGACCGTGCTCGAGAGTGGTACCGGAAGCCCGCCCTCGATCGACCGACTGCGCGCCGAGCTGGCCAGGGCGCCTCATCTGATCCATGTGCTCTGCCACGGCGAGATGACCGCTGACGCGGGTGTCCTCTATGTCGAGGATGCCGCTGGGCAGTGCTACGGACTCAGTGGGGCTACCTTCGCCGAGGCGCTGCAGTCCGCGGGATGGCAGCATCCCAGGTTGGTCACCTTGGCCGCCTGTGAGTCCGCGTCCCCGAGCTCGGCCGAGGGTACCCGGGCCGTTGCGCCAATCCTGGTCGCCCGCGGTGCCGACGCCGTGCTCGCGATGCACGGGCCGGTGACCGTCAAGACCGCGGCCGTCTTCACCAGCGCGTTCTATCAGCGGCTGTACGCCCATGGTCAGGCGGACGTGGCAGCCGCCGAGGCGCGCGCAGCCGTCAAGGAGGCCTGGGACTGGAGCGTCCCCGTCCTCTTCATGCGCCAGGACGATGGGCGCGTCATCGAATTCGATATCGGCTCCATGGGGCGCGGCGTATACGCTCGGGTCGAGCCGATCGCGCGGGACCTCCAGAAGCTCCCGGACGCGGCCTCTCGCGGTGACCCCACGGCGGAGGTCCTGGAGGCGATGGATGCACTGCAGGGGGAGCTTGGGAAGAGCCATGAGTTCCTGGTCCGCCTGGCCGACGGGTTCCGCCGAACCGGCAGTGAACCGGCTGCCTTCAAGAGTGAGTTCGAGACCTTCCGCCTGGACTTCGAACGAGAGTACGACCGCACCACCTGGACCGCTCAACAGACCTCCTGTCATCGGGTCGGCGAGGCGTGGGCGAAGCTGCGCCCCTTCTTCGCGTCCCTGATGGGGCAGGGCCGCTTCGACCCCGAGACCTTCCGGCGGCTCGACGAGGTCATGGGATACCTTGCGAGCGCGGATGCCGACACCATCGCCTACATGGGGCAGCTGCTCGACACCATGAAGGCCGAGGTGGACGACATCACCGACCGTCTCGATGGGAATGACGTTGCGGGCGCCATCGCCGCCAAACGCGCCTTTGAGCGGCGACTCTCCGACAGCTTCCGCCGCAGCAAGGAGTTTCTGCAGACCATCGCCCGGCATGTCCACACCGCACGCGCCGCCTGACCACCAAGGAGATCCGCCATGCCCACCCGCCGGACACCCCGACACCAGCTTCCCTACTACCTGCTTTGCGTCGATGAGAACGGTGCCGAGCGCCGAGAGGAAGATGGCAGCCTGCTCTCGGAGCGGGTCTTGGACGCCGTGCGCTCGGCCGATCCGAAGGTCACCGATGTCTTCGTCATGAGCCACGGCTGGAAGGGCGATGTTCCAGCGGCCATCGAGCAGTACGACCGCTGGATCGACGCCATGGGCGATTGCACCCGAGACCGCGCCCGGGTGCGTGAGTTGCGCCCGGGCTTCGAGCCCCTGCTGGTGGGCTTTCACTGGCCGAGCCTGCCCTTTGGCGACGACGAGATGGGCGGCAACGCCTTCAGCGCCGCGGCCGGCGCCGGCGAGGATGCCTTCGTCGAGACCTGGGCGAAGCGCATAGCCGACACCCCGGCGGCCCGGGCTGCCCTCAGCACCCTGTTCGCCGCCGCCCTGGAGGATCTCGAACCCGATCGGCTGAGCGCCGCCGTCATCGGCGCTTACCAGACCTTGGATCGGGAGGCGGGGCTCGGCACAGGGGGCCCCTCGGCGGGTCCCGAGGCCGATCGCGCCGCCTTCGACCCGCAGCAGCTCTACCTCGACGCCGCCGATGCGGAGGCCAGCTATGGTGGCTCCGTGGTCGGCGGGCTGCTCTCGCCCCTTCGGCAGATCTCCTTCTGGACCATGAAGAAGCGCGCCCGCACCTGCGGCGAGACCGGCGGCCATCGCCTCGTCGCCGCGATCCAAGCGGCCGGTGGCGATGGGCTGCGCATCCACCTCATGGGTCACAGCTTCGGCTGCATTGTCATCCCCTCCATGCTCCGTGGCACCGACCCCGCGCATCCGCTCCGGGTCTCGACGGCGCTTCTGGTGCAGGGCGCACTCTCCCTCTGGAGCTTCGCGGCGCAGCTTCCGGGCGACCCTGGAGGGCAGGGATGGTTCCGGCCGGTCCTCGACCAGGGCCGCATCCGGGGACCAATGGTCGTGACCACCTCGCGCCACGACCGGGCGGTGGGGTCCCTCTATCCCCTCGCGGCCGGCGCGGCGGGCCAGGTGGCCTACGACCTGGGATCGAGCACCGAGCTGCCGACCTACGGCGCGCTCGGCACCTTCGGCGCCAGGGGCGTCGGGGTGAGCGCGCAGACGCTAACCCTCACCCTCGGCGATGAGACGAGTGACCACGGCCTCGCGCCCGGGGGCCTCTACAACGTTAACGCGGACGCGGTGATCCGTACCGGGGGCGGGGCCTCCGGGGCCCATAGCGACATCGCGCATGCCGAGGTCGGGCACCTGTTCTGGAATGCGGTGCTCGCCGCACCTTGAGCACGGCGGCAAAGCAACCCGGCAAAGGCATCAGGAGGCTCCTACGTCATTCACGCAAGGTCATGCCCTGCTCATCGGCGTCGGCACCTATCAATATGAGCCGCGGCTGAACGTCCCGATCACCGCTGTTGACGCCGAGGCGGTCGCTGCCGTCCTGCGCGATCCGGAGTTCTGCGGTTACCCGGAAGCTCAGGTCAAGGTGCTGCGCGACGCCGCGGCCAGCCGCGACGGCATCCTCGCCGCCCTCGACGCCCTGGCCGCCCAGGCCGGCGAGGGCGACACCGTCCTCCTCTTCTTCTGCGGCCATGGGGATCTTGGCGACGACGGCGACTACTACCTCACCACCCACGACACCCGCCTGAAGGGCAGCAAGGTCATCAGCGGGAGCGGCCTGCGCCAGGGCGAGCTGGTCGAGAAGCTGCGTGCCGTCAAGGCCAAGGGCCTGCTGCTCCTGGTCAATGCTTGTCACTCCGGCGAGCTTGCCCCGACCCTCGGGCCCGGCGAGGCCGCCTTCACCGGCGCCCCTCTGCCAAGCAATACCGCGGCCGCCCAGCTCGCGACGGGTGAGGGACGCATCGTCATCACCGCCTGCCGCGAGGACCAGCTCTCCTACATCGGCAAGGGGGACCTGACCCTTTTCACCGACACCCTGGTCAATGGGTTACGCGGCCGAGGCACCAGCAGCACCCGAGGCTATATCAGCGCCTTCGATCTCTACACCCACCTCTACTTCACGATCGAAGAGACAGTCCGCCAGAAGTACGGAGCCGCCCAGGAGCCGGAGCTGACCGTGTTGCAGGGCGTGGGCCCCTTCGCCGTGTCGCTGTACCGTGGCGCATCGACCCTGGGTGAGATCGATGGCGCGGCCCCGCCCCCGGAGGGTACCGCGGTGCGTGAGGTCAGCCCGAAACAGGCTCAGGCCAGGCTCTCGCAGATCATCGGCGCCAGCTACCAGGCGAACCTCACCGGTAACGGTGCCATCGCGCAGGGCCCGGGTGCCCAAGCGGTCGGCGCCGGTGGTGTGCTCATCGGCGGCAAGAACACCGGCAACATCAACACCGGCACCCAGATCGACACGAGCGGCGGTGCCTACATTCGGGGCAACGTAAACGCCGGGGGCGATTTCGTCGGTCGGGACAGGGTCGTGCATGGCGATCAGGTCAGTGTCGGCGACGTCTCGGGATCCGGTGTTGCCATCGGCCGGGGCGCGCATGCCAGCGTGGTTCAAGGCATTGCGCCACGCGACCTGGAGCCCCTGTTCGCCCCCTTGCTGGCCGCCGTTGCGGAAGCGGCGCCAGCCGACAAGAAGGTGGCAGCGCTGCAGCAGGCCCAGGCACTGAAGGCCGAGGCGGCGAAGGGCAAGGAGGCCGAGGATGGCGCGATGGCCAAGATGATCGAGGGCCTAGCCGGCCTGGTGCCCGAGGCAGTCAAGACGATCGTGGTCACCTTTGGCAGCCCGATCCTGGCAGGCCTTGCGGGGCCGATCACGAAGTATGTACTGGAGAAGCTCAAGGGTGCCGGCTGATGGCGGCGATCCGCGAAGAGACCATCCTCACCCTCGGCGGAACCGCGTTTGTGGTCTCCGCCACCGATATAGCGGAATATCAGGCGGATGTGCTGGTCAATTCGGCCGGCACCGGGACGGGCGGCGAGCGTGGTTCGGTGGCTGGGACTGTATCGGCGGCTCTTCACAAAGCCGGAGGGGCGGGCATCTTCGAGGAGCTTCGGGCTCACGAACCTTTGGTGCAGGGGGACGTCATCGTGACGGCCGCCGGTAGCCTCCAGGCGAAGTATATCTACCATGCCGTCGTCGTCGGTTGGGTCGACCAGAAGCGCGTGTTGCAGGCGACCATCTGGCGGGCCGTGAGCAAATGCATCGCGCTGGCGCAATTGATGGGGGTGTTGAGCATCGCCTTTCCGTCGCTGGGGACGGGCAGCGGCGCCGCTGACGTTTGGGAGACCCACTCAACCATCGCCGCCGCATGCCTCGATGCATTCCGCAGCGACGGGCACTTGCAGCGAGTGTGTTTCTCCTTTCTTAATCCGGAGAAGTCCACGGTCTTTCGCCGCGCGTTCTATCAGCAACAGTTGATCCGAGAGCTGCGTGGGCTTTCGGTTAGCGCCGGAATGCCGGCTGAGCTTGGGGCCGCCTTTCGAATTCTCCAGGAAAAGCTTCTTGTGTGGGACGCCAACATCAACGACCTCAAGCGGGTCGTCGACAGCGTGCAGGCAGGCACGCGTGGGGAAACCGCAACCTACATCGTCAACAATTTCGGCAGTGGAGCCGTCGCTGTGGGTAATGGCGCTAAGGCCGTCGCTCCCGGTGGTGTGATGGTAGGCGGAGACAACATGGGCAGCATCAACGGGAGGCCGGACTGGGCCTAGCCGAGCCTGGCGCTGGGCGATTCGCCCGGCATCGCCGGCGAACCCGGTTCAAGGGGAGAAAGGAGCCGACAAGGGTGGCGAGCGACCCCATTGCTAACGCTATTGCCGAGATCGAGAAGCTGCGGGGCCAGGTCCCCGATGAGCAGATCGAGATCATGCTCGCGCCGCTGCGGGCGCAGTCGCCCGGGTCCACGGCGAATGTGAGCGGCTCGGGCGCCGCCGCTCAGGATGGCGGCGATGCCCTGGACGCGGGCAGCGTGAAGGTAGCGGGGGACAACACCGGCACCACCATCGCGACCCAGGGCGGCGCCGTCATCGAAGGCGCGGTGGAGGTCCACAACGGCCACTTCATCGGCCGCGACTTCATCCAGACCATCACCCAGGTCATCCAGGGCGGCGAGGACCCGGAGGAGGCGAAGTCGGTCATCGCCCTGTACCTGCACGCCCTGGCCGCGGACCTCGCGGGCCTGCGGCTCGGCGAGATCGATTCGTCCGTGGACGAGAGCCGCCGGGAGCCGCTGCAGCTCTCCGACGTCTACGTCCCCCTGGACACGACCCTGCACATTCCGGCGGACGCGACCCTGGCGCAATGGCTGACGCAAGCCCCCGATCGCCAGCACGGCGAGGCCCGCGAGCCGCGCGAGACCCGGCCGGTGGCGGCCCTGGAGGCCCTCGCCGCCCACCGCGAGCTGACCCTGATCGGCAAGCCGGGGAGTGGGAAGAGCACCTTCGGGACCTATGTGCTGCTGGCCCTGGCGCAGGCCTGGCAGGGCCATCCCGACGAGCTGGGCAAGCTCGGAGAGGCCTGGACGCACGCACCCCTGCTGCCGATCCGGGTGGTGCTGCGCCGCTTCGCGGAGCAGCTGCCCCCCGGCGAGGGGCCGGCGCGCGCCGGCGACCTGTGGGGCTACATCGGCCGGGAGCTCGATGCGAGCGGCTACGGCCTCACCACCGAGTCCATGCGCTACGTGGAGCGCATCGCGCGCTCCACCGGCGCCCTCATCCTGCTCGACGGGCTCGACGAGTGCGGCGACGCCGCGCGCAGGGCGCGGGTCCTCGCCGCCGTGCGCGAGCTCATGGGCAACGCGGGCGAGAAGTGCCGCTTCCTGCTGACCGCACGCCCCTACGCCTGGCCGTCCGGCGCCGACCCCCGGGGCGGCGTCTATCTGCTCGCGGATCTCGACGACGCGCGGATCGAGCAGTTCATCCGCGCCTGGTACGCGGCCCTGGTCAGGCGCAAATGGCGCAGCCCCGGCGAGATCGAGCGCAAGACCGCCGACCTCCTGAAGGCACGGGAGCGCCGCGACCTGGTGCCGCTCGCCAGGAACCCCCTGCTGCTCACGCTCATGGCGACCCTGCACATGAACAAGGGCCTGCCGGAGGATCGCGCCGACCTCTACAACGACTCGGTCGACCTGCTGATGGTGCGCTGGAACCAGCAGGCGGGCGCGGACAAGGCCCTGCTGGACGAGCTCAACCTGCCGGGGCTCAAGCTCTCGGCCCTGCGCGAGGTGCTCGAGGGGCTCGCCTACGAGATCCACGCCGAGAACGTCGGTCGGGAAGGAACCGCCGACATCCGGGAGGGCAAGCTGCTGACCGCCTTTCGGCCCCTGCTGAACAACAGCTGGGACAAGGCGGCGGTGGTGGTCGACTACATCGAGAAGCGCGCCGGCCTGCTGCTCGGGCAGGGCGAAAAGGACGGCAAGCGCCAGTTCGCCTTCCCCCACCGCACCTTCCAGGAGTTCCTGGCCGCCTGTCACCTGGCCAACCAGGGCGACCTCAACCCGCTCGGCGTCGAGCTGGCGCGGCAGAACGCCGGTCACTGGAAGGAGGTCCTGGTGCTCGCGGCGCGGCAGGCCCGGTCCGACCGCGGCGCCGCGCTGGCGGACGCCCTGATCGACAGCGAGCGTTTCGACCCCGAAGCCGCGGGATCCGCCACCGGCGACGACTTCCGCTGCGCGGTGATTGCCGCCGAGCAGCAAGCCGCGCGATGCCGCGCGCAGACGTGTCGCGACCTGGCTGACGGGTGGTCTGAAGGCGCTCCTCCGCACTCTGGAGGGGGTGCGGGGAAACTTCCCGCGCCGCCGACACGCGTGCGACGCGAGCGATCGGCGCTCGCGCCCTCTGCTGGAACCGCCTAGACTGAGCCTATGCCAACAACATAGGCATGAGAGGGTTCAATGACCGAACGTGACACGGCAGCCGCCGAATCGGAGCCTGTCCCCCAGCGCACCGCGCGCCTGTTCCGCAACGGGAGCAACCAGGCGGTGCGGCTGCCCCGCGATCTCGAGATCGACGCCGACGAGGTGCTCATTCGGCGCGAGGGCAACAGCCTGGTCTTGACGCCCAAGCCACGCTCTTGGGACGACTACTTCAAGCAGGGGCGACGGCTCACCGAGGACTTCCCGGAGTCAATCGACGACGTCCCTCCCCAGGTTCGGGACAGCCTTTGATGCGCTGGATGCTCGACGCCAACACCTGCATCTTCGTCATGAAGCATCATCCGCCCCAGGTGCAGGCGCGCCTGCGGCGGGTCGCGATCGGCGAGGTCGGGATCTCCGCCATCGTCCTCGCCGAGCTGCGGTTCGGTGTCGAGAAGAGCCGGCGGCGCGATGAGAACACGGCCGCCCTCACGGATTTCCTCTCCTTCTGTCTGGTCTTGGATTGGCCGCAGCAGGCCGCCGAGCGCTATGCACGGATCCGACATGCCCTGGAGGCCCAAGGCAGGCCCATCGGCGGAAATGACCTCCTGATCGCCGCCCATGCACTGTACCTGGGATGCACCCTGGTCACCAACAACGTCGAAGAGCTCGGGCGCGTCAGCGGCTTGGACGTAGACAACTGGATCTGACGGGGTACCCGCTCACCGGCCACGCCCATTCCTCGGCGGCATCGTCGGACCCCTGACCAAGAGCACCCGCTCTGGCGACATGCCAGGCCCGCCCGGCTACGGCATTCAACAGGGAGCGTCCCCGATGACCGACCCCAGCAAGACCCCTCCGAAGAGGCCCCGCCGCGCCGCCAAGGTCAAGGGCAGCGGCGCCATCGCCCGGGGTAAAGGGGCCAGGGCCGTGCGGTTTAGGTGCGATGTCCTGGCCGGCCGAGTACGGAGCTAACACAGGACCGTCGTGACGCCGTCCGGGGTTAACCGGACGGCGTGGCTCGATACTAGGCGCGGGAGAGCTGTGTTCGCTGGCTGGCGACCAGGGACGGGTTGCGCGCGGCTGCTCAGGAACCTGACGGACCCAGCTGTCCGCCGATGGGCTTCCGGCTACGCCCGATTTCTTGGGCCCCGGCCTGGATCAGATCGCGCTTCATCTCGTCCGCTAACGCCCTGTCCTTGAACGGTTGCCGGGCGGCCCAAACGGCGACATCAAAGTCTGGGTGCATCGCATAGAGCTCGTCGACCTGAAACGCTGCCTCGTCGGTATCTCCCATCCGCGCCAGGGCGACGGCGCGAAACGCATTGCCCTGGATACGTGACGGGTTGATCGAGAGCGATCTATCCAGGGCCGCGACGGCCTCCGGATATCTTCCCAGCCGGATATTGGCGAGACCAAGTACGGATGGCACCAGTGCGGAGTAACGCTCGTTGTGCTGCATCAACTCCTGCGCAATCAGCCGGCCTTTCTTCGGATCGTCGCCGAAGGCATAGGTCACCGCGAGCACCAATGCCGCGTCCATATCGGCCGGCGCCAGCTCGATCGCCTTTTGTGCCAAGGCAATTGCTTTATTGTGGTCCTCGAATAGGAACAGATAGATATATCCAAGTATCCAGTACGCTTGGGGCGAGCGGTCGTCGAGCTCAAGGGCGCGCTCACCAATCTTCAGCGCCTGTTGACGTGTTGCTTCCGCATTCGGCGTCCAGTCGAAGCGGTAGGCGTCAGCATGAATCAGCGCCAAGGCAGCGTAGGCGCGGGCGAAGTGGGGATCCAGCCGAATGGCCTCCTCCATCAGTTGCTGTGCGGAGTGGTTGTCGTTCGCCGAGGCGCGCGTGACCAGGCGCGCCTGGCCTTTCAAGAACACGTCGTATGCGGCAAAACTATCCGTGTCGCGCCGCAGCGCGCGTTCGCGCTCTTCCTCAGTGAGGTTGACAGCGAGCGACTTGATGATGCTCGCGCGGATGTCTTCCTGCACCTCGAAGAGGTGCTCGGAGTCCCTCTGGAATCGCTGTGCCCAGATGTTGACGCCGGAGCGGGCATCCACCAGCTGAACGTTTAGCCGAATCATGCCACCATCTCGGCGGACGTCACCGTCCACGACGTACCTGACCCCGAGCTCCCTCGCCACATCCTGGATCGTGGTTTGCCGCTGCTTGTACATGAAAACAGAGCGCCGGGCGATGACCTGAAAGCCAGAATACTGTGAGAGGTCATTGATTAAATCGGCCGTGATCCCGTCGCTGAAGTAGTCTTGATCCTTGTCGCCGCTGCTATTGCTGAACGGTAGCACCGCGAGCGGCACCTTTGGCGTGGCAGAGGCGGGAGCCGTCTTGCTTTCGCTCCCAGCGGGTGCAACGAGGAAAAGACGCCACCCAAGCACCGCAGTCACCAGCAGGAGCACGATCCCCACGTAGAGCGAGAATCTTCTCGGGCTGGCGAATTGACGCGAGGGCGATTCGCGACGGCGAGGAAGATCGGCGGGCTCGGCTGGCTTAACATCGGCAATCAGCCGGTATCCGCGCTTGGCTACCGTCTCAATAAAGCGTGGATGCCGGGAATCGTCTTCGAGCGCCCGGCGTAACTTGATGATGGCGCCGGTCAGTGAGTCGTAACCGACCACCATGCGGGCCCAAACGACCGATTCCACTTCGTCGCGGGTCATGACCTTGCCGGGATGGGACGCCAGGCAGACCAGCAGATCCATCACCCGCGGCTCTAGCTTGACTTGCCGGCTGCCTCGGGTGATTCGACCAGTTGCAGGCTCGACCAGCCAGTCCCCCACGTAGAAGGGGTGCCCGCTGCCGAGTCGGGAGTCGGGTTCAGGCGCCACCACTGCTTGACCCCGACCTTCCGGAGCGGCGCGATGCCGACGCGCAAGGCACGAGTTGTGGGGGACCACCCGCTACGGCGTGGCCGAGGTCCTCGCGCCGCTTGACGAGGCCTCGCGTCATCGGTGCCAGAGGTCCCGTCTAAGCGCCCCGCGCGAGACGACGGCTCGTTCGTGTGCCGTCGGATGGACCAGTACATCCATCACCCGGAGCTGAATGCGCACTCGCCCTTCGGCGCAGCTGAGCCGCCCCCTTCCCAAGCTCGCCAGCCAGTCCCCGAGCCGGAATCCCCCGGCGGCGGGCGAGGGGTGTTGGACGATGTGTGGATCGCTAGGTGACATGGGCAGCAGCGCCGTCAGGTTTCCCCAGGGACCTGGAAAACTCTAGTCCGCGTAGCCGGAAAAAACGACCAAAAAACGATGGTCGTGCTCTCGGAGGTTTTCAGCCGGGACTCGCACCGCGCGGCGGGCTAAAGATAAGCCAACGGCAGGACTCTGGCGGCAGGGCCAGGGAGCTCGTCCTCTCCAAACGTCGACATGAGGTGGAAACATGATGGAGCAAACACGGCTGTCCGGGATTCTTCCGATCAGCGCCAACCCGTCGTATCCGGTGTGAGATTTTCGTGAGACGGCCTGACCTAGGCTCTTCCCTCAGCGGCCCGTGACGCCCCCGCGCCGCGGGTGCCGCTTCCTCTCCCCGACCTGGAGGTTACGCCATGCAGACCTTTACCGCTTCGATCCGATGGTTGCTCGTCCCCCTGTGCGGCCTGCTGCTCGCCGCCCCGCCCGCCGGCGCGGACCTGCTGGAGTTCGCCGATGCCCAGAGCGGCTCCCGCCTGGTCTACGACGTCGCCAACCAGGACTACCGGGATCGGTTCTCCTTCAAGGCCGGCTTCTTCCTCAACTACGACGAAAATACCCAGACCTGGCCGGAGTACGACCCGGCCACCGATGAGGTAGAGCTGACCTTCGTCGGCCCCTGGAACCTGGACGTCGCGGTGGCCCCCTCGCTGGTGGTCAGCGTGCCCGCCGGCACCCTGCAGCCGGTCAAGGGCGGGCACTATGCCGCCCGGGAGGTCGACCCTTACAACCGCAAGACCTCGGTGGTGCTCTACCAGCCCGAGGGCACCGCCGTCGACCTCAACCCCTGGCTGGCCTCCCTCCGCCTGAGGCTGACGGTCAACCCCTTGCAGCACTTCTACCAGCTCGCCCTCGACTGGGACCGCGAGGTCTTCCCCTTCAATCCGCCGGCCTACGAGCCCTTCCAGCCGCTGCCCTTCCAGCCCATCCCGGCCGACCCCAACCAGATCTGGTGCACCAACTGCCAGGCCCTGCCCACCATCACCGCCGCCGAGGTGTACCTGGCGGTGCGCGGGCAAGTCCAGCCGCCCACCGGGGTCTTTGGCGTCGCCGTCCCGGAGGGCCTGCAGACCCGCTAGGTGCCAGCGGGGATAGTTGTCCCACCGATCACCGAGTAACGCGCCGGCCCGTTGCCCACCGGGGCGGAGACATCCCGCCGCAGGCCACGAGGTACCAAGAACCGATGGACAGCTATCTGGTGCGTGTGTACCGCCAGGGCCTGCCGGGCTCCCGCGAGGTGGTCGGTACCGTGCAGGCGGTCGCCGGCGACTCCGAGGCCCAGCAGCCGTTCGCTAGCCTTGAGGAGCTGTGCACCACTCTGCGACGCGAGATTCGGCGCCGGAGTGCCCCGGCGATGGCCAAGGACGAGGCCGCGGAGAGGTAGAGGCTTCCCGTGCTGTCTCCGGAGCCCGCCGAGGTCTTGAAGGGCGGGGGCGTGAGGGATGCCGCGGAGGCTGTTTGACGGTGAATCGCGAACAGGAAGAAGGAGGCAAAAGGATGATCAGAGGCCGGGATCGAATGGTTCTCCAGCACCGGCTTTGCAAGACAAGACTCGGTCCTGGCGCCTTGAGCTGCCGGCACCCTTGGTGCCAAACACTCACTTGTCACCCCGCTGTGCATATGCCAGCGATCTGAGACGGAGGTTCAAAATGTCCAAGAAGCCATGCAAACTAACGCCCATCCTTGGTGCCCTCGCTGCAATTGCCCTTACGTCACCCGGGGCTCAAGCTGTTCAGGAAGTGGTGCATCTGCGCAATATCGAGCAACCGCTCGTACCCATTCGGGTCCTTGAAGGCGACCGCGAATTTGGCGGAAATGGACCGGACATCGTCACGCGGTTGACCCTGGAGGTCGATCCCAGCCGCACCCAGGTCCTAGCGAACGTCTTTTTCCGGGCGCGAGAAACAAAGCCCGACTGGTCGACGACGGAGGCGACCTGGCGGGTACCCGTGTTTCATACCATGCCAGGGCAGACGATTAATGGTATCGCCGACGAATCGGCGTCGTCCGTTAGCTTTCGAAGTAAGAAGCCAGAAGTAGGTTGCAACGTAGCGATCGCATGTTATCCGTTGGCTCTCGGTCACGATTGTCCTGAGCCCCCGCCCTTTGCTTCACGGGTCAACCGGGGCTAGCATCACGACATGATCGACTGGAGCACATGTACGGCCGTCGAGCGCGATCTTGCGCGGGTCAGTGGCGCCTGGGTCTTCCGCGGTACCCGGGTGCCCGTCGCGGCTCTGTTCGAGAACTTGGAGGACGGTGCACAGGTCGGTGAGTTCGTCGAATGGTTTCCGGACGTCACGCTAGAACAGGCACGCGCCGTTTTGGAGCACGCAGTGCGATCCCTGGAAGCGGCTTAGCCGTCGCGGTCGCGGGGTGCAGATTCTGTTCGATCAAGGCGTGCCTGCCCCGCTCCGTCGCCACCTGACCGATCACACCATCAAGACCGCCTCGGAACTGAGGTGGGCAACGCTGACTGATCGCGATTTGCTGGACCGCGCGGAGGTGTCGGGTTTCGATCTGTTCATCACAACTGACCGCAGCCTGATGCACCAGCAGGTGCTTTCCGGTCGCCATCTGGCCATCCTGGTGCTGTCCACGACGAGCTGGCCGCGCATCCGGCAACAAGTGACCGCCGTCGCGCAGGCCGTCGATGCCATTGCGATCGGCGGTTATCGGGAGCTCCAGATCCCCTGAGCGAGCCCGCAGCCTGTAGGGCGGGAAAGCGCAGCGCATCCCGCCACCTGCCGGTCGGTGACAGCGATTTTTCGGGGCTGTGGTACGACAACAAGGCACGGCTCTCCGCGCGGAGTCCCGATTGCGAGAGACTCTCCGATCGTCGTATCCGGAAGGGGGAGCGCGCCATCTGGCAACGGCGATTCTGGGAGCACGTGATCCGCGACGAAAGGGATGCTCATCGCCAAGTCGACTACATCCATTTCAATCCGGTCAAACACGGGCTCGTGACCCGTGTCGCGGACTGGCCTTACCCCAGCTTGCATCGCTACGCTCGGAGCGGTGTTTTGTCTCGGGACTGGGCGGCGGATTGCGATGTTCCAGAATTGGAGGAGGAGTGAGGGGGCCCCGGCGAGGCGGAAGGCGGGATGCGCTGCACTTTCCCGCCCTACGGCCCTCAACCACATCCGCGAACCGCCACGCTCGCGCATCGTGCGCCTCGACATGTCCGAGTACGTGGAACGTCACGAGGTACACTGGTTCGCCCGCAGCGGGCTGATCGCTTGTTCACAGATTGGCCGCCGCCCAGGCGGCATCGCCATCGCTACCATGGTGTGCTCGCCCCCAACTCGCCCCTGCCTGTGGCTGCCGTAGCCTTAGGGCGGGACCTGAGCGACCACCCGGGCCCACCCGCCCGCGGACCGCCCGGCTGGGACGATGATCCCGAGCCGACGCCGCACTGGGACCTCATCGCCCAACGGGTCCCAGGCTTCGCGTTTGACCAGCGTGTCTCCGGGTAACCGCCATCTCCTGCCACAGCAGGGGCTGCCGCCCCTGATCTCACGCCAGCCCGCCGCGCCTGCACTCTGCCCCAACGCCCCGCCCAAGCGCGTTCCAGCACCCCCGAGATGTCCGCGCCGCTCGCGGTTCCGCCTTGACCAGCCCTCTGGCCCTCGCTAATTTCTTGACCCGACGCCGCCTTGGGCGTGCAAAGGCGCTTGAATTTCCTATCCGTGCGGGTAGACCCGAAGCGCTGGGTGCCCGCAGCGAATGACCGTCGGACCATGGCCGGTTCGGCGACCTCCGGGCAGTGGCCGATCAAGGCCGACAGTAGCCTGGGCGCGGCTGGGCCGGGGCAGTGCGGCCCCCGTGCTACCCTTGGCCGCGTCTTCCCCTGGCGAGCACCTCGGCCATGCGCACCGGGACCCACCGCTGGATCATGCACCTGGACATGGACGCCTCCTACGCCGCCGTGGAGCAACGCGACGATCCCAGGTTGCGCGACCGCCCGGTGGTGGTGGGGCGCCGCGCTGGCCCGGGAGCGGTTAACGGCGTGGAACCAGCGGGCCGCCCGCCGCGACCACTACGCAGACCCGGCCGGAGTCTACCCGCGAGGGCTTTTTGGGACCGGACTGCACGAATTGGAAAGGCTGTATCGCAGCAATGTCGGAACAGGATCTCCTGAAGGAACTGCACATCGACCGCGAGGCACGCGAGGGCAGCGGGCGACGTTGGCCCTGGCGGCTCCTGGTGGTCCTCGTGGCCGGCGGGCTCGCTGTCGGCGCTTACTTTGCCCTGTCCAGTCAGGCCCTGAAGGTCGACATCGCTGTAGCCGAAGCGCCGGGCGTGGGGACTGCCGCGGTGCTGGACGCCACCGGCTATGTGATCGCCCGGCGTCAGGCCACGGTATCGAGCAAGATCTCGGGCAAGCTCGCCGAGGTCCTGATCGAGGAGGGCGTTCGCGTCGACGCGGGCCAGGTGCTCGCGCGACTGGACGATGCCGACGCCAAGGCTCAGCTCGATCTGGCGCAGGCGCGTCTGTCGGCGGCCCGGTCCCAGCTCGACCAGTTCCGGATCCAACTGGAACAAACCCGGCGCGACCTCAAGCGGCAGGAAGAACTGGACGCCAGGAAACTGACCTCGGAAGAGTCGCTAGAGAACGCGCGCACCCAAGTCGAGAGCCTGTCCGCCCAACTCGCAGCCCAGCAGAGCCAGGTGCGGGTGGCGGAGGCCGAGCGGCAGGTCGCCCAGGTGGCCTACGACAACACCATCGTCCGCGCGCCCTTCACAGGGGTGGTGGTGGCCAAGGCGGCCCAACTCGGTGAGATCGTGTCGCCCATGTCCGCCGGCGGCGGTTTCACCCGCACCGGCATCGGGACCATCGTCGACATGGACTCGCTGGAGATCGAGGTCGACGTCAACGAGTCATTCATCAACCGGGTGAAACCGGATCAACCGGTGCAGGCGGTGCTGGATGCCTATCCCGAGTGGAAGATCCCGGCCTCGGTGATCGCCATCATCCCCACGGCAGACCGCAGCAAGGCGACCGTCAAAGTTCGCATCGCGATCGCGCAAAGGGACCTGCGCCTGCTCCCCGAGATGGGGGTGCGGGTGTCCTTCCTGGAGGAGGTCTCGACCGGACGCGCCCAAGCCACGGAGGAGGTGCTGGTGCCGTCGAGCGCGATCGTCGAGCGCGCGGATGGCAGTCTGGTCTTCGTGCTGGATGGCGAGCGGGTTCGGGAGCGCCGCGTCGCGTTGGGCGAGGTTGTCGGTGATCGGCGCCAAATTACGAAGGGACTGGCGGTGGGGGATTGGGTGGTGCGCGATCCGCCGCCGGGACTGAAGGAGGGTGTGCGCGTGGTCGCACGGGGCGGCGCCTAGACAATGACCGAACAGGCACCAAACCAAGACGCTTATCGCCCCCCCCCACTGGTCGCCATCCGCGGCGTGAGCAAGGTCTATCAGCGAGGCCGGGAGCGGATTGAGGTACTGCACCATGTCAACCTGGACATCCCGGAGGGCGATTTCCTCGCCCTCATGGGGCCGTCTGGCTCGGGCAAGAGCACCCTACTCAATTTGATCGCCGGTCTGGACGTGCCCACCGAGGGAACGCTCCGCGTCGCCGGTCGGCGGATCGAAGGCCTGTCCGCCACCGAGCTGGCGCGCTGGCGGGCGGCCCATGTCGGTTTCGTCTTCCAGTTCTACAACCTGTTGCCGGCACTCTCGGCGCAGAAGAACGTTGAATTGCCCCTGCTGCTGACCCGCCTCACCGCCGCCCGGCGACGTCGCCATGCCGCCATCGCCCTGCAGCTGGTGGGCTTAAGCGACCGCGCCACCCACAAGCCCGGCGAGCTCTCCGGCGGCCAGCAGCAGCGGGTCGCCATCGCCCGCGCCATCGTCTCGGATCCGACCCTGTTGGTGTGCGACGAGCCGACCGGCGATCTCGACCGCCACTCCGCCGAGGAGGTTCTGGCCCTGTTGCAACGGCTGAACCGCGAGTTCGGCAAGACCATGATTATGGTCACCCACGACCCCAAGGCGGCGGAGTTCGCGCGCCGCACGCTGCACCTCGACAAGGGTACCCTGGTCGAGCAGGCCGGCCCGGATGCGTCGTCTTAAAAGCGTGAAGTACCTACCCCTGCTGCTGGCTGCACTCCTGCGCAAGAAGGCGCGCACCCTGTTGACGCTGCTCTCAGTCGCGGCCGCCTTTGCCCTGTTCGGCATGCTGGACGCCGTACGGGTGGCCTTCGACTCGCCCCAGAGCATGGTCGGTATCGATCGGCTGATCACCTCCTCGCGCCTGTCGCTGATCCAACCGCTACCCTCTGCGGATCTGGCCCGCATCCAGTCGGTGCCTGGTGTCAAGGCGGTCACCTTTGCGAGTTGGTTTGGGGGTATCTACCAGGATCCAAAGAATTTCTTCCCCAACTTCCCAGTCGATCCGGAAAGCTATCTCGACATGTATCCGGAACTGGTGTTGCCCAAGGCGCAACGCCAGGCGTTCCTCAACACCCGCACGGGTGCTGTCGTTGGCCGGTCGCTCGCCGACCAGTTCGGCTGGAAGATTGGCGACAAGATCCCGCTCAAGGCGACCATCTATCCTAATCGCGACGGCAGCGCGGTCTGGACCTTCGACCTCGTCGGCATCTTCCAGGCAGCCGAGCCGGAGCTGCGGGGCTCCGAGAAGCAGATGCTGTTTCAGCACGACTATTTCGACGAGGGACGCGAGGTAGGCCAAGGCACGGTCGGCTGGTACATCGAGCGGGTGGCCGATCCGGCCCGGGCCGACCGGGTCGCCCAGGCGATCGATCGCCAGTTCGCCAACTCGGCCTTCGAGACCCGGACCCAAAGCGAGCGCGAGTTCCAACTCTCCTTTGCCAAACAGATCGGCGACATCGGGCTTATCGTCAAGGCCATCATGGGGGCCGTCTTCTTTACCCTGGTGTTGCTCACCGGCAATACCATGGGGCAGTCGATCCGTGAACGCATCCCTGAACTGGCGGTGCTCAAGACCATCGGATTCACGAACCGGGCGGTGCTGCTGCTGGTGCTGGCTGAGGCGGTCCTGCTGCTCTTGATCGGCGGTCTGCTGGGCATGGGGATGGCGCGCCTGTCCCTGCCGGCCATTCGCGAGGCCACGTCCGGTCAGTTCGACCTGACGATGCAGACCGAGACCTGGATCCTCGCTACTGGGCTCATGACCATCATCGGGATCGCGGTCGGGTTGCCGCCGGCACTCAAGGCGATGCGCTTGAGCATCGTGGATGCCCTGGCAGGGCGCTGAGCCCGGATTGGAGCACTTGTACAGGTTCTCTTCCCAGCGCCGCCATGACTCGCCTTAAGCGCCTGTCGCGTTCTCTGCTTCCGATGCTCGCCATCGCGGTCGTCGGCGCCGTCTGGATCGGCCAACCTGTCCTGATGATTGCATTCGGGGTGCTGTTGCTCGGCTGGCTGCTCCTGACCCAGGGCGCGCGACAGTCGCTTGCCATTGCCTGGATCGGCCTTGCCACGGTCCCCGAGCGGCTAGGGGCAACCTCGGTGGTGGTGGTGGGAATCGCCGGCGTTGTGGGTGTGCTGGTGGCACTGCAGGCGATGGCAGCAGGCTTCGAGGAGACGCTCGCCGCGGCCGGGCGCGACGACACCGTGCTGGTGCTGCGTGCCGGTGCCAATGCAGAGCTGTCATCGGCACTGGATCGGCCCGCGGCTACGCTGATCGCCCAAGCCCCAGGGATTGCTCGCGACGTGCGCGATGTCCCCATCGCTTCGGCCGAGATCATCGTGGTAGCGAGCGTTCCTAAGCGCGCCACGGGCACGGACGCCAATCTGGAAGTCCGCGGTGTCGGTCCCGCCGTCTGGGCACTGCGCCCGCAGGTGCGTATTCTGAGCGGTCGGCGTTTCACGCCAGGCCGGCGCGAGCTGATCGTGGGCGAGGGCGCCTTGCGGCAGTTCAGCGGATTGGAGATCGGCAGCCGCCTGAACCTGAACAATCAGGATTGGCGGATTGTCGGGGTCTTCGCCTCAGGCGACACGCATGCGTCGGAGGTGTGGGGCGATGCCGAATCCTTGATGTCCGCCTACCGGCGCAACGGTTTTCAGTCGGTGGCCGCGCGTCTGACGGACCCGACGGCCATCGAGGTTCTGCGGGCGGCCCTGGCGGCCGACCCGCGCCTGCGGGTCGACGTGGAGACCACGCGCGCCTACTACAGTGCGCAGTCGGAGCGCCTCACCAAGGTGATCCGCGGCATCGGGACCGGGGTTGCCGTGATCATGGCGCTGGGTGCGGTCTTCGGCGCACTCAACACTATGTATGCGGCCGTCGCCAATCGAGCGCGGGAGATCGCCACACTCCGGGCGCTTGGATTCACTGGGGTGCCGGTGGTGGTGGCGGTGATGCTGGAGACCATGACCCTGGCCTTCGCCGGCGGGGTCCTGGGTGCCGGCATCGCCTGGGGCGTGTTCAACGGCTTTACCGTCTCTACCCTGGGGTCCAACTTCAGCCAGGTCGTATTTCAGTTCCAGGTTACCCCGGAGCTCATGCTGCGCGGTCTGCAATGGGCGCTAGGGATTGGCTTCGTCGGCGGACTCTTTCCGGCACTGCGTGCCGCAACCCTGGCCGTCACGGTGGCACTGCGCGAATCCTGATCTGGGCATTGTCAGGCCCCCCGGCGGGAGGTCGCGGTCGAATACTTGTCGGTCGTTCGACCGGGGGCTTTACCTTCCATTGGAGTCACATGGCAATTCCCGCTCACGGGCAGCTCCTGGCCAGCAAGCGCCCGCCAGAACCAAGGTCCGCTCCGCTCGTGCCCGAGGGTCGGTCATCCGACCCGGAGCGGTCACCCAGCCTGACGCGCCCAGCGACAGCTATGCGGCGTAAGCGGACCCTGAGGTGGTAGGAAGCAGCGCGTCGTTTCGACCGAGGGCTCCCGACGCGAGGCGGTCTCTGAGCCTCCGTCGGCGACCGGCGGCAACGAAACCGAAAGCGGCCGGTCAGGCCGAACAATGACTGAGACCCCGATCCGGCACATCTCCCTGTGAACTGAGCGACGCTGCAGGCTTCCCCTTTTTCTTGCCGCGGAACCGCCTGTGGCGCCAAAGCTGATTCGCGTTCCCTCCTGGCGGCTGACGACGCACGCTCGTTCCGCCGGCAGCGGGGCTGCGTGAGTACCTGTTCGGATCAGGTCCGCTAGGAGGGTTCAGACCCCTTGTCTACGGTGAGCATGCGAACCGCGCCAACCCCGGCCGGTGCGGTTCCTTCCTCACCCACCCTACGCCGGATCAAAGCCTCCAGGAGCACGCAGGAGTGTCGCGTGTCGCTCGTGAATCCGTCCGGGGACTCCTGCCGCCGGACGGACTCGCTCCTTGGCGACAGCCTTTGTCGCCCCGGTACGCCCCGCTCCGGGAGCGGCTTCGCCACGAGCTCGCTGCGACGCAGCTGCTCGGGCTGCGCCACTCCCTTCGCGAATGGCTTGACGGCGTGTCGGATGCGCTCTGCATGTTGCCTCCGCCGGCTTCGGGTCTCTCGCCCCTTCGCCACTCCGGCAACACGCCCGCGCCGACGCCTACCGGGGACTACGCGCCTTCGCTTCGCTCTCCATGGCGCGCAGCGAAGGTCAGGAGCGCACCGAAGAGCGTCACCCCCAGAACCAGATTGAAGGATGGGTGCTCGATGATGACGGGGGCGAGTGAGGGAAGTACATCCATATCTGTGCCGACCAGCACCGAGTTGCCCAGGTTGTTCGCCCAGTGCAGACCGATGGCCATCCACAGCGCACCCGTGCGGTATGCGAACCAGGCGTACAGCAGCGCCGAGACGAGGTAGGGAAGCAGCGCATACCAGTGCCCGCCGAAGGCGGCGATGTTTGCGATGTGCATTGCGGCGAAGATCATTGCCGGAACGCCGATGAATGCGATGGGGTTGGCGGTGTACCGGCGCACGAACTGGGTCAGGTAGCCGCGATACATAAACTCCTCGCGTGCCGGCCTGGACCAGCAGACCAATCCCGGCGACGACGAGTAGCAGCAGCCATTGCCCCATGTCCGGCGTCTGGAAGCGTATCCGCAGCAGCCCCGCGGCCCCGAAGATCAGGGTCGACGCCAGGCTGACGAAGAGTCCAACGGCTAGCGTGATGCCAAGTGCCCGCCAGTTGATCCTTCCTTCCGGAAAGCCGAAGCTCCACCAGGGGCGCTTCAGCAGGTAGCGGGTGACCAGGGCACGGCAATGGCGGCGACGAAGAGGGTGGACACCACGCCCAGGGTCTTGCCGGCGGCGCTCCCCTTGAGGACCGTCAGGCCCAAGAGGGTAAACGGAACCGCGACCAGCGACCCCAGGACAAGCCAGCCCGCGAGGATCAGGATCAGCCCGATCGCATAGCGGGCAAAGGTCGCAGCCCCCTTGTCGGACCAGTCCAGATAACTCGTCGTCTTGGCGAGTGCCGGTGTATCCACTCAGGGGTCTCCTCGGGTCGATGGTGTCAATGGGTATGGATGAAACTCGCCGGGTCCCCGGTTCCGGCCACGGTGGTGGCGGACCTTCCGCCCGCGAGGACGGGAGGGAGGGGCCGCGACGGGCGCCATTCTCGACAGAACTTCGCCCCCCGGCGGCAAGGCAGACTCCGTGGCCGGCCGCACGGAAAGCGATTTGGCCCTTTGTTTCAACCCTTGTCCCGCTCCATCCGGATTCGCCGGAAGCGGCCGGACAGACAACGCCCTGGCGGTCGCCTATCATGGGCGCGGCGAGCATGAACGAATCAATTCGGGTTCCCGTTAGTCAAATGGTGTTTGCTGCGGCACTGGCCCTGTTGGCCGGCGCGGCATTGGGCGAGACGCCGGACGGCGCCGCGAATACGACGGAGCGACACATGAACGGCGAGACACGAGAGAAGCCGGACTCAGTGACCCGGCTCGAAGCGGCCTACGGCGG
>CAVOQO010000030.1:0-14924 GCA_963698355.1 uncultured Gammaproteobacteria bacterium | reverse complement strand
GTGGTCGTCATCGATTCGGATCTGGGTCAATCCGGCGCCTGTGCGGCCGATCGCGCGGGCTTCCAGCGCCTGGTCACCGAGGTGAGTCTGGGGCATGCCGGGATCGTCATGGGCCTGGAGGTGTCGCGCCTGGCGCGCAACTCCACCGACTGGCATCGCCTGCTGGAGCTCTGTGCGCTGGCCGACACCCTGATCCTCGATGAGGATGGCGTCTACGATCCGGCGCACTTCAACGACCGACTGTTGTTGGGCCTGAAGGGGACGATGAGCGAGGCGGAGCTGCACGTGCTGCGCGCCCGGCTGCGCGGCGGCATTCTGAACAAGGCGCGGCGCGGCGAGTTGGAGGTGCGCCTGCCCATCGGCTTCGTCTACGACGCCCAGCAGCGGGTGCGTCTGGATCCCGATGCGCGCGTCCAGGAGAGTGTCCGCCAGCTCTTTCGCACCTTCCGCCGCACCGGTTCGGCCACCGCGACGGTCAAGGCGTTCCGCGAGCAAGGGTTGGCCTTTCCGCGACGGGTCTTCCATGGGCCGCACAAAGGCGAGGTGCTGTGGGGCGACCTGGAGCATTCACGGGTGCTGCGGGTCCTGCATCACCCCCGCTATGCCGGCGCCTTCTGCTTCGGGCGCTCGCGGCAACGCCACCATCCCGATGGCCACACCAGCTGCGTGCGGCTGCCGCGAGAGGACTGGACGGCACTGATCCACGATGCCCATGAGGCTTACATCGCCTGGGAGGACTACGAGCAGAACCTCCAGGTACTGCGCGACAACGCCCACGCCCAGGGTGCGGATCGCGAGCGCGGGGCGCCCCGCGAGGGTCCGGCCTTGTTGCAAGGGCTGGCGGTCTGCGCCGTGTGCGGGGAGCGTATGACCCTGCGCTACCACACCTACCGGGGGCGCCAGGTGCCCGAGTACATGTGTCAGCGCCGGGGGATCGAGCACGCCCGCCCGGTCTGCCAGCGGATTCACGGCGCCGCCCTCGACGCGGCGATCGGACAGCTGCTGGTTGACACGGTTACGCCGCTGACCCTGGAGGTCGCGCTGGCGGTGCAGCAGGAGCTCGAGCAGCGCGCCGACGAATGCGAGCAGCTGCGCCGCCAGGAGGTCGAGCAGGCGCGCTACCAAAGCGAGCTGGCACGCCGGCGCTATCTGCAGGTGGATCCGGACAACCGCCTGGTGGCCGACTGCTTGGAGGCCGACTGGAATACGGCGCTGCGGGCCCTGGTCCAGGCCCAGGAACGCTACGAACACCAGCGTCAAGCCGAGGCGACGGGACTGAGCGAGGCCCAGCGCGCCAGCATCCTGGCGCTGGCCCAGGACTTCCCGCGGCTGTGGAACGACCCGCAGACGCCCGATCGCGAGCGCAAGCGCATGGCGCGCCTGCTCATCGCGGACGTGACCTTGCTGAAAGCCGGCGACATCGCCGCGCAGGTGCGCTTCCGCGGCGGCGCGACCCACACCCTGCACCTGCCCTTGCCCAAGCCGGCGTGGCTGCAACGCCAGACCTCCGCCCGCGTGGTGCAGGCGATCGACACCTTGTTGGACGACTACACGGATGCCGAGACCGCCGCGCAGCTCAATCGCCAGGGGCTGCGATCCGGCGAGGGCGGGCAGTTTCACCGGCTCATGGTCGCGCGTCTGCGCACCGTCTATGCCTTGCGCAGTCGCTATACGCGGTTACGCGCCCGCGGTCTGCTGACCCAGGCCGAGATCGCCGCGCGCCTGGACGTTGCCCCCGCCACCATCAAGAACTGGCGGCGTGCCGGCCTGCTGGTCGCGCATCGCTATGATGACAAGGGCCAGTGCCTGTTCGAGCCGCCGGGTCCCGACGCCCCGGAGAAGTTCCGACACCAAGGAAAAACCATCGGCCGGTCAGCGGCATCCAGACGAAACATCCACCCAGCCACCGTATGAGGTGCAGTATGCAGCCCAACCCTTGCCCTGGGGGTGGTAGGGCCGGGCATGGATCAGCGCGATGCCGAGCTTGGCGCATACCAGGGCCAGGTGCTGGGAACGGTAGTTGGCCCCGTTGTCCACATAGAGGCGCTGCGGCAGCCCGCGTTTGTCGATCGCCTGGCGCAGCACCGGCAGGAAGGTGGCGGTGTTCTCCGACAGGGCAAAGGCGGCATGGGGGATGACCCGGGTGGCGTCGTCGAGGAAGGCGATCAGGTAGGTCTTGCGCCGGGTGCGCCCGTCCACCGCCACGCTCGGTCCGTGCATCACATCGCTCATCCACAGCTCCCCGGCCTGGGCGAAGGCGAAGCGGCGCCGATCACGTTCGCCGGGCTCCTCCGGGGTCTTGCTCATCAGGCCATGGCGGGCGAGCAGGCGATGCACGGTGGAGGGCGGCAGCGGCAGCTCTGCCGGCACGTCCGGCGACTGTCTGGCCTCGCGGATGACCAGCTGCACCGAGAGCTTGGGGTTGACCTCCTTGGCCGCGAGCAGCGCCTCGACCACCGCCGCGGGCAGCGCCCGGGACTGGCCGCGGTCGGCGCGCGGCTTCGGGCAGCAGGGCGTCGAAGCCGCCGCGCCGATACGCCTGGAGCCAATCACGGATCGTCTCGGAAGCGACCCGCGTGCGGGTGCTGCCGGGGATGGTGTAGTCACGCGCGGCCTTCTCGGCGAGGTGTTTGTAGAGGCCCTTGAACCCCGGGGGCAGGTGCAAGAGTTCGGCGATCACCCCGTAGCGGAACAGGGCGATGGCCTGGCGGCGATCGGTGTCGGGATCGTTCATTGGGCGGGGCTCCGCGTGACGCAGGCCAAGGTGCCTGCGGGCGCGACGCTACGCCGTGAGCCCCGGCGGGTCCGGCCCCACATGGTGTTGGCGGGCGCGGCCGCGCCCGCCCCCCGGCTGACGCCGGGGACGCAATCCGAGCGGGCTGGACAAGCTCTGCAGGAACGGCTCGCCGATTGGCCGCAATGCCACCAGCACCTCGGCGCCCCCAAGGCAGACGGCGAAGGCGCCCAGCGTGGGGACGCAGGGAAACCGCTCGGGCAACAGCCCCTTGAGCGCCTGCAGCGCGGCATGCACCGCCTGGACCCGTCGGCGTGCCCAGCGCAACACCCCGGGCAGCTCGATGTCCGGACGTAGCTCCCGGCAGGCCGCCTCCCGGCTCGGTGCCTGCTCCACCGCGCGCACCACCGCCTCGACCTCGCTCAAGGTGCCCGAGAGACGCGCCGCCAGACAGTCCGGCAGCAGACTGAAGGTGCAATGCCCCGCCCGGCAGTACCAGCGGGGAATCTTGGTTCCGGGCGGGGCGACGCGCGCATAGGTCCCGTGGCGGGCAAAGCCGCAGCCCCCCTGCGGGTGCAGCGGACAAGACGGCAGACTTGCCTGCTGCCAGGCCCGTTGGCTAACGTACTCCCCGCCGGTCAACTCACACGCATAACGCAGTTGCACCGGCCACCGGCCCGCACGGCGGCCACCGTGGCGGGCCTTCTGCTGTCTTGAGGGTCCCGCTAGTGTGCCCGACCCGCAGCTCCCACGCCCGGCGGTGAGGTCCGTGGGAAACGGCGGCCCAACGCTCGCCCACTCTCGCTCACCACCAATACCCTTTCACCGGCGACACATTTCGACCAAAAGGTGCCGGTGAATTGCGGATTACCGCGAGGCCCAACACCGGCTCGGTGGAGATCCAGCCTCGCTCAGGCGACTCCTGGATCGCTGCCGATCTCGAATCCGGATTGTCGAAGGCGATACCATTCGTGTCGCCGAGCGCAGCCGAGCCGCGGTCGCACTGGTCAATGAGGCCGTTCTGCGCATCGATCAAAGCACCACCATCCGCTTGTTGAACATCACCGGCCAGAAAGACGAGCGCTCCTGGCTCGACCTGGTCAAAGGGGCGTTCCAGTCGTTCAGCCGCAAACCGCGTTTCCTTACCGTCAATACCCCTTATCTGAACGGGTCCATCGAAGGCACCGAATTCCTGGCGCGGGTCGATGACGGGGCCGCGGAGATCACCGTCTTCGAGGGCGTCGTGCGCGCCGCCAATGATCACGGCGAGGTGGCGGCGAGTCCCGGCGAGTTGGCGCGTGCCGTAGCAGGACAGGCACCACGGCGAAGCATCGTCGTCAAGCCCCGCGACCAGGTGCGGTGGGCGCTCTACTATCCCCCGACCCTTTCCGCCCGCGCCCTCGCGACCGGATCGCCGGCGCTCACGGAGGCTGCAGCCTGCGCCGAACGGGGTGACAGCGCTTGCGGTTTTGCCGCACTCGAACGACTGCCGATGACCGCGCACGATGCGCGGTTTTTCTTGCTTCGGGCCTCTTTGCTGCTCTCCGTTGGCCGGGCCGACGAGGCCAGGACCGATATCGACGAGGCGTTGAGACGGGACCCCAGCGCCGGAAAGGCCTATGCCCTTCGCTCGGTCCTTGCTGTGGCTCAAAATGATAACGCCACCGCCCTCAGGGACGCGCGCCGCGGAGTCGAGCTCAGTCCGGATTCCGCCGCCGCAAAGATTGCGCTCTCCTATGCGCTTCAGGCCGACCTGAAGTTAGAGGCTGCGCGCGACACGCTACTGCATGCGGTTGAGCAGAACCCCGATGACGCCCTCGCCTGGTCCCGGCTCGCCGAGATCTGGCTGATGTTGGGGCATCGCGAGGAATCGCGCGCCGCCGCGGGGCATACCGTGCAACTTCAGCCAGCGCGGACGAAGGAGGCGAAGGCCGCCTTCGAGCAGGCCATCGCGCTTGATTCGGCGGATCCTCTCCCGCACTTCCGGCTTGGCCTTGCGAAGATTCGAGAACTCGTCCCTCGAAGGATTGATCGGGGTGGGTGGTTCTTTCTCAGCGACCCTGGTAGCCGGCACCCACAGGATCACCGCGCAGGCCAAGGACTCAGAGGGACTGCTTGGATCGGACGAAGTCGCAATAACCGTCGAGGCCACAATTGTCCCGCTATGTGAGCAGGCGGACAACGGCAACGTCCTAATCAATGGAACTGAGGTCAATTGCCCAATCGACGGAAGCCCTCGCGTCGTATGCAGTGCCGATATCAGCGAAGAGGCAGACAAGTTCGAGTTGTCCCAACAGGCGTGTTGCGTGTGCGGGGCCGTTGCCATCGAATGCAACCCGGATCTGCCTGCAGGCGCGACAGTGCTTGACGGCGAGCCAGGTCCTTGCCCCGTCGCCGAGACGAACAACAACCTACAGGTCCCGACAACCATCATGTTCAACAACGACCCGTACTACTGTGTGACCAGTGGAGGGGCGAGAAAATGCTACGCGTACTAAGGCGCATCTAGAATCAGGGACGAAGGAGCCGGGCCGCAGCGGATGCGGCCCCGCGGGCCGGTCGTCCTTCACCCGAGATCCCCCGGACGACCAGTGTGCACCTTGTGATCTCACGGACCTGTCGGCCCCTACGGCCGTGGATTAAGGATGGGAGCCCGTATTCTACTGTTACGAATACGCGAACAGCGTTGTGAGGAATTCTCCTTGGCGATTAGCGCTGTAGCTCAGCTAGCGGGCTCACGGCCTGAGCCCGCGCCAGGCGCACACTGGTCGGCAAGTCCACCAGCGGAGCGCCAGCGATGCCCCAAAACAAAATCCAGTTTCAACACGGTATGTCGTTAAGCGAGCTGATCGAGCGCTACGGAACCGAAGCGCAGTGCGAGCAGGCGTTGGAGCAGTCGCGCTGGCCGGACGGATTTGTCTGTCCCGAGTGCGGCGGGCGCGAGCACTCGCGTTTCCTCGCCGACGGGCGCCGGTACTGGCAGTGCTCGAGGTGCCGCAGCCAGAGCAGCGTCTGCTCCGGCACCCTGTTTCACGCCTCGAAACTCCCGCTGACCAAGTGGTTCCAGGCGATCTACCTGGTCACCCAGAACAAGAACAACATCTCCGCCCTCTCCCTGAAGCGCCATCTCGGCGTCTCCTACACCACGGCCTGGCGGGTCAAGCACAAGTTGCTCGAAGCGATGCGTCGGCGCGAGTCCCGCCGCTTGCTCCACGGGGTGGTGTTCGCCGACGATGCCGTGCTCGGCGGGGTGCACCCGGGCAAACCGGGTCGTGGCTCGCAGAACAAAGCGCCCTTCATGGCGGCGGTCGAGCTCGACGACAACGGCCACCCAGGGCACGTGCGCTTCGACCCGATCGACGACTACAAGGGGACCACCTTCTCGGCCTGGGCGAAGTCGGCACTTCACCCCAAGGCACATCTGGTCACCGATGGCTGTGCCAGTTTCAACGCCGCCGGTGCCGAGGTCGCTGCCCACGGCGCGATCATCGTCGGCAACCACAAATCCAGCGCGTTGGAGCCGTTCCGCTGGGTCAACACTTTCATCTCCAACGCCAAGAGCGCCATTACCGGCACCTACCATCATTTCGACTTCGACAAGTACCGCCACCGCTATCTTGCCGAGGTGCAGTTCCGCGTCAACCGCCGCTTCGATCTGGCCTCATTGGTCGGGCGGCTCGCACACACTTGCGTACGCACCGCGCCTTGCCCGGAGCGCTCGTTGCGGCGCGCGGAGGTTCCGGCCAGCTGAGCCATCGAGCTAATCACCTCTTGCTGATGCATTTCATCCACGATGCGAAATTGTTCAAGAGATCGCATCCGGAAAAGATGTTCATTACCCAAGCGTTGGAGAACCCCGAGCTCATGGAGAAAGTGAGAACCGTTCTGACCGCCGGCCTCACCAGCTTCTTATCGTTTTGCATCGATCTGAAAGTAGCGGAGCCCAGCGTATTCTTGACCCTAATCGAGGATTACCGGTTCTCCGCTGGGATGATGCCGGCCATCCCGGAAACAAATGCGACGGCGTCGCGTGCGTTAAGAGATTCTATACATGGCCCTACCCGTTCACGCTATCAATCCTGCTGCTGATCGAATAGTCCGAGTAGGCGCAGAATGTTATCGCGAGCCTGCTGCTCGTAGCGTGCATGGAAAAAGTCGCTGTAAAAGATCCTGGGTTTGCTCAGCATCGCGCTCAGAAAGGCGCGCTTGTTCCGATAGTAGTCATCCTCTGACCCCAGGTGCTCTGCCTTGAGCTTATCCGTGTCGCGCTTGTAACGCTCCCAGTCGCGACCGAAGCTTGCCAGATCGATGTCGCAGATGAACTGCTGATCGAGGTCTTTCGGCTCCTCTCGATGGGTCGTTGCCAGGATGAGATCGATCACGGCCGCGACGAAGGCGTCGTCCATGACCCCCTGCCCGCAATGGCGAAAGAACGCGGCGCTTCGCGTCTCATTGTCCACGTTTCCGGGGTCGTTGATAACGTCGTGAAACCACAGCGCCATTTCCACGGCATCGGGAAGACTGGTCTGGTCCCGCGCTAATTCCAGCTGCTCGAAGCAGTGGGCGAGGTGCTGTTCATCATGGTAATAGCGATGGGCTTCGGTGTAACGCGCTGCCATGGCATCCCATACAGCCTTCGAGTGATCCGCCGCGCCAGGGCTGAGGCAGCGACGCCAGAGAGCCAGGAAGCGGTCGCGGAGTGAGTCCGCACCCGTTGAACGGCTTCCGTTGTTACTGCCGGTTTCACTGGAATGCATAGGTAATCCCGCGATAAGGTCAAATAGATACCCATTTTCCATAATCATACAGGCGTGTGGCAAAGTGCGTATAGCGCATGTACGCGGGTATTGTGATGAGAGGGTCTATTCGGAGATTGAACGCACCTCAGTGATTCTTCTGGTTGGGCGGGTTGCCGACATCCGCGGGCGTCGCATCGCCTGAGCTCGTCGCCCATTCTCCGATTGAGAATCTAGGTTGGATCCGGAAGCTGCGGCCCAGGCGGCGCAGTGGTCTGGCGGGAACGCTGGGCGGCCAGGGCAGCGACTTCGGCACGGATCTCTGGGAATCGGCGGAGGAAGCGGTGGAAGTCGCGGCCGCTCAGCATTGCGAATCGGCTGTAGTCGAGGGCGGTGACGTCGGCCGAACGGCGGTCGCCGCTGAGCAGCGCCATCTCACCGAAGAACTCGCCGGGGCCCCGGGTGTTGATACGCCGCCCGCCAAGCGTGACTTCGACCTCGCCCTTGGAAATCAGGTAAAGGGCATCTGCCGCGTCGCCGGCCCTGATGATGCGCTCCCCGGGAACGGCCGTGTGCGGCTGAAAGTGCAGCACCAGGACCTCGCGCTGCTCGGGCGTGAGGCCGGCGAACAGCGGAAACCGAGCCGCAAGCTCCTCGGGGGTGAAGGTCTTGTGGGCATCCGCCCGCACTTCTGCCTGCTCGTGGGCCGCGTCGAGCTCCACCTGTAGCCGTCCGATCGCCGCCGTCCGCCCGTCCTCAAAGCGTTGCTTCAGTCGCGGTCTGGTCCCGACCCATGCGCTCAGCCGATCCGCGCCGGCGAACACAAGAGGATTCAGCGTGATCGAGAACAAGGCGCCGGCCAGGATAAGGTTGAACCCTTGGGCGTCCAGCAGACCGTAGGCGAGGCCCAGGCCGCCAAGGATAAAGGAGAACTCACCGATCTGCGCCAGGGCGGCGGAGACCCTGAGCGCGGTGCTGAGCGGGTATCCGAGAAGCAACACGATGGCCATCGCCACCGCGGACTTGCCAACAAGTATCAGCCCCAGGACAGCGGTGACCATGGCCGGCTCCTGCACCAGGATCCTGGGGTCGAAAAGCATACCGACCGAGACGAAGAACAGCACTCCGAAGGCGTCCTGCAACGGCAGCGAGTTGGTTGCCGCCTTATGGCTTAGCTCAGACTCGTTCAAAACCATGCCCGCGAAGAAGGCGCCCAAGGCGAACGAGACGCCAAACAGGGCCGCCGAGGCGAAGGCAATCCCGAGTGCCATTGCGAGGACGGAAAGGGTGAAGAGCTCGCGCGAGCCGGTGCGCGCCACTTCCCGGAGCAGCCAGGGCAGCACCCGCGGTCCGATGACCAACGCGGCAGCGATGAAGGCTAAGACCTTGGCCAGGGTGAGCCCGAGAGTCACGAGCAGACCCTGCCCGGGCGCGGCGTGGGCACCGGGATCAGCGGTACCCACCCCCAGGACCTCGACCAGGGCCGGCAGCAGGACCAATACCAACACCATCGCGAGGTCCTCGACGATCAGCCAGCCGATCGCGATTCGGCCGTTGGCGGTGGTGAGGTCGTTGCGATCCTCAAGTGCCTTGAGCACGACCACGGTGCTGGCCACCGACAGGCTGAGGCCGAACACCACACCCGCTCCCAGGTCCCAGCCCCAGACCTGGGTAATACCGATCCCGATGGCAGTGGCCACAAGGATCTGCCCCACCGCGCCGGGGATCGCCAGCCGCCGCACGGCCAGCAGATCGGCGACCGAAAAGTGAAGACCGACGCCGAACATCATGAGCATGACGCCGATTTCTGCCAGTTGGCCCGCGAGGGATCCGTCGGCGACGTAGCCCGGCACGAAGGGCCCGACCAACACGCCGGCAAATAGAAATCCCACCAAGGGCGGCAGGCGCAGCCTCTGGGCGAGAAAGCCGAAGCAAAATGCCAGCGCCAGGCCCACGGTGACGGTGGTGATCAGTGAAACGTCGTGCGTCATGAGCCTCCCCTGTTGTTTGCCATTTGACCGTTTCAAAGCCGATCGTGCGCCCGCCGAGTGAGGAAGGCATTATGCGTTGCTCGCAATGGCCATTCATAGTAGCTTCGCGGTTGAACACGGACGGGTGATCGCGAGTACCCTCAGTAATGGTATGGTCATCGGTTTTGACGTTCTTCCCGGATAGGCTCCCGATCCGTCGCGTGGCGAAACGCTCCCAACGTATCGACTCTAAACAAACTCTCTACAAGAGGAAGAATCAGAATGAATTCCTGTGGACTCTCAGTAAAAGATCTCGGAAAGATCAAGGCGCTCGCTGAAACAAAATACGTCAAGGCCGGGGAATGCATTTTTTGTGAGGGAGACAGCGCCGATTATGTCTATTTCATCGAGTCCGGCAGGATATCGATCTTCCTCGAAAAATTTACCGTCAAGGACGAAATCCATACTCTCGGACCTGGCGATTGCTTTGGCGAGATGGCGGTCCTGCTCGATGAGAAGCGAAACGCCTCTGCGACCGCAGTCGAAGATACCCGGTTCCTCACGCTCTCAAAGGACGCGTTTGTCGACTTGGTCCGCGCCGATCGCGAGATAGCCGATCAGGTTAACGCAATTCTCGAAGCCCGCAACGAAGAGCTGATCTTGCGAGAGACGTTGATCAGCAGCTCCGGAATCGACGGCAGACATTTGCATGTGAGCATCAAGGGGGATCCTTCCCTGCGGGAGACCGCGCTGTTTCGCGAACGCTACGAAAGCTTTGTTGACAAAGTGTTGCCGCAGCTATCGCCGAGCCTGGAAGAGCTGTTGATCAGGCGTTGCGTCTATCAGATTTTTATCGGTTTCAATAGCGGTGAAATTCGCACTGCGTCGCTCTTGAATCCATTCACCGACGAGATCCATCAGGTCGGAAAATTGCTGGACCCGTCGTATATCGACCGCCACTTCCCGGCAATTTCATACGAACGGAAGACCGACATCATCAGACATCTGTACCGGTATATAAAATCCGACCCCTGGTTCGGCACGCTGCCGGGCCAACTGAAAGCAATTTGGGGCAACTATTATGAAAATTGGCAGTGCGTCGCACCAGAGGAGATAGCGAAGATTGTGTCCAGTCTACCTACCCTGCGCAGAATCCAGAACTTCTACATGCGCAACGTGACCATCAGCGTCGTGCGGGATGCCATCCACATGCAGTTCAACTGCGACGGCACCCACATTGTCAGCGCAGAGGATTACGAGCATTTTCTTAAAGATAACTTGTAGTGCCAACGGCGCGATTGGCCTCGCGAACGAATGCAGACGGATATCGTTCTTTTGAGCCCTGCCCGGACCTGGGCGTGGTTCATCCGTTGTCGCCATCGTCGCGGTCCGCCGGCTGGTATGGGTACAGACGCCAGACGTGAAGGGGCGTGCCACAAGGAGGCCGATCAGAAGGGGACCGGGCGGCTTCGATCAGCGGTCGGTTGGCACAGTCGAAGAAGATCCGTTCACCCGCCGCCTCGAAGCCCGGGATCTGCGGCGGCGCCCAGCGGCGGGTCAGCAGCCAGAAGGGGTGACTGATGGTGTCGGGCCCGACCGTCGGCGCGATCTGACCCCGCAGATATTCCGATGGACGGGTGATCCCCGGCCATTGGGTCGCCGCCAGATCCGGCTGATAGAAGCGCAGCATCGCGGTGTCCTGGTAGCGGTCCGCATAGACGGGCCCGTCGAGCCCAGCGGCGATGGCGGCGAGCTCGCACCGGAATCCGTGGGTCTCCCGCAGGATGCGGTTCTGGCTGTCCGGTAGCGGCAGGATGCCGGTTGCCCCGTGGAGGCTGTAAAGGGTGACCAGCAGCAGATTGAGCGCTGCAGCGCCGACCACCCAGGTGCGAACGGTCCGCAAGAGCGGAGCAAGCAGCGGCGGCACGGCGAGCAGGTACATGGCGGGCCAATTGGCCTCCACGTCGCTGCCGAGCGACACCAAGGCAAAAAAGGCGAAAGGAAACAGAGCCGCAGCGAGTAGCAGCGCTCTGGCATGAGGTGCCAGTGTCGCTCCCTCTGATCGATCGCGGTGGCCCACGATCCACGGCAGGCTGAGGATCGGCAACGCAATCAGTCCCCAGAATCCGAGCTGGGTCCCGAGATAGCCGAGCAGGCTGGCGGCGCGCTCGCCGAAGGTGCCGGGACTGGATTGCTCGATGGAGGCGGCCGCGTCCCCGCTCCCCGCTGATGCCCCCTCCCCCAGTAAGGCCCCGGTCTCGGTCGCGAACCCATGCCCAAATTGAAACCGCAGGGTGAGCCAGTCGTTATTCGCGTTCCAGATCAGGTTGGGTGCGAACAGGAGCAGCGCCAGCAGGCCGCCGAGGTAGGGCCAGCGCGTGCGCAATGCACCCGGGTCGGCGCTCAGGATGGCCCAGAGAAAGACGGGGCCCATGACCACCATGGTGTATTTGCTGAGCAGACCGAGCCCGGTGGCAATGCCGGCGGTGAGCCAGCGGCGTCGCTCCCCTGCCAGGGCCCGTTCGGACTCGTGCAGTGCCAGTGCCCAGGCCAGGGTCAGCGGAGTGTCCGGAGTCAGGATGAAACCGCCGGCCAGGCCCGGCAAGGTGGTTCCGGCGAGCAGCACGGCCACCGCCAGATCGACCCGATCGGTGAGTCCGCTGTTTCGGTACAGACGCGCGAGTACCAGCAGTGTCAGGGTGCCGGCGAGCACCCCACCGATCCGTGCGGCCAGCGCCGAGCCGGGCTCCAGAAGGGTCCCGAGCCCCATGAGCGCCACGCCCGGCGGGTGGTCGAAATAGCCCCAGGCGAGTGAGCGCGCCCAATCGAAGTAATAGGCTTCATCCTGAGTCGCCGGCAGCACGGCGGCCATGGCCAGGTGCCACAGGGTCAGGCCGGCGATGATCGCGAGCGTCGGCAGCCAGGCGTTATGAATCGGGGGTGTGGCTCGGGGCCGGTCCAAGTGTCTATCTCGCGGGCGGGTGACCGCCGTCTCCCCTGGGTAGAATAGACGGGCTTTGAGCCCCGGCAGCCGGGGCTCGCAATTCTAACCCATCACGTCAACGACGCCGCGACGCCCCAGGACCCAATCCATGCCGGACAGCTCTGCGCCTTCCCTGCCCTGCCCGCCGCCGGAGCTCGCCGTCGTGGTGCCCACCTATCGGGAGGCCGACAATGTGTCCGAGATCGTGCGGCGGGTCGACGCCGCGCTCCCAGGTGTCGACTGGGAGCTGATCTTCGTGGACGATGACTCACCCGACGGCACCGCGGAGCGGGTACGCGAGATCGCGCGCGTCGACCGGCGCATACGGGTCCTGCAGCGCGTCGGTCGACGCGGGCTCTCATCGGCCTGCATCGAAGGCATGCTGGCCACATCGGCCCCCTATGTGGCGGTGATGGACGGAGACCTGCAGCACGACGAGACCCTGTTGCCACGCATGCTGGTCGCCCTGAAGCGCGACGACCTGGAGATCGTGGTGGGCAGCCGCTATGTCGCGGGCGGCGGGGTTGGTGACTGGAACGCGCGTCGCCAGTCCATGAGCCGGCTGGCGACCCGGTTGGGCCAGATCCTGATACGGGCGGATCTCCAGGACCCCATGAGCGGATTCTTCATGGTCCGTTCCGAGGTGATCCAGGAGAACGTCCGGCGCCTTTCCGGCGTGGGCTTCAAGATCCTGCTCGACATCTTCTCGGCGAGCCCGCCCGTTGCGGTTCCGCGAGCTGCCGTTCACCTTTCGCCAACGCCAGGCCGGCGCCAGCAAGCTGGATAACGCGGTGCTCTGGGAGTACCTGCTGATGCTGATCCAGAAGCTGCTGGGCCCCATGATCCCGGTGCGCTTCATCGCCTTCTCGCTGATCGGGGCGCTCGGGGTCCTTGTTCACATGGCCGTTCTGTGGCCGGTGCTCAAGCTGGGAGGTGATCAGGCATTCCTGGCGGGCCAGGCGACCGCGGCCCTGGTCGCCATGACCAGCAACTTCTTCCTCAACAACATCATCACCTATCGCGACATGCGCCTGCGGGGCCGGGCGCTCCTGTGGGGCTGGCTGTCCTTCGTGGCCGCCTGCAGCGTGGGGGCCATGGCCAACGTCGGGATCGCCAACTACCTGTTCCAGGGCGGGCATTCGGGCTGGTTCGTCTCGGCGCTCGCCGGCATCCTGGTCGGCGCCGTCTGGAATTATGCGGTCACCGCCGTCTACACCTGGCGGCGGCCCCGAGCGGCTTGAGCATTCAGGCCGCCGGGGCCGGCAAGAATTACTGTTCCTGCTCGATCATGTAGACCTCGACCCGCCGGTTTTCTCGGCGGCCGGTGGCGGTCGCGTTGTCGGCAATGGGCCTAGACTCGCCTGCGCCCTCCGCAGCGAGGCGCTCCGGCGGGACGCCGCGCTCGATCAGTGCCTGCCTGACCGCCTCGGCCCGAGCCTTGGACAGCGCCAGGTTGATCTCGTCCGGGCCGGCGCTGTCGGTGTGGCCTTCGATGTAGGCGGTGAGCTTCGGATGCTCGCTCATGATCTGCGCGATTCGGTCGAGGCTGGGGGCTCTCCACTGGGCAATACCGGCATGCCGCTCGCGAAATGCAGCTCGTCCTCCGCCAGGCTGAGCAGCATGCCGCGATCGGTCTGGCGACCCCCAAGCTCGGCGAAGCGGCTGTAGAGGCCCCGCACATAGCCCAGGGCCTGCTCGTTTGCCTCACGGTCCGCGACCCTGGCCACCTCCGCCTGCTGACGCACCTGGGCGACGGACTCCTCGGCCTCTTGACGCACCTGGGCGATTGACTGCTGGGCCTCTTGACGGGCCTGGGCGAGTGACTCCTCTGAAGCACGGCGCTGATCATCGAGCTGCTTCGCCGCCTGAGCCCGCTCCGTCGCCAGGGTTTCCTCGAGGTTGGTGACGCGCCCCTGCGCCTCTGCGATCTGGCCCTCGAGCGTGCGCTTCTCTTCCGCCGCCTGGAGCATCGAGGCGTCGAGCTCGGCCTGGGTCGCCGCCAGGGCCTCGACCCCGTGCTCGATCTTGGCGTTGAGGTCCGCCACCGTGACATTGAGCTTCTCCTGCAGGGTCGCCAGCTCGTTCTTGGCGCTCTTGAGGTCCTCGTCAAGGGCGAAGATCTTGCCTTGGGCCTCACTCATGGCGCCGGAATGTCTCTGTTCCGCGGCCACTCGCGCCTCTTCCGCGGCCTTGGCCTCGTCCGCGGCCTGCTCCAGCCGAGCGGTCAGCTCCGCCTCGGTCGCCTTCATCGCCTCCTGGGCCTGGGAGAGCGCCGCTTTCGTCTGCTCGCGGGTCTCGCGCTCGCTGACCGCCCGCTGGGTCAGGTCCGCCAGCTGGGCGGCCCGTTCCGGCTCACTGCCCTCGAGGGCCGTGCGGAAAAACTGAATCTGGTCGTTGAGCTGGGCCTCCTGGGCCTGGAAGCCAGCGGCTTGGCTCGCCTTCGCCTCGGCCAAGGCCTGCTCCTGTCCGTTGATCGTCTGCTGCAAGTCGCTCAGCTGCGC
>CAVOQO010000029.1:0-212500 GCA_963698355.1 uncultured Gammaproteobacteria bacterium | reverse complement strand
GAAAGCGTGCGAAGCGGCGGTCCAGGGGCTCCTCGGGTGTGGCCGGAAACTGGTAGAGCAGGTGGTAGGCAAATTCCCGCCAGACGAGCTCACGCACGTAAGGCTCGGCGTCAGGACTGTCGATCGTGCCGTGGTGGGCTGCAATCAGGGCCAAGAGCTGGCGCGGGCCGATCTCTCCGAAGTGCAGGTGGGGTGAGACGCCGGAGGTTCCGGCAATCGCTGGCAGGTCGCGCCGCTGTCCATAAGTCGCGAGGCCGGCCCGGACGAACTCTTGGGCGCGGGCGAGGGCGGCGGCCTCGCCAGGCTGCCAGCGCTCGGTCAGTCCCTGGTCCCAGGGGATTCGGGGTAGGAGTGCGAGCTTTGAGAGCGTGATGCCCTGAAAGTCCGGCGTCGGCCGGAACCGGTTGGGCGTTTCCAGGACCTTTGGCGCGGCGGGGTCAAGGCCGCATTTGCGCCAGAACGCGCTGTAGACCCGGTAGGGCCCTCCAGTTCCGGTTCGGGTTTCCCAAGGCTCGCGCAACAACAGTGAATTGTGGCTCTCGCAGTGCAGGCCCTTCGCTCGCAAGGCGGCCTTGACGCGAGTATCCCGCTCACGGGTTGCTGGATCGTAGAGCCGGTTCCAGAGGATTCGGGTGGCGCCGGTGGTGTCGGCGACGTGCAGCAGGGCGTCCAGAGTTGGGCCTCGGGCGATCGCGAGGCGGCTGCCGCGCTCGCGCAGGCTCCCATCGAGGGCGTCAAGGCTGTGATGCAGCCACCACCGCGACGCCCCCCCGGGCAACCAGGGAGATTCTTCCTCGGGTGCGTGGATGTAGAGGGGCACGACGCGCTCGCAACTGGTCATCGCGGACACGAGCGCGGGATTGTCGGTGAGCCGTAAGTCGCGACGCAGCCAAAGGATTGCAGTGTCCGACATGGGTGTTTCTGGTCGGCAGCAGCGTAAGCGACGCGTATCTGGAAGGGGCCCGCCCTGGAGGGGGACCGGCGTGGTGTCCAGACTGGCTCAGCCGCCGGGATTGGTTGCGTCAGTCGGAGCCAACGCCGGTCGGCCCACGGAATCGACGGTTGCAGACTCACGACCGACGGGCGGCGCCTCAACCCGTCAGCTTTTCCGCGATGCTGGGCGAAGATTGGTCGTAGTTCGCTGACGACAGACGGCTGGTCTTTTCACGGAGGAGGGGGCGGGACATCCGTTTCCCGGTCGCCGCGGGGCCCTTAGGGGGCCACGACTTCCGCCAGAAAGTCCTGCATCAATTTCCAGGAGCGGGCATCTGCCTTCGGATCGTACGCAATTCCATCTATCCCGTATTCGTCAGCCCCTGGGTTGGTGAACCCATGTTTCGCGCCTGCGTAGATGACCATCTCCCAATCCGCCCCCGCGGCGTCGAGCGCCTGCCGGAAGGCGCCAACCCGCTCCGGTGGGACCATCGGGTCTTTCTCCCCATGGGCGACGAGCACGCTGGTCTTGATGTTCTTCTGCTGCTCCGATGTGGCGGGGGGCAGCGAGCCGTGGAAGCTCACGACGCCGTCGAGGTCCGCCCCGGCGTAGGCGAGCTGCATGACGGTGGCGCCGCCGAAGCAATAGCCGATGGCAGCGAGCTTATCCGTATCCACCTTGTCGCTGGCCTTGAGTGCGTCGAGGCCTGCCATGGCTCGCCTCTGCCAGGCCGCCTGGTTTTCGGTGATTTGCATCATCCAACCCTTGGCGTCGTCTGCGTGTCGGGTGACCTTGTTGTCTCCATACATGTCCGCCGCAAAGGCGACGTAGCCGAGCTCCGCTAACATCGCGGCGCGGCGCTTCGCGTAGTCGTTGAGCCCCCACCATTCGTGGACGACGAGCACCCCGGGCCGCTTCTCGGTAATGGCGTCGTCGTAGGCGATGTAGCCATTGAGGACCTGATCACCGTCGTGGTACTGCACCGCCTCGGTCTTGATCTCGGCGAGGACCGCCATCGGGCCCAGTGCAAGCGCCAGTGCCAGGATCTGGGTGTCAAAGGGTCGTGGTGCGGGGGTGTAGTTTAGCTTCATGATGCCTCCGAATGGGTCTTATTGGACGAGGTCAGTTTGGCTGAGGCCGCGCGTCGCTGGAGCCTGGCCGCAAGCGGGGTCCGGGCGAAGAGTGTCGCGCTGCGATCAGCGGCGCCCACCGCCGGCGCGGTCGCGGCGCCCCTCGGGTATTGTATCGTCAGCCGTGAAAACAAGGCTTTTGCCGCGGTTTCACCATTGACGTCGTTGCATCCGAGCACCGGGGTCTCTATCCTCGTGCTGCGTTGCAGCATCACGGTGTGGGATGGGCCAGAACCCGCGTCCTCACGCGTGACCGATCAGCTCGTCCAAGTGGGTGCTGACACAGCGCCCCAAGGCGGAGAGGGTGTAGCCGCCTTCCAGGCAGGAGACCACACGCTCATGGGCGTGCTTCACCGCGAGGTTGTGGATCTGGCGGGTGATCCAGGCGTAGTCAGCCTCCACCAGGTTGAAATGGGCCATGTCGTCCTCGGCGTGGCCGTCGAAGCCGGCCGAGACCATGATCAGCTGGGGCGCGAAGGCGTCCAGACGCGGCAGCCACTGGCGTTCTACGGCGGCCCGATACTCGGCCCCACCGGTGAGCCGGGGCAGGGGCAAGTTGCAGATGTTCGGCACGTCGGTGTCCGCCCCGCTGCCCGGGTAGAAGGGGTGCTGGAAGCTGGAACAGAAGAGCACCCGGTCGTCTCCGGAAAAGATGTCTTCGGTTCCGTTTCCATGGTGGACGTCGAAGTCGATGATCGCCACCCGTTTCAGACCGTGCTGCTCCAGGGCATGGGCGGCGCCCACCGCCACGTTGTTGAAGAAGCAGAAGCCGCCGGCGGAGCGGCGACCCGCATGGTGTCCAGGCGGGCGCACGCAGCAGAACGCGGCGTGGTGCTTTTCGCTCATCACCAGATCCACACCCAGGACGACGGCGCCAGCGGAGCGCAGCGCCGCGGCCAGACTGTGGCTGTTCATGGCGGTATCCCCGTCCACCCAGGCGAGGACGTCGTCGGCCTTGGGGGCGGCGTCGAAAATGCCCTGGATGTAGTCCCGGTCATGGACTCGGGCGAGCTGCTCGACGGTGGCCTCCGGGGAGTCATAATGGGTCACCAGCGCTTCCATGCCGGAGGCGATCATGCGGTCCTGGATGGCATTGAGTCGCTCCGGGCACTCGGGGTGATGGGCGCCCATCTTGTGGTCTCTGCACGCCTCGTGGGAGATGAAGGCGAGGTTCATGGGATGTTCCTCGATTCGTTACCGCCGCTTGAGCCTGCCCCGGGCGGTTTTCTATGCGCGTCACAGGTTCCGCATGACCGCGGTGTGACTGAAGCTTAAACCCAATCATGCCGAGGAGGCAGATCTCCATGCGACTGTCCGATGTCGATCAACTGTTCACGCCCGGGGCCGTTGCCGTGTTCGGTGCCAGTGACTGCGAGGGCTCCCTCGGCGGTCAGGTCTTCCGCAACCTGTTGGCGGGGGGGTTCAAGGGGCACCGCTACGCCATCAATCCCAAGTACGATCAGGCGGCCGGTGAGCCCTGCTACAAGGACCTGGCCAGCCTCGACAAGCACGTGGACCTGGCCCTGATCGCCACGCCGGCGAACCAGGTCGCGGGGATCCTCGACCAGTGCGGCACCTATGGGGTCCGGGCCGCAGTCGTCTACTCCGCCGGTTTCGGCGAGCACGGAGACCGGGGGGCGGCGCTGCAGGATCAGCTGGTGGAGGCGGCGCGTCGCAACCGGATCCGGGTGCTCGGCCCCAACTGCCTGGGTGTCATGCGCCCCCAGCACGGGCTCAACGCCAGTGTGGGCGAAGACATGCCCAGACGCGGCAATGTCGCCCTGGTGTCACAGTCCGGGGCCATCTGCACCGCCATGATCGATTGGTCCGAGCGGCGCCACCTCGGGCTTTCTGCCGTGGTCTCACTTGGGGCGGCGGCGGATGTGGACTTCGGCGACATCCTGGATTACCTGGCGCTGGACAGCCAGACCCAGTGCATCCTGTTGTACGTCGAGGGCATCCGTAACGCTCGCCGATTCATGAGCGGGCTGCGGGCTGCAGCGCGCCTCAAGCCTGTCGTCGTGGTGAAGGCGGGCCGACATGCGGCGGGCACCCGCGCAATTAAGTCTCACACCGGGGCCTGGGTGGGCTCCTCGGATGTCTTTCGCGCGGTCACCGAGCGCGCGGGCGTGGTCCAGGTCGCCCATCTTGAGGAGTTGTTCGCCGCCGCCCAGGTGTTTGGAACCGGCCGCCGGCTCGCCGGTGAGAGCATTGCCATCATCACCAACGGGGGCGGGCCCGGCGTGCTGGCGGCAGACCGTGCACAGGACCTTGGGCTCACCCTCGCCGTTCTCTCCGACGGGACCCGCCAGACGCTGGAGAAGGACCTCCCGAGCCACTGGTCACACGGCAACCCGCTGGACATCATCGGCGACGCCCCCCCCGAGCGTTATCGGTTGGCGCTCAACGCCTGCCTGTCTGACCCGGAGGTGGACGGGGTCCTGTGCATCCTGGCCCCTCTGGCCTCCGGAGATCCGTTGGGCACTGCCGAGCAGGTGATCGAGGCGGCCAAGAAGACCAAGAAGCCGGTGCTCGCCTGCTGGATGGGGGGAAACCGGGTGGCCGCCGCCCAGGCCCTCTTCGCCGAGCACCACGTTCCCCACTTCGAGACCCCCGAGATCGCGGTCGAAGCCTTCTCTTTCCTCGCCGCCCACCAGCGTAACCAGAAGCTCCTGATGCAGTCGCCCGGTCCCCTTTCCCACCAGGACGCGCCAGACGTTGAGGGAGCGCGACTCATCATCGAGGGGGTCATGGCCGAGGGGCGCAACACTCTCGGGACCATCGAGGCCAAGGCGATCCTGGCCGCCTTCCGCATCCCGACCATGCAGGCGGTGCTGGCGCGCACCCCCAACGAGGCGCTGATGGCCGCCGAGGCCCTGGGCTTCCCGGTCGTCCTCAAGATCCATTCCCCGGACCTGGAGCACAAGTCCGACGTGGACGGGGTCTGCCTCAACGTCGCGGACGCGCAATCGGTGCGTCGGACCTTCACCGAGATCGTGGAGCGTGCCAAGCGCATGCGCCCGGACGCGCGCATCGAGGGGATCACGGTGGAGCACATGGTCTCCAAGCGGGCGGCACGAGAGCTCATGATCGGTGTGACCCGCGACCCGATCTTCGGCCCCGTGATCAGCTTCGGGGCCGGCGGCACCGAGGTGGAGGTGCTGGAGGACCGGGCACTCGGGCTTCCGCCGCTCAATGCCTTCATCGTCCAGACCATGATCGATCACACCCGGGTGGCGCGCCTGATGGGGGCATTCCACCAGATGCCACCAATGAACCGGGTGGCGCTCGCGCGTATCCTGCAGCGTGTCTCTGAAATGGTCTGCGAGTTACCCGAGATCATCGGCATGGAGATCAACCCGCTGATCGGAAACGACATGGAGGTGATCGCCGTCGATGCCCGCGTCGAGGTCAACTACCGCCCGTCCCAGCAGACCACCTACGGCCATATGGCCATACACCCTTACCCGAGCCATCTGATCGAACGGGTTCAGCTTCCGGACGGAAAGGACTTGATCATCCGCCCGATCCGCCCCGAGGACGCCATGCTGACCCAGGAGTTCGTACGGGGGCTCTCGGAGCAGACCAAGTACTTCCGCTATATGCAGGCCATCAAAGAGCTCACCCCCGAGATGCTGGTGCGTTTCACCCAAATCGACTACGACCGGGAGATGGCCCTGATCGGCGTCGTCGAGCAAGAGGGGGATGAGGTGGAGGCGGGCGTCGCCCGCTATATCGCCCGCCCCGGGGGAGAGGCGTGCGAGTTTGCCATCGTGGTGTCCGACGCCTGGCGAAACCTGGGGATCGGCGCGCGGCTCATGCGATCCCTGATGACCAACGCCCGGCTGCGCGGTTTTCGTGTCATGGATGGCGAAGTGCTGACCGCCAACACCCGCATGCTCGCCCTGGTCAAGTCGCTGGGCTTCCGCATCGAGAGCGACCCTGGGGACCACGCCATCAAGCAGGTATCCAAGGTGCTCTGAGCCCTCGCGTTCGGCCTTGGACGCACCCACCTTGGGCGCACAGGTTCACGGAGACCCGCTATGCAAGACCGCCCTGTCATCAAGACCGCCATCCCGAGGCATCGCTACCAGGTCGGGGACTACGCCGCCTCGCTGCTTGGTGAGATCGAGAGCGGCGACGTCCGCCAGTACCGCTATATCCTGGCCTTTGTGCCCATGGGGAAGCAGGAGCCAGAGCTCTACGTCTGCGCCGAGCAGGTACCGCCGGAGGATCGGGCCGACGGCGCTTACCGCCTGCGGCTGGTGAGCGAGGCGTTGTCCGAGGTATTGGACAGCGATGACCGCTGGGGTGACCTCGATGCCTTCGCCGAGCAGGCGCTCAAGCTTGGCGCCCAAGTCTTGGGGCTGCAAAGAGAACAGGTCGTGAAGCTTCTGTAGGGTCGGATGCGTGGCGAAGCCGTCACTCGCCTAACGAGCAAGTGCCCTCACTGCGCGCCATCTTCGGGGACGGGACCTACACCGTTTCGCCGAGCTGAGCGGCTACTGGAAAGCGAGCCGTTCAGCCCCCGAGCAGGCTGGGCGGGGGATTGAGCTTGTAAACGTTGTAGGCGATCAAGGAGGCGAAGCTCAGCCACAGGGCCAGTGGAAGCAGCATCACACCGGCCTTCCTGCTGTTACGGAAGACGACTGCGGTGACCACCCAGGCGATGAACGCGGAGCCCAGGGTGCCCACGAAGCTCTTCAGCAGGTCTTGGGGCAGGATGGCGTAGAAGGGAAACGCCAGGATGACCAGGAACAGGGCCCAGATGGCGACGGAAGCGGCGCGGCGGTCGGGAAGGGGCGGCGTGGTGCGGATGAACCAGAAGGCCGTGGCCATGCAGGCGAAGAGGAACTCCCAGATCAGACCAATCTGCAACCCTGTCAGGGCGAAATCGGGCTTCCTGAGGCTTTCGGTCCACTCGGCCGATTCGGAAAAGACGATCAGTGCATTGACCCCAGCCGCGAGTGCCACCGCCGCGGCCACGTAGAGGGTGAGCACGCCAAATCCGGGCTTCTCAATATAGGTACCGGCCACAGGGTCTCCAAAGGCGACGGGGTTGGAATGGGCTGGAATTCTCCATGGAACCGGGGACAGATACTAGCCCGGCTCGCCGGCTCGCTCGCCGGCGGGATGCGCCTAACGTCCGCTGCCCGGGACCATCTGGCGGATCACCCCCATGGGGTTCAACTGCTCGATCTGCTCGCCGCTGCGGGTCACCACCCCGGCCATCCGTTCCATGCCTTCGCGCATGCGCTTCATGTCCGCCGCCATGACAGGCAGGGTGCGCACCTGGGCGCCGATACCGCGACGTCTCGGGCGAGAGAGGTCATGTCCGTGCGCATCTGGCCCATGTCGGTGGCCATGGATGCCATCTGGCCCGACATGGCGCCCATATGGCCGGCCATGTCGTGCATCAGCTTCACCATGTAGAGGAATCCCCCGCCGGCGATCAGGGACGCCGCTACCAGCGCGGCCCTGGCCAGGCGTGGGGTCTTGGTGGGTTCCGGTTGTGTCATAGTGCTCGCGCCTTTCTGAGCTTGTGTGCTAGAGAATTGCTCCATAGCATGCCACAGGCCGAGGTCCAGTGAGGGGTCGACCGCGTGGTGCCTTCACCGTGAGCTTCGGCGCTCCCGGTCCGGGAGTTGCGCACGCCGGACCCACTTGTCTCGGAGACCTTTGCTTCCTGCTCAGCCTCTTCGTGGTGCCGCCAGCCATCTACCTCCTGCAGCGCGGGCGCGAGCTGGAGCGCAGTTGGCCCGGCGTGGCCCGTCGGCGGAGTCCCCCGCGGAACCGGCTGCCTCCTGAGCCGATTTCGTCTGCGCATTGCGCAAAAAAAGGCCGCCCGAAGGCGGCCTTTTCGGCTTGGATGTGAATCCGGATCAGTTGAACAACCAGCCGAAGTTCACGCCGATCTCATACTGGTACATGGAGATCGATGCCGCCTGGGAGCCGGTGAACGCGCCGGGGCCACTCACGGTCTCCTCGGGGGCGTACATGCCCCAGAAAGTCAGCTCGTAGTTGCTCGCCATCTTGTAGGTGGCGCCGATGGTCCAGTGGTCCTGGATGACGGCGGGCGCCAGTGCGTTGAAGGCGACCTCTTGGCCAACGATCGGCGAGTTGCCGTGGCTGTAGCCGGCGCGCAGGATCAGGGTGTCGTTGACCGCGTACTGGACACCGAGCTTGATGATGGTCATGTCCCGCCAGCCGAAGCCGGTGCCGTTGTCTCCACCCAGACAGTAGCTGGGCTCGTAGCTGGTGCCAGGCTGGCCCATTCCGAAGGCGGCGCTTAGATTGCACCGCTGCGCCAGCTCGTTGTTGTTGGCGATGGACTTGACGTCACCGTACCAGATCTGCTGGACGTCCAGGGCGATAGCGAGGCGGTCGTTGGGCCGGAAGGCAAGCCCGATGGTTCCCACCGCCGGCATGTCGAAGTCGCCCTGCTCGGCGAACAGATCCTTGTATTTGTCGAATTCCTCCATGTACATCTTGGAGCGCAGCGACGCGCCCAGGGTCCACTGGGGGTTGATGTCCCACAGTGCGCCGATCTGGAAGCCGTAGCCCCAGGAGCTGTCGTCGCCATTGTCGGACAGGCCGGTGGGCGACGTCCCGCTCATGGTCCCGCTTGCGATCATGCTCTGGGTGAAGGTCTCCGTGAAGCCCTGGAAGCCACCGACGCCCCGAACCTCGACCGTCTGGTAACCGATCAGAAGGCTGGCGCCGAGGGTGAAGTTGTCGGCCAGGTTCCGGGCATAGCCGAAGGCGAAACCGAGCTGTTGCAGGTTGACGCCCGCGTTACCACCGCCGATTGCGTTGGTGCCTGGGACCTGAGTGCCGAAACGGGGATCACGGGGATCGTTGTAGGCTGGCGGATTCGCGAAGGGGTTGTTGCCGCCGTAGGTCCCGAGGTTGTACAGGGTGTCGGTGGATCGGTAGTCGGAGTTCATGCCGCCGTTGCCGAACAGGGCGACGCCGAATGAGCTCACCGCGTCGATCGGCATGCTGTAGCCGAAGTTGGGGATGAAAAAGTCATTGTTCTCACTTTCGACCTCGCCCGTTCCGTCACCGCTGCCGATGGGCGCCATGGCCCCGTCACCGGCGAAGGGGTTCACGCCGCTGTATTTACGCTTGGGGCTGAACCAGGCCGCACCGACGTCGAACCGATGCTTGATCCGAGTCAGGCCGGCGGGGTTGCCGACGATGCTCATGGAGTCCTGCGGCAGGGCGGCCTCGCCGGCGCCCGCCATGCCCTTGGCGGCGGGCGAGTAGGCGTGCGACATATAGCCGTTGGTGGCCTGAGCAGTCTGCATGGCGATGACGGATGCGAGACCGAGTGCGAAGGCTGCGTATCTGGAATGCAACATGGATTCCTCCTGGGGTGACGATCGCCGCCGGCGGCGGTGTGGGTGTTGGTCGTAATCGACGTGGTAAATTTATTACAATCCGGCAAGAATGATCCAACGCCAGTTGACAGATGTCAACCAAGTAGCGAAAAAAATTGGGGTAAGCGCGGATTCAGCCCTGTTGCGATTGCGCAACAGGGTGGCGGGCCGGGATTGTGGCCTGGGCGGGCGACGGGTCGATGTATCGGAGGCGAGACGTTCGGGTACGGCACGCACAGACGAGCCCCGCCCATGGCCGGCAAAGGTCCGACTGGGCAGCTCGTCTGCGGTTATGCGATCCCGTCTAAAGGATGGCGCGTGAGAGTGGCATGTGCCGGCGGAGCGGACCGCAGAGTCCGCTCCGCACGGCCTATCGAGGTCGGAGCCGACCTATTTCGGGCAAGCGGAGGTATCCCCACCGACCTTGCCGGTCAGGAGCAGGAAGCTGTCGAAGGGTCCCATCACGCCCATGGCCTCGCCCTTGGGCCCTTTGAACTTGAGCTTGCCGGTCATCATGGCACCCATGGCGCCGCAGCCGAAGCTGCCCTTACCCATGCAGGCCCAGTCCTCATCGGTGGCATACATCAGGTAGTCAACCTTGGGATCCAGGGTGGCGTGCTTGACCGCACCGCCGCGCTCGCAGTGGGCCTTGCCGTCCTTGTCAGCGATCTCCAGCTCGACCTTGGAGCCTTCACCGCATTTGGTGCGGTACAGCTGGATGACCTTGAAGCCGCGCCCGGCGTTATTAGCCGCCCAGGACTTCCCTGACAGGCCATCAGTGAGTGCAGGTGTGCTATTCCAGGCGGAGCAGGCGGCAGACGCCCAAGAGGCGTCCATGAAGGTGGCGGCAGAGACGGCGGACGAACAGGCCAGGGCCGCCAGGGCGGCAGCGATACGCAGGGTCATCGGATGGTCCTCGTGGTGGTGGAGCCGCTGGAGGCGGCCTTCTGGAAATCGTCTTTCGCGACATAGTATCCCCGCCTTTCCCCACGCAACAAGTGGTCGGCGCACTGACGGATGCGGCGCGTGGCGCGGCCGGATCAGGCCGGGCGGGCGGGCGCGCGCCCGATCGATACATACGTCAGACCGGCGGCGGTGGCGAGCCGCGCGTCCAATACGTTTCTGCCGTCAAAGATGACCGGGTGCTTGAGTTTGGACTTGACGGTCTCGAAGCTCGGGCTGCGGAACTGGCTCCATTCGGTGACGATGGCCAAGGCGTCGGCCCCGTCCAGGGCCGACATGGCGTCCTTCACCAATTCCAGGTCGGCGCGCTCGCCATAGAGACGACGGGTCTCGTCACCGGCGACCGGGTCGTAGGCGCGTACCTTGGCCCCGGCCTTCCAGAGCGATTCCATCAGGACGCGGCTCGATGCCTCGCGCATGTCGTCGGTGTTCGGCTTGAATGCGAGCCCCCAGAGGGCCACGGTGCGTCCCGTCAAGTCGCCTCCGAAGTGCTGCGAGATCTTGTCGAACAACAGGTCCTTCTGCCGGAAATTCACCGCCTCGACGGCCTGCAGGAGCTGGGCGTCATAGCCGAGGCCGCGCGCGGTCTGCTCCAGGGCGCGCACGTCCTTGGGAAAACAGGAGCCGCCGTAGCCGCAACCCGGGTAGATAAACTGGTAGCCGATCCGCGGGTCTGAGCCGATCCCGACGCGCACCATCTCGATGTCCGCCCCCACTGCCTCGGAGATGTTGGACAGCTCGTTCATGAAGCTGATCTTGGTGGCCAGCATGGCATTGGCGGCGTACTTGGTGAGCTCTGCCGAGCGGATGTCCATCAACATGACGCGGTCGTGGCTGCGGTTGAAGGGCGCGTAAAGCACACGCAATAGCTCGCCGGTGCGCGGGTTGTCGGTGCCTACGATGATGCGGTCCGGGCGCATGAAGTCCTCGATGGCGGCGCCTTCCTTCAAAAACTCCGGGTTCGAGACCACGTCGAAGTCGACGTTGGTGCCGCGCTCGGCCAGGCTCTCGCGCACCCGCGACGCGACCTTGTCGGCGGTACCGACGGGCACCGTGGACTTGTCGACGATGATGCGGTAGGAGTCCATGTGCTCGCCGATCGTGCGAGCCACGGCCAGCACGTACTGGAGGTCGGCCGAGCCGTCCTCGTCGGGCGGGGTGCCGACGGCGATGAACTGGAACAGGCCGTGTCTCACGCCCTCTTCGGCGTCAGTGGAGAAACTCAGACGCCCGGCCTCTCGGTTGCGTTGGATCATCTCGTCAAGCCCGGGCTCGTAGATCGGCACGCCGCCGCTGTTGAGCACCGCAATCTTGTGCGGGTCGACGTCGATGCAGAGCACATTGTTCCCGACTTCGGCGAGGCACACCCCCGTCACCAGGCCGACGTAGCCGCTGCCGAAAATGGTCACGTCCATTAGAGACTCCTGTTCTGAATTCACGACAAGCCGCGGGGCAGGGCGCCGAAGCGGCCCAGCCGGTGGTGAGCAGGCTTGAACGGGCGGGGAATATAGCAGGTCCGATACGGCTGGGACCGTTGTCGGACGGGTTTTCGTGATGGGGCGCCAGTAATTCCCGCCGAAAATAATTCGGCTTATAAAACAGTGGGTTGCCTCGGATTCAAAAAAAGCTTTTCGTAAACTTTTAGCACTAAATCAGTATACTGGCGCGCACACTTGAAGTTGCGAGGCAGGTGCTGATGAGCGCTCCGTTTTCACGCAAACACCTCAGTGCCGCAGGGCTGCTGAGCGAGGCGCGGCGGTTGTTTGCCAAGATCCCCGAGCAGTCCGGTTGCGATATTGCGCTGGTCGATCATCTGATGTCGGGCCTGGCGTTGTTCGGGCTGAAGTATCCCTCGCTGCTGCAGTTCGAGAACGACCGTCGGGAAGAGACGACGCGCGCCAATCTCAAGGCGCTCTACGGGATCGAGCGCGCGCCGAGCGACACCCGCTTTCGCGAACGTCTCGATGAACTTGACCCGCGCCACCTGCGCCCGCTGTACAAAGCACTGTTGGCACAGCTGCAGCGCGGCAAGGGGCTGGAGGGATTCGCCTACCTCGATGGGCATTACCTGCTCTCGCTCGACGGCACGGGATATTTCTCTTCCTCAACGATCCATTGCCCGCAGTGCGGGGAGAAGCACCACCGCAACGGCACCATCACCTACTATCACCAGATGCTCGGGGCGGTGCTAGTGCACCCCGATCGCAGCGAGGTGTTCCCGCTGGCGCCCGAGCCCATCCTCAAGCGAGACGGTGCACGCAAGAACGACTGCGAGCGCAACGCCGCCAAGCGCCTGCTGACGGACCTGCGCCGAGAACATCCGCATCTGAAGTTGATCGTCATCGAAGACGGGCTCGCCTCCAATGCCCCGCACATCCGTCAGCTCCAGGCCCTGGATCTGCGCTTTATCCTCGGCGCCAAGCAGAGCGACCACACGCTCTTGTTCGATTGGGTGGCGGCCACGCCGGAAACCGCCGAGGCCACGTTCACCAACGAGAAGGGATTCCGCCACCGTTTCCGCTATCTCAACGGTGCGCCGCTCAACGACGCCAACTTCGACCTCGAGGTCAATTTCCTCGAGTACTGGGAGCACGCCCCCGACGGCACGGTGACCCACTTCTCTTGGGTCACGGATATCCCCATCCATGAAAACAACCTCATGACCTTCATGCGAGGAGCCCGCGCACGCTGGAAAATCGAGAACGAAACCTTCAACACCCTCAAAAACCAAGGCTACCACTTCGAGCACAACTTCGGTCACGGCAACAACCACCTCAGCACCGTGCTCATGCACCTCATGATGCTGGCGTTTCTGATCGATCAAATCCAACAACATGGCTGCCGGCTGTTTCAGGCCGCCGTAACGGCGGCGCAGGGCAAGACCCGCTTGTGGCGAAAGCTGCGCAGTCGTTTCGACCTCTGTCTGATCCCCGATTGGGAGACGCTCTACCGCTCCATTATCCAACCGCCACTGCTCCCCTTGCCGCACGACACCTCCTAGCCGACGGCCGTGAACGCATGTGCTTGACGCGAGTTTTGAGGGTCACCGACAACCAGCCAGTGCAACAGCGCCGCTTCGCGGCGAGGGTTTCGCTATGCCTGTCCGTGATCGAGGGGCGTCCGCGCCGGCCTCGATCTACCTCGGGCCCACACAGCGGGAATTGCTGATGGGGCGCCTGTGTGGTTGACGCCCGCAACCGGCCCCACGTATACTGCGCCGCTCGTTTCGGAGGGGTTCCCGAGCGGTCAAAGGGATCAGACTGTAAATCTGACGGCTCAGCCTTCGGAGGTTCGAATCCTCCCCCCTCCACCAAAAGGCACCGAAATCAGAGCCGCGACACGCAATCGTGATTGCGCGGTCTCGGCTTTTCTCGGTTTGGTCGACGATCCGAGGCATCGGGCCTTTGCGGGTGTAGTTCAATGGTAGAACCTCAGCCTTCCAAGCTGATGGTGTGGGTTCGATTCCCATCACCCGCTCCAAGCTGAAGGCGCGCGATACACGGGCGCCGCGCTCGGGCCGCTGAGTCTTGGATCGAGGGCGGCGGCGGTGCTCGGCGCCGAGTGACGCAGTTACGCCCATGTAGCTCAGTTGGTAGAGCACACCCTTGGTAAGGGTGAGGTCATCGGTTCGACTCCGATCATGGGCTCCAAAAATGGCGGTGTGCCGTCGAGGTCGAGGGGCGCGGGCGCAGTGGTCCCGCTGTCGGGTCGACAGGACTTGTCTTGAACCATGGCGTATTGAACCTTGCGGGGAGCAGTTCATGTCCAAAACAAAATTCAGTCGTAGCAAGCCCCACGTAAACGTTGGCACGATTGGGCACGTGGACCATGGCAAGACCACGCTGACGGCGGCGATCACCTTGCACCAGGCGAAGAAGTTTGGAGGCGAGGCGCGCGCCTACGACCAGATCGACAACGCCCCCGAGGAGCGCGAGCGCGGCATCACCATTGCCACCGCGCACGTCGAGTACGAGACCGCCAAGCGTCACTACGCGCACGTCGACTGCCCCGGACACGCGGACTACGTGAAGAACATGATCACCGGAGCGGCGCAGATGGACGGCGCCATCCTGGTGGTCTCGGCCGCCGACGGCCCCATGCCGCAGACGCGCGAGCACATTCTGCTGTCGCGCCAGGTCGGTGTGCCCTACATCGTCGTCTACCTCAACAAGGCCGACATGGTCGACGACGCCGAGCTCCTCGAGCTGGTTGAGATGGAAGTGCGCGAGCTCTTGTCCAAATACGACTTCCCCGGCGACGACACCCCGATCGTCACCGGCTCCGCCAAGCTCGCGCTGGAAGGGGACGACTCCGAGATCGGCACCCAGTCCATCGACAAGCTCATGGACGCGCTCGACAGCTACATCCCCGAGCCCGAGCGGGCCATTGACGGCGCCTTCTTGATGCCGATTGAAGACGTCTTCTCCATCTCCGGGCGCGGCACCGTCGTCACCGGACGCGTCGAGCGCGGCGTGGTAAAGGTCGGCGAAGAGGTCGAGATCGTCGGCATCAAGGACACCGTCAAGACCACCTGCACCGGGGTCGAGATGTTCCGCAAGCTCCTCGACCAGGGGCAGGCGGGTGACAACGTCGGCGTGCTGCTGCGCGGCATCAAGCGCGAAGACGTCGAGCGCGGCCAGGTGCTGGCCAAGCCCAAGAGCATCACCCCGCACACCCACTTCGAGGCCGAGGTGTATGTGCTCAGTCCAAGGAAGAGGGCGGGCGCCACACCCCGTTCTTCAACGGCTACCGGCCGCAGTTCTACTTCCGCACCACGGACGTGACGGGTGCCTGCACCCTGCCCGAGGGGATCGAGATGGTGATGCCGGGCGACAACGTGAAGATGGTGGTCAAGCTGATCGCCCCGATCGCCATGGAAGACGGCCTGCGCTTCGCCATTCGCGAGGGCGGGCGTACCGTCGGCGCCGGCGTGGTCGCGAAGATCATCGAGTAACCCGGCCGTATCGTTGCGTGGCGCTTGGGATTTCCCTCGTCACGCGGCCCTCGGCCCTTCTTTCTTAGGCCAGTAGCTCAATTGGCAGAGCAGCGGTCTCCAAAACCGCAGGTTGGGGGTTCGAGTCCCTCCTGGCCTGCCATATACATCAGCGCTTAGGCGATACGCGATCTCATGAATTCACCCGCTGAGGCTGGTGGCGCCGGCTTGGACACGGCCAAGCTGGCGGCGGCCGTATTACTGCTGACGGGCGGCATCTTCGCCTTTTACTACTTCGCCGCGTACTCGGTGCTGCTGCGGGTCGTGGGGCTTCTCGCCGTCAGCGGCTTGGCCGCGGCGATTGCCTTGCAGACGGCCCCGGGTCGCCAGCTCTGGCAGTTCGTGTCCGACGCGCGCCAAGAGGTGCGCAAGGTGGTTTGGCCCACCCGCCAGGAGACCCTTCAGACTACCCTGATCGTCATGGTCATGGTCTTGATCGTCGGAATCGTGCTCTGGTTGTTCGACATGGTGTTGCTGGGGATTCTGCGTTTCCTCACGGGCCAGGGAGGCTGAGCATGTCCAAGCGTTGGTATGTCATCCACGCCTACTCGGGTTTCGAAGGGCAGGTCAAGCGTTCACTCGAGGAACGGGTGAGACGTGCCGGACTTGAAGACTTATTCGACTCCGTTCTAGTGCCCACTGAAGAAGTGGTGGAGATGCGCAACGGGCAGCAGCGCAAGAGCGAGCGCAAGTTCTTCCCCGGCTATGTGCTGGTCAATATGGAGATGACCGACGAGACCTGGCACCTGGTGAAGAGCGTTCCGAAGGTCATGGGTTTCATCGGCGGCACTGGTGACCGGCCGGCTCCGATACCGGATAAGCAGGCCGACGCGATCCTGCAGCGGATGCAGGAAGGTGTTGAGAAGCCGCGACCCAAGGTGCTTTACGAGCCCGGTGAGGTGGTGCGGGTGGTCGAGGGGCCCTTCACTGATTTCAATGGGGTCGTTGAAGAGGTCGACTACGACAAGAGCCGGGTGAAGGTCTCGGTCCTCATTTTCGGGCGCTCGACCCCGGTGGATCTGGAGTTTTCCCAAGTCGAGAAGGGTTAAGCGTAATTCGGCGATGGACGCGGCTCGTCGCGGAGCAGGATTTTGTTGAGCCCCATCCCGGGGCCTTAATCGGGGAGCCAGGGTTTCGGTCTCTGGCGCTTGTACCCACAGGAGCATAGCAATGGCGAAAAAGATCAACGCCTACATCAAGCTGCAGGTCAAGGCCGGGCAGGCCAATCCGAGCCCGCCGGTCGGTCCAGCGCTTGGTCAGCATGGCGTCAACATCATGGAGTTCTGCAAGGCGTTCAATGCCCGCACCCAGGAGCTGGAGCAGGGGATGCCGATCCCGGTGGTCATCACTGTCTATTCGGATCGCAGCTTTACCTTCATCACCAAGACGCCCCCGGCCTCCATCCTCCTGAAGAAGGCGGTCGGCATTCAGAAGGGCAGCCCGACTCCCCACGCCAGTAAGGTCGGTACCGTGACCCGCGAGCAGCTCGAGCAGATCGCCACGGTCAAGATGCCAGACCTGACCGCGGCGGACATGGACGCGGCGGTTCGTACCATCGCCGGCAGCGCCCGGGCGATGGGTCTCGTTGTCGAGGGGGTGTGACGATGGCCAAGCTGAGCAAGCGTCAGAAGGCGATTCGCGAGCGGGTCGAGCGTGGCCGTCTGTATCCGGCCGACGATGCGTTTTCCCTGCTGAAGGACCTATCGAAGGTCAAATTCACCGAGAGTGTCGATGTGGCCGTGAACCTGGGTGTTGATCCCCGTAAGTCCGACCAGGTCGTCCGCGGTTCGACCGTGCTGCCACACGGAATCGGAAAATCCGTGCGGGTTGCAGTATTCGCCCAAGGGGCCAATGCGGAGGCGGCGACGGCGGCCGGCGCAGACCGGGTCGGCTTCGAGGACCTGGCCGAGGACGTCAAGGCCGGCAACATGGATTTCGACGTGGTCATCGCGTCTCCGGACGCCATGCGAATCGTTGGTCAACTGGGCAAGATCCTCGGTCCCCGCGGCCTGATGCCAAATCCGAAGGTCGGAACCGTGACTGCAGACGTGGCCGAGGCCGTGCGCAACGCCAAGGCGGGCCAGGTGCGCTATCGGACCGACAAGGCAGGCATCATCCACTGCGCGCTGGGCCGGGCCGACTTCGAGCCCCAGAAGCTGCGTGAAAACTTGGAGGCCCTGCTTGGTAACTTGATGAAGGCCAAGCCCAGTACCTCGAAGGGCATCTACATGCGCAAGGTCACGGTCTCCACCACCATGGGTCCGGGCCTGACGGTGGACCATCAGGCGCTCAGCTTCTGACCACAGGACGTCGGCCGCCCTCCGGGCGTTCGGCCGACATGGGGGGAGTGGCTGAATCCCTCGCCTCTGATTTGAATGCGGAGCGATTGGTGGTCGGAGTGCCGCCAGCTCCCCGGGGCGGCCGGTCGCGGCGGTTCCGGAGTACGAAGGACTTTGGGGCCCCGGCACTGCCGGGGACCGTCAAAGACCGCAGGTGTCGCCGAAGCGGCGAGGGACCGCGCCGAGGCGGCTTAATGCCAATCGGCGCCTGCGCAGACGGTGCTCCCGAATCAGGCTGCTGGCCGAGGACGGTGCACATGACCGGTGTCCGAGGGTGCCGCTGGACGCGGTGGTCTCGGGCCCAGCCCGGCGCGAGCCGGGTGGACCCACGTAACAGGTGACGAGTGTGGCGCTAAATTTTGCGCAGAAAGAAGCGATCGTCGCCGAAGTCGCGGAAGTCGCTAAGGGCGCCTTCTCGGCCGTCGGGGCCGAGTATCGGGGTTTGACCGTTGGGCAGATCACCAAGCTGCGCGTACAAGCGCGCAGCGCCGGTGTTTACGTCCGGGTGGTCAAGAACTCCCTGGCCCGGCGCGCGCTGGCGGACACGGACTTCGCGTGCATGCAGGAGGGGCTCACCGGCCCGCTGATCCTTGCATTCTCGCAGGAGGACCCGGGTGCCGCCGCACGCGTCGCGGAGGCGTTCGCCAAAGAGCACGACAAATTCCAGGTGCGCCTGGTGGCCGTGGGCGGGAAGCTGTTGGATCCCTCGAAGCTCGGTGATCTTGCCAAGATGCCGACCCGCGAGCAGGCCCTCAGCATTCTGATGGCCACCATGAAGGCCCCGGTGCAAAAGCTCGCAGCGACGATCAACGAGGTCCCGGGCAAGCTCGTCCGTACCCTCGCCGCGATTCGCGATGCCAAGGAGGCCGCGTAGTCCGCGCGCCTCGTTCGACAGCAGTTAGATTCTAAGGAGACCTAGGCAATGGCCGTTTCGAAAGAAGAGATCCTTGAGGCGATCGGCAATATGACCGTCCTCGAGGTCGTTGACCTCATCAGTGCGATGGAAGAGAAGTTCGGTGTCACCGCTGCGGCTGCGGTGGTGGCGGGACCGGCCGTCGCGGGCGCCGAGGCCGCTCCGGTCGAGGAGCAGACCGAGTTCAACCTCATCCTGGCCTCGTTCGGCGCCAACAAGGTTGCCGTCATCAAGGCGGTGCGTGCGCTCACCGGACTGGGCCTGAAGGAGGCGAAGGACGCCGTGGAAGGCGCGCCCAACACGCTCAAGGAAGGCATCTCCAAGGCCGAGGCCGAAGAGGCCAAAAAGCTTCTTGAAGAGGCTGGCGCTACCGTCGAAATCAAGTAACGGCGCTTTGCGTCGCGACTTGAAATTGCGGAAGGCACAGGCTGGCGGCTTCGGGCCGCCGGCCTTTTGCCGTTTGTCGAGCCCCTGACCGGACGGCCCCCGGATCGACCGGCTTCACCACCCAGCCTTGACGCTGTGAGCCGTCGAGGACTCCACACCCGTTGCTAGAGGGACGAAATCATGGCCTATTCGTTCACCGAAAAAAAGCGAATCCGCAAAGACTTCGGCAAGCGTCCGTCGATCTTGGACGTGCCCTTTCTTCTGGCGACGCAGATCGAGTCCTACCGCGAGTTCCTGCAAGCGGATCTGCCGCCGCAGAAGCGGGGCGACGTTGGGCTGCACGCGGCTTTCAAGACCGTGTTCCCAATCGAGAGCTACTCTGGATACGCGGTGCTGGAGTATGTGAGCTACCGGCTCGGGGAGCCGGCCTTCGACGTGCGCGAGTGCCATCTGCGCGGCGCCACCTACGCGGCGCCCCTGCGGGTCCTGCTGCGTCTCGTCATCTATGACAAGGAGGCTGCCGGCAGCACCAAGGTGGTCAAGGACATCAAGGAGCAAGAGGTCTACATGGGCGAGCTGCCGCTCATGACCGAGACCGGCACCTTTATCATTAACGGCACCGAGCGCGTCATCGTCTCCCAGTTGCACCGCTCGCCCGGTGTCTTCTTCGACCACGACAAGGGCAAGACTCACTCATCCGGCAAGCTCCTGTTCTCCGCCCGGGTGATCCCCTATCGCGGCTCCTGGCTGGACTTCGAGTTCGACCCCAAGGACAACGTCTTCGTGCGCATCGACCGGCGCCGCAAGCTGCCGGCGACCATCCTGCTGCGGGCCCTGGGCTATGGGGTGGAGGACATCCTTTCACGCTTCTTCGAGACCGACACCTTCCACTTCGAGGGTGAGAACGTTTCCTTGGACCTGGTCCCCGAGCGCCTGCGAGGCGAGACCGTGGATTTCGACATCAAGATCGGCGACGAGGTCTTGGTCGAGGCCGGGCGCCGAGTGACCGCCCGCCACATCCGCGAGTTGCAGAAGGCCGGCGTCGAGCGTCTGGCAGCGCCAGTCGACTTCCTGGTCGGACGCGTTCTGGCCAATGCCCAGGTGGATACCGACACCGGCGAGGTGCTTGCCGAGGCCAACGCGGCGCTCACCAAAGAGCTCGTGTCTGAGCTGATGGCCAAGGGCGTCCAGCGCATCGAGACCCTGTTCGTCAATGACCTGGACCAGGGTCCCTACATGTCCGAGACCCTGCGCATCGATCCGACCACCACCGACCTGGAGGCGCAGGTCGAGATCTACCGGATGATGCGACCCGGCGAGCCTCCGACCAAGGAGGCGGCCCAGAACCTGTTCCATAACCTGTTCTTCACCCCGGACCGGTACGACCTCTCGGCGGTCGGCCGCATGAAATTTAACCGCCGGCTCGGGCGGGAGTCCGAGACTGGCGCCGGCGTCCTCTACGACGGTCGCTATTTCGGCAACCGCAACGATGCCTTTTCCCAGGCACTGTTCGCCGAGCAAGGCGAGACCTCCGACATCATCGATGCACTCAAGGTCTTGGTAGAGCTGCGCAACGGCCGCGGCACCGTGGACGACATCGACCATCTGGGCAACCGCCGAATCCGCTGCGTCGGCGAGATGGCGGAGAACCAGTTCCGGGTCGGTCTGGTGCGGGTGGAGCGAGCGGTCAAGGAGCGCCTGTCGCTGGCCGAGTCCGAGGGCCTGATGCCCCAGGAGCTGATCAACGCCAAGCCGGTGTCGGCGGCCATCAAGGAGTTCTTCGGCTCCAGCCAGCTCTCCCAGTTCATGGACCAGAACAACCCCCTCTCGGAGGTCACCCACAAGCGCCGCGTCTCGGCGCTGGGACCCGGCGGCCTGGCCCGGGAGCGCGCGGGATTCGAGGTGCGCGACGTGCACCCCACCCACTACGGTCGGGTATGCCCGATCGAGACCCCTGAGGGCCCAAACATCGGGCTCATCAACTCGCTGGCGGTCTACGCGCGGACCAACAAGTACGGCTTCCTCGAGACCCCCTACCGCAAGGTGGTGGACGGTCGGGCGACCCTGGAGATCGAGTATCTCTCGGCCATCGAGGAGGGGAACTTCATCATCGCCCAGGCCAACGCCACCCTGGACCCGGATGGGCAGCTCACCGACGCACTGGTGTCCTGCCGGCATCTGAATGAGTTCACCATGAAGGCCCCGGAAGAGGTTCAGTACATGGACGTCTCGCCGCGCCAGATCGTCTCGGTGGCGGCCTCGCTGATCCCCTTCCTGGAGCACGACGACGCCAACCGCGCGCTCATGGGCTCCAACATGCAGCGCCAGGCGGTTCCCACCCTGCGTGCCGAGAAGCCCCTGGTGGGCACCGGCATGGAGCGCGCCGTGGCCAAAGACTCGGGCGTGGTGGTTCGGGCGCGCCGAGGCGGGGTTATCGAGTCGGTGGACGCGGCGCGAATGGTGGTACGGGTCAACGACGACGAGGCGGAGCCCGGGGTGCCGGGTGTGGATATCTACACCCTGACCAAATACACGCGCTCCAATCAGAACACCTGCATCAACCAGCGGCCCCTGGTACGGGTGGGTGACGTGATCGCCCAGGATGACGTGCTGGCCGACGGGCCGTCGACCGACATGGGCGAGTTGGCCCTGGGTCAGAACCTGCGCGTCGCCTTCATGCCCTGGAACGGCTACAACTTCGAGGACTCGATCCTGATCTCCGAGCGGGTGGTGCAGGAAGACCGCTTCACCAGCATCCACATCGAGGAGCTGACCTGCCTGGCCCGCGATACCAAGCTGGGGCCTGAGGAGATCACCAGCGACATCCCCAACGTGGGCGAGTCGGCCCTCTCGAAGCTCGACGAGTCGGGGATCGTCTACGTCGGGGCGGAGGTCCACGACGGCGACATCCTGGTGGGCAAGGTGACGCCCAAGGGCGAGACTCAGCTCACTCCCGAGGAGAAGCTCCTGCGGGCCATCTTCGGCGAGAAGGCCTCGGACGTGAAGGACACCTCCCTGCGGCTGCCCTCGGGAATGAACGGCACCGTGGTGGATGTGCAGGTCTTCACCCGCGACGGCGTAGAGCGCGACAAGCGGGCCCTGCAGATCCAGGAGCAGGAGCTCGACCGGGTGCGCAAGGACCTGGCCGATCAGCAGCGCATCATGGAGAACGACACCTTCCAGCGTGTCGAGCGCATGCTGGTGGGGAAGGTGGCCGACGGCGGGCCCGGTACTTTCAAGCCGGGCGCCAAGATCACCAAGGCCTATCTGAACGAGATCACCGAGAAGGGTTCCAAGGACCGCTGGTTCGAGATCCGTCTCAAGAGCGAGGAGAGCGCGCTGCAGCTCGAGGCGGTGGCCAACCAGATTAAGCAGCAGCGAGATGAGTTCCGCGACCGCTACGAGGTAAAGAAACGCAAGATCTCGAGCGGCGACGACCTGGCCCCCGGTGTGCTCAAGATGGTCAAGGTCTATGTTGCCGTGAAGCGCCGCGTGCAACCTGGCGACAAGATGGCCGGCCGTCACGGCAACAAGGGCGTCATCTCCAAGGTCGTGCCGGTGGAGGATATGCCCTTCTCCGCGGATGGTGAGCCGGTCGACATCGTCCTCAATCCGCTCGGGGTGCCCTCACGCATGAACGTGGGCCAGGTGCTCGAGACCCATCTGGGCTGGGCCGCCAATGGGCTGGGGGCGAGGATCGAGCGCATGCTGCGCGGCCAGGCCGCGATTGCCGAGATCCGGGAGTTCCTGAATCAGGTGTACAACGGCAGCGGCCGGAAGGAGGATCTCGAGAGCTTCTCCGATGAAGAGATCCTGGACCTGGCGCGCAACCTGACCAAGGGGGTGCCGATGGCCACCCCGGTGTTCGACGGGGCCACGGAGGACGAGATTCGCACCATGCTCAAGCTCGCCGAGCGCGACAACAGCGAGCACGGCGTCCCGAGCGGCCAGACCATCCTCTATGACGGTCGCACCGGGGATCCCTTCGAGCGGCCGGTCACCGTCGGCTACATGTACATGCTGAAGTTGAACCATCTGGTGGACGATAAGATGCATGCCCGCTCCACAGGACCTTACAGCCTGGTGACCCAGCAGCCGCTGGGCGGCAAGGCCCAATTCGGCGGCCAGCGCTTCGGTGAGATGGAGGTGTGGGCGCTCGAGGCGTACGGCGCCGCCTATACCCTCCAGGAGATGCTGACGGTGAAGTCGGACGACGTGAACGGACGCACCAAGATGTACAAGAACATCGTCGATGGCGACCACCGCATGGAGGCCGGCATGCCCGAGTCCTTCAATGTGCTGGTCAAGGAGATCCGCTCTCTGGGCATCAACATCGAGCTCGAACAGGACTAACCGGGTAGCGAGTGGCGAGTAGCGAGCGCCGGGGAAAAGAAGATCCTCGACGCCCGATCTTGTCAACTCCGCCCTCGCAACTCGTTACTCGCAACTCAAGTAGGAGATTGAATTGAAAGACCTCCTCAAGATTATCAAGCAGCAGGGTCAGGCCCTGGAGTTCGACGCGATCAAGATCGGACTCGCCTCCCCTGAGATGATCCGTTCCTGGTCCTACGGCGAGGTCAAGAAGCCGGAGACCATCAACTACCGTACCTTCAAGCCGGAGCGTGACGGGCTCTTCTGCGCCAAGATCTTCGGCCCCATCAGCGACTACGAGTGCGTGTGCGGCAAGTACAAGCGTTTGAAGCATCGGGGCGTGGTCTGTGAGAAGTGCGGGGTTGAGGTGACCCTGGCCAAGGTGCGCCGGGAGCGCATGGGCCATATCGACCTGGCGAGCCCGGTGGCTCACATCTGGTTCCTCAAATCCCTGCCGTCGCGCATCGGGCTGCTGCTCGACATGACGCTCCGTGACATCGAGCGGGTGCTGTATTTCGAGTCTTTCGTCGTCATCGACCCGAACCTGGTTCCGAACCTCGAGCGGGGCCAGCTACTGACCGACGAGCAGTATCTGGACGCCCTTGAGGAGAATGGAGACGAGTTCGACGCCCGTATGGGCGCCGAGGCGGTCTTTGAGCTCTTGCGCACCCTCGACCTCCCGGCGGAGGTGCGGCGCATGCGCGAGGAGATCGAGGCCACGAACTCCGAGACCAAGATCAAGAAACTCTCCAAGCGCCTGAAGCTCATGGAGTCGCTGATCGAGTCCGGGAACCGCCCCGAGTGGATGATCCTCACGGTGCTGCCGGTATTGCCGCCGGAGCTGCGCCCCCTGGTGCCCCTGGACGGCGGTCGCTTCGCCACCTCGGACCTCAACGACCTGTACCGTCGCGTCATCAACCGGAACAACCGCCTCAAGCGGCTGCTGGACCTGGTGGCACCGGACATCATCGTGCGCAACGAAAAGCGCATGCTGCAGGAGGCCGTGGACGCCCTGCTGGACAACGGTCGTCGCGGTCGCGCCATTACCGGCACCAACAAGCGCCCGCTCAAGTCCCTCGCGGACATGATCAAGGGCAAGCAGGGGCGCTTCCGCCAGAACCTGCTCGGCAAGCGGGTCGACTACTCCGGACGGTCGGTCATTGTGGTGGGTCCGACGCTCAAGCTGCATCAGTGCGGCCTGCCCAAGCGGATGGCGCTGGAGCTCTTCAAGCCATTCATCTTCAGTAAGTTGCAGCTGCGCGGCGAGGCGGCCACCATCAAGGCCGCCAAGAAGATGGTTGAGCGCGGTACCCCGGAGGTCTGGGATATTCTGGAAGAGGTCATCCGCGAGCACCCGGTGATGCTCAACCGTGCCCCCACACTGCACCGTCTGGGCATCCAGGCCTTCGAGCCGGTGCTGATCGAGGGCAAGGCGATCCAGCTCCACCCGCTAGTGTGTACCGCCTTCAACGCGGACTTCGACGGCGACCAGATGGCGGTGCACGTACCCCTGTCCCTGGAGGCCCAGATCGAGGCGCGCGCCCTGATGATGGCGTCCAACAACATCCTCTCGCCCGCTAACGGCGAGCCCATCATCGTGCCCTCCCAGGACGTGGTGCTCGGGCTCTACTACATGACCCGCGAGCGTGTCGGCGCCAAGGGCGAGGGTAGCGCCTTCGCCGATATCGACGAGGCCCGGCGTGCCTACGAGACCGGTCATGCGGATCTGCACGCCCGCTGCAAGGTGCGCGTCCGGGAGGTGATCAAGGACGAGGACGGCGAAATGCGGGAGGTGGTGAGCATCAAGCAGACCACGCTCGGGCGCGCTCTGGTGTTTGCCATCATTCCCGATGGCCTGCCCTTCGATCTGGTCGACCGGCCCCTGGGCAAGAAGGCCATCTCCAAGCTCATCAACACCTGCTACCGCCAGCTGGGCCTGAAAGAGACCGTGGTCTTTGCGGACCAGGTGATGTATCTCGGATTCCGCATGGCCACTCGCGCCGGCGCCTCCATCGGTCTGGAAGACATGGCGGTTCCGGAAGAGAAGGCGGCTATCTTGGCGGAGGCGGAGCGTCAGGTGAAGGAGATCCAGGACCAATACTCCTCGGGCCTGGTCACCAACGGCGAGCGCTACAACAAGGTGGTTGATATCTGGTCACACACCAATGATCAGGTGGCCAAGTCCATGATGAGCAAGTTGGGTAAGGAGACCGCGATGGACCGGGAGGGCAATCCGGTCCAGCAGGATTCGTTCAACTCCATCTACATGATGGCCGACTCCGGCGCCCGCGGCTCCGCCGCGCAGATCCGCCAGCTCGCCGGCATGCGCGGCCTCATGGCCAAGCCCGACGGATCCATCATCGAGACGCCTATCACCGCCAACTTCCGAGAGGGGCTGAACGTCATCCAGTACTTCATCTCCACCCACGGTGCCCGCAAGGGTTTAGCGGACACGGCACTCAAGACCGCAAACTCCGGTTATCTCACCCGCCGCCTGGTGGACGTGGCCCAGGACATGGTCGTGCTGGAGCCCGACTGCGGCACCGAGCGGGGGCTCCTGATGTCGCCTATCATCGAGGGCGGTGACGTGGTTGAGCCGCTGCGCGAGCGCATCTTGGGACGCGTCGTAGCTACCGACATCTACACCCCGGGCGCCGATGATCTGATTTGTTCCGCAGGGACCATGCTGGACGAGTCTCTGGTCGAGCGGTTCGAAGCTGCCGGAATCGATCAGGTGCGCGTGCGCTCCCCGATCACCTGCGAGTCCCGCGTCGGGGTCTGCGGTCAATGCTACGGCCGCGACTTGGCCCGCGGCCACGTGGTCAACATCGGCGAGGCAGTGGGCGTGATCGCGGCCCAGTCCATCGGCGAGCCGGGCACCCAGCTCACCATGCGCACCTTCCACATCGGTGGCGCGGCCTCCCGGGCAGCGGCGGTCAACAGCATCGAGATCAAGAACGGCGGCACCATCCGCCTGCACAACATCAAGACGGTCGAGCACCACTCGGGCAACCTGGTCGCCGTGTCGCGCTCCGGCGAGCTGACGGTGGTGGACGACAAGGGTCTCGAGAAGGAACGTTACAAGGTCCCCTACGGTGCCACCTTGCGGGTCGGCGACGGTGACACGGTCAAGGGCGGCGACATCGTTGCCAACTGGGACCCCCACACCCACCCGGTGGTGACCGAGGTGGCGGGCAAGCTCGCCTTTGAGGATTTCATCGAGGGCGTGACGGTTCAGACCCAGATGGACGAGGTGACGGGCCTGGCATCGCGCGTGGTCATCGACCCCAAGCAGCGCCCGGCGGCCGGCAAGGACCTGCGGCCCATGGTCAAGCTGCTCGACGAACAAGGCCAAGAGCTCAACATCGCCGGCACGGACCTGCCCGCGCGCTATTTCCTGCCTGCAGGCGCCATCGTCAGTGTGGATGACGGGGCCCAGGTGGGCGTGGGCGACATCCTGGCCCGTATCCCGCAGGAGTCCACCAAGACCCGCGACATCACTGGCGGTCTCCCGCGGGTTGCGGACCTGTTCGAGGCCCGCAAGCCCAAAGAGCAGGCCCTGCTCGCCGAGGCCAGCGGCACCATCAGCTTCGGTAAGGACACCAAGGGTAAGCAGCGGCTCATCATCACCAAGGACGACGGCGAGACGGTGGAGGAGCTGATTCCCAAGTGGCGTCACGTCAATGTCTTCGAAGGGGAGCGCGTTGAGCGGGGTGAGATGATCGCCGACGGCGAGATGGCCTTGCACGACATCCTGCGACTCAAGGGCGTGACGGCGCTGGCCGAATACCTGGTGAAGGAGATTCAGGACGTCTATCGGTTGCAAGGCGTGAAGATCAACGACAAGCACATCGAGGTGATCGTTCGCCAGATGCTGCGCAAGGTTGAGGTCGTCTCTCCGGGCGACACTCGCCTGCTGCGGGGCGAGCAGGTCGAATACAGCACCTTGGTGGCTGAGAATGAGCGCGTCACCGCCGACGGCAAGCAACCGGCCCTGTACGAGCCTCTGCTGCTCGGCATCACCAAGGCCTCGTTGGCGACGGAGTCATTTATCTCCGCGGCCTCCTTCCAGGAGACGACACGGGTGCTGACAGAGGCCTCGGTTCGAGGATCCGTGGACCACCTCAACGGACTGAAGGAAAATGTCATCGTCGGGCGCCTAATCCCTGCTGGCACGGGTCTTTCCTACCACAATGAGCGCAAGCGCCGTCGTCACGAGGAGGAGCTTGCGGCGGGCAGGGTGGGAATGGCTACCGAGGAGTTGGAAGAGGCCATCAAGAAGGCGCTCAACACCTCCGAGGCCGAATAGGCCGTGCCGCGGCCCCGTGGCCCGAGTCTCATCGACTCGGGTCCCGCGGGGTCCCCGGGGCTCGCTCGGCACACCTTCCGATCACTGGTCGCTTGGTTGACACAGGAAAGGGCCGACCCTATACTTCCGCGTCTCAGCTAGCCGGCTTTTTGCCGGCTTGCCGTTTTAATCAGTCCGGTTCCTGGGCTGGTTCCAGGATCGGAAACCGGTCCGGATCCTGCCAGGTCCCCGAGTCGAACGACCGCCCTAGCGCGACTCCGCTACCGCACCCCAAGGGCTTGCGGGTCGTGCGGCGGGTCCATGCGTCCCGCTCGGGTGGATCGAGATCGCTGACGTCGAGATCAAGGTAGTCGAGACAGGCGCGAGGGCGCCCCTGGAGACTGTTTGCATGGCCACGATCAACCAATTGGTGCGCAAGCCTCGCAAGCGCGTTGTCGCCAAGAGCAACGTGCCCGCCCTTGAGGCGTGCCCGCAGCGGCGCGGCGTCTGCACACGCGTCTACACCACCACGCCGAAGAAGCCCAATTCGGCCTTGCGAAAGGTGGCCCGCGTGCGCCTGACCAACGGCTTCGAGGTCGCCTCCTACATCGGCGGCGAGGGCCACAACCTTCAGGAGCACTCGGTGGTCTTGATTCGCGGCGGTCGTGTCAAGGATCTGCCGGGCGTCCGCTATCACACGGTGCGCGGCACCCTGGATACCTCTGGCGTCGAGAAGCGCCGCCAGGGCCGCTCCAAGTACGGCGCCAAGCGTCCCAAGAAGTAATTCGCCTGTCCGCGTAGACGGGGCCGCGAAGCCCGGCAGGGTTCGCGCGGGTCTCGTCACAACGCTAGTACCGAGTTGAAAGGTCGGAGCCCAACAGATGCCCAGAAGACGCGTTGCCGCACGGCGCCAGATCCTGCCGGATCCCAAGCATGGAAGCGAACTGTTGACCAAGTTCATCAACATGCTCATGGAGGACGGAAAGAAGGCCGTCGCCGAGCGGATCATGTACACGGCACTTGACCAGGTCGCCTCCAAGAAGGGCGCCGAGCCCGTCGGCCTGCTGGAGCAGGCGATGGAAAACGTCCGCCCGGCAGTGGAGGTCAAGTCCCGCCGCGTCGGCGGTGCGACGTATCAGGTGCCCGTCGAGGTGCGCCCGTCGCGTCGCAACTCGCTCGCCATGCGCTGGCTGATCGATGCCGCGCGTAAGCGCTCGGAAAAATCGATGGCGCTGCGCCTGGCCGGCGAGCTGATGGACGCCTCGGATTCCCGCGGGTCTGCGGTCAAGAAGAAAGAAGACACGCACCGCATGGCGGAGGCCAATAAGGCCTTCTCCCATTACCGTTGGTAACGGCGCAAGTCGGACTCTTCCAATTTCAGGACGGGCACAGTCGTGGCACGCAGCACCCCCATCGAGCGCTACCGCAATCTTGGCATCATGGCGCACATCGACGCCGGCAAGACGACCACGACCGAGCGCGTCCTGTATTACACGGGGGTGTCGCACAAGATCGGTGAGGTGCACGACGGCGCTGCGACCATGGACTGGATGGAGCAGGAGCAGGAGCGCGGCATCACGATCACGTCTGCGGCAACGACCTGTTTCTGGAAGGGCATGGACCTAGGGCGCCCAGAGCATCGAATCAACATCATCGATACACCCGGGCACGTCGACTTCACTATCGAGGTGGAGCGCTCCCTGCGGGTACTGGACGGGGCCTGTGCCCTATTCTGTGCCGTGGGCGGCGTCGAGCCCCAGTCCGAGACCGTTTGGCGTCAGGCCAACAAATACGGCGTGCCACGTCTGGGCTTCGTCAACAAGATGGACCGCATGGGCGCGAACTTCCTGCGCGTGGTCCAGCAGCTCAAGGACCGCCTCGGCGCGAACCCGGTGCCGCTGCAGCTGCCGATCGGGGCGGAGGAGCACTTCAAGGGCGTCGTCGATCTGGTGAAGATGAAGGCCATCCTTTGGGACGAAGAGTCCAAGGGGATGAAGTTTGAGTATGGCGACATCCCAGAGGGCATGGTCGCCGAGTGCGAGGAATGGCGCGAGAAATTGGTCGAGGCCGCCGCCGAGGGCAGCGAGGAGACCATGGAGAAGTACCTCGAGGGCGAGTCCCTGTCCGAGGAGGAGATCAAGGCCGGCATCCGCGCGCGCACCCTCCGAAGTGAGATCACGCCCATGCTGTGCGGGTCAGCCTTCAAGAACAAGGGCGTGCAGGCCATGTTGGACGCGGTGCTCGACTACATGCCGTCGCCGGTTGACGTGCCTGCCATCAGAGGCATCCTGGACGATAAGGACGAGACTGAGGCCGAGCGTCCCGCATCCGACGACGCCCCCTTTGCGGCCTTGGCGTTCAAGATCGCGACCGACCCATTTGTCGGCACCCTGACCTTTTTCCGCGTCTACTCGGGCGTCCTGAAATCAGGCGACAGCGTTTACAACCCGGTCAAGAGTCGAAAGGAACGTATCGGCCGAATCCTCCAAATGCATGCCAACGACCGCCAGGAGATCAAGGAGGTCTGTGCCGGCGATATCGCCGCCGCGGTGGGGTTGAAGGACGTCACCACCGGCGAGACCCTATGTGATTTGCATCAGATCATCACGCTGGAGCGCATGGAGTTTCCGGAGCCGGTCATTTCGGTGGCGGTGGAGCCGAAGACCAAGAGCGACCAGGAGAAGATGGGTATCGCCCTGCAGAAGCTCGCCCAGGAGGACCCCTCCTTTCGGGTGCGCACCGACGAGGAATCCGGTCAGACCATCATCTCCGGCATGGGCGAGCTGCACCTGGAGATCATCGTCGACCGCATGCGGCGCGAGTTCAAGGTCGAGGCGAACGTGGGCGCCCCCCAGGTCAGCTACCGCGAGACCATCCGCAAGACGGTGGAGCAGGAAACGAAGTTTGCCAGGCAGTCCGGCGGTCGCGGCCAGTACGGTCACGTCTACATCAAGCTGGAGCCCCAAGAAGCCGGCAAGGGCTACGAGTTCGTCAATGCCATCGTCGGCGGCGTCGTGCCCAAGGAATACATCCCGGCGGTCGACAAGGGCATCCAGGAGGCGATGCGCAACGGTGTCATGGCGGGGTTTCCGGTGGTGGACGTCAAGGCCACCCTCTATGACGGCTCCTACCACGAGGTGGATTCGAGCGAAATGGCGTTCAAGATCGCCGGCTCCATGGCCTTCAAGGAGGGTGCTCAGAAGGCCAAACCGGTCCTGCTGGAGCCGATCATGAAGGTCGAGGTGGTCACCCCCGAGGAAAACATGGGTGACGTGATGGGCGACCTGAACAGCCGCCGCGGCATGATTCAGGGCATGGAGGACTCCCCCTCCGGCAAGGTCATCCGCGCCGAGGTTCCGCTGGCCCAGATGTTCGGGTACGCGACGGATCTGCGATCCGCGACCCAGGGTCGTGCGACCTACAGCATGGAGTTCGCCAAGTACAACGAGGTGCCCGCCAGCATTGCCGAGGCGGTCTCCAAGAAACAGTAACGAATGACAGGGGATTATCGGGATGTCCAAAACAAAATTCAGTCGTAGCAAGCCCCACGTAAACGTTGGCACGATTGGGCACGTGGACCATGGCAAGACCACGCTGACGGCGGCGATCACCTTGCACCAGGCGAAGAAGTTTGGAGGCGAGGCGCGCGCCTACGACCAGATCGACAACGCCCCCGAGGAGCGCGAGCGCGGCATCACCATTGCCACCGCGCACGTCGAGTACGAGACCGCCAAGCGTCACTACGCGCACGTCGACTGCCCCGGACACGCGGACTACGTGAAGAACATGATCACCGGAGCGGCGCAGATGGACGGCGCCATCCTGGTGGTCTCGGCCGCCGACGGCCCCATGCCGCAGACGCGCGAGCACATTCTGCTGTCGCGCCAGGTCGGTGTGCCCTACATCGTCGTCTACCTCAACAAGGCCGACATGGTCGACGACGCCGAGCTCCTCGAGCTGGTTGAGATGGAAGTGCGCGAGCTCTTGTCCAAATACGACTTCCCCGGCGACGACACCCCGATCGTCACCGGCTCCGCCAAGCTCGCGCTGGAAGGGGACGACTCCGAGATCGGCACCCAGTCCATCGACAAGCTCATGGACGCGCTCGACAGCTACATCCCCGAGCCCGAGCGGGCCATTGACGGCGCCTTCTTGATGCCGATTGAAGACGTCTTCTCCATCTCCGGGCGCGGCACCGTCGTCACCGGACGCGTCGAGCGCGGCGTGGTAAAGGTCGGCGAAGAGGTCGAGATCGTCGGCATCAAGGACACCGTCAAGACCACCTGCACCGGGGTCGAGATGTTCCGCAAGCTCCTCGACCAGGGGCAGGCGGGTGACAACGTCGGCGTGCTGCTGCGCGGCATCAAGCGCGAAGACGTCGAGCGCGGCCAGGTGCTGGCCAAGCCCAAGAGCATCACCCCGCACACCCACTTCGAGGCCGAGGTGTATGTGCTCGTCCAAGGAAGAGGGCGGGCGCCACACCCCGTTCTTCAACGGCTACCGGCCGCAGTTCTACTTCCGCACCACGGACGTGACGGGTGCCTGCACCCTGCCCGAGGGGATCGAGATGGTGATGCCGGGCGACAACGTGAAGATGGTGGTCAAGCTGATCGCCCCGATCGCCATGGAAGACGGCCTGCGCTTCGCCATTCGCGAGGGCGGGCGTACCGTCGGCGCCGGCGTGGTCGCGAAGATCATCGAGTAATTCAATGAGCAACCAAAGAATTCGCATTCGCCTGAAGGCATTCGATCACCGCCTGATCGACCAGTCGGCGCGCGAGATCGTGGACACCGCCAAGCGCACCGGCGCCCAAGTGCGCGGGCCCGTCCCGCTGCCATCCAAGAAGGAGCGCTGGACGGTGCTGGTCTCCCCGCACGTTAACAAGGACGCGCGTGATCAATACGAGCTGCGCACCCACAAGCGCCTGATGGACATCGTCGATCCGACCGACAAGACGGTCGACGCCCTGATGAAACTGGATCTGGCCGCCGGTGTGGACGTCCAGATCAAGCTGAGCTGAGGATGCAGTCATGACGATTGGACTGATTGGCCGGAAGGCCGGCATGACCCGCATCTTTACGGAGGCCGGGGAGACCATCCCGGTGACTGTCATTGAGGTGCCGCCGAATCGGGTGAGCCAGGTCAAGTCCGCCGAGACCGACGGCTACCGCGCCGTGCAACTCGCTTTCGGCAGTCGCCGTGCCTCGCGCGTGACCAAGCCCATGGCGGGTCATTTCGCCAAGGCCGGGATCGAGGCGGGCGAGTCACTGCGTGAGTTCCGTCTCGACGATGGGGAGGGCGCGGACCTCGCGGTTGGCCAGGAGATCACGGTCGGAATCTTCGAGGCCGGTCAGAAGGTCGACGTCCGTGGTGTCACCAAGGGTCGCGGGTTCGCGGGCGGTGTGCGCCGGCACAATTTCCGTACCCAGGATGCCACCCATGGCAACTCGTTGTCACACCGGGCTCCCGGCTCCATCGGCCAGAATCAGACCCCGGGTCGGGTCTGGAAGGGCAAGCGCATGGCCGGTCACATGGGCGCCGTTAACCGTTGTCAGCCGAGTCTGGAAGTGGTGCGCGTGGACCTGGAGCGCAACCTGCTGCTGGTACGCGGCGGTGTCCCCGGGCCCGCCGGCGGGCGGCTCGAGGTGCTTCCCTCCGTGAAGCACAAGAATAAGGGCAATTAGTCATGGATCTTGCGATTCGAAACGCAACCGGTGGCGGGAGCGTCCAAGTCTCCGACGACGTCTTCGGCGCCGAGTTCAAGACGGGCCTGATTCATCAGGTCGTCACGGCCTATCTGGCCGGCGGGCGCGCGGGTACCAAGGCCCAGAAGCGCCGCTCGGACGTCTCGGGCGGCGGCCAGAAGCCGTGGCGGCAGAAGGGCACGGGTCGAGCCCGCGCCGGCACCACCCGCAGCCCACTGTGGCGCAGCGGCGGCGTGACCTTCGCGGCCCGCCCGCGCGATTTCGGCCAGAAGGTCAACCGCAAGATGTACCGGGGCGCCGTGCGCTCGATCCTCTCGGAGTTGGCGCGTCAGGACCGGCTCATGGTGGTGTCGGAGCTGAGCCTGACCGGGCCGAAGACCAAGGAGCTGGTGGCGCTGTTGAACGGCTTGGGCGTGAAGGATTCCCTGTTGCTGACCGACGGGTTGGATGAGGCCTTGTACCTGGCGGCCCGCAACCTTCCGGGGGTCGACGTGATGTCGGCCCAAGAGGTGGATCCGGTCAGCCTGATCGCGTTTGAGACCGTGGTCGCCACCGAAGCGGCGGTGAAGCAGTTGGAGGAGCGGCTGGCATGAACAAAGAGCGACTGATGAAGGTCCTGCTCGGGCCCGTGATCTCCGAGAAGACTGCCATGGCCGCGGAAAGCTCCTCCCAGTATGCCTTCCGCGTCGTGCGCGACGCCACCAAGCGCGAGATCGGGCGCGCCGTCGAGTTGCTGTTCGAAGTCGAGGTCGACGGGGTCCAGGTAGTGAACGTCAAGGGCAAGAACAAGCGCTTCGGCAAGATGCCCGGAAGGCGACAGGACTGGCGCAAGGCCTACGTGCGCCTCAAGCCGGGCCACAACATCGACTTTGGCGGCGGCGCGTGAGCCCCGGCCGGTCCGCGAGGAGTGAGCGAAGATGGCAATCGTAAAGTCCAAACCGACATCCCCCGGGCGGCGCTTCGTCGTCAAGGCGGTGTCCCGGGAGTTGCACAAGGGCGCTCCCTATGCCCCTTTGCTGGAGAAGAAGTCAAAGCACGGTGGGCGCAACAATCTGGGTCGGATCACGGTTCGTCATCAGGGCGGCGGGCACAAGCAGCATTACCGTCTGGTGGACTTCAAACGCAAGAAGGACGGAATCCCCGCGGTGGTCGAGCGGCTGGAGTACGACCCGAACCGCAGCGCCCACTTGGCCCTGTTGAAGTATTCCGACGGGGAGCGCGCCTACATCATTGCGCCCAAGGGGTTGAAGGCGGGCGATCAGGTGATGTCCGGGCTGGAGTCGCCGATCAGCGTCGGCAATTGCATGGCCCTGCGGCAGGTCCCGGTGGGCGCCCAGGTGCACTGCGTCGAGATGCGGCCAGGCAAGGGTGCGCAGATCGCGCGTGCCGCGGGCAGCTCCGTCCAGCTGGTGGCGCGCGAAGGGGATTACGCGACCCTTCGGCTGCGTTCCGGTGAGATGCGCAAGCTCCATACGGACTGCCGTGCCGTCATCGGAGAGGTGGGCAACGCGGAGAACAATCTGCGCAAGCTGGGCAAGGCCGGGGCCACCCGCTGGCGCGGGGTGCGTCCGACGGTGCGCGGTGTCGTCATGAACCCAGTCGACCATCCCCACGGTGGTGGCGAGGGCCGCACCTCGGGCGGCCGCCATCCGGTGACCCCTTGGGGTGTACCGACCAAGGGACACAAGACGCGCAAGAACAAGCGAACTGACGCCATGATCGTTCGCCGTCGCGGCCGTAAGTAATTAAGACGAGGTTGAGCAAGTGCCACGTTCGATTCGAAAGGGACCCTTTGTGGACCACCACCTGGCGAAGAAGGTGGAAGAGGCCGTCGCGCAGAACAGCAAGCGGCCCATCAAGACCTGGTCGCGTCGCTCGATGGTGCTGCCGGATATGGTGGGTCTGACCATCGCGGTACATAACGGGCGTGCCCACGTGCCGGTGCTCGTCAACGAAAACATGATCGGCCACAAGCTCGGCGAGTTTGCGCTGACCCGCACCTACCGGGGTCACGCCGCCGACAAGAAGGCGAAGAAGCGATAGGCGGGGAGCTTGAGATGCAAGCCGAAGCAACACTGAAGTACGCCCGGATCTCGGCCCAAAAGGCCCGACTGGTCGCTGACCAGATCCGCGGCCAGCGGGTCGAGCAGGCGCTCAATACCCTGGCGTTTAGCACCAAGAAGGGGGCGGGAATCGTCAAGAAGGTGCTCGAGTCCGCCATCGCCAATGCGGAGCACAACGAAGGCGCCGACATCGACGAGCTGAAAGTGGAGTCGGTCCAGGTCAACGAGGGGCCGACCATGAAGCGCATCATGCCGCGTGCCAAGGGCCGCGCCAATCGCATCATGAAGCGTACCAGCCACATCACCTTGACGGTGGCAGAGGCCTAAGGGGAGCAGCATGGGACAGAAAGTTCATCCGAACGGCATCCGGCTTGGCATCGTCAAGGACTGGACGTCGAAGTGGTACGCCAACAGCCGGGATTACGCGGACCTGTTGAATAAGGATCTCGCGGTGCGGGCCTTCCTCAAGAAGGAGCTGGCCAACGCCTCCGTGAGCCGTATCCAGATCGACCGTCCGGCCAAGAACGCCCACATCACCATTCACACGGCCCGACCCGGCGTGGTGATCGGAAAGAAGGGTGAGGACATCGACAAGCTGCGTGCGAAGGTGTCTGCAATGCTGGGTATCCCAGTGCACATCAGCATCGAGGAGATTCGTAAGCCGGAGCTGGACGCGCAGCTGGTAGCGGAGGGCATCGCCCAGCAGTTGGAGCGGCGCATCATGTTTCGCCGAGCGGTCAAGCGCGCCATCCAGAACACCATGCGTCTGGGGGCGGGCGGTATCAGGGTGAGCGTTGCCGGCCGCCTGAACGGGGCGGAGATCGCCCGCAGCGAGTGGGCGCGCGAGGGTCGCGTCCCGTTGCATACGCTCCGGGCGGACATCGACTACGGTTTCGCGGAGGCGCACACCACCTACGGTGTGCTCGGCGTGAAGGTTTGGATCTTCAAGGGAGAGGTGTTCGGTGACCAGGCCGCTGAGGAGCCGGTCGCGAAGACGGCCCCAAGATCTGCGGGAGCGAGGGGGTAAGTCATGCTTCAACCGAAACGCACGAAATTCCGAAAGCAACAGACTGGGCGCAACCGCGGTCTTGCCCAGAGTGGCAACCGGGTGAGCTTCGGCGAGTTCGGGCTCAAGGCTGTCGGCCGCGGCCGATTGACCGCGCGCCAGATTGAGGCGGCCCGTCGAGCGATCAACCGCCGGGTGAAGCGCGGCGGTAAGTTGTGGATCCGCGTCTTCCCCGATAAGCCCGTCTCCAAGAAGCCCCTCGAGGTGCGCATGGGTAAGGGCAAGGGTAACGTAGAGTACTGGGTGGCCCTGATCCAGCCCGGAAAGGTTCTCTACGAGATCGAGGGCGTCAGCGAGGAGTTGGCCCGAGAGGCATTCCTGCTGGCGGCGGCCAAGCTGCCGATTCAGACCACCTTTGAGAAACGGACGATTTTGTGATGAAGGCGAAAGAGCTCCGTTCCAGCAATGTCGATGGGTTGCAAAAGCAGCTTGAAGACTTGCTTCGCGAACAGTTCAACCTGCGCATGCAGCGCGGGGTCGGCCAATTGGCCCGGCCCTCCCGGATGAAGGCGGTCCGCCGTGACATCGCCCGGGTCAAGACAGTGATGGCGGAATTGAAGGCGAGCCCCAAATCATGAGCGACGTCATGAGCGACGAAAACAAGGTCAACCGCACCCTGACTGGGCGTGTGGTCAGCAGCGCGATGGACAAGACCGTCACCGTGCTTATCGAGCGCCGGGTCAAGCACCCGCTGTATGGGAAGTTCATGAGCCGGTCCACCAAGGTCCACGCCCACGACGAAGCGAATGCGTGTGCCCAGGGTGACCTGGTGCGGGTTGAGCAGTGCCGTCCGCTCTCCAAGACCAAGTCGTGGCGGCTGCTCGAGATCCTGGAAAAGGCCCAATAGGAACTCAATGCGGATGGGCGCGCCCCGGTGATCGAGTGCGCGCCGACCTCGCGATCACGCAACATTAGGTAGAGAACAATGATCCAGATGCAGTCCAATCTGAGCGTCGCCGACAATAGCGGCGCCCGGAGAGTCATGTGCATCAAGGTGCTCGGCGGGTCGCATCGCCGCTACGCAGGCATCGGCGATGTGATCAAGGTGACGGTCAAGGACGCCATCCCGCGCGGCAAGGTCAAAAAGGGTGATGTCTTCAACGCGGTCGTGGTGCGGACCCGCAAGGGCGTTCGCCGCCCAGACGGGTCGCTGATCCGCTTCGACGGTAACGCTGCAGTGCTGCTCAACAACCAGCTTCAGCCCATCGGTACCCGCATCTTTGGGCCCGTGACCCGCGAGCTGCGCGGCGAGCGGTTTATGAAGATCATCTCGCTCGCACCGGAAGTGCTGTAAGGAGACCGGCCATGCGCAAGATCAGAAAGGGCGATGACGTCGTCGTCATCGCGGGAAAGGACAAAGGCAAGCGCGGCACCGTGCTGCGTGTGCTCGATGACGGCCATGTGCTGGTCGAGAACGTCAACATGGTGAAGAAACACCAGAAGCCAAACCCCCAAAAGGGCCAGGCGGGCGGCATCCTCGACAAGGAAATGCCGCTCGACGTCTCCAACGTCGCGCTCTACAACCCCCAGAAGGGCGGGGGTGATCGGGTGGCGATCAAGGTATTGGAAGACGGTCGCAAGGTTCGCGTGTTCAAGTCGAACGGCGAAGTGATCGACGTTTGATGCCAGGTGGCAGCGAGTTAAGCGAAATGTCCAGACTACAGACGATGTACCGTGATCGCATTGCCGGGGAGCTGAAGGATAAGTTCGGCTACCGGAGCGTGATGCAGGTGCCGCGGATCGAGAAGATCACCCTCAATATGGGTGTCGGTGAGGCGATTGCGGATAAGAAGGTGATGGATCATGCCGTCACCGACCTGCGCGCGATTTCCGGCCAGCAGCCGATCGTGACCAAGGCCCGCCTCTCGGTCGCTGCGTTCAAGATCCGCGAAGGTTGGCCGGTTGGGTGCAAGGTGACCTTGCGCCGGGAGCGGATGTACGAGTTCCTCGACCGGCTGATCAACGTCGCCATTCCGCGTATCCGGGACTTTCGCGGGTTGAGCGCCAAGTCCTTCGACGGGCGCGGCAATTACTCCATGGGCGTCAAGGAACAGATCATGTTTCCCGAGATCGACTACGACAAGATCGACGCCCTGCGTGGACTGGATATCACCATCACCACGTCGGCGCGCACGGACGGGGAAGCACGAGCCCTCCTCGAGGCGTTCAACTTTCCCTTCCGGACCTAACTGGACTAAGGCGAGACTATGGCCAAGATCAGCATGATTGAGCGCGATCGCCGGCGCACCGAGGCGGCAAAGAAATACTCCGCCAAGCGCGCCGCACTCAAGGCGATCATCAACGACCGTAAGGCGAGCGGCGAGCAGATCGATGCGGCGCTGATGAAGCTCCAGAGGCTTCCGCGCGACTCGAGCCCCACGCGTCAGCAACGGCGCTGTCGGGTCACCGGGCGCCCGCACGGGGTCTACCGCAAGTTCGGCCTCTCGCGCAACAAGCTGCGCGAGGCGGTGATGCGCGGGGATGTGCCCGGCGTCGCGAAGGCGAGCTGGTAGGGAATCCAGCACAACAGGGAATCGGCTCGGCCCGCCGGGCATAAATATCAACCTATGGGTATCGCGCCAGTCTGGTGGTCTGACCCGGAGATCAGCATATGAGTATGTCGGATCCGATTGCGGATATGCTCACGCGCATCCGTAACGGCCAGCAGCGCGGCAAGATCACCATCGTGATGCCGTCCTCCAAGCAGAAGGTCGCGCTCGCGAACCTCCTGAAGGACGAGGGTTATATCGCCGACGCTACGGTCGAGGCCAACGGCAGCAAGTCTGAGCTTGCCATCAAGCTCAAGTACTTTCGCGGCAAGCCTGTCATCGAGTTTCTCAAGCGCGTGTCCCGGCCGGGGCTGCGCATCTATCGTCGCCACGACCAGCTCCCCAATGTTTGGGGCGGGCTCGGCGTTGCGATCGTCTCCACGTCGAAGGGGATGATGACCGACCGGGCGGCCCGTCAGGCCGGTCATGGCGGCGAGATCATCGCCTACGTGGCGTAGGAGGAAGGGGACATGTCACGAGTTGCAAAGGCGCCGATCGCCATCCCCAAGGGGGTGAGCGTCGAGATCTCGGGCCAGGCAGTCAAGGTCAAGGGGCCCAAGGGCACCATGGACTGGACGGTCCACCCATCGGTCGCAGTCACGCAGGGGGACGGGACCCTTGCGATCTCGCCCGCAGAAGGGCGGGAGAACGCTTGGGCCATGGCGGGTACGACCCGTGCCCTGTTGAACAACATGGTGGTTGGCTGCGGTACCGGTTTCCAACGCAAGCTGACCCTGGTCGGTGTCGGTTACCGCGCCCAGGCCAGGGGTCAGGTCCTGAACCTGAGTCTCGGGTTCTCCCATCCCGTGGATTATCCGGTCCCCGAAGGGATCACCGTTGAGACGCCGAGTCAGACCGAAATCGTCGTCTCCGGGGCGGATCGCCAGCGGGTGGGACAGGTGGCAGCGGAAATTCGCGCCTACCGGCCGCCGGAGCCCTACAAGGGTAAGGGTGTTCGTTACGCGGACGAGCAAGTCCTGCGTAAGGAAGCCAAGAAGAAGTAAGGGGTTTGAGCAATGGATAAGAAACAGGCACGTCTGCGGCGAGCGGCGCGCTCGCGCGCCAAGATTCGAGAGCTTGGCGCCTATCGGTTGTGCGTCCATCGCACGCCCCAGCACATCTATGCCCAGATCATCGCCCCGACGGGCGACGTGGTCGTCGCCAGTGCCTCGACATTGGATAAGGATCTGCGCCAGTCGATCGCGGGGCACAAGGGCAACTCGAGCGCCGCAGCGGCCGTCGGAAAGGAGATTGCCGAGCGGGCGCGCTCCAAGGGCGTGGAGACCGTGGCATTCGACCGTTCCGGCTTCCGTTATCACGGGCGCATGAAGGCGCTTGCCGATGCGGCGCGTGAAAACGGACTGAAATTCTAAGGGCACTGCTATGTCGAACTTCAATCCTAAGCCGGAAAGCGGCGACGACCTTCTGGAGAAGCTGGTAGCGGTCAATCGCGTGGCCAAAGTGGTCAAGGGCGGTCGACAGTTCGGTTTCGCTGCATTGACCGTGGTCGGTGATGGTAAGGGCCGCGTGGGTTACGGCCGGGGCAAGGCGCGCGAGGTGCCGGTCGCCATCCAGAAGGCGATGGAAAGCGCCCGCAAGAACATGATTGACGTGAAGCTCAATGGGTCCACCTTGCAGTATCCGCTGCAGGGTCGTCATGGAGCGGCGAAGGTCTACATGCAGCCGGCGTCCGACGGCACCGGGATCATCGCCGGGGGCGCCATGCGGGCCGTTTTCGAGGTGCTCGGCGTCCAGAACGTGCTCGCCAAGTGCATCGGCACGAACAATCCAATTAACGTGGTGCGCGCCACCGTCGCGGGCCTGGCTCGGATGACCGACCCGGAGGCCATCGCTGCCAAGCGCGGTAAGACGGTCGACGAGATCCTGGGGTAAGCCATGGCTGACAAAAAGACGATGAAGGTCAAGCTGGTGCGCAGTGTCCATGGCCGCCTGAAGACGCATCAGGCATCGGTTCGCGGACTGGGCCTGCGGCGCATGCACCAAGTCGTGGAAGTGGAAGACACCCCTTGCACCCGTGGCATGGTCAATGCCGTGTCCTACATGGTCAAGGTCGTGGAGGAATCCTGAGATGAGACTGAACGAGCTCAAGCCCCCCGAGGGTAGTAAACACGCTCCAAAGCGCGTCGGTCGCGGTATTGGAAGTGGCCTGGGCAAGACCTGCGGGCGCGGCCACAAGGGCCAGAAGGCCCGCGCGGGCGGCTTTCACAAGGTCGGGTTCGAGGGCGGTCAGATGCCCTTGCAGCGGCGCCTGCCGAAGATGGGTTTTGCGTCACGCTCGGGCGTAACCCGTGCCGAGGTGCGTCTCAACGAGCTGAATCGGGTCGAAGGCGACGTGGTCGACCTGGCGGCGCTGATCAAGGCGGGCGTGGTGAATCGATCCACGAAGACCGCCAAGATCATCGCCTCGGGCGAGGTCTCGCGCGCCCTGACGGTCCGCGGTGTCGGCGCCACCAAGGGCGCTCGGGCCGCGATCGAGGCCGCGGGCGGCACAGTCGAATAGCTTCACGGGTCGCGCTGCGATGGCTAAGAACGTCTCATCGATGAGTCAAACCCTGGGAGGCATGGGGCGCCTGACGGAGCTTCGTCAGCGCCTCCTGTTCCTAGTCGGGGCGCTCTTGGTCTACCGCATCGGGACCTTCATCCCGGTCCCGGGCGTCAACCCGGAGGCGTTGGCCGTTCTGTTCCAGCAGAACCAGGGATCCATCCTGGACATGTTCAACATGTTCTCCGGGGGCGCCTTGCAACGCGCGAGCCTGTTTGCCCTCGGTGTCATGCCCTACATCTCTGCGTCGATCATCGTGCAGCTGATGTCCTCGGTCATCCCGCAGCTCGAGCAGCTCAAGAAGGAAGGGGAGCAGGGCCGGCGCAAGATCACTCAGTACACCCGTTACGGCACCGTCGCGCTCGCGACCTTCCAGGCGATGGGCATATCCATGGCGCTCCAGGGGCAAACGGCCGGGGGATCAGCTCTGGTGAGCCACGCCGGGCCTCGGATTCGTGTTCACCGCGACCGTGTCGCTCGTGACCGGGACCATGTTTCTTATGTGGCTGGGCGAGCAGATTACCGAGCGCGGGATCGGTAACGGCATCTCCATGATCATCTTCTCAGGGATCGTGGCGGGCCTCCCCAAGGCCGTCGGTGGCACCCTGGAGCTGGTGCGCACCGGGGAGATGAACGCGTTGGCGGTGTTGGCGCTGTTCGCGCTGGTGATTGCGGTTACGGCCTTCGTGGTGTTCGTCGAGCGGGGTCAGCGGCGCATCACCGTGAACTACGCACGGCGACAGCAGGGTCGCCGGATGATGCAGGCCCAGAGCACCCATCTGCCGCTGAAGCTCAACATGGCGGGCGTGATTCCGCCCATCTTCGCCTCGAGCATCATCCTGTTCCCAGGCACCCTGGGGCAGTGGTTCGGGAGCAACGAGAAGTACCGTTGGATTGCGGACATCACTTCCAAGCTCTCACCCGGTGAGCCGATCTACGTCATCCTGTACGCCTCGGCCATCGTCTTCTTCTGCTTTTTCTACACGGCGCTGGTGTTCAATGCGCGGGAGACCGCGGACAACCTGAAGCGTTCCGGGGCCTTCATCCCCGGAATTCGGCCCGGCGAGCAGACCGCCCGCTATATCGATGGTGTCATGACGCGCCTCACCGCGGCTGGCGCCATCTACATCACGGCGGTCTGCCTGCTGCCTGAGTTCCTGATCGTGAGCTACAACGTTCCGTTCTATTTCGGCGGTACCTCGCTCCTGATCGTGGTGGTCGTGGTCATGGACTTCATGGCCCAGATCCAGGCGCATCTGATGTCCCATCAATACGAGGGACTCATGAAGAAGGCCAATCTCAAGGCGCCGGGCGCCGGCCTGCTGCGCTGATTGGGCGCACGATTCGTTAGGAGACAACCATGAAAGTACGTGCATCGGTCAAGAAGCTGTGCCGCAACTGCAAGATCATTCGGCGCAACGGCACGGTGCGGGTCATCTGCAAGGACCCGCGGCACAAGCAACGCCAGGGCTAACGCCTGTTTGGTTGACCGTCGGTGACGGTCTGATACAATGCGCGGTTTACCGCTGACTATTAAGACAGAGGGTTCGGAAACATGGCCCGTATCGCCGGCGTCAACATCCCCGAAAAGAAACACGCCGTCATCGCATTGACTGCGATTTACGGTATCGGCACTGCGCGAGCCGGACAGATCTGCGATGCAGTCGGAGTGCCGCGGGATGCCAGGGTGCAGCGCCTCACGGAAGAAGAGGTCGAGAAATTGCGCAGCGAGGTGGGCAAGTACATCGTCGAAGGCGATCTGCGGCGCGAGGTTTCTATGAACATCAAGCGCTTGATGGACCTCGGCTGCAACCGCGGTATCCGCCACCGGCGCGGATTGCCGCTGCGTGGCCAGCGCACCCGCACCAATGCGCGCACCCGCAAGGGCCCGCGTCGTCCGATTAAGCGTTGAGGCTGCGCGAAGCGCGCATAGGCTGGTAAAGGCGAATGGCTAAACCGACTCGTACCGTCAAGAAGAAGATCCGCAAGCAGGTCGCGGATGGCGTGGCCCATGTTCACGCCTCATTTAACAACACCATCATTACGATCACCGATCGTCAAGGCAATGCGTTGGCGTGGGCTACCTCTGGTGGCTCCGGCTTTCGCGGCTCCCGAAAGAGCACCCCGTTCGCCGCCCAGGTGGCGGCCGATAAGGCGGGTCAGATCGCCAAGGAATACGGTCTGCGCAACTTGGATGTCAACGTCAAGGGTCCCGGGCCTGGTCGTGAGTCCGCTGTTCGTGCGCTGAACAACGCGGGATTCAAGATCACCAGCATCACCGACGTGACGCCGATCCCACACAACGGGTGTCGTCCGCCGAAGAAGCGGCGCGTCTAAGGGAGCAACGAAGCAATGGCACGTTACACAGGCCCAACCTGCAAGCTGGCGCGGCGCGAGGGAACGGATCTCTCACTCAAGAGTCGCGCCCGCGCCCTCGACACCAAATGCAACCTCGAGAAGCAGCCTGGACAGGCTAGCGACCGCCGTCGCCGGCTCTCGGATTACGGCGTCCAGTTGCGAGAGAAGCAGAAGGTGCGCCGAATCTACGGCGTGATGGAAAAGCAGTTTCGGAACTATTACAAGAGGGCCGCCCAGGGCAAGGGCGCCACTGGTGAGAACCTGCTGCAAATGCTGGAGCAGCGGCTGGACAATGTGGTCTACCGGATGGGCTTCGGGTCAACCCGCGCCGAATCTCGGCAGCTGGTGAGCCATAAAGGAATCGTTGTCAATGGCCAGGTCGTGAATGTGCCCTCTTACGCGGTCAGCGCCGAAGACGTAGTCGAGGTGCGAGAGGCGGCCAAGAAGCAGGTGCGGGTGCAAAACGCCCTGGCGTTGGCGGAGCAGTACGGCTTCCCGGACTGGGTCGAGGTCGATACCAAGGGGTATAAGGGCGTGTTCAAGCGTGTCCCGGACCGTTCCGATCTGCCGGCCGACATCAACGAATCACTGATCGTCGAGCTGTACTCCAAGTAAGGAGCACGAGGGGGTACGAATGAGTGAGATTGGAGAGTTTCTGCGTCCGCGTATCGTCAAGGTCGAGCAGGTCGACGGTAGCCCTCATCGTGCCAGGGTCTCGCTAGAGCCCTTGGAGCGCGGCTTCGGGCACACCCTTGGCAATGCGCTGAGGCGCGTCCTCCTCTCCTCGATGACCGGCTGTGCGGTCACCGAGGTGGAGATTCAGGGCGTGCTTCACGAATATACCACCCTCGCCGGGGTCCAGGAGGACGTGCTTGAGATCCTTCTAAATCTGAAGAATCTCGCGATCTCTCTGAGCGGCAAGGACGAGGCGACGTTTACCCTGAGCAAAAAGGGGCCGGGAACGGTGTTCGCCTCTGACATCGATCTCGGTCACTCCGGGGTCATCGCCAATCCCGATCTGGTGTTGGCGACGCTGACCACGGATGCCGAGCTGAGCATGACCCTGACGGTTCGGCGCGGCCTGGGCTACGAGCCTGCCACCCAAAGGGATGTCGAAGGGGCGGAGGACAGGCCCATCGGCAAGCTTCCCCTGGATGCCTCCTTCAGTCCCGTGCGACGGGTTGCTGTCGAGGTGCAGGCGGCCCGCGTCGAGCAGCGCACCGACCTGGACCGGCTGGTCATCGACCTGGAGACCAACGGGACCATCGATCCCAAGGCGGCGATCCAACGATCGGCCCAGATCCTGCGCGACCAGCTTTCGAGCTTTGTCGCGCTGGAGGGAACTCCGGTGCAGGAAGGTGGGGTACCGGAGCCAGTCCGCGAGCCGACCTTCGACCCGATCCTGCTGCGTCCGGTGGACGATTTGGAACTCACGGTTCGGTCCGCGAATTGCCTCAAGGCGGAGAACATCTATCTCATCGGCGACCTGATTCAGCGCACCGAAGTGGAGCTGCTGAAGACGCCAAACCTTGGCAAGAAGTCACTCACCGAGATCAAGGATGTCCTGGCCACGCGGGGACTGTCACTGGGGATGCGGCTCGAGAACTGGCCCCCCGAGAACATCGAAGAACTCAGCATTCGATAACCCATTCGAGAACCATTCGTCGGGATAAGGACCATGCGTCACCGCAAAGCCGGAAGGCACCTGAATCGTACCAGCGCCCACCGCGAGGCCATGTTTCGCAACATGGCGGCCTCGTTGTTCCGTCACGAGCTGATCAAGACCACGCTGCCCAAGGCCAAAGAGCTGCGGCGTGTCGCCGAGCCACTGATTACCCTGGCCAAGAGCGATTCCGTGCACAAGCGGCGCCTCGCCTTTGCGCGGTTGCGCGATAAGGAGGCCGTCGGAAAGTTGTTCCTGGAGCTTGGCCCTCGTTACGAGATGCGCCCGGGAGGCTATCTGCGCATTCTGAAGTGCGGCTTCCGAGCCGGTGATGCGGCACCGATGGCCTACGTGGAGCTGGTCGATCGACCCGAACAGGCGGTAGCGGTTGAAGACGACGCGGATTGAGCGTCACTGTTGGCGACTGCGACTGTGAAGCCGGGCCAAAAGCTCGGCTTCTTCGTCTCTGGGCACTTCCCACCTTGCTGCGCCCCTTGGCGCACTGGCTCGCGCTCAGTCCGGGTGAGGCGGTCTTTGATGGGGGACCCATCCTGAGACGGCGGCCGGCCGATCGGGCGTCGTCGGGCTAGGAAGGATCGTGACACAATAGCGCCGACTGTCCAGGCGCGGTGGGCCATGTTCCAGATCGTAAACCGTTATCTGATTGCAGAGGTTACCAAGACCTTTCTGGCGATCCTCTTCACCCTGATGCTGATCGTCGCCGGCATGCTCTTCCTCCGCACCATGGAGGAGGTCAACCTGGGTGCCCTGAACGCGGATTTGGTGCTGCGCTTCCTTGGTCTGCAGCTCCTGCGGGACAGCTCGAGCCTGATTCCGCCGTCGTTCTTCATCGCGGTGCTCGCGTCGCTGGGAAGACTCGCGCGCGACAGCGAGCTGATCGCACTCAATGCCTGCGGGGTCGGTCCCCGCCGGGTCTACTCGGCGCTCCTCGTCCTCGCCCTTCCGGTGGCCCTGGTTACGGGCTGGCTGGCCCTAGTCGAACAGCCTTCAGCGGCCGCCGGAATCGCCGAGATCCGGATGCAGCAACAGGAGCAGGCGGCGCAGGTCGCCGGGCTGCAAGCGGGGCGGTTCTACGTGGAGGAGGAAGGCCGTCTGGTGGTCTACATTGGGGGGATTGCCCAGCGTCAGTTGCTGGAGCGGGTCTTCATTCTTGACCGGCGCGGGGACGTCGCCCGGGTCGTGGTCAGTCAGGCGGGCTATCATCGTCGGGAGGAGCCGAGTGGGGACCACCTGGTCACCCTTGTCGAGGGGAATCGCTTCGACGGAAACCCGGGGGAGGGGGCCTTCCTGATCGGCCGCTTCGGCGAATACCAGGTTCGAATCCGCTCCAACGGCCCGGGCCGCCAGGCGATAGCCAAGCGGTCCACCACGCCCACGCTGGAGCTTCTGGGGACGAGCGATACAGCCTACCAGGCTGAGTTGGAGCATCGGATCTCGGCGCCGCTCGCAATCTTTGTCTTGGCGGTGATCGCTGTGCCCCTGGTGGCCATCTCCCCTCGCAAGCGCACCTCGGGGCGCCTCTTTCTGGCCTTCCTGGCCTATCTGAGCTTTTTCAACCTGCAGCGCCTGGCGGAAAGCTGGCTCGCCAGCGGAGCCACCCCGCTGTGGCTCGGTAGCCTCTGGTATCAGGTCCTGGTGCTCGCCCTGGTCTATCTGGTTCTGGTGCCGGACAGCCAGTGGTTCAAGCAACTCAGGGAGCGTCTATTCGGGTGGCGCGCCACCGCTGCGGCAGACGCGGTCTGATCGTGCCGGCAGAGGCTTTCCCCTCCCCCCATCGGGCCTCAATGGCGCTTGACTCTCAGTCCCCCGAGGCCGCCGGGCGTCGCCGCAGCGACAATCCGGCAATGAGCACCGCCACTGACACGATCAGAACGATGATGGACGCCAATGCGTTGATTTGCGGCGAGACGCCCATGCGTACGCTGGAGTAGACCACCATGGGGAGCGTGGTGGAGCCGGGGCCGGACACGAAGCTCGCGATCACCAGGTCGTCCAGCGAGAGGGTGAAGGCTAGCAGCCAACCGGACAGCAGGGCGGGGGCGATCAGGGGCAAGGTAATGGCCAGATAGACCTTGAGGGGTCGGGCCCCCAGATCCATGGCCGCCTCTTCCAGGGAACGGTCCATCTGAGACAGCCGTGAGCGCACCACCACTGCCACATAGGCCATGCTGAAGGTGATGTGGGCGATTGTGATGGTGGTGAAGCCGCGCCCATGCGGCCAGCCAATCGCGTGGTCCATGGCCACGAATAGGAGCAGGAGCGAGAGTCCGATGATCACCTCCGGCATCACCAGGGGCGCGGTCAGCAGCAGCTCGAAGGCCCCCCGCCCGCGAAAGCGGCCGTGCCGCACCAAGGCATTGGCCGCCAGGGTCCCCAAGACCACCGCGAAAGTGGCGTTGGTGGCGGCGATGCGCACGCTGAGCCAGGCCGCATCCAGCAGCTGGCGGTTGTGCAGAAGCTCGCGGTACCACTTGGTGGAAAACCCGGACCAGACTGTCACCAGCCGGGACTCGTTGAAGGAATAGATGACCAGGAGCAGCACCGGCACGTACAGGAAGGCCAGTCCTGCTGCCAGGAAGGCATAAAGCTTCCAGCGCCCTTGCTTCATGCCTCCTCTCCCTCCATGCGCCGCTGCAGCCGCTGCATCATCACGAAGGGAACCACGAGAAGCGCAAGCAGGCAGATGGCCACCGCCGAGGCGAGTGGCCAGTCCTTGTTGCCGAAGAACTCGGTCCACAACATCTTGCCCACCATCAGGCTGCTGGGCCCGCCCAGCAGGTCCGGGATCACGAACTCGCCCACGACGGGGATGAACACGAGCATGCTCCCGGCCACGATGCCGGGCAGGGATAGGGGTAGCGTCACCTTGAGGAAGGCCTTGAATGGACGGCAACCCAGATCCGCTGCGGCCTCCAGCAGGCTCATGTCGAGCCGCGTGAGGTTGGCGTAGAGTGGCAGGATCATGAACGGCAGGTAGGAATAGACGACGCCAATATAGACCGCCGTCTGCGTGTGCAGGATGGTCAGTGGCGTGTCGATCAGCCCCGTTGAAATCAGAAGGTTGTTGAGCAATCCATTAGGTTTGAGGATCCCGATCCAGGCGTAGACCCGAATCAGGAACGAGGTCCAGAAGGGCAGGATGATCAGCATCAGGAGCGGCAGCCGGGCCCGCTCCGGTGCGGTGGCGATGGCGTAGGCCATGGGGTAGCCGATCAACAGACAAAGCACGGTGCAGACCAGGGCGACCCACAGCGAGTTGAGAAAGGCCGCGAGATAGAGATCGTCCCCGAGCACCAGGGCGAAGTTGTCGAAGTTCAGCCGGATCTGCAGCACTCCTTGTTCGACCCACTCCCACAGGCTGGTATAGGGAGGCTGGGCGAGCGCCGTCTCCGCGAGGCTGATCTGGAAGACAATGACGAAGGGCAACAGGAAGAAGACGCCGAGCCACAGATAGGGGGTTCCGATGTTGAGCAGCCGCCCCAACTGGCGGTCGCTGGGTGCACGCAGGCGTGAGAACCAGGACACGGCGCCCTACTCGGTGAGGACCACGCCGCTGGTGGGAGACCACTCCATGGCCACCTCTTGCCCCCAGGTCAGTGCCTGCTCGGTGCGGGGCTGGACATTGGTGAGCGTCATCTCCACCAGCCGTTCCGGGCTGACCCGCACCCGGTAGATGGACACGTCGCCGAGATAGGCGATGTCCTCCACCACCCCTCTGATCTGATTGACCCCGTCCTCCTGATAGTCCTGGCACAGCCGGAGCTTTTCCGGTCGGATGGCCACGGTCACCGGGGTGCCGATTGAATAGGGATGCAGGGTGCGCATTCGCAGCGTCCGCCCCATCTGGCATTCGACCAGGACTTCATCGCCCTGGGCCTCCACCACCCTGCCTCCGAACAGGTTCACCGAGCCGATGAACTCCGCCACGAAGCGGTACTCTGGGTATTCGTAGATGGCGGTCGGGGTGTCCACCTGCAGAATGTGGCCGGCGTTCATCACGGCGATGCGGGTGGACATGGTCATGGCCTCCTCCTGATCGTGGGTCACGGTCACGAAGGTGATGCCGATCCGCTCCTGGAGATTCACGAGCTCGAACTGGGCGCTCTCGCGCAACCGCTTGTCGAGCGCACCCAGGGGTTCGTCCAGGAGCAGTAGCTTGGGTTGCTTGGCCAGGGTCCGGGCCAGGGCCGCGCGCTGACGCTGGCCGCCGGAGAGCTGGTCCGGCCGGCGCTTGCGCAACTCCGAGATCTGCAGCAGGGAGAGCATCTCACCCACCCGCTCGGCGCGCTCCTTGCGACCCATGCGGTCCTGTTTGAGACCAAACTCCACGTTCTGTTCCACCGTCATGTGGGGGAACAGGGCGTAGGACTGGAACATCATGTTCACGGGGCGGGAATAGGGTGGGATATCGGTCACATCCGCCCCGTCGATATAGATGCGCCCCGAGGTCGGGCGCTCCAGACCGGCGAGCATCCGCAACAGGGTTGACTTTCCACAGCCGGAGCTGCCTAACAGGGAGAAGAACTCCCCCTGAAAGATGTCAAGGCTCACGTCGTTGACTGCATAGACGTCGTCGAACTTCTTGGTGACGTGATCGATGCGCACATAGGGTGCGGCTTTGGGGTCCTGCCAGGGCTCCAGATTGCGACGTTCGGCTGTGCTGGCCATCGCGTTTTTCTCGCCGGCTTCGCTGGGGGAGACGCCGCTTGGTCCCATCCCGGACATGAATCACCCCGGTATTGTCCGGGGCAGGTTGCCGTTTCCAGGTTGCTCGGAACCGGCGTCACGTCCTTGCGCCGGCGCAATCCCCCATTGGATCCGCGTTTTCTAGCGCTGAGCCTTGATGCGGGTCCACAGACGGTTAATCTTGCGCATCACCTTGTCGTCCGGCGTCTTCAGGACGAAGAGCTTCTTCTTGACCTCGTCCGACGGGTAGATGCCCGGGTCGGTGCGCAAGGACTCGTCCAGCATGGGTGTCGAGGCGAGGTTTGGGTTGGCGTAGAACACATAGTTGGAGATGTCTGCGACCACCGCAGGATCCAGCACGAAGGCGATGAAGGCATGGGCCGTCGCTGGGTTGGGGGCATCCTTGGGGATGGCCATCACGTCGGTCCAGAGCACCGCCCCCTCGCGGGGGATTCGGTAACCGACCTCCACGCCCTTACCCGCCTCGTCAGCGCGGCTCTTGGCTTGGAGGACGTCTCCAGAGTACCCATGGGCCACGCACAGGTCCCCATTGGCCAAGTCACTGATGTATTGAGAGGAATGGAAATAGCGGATGTTTGGGCGGGCCTTGTTCAGCAACTCGGTGGCGGCCTCCAGGTCGTCGTCCGCGCGGCTGTTGGGGTCCTTGCCAAGGTAAGCCAGGGCCGCGGCGAACGCCTCAGTAGGGTCATCCAGCATGCTGATGCCGCAGCCGGCCAGCTTGGACGCCTTCTCCGGGTCGAAGATCAGGCCCCAGGTGTCGAGTCCTTCGTCGGTTCCGAGCGCCTCCTTCACCTTGCCCAGGTTCACCCCGAGACCCGTGGTACCCCACATATAGGGAACCACATACTGATTGCCCGGGTCGACGTCGGCCAGACTCTCCATAATCGCCGGGTCCAGCTTGTCGAGGCCGGGGAGCTTCGACTTGTCCAGGGGCTGATAGAGGCCTGCTTTGATATGGCGGGCCGCAAAGGGGCGGGCGGTCGGGAAGACGAGATCGTAGCCGCTGCTGCCGGCAAAGAGCTTGGCCTCCAGCACGTCATTGGCGTCGTAGAGGTCGAGCACCGGGCGGATGCCAGTGCGCTCCTGAAACTTCGGCAGCGTGTCCTCCGCAAAATAATCGTTCCAATTGTAGAGATGCACTGTGTCCGCGGCCCGCAAGCCGGCGGTGACGGACAGCAGGCCGGCGCACAGGGCGGGCAGAACGACGCGAAGGGCGGTGAGTTTCGGCAACGGTGGATCTCCCATGTTTGAGGTTGGGAAGTCAGATTGCTCCGACCAGCGCGCGGGCGGGCATTAGGAGCGCGATGCTACTGCAAAAAGGGGCGCGCGAACACGACGCCTGCGTGCCCGGGGGGCGGACCGGCGAGGGCTGGAGAACCCGGGGCGTCGCGCTGGCTCGATGCCGACCGTGAGGAAGAGAGCGCCCGGGATGACGCGCGCGTCGAGCTGATGTAGCTGCGCCGTCCACCGGACGATCTGCGGTCGATCCGGGGTCAGGGCGAAGCGACCGAGCCGCTGCGATCCAAACCGGTCGCAGACCCGCGCCCGGCAATCTCCAAGGGTTGGACAAGTGCGTGATTGCCTCCACGTCCGTCTCGTCGACTGATCGATTACAACTGGGAAGGCAACATCAGGGAGTTGAAAACTGACCGACCAGGCCCGCGCGACACCGCTGCAACGCAATTTAAGCAGGCCGCTGGAACCGATAGGCTGCCTGACAGAGAATGGACATCAGCGAAAACATGGCATAATGCCTCTGTTCACTACCTGAACAATCATCAGAAATGGCGGATATCGTGAACGAAACCGGTCACGTGAACACCCCGACCTATCGCATCGGCGCAGTGTCCCGGCTGACCGGAGTCCCGGCGGATACGCTGCGGGTGTGGGAGCGCCGCTACGCCGTCGTCACCCCCTTCCGGGCGGATTCTGGAACCCGACTCTACGGACCCGAGGACGTCGGGCGCCTGACGCTCATCAAGCGGTTGGTGGATCGCGGGGATGCGATCAGCAGCGTGGCAAACCTGAGCCTGACGCAGCTTCGTGAGCGGGTGAGCGGGGCGGATCTGGTGCAGCCGGAGCAGGAGCTCGGGCGGCCTTGCCGGGTCGCGGTGCTGGGGGCGGTCCTCTCGGATCGCCTGCGCCGTGAGGCATCCACCCTAGAGGGTTTGGAGCTGGTCGGCCTGTTTGAACGGCCCGAGGTCTTTCTGGCCGGCGCTGGGGGCCTTGCGCCGGATCTGGTCCTGTTCGACTACCCCACGGTACACGGGGACCAGGTGCGTGAGATCGGTAACCTCTTCACCCATTGCGGGGCCACCCGGGCCATCGTGGTCTACCGCTTCGCCACCCGCGCCACCCTGGAGCGGCTCGAGGCGCGCCGCATCATGACCAGGCGTGCACCGATTGACGCAGCGGAGCTGAGGCATTGGTGTCTCTCCCTGCGCCAGCCGCCGCGCCGCCCGACGGCGACCGCTGACTGGGCGGGTGAGGGCGCGGAGGTCGATATCGCCTTCCCCATCCCACCACGGCGATTCGCGGACCCGGAGTTGGTCCGAATCGCCGCCGCATCTTCAACGGTGCGCTGTGAATGTCCCCAGCATCTGGTGGATCTGGTCTCCGCCCTGGCCGCCTTCGAGGCCTATAGCGAGGAGTGCGAGAACCGCCACACGGAAGACGCCGCTTTGCATGCCTTCCTGCACGCATCCACGGCGCAGGCCCGATCCCTCATGGAGTCGGCCCTCGCCAAGGTCGTCGAGGCAGAGGGCATCCCGGGCAGCGACGGGCCGGAATCGCCAGCCGGCGGTCCGGTCGGCGGCGGGTCCGCGGCTACCTGAGGCTAACGATATAATCGGTCAGTCCGTCCATGAGCATCTGAACGGCCATCAGGATCAGCAACATGCCGGTGAGCCGCGCAACGGCCCGCAGCGTGCGGGGTCCCAGGCGCTCCATGAGTAGCCCGGAGGCCAAGAGGATGGCCACGCACAGCAGCCAGGCCACGCTCAACGCCCCCCACCAGGTCAGGACTCGCTCCGGGTCCCGACTCACCAAGAGCAAGATTGCCGCGATCGCCGAGGGTCCGGCAATCATGGGAACGGCCAGGGGGACGATGAAGGGCTCTTCCTCGATCTGGCCCGGTTCTGGGGTGCCGGGTGCCGGGAACACCATGCGGAGCGCAATCACGAAGAGCATGACCCCACCGGCAATGCCCAGGGCCGGCTGCTTGAGTCCCAGGTAGCGGAGAACGGCCTCGCCCGCTGCCAGGAAGCCGACCAGCACCCCATAGGCAATGAGCAGCTCGCGCGCGATGATCCACAGTCGCCGAGGGCGCGGGTAGCGGGCCACCAGGGCGTGAAAAATCGGGATGTTGCCCAAGGGGTCCATGATGATCGCGAGCAGGATGGTCGCGGACAAAAAATCCATGGGTCGGGTCCGGCGTTCCGCGGGGTCAAGAAGTGACGTTGCAGGGCCTCGAGGCGGTGGACCAAAGGGACGGACTGGGGCCCCTCACGGATCGTGATTGCCAGGGTCCCACAAAACCCCTGGGGGCTCGGCAAAGCCCCGCGCCGCGAGGTTACACTAGCGACGCTGGCCCCGTCTCCGGGGTTGGCGCCGGCTTTCTCTCCGACCACCCAAACCCGGACCTCTCCATGATCTCGCTTCTGGACTACGGCGCAGGTAATGTCCGCAGCCTCCGCAACGCCATTCACGCCCTCGGATTCTCACTCACTGAGATCGAGCGCCCCGAGGACATCCTGAAGGCCGAGCGCCTGATCTTCCCGGGCGTCGGGGCCTTCGGGGCGGCCATGGAACGACTGCATCGCCTGGGCTATGTCGAGCCCCTCAAGGCCTATCTGGCTTCCGGCCGGCCCTATCTGGGCATCTGCATCGGGCTGCAGACCCTGTTTCAGGGCAGCGAGGAGTCCCCCGGGGTGCCGGGCCTGGGCCTGATCCCCGGGATGGTGCGGCGCTTCGGCGGCAATCGGCTGTCGGTCCCCCACATGGGCTGGAACGGAGTGCGTGTGGAGCGTCCTTCGCCCCTGTTCGCCGACTACGGCGGTGAAAAGCTCTATTTCGTCCACTCCTACCACGCGGAGCCGGCCCCCGAGAACGAGGACTGGCGCCTGGCTACCACAGACTACGGCAGCCCATTTCTGAGTGCGGTGCAGCGAGGCCGGGTGGCGGCGGTCCAGTTCCACCCGGAGAAGAGCGGGTCGGCGGGGCTCAAGCTCCTGCGGCATTTTCTGGCCGGGGAGGGTGCACCCGGGGCGGACCTGTCAGTCAGTGCCCATCTGGGGCCCACCCGCTTCGCCAAGCGAATCATCGCCTGTCTGGACGTGCGCACCAACGACGCGGGCGATCTGGTGGTCACCAAGGGCGACCAGTACGATGTGCGCGAGGCGGGCGAAGTGCGCAACCTGGGCAAGCCGGTTGATCTCGCCCAGCGCTACTTCGAGGAGGGGGCCGACGAGATCACCTTTCTCAATATCACCGCCTTCCGCGACTTCCCCCTGGCGGACCAGCCGATGCTCGAGGTCCTGCGCCGGACCTCCGAGCGGGTCTTCGTGCCTCTCACGATCGGCGGGGGCATCCGTGCCTTCACCGATGCCGAGGGCCGGCACTACTCGGCCTTGGACGTCGCGGACGAGTATTTCCGCTCCGGCGCGGACAAGGTCTCCATCGGCTCGGATGCGGTCGACGCAGTAGAGGGCTACCGGGCCCGCGGCGGCAAGGATGGGAAGAGCTCCATCGAACAGATCGCGGAGGTCTATGGCAACCAGGCGGTGGTGATCTCCATCGACCCACGTCGAGTCTATGTGGATTCGCCGCACGCCACCCCCCATTTCACGGTCGAGACCGCGACCCCTGGGCCAAAGGGCGAGCGCTTCTGTTGGTTCCAGTGCACGGTCAAGGGCGGCCGCGAGGGGCGGGACCTGGACGTGGTGCAGTTGGCCCGGGCCTGTGAGGACTTGGGAGCAGGCGAGATCCTGGTCAACAGCATCGACCGGGACGGCACCGGGGCCGGTTTCGATTTAGAGCTGATCCACATGGTGAAGGACGCCGTGTCCGTCCCGGTGATCGCGTCCAGCGGTGCCGGTCGAGCAGAGCACTTCGCGGAGGTCTTTGCCGCCACCGACGTGGAGGCGGCCCTGGCGGCGGGCATCTTCCACCGGCGGGAGGTGCCGATCCAGACGGTGAAGGACTATCTGCGGGCGCAGGGGATCGAGACTCGCGCCTGAGACCGGTCTATGGGCGCGCCGTCAACATTGGTGCGGGGTTCAGAGTGAGGATTCTGCGGTCGTATCGGACGGGCGAGCGACGCGCCCACGGGGCATGGCGGGTCCGCGGCACGCTGCTCGCATTGCTCGTCGCCTTGGGCGCCGGCCTGTCGGGTTGTGCCGCAACCTCGGGGCGGCTGCTCCTTTCGGGTACTCCTCCACAGCCGCCGTCCGGCCTCAGCCGAGATCAGCTTCTGTCGGTGGTCGCCGCCTGCCACCTGCTGCGAGTGGGCCAGAATCTGGACAATCGGGTCACCGATGCAACGGTGGTCGCCGCGGTGCAAAAGTACGGCTACGAGTACGCGGACATGATCCAGCGCGCCAACCAGTTGGTGCGCAGTTACCAGTCCAAGGGCCCGGCGCTGGCCGAGCGCGCCGCCCAGGCGTGCGCCGATCTCGCGGCCCTGACCCAAGTTCGCCCGGCCCTGGTGCGTCTGGAGGAGAGCGGCCGCCCGCGTGCCGTTTGGCTGCGGGTGGACGCTGCCGAAATCACCGAAGGCTTCGCGGACCGAATCATCCGCGAGCTGCGCGGCAAGAAGGCGGTGGGGCTGATCATCAATAGCCCCGGCGGATCCGTGTTCGAGGCCCGCAAGTTGGGGCGCTATCTGCGCGCCAACGGGCTCCGGGCGGCTGTGGACACGGCGTGCGTGTCCGCTTGTATCGACGTGCTGGCGGGGGGGGCCGAGCGCTATGTCACTCGGGACGCCCAACTTGGCATTCACCAGAGCAAGGTGCCCCAGCGCTACAGCAGCCACGAGGGTGGGCAGCTGTATGTGGTCGACTCCTTCCGCTATCTGCGCGAGATGGGAGTGGACGCCGACGTGGCCATCGCGGCGGCCTCCATCCCCAACGACAAGCTTTTGTTGATTCCGCTCTCGGATGCCCTGGAGACCGGGCTGGTCACGGCCGTCGTAGAGCGGCTTTGAGTTTCGCACTGGCGGGCGCGTTTTGTGATCTGGTTCAGGTTTTCGGGTGAATGGTCTTGACACAACCAAATTCGTCGGGAGTTTTGCACAGACCCTCGTTATCGGCCTTGCCCCGCGCTGAGTCCACCATCTTTCACTCGGACTCCTTAGGTTCGCCCTAACATACTGTTTCAAAAACAGTATTCATGATGCGGCTTGAAGCCATCTGCCGGAAAATCGAGATCCGCGAGTGCCCCATCACTGATGGCCCGCGTTTAGCCCACAGACTTATCCACAGATTGCTGTTTGGTTAGCCGGCGCCAGCCGCGCCGGGCCTCCTCCTCCCGCGGCTATAATCCGGACACCCTGGGGCGCCGGCCCTTGCTGATCCGAGCCGCGCCCGTCGCCCAGGATGCCGCTTTGAGCCAGTCCATCTCGACCTCCCGTCTGATCCGCATCGTCCTGGCTCTCGGCCTCGGGCTCCTGGTCCTGCTCCTCTTGTGGGGCGTGTTGATCCTGACCGAGACGGGCCTGAGCGTTTGGGACAGGCTCAGTCGGGGGCCGGGCTGGTTCTTCTGGCTCTATGCCGCGGGTTTCGCCGCGGTGACCGGGGTCGGTGTCTATCTATTGTGGAAGCTGCTGCGGCCCCGCCGCAGGGCGGGCAGGACGACACAGCGTCCGGCGGCGCAGACCCTCACCCGCGAGTCCATCGAGAGCCGCATCCAGGCCGCAGAGGGACAGGGACTGGACGTCGCCGAGGTGCGCCGCGAGCTCGCCCTGCTTCAAAAGCGCAAGGAGGCGGGCAAGGTCCAGGTGAGCTTCTTCGGCGAGATCAGTGCCGGCAAGTCATCGCTCATCAAGGCCCTGTTGCCGGAGGCCGAGCTCAAGATCGACGTGCGCGGCGGAACGACTCGGGAGATCCATGCGTATCACTGGAAGAGTGAGAGCGGCGACGAGCTGATCCTGACCGACATGCCCGGCACCAACGAGGTCGGCGGCGGCCTGGACGACCTGGCCCGGGAGGAAGCCCTGCGCTCCCACGTGGTCGTCTATGTCTGCGACGGAGACCTGACCCGCAGCCAATATGATGACCTTCAGGCGCTCACCGAGCTGGGCAAGCCCTGCATCGTGGCCCTGAACAAGACGGACCGCTACCGCCAGTCGGAGCTGGATCAACTGCTGGGACGCGTCAAGGAGCGCCTGGGCGGCGCGGCGCGCGTCGAGCTGGTGGCGGTGCAGGCCGGCGGCAAGCGCGAGGCGGTGCTGGTGCACCCGGATGGCCGGGAGGAGACCGTCGTGCGCGACATGCCGCCGCGGGTGGATTCCCTGGCCGGCGCGCTGCAGCGCCACCTTGACGAGGACCCGGAGGTGCTTGAGCAACTGCGCGACACCAGCGTCTTCGTTCTGGTGAGCCGCAAGCTCGACGCCGCCCAGGCGGTCTACCGGCAGGAACGGGCGGCGGCCATCACCACCAGCTATTCCCGCAAGGCCATGATCGGGGCCATGGCGGCGGTCACGCCCGGCTCGGACCTGATCATCCAGGGCTACCTGGGGGTGGCCATGGTCAAGGAGCTCTCGGCCCTCTACGAGGTGCCGGTGCGCCAGATGGACACCGACCTGCTGCTTCGGCTGATCCAGAAGAAGGTGGCCCGTACCACGCCGATCATGCTGGCGGTGGCGGGAAACGCGCTGAAGTCCTTCCCTGGGATCGGCACCCTCGCGGGGGGCATTGCCCACGCGGCGGCCTACGGTATGATCTTCGACGCACTCGGCCGCGCGGTGGCCCAATCCCTGGAATCCCGCGGCGACCTGCGCCCCGCCCAGGCGGCTCAAGTATTCGAGGAACAGCTTAGTGAAGATCTCGAAGCGTCTGCCCGGCGTTTTGCAAGACTTGCCCTGGACCTCCGTCGCAAAGAGCCTCAAGGGCGAGAGACCAAAGCCGGCTGATGGAGACGATCATCTGAACCTCGCCCGCGAGAGCCTGCGCGAGCTGGTCCACGATGAACGCATCCCGCCCGAGGTCCGCTCCGCCTTGGCGGAGGACTATGACCAGGTGCAGGCCATGCTCGACAAGCTCGAGCAGGGGCACATCCACATCGCTGCCTTCGGACGGGTGAGCGTCGGCAAGTCGGCCACCCTCAACGCCCTGCTCGGCGCTCTGCGCTTCAGCACCAGCCCCCTCCACGGCGAGACCAAGGCCGCGCAGATGGGCCAGTGGGACGAGTACGACGCCGGAGGGGTCTTCCTGATCGACACCCCGGGGCTCAACGAGGTGGCCGGCGAGGCCCGCGAGGCCCTGGCCCACGAGGTGGCCGCCCGCTCCGACCTGGTGCTCTTCATCTGCGACGGGGACCTGACCGAAAGCGAGATTCGGGCCCTGCGCGTGCTTGCCCAGCACCACCGCCCCATCATCCTGGTGTTCAACAAGATCGACCGCTACACCAAGGACGAGCGGCAGGTCCTGACCCACTCCATCATCCGCCATACGGCTGGGTTCGTGGATCCACGAAATGTCGTGGCGATCAGCGCCATGCCCGCCGAGCGGCTGGTGATCCTGGTCGACGAGCACGGCAACGAGACCGAGACGCTGCGCCAGCCCAAGCCGGACATTGAGGCCCTCAAGGACAGGCTGTGGACACTGCTGGAATCGGAGGGCAAGACACTGGCGGCACTCAACGCCTCCATGTTCGCCACCGATCTCAGCGACCAGGTGGGGCGGCGCATCCTCAAGGCCAAGCGCTTACTGGGGGCCAAGCTGATCCGCAGCTACTGCATCGCCAAAGGGGTGGCGGTGGCCTTCAATCCGGTACCTGTGGCGGACCTCATCGCCGCCGCGGCCATCGACGCCGGCATGGTCGTACACCTCTCCAGGCTCTATGGCCTGCCGCTTTCCCGGTCCGAGGCGGGCGACCTGGTCAAGACCATCGCGACCCAGCTCGCTCTGCTCATGGGCACCGTATGGACTGTCAACCTGATCTCCTCCGCCATGAAGCTCGGCACCGGTGGCCTGTCCACTGTGCTGACCGGCACCGCCCAGGGGGCAGTCGCCTACTACAGCACCTATGTGGTGGGCCAGGCCGCCGAGGAGTTCCTGGCCCACGGCAAGTCCTGGGGTGAGTTGGGGCCCAAGCAGGTGATCCGCGACATCCTGGAAAGCATCGACCGCGACTCCATCCTGGCACAAGCAAGGGCCGACATTGCCGGGCGGCTGCGGTCCGCTTGAGTCTGGCGCGGAGGACGCGGAGGGTCACGACCCCGGTGTCCCCGTTGGCCACGTTTCTGAATCTGACAGCCGGACTACCGCCATGTGCTATGCGTTGATCGACACGCCACTGGGCCCCGTAGGGCTGCGGTGGGAGGGTGATACCCTCACAGGGGTGGATCTGGAGCCGGGTTCGACCGGTTCGCTGACTGGGGATGTTCCAACGGGGCCGGTGGCCGGGCAGCTCTCCGGCTATTTCGCGGACGGCCGAACCCCGTTTGACCTGCCCGTCGAACTGGGCGGCACCGACTTCCAGCGCCGGGTCTGGGCCGCGATGCGGGCCATTCCGGCGGGCGAGACCCGCACCTATGGAGACATTGCCAGGGAGCTCGGCAGCGCGCCGCGGGCAGTGGGTCAGGCATGCCGCGCCAACCCCTGCCCCATCGTGGTGCCCTGTCATCGGGTGGTGGGTGCCCGCGGGCTTGGCGGATTCGCCGGCGACACCAGCGGGCGCAAGCTGGCGGTCAAGCGCTGGCTGCTGCGTCACGAGGGTGTCCGGAGTCTGTGAAGGTGGACGACCGCGCGGTGATCGAGGGTTTCGCCGATATCCTCTGGATGGAGCGGGGCCTGAGCCCCAACACCTTGGCGGCCTATCAGTCGGACCTTAGGGCCTTCGCCGGCTGGATCGACCGCGAGCGGGGCCGTCGCCTGATGGAGGCGCAGCGGCTGGATCTGCTCGACTACCTGGCCGTGCTGTCGGTGCAGGGCCGAAAGCCCCGCTCCTCAGCGCGACTCTTGTCCTGTTTGCGGCAGTTCTACCAGCATCTGGTGCGCCAGGGTCTGATCCCGGAAGACCCGAGCGCCCGGGTGGATGCCCCAAAGCTCGGACGTCCCCTGCCGAAGAGCCTGACCGAGTCGGAGGTGGAGGCCCTGCTCGCCGCCCCCGACACCGAAGACCCGCGCGGGCATCGGGACCGGACCATGCTCGAGGTGCTCTATGCCAGCGGCCTGCGGGTCACCGAGCTCGTCACCCTGACCCCGAGCCAGATGAGCGTCACCCAGGGAGTGGTGCGGGTCATGGGCAAGGGAAGCAAGGAGCGGCTGGTGCCGCTCGGGGAGGACGCGGTGGGTTGGCTTGCAGACTATGTGCGGGGCGCGCGCATGGACCTCCTGGGCGGGCGGGTGAGCGACTTCCTGTTCCCGACCACCCGCAGTGACTGCATGACCCGCCAGGCCTTCTGGCAGCTGATCAAGCGCTACGCGATCCAAGCCGGGGTTGCGAAGCCGCTCTCGCCCCATACCTTACGTCATGCCTTCGCGACCCATCTGCTCAACCACGGGGCCGACTTGCGGGTCGTGCAGATGCTGCTTGGGCACAGCGACCTGTCGACCACCCAGATCTACACCCACGTCGCGCGGGAGCGGTTGAAGCAGCTACATGCTCGCCACCACCCGCGGGGCTGAGGGGGTGACGGTGTCCCAGGCCGTGAACGGGTGCCCGTTTGACAACGGCGGAAGGGACGTCCCGGGCGCATTTCTATAGCGGCAAACCTGTCGTTGTTTTATCGTGCGACCCTCGGGTCGGGCCTGGGTCCGGCGGTCAGCCTCGGCGAGTGACCGTGCGCTACACCGCGACACCCGCCACAGAGGACCGATATGCCATCGTTTGATGTCGTCTCCGAGATTGACCTGCAGGAGGTCCGCAACGGGGTCGATCAGGCCAATCGCGAGATTGGGACCCGCTTTGACTTCAAAGGGGTTAAGGCGAGCTTCGAGCTCGCGGACGGAAAGATCATGATGACCGCGGAGCAGGAGTTTCAGCTTCAGCAGATGATGGACATTCTGCGTCAGAAACTTGTCAAACGCTCGGTCGATCTCAAGGCCCTGGACCCAAAAGACCCGGTTACCAGCCTCAACGCGGCGCGCCAGGAGGTTGCCCTCAAGCAAGGACTGGACAGCGACACCGCCAAGCGGATGATCAAGTTCATCAAGGCCGGAAAGCTCAAGGTCCAGGCCCAGATCCAGGGCGACCAGCTGCGCGTGACCGGCAAGAAGCGCGACGACCTCCAGGAGGCGATCGCGCTGCTGCGCGTCGAGGACTGGGGCCTGCCACTGCAATTCACCAACTTCAGAGACTAAACGGAAGCTATCCAATGCTACGCACCAGACTGTTCGCTGCTGCCGCCCTCCTTTCGATGGCGGGCTCCCTCTGGGCCGGACCGGAGGACGACATCCGTGCCGCCCTGGCCCGGGTGGTGCCCAACATCAAGATCGACAACATCTCCCCCTCCCCGGTGAAGGGGCTCTACGAGGTCCTGGTCGGCACCCAGCTCATGTATGTCACCGGCGACGGTCGCTACTACGTCGACGGCCGGATCGTCGACCTCAAGACCCGCGCCGATCTGACCGAGCCCCGCCTGTCCGGCGCCCGAAAGAAGCTGGTGGATGGGGTCGGGGAGGCGGAGATGGTCGTCTTCGAGCCATCCGCGAAGGCTGAGCACACGGTGACGGTGTTCACCGATATCGAGTGTGGTTACTGCCGAAAGCTCCACAGCCAGATCGCCGACTACGGCAAGGAAGGCATCCGCGTGCGCTACATGTTCTTCCCGCGCGCCGGCAAGGGCAGTCCGGCCTACAACGAGGCGATCTCCGTCTGGTGCGCGGGTGACAGCGATGCCCGGCGCAGCGCCCTGACCTCCGCCAAGGCGGGCAAGCCGATCCAGGAGAAGACCTGCGCCAACCCGGTCGATGAGCACATGACCGTCGGCGAAGAGCTCGGCCTGCGCGGCACTCCGGCCATCGTGACCGAAACCGGCGAGCTGATTCCTGGCTACGTCGAGCCGAAGCGTCTGGCCGCCCAGCTCAACGCGGCGACCGTTCGCTGAATGCCTGACTGAGTGCGGTGCTCGGGGTCAAGGAGAGGCGCCCTTCGGAGCGCGATCATGTGCGTCTATAAGCTGGAATTAGACTGGCGCACCGATCTGGGGCGCGTGCGGCGCCGTAACGAGGACTCCGTGGCGGTGCATGCCGACTGTGGGCTGGTCGTGGTGGCCGACGGCGTGGGCGGGGCAAGCGCAGGCGACGTCGCGAGTAAGCTCGCTGCGGAGACCATCACGGAGCGCTTCAGGAGCCAGACGCTACCGAGAACGGACCGCGACAAGGCGCGCCTGCTCGCTGAGGCCGCGGTTGAGGAGGCCAACAGGGCCATCTGGAAGCTGGCCCAGACCGATGCCGATTGTGTCGGCATGGGCACGACGGTGGTCCTGGGTTTCGCCGGTGCGGAATGGCTCGCCTACGCGAACGTGGGCGACTCGCGGCTTTACCGGCTGCGCGATGGCGAGCTTGAACAGCTCTCCCGCGATCACTCATTCATCCAGGAGGTGGTGGATCAGGGCTTTTTCCGTACCCTCGACGATGCCCGTCGCTATGGTATCGGCGCCAACATACTGACCCGTGCCCTGGGCTCGGGCCCGGAGGTGCGCGTCAATTCCGACGTCGTGGAGCTCCGGACCGGGGACCTGTTTCTCTTCTGCACCGACGGTCTGACCGGCATGGTGCCGGTGGAGTGGCTGCGCAAGGTCCTGATTGCCGCTGCGGACAAGGAGCTCGGTCCCGCGGCCGAGGCCTTGGTGCGCGTGGCAAACGAGCGCGGTGGTAAGGACAACATTACCCTCGTCCTAATGCGTGTCGGGGAGAGGCTGTCCGAGGACGTCCCCGGCGACCCGGCCTCAGCCGCCGCGCCCTGATCTCTCGGTCCTTCGCCCTGACCCTGGGCGCCCGGGCCTCCTTGTTCGGTCCTCCATCGGCGCGGCATCGCCAAGCAACTCCTTCATGTGGTACAGGGCGTCCAGCGCCGCCCTCGGTGTGAGCGTATCCGGGTCCAGCCCTCGCAGGGCCTCGCACACGGGTGGCTCCGGCGGGAGCGGCTGCGGAAAGAGGGAGAGCTGAACGGCGCCGCCCCGACCCGTCTCCAGCTCGGCGTGGCGCAGTGCCGCCTCCTCAAGCTCCCGCAGCCTGCCCTTGGCGCGGGTGATCACCTCCGCAGGTACCCCGGCGAGTGCCGCCACCGCCAGCCCGTAGCTCTGGTTGGCCGGCCCTTCACGCAGCGCGTGCATGAAGCGGATGCTGGAGCCGTGCTCAACGGCGTCCAGGTGCACATTGGCGATGCCCGGATACTCGTCGGGCAGGGTCGTCAGCTCGAAATAATGGGTGGCGAACAGGGTATAGGCGCGGATGCGCTGGGCCAGCTCTACCCCGCAGGACCACGCGAGGGAGAGTCCGTCGAAGGTGCTGGTTCCGCGGCCCACCTCGTCCATCAGCACCAGGCTTCGTTCGGTGGCGTTGTTCAGGATGTTGGCCGTCTCCTCCATCTCCACCATGAAGGTGGAGCGCCCGCCGGCCAGGTCATCGGAGGCGCCGATGCGGGAGAAGACCCGGTCCACCGGACCGACCGCGGCCGAACGGGCGGGCACGAAGCTCCCGGCGTAGGCGAGCAGCACGATCAGGGCGCACTGGCGCATATAGGTAGACTTGCCGCCCATGTTGGGGCCGGTGATGACCAGCATGCGGCGGCGGCTGTCGAGCGTGAGCCCGTTGGCCACGAAGGGGGCGTCGATCACCTGCTCCACCACCGGATGGCGGCCGTCCTCGATCTCGATCCGGTCCTCGTCCGTGAGCAGCGGCCGGGACCAGCCCAGGGTCTCGGCGCGCAGGGACAGATTCACCAGCACGTCCAGCTCCGCGACCGCCTCGGCGCTCTGCTGCAGCGGCACCAGCGACTCGCCCAGGGTGGCGATCAGGTCCTCATAGAGCGCCTTCTCCCTCGCCAGGGCCCGTTCCCGGCTGCCCAGCACCTCGTCCTCGAACCGCTTGAGCTCGGGGGTGATGTAGCGCTCCGTCCCTTTGAGGGTCTGGCGCCTGACATAGTCGGCCGGCACCTGGTCCGCACGCGCCCGGCCGAGCTCGATGTAATAACCGTGGACCCGGTTGTAGCCCACCTTGAGGGCGGGGATACCCGTGCGCTCGCGCTCCCGGGCCTCCAGGTCGAGCAGGAATTGGTCGGCGTCGGTGGACAGGGCCCGCAGCTGGTCCAGCTCCGCATCGTAGCCGAGGGCGATCACGCCGCCGTCGCGGATCAGCACCGGCGGCTGTGCGATCACGGCCCGAGCAAGCAGGGCGAGCGTCTCCGGGTGCTCGCCGATCCGGTCATGCAGGCGCCTGAGCAGGGGGTCGTCCGACTCCCCCAGCAGTCGCCGCAGCTCCAGGTACAGACCGAGCGAGTCGCGCAGAACGGCCAGGTCCCGTGGCCGGGCGGAGCCGAGGGCCACGCGCGCAAGGATGCGCTCCAGGTCGCCCACGCCGGTCAGCACCTCCCGCAGGGCTTCTGCCCCGGCCCCGTCGATGAGTGCGGCGATGGCCCAATGCCGGGCGCGGACCTGGTTCTGGTCGCGTAGGGGCCGGGCCAGCCAGCGCCGCAACAGCCGGCTGCCCATGGGGGTGGCGGTGTGGTCGAGGACCCCCGCCAGGGTGTGCTCCGGCCGCCCGGAGAGACTCTCGGTGATCTCCAGGTTGCGGCGGGTCGCGGCGTCCAGGATCACCGCGTCGTCGCGCCGCTCGGTGGTGAGGCCGCGGATATGGGGGACGGCGGCCCTCTGGGTGTCGCGCACGTATTGGAGCAGGCACCCCGCGGCGCCGATCGCGAGCGTCATCCCCGAGCAGCCGAACCCGGCCAGATCCCGGGTGCCGAACTGCTCGGCTAGGATCCGCGCCCCGCTGTCGGCATCGAAATGCCAGGCGGGGCGGCGGGTAACGCCCCGTCCCAGCCCCAAGGCCTCGGCGAGTCGACTGTCCTCGTCGAGCAGGGTCTCGGCGGGTCTCAGGCGCTCGAGCTCGCTCGCCAGGGCCTCCCGGGTCTCGACCTCCAGCACCGAGAAGCGCCCGCTTGAGAGCTCCAGCACGGCGAGCCCGTGCCCGCCGGAGCCCTCGCCGATGGCGGCCAGCAGGTTTTCCCGGCGCTCCTCCAGAAGCGACTCGTCGGTGAGTGTGCCGGGTGTGACGATGCGGGCCACGCGGCGCTCTACCGGTCCCTTGGACTTGGCCGGGTCCCCGATCTGCTCGCAGATGGCAACCGACACGCCCTTGCGCACCAGCTTCGCCAGATAGCCCTCCGCCGCATGGTAGGGCACCCCGGCCATGGGGATGGGACGGCCGGCGGATTGGCCGCGCTTGGTCAGGGTGATGTCAAGGAGTGCCGCCGCCCGCTCCGCGTCTTCGAAGAAGAGCTCATAAAAGTCTCCCATTCGGTAGAACAGCAGCATCCCCGGGTGCTCCGCCTTGAGGCGCAGATACTGCTGCATCACCGGGGTGTGCTGGGAAAGATCGGACATGGGAGAGCGGGGACGGACCCGGGGGCGGAAAAGACCGCAGTCTAGGACCTGCCCCGGTGGGTGCAAAGCCCCCGTCTACGCGGGCCGAGGTAGGAGCAGACCCGGGTGGCCTCTCAGTTACGACCGTCGTTCTGCACTGGGTCAGGGACGGGGGTTCCTTTCACGTTCTCGGAGCTTGTGCCACAAGACCGTCAAGGTGAGGCCCAGGGTCACCGTGTTGGCCACGACGATGGGCCAGGCACCGATAAGCAGCCCATAGACCAGCCACAGGGCCACCCCCGCGCTGAAAAGGAGATACATCCCAAGCGAAATCCCTCGGGTATCCCGGGTGCGCAGAGTCCGCAGCACCTGGGGAACGAAGGAAACGGTGGTCAGGGTCGCCGCCAGATAGCCGGTCAGTTCGTGCATCGGGTTCATCGTTGCTCCAGGTTGTGGGCGGCGCACTCGGGTTTCCGGCACAGGGATGCGAGCGCATCTTTAGTCGTTCACCACTTGGCCGAACACCAGGGCCAGGGGCGTGGTGCCCCAGATCAACACCACCCCGACAAGGTCCTCCGGAACCGACTTTGCGTTAGTCTGGGGTGAAGTACCGGCCTGCATGCCCTGGCCCCGACGGTGCCGAGAAACAAAACGGCCGCGGTCTCTCTGACGCGGCCTTGGGTCACCGATTCGAGCCATGTGACTGGTCTCGCCAGCGCACGCGGCGGCGTCCCCGCCCGAGGGCGACTAGGCGAGGCGGGAGGGTCCGACCAGAGTGGCCCCTTCGACTACCCACCTGACCCACCGTATGATCCGGCTCCGTCGGGGGTTCTCTAGTCGGGCGCTGTAGACGCGCCGGCGCTGGCCTCCTCCCGCTCCAACTGCTGCGCCACGTCACCGGGGCTGCCCGTGCGGCGGGCCAGTAGATCGTAGGCCACCGGCACCACGAACAGCGTGAAGAAGGTGGCGGCGAGCACGCCGAACAGGATCACGGTGCCGATGACGGCGCGGGTCTCTGCCCCTGCTCCCGCGGAGAGGAGCAGGGGGACCGAGCCGGCAGCGGTGGTGATGCCGGTCATGGCGATGGGGCGCAGGCGTACCGCGGACGCCTCCAGCAGGGCGTCCCGGAAGGCCATCCCCTGGTCCCTGAGCTGGTTGGCGAACTCCACGATCAGGATGCCGTTCTTGGCGGCGAGGCCCACCAGCATGATGAGACCGATCTGGCTGTAGATGTTCAGGGTCTCGCCCTCCAGCCACAGCCCGAGCAGGGCCCCGGCCATGGCGAGCGGAACCGTCAGCATGATCACCAGTGGGTGGATCCAACTCTCGAACTGGGCGGCCAGCACCAGGAAGACCACCACCACGCCGAGTGCGAAGACGAACAGGATGCCCCCGCTCGACTCCTTGAAATCCTGGGACTGGCCCTTGAAGTCGATCTGGGCCTGCTCGGGCAGGGTCTCCCGGGCGACGCGCTCCAGATAGCTCAGGGCATCGCCCAGCACCAGCCCGTCGGCAAGATTGGCCTGGATAGTGATAGCCCGCACCCGGTTGTAGCGGTTGAGGCTCTTGGAGTCCGCGATCTCCGTGACGCTGACCAGGTTGGAGAGCGGGATCAGCTCGCCGCTGCGCTCGGAGCGCACGTAGAGGTTGGTCAGGCTCGCCGGGGTGCGCTGGGCGTCGCGCTCGCCCTCCAGGATCACGTCGTACTCCTCTCCCGCGTCCAGGTAGGTGGTGACCTGGCGCGAGCCCAGCATGGTCTCCAGGGTGCGGCCGATGGTGCCGACCTTGACGCCCAGGTCCGCCGCCCGGTCGTAGTCGATCTGCACCCGCAGCTGGGGCTTGGTCTCCTTGTAGTCCCAGTCGATGCCGGTGAGCCCCGGGTTGTCCTTCTCGATGGCCGCGAGCAGGGTGTCGCGCCACTGGGCCAGCTCCTCGTAGGTGCCGCCCCCGAGCACGAACTGCACGGGCTTCTGGATGCGGGCCCCGAACCCCTGGCGCATCACCGGGAAGGCCTTGACCCCCGAGAGGTCCGCGAGCTTGGACTTGATCTCGTCGATGATCACCCAGGCGGAGCGGCGCTGATGGAAGTCGTTCAACACCATGATGACGATGCCGGAGTTGAAGATCTGGCCGCTGCCGAAGGTGCGTGGGGCACGGACCAGGAGCCGGATCGCCTCGCCGCTCTCGGTGTAGGGCATGAGGCGGCGCTCGATCTCGTCCATGTACTCCTTCATGTAGGCATAGGAGGCGCCCTCGGGGCCGTCCACCAGGATGAAGAAGGCGCCCCGGTCCTCCTTGGGGGCGTACTCCCGGGGGATCTGCTCGAACAGCCACCAGGCCCCGGCCAGGGTCCCGGCGAACAGGAGCAGCACCAGCCAGCGGGCGCCGCAGCAGGAACCGCAGGGCGGCCAGATAGCCCCGGCGCACCCGGCCGAACACCCAGTCCACCGCCCGGCTCAACGACGCCTGGCGGTGGTCCTGGGGCAGGATCTTGGAGGCCAGCATGGGCGATAGGGTCAGGGCCACGAAGGTGGAGAAGGCCACCGCCGCCGCCATCGTGAGGGCGAACTCGGAGAACAGCCGGCCCACGTCGCCCTGCAGGAAGGCGATGGGCACGAACACCGCCACCAGCACCACCGAGGTCGCCACCACGGCGAAACCCACCTGCCGGGTGCCCCGGAAGGCCGCCACCAGGCGGGTCTCGCCGTACTGCTCCATGCGCCGGTGCACGTTCTCCAGCACCACGATGGCGTCGTCCACCACCAGTCCGATGGCGAGCACCAGGGCGAGCAGGGTGAGGATGTTGATGGAGAAGCCCAGGGCCAGCAGCACGGTGAAGGTGGCGATGATGGAGACGGGCACGGTCACCGCCGGCACCAGCATGGCCCGCACCGACCCCAGGAACAGGAAGATCACCAGGATCACCAGAGCGATGGCGATCGCCTAAGGTCTTGTAGACCTCGCGGATGGCCCCCTTCACGAACACCGAGGTGTCGTAGCTCTGCTTGATCTCCATGCCCTCGGGCAGGGTGGGGTTGACTCGCGCCATCTCCGCCTTGGCCGCGTCGGCCACCGCGATGGTGTTGGCCGTGGACTGCTTGATGATCCCGAGCCCCACCATGGGCACCCCGTTACCGCGGAAGAAGGTGCGGTCCTCCTCGGTCCCGCGCTCCACCCGCGCCACGTCTCCCAGGCGGACCAGATAGCCGTCCCGCCCCTGCCCCAGGACCAGGCGGGCGAACTGCTCGGGTGTGCTGAAGGCCCGGTCCACCCGCACGCTGAACTGCCGACTCCGGGACTCCACGCTGCCCGCCGGCAGCTCCAGGTTCTCGGCGCGCAGGGCCGCCTCCACGTCCGCCACCGTGAGTCCGCGGGCCGCCAGCGCGTTGCGGTCCAGCCAGATGCGCATGGCGAAGGTCTGGTTGCCGCCGACCCGCACCCGCGCCACCCCGTCCAGGACCGAGAAGCGGTCCACCAGATAGCGGCGGGCATAGTCGGTCAGCTCGGGAACGGTCATGCGATCGCTCACCAGGTTGAGCCACATGATCACGTCTTCGTTGCTGTCCACCTTCTGGATGTCCGGTGGGTCGGCCTCCACGGGGAGCTGGTCGAGGATGCCGGAGACCCGGTCGCGCACGTCGTTGGCGGCGCCGTCGATGTCGCGGTCGATGGCAAATTCGATGGTGATCGCGGACCGCCCGTCCTCGCTCACCGACTCGATGGTGCGGATCCCCTCCACGCCGGAGATACGGTCCTCGATGAGCTGCGTGATCCGGGTCTCTACCACGTTGGCGGAGGCCCCGGGGTAGCGGGTGTCGACCGAGACCACGGGCGGGTCGATGTCCGGGTACTCCCGCAGGGGCAAGCGATCGAAGGCCACCAGCCCGAAGGCGATCAGCAGCAGTGACAGGACGGCCGCCAGGACCGGGCGCTTGACCGCGATGTCGGAGAGGATCACTGCTTGGACCCGAGCAGCTCACTGACCGGGCGGGTGCCGTCGTCCATGGCCTGGATGCGCACCGTCTGGCCCGGGCGCACCTTGTCGTTACCGTGGGTGATGACCACCTCGCCCGCGGCCAGGCCCTCCACCACCTCGACCTGGCCGGGGCGACGGGCACCGATGCCTACCTGGACGCGCTCGGCCCGATCGCCGGCGCCGACCCGCATCACAAAGCGGTCCTCCCCCTCATTGAGCAAAGCCGATTCCGGGATCACGAGTGTCTCACGCGGGTTGCGCAGCAGCTCCACCTGCATCAGCACCCCCGGTCTGAGGGCGCGGCCCGGGTTGGGGATCATGGCCCGGACCTGGACCGAGCGGGTCACCGGGTCCACCCGGCTGTCGATGCTCTTGATGGTGCCGCGAAACACCGCCTGGCCGTATGCCCGTGCGCTGGCCTCAATGGCAAGGCCGGGGGCGATGTCCTGGATGAAGACGCTGGGGACCGCAAAGTCGAGCTTCATGACGCTGTCGTCGTCCAGGGTGGTGATCAGGTCGCCGGGCTCCACCAGGGCGCCGGCGCTGATGTTGCGCAGTCCGAGCACCCCGTCGAAGGGGGCCTTGATGAGCCGGTCGGCGAGCCGGGACTCGATGGCCACCAGCAGCGCCCGGGCGGTGTCCAGGTCGCGGCGGCGCTCGTCGAGCAGGGACTCCGAGGCCGATCTCTGGGTGGTCAGTGACTTCACCCGGTTGAACTGGCGCTGCGCCTCCGCGACCCGGGCCTGTGCCTCCTCGAGCAGGGCGTGCTCCTCGGCGCTGGTCATCTCCACCAGCACGTCACCGCGCTTCACCCGTTGGCCGTCGTCGAAATGGATAATCGAAACGGTCTCGGTGACATTGGCGGTGAGCGAAACGGACTCGTTGGCCTTGAGGGTTCCCAGGGCCTCCACCCGGTCCGCGAAGGGCTCGCGGCGCACCTCGGCGGCGATCACCGGCGGGGGCGGCGGCGCGGGCGCATCCTTGGCGGTGAGCGGCAGCGCGCACAGCCACAGGGTGGCGAGCGCCAGGAAACGCAGTAGGATCATGGTCGGGTTGCCAGGGTCGCGGTGGTGGTTGTTGTCGGAAGGATATTGCCAAGCGTCCATCTGGTGGCGGGCGAGTCCGAGTACCACCCCGGACCGCCGCAACGGTGCCTTCCGGGGTTGGCCGCTTGGACAGCGCGGGGCCTGGGGGCTAGGATTCGCGGGCGTGGCGCTCAGACACTGCTCTGCCTTTGCGATATGCAGCTTCGAGACCTTCCCAATATCATCAGTGCGCTGCGCCTGATCGCCGTGATCCCGGTGGTGTGGCTGCTCCTGGAGCGGGAGTTCGGGTGGGCCCTGTTGCTGTTCGCCACGGCGGGGCTCTCCGACGGCGTGGACGGCTTTCTCGCCAAGCATTATGGCTGGCAGAGCCGGCTGGGGGGTATCCTTGACCCGCTGGCGGACAAGATCCTCTTGGTCAGCTGTTTCCTGGTACTGGGTTCGATGGGCCTGATCCCCGTCTGGCTGGTCCTTGCTGCCGTGTTTCGGGACCTCGTCATCGTCACCGGGGCCGTTCTATACCAGTTCCGCGTTGCTGAGGTGGAGGCCGCCCCCACGCTCATCAGCAAGCTCAACACCGTCCTGCAACTCGTGCTCGTGGTGCTGGTGATCATGGACGCCGGTCCCATCCCGCTGCCCGGTCCCCTCATCGAGGCGCTCGTCTGGGCCTGCCTGACCACCGTCGTGGTCAGCGGGATCCAGTACGTCTGGGTGTGGGGCCGCAAGGCGCGGGTCGAGGGATGGAAGGAAGAATAGGACGGATGGCGGTCCCCATCTCCTGATGGTGCCACTTCCAAAGTCAACGCCTTCGCCTCGTCCGACAGGGCGTCGGGCGGCCCAGCGACATCTCGATCGAAAAAAGAGACCTGGTAAAAACAAGACGCCCCGGTTTTGGACCGGGGCGCAAAACACCACTGAGGAGGAGGACAGGGCGGAAAGCGCCCACTTGGCAGAGCCCTTCCCACCGCTGCGGGCCAGGATAATTGCTGGGGCCAATCCGTTTCGTGATCCGCTACGCGAGAACCGATCCGCATATGCGGCACGGACGGGTTTGTGACTCAGTTCGCGAGCACACCTGGATCACGGCCTCGTGAGTGCCTGCTACGACTTGAGCGTTTGTGCTTCTTCATCGTGGTCGAAGAACTTGAGGGCAATGTCCCGAAACTGCTCCTGGATCTCCAGGAAGGCGTCCACCATGTCAGGGTCGAAATGGCTTCCTTTTCCTTCGGCGACAATTCGGACGGCCTCCGAGTGCGGAAGGGGCGGTTTGTAGACCCGTTTACTGATGAGCGCATCATAGACGTCTGCGATCGCCATCAGCCGGCCAGAGATCGGGATCTCATCCGCCTGCAAACCGTAAGGGTAACCGGTCCCGTCCCACTTCTCCTGATGGGTTTCTGCGATTTCGCGAGCATAGCGCAAGAAAGAATTGTGTCCGAGACGGCGCTCAAGGCCGCTGATCGCGTCGCGCCCGAGCTCGGCGTGCCTCTTCATTTCCTCGAACTCGGCCTCCGTAAGCTTTCCGGGTTTCAGTAGCACTTCGTCGCGGATCCCGACCTTGCCGATGTCGTGCAAGGGGGCCGACTGATAAAGCAGCTCGATCGTGTGATCGTCGAGAAACGATGAGTACTTCGGGTTCAGGCTCAATTGAGTCGCCAGTGCACGGACATAGTTTTGCGTGCGCCGAATATGCCCGCCAGTTTCCGGATCTCGATACTCCGCCAAGGCGCCCATGGCCTCGATGGTGATCTCCTGGGTCAGCTTAAGCTCACGGGTACGCTCATCGACGAGCTCCCGCAGGCGGTCTTGATGTTCCTTGAGCTCGAGCTGATTCTTGATCCGAGCCTTAACCAGGCTTGCATTGATGGGCTTGGTGATGTAATCGACGGCTCCGACTGTGAGCCCTTCCGCCTCGTTTCCGGCATCGCTCAGGCTTGTGACGAAGATCACGGGGATATCTTTGGTGTCGGCCTCGCCCTTGAGGCGCGCACACACCTCGAAACCGTCGATGCCGGGCATCACGACGTCCAGTAATACGAGGTCTGGTCTCGGCGTCTTCTTCGCGAGTTGCAGGGCCTTGTACCCATTCGTCGCTGCAATAACGACATAGTCGTCCTTCAGCGCCTCAGCGAGGATTTGGATATTCTCCGGGGTGTCGTCCACCACAAGAATTCTGTGGCCTTCGCTCATCGCTGGTGGTCTCCATTCTTTTAGCTCAGGGAAGGCCCATTATGAGCGCCCTGCAGCCGCCACAGGCGCCGGCGGTGTCGCATCGCTCCACGCTTCGGTCTGCGCGGCCATCGGCTTAGCGCTCGCGATCGGTTCTGGCTCTGCAGGCTCATTCCTGGCGACGATTCGAAGAGCGGACTCCAGTGACGCGAGCTCAGCAAGCGCCGAGTCGAAATCATAGTCCTCCAGCATGCGGGCGATCCGATCAAACGCCTCGGCGTGAGGCCCCATTCCTTCATTGACCGAGAGTGAAGCTAAAGCGGCGCCGGCTCCCGTGTCGCAGTTCTCCAGAAGCTCGCGCAACCGCTGCAGCTGGTCTGCGGCGCTTCTGGAATCCGCTGAAGCCTCCGGTGCCTCTGCCTCCGGACCTAGATCGGCCAGCCCGGCAATGACCGGCGCCAGGTGAAACTCGACGGACTTGAGTGCCACCTCAATATCGTGCAAATTCCGCGCAACACACGCTGCTTCAAGTTCAGCCGCAGTTTGCGCGACCGACCGGATGCCGAGATTGGCCGCGACGCCCTTCAGAGTGTGCGCCAACCGGGCAGGGACGGTCGGATCATTACCGTCCAGTGCGGTCTTGAAGGTCGCGCCAAAATCGCGTTGGTTGTTCCGAAATCTGATGAGAAGCCTACGGTAGAGTCGGTGATTGCCATTGGCAATTCCCAAGCCAGCTTCAGTGTCCAAACCCACGATCGAGGGGAACGCACACGGGTCAGCAGTTAGATCATCGTTTGCGGCGATCAATTCTGGATTTGGTGTTGAAGGTGCGATCCATTTGGCCAGCGTCTGGAACATGCGGTTGACGTTGATCGGTTTGGCGATGTGATCGTTCATCCCGGCAGCCAAGGATTTCTGTCGATCACCGGACATGGCGTTAGCTGTCATCGCGATGACAGGCAGATCCGCGAAATCTGGCCGCTTACGGATCTCGCGGGTCGCTTCGTATCCGTCCATGATCGGCATCTGACAGTCCATCAGAACGCCGTCGAACTTTGCATTCTCAAGCCGTTGGAGCGCTTCCGCACCGTTGCTCGCGACCTCGACCCTGATCCCCTTGCTGACCAGTAATTCCAGCGCCAGCTCCTGGTTGCTCTCGTTGTCCTCAACCAAGAGAATCCTGCTTCCGCGAAGCTTTGTGATCGCCTCGTTGATCTCCTCGCGTCGCGTGCCTGTATGGGTGCCCCGCACGTTGCTGCGAGCCGCCGTCGTCGATAGGGTGTCGAACAGGGTCGAGGACGTGACCGGTTTTGTCAGGAAGCCTCGGATATCCACTCCAACGGCAGCATTGATCGCGTCGTCCCGGCCGTGGGCCGTCACCATGATGACAGAGGGTACTTCTGTGAGGCGTGAGTTCCCCTGGATGCGGCGGGTGGCCTCGACGCCGTCCATTCCAGGCATTTTCCAATCCATGAGCACAAACTGATACTGGTCTGTCTCATCGCAAGCGGCCTCGAGCGCCCGTACCGCCTCGACGCCGCTGGCCGCCTCGCCGACGCGCATCCCCAAACTCTTCAACATGGTTCCCAGGATTTCGCGCGCGCTGGGGTTGTCGTCGACGACAAGCACCCGCATCGGCTTCAATTCGCGCGGGATTTTCCGGCGGGGCAATGCCTCGGCAACTTGTTCCCCAAAGGTTGCGCTGAATGAAAAGGTACTGCCCTGCAGCGGGCAACTCTCCACGCTGATCGCCCCGCCCATCATCGTGGCAAGCCGTCTGCAAATCGCGAGGCCGAGCCCAGTGCCACCATACTTGCGCGTGGTTGATGAGTCTGCCTGACTAAACGATTGGAAAAGCCTTTCCTGCTGCTCCCGGGACATCCCGATACCGGTATCGCGGACGGAGAAGCGGAGCGTAACGCGACCCGCGTCTTGTGCCTCAACACGCACGGACACGACGACTTCGCCGCGTAGGGTGAACTTGACTGCATTGTTGCCAAGGTTGATCAGGATCTGCCCAAGCCGTAACGGATCTCCGATCAGCGCCGTAGGCACATCGGGGGCGATATCGAACAAGAGCTCGAGACCCTTCTCTTCGGCCTTGAGACCGACCAGGTTTGCCAGTGATTCGAGTACGTCCTCCAAGCGAAACTCGATCTGCTCGATGTCGAGCTTCCCGGCCTCGATCTTCGAAAAATCAAGGATGTCGTTGATGATGCCAAGAAGCGACTCTGCGGAGCGGTGCAGTTTGTCGATGTAGTTACGCTGCCGAGCGGTGAGGTCGGTCTGCAGTGCCAGGTGCGCCATCCCGACGATCGCATTCATGGGCGTGCGAATTTCGTGGCTCATGTTGGCCAGGAAATCGGATTTCGCCCGAGTCGCGACCTCGGCGACTTCTTTTGCCTTTTCCAGGTCCCGGGTGCGTTCCTCAACCAGACCCTCCAGGTGCGTATTGACGCGGTTAAGCTCGTCCTTTTTGTCGCTGAGCTCGCGAATCGTGTCCCGAATCGCGAGACGCATCTTATTGAAGCTGCGCGCTAGCAAACCCAACTCGTCGTCGCTGTGCGGGTAGTTCACGTCTCGGTCGAGGTTGCCATAGGCGATGACCACCGACTCTTGGGCCAGTGCGAGAATCGGCTTGGTGACCACCGTCGCGAGCGCCAGGGCCCCAGGCAACACGGACCAGAGCACCAAGGCGCCCACACCAATCAACAGCATCTGAAGATCGTGCGTGGGTGCGAAGGCCTCCGCTTCGTCCATTTGCGCGATCAGCGCCCAGCGTGAGTCGTTGAATCGAATCGGGGCGTAGGCGGTGAGTACGGAAACACCCCGATAGTCTTTGGTGACTCCGTGCCCCGTCTCTCCTGCAAGCGCATTTCGGCTGACATCCGTATTTACGCTTCCGGGACCAGGATTTGGGGAGGATTCGCGGGCCGAGCGGCCAACCGAATCAATCTGCTTGTCCGAAAGCACCGAATGGTCGGGGCCAACAAGATACGCCTCGCCCGTCTCGCCCATTCCCGGGCGTTCGAGCATGATCTCGTTGATCGCCCGATTGCTCAATTTGAGCACGACGGCTCCCGCCGCTTTGCCGGGCGGCCCGACCGGAGCAATCAGGAAGGACACGAGTGACCCTTCAGGCGGCCCATAGAGCCCGAAGTCCGTCCATACGACCTTCGTCAGCCCTTCTTTGAAAGTCCTGTCCCAACCCGCTGTCCTTGAGAGTTCCATCAATCACGTTATGGCCGAGGTCGTCTTCCTGTCTGACGGAATAGACGATATCGCCGGCCCGCGTGACTAGGAGCAAGTCCTCGTAGCCATACTCCTCGACGAACCGCCGGAACCAGACGTCATATTCGAGGCCTTCCGGGCGCCGCTTTCCGGATTTATCCTTGGGCCCGCGCCCTGGCATGGATGAGAATGCCTTCAGTGCCGCTTCCGTGTTTGAGCTTCGGGATAGGAACGCCGCGTCTGAGCGGATCTTGTGAGCGTAGCGTTCGAGCTGGGCCTGCTTTGAATCGCGAATGTGTACAAGGCGCGCGTAGACCTGGTCTGAAAGGGCGGCGCGGGACTGGTCCAAAAGCACCAGGCCGACGATCGTGAATGGGATCAGGCTAAATGCCGCCACTAATACGGTCAGCTTGTTCCTAATCTTCATCGCTTGGCGTCCGCTGTCTGCTATTCACGAACATTTGCGGTCGCGCACGATCACCATGGCGGACCAAGGAGTCGAGTTTCCGGGCGCCTTCGCGCAAGAGTGCGGGTCGCCGCCCCGTCGGGCGGGGGACGCGGTCGAGAGAGAGCTTGCCCGGATCATGTGCGCCGGCCTGATGGTGATGTCGCGCGGGGTTGCCGCGGGCGCCGGCAAGCGGTCCCGGAAGTCAGGTCGTGGCGGCTCCACCCGCCGTTGCTCGGCGCCTCCCCATGGTGATTCATGGTGGGCCTGGTTTCTGTGGATCGGTTAGCGAATCTGCTTCCGTCCATGTAGGCGTGCCGGGCGTGGTTGCGCTGGAATCGCGGAAACAGCGAATCCAGGGGCGGGGACGGTACTTGTCCCCCGGGCTCTAGGCGATTTGGGCGGCAAGGGTGCTATGAGCCACGCGAGGTCATCTGATGATTCACCTGTGGTGTCCGCGGTTTTTCCCCCAATCGGGCGTTTGGTTGCTATCCTTGGGGACTGTTTTCGTCGCCAACCAGGAGAGACCGATAATGCAAATTGCTCAGACCTTTGTCGCCACTGCCCTGTTCACCCTCGTGATGGCCGTCCCACTTGGCGCCCGGGCGGAGACCCAATCCGAGAAGGAGCTCGACGCCGCCACCTTTTCAGCGTCTGAGTCCCAGATTCAGGTGAAGGAGGAAGAGGCCGTCGAGAAGAAGAGCGGCATGGACATGACCGAGGAGGAGGCGGCCAAGGCCGCCAAGACCGAAGGCGCCGCCGCGACCGAGGCCCCCAAGTAACGTTCCCGAGCCGCGTCTGACCCGATCCGTCCCGGTCTCACCGGGGCACCGGGTCAACGCGGCGGAGTGCCGACCATGACTGGAAATCGATACCGCCGCTCGGCTGCCGTGTGCAGGTCCGTACTCGCCTTGGTGGCCGCTCTATCCGGCCTCACCATCGCCGCGTGCAGCTCCACCGGGAGCAACCCCACCGGGGCAATCGCCGTTACCGTCAGGCCGGGTGATACGGGGACCTGCGACACATCGCCTTGCCAGGTGAGCCTGGTCATGCCGGCGGGCACCGGGAGCTTCGAGGTAACCGCCAACGAGGTGCGGGTCGGGGACTTCCCGGCGGGCCAAACGGTGAGTCTTGGCGAGTACTACGCCTCCCAGGCCTTCAAGGTCAAAGGTGCCGGTGTGCCGCCGGCCTATGTCTATATCCCTCAGGAACCCTAATCCGACCCCGTCCTGTTTTCCGTGCCCCGCGGGACTGGCCCAAAGCTAGGGCGCCGCACCCTTTGCGGGCTGCGACTCAAGCCTCTCCGCGCATCACCCGCTTGACCAACGGTATCGTTGGGTGACGCTGCTCGCGCAGGCTGGCACTGTCCACCTGCGCCACCAGTTCCAAGAGAGAGGACGGATCGCGGGCGTGGTAGGTCATGATGTAGCGCACGACCTCGGGGCCCAGCATGAGTCCGCGGCGCCGCGCGGTCTCGACCAACAGGGTCTCGCAGTCGGGCTCGGTCAGCGGCAGCAGCCGGTAGCGGGGCCCCCAGTGCAGTCGGGAGCGCAGATCTTCCAGCCCGAGCGCCAGTGCGTCGGGGGCGACCGCGGCGGCGGTCAGCAGGGATCGTCCCTGCTCGCGCAGGCGGTTGAAGAGATCGAACAGTGCCCGCTCCCAGTCCGGATTGCCGGCGATTCGGTCCAGGTCATCCACCGCCACCAGGTGCAGCCGCTCCAGGTCGTCCAGCATGGAGGGTGCCAGTCCCGGCCGACCCAGCGGCACGTAGTGAGCCTGTCGTCCGGAATCGCGGGCGGCGAGACACGCGGCCTGAAGCAGGTGGGACTTGCCGGTGCCGGGGAGGCCGAACAGATAGAGGAAGGGCTCGCCGTCACCGGTCGCGGCGGAGCGGATGGCGGTCACTGCCTGATCATTCGGACCCGGGTAGTACTCCTCGAGGGTTGGCTCGCGGACCAGCTCGACGGGCAGATTGAGCTGCCGGGGGGGCGCGGCCAAGGTTGGCGGCCCCAGCTTTGGAGCGGTCAACCAGGACGCCGGGCGAGGGCGGCGGCAGTCTCCGCGAGACGGCGCCCCAAGGCCTGGCAGAGGCGCTTCTCCTCGTCCGTCAAAGGCAGATCGCTCCCGGCGCCGGCGAGGTGCGATGGACCATAAGGCGTTCCGCCGCTGCGGGTCTGGATCAGGTCCGGGTCGCTATAGGGCAGGCCAAGCACCAGCATGCCGTGATGCAGCAGGGGTAGCATCATGCTGAGCAGGGTCGTCTCCTGTCCGCCGTGCAGGCTGGAGGTGGAGGTGAAGACCCCGGCCGGCTTGCCGACCAAGGCCCCGGCCAGCCAAAGGGAACTGGTTCCGTCGAGAAAGTATTTGAGCGGCGCCGCCATGTTGCCGAAGCGGGTCGGGCTCCCGAGTGCCAGGCCGGCGCACTGGCGAAGATCCTCCGGCGTGGCGTAGGGGGCGCCGCTCGGTGGAATCGCGTCCTCCACGGCCTCGCAGACGGTCGAGACCGCGGGCACCGTGCGCAGCCGCGCCTCCATCCCCGGGACCGATTCCACGCCTCGGGCCACCAGTCGGGCCATCTCGGCGGTGGCGCCGTAGCGGCTGTAGTAGAGAACCAGGATGTCGCTCATGACGGAGTGAACCTCAGCGGGGCGTTATAGGAGCTCCAGGACCCGCTCCGGCGGCCGCCCCAGGACGGCCTTGCCGTCCTTGATGACGACGGGCCGCTCGATGAGCCGCGGGTGCTCGGCCATGGCCGCGATCAGGGCCTCCCGGCTCAGGGACGGGTCGTCCAGGCCCAGGGCCTTGTACTCGGGCTCCTTCTTGCGCATCAGCTCCCGGGGCTCGAGCCCGAGCATGGTGAGGAGGGCGTCGAGGGTGGCCGTGTCGGGCGGATCGTCCAGGTAGCGCACGATCTCGGGGGCCAGTCCGCGCTCCTCGATCAGCCTCAGGGTCTCCCGGGATTTGCTGCACCGGGGATTGTGAAAGATGGTCAGGCTCATGGGCGTCTCCTGATGTGCTGCGTTAGTCTAACAGCGTCGAGCGCCCCGCAGGATTCGCCGCGTTGAAACCTGGGGTCGATGAACCGAGAATCCTGCCCAACGATTTGGTCCGCGCCTGATCTGCTGTTGGAGATTCCCATGCCAAGCATTTTCTCCGGGGTTCAGCTCCCGACCCTGCCGCTCCTGATCGGCCTGTTTTTCTTTACCGGCTCCGGCTGGGCGGAGCCGCGGGACCCGGGGCAGTTCTTCTTCGACCAGACCTTCGGCGATTTCCCGGAGGAGTTGGCCAAGGCCAAGGAGGAGGGCAAGAAGGGCGTGCTCCTGATGTTCGAGATGGACGAGTGCCCCTTCTGCCACCGCATGAAGACCACGGTGCTCAATCAGCCGGAGGTCCAGGACTACTATGACAAGAACTTCCTCGTCTTCCCGGTGGATATCGAGGGCGACGTCGAGGTCACGGACTTCGCCGGAAACGTCATGCCCCAGAAGGACTTCGCACTCAAGGAGTACCGGGTGCGCGCCACGCCGGTGTTCGCCTTTTTCGATCTGGACGGCAAACTGGTGACCCGCTACACGGGGGCCACCCGCGACGTCCAGGAGTTCATGTGGCTCGGCGAGTACGTGGTGGACGGGCACTATCGGGATCTGCCGTTCGCCAAGTACAAGCGCGAGCGCCAGGAGGCGGCGGGTCAATGATCAACGACGTACACACGGCGCCGCGCGCGGCTTCCGGACAGGAGTGGAAGGATGGTTGAGCAACAGGCGGATCATCGGGTTTGTTTTCGCTGCCTGGTGGGCGGACGGGTCCAGGGCGTGTTCTTTCGCGCCGCCACCCGGGAGCAGGCGGTCCGTCTCGGGGTGACGGGCTATGCCCGAAACCTGCACGACGGGCGGGTGGAGGTGCTGGCCTGCGGCGAGCCCCAGGCCGTCGAACAGCTGCGCGACTGGCTGCGGGTGGGCCCGCCTAACGCGGCGGTCACCGGGGTCGCGTGCGAGCCCCAGGACTATCGGCCGTTGAACGGCTTCGCGTTGGACTGAGGGCCCGGGTCCTGCAGCTGCCGCCCCTCACCGACGGGCGCATCCTGCGCCGCTACAAGCGCTTCCTTGCGGACGTAGAGCTGGCGGACGGCCGGGTCGTCACCGCCCATTGTCCCAACACCGGCACCATGGCCAGCTGCTGGTCACCGGGTGCGCCGGTGCAGCTGAGCCACAGCGCGAGCCCCCGCCGCAAGCTCCCCTGGACACTCGAGCGGGCGGACATGGGTGCTGGCTGGATCGGGGTCAACACCGCCCGACCCAATCAGGTCATGGCCGAAGGCATCGCCTCCGGGCGCATCCCTGCGCTGGCGGGTTACTGCAGCCTGCGCCGAGAGGTCCCATTCGCCCCGGCGGGCCTGCCGCGGGGCCGGCTCGACATCGCTCTGGCCGACGGCACGGCCCCCGATGCCCTGGTGGAGGTCAAGAACGTCACGCTGCTGGACGGGGCCTGCCTGCGCTTTCCCGATGCCGTCAGCGAGCGCGGCCGCAAACACCTGGATCTGCTCCTGGCGGCCGTGCGCTCCGGCCGGCGCGGGGTGATCCTGTTCGCGGCGAATCGACCCGAGGCCGATCGGGTGGGTCCGGCCTGGTCGGTGGACCCCGCCTATGGGCGCCGGCTCGTGGAGGTCCTGGCTGGCGGCGTGGAGGCGCTGGCCGTGCGCCTGGTCCACACGGCGGACGGCATTGTCGCCGGGGACGCGCTGCCGGTGGACGTCTCAACCGATGTGAACGAACGGCACTAACGCACTGACGCATAGCGGTTCGGGCGATCAATAGCCCAAGGCACTGAAATTCATGGGCTCCGAATAGGCGGCCAGCCGGACCACCGATGTCTCCAGGCGGCCGTCCGGGTACAGCAGCAGCTCGCGGTAGCCCGGGGTGCGGGTGTCGAGGGCGAAGTCGTCGCTGCCGGGCAGGAACTGGATACAGGTCGAGGGTGTTCCGAGCAGCAGGTAGCCATTCCGTGCCACCTGCAGCTCCTGATGGATGTGACCGAAGACGGCGGCCTTCAGATTCGGCCAGCGGTCGCAGACCGCAAGCAGCGCCTCGCCGTTGTCCACCCCCATGGTGTCGATCCACTGGCTTCGCGCCGGGATCGGGTGCTGATGAAGGAAGACCAGGCTCGGCGCCGGGTCTTCGCTGAGCCAGGCGCCCAAGCGGTCCAGTTGAGCGGGGTCCAGGTGCCCGCCTTCGTGGCCCGAGCGGGTGGAGTCGAGCAGGATCAGGTTCCAGCCGCCCAGCCGGCGGATCGCCGTGTGTCCGATCGCGGCCGCGCCGAGCAACTGCTCCATGAGGTCGCGGCGGTCGTGGTTGCCGGGCAGGTAATAGCAGGGCAGCCCCAGGGTTTCCAGCTTGCTGCGCAGGAAGGCGTAGCCACCGGCGGTCTCGTCGTGGACCAGGTCACCGGTCAGGACCACCGCATCCGCCGATGACGCTGCCGCCAGGGCCCGGGCGAGGACCTCCTCGAAGCTCTGGCGCGTGGTGAGGCCGAGCAGTTTGCCGGCCGGGTCGGCGAACAGGTGCGTATCCGTCAGATGGACGAGGCGCAGCGGGCGCTGGCGGCCTGCCCGGATGCCTCGCCGGCGTGCCGGCGGCGCCGGAAAATCCGACTCCCGGCGCTCGCCCGGCACTTTGCTCGGTTGCTCGAAAGATTGATACGTCACGAGTGCCAATGACCCTGGGGTTTGGTGCCAGTTCCGTTGCCTAATGATGGACGATCCGCAGGAGTGCGTTTCTAGCAGCTTCACCTAGGGTCCGCCAGGCACTGCTTCACAGGTCCCATCCAGGCTGCCTCCGGGGGATCGCGGCGCCTCCGTCAGGCGGCCTCCGAGCCGGACTCGGGTTTTGCGACCGCGATCCCAATCTCTCAGTCCGAGCCGCCGGTGATTCAGATGCCGCCGGTCGGCCGTTACCCTTCAGACTTCGCGAGAGCCAGTCATGACCCTGAACGAGCTGCGCTATGTGGTGGCACTGGCCCGGGAGCGGCACTTTGGGCGCGCCGCCGACGCCTGCTTCGTCAGCCAGCCCACCCTGTCGGTGGCGGTGCGCAAGCTCGAGGATGAGCTCGGCGTCAGCCTGTTCGAGCGCGGGGCGGGGGAGGTGACCGTCACGCCCGTCGGGCGCCAAATCGTCGAGCAGGCCCAGCGCGTCCTGGAGGAGACCGACGGGATCAGGAGCCTGGCCCGTCAGGGCAGGGACCCGCTGGTGGGCGCCTTGCGCTTGGGCGTCATCTACACCATCGGGCCCTATCTGTTGCCGCATCTGGTCCCGCTCGCCGCCGAGCGGGCGCCGGAGATGCCGCTGGTGATCGAGGAGAACTTCACCGCCGTGCTGGCGGAACGGCTCAAGCGCGGGGACCTGGATCTGATCCTCATCTCCTTGCCCTTTGATGAGCCGGGCATCGCCACCCGGCCCCTTTACGACGAGCCCTTTGCGGTGCTCCTGCCCACCAGCCACCCGTGGCAGCGGAGCGCCAGCATCGACCGCGACCGGTTGGCGGACGAGAACGTGCTCCTGCTCGGTCCCGGCCACTGTTTCCGCGACCAGGTGCTGAAGGCCTGCCCCGCCTGTCTGCAGACCGACACCGCCAGTGGCGCCCTGCGCCACCGCTTCGAGGGCGGATCACTGGAGACCATCCGCTGCATGGTGGCAAGCGGGGTGGGGATCACGGTGCTGCCCTGCACGGCGGGCAGCGAAGACCCCTTCTTCGCCCGTAACATCCTGTGCATGCGCCCTTTCAGCGACGACCCACCCTACCGCCGGGTAGCGCTCGCCTGGCGCCGCAGCTTCCCCCGCACCGCGGCCGTCGACCTGATCGCCGAGGCGATCCGGGCGGTGGATCTGCGCTGCGTGAGCTACCTGGACGGGGACGGTATCGGGCCCGATAAAATTCGGCTATCGGCGCCATTGGAACAAACAATTTCGTAATGGCGTTCTTCGTCCCTATCTTCTGCACCGCTCGTTCAGCAATACCCATCCAACCGAGGAGACCGATATGGAACTCAAGGGCAGCAAGACCGAAACAAGCCTGAAGGACGCCTTCGCCGGTGAGTCTCAGGCCAACCGCCGTTACCTGTACTTCGCCTCCAAGGCCGACGTCGAGGGCTACAACGACGTCGCGGCCGTGTTCCGCTCCACCGCCGAAGGTGAGACCGGTCACGCCCACGGCCACCTGGAGTACCTGGAGGCCGTCGGCGATCCCGCCACCGGCCTGCCGATCGGCGCCACCGGTGACAACCTGAAGGCGTCCATCGCCGGCGAGACCCACGAGTACACCGACATGTACCCGGGCATGGCCAAGACCGCCCGCGACGAGGGCTTCGACGAGATCGCCGACTGGTTCGAGACCCTGGCCAAGGCCGAGCGTTCCCACGCGAACCGCTTCCAGAAGGCCCTGGACAACCTCGAGGCCTGATCCCGCGGTTCGGCCGGGTTCGCCCCGCCGAGAACCGAAAGGGGCGCCATTGGCGCCCCTTTTTTTATCCTCCTTCGCTCGCGCCCGGCTCAGTGCGCGGTCTGGCCCCCGCGGGAGACCACCGGCAGGGTCGCCAGGTTCACGGTGCCGTACTGGCTGGTGAAGGTGATCGACGAGCCGCCCCCCTGCTGCTGGGAGAAGCCGCCGATCTGGTGGTCCAGGGTGTCGTAGACCCAGACATCGCCTCCCGTGTCCACCGCGAGCCGGTGGGCGGCGGCGAAGTAGGCGTATTTCACGTTGTTCTGGGCCCCGGTCGCGCTGGGGGTGCCGAGCTCAGCCGGCCACCAGTTGGCCGCAGGATCGGGCACGAACAGGCTCGACTGGCCCATGGGGGCGCCCGCGGTCTGGGTCTGGTAGCCGCTGCCCCCCTGGGTCTGGGACTGGAAGCCGCCGGTCTGGAGCAGTCCGGGCTGGCGGGCCAGGACGCCGGAGATCTCGTTGCACAGGGAATCCACCCGCCCCTTGAGCGCGTTGTTGAACATGTCCCCCAGCATGATCATGCCGCCCTGCATCCATTGGCCGGAACCGCCGAATTCTGGGTGGCTGAACTGGGCCATGGTGCCGTTGCCGTAGCGCACGGCGAACAGCATGTGCGTCACGGCGTCCGGGCTGAACCCGTGGCGCTGGGCGAGGTCTGAGACGAGCTGCTGGCCTTCCGGTGTGAGCTGCTGCATGGTGTGACCGTCCGGTAGTTGGAAACGATGCAAAAACTACCACAGGTGACCCAGTGCCGGTGCCGGGTGCGCGCGCTCACCAATGCCGTTCGTTTCGCTGTCAAGCCGGATTCGGCGACGCCCGCTCAGATGATGAGCAGATCCTCCGTCTCGTCCGGGTCCAGGGCATCGCGGTATTGCTGCACCAGGGCGGCGGTGGCCTCGGGCTCGCCGACGCAGGCGATGTGATAGATGGCCTCGCCCTCGGTGACCAGCGGCAGGTTGGTGCGCCCGATCACGACCCCGTCCACCGGTGCGACCACCGGCTCGTCCGCCGGCCTGAAGGGGTCGGTGATGACCCCGAGGGTGTCGCCCTTGGTCACGTGGGCCCCGAGCGGGGTGGACGAGAGGAGCACGCCGCTTTGCTGGGAGCGGACCCAAAGGGTGGACCGGGCCACCACCGGGCGGCGGCTGATGGGCCGCCCGCCCGCGTGTCCGCGGATCATCTTCAGATGTCGCATCACCCCCAGGATGCCGCGCAGCCCCGCCCGCACCGCGAACTCGTCGAAGCGCAGGGCCTCCCCCGCCTCGAAGACCAGCACCGGGATCCCTTGCTCCGCCGCCGCCGCCCGCAGGGAGCCCGGGCGCAGCAGAGCGTCCAGGATCACCGGGGTGCCGAAGGCGCGGGCGAGGCCGGGCATCTCGTCGCAGGCGTTCAGGCTGGCCCGGACCTGGGGCAGGTTCTCCCGGTGCAGGGCCCCGGTGTGCAGATCGATCCCGTGGGTGGACCCGCTCACCACCTCGGCGAGCAGGGTGGCGGCGAGACGGGCGGCCAGGGAGCCGCGGTCCGAGCCCGGGAAGCTGCGGTTGAGGTCGCGCCGGTCCGGCAGGTAGCGGGACTGGCGGATGTAGCCGTAGACGTTGACCACCGGAACCGCGAGCAGGGTGCCGTGGAGATGCCGCAGGGCCGTGTGCCGCAGCAGCCGGCGGATGACCTCGACGCCGTTGATCTCGTCGCCGTGCAGCGCCGCGGTGATGAAGAGACGGGGCCCGGGCCTGCGCCCGTGGACCACGTGGACCGGCATGAAGACCGGTGTCTGCGTATAGAGGTTGGGTAAGGCGATGTCGATTCGGGCGTGCTCGCCAGGCTGCACAGTTCGGCCGGCGATGACGACGGGAGCCGAGGTCATGCGTTTCTGGGTCCTGAGGCCATGTCCCCAGCGATGTTGTCACGAATTCGCCATACACTGCCACCGGCGTATGGCCGGCGGTGACCGGAAGGGGTGATTGTGTGACTCCCGCTGGTCCCTTTCCCCTGGCAGGGGGAAGGTTAGGATGGGGGTTGAACGGCCGGTGCGGCGGCGGACAGCCGTTGGGAATCGTGTAGCAGAGGTGACGCCTTGAACAAGAACCCGAAACCGATCAAAACGGGCGGAATCCCAGTCGGCGAGCCAGCGGGGCCGCTCGCGTCCCTCCGCGAGTGGCTCGTCCGGACGCCGGCCAGGGCGCTCCTTGCCGTGGCGGCGATCCTACTGATTGCCGAGTCGGTCGGCGCCCACGCGCTCTTCGACTGGTGGCCCGCCCTGAAGCCGGTCGAGCCGCTGATCGAGGCGGCGCTCGCCCTCGGCATCGTCCTACCCGTCCTCGTGCTCCTGTTCGTCCTGCCGAGCGCCCTGGACCTCCGCCGGCGCGAGGCCGCCGAAAGCGCCCTGCGGGCCGAGCGGGAGCAGTTGGCGGTCAGGGTCCACGAGCGGACCGCGGAGCTGGAGGAATCCAACAGGCAACTGCGCCAGGAGTCGGAAGATCGGCAGCGCGCCCAGCAGGCCGCCACGTTCCAGGCCGGCCTGCTCGACGCGGTGCAGCAGGCGGTGACGGCGACCGACCGCGAGGGTCGCGTCCTGTACTGGAACCGCTTTGCCGAGGACCTCTACGGCTGGGCGGCGGCCGAGGTCAAGGGGCGCAGCCTTCGCGAGGTCGTCGCCTTCACCCGGCCGGACGGCCAGCCCCTCGACGTGCTCGATGCGCCCGGGGAGGGCGTCAGCTGCACCGGAGAGGCCGAGGCCGTCCGCCGCGACGGCACGCGCTTTCCCGTCTACCTCTCCTGCTCACGCCTCCCGGGCGAAATGGACGGGCACCTGTTCGTCTCGTTCGACCTCACCGAACTGAAGCAGGCCGAAGAGGCCCTCCGGGAGTCCGAGGCGAAGTACAGCAACCTGGTGGAGAGCTCCCCGACCGGGCATTTTCATCTTCCGGAAAGACAAGTTGCTGTTCGTCAACCCCAGGTTCGCGGAGCCTCCTGGGTTGCTCACGCGAGGCGCTGCTGGAGGCAGATCCATGGCTCCTGGTGCACCCCGAGGACCGTGACCGGATGGCGGAGCTCGCGCGCAAGCGGGTCGAGGGTGAGCAGGTCCCCGAGGAATACGAGTGCCGGCTGGTCACCTGCTCGGGCGAGGTGCGTTGGGTGGCGATGCGAAACACCCTGATCCGCTACCGGGGAGGCGTCGCCATTCTGGGCAATGTCCAGGACGTGACCGATCGCAAGCGCATGGAGGCGCAGCTCCACCAGCTCTCCGCGCGCCTGCTGACCATCCAGGAGGAGGAGCGGCGGCGCGTCGCGCGGGACCTTCACGACAGCCTCGGGCAGAGACTGACGGGCATCAAGTTCCTGGTCGAGGCGTCTCTGGGCAAGCCGTGGCCGGACGAGCGCCGCTGGGGGATGGGGCAGCTGCGCAACCTGATCCCGACCATCCAGGACATCGTCGAGGAGGTGCGCCGACTCTCCACGGAGCTTCGGCCCTCCATCCTGGACGATCTGGGCCTGCTGCCCACCATCGCCTGGCACTTGCGCGAGTTCGAGAAGGCCCACCCCGGCATCGCCGTGGAGCAGCGGCTCGGCGCGGCGGAGTCCGAGGTCCCGGACGCGCTGCGAACGCCGATCTTCCGCATCCTCCAGGAGGCCACCAACAACGTGGCCAAGCACAGCGGGGCCTCCCGCCTGGTCGTGGGCCTCGAGACCGGTGACGGAAGGCTGCGGCTCTGGGTTCAGGACGACGGCGTCGGATTCGATCCGGGGGCGCCCTCCCGCGAGTCGGGCAACGGGGGCATCGGCATGGGCTCCATGCGGGAACGCGCCGAGCTCACCGGCGGGGCCTTCACCGTCAGCTCGGCCCCGGGCGCCGGGACCACCGTCCGGGCCGACTGGCCGCTCGAGTCCGCCCGTCAGCGCGTGACCAGGCCCTGCTCGATCGCGAAGGCGGTCAGCCCGGTGGCGCTGTTGATGCCGAGCTTGCGCATCAGGTTGGCCCGGTGCTTCTCCACCGTCTTCTCGCTGATGCAGAGGAATTCGCCGATCTCGCGGCTGCGGTAACCCTCGGCGACCAGCTTGAGCACCTCGCGCTCGCGGCTCGAGAGGGTCTCGAGCGGCGAGCGCGGTTTCGGGGCCGCTTGGCGCTTATCGTTCCCGCTTTTCGCGTTCCCGTTGAGGAAGGCGTTGACGAACTGCGACGCCACCGCCGCGCACAGGTACCGGTCCCCCTTGAGCACGCTGCGCACCGCCAGCAGCAGCTCGGGCGCGCTCGCGTCCTTCAGCAGGTAGCCGTCGGCGCCGCCCTCGATGGCCTTGAACACGTACTCCTCGGTGCGGTGGACCGTCATGACGAGCACCCGGGTGCTGGGCGCGACCCGCTTGATCTCCCCGAGGGCCGACAGCCCGTCCATCCGCGGCATCGACAGGTCCAGGATCAGCAGATCCGGCTGCAGCTCCCGCGCCTGGCTGATCGCCTCCCGGCCGTCCTCCGCCTCGCCCACCAGCTCCAGGTCCGGCTCGCCACGGAAGATCGCACGCAGCCCGTCGCGCAGGATCCTGTGATCCTCGGCGAGCACGATGCGCGTCGATTTGCCCAATGCCGCAAGCTCCAGTCGAGACAGCCGTTCAACCCCCATCCTAACCTTCCCCCTGCCAGGGGGAAGGGACCGGATCCGTCGCCCGGAAGCACCCAGCCACCCTACCGCTGGTGGGAGGAATGGACCGGACCCGGCCAGCCGGAGCAACCAGTCACCCCTCCCGCTGGCAGGAGTAAGGGACCGGTCTGCCAGCCTCATCCCCCCTCTGGCAGGGGGAAGGAACCGGAGCTGGCAGCCGGAGCCAGCCTTCATCCCCCTCCCCCTGGCAGGGGGAGGGCCGGGGTGGGGGTCGAACCCAGCCACAACCACCAGCCTCACAGATCCAGCCGCCCACCCCAAGCAAACCGTCCCCGGCGGCCACCCGCTGACTCATCGCATGCAACGGGTCCGCCGTTCGACCCCCATGCTAACGTCCCCCCTGCCAGGGGGAAGGACCGGAACTGCCGCTCGTCGCCACCCAGCTACCGCCCATCCGGCAGGAGGAAGGACCAGGCCTGGCCGCCGGACCAGCCTCATCACCCTCCCCCTGGCAGGGGGAGGGCCGGGGTGGGGGTCGGACCCAGCCCCAAAAGGCCAACCCACACAGACAACTGCGCCCATTCGCCGTGCATGTTGGCCCCATCGCTCGCCGCCACAAGCCCCCACCCCTACTCCGCAGGAAATACCGTATCGCCAGCCCGTGAATGGGGGAAAGGCCCCATATGGCATATCCCACAGTTCGCTTAGGCTGTTGACGCAGAACTACGCCCAGGCCCGCCGAGGTGGCGCATCGCCGGACGTCCTCAGCAACCAGGGCAGGCAAGTGCGATGTCCGAGCAGGCGCGGCGGCAGATGCTGATCGTCGACGACGCGGCCCTGCTCCGCAGCCTCATCGCGGAAGGGCTGCGCCAACGGTTCCCGGACATCGAGGTCATCGAGGCGGGGGGCTTTGCGGAAGGATACCGGCGTGCGCGGCAATCCCAGCCGCGTCTGGCCATCCTGGACGTCAGCATGCCGGACGGCAACGGCTTCGAGCTGTCCAGGCGCATTCTGCGAGGAGCTGCCGGAGACCGTGGTGTGCATCTGCACGCTGCACGACGAGCCGGAGTTCAGGCAGGCCGCCCGCGACAGCGGGGCGGCCTGGTTCATCGCCAAGCAGGGCGACTTCTGGAACGACACCGAGTGCGTGGTCAGGTCGGTGTTCGACGGCCCGGGCGGAGGCCTTGGCGAGCAGGGCCAGGATTGCCCGGCGATCTCGCTGCAGTGAACCATCTGGCATGACCGACGGAAGACAAGGGTGTCGGGGACCGCTGGATGTGCGTGAAGCGGGGTAGGGAGTTGGCTAGGTGCTCAGGCGAGCAAGGTGTGATGTGAGTGAGTTGATGGTAAACGAAATATCACCCACCGAGCGTGGGAGGGGAAAGCTGAAATGAAACGACGCAACGAATTCTTCCGGGCCCCGCGCCCGAGCGGGAGGTCAACATGAAGACGCGAAGCTTTTTCGCCGGAATGAGCTTGGCGCTGGTCGCCGCCCTCTCCTTGGGCTCCGGTCAGGCCGCCACGCAGGATCTACCGCCCGGACAGGCGAAGAAGGTCATCACCACCGCGGACCGGCAGGCCGCGGCGGCCCGCGCGCTCCAGGACGGGCGCGCTGAACCCGCTGATGGTGCGACGCGCAGGCCGCGGTCGGCGCGGCGACTCTGATCAACGGCACGCCGCACTACTTCAGCCACCCCAACTATGCCAACAGCCCGCTGCCGTCGTTGCGGGCGTCAGTGATCCGGTCGGCAATCCGCTGGTGACCGCGCCTACGCCTCGACTTCCCAGCGGACATCGGCATCGGACCGGTCTTCGTGGTCCTGCCGACGGCAGCTGCCGAACGGCATGATCCAGAGCTTCCAGACGTGGAACCAGGCGACAGCGGCGCGAGCCCTTCCCCTCGGCGGGCCGTGTTCCACGCCTACGTGCTGCGGCCGACGATGCCAACCCGAACGAGTACACCGTCGTCTTCGACAGCGGCCTGCTCACCGTGCCGGCAGCTGGCGGACGCCGCTGTGAGCGAGGTCGCCACCTTCACGTGGCAAACCTGGCTGTCCAGGCGGGCGACGTGCTCGCCTTCTACGGTCAGGGCGTCCCCCTCGACATCGGGAGCGGCACCGACGTCCTGGTCTACTACCCGACGCCCGCGGGGCCGTTGGAGGATGCGACCATCACCCTCGGCGTCGCCGACTTCCCCAATCTCCCCAGGCGCGCACCTACTCCTTCGCGGCGCAGGTGATCGACCTCTCGGGTCAGAACACCGTGACATCGGCGGCATCGCGCAAGTTCGTCGACACGCTGCCCGGACTCGGAGCGGGAAGCGGCAACAACCTGGGCCAGTACATCCCAGTCGCTGTTGCCGACACCACGCACCTATCCGCCGGTTCAGACTACTACGAGATCGCCCTGGTCGAGTATACGGAGCAGATGCACTCCGATCTGCCGCCGACCAAGCTGCGCGGCTATGTGCAAAACAGAGTCAACGGTGCCAACGGCTACTTCCCGCGATTACCTCGGGCCCGCCATCGTCGCCCAGAAGGACCGCCCGGTGCGCATCAAGTTCTATAACCTGCTTCCCACCGGGGCGGGCGGTAACCTGTTCATTCCCGTCGACAGCACCGTGATGGGCTCGGGACTGACCGCAACCGGCCATGAGTGGAAGATGGCCAACGGGACTCTGTACGACCCCCAGAACCCCTTGTGCAGCAACCCCGCTAAGACCACGGAGGTCACAGACGGGCTTTGCTTTGCGGACAACCGCGCGACGCTGCACCTGCACGGCGGCATCTCGCCCTGGATCTCGGACGGCACGCCCCATCAGTGGATCACGCCTGCCGGCGAGAACACAGCCTATCCGCAGGGCGTGAGCGTCCGCGCCGTGCCCGACATGGGCGACAACGGAGTCCCGGACGACGGGGTGATGACCTTCTACTACACCAACCAGCAGAGCGCCCGGTTGATGTTCTACCACGACCACGCCTGGGGCATCACCCGCCTCAACGTGTATGCCGGCGAGGCCGCGCCCTACATCATCAGGACGACACGGAGACGGTTGCTGGTCTAACGCATGGGCCTCATCCCCGGTGCAGCAGAGACCATCCCGCTGGTGCTCCAGGACAAGACCTTCGTGCCGAGCGATGCCCAGCTCCTCGTGCAGGACGAGACCTGGGACACGGTCCTGTGGGGCGGCTTGGGCAGCCTGTGGGTGCCGCACGTCTACTCCCCGGCGCAGAACCCGGGCGACCCCTCCGGCGTCAACCAGTACGGCCGCTGGGCCTATGGCCCCTGGTTCTGGCCGCCGACCAACGCCGTCGACTACCCGCCGATCGCCAACCCTTACTACGACCCGGCCTGTAACCCGGACGTCCGGCGGTGGGGCTGGTGCGAGCCGCCGCTGATGCCCAGCACGCCCTTCATCTCCATGGGCATGGAGTCCTTCAACGACACGCCCGTCGTCAACGGCACGGCATATCCGACGCTCACGCGTGGAGCCCGAAGGCCTACCGCTTCCGCATCCTGAACGCGGCCAACGACCGCTTCTTCAACCTGTCGCTGTACCAGGCGGTCGACGCCAACGGCGTGCTGTGCGACGCGAACAACCCCGACCCGGCGGCAGAGACGCACCGGCGTGGCCTGCACTGAGGTTGCCCTGAACCCGGCCGAGGTGGCGGCTGCCCTGACCGACCCGGACGGCGTCTTCCCGACCCCGGTCGCGGGCACCGAGGGCCCGGACTGGATCGCAGATCGCCACCGAGGGCGGCTTCCTGCCGGCGCCGGTGGTCGTTCCGCCCCAGCCGATCACCTGGGTGACGGACCCGACGGTGTTCAACGCCGGCAACGTCGACCAGCACTCGCTGCTGATCGCGCCGGCCGAACGGCACGACGTGATCGTGGACTTCTCGCAGTTCGCCGGCCAGACGCTGATCCTGTACAACGACGCCCCGGCGGCCTTCCCGGCCCGCGACCCGCGCTACGACTACTACACCGGCAACGCGGACTACCGCGATACCGGCGGTGCCTCGTCGACCCTGCCTGGATACGGGCCCAACACCCGCACCGTCATGCAGATCAAGGTCGCGGCCGCGCCCGTTCCGCAGCCTTTAACCTGGCTGCGCTCCAGAACGCCTTCAAGTCCAGCACCCTGGGTGGCTTGGGCGTGTTCGAGTTCGGCCAGCACCCGATCATGGTGGGGCAATCCGAGTACAACTCGGCCTACGGTACGCTTTTCCAGAGCAACGGCCCGTTTGCCGGCACAGTGCAAATCTACGACACGTCCTTGACGTTTGACCGGCTCATTGACCCCGACCTCCCCGATTCTCCGGGAGCGCCCTACCTGACGTCTCTACCCGACGAGAGGCTAACGATGAACCTCAAGGGCAAGATGATCCAGGACGAGATGGGCGAGGCCTTCGAGCAGGAGTACGGGCGCATGAGCGGGTTCCTCGGCGTGGAGACGCCTAACGCCCAGGCCGGACTGCAGAACATGATCCTGCATCCGTACTCCTTCCCGCCGGACGAGGTCATCAAGTCGATCGAGCTGCCGCCCGGCGTCGACTTGACCCCGATCGAGACGACCGACGACGGCAGCCAGATCTGGAAGATCACCCACAACGGCGTGGACACGCACCCGATCCACTTCCACCTCTACGACGTGCAGCTGCTCAACCGGGTCGGCTGGGACGGCATCATCCGCAAGCCGGACCCGACGGAGCTGGGGTGGAAGGACACGGTGCGCGTCAGCCCGCTGGAGGACACCATCGTCGCCCTGCGGCCACTCTACCCGCAGTTTCCGGTGACATGGGGCGGGCTGCCGAACAGCATCCGCCTGATCAATCCGGCCATGCTGGAGGGTGAGTACCTGGAAGGCGCCAACACGACGCAGCGCGAGGCGCTTGGGCTACCGATCCTCGCCTTCAACCCGGACGGCGAGCCGGTCGACATCCTCAACCACTACGTCAACTTCGGGGCGGAGTACGTCTGGCACTGCCACATCCTCAGCCACGAGGAGATGGACATGATGCACGCCCAGGTAGTCGGGGTCAAGCCACCGGCACCGACGGACGTGAGCGTAGTCGCGAGGTCGGCAGCGGCAACAACCGGAGTTACACCGTTGACCTGGACCGACAACTCGAAGAACGAGACGGCCTTCGTGATCGAGCGCTCGTCCAGCCCGACGGGACCCTGGAGCACCCTGGCGACGATAGAGTCCGACCGGCTGACCGTTGGGCCGGGCACTGGTCCGCGGACCTACATCGACCCTCGGACGCAGCAACACCTACTTCTACCAGGTGTACGCCATCAACGTGGTGGGCGACACCTGGGACTACTCCGACCCGGCGCTCAACAACCTCCCGCCGGGAGGCGGCTGGCCGACGCTGACGCTGAGCTCGAGGGTCGAGACGCCAACGACGCCGACCCTCGTGGCGCCGGTCCTCTCGGGGAGCGCTGCGGTCAAGAACAAGAACTCGGCCACGGTCACGCTTGACTTGGACGGACCCCAACACCACGCCCAACAACGAGACGGGCTTCCTGGTCCAGCGGGCCTTTGACGCCGGCTTCACGAGTGGCGTCACCAACGCGACGGTCGGAGCAGACGTGACCTCGTTGAGCCAGACGGTGTCGCGGGGCGTGACCTACTACTACCGGGTCCAGGCCTTCGACAACACGACCCAGTCGGCCTGGTCGAACACCGTCACGGTGATCACGCCGTGACATTAGGCTAATGGAGTAGGGCCCTTGCGAGGCCCGGGCCGCCGCCAAAGGCGACCCGGGCCTTTTTTGCGAGCGAGGCCGTGCCGCTGCGTCCGCCGTCATCGAGCCCGGAGGCGCAAACCTGGGCGACCAGCCCGCCCGGCGTTGTTGCGGCCGGGGTCCTGAATGCGCGTCCCGCCGGCCCGGGCCTGTACCTCGCACGCCAATCCCACCGTTCTCCGGACCACGTCGAGCTCTGTCCACTCCCCGCCACATCGGCCTGCAGGTATAGTGGGCGGGCGGAGCCGTTAACCCTGCATGGAGTTGTTTCAGACATGACGCGCCCTTGCGACCCACCCTCTGCCCATCGTGGGCCCCTTGCCCTGGTTCTCTCCGCCGTGCTCGCGTTGGCGCCGGCTGCCTGCGGGAGGCCGGCCCCCAACGCACAGGCGGCCGCCGAGGACGAGGCGTCCGGCGGAGCACGCCAAGAAGCACCTGGACCCGACCTACGTGTGCCCGATGCACCCGCAGGTGGTGAGCGCGGAGCCGGGCGAGTGCCCGATCTGCGGCATGGACCTGGTCGCCAAGGAGGCGGAGGCCTCCACGGCGGACCAGCCGGCCCGCGCGGCCGCCGAGGAGGCGCCGACCGTGACGGTCTCCGACGCGGTCGTGAACCAAGCTGGGGGTGCGGACCGCCGAGGTGCGCCGGGGCACGCTCACCCGGCACGTCGAAGGCTTCGGCGTGTTCCTGCGCAGCACGGTGCAGGGCTATCGGCCCGCCTACCACGGTGCGGCGGCCCCCAGCGCGAACGACACGGGGGCCTCCACCTCGGCCCTGTCTGGTGCAGGGCGCAGGTCTTCGAGCGCGAGGCGCCCCTGCTGCGGCAGGGGCCAGACGCGTGCGGGTGCGCTTCCCGGCCTGGGCTCGCAAGGAGTGGGACGGGGAACGTTGATCGGTCTCGAGTCGCAGATCAACCAGACGACCCACACCCAGGTCTTCCGTGTCGTCGGTCGACGCCTGAGGCCGCCTCCGTCCCGCCCGGGCATGAACGCCAACCTGCGTCGTGGAGGTCGATCCCGTGGCCGACGTGCTGCTGGTCCCGCGCGAGGCGGTGATCGTGACGGGGCAGGGGCGCGCGGGTCATGGTCGCGCTGGGCGGCGGGCGCTTCCAGCCGCGGCGAGGTGGAGGCCGAGGACCTCGGGCGAGGACGAGATCGTGATCCGCTCGGGGCTCGAGGAGGGCGAGCGGGTGGTGGTCTCCGCCCAGTTCCTGCTCGACTCCGAGGCCAACCTGCAGGCCGGGCTGAAGCGCCTGACCGGAGGCCAGCCGGGATCGGATGCGGCGCCGGAGGCGGCCGTTCCGCGGACGGCGCGGCGGCGGGGGACCTGTCTGAAGGGGACGCGCACCAGGACACCATGCACGAGGGGCACACGCAGTGATCGCGCAGGTCATTCGCTGGTCGGTCCACAACCGCTTTCTGGTCCTGGTCGTCACCGCGCTGATCGTCGGCCTGGGGTCTCTACGCCCTGCGCAACATCCCGCTGGACGCCATCCCGGACCTCTCCGACGTCCAGGTCATCGTCAAGACCACCTACCCCGGCCAGGCGCCGCAGGTGGTGGAGGACCAGGTGACCTACCCCATCACCACCGCCCTGCGCGGCGTCACCGGGGCGGTCGCGGTGCGCGGCTACTCCATGTACGGGGACTCCTACGTCTACGTCGTCTTCCAGGACGGCACCGACCCCTACTGGGCGCGCTCCCGGGTGCTGGAGCTCCTCAATCAGGTCACGTCCCGCCTGCCGGCGGCGGCCCGCCCCGAGCTCGGCCCCGACGCGACCGCGGTCGGCTGGGTCTACCAGTACGCCCTGGTGGACCGCACCGGCACGCACGACCTGGCCCAGCTGCGCAGCCTCCAGGACTGGTTCCTCAAGTACGAGCTGCAGTCCCTGCCGGGCGTCTCCGAGGTCGCCACCGTCGGCGGCATGGTCAAGCAGTACCAGGTGGTGATCGACCCCGAGGTGCTGCGTGCCTACGACCTCCCGCTCATGACGCTGATGCAGACCATCCAGCGGTCCAACGGCGAGGCTGGGCGCCGGCGCGCTGGAGATGGCCGAGGCGCGCTACATGATCCGCGTCGCCGGCTACCTGCACGGGCGTCGAGGACCTGCGCAACGTGCCCCTGTCCCCGCAGGACGCGATGCGTCCGGCTGGACTGGAGCTATGGCGGATGGACGCCGCGCAGGCCTACCGGATGCGCTCGCTGACCGGCGCGCACCGTCTATCGCCTCGGGGACATCGCCGACGTGCGCCTCGGGCCCGCAGATGCGCGAGGGCATCGCCGAGCTCGACGGCCAGGGCGAGGTGGTCGGCGGCATCGTCCTGATGCGCCCCGGCGGCAATGCGCTGAAGACCATCGCGGCGGTCAAGGAGAAGCTGGCCGAGCTCCAGAAGGGGCTGCCCGAGGGGGTCGAGCTGGTGCCGGTCTACGACCGCTCCGGGCTCATCCACCGCGCCATCGACACCCTGAGCAGCCGGCTGGTGGAGGAGTTCCTCATCGTCGCCCTGGTCTGCGCGCTCTTCCTGTGGCACCTCCGCTCGTCCCTGGTGGTGATCCTGAGCCTGCCGGTCGGCATCCTCGCCGCCTTCGGCGTCATGCAGTGGCAGGGCATCAGCGCCAACATCATGTCGCTCGGGGGCATCGCCATCGCCATCGGCGCCATGGTCGACGCCGCCATCGTGATGATCGAGAACCTGCACAAGCACATCGAGCGCGAGCCGCTCACCAGCGCCAACCGCTGGGCGGTGGTGCAGCGGGCGACCATCGAGGTGGGGCCCGCGCTCTTCCTGTCGCTGCTCATCATCACCCTGAGCTTCCTGCCGGTGCTGGCGCTGCAGGGGGAGGAGGGCCGGCTGTTCTCGCCGCTGGCCTACACCAAGACCTACGCCATGGCGGCGGCGGCGCTGCTCTCGATCACCCTGGTGCCGGTGCTGCTGGGGCTCCTGGTGCGGGGGCGCATCCGCAAGGAGCAGGAGAACCTCATCAACCGCGGGCTCATGGCCGCCTACCGGCCACTGCTCGACTGGGTGCTGCGCAAGCCGCGGCTGGTGCTGGTGCTGGCGCTCGCGCTGACCCTGGTCTCCGTGTGGCCGGCGCTGCGGCTCGGCTCCGAGTTCATGCCGGACCTGGACGAGGGCGACCTGCTCTACATGCCGACCACCTTCCCCGGGATCGCCCCCGACAAGGCGCGCCAGATCCTGCAGCAGACCGACCGGCTGATCCTCACCGTGCCCGAGGTGGCGCGGGTGTTCGGCAAGGTGGGGCGGGCGGAGACCGCGACCGACCCGGCGCCGATGGAGATGATCGAGACCACCATCCAGCTCAAGCCGCGCGACCAGTGGCGGCCCGGGCATGACCATCGACGGCATCAAGGCGGAGCTGGAGCGCACGGTGAAGTTTCCGGGCCTGACCAACTCCTGGCTCATGCCCATCAACGCCCGCCTGCAGATGCTCTCCACCGGCATCAAGACCCCGGTCGGGGTCAAGATCGCCGGGCCGGACCTGGACGTCATCCAGCAGATCGGCGAGCAGGTCGAGGAGGTGCTGGCGCGGCTGCCGGAGACCAAGTCGGTCTTCGCCGAGCGGGTCTCGGCGGGGCGATACATCAAGATCACCCCGGACCGGATGGCCATGGGCGAAGGTCGGCCTGACGGTGACCGATACCCAGCAGATCGTCGCCAGCGCCGTCGGCGGCATGAACCTGACCGAGGTGGTGGAGGGCCGGGAGCGTTATCCGGTGAACCTGCGCTATACGCCCGACGCCAGGGACTCGGTGGAGAAGCTCAAGCGCCTGCCCATCGTCACCGACACCCGCGGCACCCAGGTCCCGCTCGAGGACGTGGCCAGCGTCGAGGTGGTGGACGGGCCCGACATGATCCGCACCGAGAACGCGCGGCTCACCGGCTGGGTGTACGTGGACGTCAAGGACCAGGACGTCGGGCTCCTACGTCGCGCAGGCCAGGCAGGCGGTGGCGGACCAGGTGAAGCTGCCGCCGGGCTACTCGATCAGCCTGGTCGGGCGCCTACGAGCACTGGGAGCGGGCCAAGGAGCGGCTGTGGCTGGTGGTGCCGCTGACCCTCGCCGTCATCCTGGTGCTGCTCTACCTCAACTTCCGCACCCTGACCGGCACGCTGATCATCCTCGCTGACCCTGCCCCTGGGCCTGGTCGGCGGCTTCTGGCTGATGTACCTGCTCGGCTACCACCTCTCGGTGGCCGCGGCGATCGGCTTCATCGCGCTGGGCGGGGTGGCGGTCGAGATCGGGGTGGTGATGATGCTCTACCTCGACCGGGCCCTGGAGCGCCGGCGCGAGTCGCGCGGGGCGGCGGGCCTGACGCGGGAGGACGTCAGGGAGGCGGTGGTGGAGGGGGCGCTGCTGCGGCTGCGGCCCGGTCACCATGACCAAGGTGGCGATCATCGCCGCGCTGCTGCCGATCATGTTCGGCAGCGGCGCCGGCTCCGAGGCGATGCAGCGCATCGCCGCCCCCATGGTCGGGCGGCATGCTGAGCGTCGCCATCCTCACCCTGGCCGTGATCCCGGCGGCCTACCTGGTGTGGAAGTCGCGCGGGCTGCGGGATTGAGGATTGCCCTGCGCCTGCGGCTCGACCCCCATCCTAGCCTTCCCCCTGCCAGGGGGAAGGAACCGGCAGGTGGTGAAGCATTGGCGTCGCCTCGCCAACGGCGGCCAGATTCTCCGGGCCGAACGGCTGACCCCGCCAGTCCCTGCCGATCTGCTTCGGCGATTTCTGTCAAATCATGCACCAGCTCGCTTGTCTTTGCGCCCGCCTTCTTTGTCGCGCCGGCAGTCACATAGCCCGGCTATGCTCCTGCCGGCACTCCTTGAAGGCGGACGTAAATCCGGCGCCATCTGGTACATGATTCTCCGGCAATCGCCTTAACGGTCGGCGAACGCCTGCCTTGCTCCACGCCGCACTCGCCGCTGTAGTCTAACGGGCCTTACCTATTCAACTCCCTCGTGACGGGGGGTGGGAGCGCTGGATTTACGCTAATCGCGGTCGAGGCTCAGGTAGTCCCAGAACTTGCGTCCCAGGCTGACCTGGCCGGGCGGGGGCGCGTCCGAGATGAAGCGTCCCGCCTTGCGGTTGACCTCCAGCACCCGCTCCGTATCGGCGGCGAGCTTCTCCTCGCCCACGGCGCGATAGGCGTCCGCCAGCACCACCAAGGCGTCCTCGACGGCCGGTGTGCGCTGGAAGCGTTCGATCACATAGTTGCAGCGGTTGGCCGCGGCCACATAGGCGCCGCGCTTCATGTAGTAGCGCGCCACGTTGACCTCATGCTTCGCGAGGTTATTGCGCAGGTAGAGCATGCGCTGGCGGGCGTCTTCGGCGTACTTGCTGTCGGGGAAGCGCTTGACCAACTCGGAGAAGTCGACGAAGGCTTCCAGCGCGGAGCCGGGGTCCCGCTGTGAGGGGTCGGTGGGGATGTACTTGTCCAGGAAACCGACGCTGCGGTTGTAGTTGACGATGCCCTTGAGATAGTAGGCATAGTCCACGTACGGGTTCTGTGGGTAGAGCTTGATGAAGCGGTCCGCCGCGGCGATCGCCGCCTCCGGCTCCTCCGCCTTATAGTTGGCGTAGGCCACGTCCAGTTGCGCCTGCATTGCATAGCGACCGAATGGATAGCGGGCCTCCAGCTTTTCATAGAGCTCGATGGCGCGGGTGTAGGACCCGGAGTCCATCTCCGAGGCGGCCTCCGCGTAAAGCTTGGACGCGCTCCAGCCCTCGGTCTCGTCGATTTCCTTTCCGAAGATCCCGCAGCCGCCGAGGGCGGCGGCGAGCAGCAGCGCGGCGAGTCGTGTTAAGGTTCGGGGCATGTGGACGTTTTACGGGTTCTCAAACCGCGAAAGTATACCCGATGGGGCTGCGGCGAGGCGGCCCCCGCGTCGGCCGTGAGCCCGAATCCGGCCGAGCGCATCAGCCGCGTCCTGCGGGTCGATGCCGATCTGGCCGGTCTGCGCCTCGACCAGGCCTTGGCGCAGCGCTGGCCGGGGCTCTCGCGCAGCCGGCTACAGCGATGGATCGAGGGCGGTCAGGTGCAGGTGGACGGCGCCCCGCGCCGCTGCCGCGACAAGGTTTGGGGCGGCGAGGAGGTGCGGCTGGAGGCGGCGCTTGAAGCCATCGGCTCCGATGCGCCGGAGGCGATCCCGCTGCGGCTGGTTTACGAGGACGGCCAGATCCTGGTCATCGACAAGCCGGCGGGTCTGGTGGTGCACCCGGCCGCCGGCAACCCCGGCGGCACCTTGCTCAACGCCCTCCTGCACCATGCGCCGGCCCTGGCGGCCCTGCCGCGGGCCGGCATCGTCCACCGGCTGGACAAGGACACCAGCGGGCTGCTGGTGGTCGCGAAGACACTGCAGGCGCATCGATCCCTGGTCGAGCAGTTGCGCCGCCGCAGCGTCCACCGGGAGTATCGCGCGCTGGTGGTGGGTGAGTTGGTCGCGGGCGGGCAGGTGGACGCCCCGATCGGACGTCATCCGACCCAGCGGACCCAGATGGCGGTCGTTGCGGGTGGGCGTGCGGCGGTCACCCGGTACCGGGTGCTGGAGCGTTATCCGGGGCACAGCCTGCTGGCGGTGGAGCTGGAGACGGGCCGGACCCATCAGATCCGGGTGCATCTGGCCCATCAGCGTCATCCCCTGGTGGGGGACCGCACCTATGGGGTACGTCCCCGTCCGCCCAAGGGGTGCGACCCGGGCCTGACCGTCGCCCTTCAGCAATTCCCCCGCCAGGCACTCCACGCCATCCGGCTGGGTCTCGAGCACCCTGAGAGCGGCGAGCACCTGGAGTGGGAGGTGCCCATGGCCCCGGACCTGGAGTCCCTGCTCGACCTGTTTCGCCGCGAGGGAGCCCAGGGCTCGCCCCATGGACCTGATCAGACCTGATTGGCCGGCCCCGCCCTGGGTGCGTGCCTACTGCACCACACGCGACGGCGGTGTGAGCAGCGGGGCCTACGCGAGCCTCAACCTGGGAGACCACGTGGGCGACGATCCCGAGCAGGTTGCCCGCAACCGGGCCATCCTCGCGGACCGGCTTGCTCTGCCCGCGGAACCCCTGTGGCTCAAGCAGGTCCACGGCTGTGACCTGGCCGAGGCCGGCTCGGCCCAGTCGGGCTGCGCTGCGGATGCGGCCGTCGCCCGAGCGCCGGGGCAGGTGTGCGCCGTGATGACGGCGGACTGCCTGCCGCTCCTGCTCTGTGACCAGGACGGACGCACAGCGGCGGCGGTCCATGCCGGCTGGCGGGGTCTGGCCGCGGGTGTCATCGAGGGCGCCGTGCAGGGCCTGGGGGTGGAGCCGCACCGCATCCTGGCGTGGCTCGGGCCCGCCATCGGCCCCGACGCCTTCGAAGTCGGGGCCGAGGTCCGCGAGACCTTCCTCGCCGACGACCCGGCACGGAGCCGGCCTTCCGCCCCCGTGGAGAGAGCAAATGGCTGGCTGACCTGTTTGCGCTCGCCCGCCGGCGGCTGGCTTCTGCCGGTGTGACCCGGGTCTACGGCGGCGGGCATTGCACCTATTCCGACCCGCGACGTTTCTTCTCCTTCCGCCGCGACGGGGTCACGGGCAGAATGGCCGCCCTGATCTGGCTCGAGCCGTGCGGCCGGCCCCACTCGGGAGATCGTTGAATGACCGACTGGAACATGTTGACCCTGGTGGGCGCCGACCGCCCCGGGATCGTGGCCCGGGTGACCCGGGCACTCTATGGAGCCGGCTGCAACCTGGGTGAGGCGTCCATGATCCGTCTGGGCGGCAACTTTACGATCATGCTCATGGTCGGCGGGGAGCGGCCCTGCGCGGAGTTGGAGGCCGCCCTGTCGCCGATTGCCGAGGAGCTGGGGTTGCGCCTGCACCTGGACCCGGTGCACGGCGGTCTGCACCAGCACCTGGTGCCCAATCTCCAGGTGCGGGTGGCCGGGGCGGACCGGGCCGGCATTGTCGCGGACGTGACCGAGATCCTGGCCGATCAGGGCTTCAACATCCTCGAGCTCGAGTCGGACGTGGCCGGCGATGCCGAGCGCCCCCTCTACATCATGAATATCCAGGGATATTGCGACCACACCCTCGAGTCCCTGGAGGAGGCGCTGTCGGGACTCGCCGCCAAGGGCATCTCGGTGGACGTGGCCCCGATCGACGTGCTGATCGGCTGAGCCATGGCGGTGCTGGACATCCTCAAGCTCCCGGACGAGCGTCTCAAACAGGTGTCGGAGCCGGTGGACGTCTTCGACCAGGGGCTTCGGGACTTCATCGCCGACCTGGAGGAGACGCGCTGCACCGGTCCGGCGGCCGTGGGGATCGCCGCGCCCCAGGTCGACCGGCGGCAGCGCATCCTGATCGTCGACGTGTCGGGCCGTCCCAAGGTCAAGAGCCATGGACACCTGGTCCTGATCAACCCCGAGATCGTCCACTGGGAGGGTTACGAGATCGGCCGCGAGGGTTGCCTGTCGGTGCCCGACTACACCGGAAACGTCATCCGCGCCACCCGCCTCAAGCTCAGGGCCCAGGACCCCGAGGGGGCGAGCCATGAGTACGAGATGGAGGGATTCGAGGCGCGCGCCGTGCAGCACGAGATGGACCACCTGGACGGATTGCTGTTCATCGACCGGGTGGTCAGCCGCCGTACCGACCTTTACCGGCGCAAGGTCTATCAGAAGGGCGGGGGGCGTGATTGAGCGGCGGCATCGGTCTTCGGTGCCTCGATAGCCATGTCCGAGTATCCCTTACCCCAGCGCCTGAGCTACCCTGAGGCCGAGTCCGTTCATCCCTGGCTCGGCGCACTGCTCGATGCCTATCACGAGATCGATCTCGGGGTCCACGAGGCGGTGCGCCGGGAGGAGCGGCAGGGGCGCACGCTCGCCTGCGGGCGCGGCTGCGCCGCCTGCTGCCGCTCGCACAAGGACATCCCGGTCTACCCGCTGGAGCTGATGGGGCTCTATTGGTATTGCAGCGAGCGGCTCACGGGCGAGCTGCGGGAACGTCTGCGTCAACAGTTGACCAATTACACGTCGGGGGGCGCCTGTCCCTTCCTGGTGGACGACGCCTGCAGCGTGCACCCCATGCGTCCCATGGCGTGCCGGCAATTCAACGTCTTCGACCGGGTCTGCGCCGAGGGTGAGGACGCCTTCCATACCCGGCGCAAGGACGTGATGACACCGATTGCCCGCTTTGCGGATGCGGCCTTCGACCGGCTGCTGCCGTTCTACGGGGTCAAGGGCAAGCGGGAGCGGCGGGAAGCGATCAGGACCGGCCGCGTCCATGCACTGGCCCAGGTGCTTCAGGGACTCGACTGGTCGCGGCTTGCGGAGCGGATGGGGGAGGGGGGCTCGACTTGAGGCGCCACCGGAGTGACTGCCCTGGGGCGGGAGATCTCGCCGAGGTCAATCCGCCGGGAGCCGTGGTGCGACCGGACGGGCACGCAAAGGGGCCGCCAGGCGCATTCAATCGCGCTCCCGGCCCGATCTCTGATAGGCTTTGGGCCGGAAAGGCCGACTACTGAATAAGCAGCGCTTTTACGACCGGGAGCGGGGGCCGCAGGTACCCCGTCAGGTGTAAAGAAACCCGGGCGGTCCGTCCGCCTCGTTACTACCTTCGTCATAAAGAGGATACCGTCACCATGGCACACATTGTGGTTCTCGGCGCCGGCACGGGCGGAATGCCCGCTGCCTACGAATTGCGCGCGGAGCTCGGTAAGGAGCACCAAATTACCGTCGTCAACGAGCGTGACTACTTCCAGTTCGTCCCCTCCAATCCTTGGGTCGCTGTCGGCTGGCGTGACCGTGACAGCATCACCTTCGACATCCGGCCTCACCTGGAGCGCAAGGGCATCGGTTTCATCGCCAAGCGCTGCGAAACGATCGATGCCGCCAACAACAAGCTGGTGATGGCGGACGGGGAGGAGGTGAATTACGACTACCTGGTGATCGCCACCGGTCCCAAGCTGGCCTTCGAGGAGGTGGAAGGGGCAGGCCCGGAGGGCGGTAACACCCACTCGGTCTGCAGCGTCGATCATGCCGAACAGGCCTACAAGGACTATCTCGAGTTCCTGGAAAATCCGGGACACGTGATCGTGGGCGCCATGCCCTTCGCGAGTTGCTTCGGCCCTGCCTACGAATACGCCTTCATCCTCGATTCGGATCTGCGCAAGCGGAAGATGCGCGACAAGGTCCCCATGACCTTCGTGACCTCGGAACCCTATATCGGTCACCTCGGTCTCGGGGGGGTTGGAGACTCGAGGGGCTTCCTGGAGAGCGACCTGCGCGCCCACCACATGAAATGGGTCACCAACGCCAAGGTGGTCAAGGTGGAGCCGGGCAAGATGCATCTCGAGCAGTACGACGATAACGGCAACAAGCTCAAGGATCAGGTGCTCGATTTCAAATATGCCATGATGCTGCCGGCGTTCCGCGGCGTGGACTGTGTGGCCAAGGTGGAGGGGCTGTGCAATCCCCGTGGCTTCGTGTTCGTTGACGATCACCAGCGCAATCCGACGTATAAGAACATCTACTCCGCGGGCGTTTGTATCGCCATTCCCCCGGTGGAGACCACTGCGGTGCCCACCGGCGCCCCCAAGACGGGCTATATGATCGAGTCCATGGTCACGGCCATCGTGCATAACATTGCCGATGAGCTGAAGGGCAAGGAGGGCACGACGCTCGCTACGTGGAACGCCATCTGCCTTGCCGACATGGGTGATACCGGTGCCGCCTTCGTGGCCCTGCCGCAGATCCCGCCGCGCAACGTGGCCTGGTTCAAGAAGGGCAAGTGGGTCCACATGGCCAAGATCGCCTTCGAGAAGTACTTCATCCGCAAGATGAAGAAGGGCACCTCGGAGCCGATCTACGAGAAATACATCCTCAAGATGCTGGGCATCGGCAAGCTGAAATGAGCCAGGGCCCCGGTGCCTGGGCGTCGGTTCCGAGGAACGGCCCAGGCTCTGGCCCATGGTAAGCCCCCCCAGCGCGTGCCGGCGGGGTCCAGGACGATCTCCCAGAGCTGACCCTAAGTCATTGAAACCCACCCTTTGAGCCTTTACCTTCCAATTCTGGGGCGGTCCTCCACTCGGTGGGGAAGAACCCCATCCCCGCCGAGCGCGGACATCAAGGTCCCGCCCGTGCTGTCCCCCGTGCTGTCCATGGCTCCCGAGATCGCATACGAGCATTGACCATGAGTTCGCGCCTCCGCCGTCTCCTACTGACTGCCACCCTGGTGCTGGCCGCGTCCCTGGCCAGCGCCTCGCCCCGTCCTGTTCCTCTGTCGGATCTGTTTCCGACCCAGGGGCAGGCGAAGACCACCGTCGTCATCAACAAGGTCCTGGAGCGTTATCACTACCGCAAGGTCTCCCTGGACGACGCCTTCGCGCGGGTCGTGCTCGACAACTATTTGGAGGCACTGGACCCAAACCGGACCTTTTTCCTGGCCCGCGACGTGGACCGTTTCCAGAACGGCGCCCGCCGCCTGGATGACAGCCTGCGTCGGGGTGAGCTCGACGCTGCCTTCGACGTCTTCCGCGTCTACCGCATGCGGGTGGACGAGCGCGTCGCCTATGCCCTGCGGCTCCTGGATCAGCGCTTCGATTTCTCCCGCACGGAGAGCTACGAATTCGACCGCTCCAAGGCGCCTTGGCCCAAGGACGACACGGAGATGAACGAAATCTGGCGCCAGCGCGTGAAGAACGACTTCTTGAGCCTGCGCATCGCCGGAAAGAGCGACGCGGAGATCCGCGAGCGGCTGCGTCAACGTTATGACGGACTCGCCCGGCGTATCCAACAGTTCACCGGTGACGACGTTTTCCAGGCCTTCATGAACGCCTTCACCGAGTCCCTGGAGCCTCATACCAGCTACATGTCCCCCAGCACCTCGGAGAACTTCGACATCAGCATGAAGCTCTCACTGGAGGGCATCGGCGCCGTGCTGCGCTCCGACAACGAGTTCACGGTCATCCAGCGCACCATCCCCGGCGGGCCGGCACGAGAGTCGGGACAGGTCTATTCCGGCGACCGCATTCTGGGGGTCGGCCAGGGGCTCGACGGACGCATCGAAGACGTGGTCGGCTGGCGGCTGCAGGACGTGGTCGACAAGATTCGCGGCCCCAAGGGCTCCGTGGTGCGGCTGCAGCTCCTGCCCAAGTCTGCCGGGTCCAATGGGCCGCCACGGGAGGTGGCGCTAGTGCGCAACGAGATCAAGCTCGAGGACCAGGCCGCCAAGTCGTTCGTGATCGACCGCATGCCCAACGCACCCGGAGTCAAGATCGGGGTCATCGAGCTCCCCGCCTTTTACCGGGACTTCGAGGCCGAAAGTCAGGGCAACAAGGACTTTCGCAGTACCACCCGAGATGTTAGCCGGTTGATCGCGGACCTGGTGGGGCAGGGGGTGGATGGCATCGTCATCGACCTGCGCGGAAACGGGGGAGGCTCCCTGGCGGAGGCCACGTCGCTGACCGGGCTCTTCATCGACACCGGGCCCGTGGTTCAGGTCAAGGACGCCTTCGGCAAGGTCGAGGTGGAGCGTGACCCCGAGCCTGGCGTCGCCTATAGCGGCCCTCTGGCGGTGCTGGTGGATCGCGACAGTGCCTCGGCCTCAGAGATCTTTGCCGGCGCCATCCAGGACTATGGTCGCGGGCTGGTCATCGGTGAGCCGACGTTCGGAAAGGGCACCGTCCAGACCCTGGTCGACTTGAACCGCTATGTTCCGGGCGATTCGAACGACCTGGGCCGGTTGCGTCTCACCATGGCGGAGTTCTTCCGGGTGAGCGGCGGCAGCACACAGCTCAAGGGAGTGGAGCCGGACGTGCCATTCCCCAGCGAGGGCGACATCGGTAAGCACGGCGAGCGTGCGCTCGAGAACCCGTTGCCTTGGGCCCGAATCGATGCCGCCAACTACCGGCGGGCCGGCTCCACGAACCCGGGTGCGCTGATTCGCCAGTCGTCGGCACGGATCGCGAAGGACCCGGGCTTCCACATGTTGGAGAAGCGCAACCAGGTGATGCGGGAGGTGGAGTCCCAGACCCAGGTGTCACTGCGCGAGTCCGACCGCCGGGCCGAGGACAAGCGCCGTGAGCACGCGTTCAAAGACGAGCAAGACCGGTTCCTGCGTTCAAAAGGCATTACGCCAGTGGACGAGGACTCGGATCAGATCGACGAGGACGCCCTGGACGCCCAACGCGACGCGATCGGCCGCATCCAGGTGGAAGAGGCGGCTCGGGTGCTCGCCGACAGCATCCTGATGGAGAGCGCCGAGCGCCCGCGGGCGGCGATGCGTAACTGATCCCCTCGGCGCCGGCCGCTCGGGGTGTCTGATCCCCGCTGTCCATCCTCTGGTGGGACGAGCGAGTGAATCGGCTCAGGCGTCGTCCCTGTCCCCGCGAATGAATCCCGATCCAGCTGCCCAAAAGACGCACCGAGTGCCCATCCGCCGACCTCAGGTGTAAAGCAGGACCCTTGCCCCAACGACGCGACATCCTTGCGCGACGCCTCGAGACGCTCCGCGGAGACGCCCCTACGCAGGTGTTCGCCGGCAACCGAATCGGCGTGGAAAAGGAGGCGCTGCGGGTGTCGTGCGAGGGCCGCATTGCCGCCAGCCCCCATCCGACAGCCCTCGGGTCCGCCCTCACTCACCCGCACATCACCACGGATTTTTCCGAGGCACTGATCGAGCTGGTGACGCCGCCACTGAACGATCCCCTGGAGGTGCTGGACTTCCTGGGAGATCTCCACCGGGAGGTCTACCGCCATCTGGGGGACGAGCTGCTCTGGGCTACGAGTATGCCCTGCGTGCTCGAAGGGGCCCGCAACATCCCCCTGGCGGTCTATGGACGCTCCAACGCCGCCACCATGAAGACCGCCTACCGACGGGGCCTCGGCAACCGCTACGGCCGCACCATGCAGGTGATCGCCGGGGTGCATTTCAATTTCTCCTTCGGTGAAGACTTCTGGGCCCTCTATCAGACCCTGGAAGGGGATCGAGCCGACCCGGTGCTTTTCCGGGCTGAGTCCTATTTGGCCACGATCCGCAACCTGCAGCGGCTTGGCTGGTTGGTGCCGTACCTGTTCGGTGCCTCGCCTGCGGTGTGCGGGAGCTTTGTGCAGGGTCGAGAGACGAGCCTCGAGCGATTCGACGCCCACACCCTCTACTATCCCCATGCCACCTCCCTGCGCATGGGGGACATCGGCTACCAGAACCAGCAGGAGCAGGGCACGGGCATGAAGGCGAGCTACGACAGCCTGGATGCCTATGTACGCAGCCTCACCTGGGCCATCGAGACCCCCTGTCCCCAGTATGAGCAGATCGGGGTCAAGGTCGGGGATCGCTACGAGCAGCTCAACGCCAATGTGCTGCAGATCGAGAACGAGTATTACAGCACGGTGCGCCCCAAGCAGATCACCGATTGGATGGAGAAGCCGACCCTTGCCCTGCGTCGGCGCGGGGTGCGGTACGTCGAGCTGCGCTCGCTGGACGTCAACGCCTTCGAGCCCCTGGGTGTGGGTGTCGAGCAGCTGCGATTCCTGGAGGTGCTGATGCTGTATTGCCTCCTCACCGACAGCCCAAGGATCGGCGGGAGCGAGCGCCGGGCGATCGATGACAACCAGGTTCTGGCCGCCCATCGGGGGCGGGAGCCGGGGCTCACCCTGATCCGCGATGGCGGGCCCGTCCCCCTGGTGCAATGGGCAGAAGAGGTCCTGGACGCCATGGAGTCCGTGGCCGAGCTGCTGGACGGCGGGTCGGGCGGTCCGTATGCCGAGAGCCTGGTCCTCCAGCGGGCCAAGATCCGGGAGCCTGAGCTCACCCCGTCCGCACGCATGCTGAGGGAGATGCGTGAGCGGCGAGAGGACTTCTTCGACCATGCGTACCGGGTGTCGAGCGCCCACCGAGCCGCCTTGCAGGGGCGTGAACTGAGTCCCGAGCACGAATCACTCTTCGCGCGTCTCGCGGCCGAGTCGACAGCTCATCAGGCCGAGATCGAGGCCGCAGACGACGTGGATTTCGACACCTTTCTCGCCCGCTACTTTGCCCAAGGCCGGGCCGTCGCCTAGCCTCTCGCGGTCCTTTGAGCCAGGAGTCGAATCCATGCCCACCCTACCCAGCAGGTCCCTCGAGACCTTCGCAAATCCAGCCTCGGAGCGAGATTACACGATTCGAGTTAGAGTCCCGGAGTTCACCTGCCTCTGCCCCAAGACGGGTCAACCGGACTTCGCCGAGCTGACGCTGGAGTACATACCCGATCGCCTGTGTGTCGAGCTCAAGTCGCTCAAGCTTTACGTCTGGTCCTTTCGCGACGAGGGTGCCTTCCACGAGGCCGTGACCAATCGCATCCTGGCCGATCTCGTGGAGGCTACCGCGCCCCGCTTTATGCGGCTGACCGCGGATTTCAACGTGCGCGGCGGCATCTACACCACCGTGGTTGCCGAGCACCGCGCCCCGGGTTGGCAGCCGCCGTTGCGGGTGGAGCTGCCCTGACCGTCCCGCTGCTCGCCATGGCTGAGACGGGTGTTTGCGGGATCGGGGTCGATCTTGGCACCTCGGGCTGCCGGGCGGTGGCGGTGGATCTCGACGGAAGGCCCCTGGCCGGGGCCCGGGTAGGCCTCCCACCGCCCCTGACCACGGCCGACGGCTGGGTGGAGCAGGACCCTCAGCTCTGGTGGGACGCGGTGCTGGAGGTGCTGAAGCGGATCGGCACTGAGCTCGGGGGCCGTGATGGGGTCGTCATCGCCGTGGACGGGACCTCCTCGACCCTCCTGCTGGCCGATCCCGACGGTGCTCCCAGGGGCTCGGCCCTGATGTACAACGACCGCCGGTCCAGCGAGGCGGCCGCCGTGGTGGATTCCGCGGCCCCGCCCGAGAGTCCGGCGCGGGGTGCGGCCTCGAGCCTGTCCAAGCTGCTCTATCTGGCCGAGGCCAGGGGCTGTCCCGCGGGGACCCTGGCCGTGCACCAGGCGGACTGGGTCGGCGGGCGGCTCGCGGGACGCTACGGCTGGACGGATTGGAACAACGCATTGAAGTTGGGCTTCGACGCGGAGCGCCTGGCCTGGCCTGACTGGGTGGTGGGGTTGGTTCCGCCCGGGGCTCAACTCCCTCGAGTGCTGGCCCCCGGCGCGGCGGTGGGCGTACTGGAGCCCGGGCTCGCTGCGCATCTGGGCCTTGGGCCCGGTGCTCGGCTGGTCGCCGGGACCACCGACAGCACCGCTGCGGTCATCGCCGCTGGGGCCTCTCGGCCCGGGGATGCGGTCACCTGCCTCGGCAGCACCTTGGTGCTCAAGATCGTCTCGGGGCGGCCCGTGACATCCTCCCGCCATGGGGTCTACAGCCATCGGTTCGGGAACCATTGGCTGGTAGGCGGCGCATCGAACAGCGGGGGCTCCGTGCTGCGCCAGTTCTTTGACGACGCGGAGCTGGCGGCACTCTCAGCGGGGATTGATCCGGATCGACCGAGCGGGCTCGATTACTACCCACTGCCGAGGACCGGCGAGCGCTTTCCTTGGAACGATCCCGGGCTCGCGCCGCGGATCTGGCCCATTCCCCAGAATCGGCAGCGCTTCCTGCACGGGCTCCTGGAGGGAATGGCCCGCATCGAGGCCGGGGGGTATGCGCTCTTGACCCGCCTTGGAGCGCCGCGTCCGACTCGGGTCCTGACCACAGGCGGCGGATCGGTCAACAAGACCTGGGAGGCGATCCGCCGTCGCGTGCTGGGGCTGCCGGTTCTTTCCGCCCCCCGCCAGGAGGCCGCCCATGGGGCGGCGCTGCTGGCACTCGGGAAAGTCTGAGATCCGGGATTTACCGCGCGTGGCCTCGCCTCACCCACCCAGTTTCTTGAGTAGCTCGGCGGCGTCCGCGGCGTGCTCGGAAGTGGGGCTCTCGCGCAGGATCTTGCGCAGGATCTGGATGGATTCATCCTTGCGCCCCACACCCGCCAGGGCCGCTGCCACGTGGTAGCCGATTTCCGTCTGGGTCGGAACGGCCAGGTAGGCCTGCTGGAGAATCCGCAGGCCGTCGTCCTTCTGGCCTGAGTTGTAGAGAACCCAGCCGTAGGTGTCGGCGATCTCGGGGCGGTTTGGCGCCAGGTCGTAGGCCTCCTTGGCGACAGAAAGGGCTCGGGCGTCCCCCTCCTCTTGGTAGAGCCAAGCCAGGTTGTTGAGCAGGAGCGGATTCTTCTTGGTCGCCTGGCTCATCACCTGCTCGTAGATGGCGATCGCATCCTTTGGGCGTTGGGCCTGTTGGTAGAGGAGCCCCAATGCGGCCTGGGTGTCGAGATCCTTGGGGTTGTCCGCGACCCACCCCTCGAGCACCTCTACCGCCTCCTTGGTCTGATCGGCTTGGCGCAGAGACTCGGCGAGCTGCCGAGCCGAGATGCCCGATTTCTGGCGTGCATAGGCCTCCTTGTACGCCTGCGCGGCCTTAACGGGGTCACGCATTGCGTTACGGATACTGCCCTCGACCCGATAGCCCACGGCAGAGTCCGGGAAATCCGTTTGGAGCGCCTTGGCGGCGTTCAGTGCGCCATCGGTGTCGCCCGCGTCCAGTGAGACCGAGGCGAGGGCCACCTGGGCCTCCAGGAAGTCCGGCTTGAGCTCAAGGGCGCTGCGGAACGACGCCTTGGCGCCCGCGAAATCCTTGTCCTTCCAGCGGGCCCCGCCGGCCAGATAGTGGAGCTGCGGGTCCTTGGGGTTCTTCGACAGGAGCTGATCGAAGGTGCGAATGGCGTTCGGCACCTGTCCGCCCAGCGTCTGGGTGCGGCCGAGCATCTGTAGAACGGAGTCATTGTCGGGGAAGCGTCGTGCCAAGTCGCTGGCGACCGTCAGTGCCTTCGAGTAGTCGCTGCGGGTGACATAGAAGCGGGCGAGCAGGAGGCCTGGCTGGGTCGCCGAGGGGTTGGCCTCCTGGGCGCGCTCCAGGGCCGCCACCAGGGCGTCCGTATCCCTGCGTTGTTCCGCCAAAGCGGCTAGCCCAAGCAGGGCGCCGAGGTGCTTGGGATTGGTCTTCAGAACCTGCTCGTAGCGACGTTGGGCGGCATCCAAATCCTTGCCCGCCACATCGATGCGCGCCAGGTTGATCGCCGCGGTGGCGAACTGGGGATTCACCGAGAGCGCCTTCTCAAAGCGCTCCCGTGCCGCCGGCAGATCGCCCTTGGCCATCAGGGCGAGACCGGTCAGGTTGTAGGGGATGGGTGAGTCGGGGTGGCGCTGCTCGAGGCTTCGGCTGGCTTCGAGGGCCTGCTCGAACTCCTTGTTCTTCAGGTGGGCCAGCACCAGCAGCACGTCGGCCTGGAGGATGTCCTGACCGAGATCGACCGCCGTCTGGAGCTCGCCGATCGCCTTGTCGGTCTCGCCGCCGGCGAGCAGGCTCAGGGCAAGCTGGGTGCGCAGGGCCGCCACGTTGGGGGCATCCTCCACGGCCCGGTTGAGCCACTCCTGGCCTCGCTCCAGGTCCCCCTGGAGCATGTAGGCGCTTCCGAGCAGTGCCAGCGTCTGCGGATCGCCATCCTGCGCCATGGGCTCCAGGACCTCCACGGCCCGTCCCGGCTCGCGCTGCTTGATGCGGGTGGCGGCCAGTACCTTGCGTGCCTGCACGTTTCCGGGCGCGGCCCCCACCACATTGCTCAGGAGCTCGTCGGCGGTCTCGAGCTGACCCTCGCTATAGCGGATGATGCCGAGCAGGAGCTGGCTCTGCAGGTGTCCGGGCACGGCGGCCAGGACGCGCTGCAGCTCCTCGGCGGCTTGGCGCCAATCCTTCTCCTGGAAGGCGATGACACCCCGCAGATAGCTGGTCATGGGGATGTTCGGCTGGTCCTTGTCGACCTGGTCCAGCCCCTCCCGCGCCCCATCCAGATCCTTGAGGCCGATCAGGGCCGTGGCCCGCCCCAGCCGAGCGACCGTGTTGCGCGGATCGGTCTTGATCGCTCGGTCGAAAAGATCGAGCGCCTCCGAGTTTTCGCCAGCGGCCCGGTGGAGCTCCGCCCGGATCAGCAGGGCGTCCGCGTTGTCGGGGAAGCGGGCGAGGAAGGCGTCGGCGGCCTTGGCCGACGCATCTTTATCACCCCCCCGTAAGGTCAGGCGCAGCAGACCCACGCCTGCGTCTTGGTCATCGGGGTCGATGTCCAGCGCCCTTTGATAGTAGTCACGCGCCTCGTCCGGCTGTTCCCGGCCAACCGCCGCGTTGCCCCGCAGCACCAGGGCGCGGACCGTGTCGGCGTCGCTGAGCTGGCCGGCTGCATCCAGACGCTGCATTGCATCGTCAAACTTGCCCTGGAGGATCAACGCCTCCACGAGATCGAGGCGCCACAGGGACGCATCGGCACCCAGGTCGAGTGCCGTACGGATCTCCTTTTCGGCGGCGGCGCCATTGCCGGAGCGCAGGTACACCTTGCCTAGAACGAGACGGGCATCGGAGTCGTTCGGGTCCTTTTGCAGGGCGTTCTTGAGCTCGATGGTGGCGGTCCTGAGATCGCCCTTCTCGAGGGCGGCACGCGCCTTGTCGCTGGACTCCGATGCCAGCGCGGAGGCGCCGCAGAGGCCGATCGACAAAGCAAGCGCCGTATGGAGTATGCGGCAATGGGTCCGTTGAGTCGTCATGTCGTAACCTCGCATCAGTAAGCCAGATTGTGCTTCTTCATCAAGTTGTAGAGGGTGGGTCGGGTCACCCCGAGGAGGTCCGCGGTACGCGATACGTTGTTGTCGCTGATGCTCATCGCGCGCTGTATGGCCTGCCTCTCCGCCCATTCCCGGACTTCGCGCAGATTGAAGGGTTCCTGCGGGGTCTCGGTGTCGTCGAGGTCCAGGTCCTCGGGGGTCAGCTCGGTTCCGTCCGCCATGATCACTGCACGCTTGATTCGATTCTCCAGCTCACGGACGTTTCCGGGCCAGGGGTGCTGCTCGATCAGGCGCAGCGAGTTGGCGGTGAAGTCTTTGATGGGGCGCTTGTGCTGCTCGGCGAATCGGCGCAGGAAGGCGCGGGCCAGCACCACCGTGTCGCCGCGGCGCTCCCGCAGGGGTGGCACCAGGATCGAGGTCTCGTTGATTCGATAGTACAAGTCCTCGCGGAACCTGCCCGCTTTGATGAGGGCCTCGAGGTCCTGGTGGGTGGCGCAGACCACGCGCACGTCCACCGCGATTTCCCGGCGCCCGCCGACTCGCTCGATCACCCGTTCCTGGAGGAACCGCAGCAACTTGGATTGCAGCGATAGCGGCAGGTCTCCGATCTCGTCGAGGAACAGCAGGCCGCCATCCGCCAGCTCGATCTTGCCAGGGGTGCTCTTGACCGCGCCCGTGAAGGCCCCCTTCTCATACCCAAAGAGCTCGCTCTCCAAGAGGTTTTCGGGGATGGCGGCGCAGTTGATGGCGACAAGCCGCTTGCCGGCCCGGCCGCTCAGGGAGTGCAGCACCCGAACCAGAATCTCCTTGCCGGTGCCGCTCTCGCCCAGGATCAGGGTGGTGACGTCGGTGGGGGCCAGCTTCTCGATGGTGCGGCAGACCTTGAGCATCTCCGGGCTGGCGGCGATCAGCTCGCCGAAGGGCGAGGTGGAGCGGGCGGACGAGAGCTTGCGGTTCTCGGCCTCCAGCCAGTTGAGCCGCCCCGCGCGCTCGACCACCAGGGCGAGGATGTCGGGGTCGATGGGTTTCTCGTAGAAGTCATAGGCCCCCATGCCGATGGCACGCACGGCATTGTCCCGGTCGTCGTGACCGGTGACCACGATAATCTTGACCGTCGGCGCGATGGTCAGGATCTCTTGGAGGGTCTTGAACCCCTCGCTGGTGCCGCCCGGATCCGGTGGAAGGCCAAGGTCCAGGGTCACGACTCCCGGCTCGAACCGCCGCACCTCCGCGAGCGCACCCTGGCGATCGCTTGCCAACGCAATCTCGAATCCGTCGAAGCTCCAGCGCAGCTGGCGCTGGAGTCCGGGATCGTCTTCGACGATCAATAAGCGATTGTTCTTGTCATCCATCTGTATCAACCTGCGGCTGCCGCGACGTCTGCCACGGTCTCGGTGACGTCCACTGGAACCAGCATGCGAAAGAGGGTGCCGCGGCCGGGTTCGCTGTCCACGACGACCCGGCCCCCCAGTGAATTCACCAGCTCACGGGCCTCGTAGGCGCCGACCCCCATGCCCGTGAGCCCTTTTGTGGAGTCGAAGGGCTTGAAGAGCCGCTCGCGCACGAAATCGGCATCCATCCCACTGCCAGTGTCCTCCACATCGATCGCCGCCTGATCGCCGAGCCGACCGACGCGCACGATCACTCGACCGTCACTCGACGTTGCCTCCTGCGCATTTTGGATCACATGGGCGACGATGGCCCCCAAGCGGTCGGCGTCCGCGCGCACCGACAGGAGCTCGTGGGTCAGACGCTCCAACGTTGGCACCGGCTCTTGGACCGAACGCAGGCGCACTGCATCCTCAACCAACGCGACCAGATCCGTCCTGACGCTGTTTGCTCGGAGATCGGGGCTGCGCAGCTGGGCGAGTAGCCGGTTCATCTTCTCAACGGAGTTCCTGATAGTGTTCATGGCGTCGTCGACAAAATCCGGGTTGTGGCGGTGCCGCTCGGCATTCTTCGCGACCAGGGACAGCTGGGCGATCAGGTTCTTCAGGTCGTGCACGACAAAGGCGGAGAGTCGGTTGAATCCCTCGAACTGTCGGGCATCGGCCAGCGCACGGGCCGCCTGATCCAGGGCCAGATAGCTGGCGGCCTGGCGTGCGGCGGTCTTGAGCACATCCGTCACCTCCCAGTTCACCGCCTGGGTGGATCGTGGCCGGGTCAGGATCACGAATCCGAGAAGTGTGTCGTTGTGATCGAGCGGCACGACCAGCCACAGGCGCTCATCGGCGAGAATCGCGTCAGGGAGATCCAATCCATCGTAGGTTTCCGGGTCCCGGCGAAGCTCGGCCAGATCGATGACCCAACGACGCTGTGACAGAAAATCTGTGAGCGCGCCGACGTCGGTCCGCCGATCGATGGCGTCCTCGGCGAGATTCCAGGCGCGGGCGTGCTCGAAACGACCGGACTCGTTGCGTAGCCAGAGCACCCCCCCGGGGCTGTCCACCAACTCGGCCAGCGCGTAGATCACCCGCTCCGGCAGGGAGGCCTCAAGCACCTTGCCTGACAGCACCTCGATCAGGTGCAGCCACTCCTCGCGGTAGTCGTAGCGATAGTTGAAGAAATGCTTGTTGACAAGGACCTTCAGGCGGGAGCGCAGCTGCCCGGAGAACAAGAGCACGACGAGCACCAGGCCAGCCCCGAAGAAAAAGACCGTCTGGATGATCGAGCTCCACTCGCCCCCGTAGTAACGGATGTAGTAGCCGGCCAACGACATCACGAAGAGATAGACACCGGCGGCAAACAGGGCGGTTGAGTGGAAGACCACCTTGCGGGAAACGAAGAGGTCGAACGACCACTGGGGGTTGCGCGCCGCCGACACCCCGATCAGTGGGGCCGCCAAGGCACTGGCCGCACCGCGTGCGACCCAGATGTCGAAATCCAGACGCTGGAACAGGAGGGCATCCGCGTAGAAGAAGAAGTCGAAGGCGAACAGGCCACCCACGCCCAGGCACAGGAACTTGACGCCCCAGCGATGCTGCCAGGGCGTGTTGCGGAAGACCTGCTCCACCAGCACCAGCCCGCCAACCGCGACCAGCACCTCCAGGATGAGACGCGCCGAGTTGATGCCGTAAGCGCCGACCAAGCCGCTCCAGCTGAGTAGCGATTCCAAGGGCAGCATGAGCAGCAGGGTCAGCGCGAAGGCCCCCAGGCGGGTCCAGCCTAGGACATGGCTACGCTTGGCCTCGGCCCCCGCCTGGAGCTGCAGCAATCGGATCAGGAACAGAATCCAGGCGAGGTCACGCAGGGCCTCGATGGCCCAGATTATCTCGATCGGCACTCGATGCCAGGCGGCCTGGGCGGCCAGGATTACGGCCCACAGCGCCGTGGAAAAGGTTGCCGCAACCAGCAGTCCTCCTTGCAGCCGTCCTCGCCAGCCAGTGAGCAACACCAGTGTCAGCAGCAAGAACAGGACGCCAGAGACCCCGTAGCCGGCGAGGCCGAAGATGTCTAATGCCGGTCTCCCGTCTTCCATGCCTTTTCAGCGGGCGCCTTTACCGAAGATGACCACCTCGACCGTTTGCAGGAGGATGGCGAGGTCCAGCATCAGACCGGCGTACTTCACATAGTACAGGTCGTATTCCAGCTTGCGGCGCGCATCCTCCTCGTCGGAGCCGTAGGAAAATAGGAGCTGAGCCCAGCCGGTGACGCCGGGCTTAAGGCGGTGACGCTCGCCGTAAAAGGGAATGGTGGCACTGAGCTTCTGCACGAACTCGGGCCGTTCCGGGCGCGGGCCAACCAGGCTCATCTGACCTTTCAGGACGTTGAAGAGCTGGGGCAGCTCGTCCAGACGGGTCTTCCGGATGAATGACCCAAGGGGGGTGATTCGGGAGTCGTTCTCGGTCGCCCAGCGGGCCACCCCGTCGGACTCGGCGTCAACCTGCATGCTGCGAAATTTATGGACGTGAAACAGAGTGCCGTGCTGGCCGACCCGTAACTGATGATAAAAGATGGGATCGCGGAAACGCGATCCGACCAGGCTCGCGATCGCCACCAGGAGGATGACGGGGGCGCTGAGAATCAGCAAGACCAGCGCAAACGAAACATCGAACACGCGCTTGGCGATAAACCCCGGCTGCCCCATCCGAAAGCCGTTGGGCGAGAGGAAGATCGCGCTCGGTTGCAGCAGGTCGATCTTGATGATCTGGAGCTCTTTCTCGAAGAAGGCCAGAAGGTCGAGGACCTCGAAGCCGCTCATCCTGCAGTCCACGAGATCGTCCACCGGCAGCTTTCCGCGCCGGTCATCGGCAGCGACCACCAACTCGTCCACCGAATGCTCAATCGCGACCTCGGCCAAGGGCCTCTTCGGGTCCAATATCAGGCTCGAATCGACAAGGACTTGACTGCGCGGGAGCGGCACGAAGCCGACCACCACGAAGCTCAGATGCGGATCCTGCCCTGCTAGATCCGCGATACTCTGAGCGTTGGCTCCGGCTCCCAGGACCAGGACCCGCCGCTTACGCGACTCAGCGGTAACCAGGCGGGAAAAGAGCTCGCGCACCGCGCTGACGCCGATGAACGAGAAGACCAGGCTAAGGCCCATGACCCCGCGCCCCATGAAGAGCGTGGGCACCAGGTAGAAGACCACCGCCAACACTACGGCGCCGAGGACGAATCCAAGTCCAAGCCGGACCACGAACGCTGCCTCTCGCCCCTGGACCCCCCGCTGATACAGGCCCATGGAAATCAAGGCCGCGCTCATCCCGATCGCGAAGACGATTCCGGTGGCAATCGACGAGGCGAGCGTGACGTCGTCGGGGACGCCCAATCCGAAGCGGGCGAATACCCCGAGCTGGGACGCGAGGAAAAAGACGATGGCCTCAACGATCCCGAGATAGACGTAAGTTCTCGACACCTTGTTTCCAGAACAATCGGCTCGGGCCGGCTGGCCCGCCAGGGGTTTGTGTGTCGCCCAGGGCGCTCCGAAATGGAGTTGCGTCTTGGGCACCGCAGAGATCCCGCGTCGGACCAGCTCAGAACGAGGGGAACGGCCGGACGCGGGTTGCTACCTTGCTCCCGGCGGTAACGCGTGAGTCAGAGGCGGCCACACGCGGTCCAGCCCAAAGTGACAGCCCGCATCCGGCCTAGAAACTGCGCTGAAGAAAGACCCCGTCGGCCGATTGGGGCCACCATGCGTCCCGTCGGCGCTGGCCACCTGCTTGCCGCGGGCCTCGCCTTGCCGAGCAGCCCTCAAGCGCGCCGAATGCTAGCACAGATGCCCGAACGCCCGGGGAGAGCGGGGTCTATTCGCGTGAAGTGCGTCGCGCTGCTAACATGCGCCCCTCGTTGCGACGTGGGGTCCGCTGTAATCTGTAGAAGCTTTGCGAGCCCGCGCCAGACAAGCGATTCCGCGGGCGCCATCCGGGAGTTGCTGTGCCGCCGAATCGGGCCGCTGTATTGCCGCGCGAGCGGCGTTCTCGCGTCCAACGGCCCCTCCGCCCGCACCAACCCGCAGGATGATCGTCGCGGATGCCACGGCCGTTCACCTCACCCCGGCTCTCTCCCCGCGGGGTCGAGGGGGACGGAGCGCTACGGCGCGACTTTCACTGTAACCCTATCGTTGAGACATCCACCGAGATCATCGCTATGGCACTGGCAACGGACCTCAATAACGCGCGGATCGCTATCGTCGGGCTCGGGTACGTGGGACTGCCGCTTGCCGTCGAGTTCGGCAAGCGCTATCCGACGCTCGGCTTCGACATCAATGGGGCCCGTATTGCTGAGCTGCGGGAAGGGCGCGACAGCTCTCTGGAGGTGGAGCCGGAGGACCTGAAGGGGGTGACACAGCTGCGCTATACGGGGGAGGCCGGGGATCTCGCGGAGTGCAATGTCTTCGTTGTCACGGTACCCACACCGATCAATGCCCACAAGGAGCCCGATCTGAGGCCCCTGGAATCGGCGAGTCGCACCTTGGGAGGGGTGATCAAGCCCGGTGCCGTGGTCGTCTACGAGTCCACCGTCTATCCAGGGGCTACAGAGGAGGTCTGCATTCCCATCATCGAGCAGGTCTCCGGCCTCAAGTACAACCGGGACTTTTACGCCGGCTACAGCCCGGAGCGGATCAATCCTGGCGACAAGGAGCATCGTCTGCCGACCATCAAGAAGGTCACCTCGGGCTCCACGCCTGAGGTGGCCCGATTCGTCGATGCGCTCTACGGCTCCATCATCACCGCCGGCACCCATCTCGCGAGCAGCATCCGGGTGGCCGAGGCGGCAAAGGTGATCGAAAACACCCAGCGGGACGTCAACATCGCCCTGATCAACGAGCTGGCGCTGATCTTCAACCGACTTGGGCTCGATACGCAGGAGGTCCTGGAGGCGGCGGGGAGCAAGTGGAACTTCCTGCCGTTCCGACCCGGTCTGGTGGGCGGTCACTGCATTGGCGTGGACCCCTATTACCTCACCCACAAGGCCCAGGCGATCGGCTATCACCCGGAGATCATCCTGGCCGGCCGTCGTCTCAACGACAGCATGGGTTCCTACGTGGTCAGCCAGGTGATCAAGCTCATGACCCACCGCGGCTGCCTGTCCAAGGACTCGCGGGTGCTGGTGCTGGGGCTGACCTTCAAAGAGAACTGCCCGGATCTGCGCAATACCCGGGTGGTCGATATCGTCGCCGAATTCCAGGATTACGGCATCGCCTGCGACGTCCACGATCCCTGGGTCAACCCGGCGGAGGCCCGGCACGAGTATGGGATCGAGCTCATTGCCGAGCCGCCGCTCGGGGCCTATGACGCGGTGATCCTGGCGGTGGCCCATCGTGAGTTCCAGGAGATGGGTGTCGAGCGCATCCGCGGCTTTGGCAAGCCCAACGCCGTACTCTATGACGTCAAGCAAATGCTGCCCAAGGACCAGGTCGACGGGCGGCTGTGAGCAGAACACCAATGAAAATTCTGATTACCGGCTCCGCCGGATTCATCGGCTCGAACCTGTCCCTGCGTCTGCTCGAGCGCGGCGACCAGGTGATCGGTGTCGACAACCTGAACGACTACTACGACGTCTCCCTCAAGGAGGCGCGCCTGGCGCGAACCCTGGCCTACGCGGGTTACAAGGATGTGCGGGTCGATATCGAGGACACGGCGCGCATCGCGGATGTATTCGCGACCCATAAGCCGGATCGGGTCGTGAACCTGGCCGCCCAGGCGGGGGTGCGTTACTCCATCGAGAATCCCATGGCCTATGTGGGGACCAACCTGGTGGGCTACGCCAACATCCTGGAGGGCTGCCGCCACAACGGCGTCGAGCACCTGGTCTACGCCTCCAGCAGCTCGGTGTACGGGCTCAACACCCAGATGCCCTTCTCGGTGCATGACAATGTGGACCACCCCGTCAGCCTGTACGCCGCGAGCAAGAAGGCCAACGAGCTGATGGCCCACACCTACAGCCATCTCTATGGGCTGCCCACCACGGGCCTGCGATTCTTCACCGTCTACGGTCCCTGGGGCCGGCCGGACATGGCCCTTTTCAAGTTCACCAAGGCCATCCTCGCGGGCGAGCCGATTGAGGTCTTTAACTATGGAAAGCACCGTCGGGACTTCACCTATATCGACGATATCGTCGAGGGTGTGATCCGGGTGCTGGACCGCATTCCCGCCGGCAATCCGGAATGGTCGAGCGACAGGCCGGACCCCGCCACCGGACGTGCGCCCTACCGGATCTACAACATCGGCAACAACAATCCAGTCGAGCTGATGGATTACATCTCGGTGTTGGAGCAGTGCCTGGGGAAGAAGGCGCAGATGAACCTGCTGCCACTGCAGCCCGGGGATGTGCCGGACACCTACGCGGACGTCAGGGACTTGGTGACGGACACCGGTTACCACCCGAATACCTCGGTGCCCGACGGGGTCGCCCGATTCGTCGAGTGGTATCGGGATTTCTACAAGGTCTGAGTCCGTTCGGGGTTGCGCCAGCCCAAGAAGAGCGGGCGCAGATTCCGCGGGGTCCAATCATTGGCGCTGTCGCGGCCAGGGCGGTGCGGATCGATTTCCATCCACAATGGTCGTCACTCGGCCCGGGCGGCACCCCAGAGTCTCGCCCGCAACCCCGGCTCGCTGCTGAACCCGATGGTGGAGTAGGCAATGCGCCCGGTAGGGTCAAGCACGAAGCTGGCCGGTACCCCCGGCACCCCCCAAAGACTTGCGATCTGTCCGTAGGGGTCTGGGATCACGGTAAAGCCCAGGTTCGCCTCGGCCATGAAGCGCCGGATCTCAGTCAGGTCCCCAGACTGCATCGCCACCGTGACCACAGGATGATCCGCGGCGATTGAGTCGATGGTCCCGTCCATCGCCTTGCACACCGGACACCAGCTCGCCCAGAAGTGCACCAGGACCGGTGCGCCTCGGTAGCTCGCAAGGTCCAGGGTTGCTCCGTTCAGGGTCTCGCCGGCCAGGGGCGGGGCCTCGCCGCTCGCCAGTGGTCGGGCCTTCCACCACTGGATGCCGGCAAAGATCAGAAGGATCAGGACGATATTCACCAGCCAGCCGCGCAGGGGCCTGAGCCGCGCCGGGGGCTGGTCCTGATCCGATTCGGACTGGGCCACTGTGGCTCCTTCTGGGTGGTGACGGATCAGATGGGCGCCAGGGCGTCGCGGGACAGGCAGTGGAGGTGGATGTGCGCGTCCTCCGCGCCTGCCACTGTCGGCGCAAGCTCCGGTAGTCGGGAGAAGGCGGCCTCGATGGTGGCGACGGTCTCGGGTGTCACCACGTTCAGGACCACGACAAGCCGCAGCCGGTTCATTCCCCGACGGTCACGCTCCGTCCGGCCAGCCGTGACCCAGGCGCCGAGCCCCTGCGCAGCCGAACCCGCGTCCGCGGGCTCGGCCACGTAGATCAGGAGCCGACCTCCAATGGAAATCCGGCGCCGGATCTCCGGGTAGCCCGGCACCGGGCTGCAATCCTCCTCCACCCGGGAGAAGACCTCGGCGGCACAGTTGCAGCCGAGGGTCTCCCGGACAAAGCGCTCGAGCTCGGGCGCGGCCGGCCGGACCCCGGTCAGCGCATCAGGGACGGATATAGACGTAACCCTTGGACTGGAGCTCGGCGATCTTGGTGACGCCGCCCTCCGGCACCTCGACGAAGCCCGGCAGCAGCTCGTCCAGGGTGAGCTTGAATCCCTTCAGGGTGTTGCCGCACATGTCCAGCTCCACCCCCTCGTCCTTGATCTTGGCCAGGGTGCTTCGGACCTTGTCCGTGGCCTCGATGTCGTTGAATGCGTTGATGGCCGGTCCATGGACGACCAGCACGATATGGACGTTGTCCGGTCCGCCCACGCCGTCGATGTGGTTCTGGATGTTGCCGAGCACGAAGGGGACCTTCTCGGCATCCGAGACGTGATAGACCACGTTGAGCTTGTCGGCCGCCAGCACGGGGATGGCGGCCAGGACGAGCAGCAGGGCGGGGATGATCTTGGTCTTCATTGGAGAACTCCTGGTGGTGTGTTGATGCCGCCTCGGGCAGACCCGTCTCACAGCTCCTCGGAGGCGAAGTCCGCGAGCCGCGAGCGCTCACCGCGGATCAGGGTAATGTGTCCGCTGTGGGGCCAGTTCTTGAAGCGGTCCACCACATAGGTCAAGCCGGAGGTGGTCTCCGTCAAGTAGGGAGTGTCGATCTGGCTGATATTGCCGAGACACACGATCTTGGTCCCGGGGCCGGCGCGGGTGATCAAGGTCTTCATCTGTTTGGCCGTGAGGTTCTGTGCCTCGTCCAGGATGATGTATTTGTTGAGGAAGGTGCGCCCGCGCATGAAGTTCAGGGAGTGGATGCGGATGCGATTCCGAATCAGGTCGTTGGTGGCAGCGCGCCCCCACTCGCCACCCTCGGTCTGGGTCAGTACCTCCAGGTTGTCCATCAGCGCCCCCATCCAGGGGGTCATCTTTTCTTCCTCGGTGCCGGGCAGGAAGCCGATGTCCTCACCCACCGGCACCGTGACCCGGGTCATGATGATCTCCTTGTAGAGGCTGCGGTCCAGCACCTGCGTCAGGCCCGCCGCCAAGGCGAGCAGGGTCTTGCCGGTGCCCGCGGCACCCAGCAGCGAGACGAAATCCAGGTCCGGATCCATCAGCATGTTGAGGGCGAAGTTCTGCTCGCGGTTGCGGGCATTGATGCCCCAGCAGTTGTGGCGGGGCAGGCGGAAGTCCTCCACCAGCTCGATCACCGACTCGGTGTCGGTACGCTTCTCGCGCACCATGGCCTCGAAGCTGCCATCCTCGGTGAACAGACACTGGCCAGGGTACCATTCGGCCACGTCCGGTCCCTGGATGCGGTAGAAGGTGCGGCCTTCCTCCTTCCAGGCGTCGACGGACTTGTCGTGGTGCTCCCAGAAGTCTTCCGCCAGCCCCGCCATGCCGGTGTAGAGCAGGGTGACGTCGTCCAGGACCTGGTCGTTGGAATAGTCCTCCGCGGGGATGCCGAGCACCGCCGCCTTGATGCGCAGGTTGATGTCCTTGGAGACGATGATCACCTGGCGGTCGGCCCGTTGGCCCCGGAGGGCCTGGGCGGTGCCAAGGATATTGTTGTCGGCCACCGTGCCCGGCAGTGACTCGGGGAGCCGGAGGTCCAGTGACTCGGTCTGGAAGAAGAGCCGCCCGGTGGCCGGAAGCACGATGCCGCCGCCGTTGGCCGAGATGGGCCCGATGGGTAGGCCGGCGTCGATCTCGTCCTTGTCCGCGTTGGACATGAGCTGGTCCAGGAAGCGCGTTGCCTGGCGGACGTTTCGTGCCACCTCCGACATGCCCTTCTTGCCCCGGTCGAGCTCCTCCAACACCACCATGGGCAGGAAGATGTCGTGCTCCTGAAAACGGAAGATCGAGGTGGGGTCGTGCATCAGCACGTTGGTATCGAGGACGAACAGGCAAGGCTTGTCGTTTTCGCGCTTGATCATGGAGGCTCGTAAGTCTGGTGGCGGTGCGGACCTTGCGGCCAGGGATGGGGCGACGCGCGGCGGATTTGGGGGGCCGATCAGGCGCCGCCGAGCTCCTTGGCCGCTGCCAGCACCTCGTCCACGTGCCCTTTGACCTTGACGCCGCGCCATTCTCGGCGCAGTACGCCTTCGGCGTCGACCAGGAAGGTGCTGCGCTCCACCCCCAGGCTCTCCCTGCCGTACATCTTCTTCAGCTTGATCACGTCGAAGGCCCGGCACAGGGACTCGTCGGTGTCCGAGAGTAGGTCGAAGGGGAAGCCCTGCTTGGCCTTGAAGTTTTCCTGGGCCTTGAGGCCGTCACGGGAGGCGCCGAGGATCACGGTGTCGGCGGCGGCGAATGCATCTGCCGCGTCCCGAAAGTCCTGACCCTCCTGGGTGCACCCTGGGGTGCTGGCCTTGGGATAGAAATAGAGGACCAGGTTGCGGCCCTGGTAATCGGAGAGCTTGACGATCCGCCCGCCGGTGGCGGTCAGCTCGACGTCGGGGATGGTGTCGCCGATGCGGAGACTCATGTGGCGTGTCTCTGGTGTCAATCGTGGCGTAGTCGGGGGTGCGCCCGCACGGGCGGGGCGCCTCAACCCTTGAGCGGCTCGAGCACCGCGTCCAGGTTGAGCCCGTCGCAGTAGTCCATGAACTCCTCGCGCAGCCCGCCGATGTGCATTTCGGAGGGGATTCCGACGGTCATGTGCACCGAGAACATGGGGGTGCCGGTATGGGCGGCCGCATAGGTGGCGGTGCTCATGTCCTCGATGTTGATGCTGCGGTCGGCGAAGAAGCCCGCCAGGTTGTTGACGATGCCCGGGTGGTCCATGGAGACCACGTCCACCGCGTAGGGGAGCAGGTTGCGCCCGCCGGGGCGCTCACCCGTGCGCTTGGCGATGATGGTCATGCCGAGCTGGCGCTCCAGCTCCGGCAAGCCGTTCTCGATCTTGGCCAGGGTGTTCCATTTGCCCTCCACCAGCAGCATGGCCGCGAACTCGCCGCCGAGCACGGCCATTCGGCTGTCCTCGATGTTACAGCCGTGCTCGAGGATGGCCCGGGAGAGTTGGTTGACGATGCCGGGGTGATCCTCCCCCAGGGCCGAGATCACGAGGTAGGTCTTCTGGGTTGTCATGTCCTTGCCAAGGGTCGAGGGGTCGCGGAAGAAGGACGGAGAACGGGTAGATTGCGGGCGAGTGTACCATGGCGTTTCGCGCCCCCGTACAGGGTGCCGGAGCCACCGGTGGGGCCCTGCCTGGCCCCTCGGGGTCAGGTGGAGGATGGGTCGGTGTCGGTCTCGGCGGGTCTCAACGGGTACCAGGTGTCATCCCGGGCCGCGGGCAGCAGCTCGCGGCGGAGCTGACGCAGGGACTCGCTCAGACCCTTGCCGCCACCCCCGCCCGGGGCGAATGGGTCCTCCTCCGCCAGGACGTCCCCGAGCTCGGCGTCGATCGCGTCCGCGTCCTCGCCTGCCTCCATGCGCCGGATGGCCTCGGCCATGCCGTCTCCGAGCTTGAGCCCGGTGGCGTCGAACAACCGTCCGCATCATCCGCGCTGCCTGCTTGGGGTCTGAGTCGTCCAGGCCCTCCATCTCACCCTCCATTGCGGCGAAGGCGCGCATCAACCGCTCCTCGTCCATCCCGGCGGGCAGGTCCATGTCGTCGCCGCCTTCACCGTCCTTCTCGCCCCGGCCCTTGCTGATGGCGAACAGGCTGGCCTGGCGGCCGAGCTCAGGCCGGCCGCAGCGGGGGCAGGCGGGCTGCGTCTCGGTGTCCACCCGGCGGGAGAAGAAGCTGAAGATGGTGTGGCAGTCGGGGCAGTAGAACTCGTAGACGGGCATGGTCGGGCTCCTGGACCGGAACGCAATCGTGGACACTCAGCGGGATTTTAACCGAGGCGGCGGTGATGCCGAGCGGACCGGCGTTAATCGATTGCCGCTACAATTCAGCGCCCTTTGGCCGCCAGGCGCGTGGTGGCCCAGCCGTGGTTTCGTGCCAGCACCATGACCTCTCCCCAAAACCGGTTCGATGGCGGCGGCCGCTGGCGCCTCTGGGTCGCCTTCCTGCTCTACCTGGCCTTCGTGGTTTACGGGAGCCTGATCCCGTTCGAGTACCGGGCACTCACCTGGGACCAGGCGGTGACCAGCTTCCAGGACATCCGGTTCCTGGACCTGGACGTCGTCAGCCGCGCGGACTGGATTGCCAACATCGTCCTCTACGTCCCGCTCGCCTTCCTGGGCTGTTCCGCCCTGCTCGGAATGCGCCGCGTCGGCCGGCTGGCCCCCCTGGGCGTCGTTCTGGTGGGGCTGTTCTGTCTCGCCGTGGCCGTCGCCGTCGAGTTCACCCAGCAGTGGTTCGCCCCGCGAACGGTCTCGCTCAACGACCTCATCGCCGAGTCCATCGGCACCCTGATTGGCCTCTCACTCTGGTCCTTCGCAGGCACCCGAATTGGGCGGCTGGCAGATGACTTCATCCGGGGCGGACGCCAGTCACTGGTCGCGGCCCTGGTGGGCTACGGGCTCATCTACCTGGCCCTGTCGCTCTTTCCCTACGACTTCGTCCTCTCGGCGCACGAACTGCGCTGGAGGCTTGAGTCTGAGAATCTCGGTTGGCTGGTAGCCCCGGCCTGTGGCGGGGCCATCCGCTGCGGGGCCCGGCTCACGCTGGACGCGCTCGCGATCGCCCCCCTGGGAATGCTCGGCGCTCTGCTGTGGCCGCGGCGCACCCTGGGCTGGCTCTTCGCCGCCGGCGTCCTCATCGGGCTGGTGCTCGAGCCCCTGCAGCTGCTCCTGGCCTCGGGGACCAGCCAGGGGGTCTCGGTGCCACTGCGGGGCGTCGGGCTCGTGGTCGGGGCGCTGGCGGGGGGCTGGCTGCGCCGGCTCGGCCCGCGTCCGGTGGCACGGGTCATGGCGCTGGGTGCGCCCATGCTCCTGCTGCCCTACGTCGCCGGACTCGCCCTGGTCTCAGGATGGTTCTCGGTCCCCGCGCTGTCGCTCGACACGGCACTGGCCCGCCTGCCCGAGGTCCACTGGCTTCCGCTCTACTATCACTACTTCACCTCCGAGCCGGTCGCCATGGCGAGCACGCTGGCGCAGATCGCGCTCTATGCACCCTTCGGACTTTGGGTGTGGGCCACCGCGGCGCGCCGGGGCGGGGTGGGCGAACCCGGCGGGCCCTGGCTGGCCGCGGCGACCGCCTTCGTCGTGTCCGTGGTCATCGAGGCCGGCAAGCTGTTCTTTCCCCCGAAGCACCCGGACCCGACCAACTGGCTCGTCGCCGTTGCCGGCGCACTGTTGGCCTACGGGCTGGCCCGCTGGCTCGAGCGGGTCCTGACTGGGGGCGAGCGGACGCCGACACGGGTCAGGGGTTGGGATGCGCCCGATCAAGGACACCGTGACCCCGGCCATCGAGCCGGACCGTGGACCCGGCTTGTCCCTGGGGTCGCTCGCCCCCGCAACAGCGGGCTGGCTGCAGCCTGAGCCCTGGCCCGCTCCCGCCCCAGCCGGGATCGCGCTTGGGGCCCTCGCCGCCGTCCCGCTCCTGGCCGGGATCCTGTCGTTTCCGCTGGCCTGGCCAATCCTCGCGGTCCTGCTGGCACTCTACGGCGCGCTGCTTTGGGTCCGCCCGCTTGCGTGGCTACTGGTGATCCCAGCCCTGCTGCCCAGCCTGGACCTCAGCCCGATCACCGGCCGACTGGCGCTGGACGCCTTCGACCTGGCGGTCCTGACCACCCTGGCCGTCGGCTATGCGCGGACCTGGGGCGCACCGCGTCTGCCCTGGCCGAACCGGCTCTTTCCCGTGGCCCTGGTCCTGCTGTGGACCTCGTGGATCATCGCCGCGGCCCGCGGGCTCTGGCCGCTTTTGGATACTCCCTGGCCGCCGGCGGACGGGTCGCACTCACCGGTCGAGGCGTGGATGGTGGGCAAGGGGATGCTGTGGGCCCTGCTCCTGGTGCCCCTGATCCGACGGATCCCGCGCGACCGACTGGAGCTGGCGAAGGAGCTCGCCGCGGGGGGCGTGCTGGCGCGGCCTCACCCTGGTCGCCCTGGCGGTGTTGTGGGAGCGTCACGTCTTCGTCGGTCTCTGGGACTTCGAGAACGTCTTCCGGGTGACCGGGACCTTCGCGAGCATGCACACGGGCGGGGCCTACATCGAGGCCTTCCTCGCCTTTGCCTTCCCGTTCCTCGCGGTGGCGATCATCGGAGCCCGCACCTGGTGGGGGCGGGGCCTGGGTCTCCTGCTTGCCGCGCTGGTGAGCTATTCGATGATGGTCACCTTCTCCCGCGGCGGCTGGGCGGGGTTGGTGGCCGGACTCCTGGTGGTCCTCATCGGTCTGCTGCGCGGCCGAGGGGGCTTGCGTGCCTGGGTCGCCGCCGGGATCCTGGCGGTGGCGGTGGCGGGTGCGGCCGTGCCGGTCCTGACCGGTGGCTTCGCCCAGGAGCGGCTGGCGCGCAGCCTGGAGGATCTCAAGATCCGACTAGACCACTGGTCCCGCGCCATCTCACTGATGACACCCGGTCCCGCGTCTGTCCTGGTGGGTGAGGGGTTCGGTCAGTACCCGCTGGAGTATCTGCTGCTGGCGGACGTGGAGCGGCGTCCGGGGACCTACGCCATCCTGAGCGACGGAAGCAATCCGGATCTGCGGCTCGGTAGCGGCGAGGCAGTCTTTCTGGATCAGCGTGTTGCGGTGGAGCCCGGGCAGACCTATCGACTCTCAGCCCGGGTGAGGCTGCCGGCGGGGGAGGCTACGCTGGGGGTGCCGATCTGCGAGAAGGCCCTGCTCTACTCCTTTCAGTGTGTGGAGACGCCGATTGAGCCTGGGAGACGCGGGGGCCGACTGGCAGCGGCTCACCGCGGAGATCCAGTCCGGCAGGCTCGGCGCCGGGGGCCACTGGCCGCACCCGCCTGTCACGCTCGCGCTGCACAATGCGGGACCGGCGGCGGTGCTGGACGTGGATGATGTGAGCCTGAAGACGCGCGATGGGCGGGAGCTGATTGCCAACGGCGACTTCTCGGACGGCGCCCGCCGCTGGCTCTTCGTCACCGACCAGGACCTGGCCTGGCACATCCACGAGCAGTGGGTCGAACTCTACTTCGCCCAGGGACTACTCGGTGTCCTGGCCCTTGTGCTGACCCTGACCGCTGCCGGCATGGCCATGTGGCCGGCATTTCGTTCGGCGGAACCGTTCGCCGTCGGGCTATCGGCGAGCGATCGTCGGAATCCTGGCGGTTGGTCTGCTTGGCAGCGTGCTGGATACGGCGCGGATTGCCATGCTGCTTTATCTTGGGGCCGTGCTGTCCGTGGGCATCTTCCCCGGTAGGGAACCCCCACGCTGTCGCAGCCATTCGGGGCGGCATCACAGGGGCAATTCGGGACATCGGAAGACCGGCGCAAAAGCGGACTAGTTGAGTTCGAGAAAGCGGGTGGGCCCGGCAACACCTATGCCTAAGGCCTCGCCCCCGATACTTCGCTTTCCGGGGCACGGGGTTCTGAGCACGTCGCCCACCCGTTCGGCCCCGCCTCTTGATCGTCCCGAGCCCAACTCGCACGGAGCTCGGTCGTGTGGCTTGTCGATTAATCCCGGCCAGCTTACCATCGTCTCCGGTTCCTGCGTCGGGCGTTGGAGCTTACCGTCCCTATAATCCTATGTGCGATTTCACCCAATTGGGAGATATGAGAATGAAATCTGGCCTCGCACTTCTAAGCCTTACCCTACTCTTGGTTGCTGCGAATGACGCCGCTGCCGTAAACTGTTCGGCTAGCCCTGACTACACGCGGGTTACGGGTTTACCTGCTCTCAGAAGTTTACTTAACGGTAAGTTTGTTTGCGCTACGCGTGGCGCGGATACCTGGCGGGAGTGTCACGGCACGCTCACGAATGCAGGTGTGTGCACCAGTGTTACCGGCAATGGTGGTGACCTGTGGGATCTTAAGCTGGGACCTACTGATCCCGTCGATCCCCAGAAAGACGTCGGCTCATGGCTGGTTTCCGGTGGGAGCAACACGGTGGTCACTTATACGTACGACGCTTTTGGGCCGAGTGCCAGTTTTACTTACCAAGTTTGGATGGATGGCACTGGCACTGGCACTACTTACGATTTTTGCGGTACGTCGCCAGCGGGAAACAACGTGATTGGCGCTTCGATCCAAACCCCGCCTTGTCCATAAACGCGCAAGAACGTTTTAACGGCCACCAAAATCATGCTCGGTAGACCGACCGCGCACCAACTTGCGTACTTCAGACAGCTAATTTTTGCATTGGCAGAAAAACGCCAAGCGCGAGTTCGCTAATTCTGGGTCAGCCGGTATTAGGAAAATGCGCTCAGGACCTCCTGGGTCTCCTCCCGCGAGATGCGCGGCCCCAGGCTGGTGACCAGCTTCGCCGAGGCGGCGGAGGCCAGGTCGCCGGCGCGCTGGTGGGTCCAGCCCTGGGTGAGTCCGTAGAGGATAGGCGCCGGCGAACATGTCGCCGGCGCCGACCGTGTCCACCGCCTCCACCTTGTTTCCCGCGATCTCGATCAGCCGCTTGCCGTCCCAGACCAGGGCGCCTTTGGGGCCCTGGGTGATGGCGAATTCCCGGCTGATGGTCTTTAGATAGTCCACGGCGGCGCCGAGGTCCTGGGAGCCGGCCATCCCCTTGGCCTCCGACTCGTTGGCGAAGATCAGGTCGACGCCGGAGCCGATCATTTCCAGCAGCCCCTCCTTGAAGTGCTTGACCATGTTGGGGTCCGAGAGCGAGATGGCGGTGCGCACCCCGGCCGCCTCGGCGATTCGCTTGGCCTCGATGGAGGCGGCGCGGGCGGCGGGGGAGGTGACCAGATAGCCCTCCGTGTAGAACCAGTCGGAGTCGACCAGGGCCTCGGCCACCAACTCGTTGGCCGAGAGGTTGCCGCTTACCCCTAAGAAGGTGCACATGGTGCGGTCGCTGTCCGGTGTGACCAGCACCACGCAGCGACCCGTGTGGCCCTGGTCCTTCTCCGTGTGGTGGTTGGTGTCCACCCCGCCCTCGATCAAGTCTCGCATGTAGAAGTGACCGAGCTCGTCGTCCGCCACCTTGCAGGAATAGAAGCCCTTGCCGCCGAACTGGGAGAGTCCGATCACCGTGTTGGCGGCGGAGCCCCCGGAGCCGCGCTGATGGTGGTGCTCGGCCAGGTGCAGCATGATCTCGAGCTGTTTGGACTCGTCCACCAGGGTCATCACGCCCTTGTCGATCCCCAAGGTCTCGAGGTCCGCGTAGCTCACCTCGTACTCCATGTCCACCAGGGCGTTGCCGATGCCGTAAACGTGATAGCGCGCCATTGGTTCTCCGGGCTCCAGTCGTCTCGCACAGATTCGGCATTGTACAGGGCACCCAGTCGTCGGTGCGGTTGGAGGTTACCCGGCAATCGGCCCCACAGGCTCACGTTTTGAGCCACCGGCCGGCGCAGAATCGGGCGGACCAACGTATCAGGGACCCGCGCCATGTCCGACCTCGCCGCATCGCTCGTCGATCCGGGGCACGCCAACCCGGAACCCGCCGGTCGTCCAGCCATCGACCGGCTGCCCATCGACCGATTGCCAGTTGACCGACTGAGACTGCGTCTCGCTGCGCGCTACCCCGGACGCATCGCCGGGGCCCTGACCCTCGCCGCCGCCCCGGCCCGCTGGCTGGACCTGCCGCCGGACCTGGACCCGCGCCTGCGGGAGGCACTGATCGCACGGGGTCTGCCCAGGCTCTACAGCCACCAGCGCCAGGCATTCGATCTGGCCCGGGCGGGGCGGCACGTGGTGATCGCCACCCCGACCGCCTCCGGCAAGACGCTCTGCTACAACCTGCCGGTGCTGGACGCGGTGCTGGCAGGGGGCCGGAAGGCGCTCTATCTCTTCCCGACCAAGGCACTGGCCCAGGATCAGGTGGCCGAGCTGACCGAGATCAACCGCGCCGGCGAGCTCGGCATCCGGGCCTACACCTTCGACGGCGACACCCCGGGGGACGCCCGCAAGGCGGTGCGCACCCGCGGCGACATCGTCGTGAGCAACCCGGACATGCTCCATCAGGCGATCCTGCCCCATCACACCAAGTGGGCCCAGTTCTTCGAGGGGCTGGCCTTCGTGGTGGTGGACGAGCTCCACAGCTACCGGGGCGTCTTCGGCTCCCACGTGGCCAATGTGTTCCGGCGACTGCGCCGGATCTGCCGCTTCTACGGGGTCGCCCCGACCTTCATCTTCACCTCCGCCACCATCGCCAACCCGGCGGAGCTGGCCTCGCGGCTGTGCGGCGAGCCGGTCACGGCGATCACGGAGAGCGGCGCGCCCCAGGGCGAGCGCCACCTGCTTCTGTGGAACCCGCCGGTGATCGACCCGGATCTCGGCATCCGCGCCTCCGCCCGCTCCCAGACCACGCGCATCGCCCGGATGGCGGCCAAGTCCGGGCTGAAGGCCATCTGTTTCGCCCGCTCCCGCTTGATGGTAGAGGTCATCACCAAGTACCTGAAGGACGTCTTCGACCGGGACCCGCGCCGCCCGCCTCGGGTGCTGGCCTACCGGGGCGGCTATCTGCCGAGCGAGCGGCGCGCCGCCGAGCAGGCCATGCGCGCCGGGCGGGTGGACCTGGTGGTGAGCACCTCGGCCCTGGAACTGGGCGTGGACATCGGGGCACTGGACGTGGCGATCCTCAACGGCTATCCGGGCACGGTGGCCGCCACCTGGCAGCGGCTGGGGCGGGCTGGGCGGCGCCAGCGACCGAGCCTCGGCGTGCTGGTGGCCACCAGCGATCCGCTGGATCAATACCTGATGCGTCACCCGGAATTCTTCTTCGGCGCCTCGCCGGAGCAGGCGCGCATCCACCCGGACCAGCTCCTGATCCTGCTGGACCACGTGCGTTGCGCGGCCTTCGAGCTGCCGTTCCGGGACGGGGAGTCCTTCGGCGGCCCAAGCGCAGATGGGGACCTGGGTGAGATGCTGGGCTATCTGCGCGACGAGGGGGTGCTGCAGCGCCAGGGCGGGCAGTGGTTCTGGGTGGCGGACAGCTATCCGGCCAACGCGGTGTCACTGCGCTCAGTGGCGGAGGGCAACTTCGTGGTCATCGACACCACCGGCGGCGCCCAGACCGTCATCGCCGAGGTGGACTGGTCCAGCGCCCCGTCCACCCTCTATCCCGGCGCCATCTACATGATCCAGTCCCAGCCCTATCAGGTGGAGCGGCTGGACTGGACCGGCCGCAAGGCCTTCGTCACCCGCACCCGGGCCGACTATTACACCGACGCCATCGACTACACCCGGCTCAAGATCCTGGACCGCTTCGAGGGGCGCCAGACCGGTCGGGGTGGCGAGGCCCCCGGCGCGGTGGCGAACGGCGAGGTCCATCTGGTGCGCCGCTTCCCGGGCTACAAGAAGATCCGCTACTACAGCCACGACAACATCGGCTACGGCAACATCGACCTGCCGGACCAGGAGCTGCACACCACCGCGGTCTGGTGGCAGGCGGACCCGGCGGTGCTCGAGTCGGCGCTGCCCGACCGCCAGCAGGCCATCGAGGGTTTCCTCGGCGCCGCCTATGCCCTGCACCATGTGGCGGCCCTGCGGTCCATGGCGGAGATCCACGACCTGGGGCGCGCGGTGGGCGACGGCCAGGGGACCTGGTTCGCGGTGACCGGCTCGGACGGGCGCGGCCAGCTCCGGGGGTCGGACAACGGGCCCGCGGACGGCGAAGGCATCGCCCGCTTCGAGCCGACCCTCTTTCTCTACGACAATTACCCGGGCGGGGTGGGGCTCTCCGCACCCCTCTACGACGCGGCGGACACCCTGGTGCGGGACGCCTGGGACCTGGTCGGGGGTTGCGCCTGCGCGGCCGGTTGTCCCGCCTGCGTGGGGCCGGTGCTCGCGGGGGACGCAGACCGCCCGGTCACGCCTCGGGCCGCCGCCCTGACCGTATTGAACCTGCTCGCCGGTGCTCCGTTCGTCGGGGACGGGTCGTCGGCCGGCACCGGCGCGGCACGGCGGTCCCCCGGGGCGGCGACCCATGGGGCTTGAGGAGCGGCTGCGACGGCTGCGGGGGCCGGGGGTCCCCGCGGGGACCCCCGTCTCATTGGATACCGGGCCGGCCCCTTCGGCTGCCGCGAGCCTCGCGGAGCGCCTGCGGCGGGTCACCGCCGGCCAGCCCAGGGGCAGCAAGCCGCCGGTGGCGGACGAGGGACGGCTCGCCGATGCCCTGGGGGCGGAACGGATCGAGCCTGGGGTCCTGTGCATCGAGCGCCGGATCGCCCCGCGCCTGCGTCACGGCCGCGGCGTCCTGGGCTCGGCCCGGGAGCCCGGCTACCTGCCGCGTCCAGCCGGATGGTCAGACCCGGAGGGTGAGTCCGCCCCCTGGATCTGTCTCGACACCGAGACCAGCGGGCTCGCCGGCGGCACCGGCACCTGGGCCTTTCTCACCGGGCTGCTGCGCGAGGAGGGCGCGGGCTGGAGTCTGCGCCAGTATCTGCTCACCCGGCTCGATGCCGAGCCTGCCTATCTGGCCCGGGTCGCTGACGAGCTGGCCGCCCCCGCCCGGCTCCTGAGCTACAACGGCCGCGCATTCGATGTCCCCCTCCTCGCCACCCGTTTCCGGCTCGCCGGCCAACCCGACCCGCTGGCCGGGCTGCACCATCTGGACCTGCTGGGCCCGATGCGGCGTGCCTTCGGGGCCGTCTGGCCGGACTGCCGGCTCGCCACTGCCGAGTCCCGGCTGCTCGGTCTCAGGCGCCGGGACGACCTGCCCGGGGCCGCCGCACCCCAGGCCTGGCTCGGCTGGCTGCGGCGAGGGCGAGGCCGCGCCGCTGGCCGGGGTGCTCAGGCACAACCGGCTCGACCTGCTGTCGCTGGCCGGTCTGCTGCCGGTGCTGGATGCTGTCTTCCTGGACCCGGGCGCCGCATGGGGCCGACGTGCGGGCGGTGGCCGCCGCCCACCTGGCCGGCGGGCGCCTCGACCTGGCCCTGCGCATCCTGGCCGCCGGCGTCCGGGACCTGGGCCCGGCCGGACTCCTGGACCTGGCGCGGCTCTATCGCCGGACCGGCCGATGGGGCCAGGCGGTCGCGATCTGGGAGCGCCTCGACGCGCCGGTGACCCGGGGGCCCGGGCCGCCCTGGCCCGCTACCATGAGCATCGGTCCAGGGACCTCGACCGGGCGCTGTCACTGACCGAGGCACTTCCCCCGAGCGCCGATCGGGAACGGCGCCGTAACAGACTGCTCACTAAGCGCGATCGGGCCGCGCGCAACCGCTGCCTGGACTCCGTTTAACGGCAAAAAGGAAGGCCGTAGGGTGCGCCGTGCGCACCTTCCCCAGGTCGCCGCCCGAATGCATTACGCGCGTGGTGGCGGTGCGCGCGGCGCACCCTACGTGTTGCTAGCGACCAGGCCGCATCCCCGCCGCTCGCCGCTCTGCTTTCCCTGGGATGGACGCCCGTTAATCCGCCCGGTAGTCTGGATCCCATGTACGTCGCCCTGCGCATCGAGGTCCGGACCCTGCCTGGCGCGCTCACCGGAGTCCCGGCGCTCCTGCGCCTGCTCGATGAGTACAAGGTGCAGGCCACCTTTTTGTTCGCCTTGGGCCCGGACCGCTCCGCCTGGACGCGTTGGCCCCTGGGTCCTGACTCGCTGGCGGAGCGGCGTCGCACCGCGGTGCTGCGGTCCCCGGGTCCGCGGGGCCTGCTGGGCGCGTTGGTCCCGCCCGCCCCCTTGATCGGCCCCCGGGCGCTCGAGGCGATGCGGTCCTGCCAGGCGGCGGGCCACGAGGTGGGTGTCATGGCCCAAGACCCCGTCGTCTGGGAGCGCCGGACGGCCCATGCGGATGCGGCCTGGACACGCGCCGAGCTGGAGCGGGCGCTGTCGGCATTCGAGTCCCTGCTGGGTGAGCATCCGGCACTGTTCGCCGCCCCCGGCTGGCAGGTCAACCCCCATCTGTTCGCCGAGGAGTCCCGACTCGGTCTGGCCTATGCCAGCGACACCCGGGGCCGCGGCCCTTTCCTGCCCCTGCTCCAGGGGGTGCGCGGCACCTGTCCCCAGATCCCCACCACGTTGCCGACCCTGCCCGAGTTGATCGGGCGTGACGGGGTGACGCTGGACGACATCCACCAGTTCGTCTTCGCCGAGAGCCAGTACGTCGCCCCCGCAGGACATGTGTTCAGCGCGGCCGCCGAGATCGAGGGGCTCAAGATGCTGCCCGTGCTGGAGCGACTGCTCACCATGTGGCGCGGCTCCTGGGGCCGCGTCGGGCCTTTGGCGGAGATCGTTCGGGATCTGGATGCGGCCCGACTCCCGACCCACCAGGTGGGCTGGACCCAGGTCCCGGGACGGACCGGCCATGTGGCGGGGCAGGGGATCCCGGTGGCCCTTTGACCCTGTCTGCCGCCGAGCCCCCGCCGGCCGGGTGCCATGACGGCTGGCTGGCCCGCCTGGACCTGACCTTTGCCGACCGGGCCGGTCGCAGCGTGATCGCCCAGCGGCACCAGCGCGGCCCCCTGGTCGTCCAGCGGCCCTTTCACCCTGAGGGCGGTCCCTGCCACTGCTATCTCCTGCACCCGCCGGGCGGCGTGGTAGGCGGCGACCGGTTGGAGGTGGGGGTGCGGGTGGAGGCGGGGGCCCACGCGCTAGTCACCACGCCGGGTGCGGCGAAGCTCTACCGAAGCGCCGGCCCCACAGCCGAGGTCCATCAGCGGCTGTCAGTGGCTTCGGGGGGAACCCTGGAATGGTTTCCCCAGGAGAACATATTGTTCCCCGGGGCGCGTGTGAGGCTGGTGACCGAGGTGGACCTGGAGCCGGACGCCCGCTTCATCGGCTGGGAGGTCCAGAGTCTGGGGCGGCCCGGCCGTCGGCGAGCGCTTCGACAGCGGCGCGGCGGACCTAAGTCTCGCCATACGCCGCGACGGGGTGCCCCTGTTGCTGGAACGTCTGCGGATCGCGGAGGGCCAGGGCCTCGACGGTGCGAGCGGTCTGCGCGGCCATCCGGTGACCGGGACCCTGGTGGCGAGCGGCGCCGTCGCGCTTGACCTGGAGGCGGTGCGCGCTGGGACCGAGCCTGTCGGCTTCCCGTGGGCGGCGACCCTGGTGGGCGACCTGCTGATCGCCCGCTGTCTGACCCAAGGGGTCGAGCCGGTCCATCGGCTTTTCCGGTCCATTTGGGGCATACTTCGGCCCAGACTCTTGGGTCGCCCCCCGTGTCCGCCCCGAATCTGGGCCACCTGAAGCCATTCGGAGCCCCCTTCCCACCAGGAGCCCGCCATGGACCTCACCCCACGAGAAAAAGACAAGCTCTTGCTTTTCACCGCGGGCCTGCTCGCCGAGCGGCGCCGGGCCCGTGGACTCAAGCTGAACTATCCGGAGGCCATGGCCTACATCAGCTGCGCCATCCTGGAGGGCGCCCGCGACGGTAAGACGGTCGCCGAGCTGATGGATTTCGGCCGTACCCTGCTGACCCGGGACGACGTCATGGACGGCATCCCGGAGATGATCCATGAGGTGCAGGTGGAGGCCACCTTCCCGGACGGCACCAAGCTGGTGACGGTGCACGATCCCATTCTCTGAATTTTCGCCACAGAGTTCACAGAGGACACAGGGGCGGGGGAGGTGTGAAGTCGCGGATCGCCCTGAGCTTCAGCTGATTTCCGCCCGGCGCCGCCCGAGTTTGCGTCGACCGTAGGCCCTCCGACGACTCACGTTTCGATTCTCTCCCTCTGTGGCTAAGTCTTCAAATTCAAGCGAGATCCAGGCCATGACCCCAGGCGAAATCCTTGTAGCCCCCGGCGAGATCGAGCTCAACGCGGGGCGCCCGTTACTGACGGTGGAGGTTTCCAACACCGGCGACCGGCCCATCCAGGTCGGCTCCCACTATCACTTCTACGAGACCAACGGCGCGCTGGCCTTCGACCGGGAGCCCACCCGGGGCTGGCGGCTGGACATACCGGCGGGCACCGCGGTGCGCTTCGAGCCGGGTCAAACCCGTACCGTGAATCTGGTCCCTTATGCCGGCGCCCGTCAGGTCTACGGCTTCAACGCCCGGGTGATGGGTCCGCTGGATCCGCCCGCCGATACTCACGCGGACGACCAGGGTCAACCCCAGACGACGGAGGATCAGTCATGAGCCAGATCGATCGCGCCGCTTATGCCTCGCTCTATGGTCCGACGGTCGGCGATCGGGTGCGCCTGGGTGACTCGGAACTGATCATCCAGGTGGAGGCAGACCGCACCGTTTACGGCGACGAGGTCTGTTTCGGCGGGGGCAAGGTGATCCGCGACGGCATGGGCCAGTGCCAGCGTCAATCGGCGGAGGTGGCGGATCTGGTCATCACCAACGCCGTGATCCTGGACCACTGGGGCATCGTCAAGGCGGATCTGGGTATCAAGGACGGGCGCATCGCCGGTATCGGAAAGGCGGGCAACCCAGATACCCAGGCCGGGGTGGACATCCTCATCGGGCCCGGCACGGAGGTCATCGCCGGTGAGGGTCAGATCCTCACCGCCGGGGCCATCGACGCCCACATCCATTTCATCTGCCCCCAGCAGGTGGAGGAGGCCCTGATGTCCGGGGTCACCACCATGATCGGCGGCGGCACGGGCCCGGCCACAGGCACCAATGCCACTACCTGTACACCGGGACCATGGAACATCCAGCGCATGCTCCAGGCGGCCGAGGGGTTGCCGGTCAACCTGGGGTTCCTGGGCAAGGGCAACGGCAGTCTGCCCCATCCCCTGGAGGAGCAGGTTCGCTGCGGGGCCATGGGGCTCAAGCTCCACGAGGACTGGGGCACCACACCGGCGGCCATCGACTGCTGCCTGGACGTGGCCGAGCGCTATGACGTCCAGGTCGCCATCCACACCGACACCCTGAACGAGTCGGGCTTCGTGGAGGACACCATCGCCGCCTTCAAGGACCGCACCATCCACACCTACCACACGGAGGGCGCGGGCGGCGGTCACGCGCCGGACATCATCAAGGCCGCGGGCCTGCCCAATGTACTGCCCTCATCCACCAACCCGACCCGGCCCTACACGGTCAACACGGTGGACGAGCACCTGGACATGCTGATGGTCTGCCATCACCTGTCCCCGTCGATCCCGGAGGACGTGGCCTTCGCCGAGTCGCGCATCCGCCGCGAGACGATCGCCGCGGAGGACATACTCCACGACCTGGGCGCCTTCTCCATGATCTCGTCGGACTCCCAGGCCATGGGCCGGGTGGGGGAGGTGATCACCCGCACCTGGCAGACCGCCCACAAGATGAAGGTCCAGCGGGGGTCACTGGCCGGGGACCCGGCCGAGCACGACAATGCTCGCGCCAAGCGCTACGTGGCCAAGTACACCATCAACCCGGCCATCGCCCACGGCATCGCCCACGAGGTGGGGTCCGTGGAGAAGGGCAAGCTCGCGGATCTGGTGCTGTGGCGGCCCGCCTTCTTTGGGGCCAAGCCGAGCCTAATCATCAAGGGGGGCCTGATCGCGGCCGCCACCATGGGCGACGCCAACGCCTCCATCCCTACCCCCCAGCCGGTGCACTACAGGCCCATGTTCGGGGCCTTCGGCCGGGCGCTCAGCGCCACCTGCATGACCTTCCTCTCCCAATGGGGCATGGAGGCGGGCGTCCCACAGAAGCTGGGTCTCAAGCGTCTGGTGGGGGTGGTGCGGGACGCGCGGACGGTGCGCAAGTCCGATATGGTCCACAACGACTGGCAGCCCGTGATCGAGGTCGATCCCCAGACCTACCAGGTCCGCGCCGACGGGCACCTCCTCGCCTGCGAGCCGGCCGAGGTACTGCCTTTCGCCCAGCGCTATTTCCTGTTCTAGGAGGCGCGACCGATATCTCATGGGCGCGGCCGGTGCCGTGTCGCGGACCCGGCTGCACGTGGCGCAAGCATCAACGGGCCCCGGCTCGACCGGAAACGCTCGCCCAGTCCGCTGCGGCCCTACTGAGCCCACTTCGTCCTCGGCCCCCGGTCTGTGCCTCCGCCTTTCCGGGTGGCGGAGTCATGCAACCGTCCGGGAACTGCACGAAAGGATCGCGTTGCCTCCGCAGAATACGCGGCAATCTCCCATTGCGGGGCCAGGCGCGAAAGAATTAGGAGTGTCGCGTGTCGCTCGTGAATCCGTCCGGGGCTCCTGCCGCCGGACGGACTCGCTCCTTGGCGACAGCCTTTGGTGCCCCGTTGCGCCCCGCTCCGGGCCGCGGCTTGGGCACGACCTGCCCCCTGCGGGGGCGGTCGGCCTGCGCCACAGCCCTTCGACGGTGGCTTGACGCCGCGATGCGCTTTGCATGTTCCCTACGCAGCTTCGGGTCTCGCGCCCCTTCGCCACTCCGGGCCACGCCCGCGCCGACGGCTACCGGGACTACCGGCCTTCGCGTTCGCTCTCCCTGGCCGGCAGCGGTAGGGTGCGCTGCGCGCACCTTGCCCAGCGGACCATGGACCGTCTTCGGCCGACTCCCGTGAAAGGTGCGCGCGGCGCACCCTACAGGATGACGGTGACAGGAGCTGCGCGGGTCTAGACGGCAAGACGCAGGGGCAGGGCGCGCAGGCGCTGGCCCGTGGCCGCGAATAGTGCGTTGGCCACCGCCGGGGCGATGACTGGCGTCGCCGGCTCGCCGACCCCGGTGGGGGGCTCGGCGGAGGGCACGATGTGCACCTCCACCGCCGGCATCTGATCGATGCGCAGCACGGTGTAGTCGTGGAAGTTCGACTGCACCGGGGCACCCCGCTCGATGCGGATCTCCCCCGTGAGTGCCGCCGAGAGCCCGAATCCCATGCCTCCCTCCATCTGGGCGCGGATCACGTCCGGGTTCACGGCGATGCCGCAGTCTACGGCGATCACCACCCGGTCGACCCGAAAACGGCCACCCTTGCGTACCGTGACCTCCGCCACCTGGGCCACGTAGCTCCCGAAGGACTCGTGCACCGCCACCCCACGTGCGCGGCCGGGACCCAGCGGCTCGCCCCAGCCGCTTTTCTCCGCGGCGAGTCGCAGCACCGCCGCATGGCGCGGATGGTCCCCGAGCAGGCCGAGCCGGTACGCCACCGGGTCCTGGCCCGCGGCCGCGGCCAACTCGTCGATCAGGCACTCCCCGGCAAAGGCAGTGTGGGTGGAGCCGACGGAGCGCCACCACTGGATCGGCACCGGGAGCTTCGGCGAGTGCAGGTCTACCCGCAGGTTGGGGATGGCGTAGGGGAGGTTGGCCGCACCCTCCACCGAGGTCTGGTCCACCCCGTCCTTGACCAGCATCGGCTCGAAGGCGGTCCCGGCGGCGATGGACTGGCCGACAATGTGCTGGTCCCAGGCCACCGGTCGGCCGTCCGCGTCCAGCCCGGCGCGGATGCGGTGCAGAAAGAGCGGCCGGTACCAGCCGGCGCGCATATCGTCCTCGCGGGTCCACTGGAGCTTGACTGGTACCTTCCCGCCTGCGGCCTTGAAGCAGTGGGCGGCCTCGACCAGGTAGTCCGAGGCCGGGTTTGCGCGCCGCCCGAAGGATCCGCCGGCAAAGAGCATCTCGATCTGGACCTGCCCGGGTTTCAGCCCCAGGACGCCGGCCACCGCCGCCTGGTCCGCGGTCTGGGATTGCTCGCCGTTGTAGACCCGGACCCCGGACGCGAGCGGCTCGATGACGCAGTCGATGGGCTCCATGGCCGCGTGGGCCAGGTAGGGGACCGTGAACTCGGCCTCGATGACACGGGCCGCGCCGGTCAGTGCAGTCTCCGCATCGCCGTCATTGCGGGCCGTGGAGCCGGGCGTGCGTGCCAGATCCCGGTAGCGGGCCAGGATCTCGTCCGAGCCCTCGCTCATCGCCGCGGACTCGTCCCACTGCACCCGCAGGGCCTCCCGGCCCAGCCGGGCGGACCAGAAGTCCCGGGCCAGCACCGCCACGCCGCTTGGGATCTGGACCACCTCGACGACCCCGGGCACGACCTTGGCGGCCGAAGCGTCGAAGGACGCGACGCGGGCGCCGAAGCGGATCGGGTGAGCAACCAAGGCGGTGAGCATCCCCGGAAGGCTCAGATCCTGGGTGAAGCGGGCGCTACCGTTGGTCTTGCCGAGACCGTCCTTGCGGCGAATCTCCGGGTTGCCGATGAGCCGGAACTGGGACGGGTCCTTGAGCCTGACCTCGGTCGGTACGGGTTTCCCGGCGGCCGCCTCCGCCAGCGCTCCGAAGCGGGCCTGATGCCCTGCTGGATGGCTCAATAGCCCGTCTCTGATCGAGATCTCCGCCGCCGGCACCTGCCACCGCTCCGCCGCGGCGCTCACCAGCATCTCCCGGGCGGCGGCGCCCGCCTTGCGCATCTGCTCGAATGAATTGGCGATGGCGGTGCTGCCCCCCGTGCCTTGGGCGGAGCCCCAGAACAGGTTGTTGTAGCGCTCTGCGTCCGCGGGGGCGCCTTCGGCGCGCACCTGATCCCAGGCCGCATCCAGCTCCTCGGCCACCAGGGTGGGTAGACCGGTGTAGGTGCCCTGGCCCATCTCCAGGTGCTTGCAGATGACAGTGACGCTGTCGTCCGTACCGATGCGCACGAAGGCGTTGGGCTCGAAGGTCCCAGCGACCCGTTCCTCGCCTCCCGCGATACCGGGGCCTGCCTCCAGCAGCCGGGCCTGTGCGGTCGTCAGGCGCAGCCCGAGCAGCAGGCCGGCCCCCGCGGTGATACCGCCCTGGACGAAGGCGCGGCGGCTGACATTGACGATGGAGTCGGTGTTCATGGTCGCTGCTCCCATCGGTGTGCTCAGGCCAAGGTCTCAGCGGCGCGCCGGATGGCGGCGCGGATGCGGGCATAGGTGGCGCAGCGGCAGATGTTGCCGGTCATGGCGGTGTCGATCTCCGCATCCGTGGGGTCCGGGTTGGCCGCCAGCAGGGCCGCCGCGGAGAGAATCTGGCCGGATTGGCAGAAGCCGCACTGGACCACGTCCAGCACGTTCCAGGCCGCCTGCACCGCCTGTCCGGCGGGGGTGGAGAGGCCCTCGATGGTGATGACCTCGCCGCCGTCCGCGAGCGAGAGGGGCGTCGTGCAGGAGCGCACCGGGGCACCATTGAGATGTACTGTGCAGGCCCCGCACTGGGCGATGCCGCAGGCGTATTTGGTACCCGTGAGACCCAGGTGCTCGCGGATGGCCCACAGCAAGGGCATGGCGGGGTCCAGGTCCAATTGGTGCTCGGTGCCGTTGACGCGCAGCGTGATCATGGAGTGGCCTCCGGATCCCGTGAGGGCGAGAGTATGGAAGCGACTTGCGGCGCCCGGCGCGGGGTGCAAGCCGGCCGGGTCGACCGCTGGTCAGGCGACGTCCTTGGGGATGCGGATCTTCTGGCCGACGAAGATCAGGTCCGGGTCCTTGATGACCTCCCGGTTGGCCTCGAAGATGTGGGGATAGGCGTTTCCGTCTCCGTAGAACCGCTTCGCCAAGGCCCACAAGGTATCGCCCTTCTCGATGACGTAGAAGTCGACTGCTGCCTCTTGGGGCGGGGCCTTCAGCTGCTCCGCCTTCACCTCGCCCACACCCTTCACATTTCCGGCCATCAGGACCGCCTTTTCCAAGGCTTCAGGGGTCTCGGCCTCGCCCGAGAGCGACACGACGCCGTCCTCGTAGCTGACCTTCAGGTCTTTAACCCCCGGGTTGTCTTTCTCGATCTCCTCCTTGATCTTGTCGCTCGCCTCGGCCTCGTTGCCGAACAGCTTCTTGCCCACGTCTTTCATGAAATCGAACAGGCCCATGCCAGTCTCCAATGTATAAATTTGGACGGTGGATGAATTGGAAGGCCAACGCTAACACAAAGCACCGACGGGGGGATTCAGTCATATCCTGACATCCAACCGTCACGCGTGTCTGGTAGAGTTCATTGCCCGACTCGTGCGAGTCGCGGGCCGCTGGATCGTTCACCCGTGAGGGAGATGCCTCATGCCCGCTTGGTCACTCATCGCCTGGCTCGTCATCGGCGCCGTTGCCGGACTGGTCGCCCGCAACCTCATCGGCGGCACGCCGCCCTTCGGCAAGATCGGGGACATGGTCCTGGGCATCGCCGGCGGCGTGGTGGGGGGCTTCCTGCTCGCTGCCAGCGGGATCGAGGGCACCATCGGCGGCCTGATCGGCACCATGGTCACCGCCCTGATCGGCGCCGTGCTACTGATCTGGCTCTCCAGCCGCGTCAAGATCAAGTCCAGCTGACCCAGCGCCGGAGATCCATATGGCCGACAACGACGACAAGGGCTTCTTCGACCGACTGGGCGAGATACTCAACACCCCGCTGCCGGGGACGAAGGCCGCGTCCGCGACCCCGGCGCCAGATTCAGCAGAGGCCGACGACGGTGGGCTGTTGGAGCGCATTCGCGACATCCTGAGCACCCCGCTGCCGGGGACCACGCTGCCGGGTGAAGGCACCCCGGGTGGCGCCCAGGCGGCCGAGGTGGTGCCTGATGCCCGGGCCCAGCCCGCCGCTCCGGCGGCCCAATCCAGCGCGCCGGCACCCCGCCAGGGTGGCCCCCTCGCGCAGCCCGGGGCCCCGCAACACGGAGCCCCGCAACCCGCTGAGCAGGTGTCCCCCGCCGCTCCCGACCTGAGCGAGGCCGCGTTGAGCGAGGATTGGTGGCGGCGGGACTGGGATGCCTTCAAGGCCCACCAGGCCGAGGAACATCGTGGCTTCGACATCAAGCAGGAGCAGGACCGGGCCAAGTTCGCCACGTTCCAGGGCCAGGAGCAACAGCGCTTCACCGCCCATCAGCAGCAAGAGGAGGCGATGTTCCGCCAGCACCAGCAATGGAAGCTCAATGTCTGGCACCAGTACCAGGAGGCCGTGAAGTCCGGCCGGCCCGTGCCACCCCCGCCGTTCGCCCTGCCGCCGGGTGCGCCGATGGCGCCTGGAATGCCACCCGGGATGATGCCTGGCGCGCCCATGCCGGGCCCCATGGGTGGACCTGGAATGCCGCCGCCTTGGATGCGTCGCCCGCCCGGGCGGCGGGGACCACGTTGAGCCGCTGGCATTGACATCGCGGCCCGGCGCAGTCAGCGTAAGCGCGGCGTAACCGGCTGCACATCGCCCCGGCCGACCAATCGTCATACGCTGTCCGCGAAACACCATTAAGGCCTCGACGAAGCGAGCATCCCGCGACTCGATCGATGCCGCACCTATTGCATCACCACCACCGCCCGAGGAGGGCTCAGCATGAATATTGTCGAAATGATCGTGTCGCAGTTTGGGTCTCAGATCGTGGGCGCCATTGCTAGCGCGCTGGGAATCGAGCAGAACAAGGCCCAATCCGGACTCGCCAGTAGCATCCCGGCGATTCTCGCCGGTCTGGTCGGCCTCACGTCCAAACCCGAGGGAACCAAGACCTTCTCAAACACCCTGGATCAGGCCGACCCAGGATTCCTGGACAACCTGTCCTCCGCCCTTCAGGGTGGGAATCAGGGTTCTTTGATCGATACGGGCACCAAGATGCTCGGCTCGCTCTTTGGAGACAACAAGGTGGGAGGCGTGGTCAGTGCATTGGCCGGTGCCGCGGGACTCCAGAGTGGAATCGCAAAATCCCTGATCGGCTTGGCGGCCCCCGCGGTGATGGGCATGCTGAAGAAGGAGCAAAAGTCCAGCGACCTCGACCTCAACGGCCTGGTGGGGATGCTTCAGGGTCAGAAGCAGAACATCAGCGCGGCGCTGCCTTCCGGTCTCAGCAGCCAGCTCAGCTCGGCCGGTCTGCTCGATGGCTTCAGCGACATCGGGCGCTCTGCCGCCGCGCAGACGACACAAGCGGCAGCGGCAGCGGCCGACACCGGCGGCTCGATCATGCGTTGGCTAATCCCCCTGATCATCCTTGCCGTTCTCGCCTGGCTGGCCTGGCAATACCTGTTCGCGCCCAAACCCGGACCCGTGCCCACCTCCCCGCCGGTCACGAGCCAGGCCCCGCAGAGCATCATGGTGGAGGGTGTGGACCTTGGCCAGAAGCTCAGTGGAGTGATCGCCGGTCTTGGCACGACCTTGTCCGGCATCAAGGACGCAGCGGGTGCCAACGCCGCGGTGGCCGATTTGACCGCCCAGGGCGACGGTCTCGGAACCGTCGCTGCCCTGGTCGACAAGCTGCCGCCGGCCGGACGTCAGGCCCTTGCGGCGCTGGTTGGTCCCCAGTTCTCCAGGCTGGAGTCCCTGGCCAACCGGGTGATGGACATCCCGGGGGTCCGGTCGGTGTTGGGGCCGGTCGTCACGCCCATCCTGGCCCAGATCTCGGGATTCCTGAATCCCTGATCCTGCTGAGGCAGCGCCTGCCCGCCCACGATGAGCGGGCGGTAGGCGCTGCACCCCCACCCGTCACGTGACCGCACGCCACGAGATCATCGGCGAGGAGTGGCACGAGCGGGCCCGGGAGCTCGCCGAATGGGCCATGGGGCGTCTGGTCAACCGCAAGGATGTCTGGGGCCAATACGCCCTTCTCGCCCCCCACGAGGCGCGTGAGGCCGGGCGAACCTACAAGGCCATGACGCTGCCCATCCCCTCCATGCGCGGCGAGGATATGGTCACCGTCGACAAGCTGACCCGCCACTTCGCGAGCCGGCGTCACCACAAGCCCCAGCTGATCGGGCTGCATGCGGCGAGCAAGGAGGGCACCAGCCGCTGGCTCGGCATCGACATCGACAACCACGACCTGGACGCCGTCGGCGCGGAGGAGCGGGCCCGTCGCAACCTGGCGGGTGCACTCAACTGGTGGCGGGAGCTCGAACGGATGGGCTACGACCCGCTGCTGTTCGACTCCAGCGGCGCGGGTGGCTATCACCTGTGGGTGCTGTTCGCCGAGCCCGCCCCGACCGCGGACGTCTACGCCCTGGCCAAGTCCATTGCTTCCACCTGGGAGCGCAATCACCTGGACGAGGAGCCGGAGATCTTCCCCAAGAAGCCCAAGCCGGGGAGCCTCGGGGCCTGGTTCCGGTTGCCTGGCATGCATCACACCCGTCCCCACTATTCCCGGCTCTGGAGCGGGGACGAGTGGCTGAGCGATCCTTGGCTCGACGGGTACGCTGCGATCGACGTGATGCTGCGAAACATCCCGGGGCCACCGCCGCCCGCGGCGCCCGACGGACACCAGGCGGCGCCAGTGCGGGAGCCCAAACCGACCCGCTCCGCGGCCGCGCGCAAGCGGCGCTTCGCACGCACCGCGCGGGCGCGGGTCTGTCTCGACCTGGACGGGGTGTTGGCGGAACGCATCTACGAGCAGGGCGCAGAAGATCTGGGAGACCCGGTCGACGGGGCGGTCGAGTTCACCCGGGGTTTGGCCGAATTCGCCGACATCGTGATCCTCACCGCCCGCGTGCGCGGCGAGGGCGACACCCACGCCGCCGTTATCCGCAAGGCGGAGTCGCGCATCCGCGACTGGCTGGACCTGCATGGTTTTGCCTATCACGAGATCGTCGCCGGCGAGGCCAAACCCGTCGCCTGCGCCTACATCGACGACCGCGGCGTGAGCTGCCGTCCGATGGAGGATGGCCTGCAAGCCTTCGAACAGGCCCTGGCCGCGGCCAGGCGCCTGTGTGGCAGCAGCTGAATAGAGAGAGGTGAAACGGCGATGCCCCGCGTACTCGAATTCGAGTTCCGCAAGAAGCGCTTCCAGTGCGCGATTGAGAAGGTGGACCGTTCCAAGCTCTATGGCACCCGCGAGATGGAGACCCTGGACGCCGACGGCGGTCGGTGCGCGCTGGCCACGCTGGCGGGCGACGGTCACACCCTGATCCCGCCGGGCGGGACGGCGATCGGATACATCGGCGCGGACGGTCTTTGGGTGGCGGGCGATGCGCTCACGGCCGTCGACCGCGACGGCAAGCCCCTGCCCCAGGTGCCGGCGAGCTTCGATCAGACCATCACGCTGTCCAAAAAGGTCACCGTGGATGCATTCTTGGAACATAGCATCCGGCTCACCTACGCCCTGGATGCCGAGGGGGGGTTGGACCCTGCCTTCGCCCGCGAGCTCGACAAGGGCGCCATCTACACCTTCCCGTTCAGCTACCGCGGCGGGGTCGACACCGACCCGGCCTTTATCCTGCGGGGCGAGGACGGGACCGCGTGGCTCCTGATCGGAGACCCGAACGAGATCGCCTACGTGAAGCTGGAGCAATGCGCCGCGTGCGGCCCAGGCCAGGAGGACGACGACGTCGACGAGGACCAGGTCGACCTGGATTTCAGCATGCTGTGAGGCGAGACCAATGCCCGAGATCAACCTCTCCGACAGCCGCAAGCGCGACGCCGTGGTCAAGGCCGAGGGCCTGCGCATCCGCGACCGCATCCGCTACCTGGGCCCGGATGGCAGTTACCCACGCACCCAAAGGGTTCTGAAATCCACCGTCGACCACGACCTGGACGCCCTCGAGGCGCGCTTCGGCAGCCCGGACGCGATCGCCCAAGGGCTGGTCGAGGGCGACCCGGAGGTCGACCTCGAGCGCTTCGGGCAGTTCCTCTGGTTCATCTCCCGGGTCTACATCGGCGGCGACGAGAAGCCAGTCTTTCAGGTTCAGCAGAACGAGATCCTGCGCGACCCCCAGGGCAAGGTGATCGACCGGCGGCCGCGGCAGCGCGCCGAGGCCAACGTGAACGCCGAGATCCCGCTGACCTGGACCGGGCGGCGCATCGACAAGGCCGAGGCGGCCCGCCGCTATGTCTTCGGCGACCTGATGCAGATCGTGCACATCAACGGACTCACCTACGACTTCCTCCACGGTATGGCCAAGGAGCTGGCCGAGAGTAACAGCCTGATGCTCCTCGGTGGCGGAAAAGGCGGGCGCGAGCCGCTGGTGTTTCGGCGCGGCAGCGTCCCATACCGGGGCTTTCTGGAGGGCCGGGTGGACGGCGAGCGCTACCTGCTGCTGCTGCACCTGTCCAATTCGGAGCTGAAGCGCCCGGAAAATTCCGCCGCTGCGGAGGATGAACCCGCATGAAGGCCGAGCCACTGGTCGATCCCGAGTCACTGAAGCAGTCTGTCGGTGACTACCGTATCGGCGGTCCCGAATCGCTCGCGGACCAGGGTTGGCTGCGCGCGGCGCGCATGCGCCGGCGTCAGCTCGGCGAGATGATGCGTGCCTTCGACATCGAGACCGCCAAGCAGCGCCTTCCAGCCGCCGACGACTATTTCATCAGCCGCAAGATCGACGGCGAGTTCACCTGCCTGGTCTATCGGGACGGCGACTGCCTCACCCTCAACCCGGGCGGGACCTTGCGCCTTGGCGCGCCCTTCCACGCCGAGGCCGCCGTGCGCCTGTCGAAGGCAGGCGTGAAATCCGCCTTCCTAGGCGGCGAGCTCTATGTGCGTCGGCCAGACGGTAAGCGCCCGCGGGTCCACGACGTGACCCGGGTCGCCCGAAAGCCGGCGGACGCCGACGAGGTGGCGAGTCTGTGCCTCGCGGTCTTCAACGTCTACGACCTGGATGGCGAAGACCTCTCCATGCGTTACGAGGAGGCCCTGACCCAGGCCCAGCGGATCTTCGAGGGCGGTGACCGTGTGCATGTCGTCGAGACGGTCACCGGGGACCGCAAGCGGGTCTTCAAGCAATACCAGCAATGGGTCGAGAAGGAGGGGGCGGAGGGCGTGGTGGCGCGCAGCGACGCCACGGGCATCTTCAAGATCAAGCCGCGCCACAACCTGGACCTGGCCGTGATCGGCTTCTCCGAGGGCGTAGACGACCGAGCGGGGCTGCTGCACAGCCTGCTCCTGGCCCTGCCGCGCGACGCGGACAGCTTTCAGATCGTGGGTCGCGTCGGGGGCGGGTTCAGCGACGAGCAGCGCGCCAGCATCCTCACCGAGCTCACGGGACTCGCCGCCGAGAGCGACTACGTGGAGGTCAACTCGGACCAGGTCGCCTACCGCATGATCGAGCCGGGACCGGTGGTGGAGATCTCCTGCCTGGACATCATCTCGCGCACCTCCCACGGGAGCACCATCGACCGTATGGTGCTCGACTGGAACGGGAAGCACCGCCGCTGGGAGGGGGTGCGCCGGCTGCCCCTGTGCAGCATCCTCTCGCCCCAGTTTATCCGCATCCGGGACGACAAGCGCGCGACGCCGGACGACGTGCGCCTGTCGCAGCTGTCGGACATCGCCGAGATCCCGGAAATCGAGCGCAGCGCCACCGAGATCCGGCTCCCGGCGAGCAAGGTCCTGGAGCGGGCGGTCGCCACCAAGGTCCTCAAGGGGGCCACCATGGTGCGCAAGCTGCTGCTCTGGAAGACCAACAAGGAGGAGGCCTCCCGCGAGCATCCCGCCTATGTCCTGCACCTCACGGACTACAGCCCCAACCGCGCCAGCCCCCTGAGCCACGAGATCCGCGTCAGCAGCTCCGAAGAGCAGATCCGTTCGATCTACCAGGAATGGCGCCAGAAATACTTCGTCCGCGGCTGGACCGAGGTGTGATGCGGATCCTGAGCTGGAACATCCTGCACGGCGGCGGCAGCCGGCGGCAGCACATCCTCGACGCCATTGCGGGGCACCAACCGGACATCGTCACTCTCCAGGAATTCCGGCCCGCGGATGGGCGGGACGAGATCCTGGACGGCCTGAGCCGCCTCGGTCTGACTCACCAGTTCGTTGCGCCGACCGGCAGCCCTCGCGACAACGGCCTCATGCTGGCGGCGCGTCTGCCGTTCGAGGCATGGCCCTTTCCGTGTGGCGCGCCGGGGCCGGTGCATTGCATCCAGGCGCGTGTGGCGTTCGACGCGCACGCCGGCCTCGACCTGATCGCGGTGCGCTTCCCCCAGAAAGAGGCGCAGATTCCCTTGTTCAAGGCCCTGCTCGACCTACCGCCCGCCTATCGCGAGGGTCACAGCCTGCTGATCGGCGACTTCAACTGCGGCATCCCCTTCGAGGATTCCGACACCCGGACCTTCTACGCGACCGCGCTATTCCAGCAGTTGCTGCGCCAGGGCTGGATCGACGCCTGGCGCAGCCGCCACCGCCGCGCCCGGGAGTTCAGCTGGATCAGCCATCAGCGACACAACGGATTCCGCTACGACCACGCACTCGCCTCGCCGGCGCTGGACGACCGCATCGTCTCGGTGGAATATGACCACGGGGTGCGGGAGGCCGGCTACTCGGACCACTCGGCCCTGCATTTGGGGATCGCCGACGATCCGGAATCGGCATAGGCAACCCAAGCGCCTGAACAGGCAGGCGCGGCACCCGCGGACTATCGGGAGAGGCCGCCTGGATCAGGCCCCGTGGCCGCGCACGAAGAGCTCGTAGAGGGTCAACGCGATCTCTACCACGATCAGGATGGTGATGTACCACTCCACCCGCAGGCTGCGCTTGCTCTGCAGCAGGTCGAGCAGGGTGCCCGCGGTGTCGTTGATGAGGGTGAGCTTGCGCTCCAGGGCGACCTGACGCTCCCGGATCTCGAACTCGGACTCCAGGTTCAGGAAGAGCCGCTCCAGGTCCGGGCGCTCCCAGATGCCCTCCGGCTTATCCCCCACCTCGGCGCGGCCGACCATGCGGTGCTGGATCTGCAGGGTCTCACCGATATGCCGGACCAGCTGCCTGGCACTGCGTGCGCCGCGCCCGTTGCGCTGGAGCTCCTCCCCCAGGGGCTCGATGCGGTCGAAGGCACGCGCCACCTGCTTCTCTTGGTCCGCGAGCAGTACGCTCTTGCCCAAGCACGTCCGCGACGACCTGCAGGCGGGTCACCTCCAGGTCCGCCAGCACCAGGTCGGTTCCGGGCCATCACGTCGCCGCGGGTGGGATCCACGACGATGACCAGCTCTTCCGTCTCTGGGGCCTGGAGCGGCGCCGTAAGGAAGGGGCGCAGCTGCTCCATGAATGCCGCCTCGGCCATAGGATCCACGTCGAACAGAACCAGAGCCCCATAGCGCAGCAGCACTGCCCGCCCGCTCCGCCCGACTCGGATGGTCAGCGGGGTATGCCCCAGGGGCTCGACGTGGGTGAGTCGGCGCAGGTCCAGATGGTGGCCCATCAGCAGGGCGCGGGCGGTGATGGACGGCGCCTCGGGCGCGATGGACACGACGGCGCTCATGGGGTCCTTGGGTTGGGTCCGGTGGGGGGCTCTGGATCCGCGAGTCGGTCAGCTTCCGCTGCCAATCAGCAGATCGGCGATCAGCTGCTCGACGGGTGCGTAATCGTCCGTCAGAACGGGCACCCTGTCCATGGTCACGCCGAACCGGTCCAGCATGTCCGTGACCCGCAACCAGGTGCGGGCGGGGCCCGTGCGTGCCGGTATCTCGTCGGGCAGGGGAGGGGCGTCGCTCGCGGTGAGGATGAAGGTGATCCGATCCGCCTGGGGCGGGCCGTCCATCCATACGTCGACCTGTTGGAAGACCTGCCTCAGCGTGGCCACCACGGACTTGAGCAGGCGTGGGTCGGGGAAGGCGTCCACCAGGTTCATTGCGTAGAGTCCGCCGGGGCGCAGGCGCTCGCGGATCTGAGCGGCGAACTCCCGGGTGGTGAGATGGTAGGGGACTGCCACGTCGTGGAAGACGTCGCCGATCACCAGGTCCAGGCCTCCCGTGGGCTGGCGCGCCAGGGCGAGTCGGGCGTCCTGGTGGAGCACCCGGATGCCGTCGAGATCCACGGCGAGCTCATCCCGCGCCGTCTCCGTGACTGCGGGGTCTAGCTCGGCCACCGTCACCCGGGACGCCGGGCTCAGCACGCGCACCGCCCGGGGCTGGGTGTAGGCGCCCCCACCCAGGAAAAACCAGTCGAGCCCCTGCTGCCGTAGCGCTCGCCGAACTGGGCATGGGCCAGCTCGTCCAGACCATGGACATAGGGGGCGATCAGGAGCTCCGGCATCTCCATATGATTGATGCCGTGGAGCAGGTGATCCAGGACCAGGCCGCGTGCCTCGCCCGCCGGGGCCTCGGCGCTCAGGTCCTCCACCCGGATGCAGAAGTAGGCGCTTTCCGTTTGGCAGCTGCTCTCAAGACCGCCCGCTCGCCACATCAGCGCGCCCGAGGCCAGCGCGGCGAGTCCGATGGTGATGCCCGCCACTGGACGCACCCCGCGCAGATAAGGAAAGGCGAGCAGCAGGAGCGCCAGGCCGCAGCCTAGCACCAGGGCGCGGCTTCCGAAGGTCTGCACCAAAACATAGCCGGTCGCGAAGGTGCCCAGGATGCTGCCGATGGCCGCCAGTGCATTCATGCGTCCCACGACGTGGCCGGGGCGGGGGTCAAGGCGCAGGGTCAGGGTGGTAAGGAGCGGTGTCACCACGCCGATCAGCAGCGCCGGAATCAGGAACAACACCGCCGCCAGGGCGAAGCTGGCCCCAAGCAGGGTCATTTCCTCGGCCTGAACCAGGCGGCCGGCCCAGGTCGCGATGGTCAGACTCAGGATGCAGTAGACCCCGCCTGCCGCCAGCACGAAGCCCGCGGCACGATCCGTCGCCCCGCGGTCCGCCCAGAGACCGCCCAGCCAGTTGCCCAGGGACAGGCCGGCCAGGATGACGCCAATGATGGAGGTCCAGGTGTAGAGCGAGACGCCCACGTAAGGGGCGATGAGCCGTCCGGCCACGATCTCCAGCACCAATAGGATGGCGGAGCTCAGGAAGACGGTCGCGGCATAGCCCAGGACGCGTGCGCGGTGGGCGGTTACGGTGCTGTCGGACATGGGGTTCGCTGCTGAATGCGTCGCTGGTGCGCGTATCCCGAAACAGCCTCAGCCGGCTCCGCAACGCTGGGCCAGGACCTAAAGGCCCCGGCCGATCTGGGCCTCGCGCTCGGCCTCGATGGCATCGGCGATATAGGCCAGGGACAGGCCCAGCTCCCGGGTCCAAGTGAGCTCGATGTGCCAGTTGTCGGCGGGTTTCCAGACGTGCAGCGCGCGACCTTCACCGCGCCGGATCGATGCCAGGCGACGACCTGGTGTGCTGGCATAGTCGGGGAAACGGCTTCGGTCCTCGCCGGGGCCGTATTTTTCCCGGAGCAGGGCGTACATCTCGTCGTAGCGCAGTTGTGTCGCCACCCGATAAGAGCGCAGCACCTTGTAGATGCGCCCGCCGAAGGCGAGCACATAGATCTGATCCACATCTTCCGAAAAAACCAATGCCAGGCTGTTGCCCTCGGTCTCACGAGCCAGCGGCGGCGGCTGTATCTGCAGCAGCGGGTTGACGTCCCCCCCGAGGCAGTACCGCCCGAACACCAGCTTGAGGCAAGGTTCAGCCGCTTGGGCGCCCAGGGACGCGAGCACAAGACCCAACACCAACAGCAATGCCAACGGATGTGCGGCGGCCTTCGGGTCCGGTCGTGCTCCCATGATTTCCTGTCTCACGTTGTGGTTTCCGGGCAGAATACCCCATCCGGCCCCGTCGGCGACCGCGCCCGGGCTGAGAGCCAATCGCTTCACTCGAGCCGCAGCGCGAGAGCGGGTACCTGCCGGTCTTCGGGTGGCGCCTCGACTGGGGCAGGCCGTGCAGGCAGCCGCTCCAGCCGCACCTCTGTATGCCACAGCCGGCTCATGAGTCCGTGGGTCCCTTCCGATGGGCCACTGGTCCAGAACCGCTCCGCGCCTTGCCTCCCGGCCGGCGCGAGGAGTCCCGCCGTCTCGAGGCGCCGGCGCACCTGGCGCGCCACCGCCGCGCCTGAATCCAGCACCGCCACGCCGGATCCAGCAAGCTCAGCGATCATGGGACTGAGATGTGGATAGTGGGTGCAGCCGAGCACGATGGCATCGGCGCCCCGCCCCAGCAGGGGGGCCAGATAACCGGCGAGCAATGCACGCGTGTGGTCCCCCTCGAGGTCCCCCGCCTCCACCCGCTCCACCAGACCCGGGCAGGGCTGGCGCAGCACCTCGCAAGTCCCGCCCACCCGTTCGAGCAGTCGGGAGAAATTGTGACTGGCAAGGGTCTGGCGCGTGGCCAAGACGCCGACGACACCGGAGCGCGTTTGCTCCACGGCGGGCTTCACCGCCGGTTCCATCGCCACGATGGGCACCGGATAGCGGGTGCGGAGCACGCGCGCCGCCGCCCCGGTGGCTGTGTTGCAGGCCACGACCACCGCCTTGGCGCCTTGCCCGATCAGGAACTCGGTGATCGCCACCGAGCGCGCCTCGATGAGCGCCATCGGCTTGTCGCCGTAGGGGGCATGACCGGAATCCGCGACGTAGAGCAGGTCTTCGTGGGGAAGCTCCCGGCGGATCTCACGCAACACGGATAGACCGCCGACGCCGGAGTCGAAGACCCCGATGGGGTCGTTTGAGCCGAATTGGGTTGACTGATCGGGCATGGCGGGTCGGATCATACCGGTCAGGGCAGCCGACGGCTATGGAAGCGGCAGGGTTTGGAGGCCGGTGCGCTGAGGGTTCGCGGCCGACGGCACCCCGGTGACCAGGGTCCCGTTGCCTGCCTGGCGCAGTGAACAAAAACCCCGGCGGCGGGCGGGGCCCACCGCCGGGGTCAGTTTGACGGCCTCGAGGGCTCAGGACGCCTGTTTGTAGTGGCGCATGGCCTCAGAATCCCGGTAGTGAACATCGGTCCAGCACTTTGGCATCGGCTCATCCGAGCAGAAGGCCAACTCGCTCTTATCGAAGCTCTCGGGATCCTGGGCCTCTTCACCGTAGTGATAGCGACCGATCACTGTTCCGTGCATCGGATTGAAGAGGTCGCGAAGACTCAAGACCTCGACCATCTTGCCGGTAGTGGTGTGTTTGAGGAACATGGTGTCGCCTCCGTCTCTGAATTAGCCTGTACTCCCACCTTCAAGTATGGCATCGGGCGCGGTGGTCACAAGCGTTGCGAGTGCCTTGATCACCATCGAAGGGGCGGGGAATCCGCCCGGCTCCCTCCGCTGCGGCATCAGGCCCTCTGTCCGGCCCACTCCTCCGGTGTGAAGGTCTTGATGGAGAGTGCGTGCAACTCCCCGCTCGCGATCTGGGCCTTGACCGCATCCATGACCAGGCGCTGCTTCCTGATGGGGGTGAGTCCCGCGAAGGCCTCGCTGACCACCACGGCATCGAAGTGACTGCCATCTCCAGTGACCTGGACCTGAGCGCCAGGTAACCCGGCGCGGATGAGCTGCTCGACAGCTGATGTTTCCATGTTGCTTTTCTCCGGACTGGCCGGAGAGCGCGCCCCGGCGATGGTGTTTCGATCACGACAAGGTTGGGCTCGACGCAGACGGGTCCAAGGCTGCACGCCATGCCGGACCCGTGGGGTTGAGCGCGCACAGCGCGATTAGCGTTAGAGCTCCCGCGTCGCCTGGAAGCGGATCTCGGGCCAGCGTTCCTCGGTGAGGCTCAGGTTGACGCGGGTAGGGGCCAGATAGACCAGTTGCTCGTCCCCGTCCAGGGCCAGGTTCTCATAGGCCTTGTCCCTGAAACGCTCCAACATCTTGGGGTCGTCGCAGCCGATCCAGCGGGCGGTGTGGACCGGGACCGGCTCCACGACGGCGTCCACCCCGTACTCGTCCTTGAGCCTGAAGGCGGCCACGTCGAACTGCAGGATGCCCACGGCACCCAGGATCATGTCGTTGTTCTTGAGTGGCCGGAAGACCTGGGTGGCCCCCTCCTCCGCGAGTTGCACCACGCCTTTCTGCAGGGCCTTCGTGCGCAGCGGGTCCTTGAGAACGATTCGGCGGAAGAGCTCAGGGGCGAAATAGGGTACCCCCTCGTACTTGAGGTCCTCGCCCTCGGTGAAGGTGTCGCCGATCTGGATGGTGCCGTGGTTGTGCAGTCCAATGATGTCCCCGGGCCAGGCCTCCTCGACGTCACGGCGCTCGTCCGCCTGGAAGGTAATGGCGTTGGCCACCTGGATGGACTTGCCGATGCGCACGTGGCGCATCTTCATTCCTTTTATATAGCTCCCGGAGCAGACGCGCAGGAAGGCCACCCGGTCCCGGTGGGCCGGGTCCATGTTCGCCTGGATCTTGAAGACGAAGCCGGTGAAGCGCTCCTCGGCGGGGTCCACGACCCGTTCCCGCGCGGCCCGGGGCCGCGGCGGCGGGGCATAGTCCACGAAGGCGTCCAGCAGCTCCCGCACCCCGAAGTTGTTGATGGCGGAGCCGAAGAAGACCGGGGTCTGGCGGCCCGCCCGGTAGGCGTCCAGGTCCAGCGGGTGGCTCGCCCCCCGCACCAGCTCCATCTCGTCGCGCAGCTCCTGGGCCTGATCCCCAAGCAGCTCATCCATCCGGGGATTCCCGATTCCTTCGATCACCTCGCCCGCCTGGATACGACCGCCGTGATGGGCGCTGAACAGATGGGTGCGGTCGTGGCGCAGGTCATAGACCCCCCTGAAGCGCTTGCCCATGCCGATGGGCCAGGTCACCGGGGCACACTGGATCTTGAGCACCGATTCGACCTCGTCCAGGATCTCCACGGCGTCACGACCCTCCCGGTCAAGCTTGTTGACGAAGGTGAGGATGGGGGTGTCGCGCAGCCGGCAGACCTCCATGAGCTTGATGGTGCGCTCCTCCACCCCCTTGGCCGCGTCGATCACCATCAGGGCCGAGTCCACGGCGGTCAGGGTGCGGTAGGTGTCCTCGGAGAAGTCCTCGTGACCGGGGGTGTCCAGTAGGTTGACGATGGAGTCGCCATAGGGGAACTGCATGACCGATGAGGTCACGGAGATGCCGCGCTGCTTCTCCAACTCCATCCAATCGGAGGTGGCGTGGCGTGCCGCCTTGCGCCCCTTGACGGTCCCCGCCATCTGGATGGCCCCGCCGAACAGCAGCAGTTTCTCGGTGAGGGTGGTCTTGCCGGCGTCGGGGTGGGAGATGATCGCAAAGGTACGGCGCTTGCGCAGTTGGTCGAGGATGTTGCTCATGGATGAGGGGATTGGCGCGGGGCAAACCCCTAGAAGTATACCGGGGTGGTGCCCGGCCAGCACGCAGCGCATCCCAGATACAGCATGCGCCCACTATACATCCTGGTTTCGCAGTGAGTTGGCCGATGATGCGGGGAAACGGCCTCAGCAAAATCAGACGTCAACAAGCACCGCCCAGGCCGTTAACTTCGCCGCGCTGCCGGTTAGTTTTTGCGAGGCGAACGACGCCGGATATGGACGCAAGGTCCGCAGGCCTAGAAGAAAAAAAATAAGAAGTCGCTAATGCGCTTACTTTACTAATTGCTTGTGCTTTTCGGTGGAGTAAGCGTTGCGCAACTCCTAACCAGCACTGAAGCGGCGCTTTCGGCCTGCAGCATGTGCATGAGCGAGTCGGTAGCGCCGACCGTGGGTCCGGTGTTGTCGAGCCCAATTAACATTCCAATATGCCCCAGTCAGTACCTGCAATCCGTTGCCTGCGTCACGAATTTGGCTTCAAGCACGATGACTTTTCCTGGCGCAGGCAAAAGCTCTGATCTGAATCAGCGATTCCTTCCAAGACTGCGCTAGGATGACACGTATCCTAGTGGTCAGGACAGCATTCAACGCGGAGGGGGTGGGCGGTTAGCGCATCTTGGGTCAAGGTGTGGCTCGCAACGGTGCGAGCCGTGATACGGGGAAGGCTCCTTACTGATTGTCTACAGCAGTGCTCTGTCGCCAAGCGGCCGACGATGCCCTGGCAAAGACAACAAGATGTTCTGGTTGCAGAGCTAACTGCCCACCTCCTTAAACGCCATTACAAATTCCGTAATGGATGCTCGGTCCGGGGCATCGCGTATTTGTCTGGCGATGTTCGTGCTATTTCCACGGGGACGCTGCGCAGCGGTGGCCCCTTTTTCAGTACTACCGTTAACACAGAGGAGCAGCGTTCGTGAGCATCAACCACCTCAATACCACCAACCTCCTGGCCAACAGCTTTGGCGAGTTGGACGTCCATTTCGAGCCCGCAGAGCGCTCGGTCTGGGTCCGGATGCAGCCGCAAGGGCGGCCCTGCATGACCCCGAGTCTGCTCGATGAATTCGTTCGGGCTCAACAGACAATCAACAACCTCGCCCGTGCAGGGCACGAGGCGAAGGACCCGAGTCGACTTGCCTACCAGGTTCTGACATCCGGAACCCCCGGTGTATTCTGCGTCGGAGGTGATCTCCGATACTTTCTCACCCTGATGGAACGGGGCGATCGCGAGGCGCTGAACGCCTATGCAACACGTTGCATTGACGTGATGCATCGATCGGTGACGGCCTATAACCTGCCGTTCACGACAATCGCTCTCGTTCAGGGTCAGGCATTGGGTGGCGGGTTCGAGGCGGCGCTCGCCAGCACGGTGCTCATTGCGGAGGAGGGAGCGACCTTCGGCTTTCCTGAGACGCTGTTCGGCATGTTCCCGGGGATGGGCGCGCTCAGCCTTTTGACGCGCCGTACCTCTCCTGGACTCGCGCGGCGCATCATCGCCGGCAGCCGCACCTATTCCTCCCGCGAGCTCTATGAGCTTGGGGTGGTCGATTTCGTGGTGCCAGACGGGGAAGGCGAGCGCGCCGTTCATGACTTCGTCGCCGAGCGGCGAAACCGCGAAACCGGCTTCAATGCTTTGGAGCGGGCGGCCGCCATGGTTAGCCCAGTGTCGTATCGGGAGATGGCCGACGTGGTCGAGGTCTGGGTTGACAACGCCATGTCGCTCTCCGCCCGCAACCGGCGCCTCATGGCGTACTTGGTCGCTGCCCAGGAGCGGCGCTGGGAAGCTGGTAACCCCGACGTGGCGGCGGCGTTCTCCCCAGACACACAGGGTTCGGAGGGGTGGGGACTGCAGTCACGTCCCGCCTATCCTGCCGCTGGCTACGCTATGGCGGGCCACTTCGGCTCGTAGTGCCCGGGTGGCCGCGTCCAGAGCATTGGATAGATCCCGGACCCGCCGTTCTCCCGATGTGCGAAGATCCGCGTCCCCGCTGACCTGCAGGCGGGCGGCCTCCTCGCGGAGGGCGATGAGACCCAGGTTCGCTGCGGTACCCTTAAGCGCATGGGCGAGATCGCGCCCGGCGCACCAATCGCCGCGGGCGATGACCTGCCGCAACTCTCCCAGCAGCTTGCGACTATCCGTCTCGAAGTTGCTGATCAGACGCTCCCCGAAATCCGCCGTGGAGACATAAGCGAAGAGGTCTGCGAGTTGTGTGGCGTCGAGCAAGACTTCAGCAGGTTCCTTGCGCACATCGTCACGCCCGTCCGTCGCGGGTATCGTCGCGGCCTGGGCGGCTCGCGTCGCCTCGGCAATGGTCTTGAGCAACTGCGCCGAGGAGATGGGCTTGGTCAAGAAGTAGTCGACCCCGGCAGCCTGGGCCTCAGCGCGTGCTTCGACGGTGGCATTGGCGGTAAGCAGGATGAACGGGACCTGCTTGGTTTCACCAACGTGCGCAAATCGATAGAGCTTGAATGCCTCGATTCCCCCCAGCACCGGCATTTGCATGTCCATTATGGCGAGGTCGAAGGGCTCGGCATCCAGGGCCTCGATGGCTTGTTGACCATCGTCGACCAGCGTGTAGTGTATCCCGGCCCTCTCGAGCAGATGCGCAATGACCAGGCGATTGGTTGCGTTGTCCTCGGCAACCAGTACACGCAGCCCCGCGGTCACTGGAATGCCGCCCCGCCGTTCCAGGTGATCGGCGAAGCTCACCACGGTTCCGCCCTGGGCGTGCTGTTGGGATGCGTGCAGTGCGTTGAACAGGTGTGCCTTGTCCAGAGGGAAGGACAAGACATTCGCCCGACCGGGCAGGATCGACCGCGCATCCCGCAGGTCTGCCTCGGCGGGCAAGACGATGAGTGTCAGGCGGCTGAGTAGTGGGTGCTCTTCCACAGTCGTTAAGAAGTCTTGCGCCTCCAGGTCCAGGGGGAAGCGATCGACGAGCAAGACCTCATAGGAGACGCTACGCTCGTTACCTGCCACGAGGTGGCGGAGGGCCTCGCCGAGGCTGCCCACGACGTCGCTGACGATCCCCCAAGCGCGCAGGCATTGCCCAAGCTCTCCGGCGGAACTCCCTGCGGGTGACAGGCGAAGGACCCGACACCCGGGGAGACCCTGGGGATCGTGCGCCCCGTCGGCGCTCTCCTGCCGGGTAAACTCCAGATCGAACCAGAAGTTGGTCCCGACCCCGGGGGTACTGTCGACGCCGATGCGCCCGCCCATCAAGTCGACCAGATTTTTGGCAATTGTGGTGCCGAGTCCGCTGCCGCCAAACCGCCGAGTGGGGCCCTGATCCGCTTGGGTGAACTTGTCGAAAATCCGGGGTTGAACCTCCAGAGGGATGCCGATGCCGGTATCCACGACCTGGAATCGGATCAGGACCCGTCCGGATGTATCCCGGAGCGGATGGCAGCGGAGTGTCACCGAGCCGGCCTCGGTAAACTTGACTGCGTTGCCGACGAGGTTGATCAAGACTTGGCGCAAATGACCCGGGTCCCCAACCAACGCGTAGGGAGTCTCCGGGCTGATTTGGCTCAACAGGCGCAACCCTTTGGTCTCCGCCTGAGGGCCAAACATCTGCAGTACGGTCCCTAAGAGGACATGGAGGTCGAACGGAACCTCTTGGATGGTAATTTTGCCAGCCTCGATCTTGGAGAGGTCCAAGACACCCTCGATCAACTCCAGTAGACTGCGCCCCGAGGAGTGGATGGCATCGGCATACTCCCGTTCCCTCGTGCCTAGGTGGCAGGAGCTGAGCAAATCGCTCAAACCGATGATTCCGTTGAGCGGCGTGCGGATCTCGTGGCTCATGGTGGCCAGGAAGTCGCCCTTGGCTCGACTGGCGGCCTCGGCGCGCTGGGTCTCCGCGTTCAGACGTCTCAATAGGATGGCGGCGTACGCTGGTAGGATCACGAGGGAGACGAGCAGCCCACCCGTCAGCCCCATGTGGTGCCTCCAGAAAGGGTTGGCTATGCTCACGATCCCGAATCCGATGAGCGACAGGGCGGCGGAGACGTGCAGGAAGCGCAACCCGTAGCGGAAACCATTGCCAAACGTCACCCAGAGGTAGGCCCACCACCAGGGTGCTGCCGCCTCGCCTCCTATCGCGAGCCAAACCGTCAGAATGCCCAAGTCGCCGAGGTTTCCGACAATCTTGCGAGTCCAGGACGGCCGCGGCCAGATCATGATCGTCGCCACGAGCGCAAGGGCAAATGCCAGGAAACCGACGGCGAGCCAATATCCGAGATCCCAGAGGGCGTGATCAGTCTGGTTCTGAGGGGGGACGAACGCGTAGTAAAGGAGAAAAAGCACCGGGAAACCGACCCTGATTAGGGCCTGCTCAAGCTCGCTATCAGAACGGCCATCCTGGCGTCCGGACACAGAGCCAAACCCCCCGATTCTGACGGCGTTTAGGATTTCCTTTGGAGTACGCATCCTCGCATTTTCCCCAGATTTTCAGCCGAGCGTGTGATCAGGTACGCATACATGGGGAATTTCCCCCTAGGATACGTCTTCTCGAAGCGCCCCATCGCTGTATCGTGCCCCGCATGGAACTGGCTAGGTAACGAGCCAAACAATCCTTTGATAGGGATATGCCCCTACACATCATGACCCCAAACATAGAACAAGTCGTCATCAATCAGATCGCCCGACACAAAGGGCTTGACTCCACGAAAATTGAGCCTGGTCTGGAATTGACGAGTCTGGGAGTCAGTTCTCTGGATGCCATCACGTTGGCCTATGAATTTGAGGAAACGTTTGGAGTCGAAATTCCCAACTCAGACATCGAATCTCTGCAGACCGTGCAGGACCTTGTCGACGCATTGAGTCGTTTGACCGCCGCCAAGCGCTAATCGTGCGCATCTTCATCACGGGGCTTGGGTGCGTCAGCGCCCTCGGCCTAGGGGTCGGGCCCTTCTGGTCGGGTCTCGTCTCCGGCGCGAGTGGGGTGAAACCCCTAGTTTGGCCCGCCGGGCAATTAACATCCAAAGTGGCGGTTGGGGCCCAGGTCCCCAACTATGAGCCGGGTGATTGGTTTGCCGCTGACCAGATCCTGCTGCTCGACCGTTACAGCCAGTTTGCTATCTTGGCCGGGCGTCAGGCCGTCGCCGACGCTGATCTGGGCGACGAAGCCATCCGCTCTGCCGCCGTGGTCCTCGGGACTGGCTGCGGTGGCAAGGAGACCGACGAGCAGACCTATGTTCGTCTTTATCGCGAGGGGCGGGAACGGGTGCATCCCTTAACCATCCCGCGCGGCATGCCGAGCGCGGCGGCAAGTCAGGTCAGCACCGACGTGGGTACCCATGGGCCGGCCTTCAGCGTCACAAGCGCTTGCGCCTCGGCCGCTCATGCCCTGGCGCAGGCGGTTCTGCTCATCCGCAGCGGGTGCACGGATGTGGCCCTGACGGGCGGGACCGACGCCCCCTTCACCTATGGTTTGCTCAAGGCGTGGGAAGCCCTGCGGGTTCTGTCCCCGGAGCAATGCCGTCCGTTCTCCCGTGACCGAAATGGCTTCGTATTAGGGGAGGGCGCGGGGCTCGTGGTGCTTGAGTCCGAGTCCCATGCCCGGGCCCGAGATGCCAAGGTTTACGCGGAACTCGCCGGATTTGGTCTGTCATCCGACGCAGGGCACATTACGGATCCGTCTTTGAATGGTGCCGCTGTAGCGATGCGTGCCGCCCTGGCCGATGCCGGTCTGAACCCAGGAGGGATTGACTATGTCAACGCCCACGGGACCGGGACCTTGGCCAATGACCTCAATGAGACACGGGCGATCCGCCAAGTCTTCGGTCGCGATGCCGACCGTCTGGCTGTTTCCTCAACCAAGGCGGCCCACGGCCACGCCCTGGGTGCTAGCGGCGCCTTTGAACTCATTGCCACAATCCTGGCAATCCGCGATGGGATGATTCCGCCGACTCTCAACTTTACAGAACCCGGGGAGGACTGCGATCTCAACTATGTCCCAAACCGGGCCGCCGCCCGCAGGGTAGATGCCGCCTTGTCCAACTCCTTCGCCTTTGGCGGGCTTAATGCCGTTCTTGCCCTGCGGCGCGTATCCTGAATTCCACGGAATTATGTAGCGACTGCAATGACTGGCCAGGCCGATGGCGTCTCGCGCACTTAAGCCAAGCGCCTCTGCGTAAGCCGTTGACCGAGAGTCTAGGCGGGATCTCAACCTGACTTGCCAAGCAGGAAGTGGCCGTTGCCTACAATTCGCCCGTCGTCTGGCGTAAAACATGCCTTGCACAGGGAGAAGTATTGGTTCCAGTGCCGCACGCCCTCGGTGTCGAGGATCTCTGGGTAGAGGTGGGGCAGATTGCGCCAGAATGCCTGGTGCCATTCCTCCAAAGTGCGCCAATAATTGAGGCCATTAATAAACCAACTCGCCTTCAGATCGAGGGGCGCGGTCTGTTGAGTGATGGTTTCGAAGGGCCATACGTGGCCTCCGGGAAAGTAACGGGCCGTCAGGGACTGGTCCCACTCGAACAGGCGCGGAATGGCCAAACGAGAGACGAGCAGGTGGACCAACAATCTCCCTCCTGCACGCAAAACTGCGGCAACTTTGGCGATTGCGGCCTGCAGATTGTGAACGTGCTCAAAAACGGCGACGGCGAAGACGATGTCGTACGTCGCGCCTCCCAATTCCTCCAGCGGTATGGAAGTGAATTCCTTCTGGATGAGGCGTAGATCCATACGTCCTAAGGGGTGGTTGGAGTCGCGCATGCAGGCGGTAACGTACTGCGCTTGCGTTTTGCTCAGGGTGATCGATGTAATTGAGACCCCCGGATAAGTTTCGGCGAGGAAGGTCTCCAGGGGCCCAAAACCGCAACCAATACTCAATATTCGCTCGTTCCCCCGCACCCCCGCGCGCTCGCAGACCAACGCAAGCTTGGCCCGCTGCGCCTGTTCGAGCGAGGCGGACGAGGCGCGTATCGCGTTGGGCTCTTCACCGTAGTAGGCCATGGAATACGCCATGTAGTGCCGATCCAGAAAGGCCCTGAACAGGGTAAGGTCCGCGTCGTAGTGGCGCTCCATGAGCGCGTCCGTCTCGCACCACATAGGCCCCTGGTCGGCAACGACCCGCTTAGGCGGCGGGTTGGTCGCGATTTGCACATACTCGCGGCCGAGAAAGCGGGCTATGTCGGCCTCGAACCTAACCGACTCTGGGGAGCCGGGCGCTTGTATGCCCGCTCCGGCGAGTCGCTTTTCTAGAGAGTCCACGCTTGCTTAGTGGCCAACCCCGCCCGGGACATCCGATCGCCTGTGACTTTCCAGGTAATGCCAAAACGCGTCGCGGGTTTGTCGATAGGCAGACTCGATGCGGGTCAGCAGTTGTCCCTCGTCCTGGTCGAATAACGCTTCAGGATATTGGGATGCGACGAGTCCTAGATGGTAGAGCTGCAGGGCGCCGACGCTTCCGGCGTTGTCTTGTAGCATGTGTCCGAACTCGCGCAGCCGCAGGTAGCAATGGACTGTCCCGCGAGTCTCGAGTAGACCTTCGAGGCGAGTCCCGACCTTGGTCAGAAACTCCTGGATCAGCTCATATAGAAAGTTCGGGTGCGAGCCAAGTCGCTCGATCTCGTGTAACACACGCTCGTCCAGACAGATCAGGGTCGACGACTCTTTGGCCGCAGATGCTACACCAGCAGAATACACGTTATTCGAATCACCACCGTCGCGCATGACCTCTGCGATGGCCCGGAGCAGGTCCGGAGATTGGGTGGGGCTCGGGATCACAGTGACGCCGAAGGCGGCATAGTCTCGGATTTGAGTCATGCTGGGCTCGCGCGCAAGGCCGATGAACGCGGGCCAGTCGTGCCGCAAGACGGAAAACCGGTAAAGTTTGAGGGCATCCGATGTGCCAATACCGGGGAGGTCTAGGGCGATGATGACCAAGTCGAAGCTGTGTTTCGCCAGCGCCTCAAGCGCCTGCTCTCCGGTGTGGACCTCAAACAGCTGGTGACCTCCGCGCTCTAAGGCAGAGCGCACGATGCGGCGCTGCTCTGGATCCGGCTCGGCCAGCAGGATCTCCAGCCGCGGCATGGAGGCCCCCGCGACGGCGTGTCGGTCCATGAGGCGAGCCACTCCAGCCCCCGTGGCCTCGACCCCGCAGGCGCGATGCAGGGTGTCGTACAACCAGGTCTTGTCCCAAGGGAAGGCAATCGTGTCGAAAAAGCCGGCCTTCCTCATGGCTACCTTCTGAGCGGCCCCCACGCTCCCGCCGATGTGCAGCATCGGCATTTCAGCGAGGCGAGGCTCGCTGCGAACCAAAGCCGAAAACTGTTCACTGAGGACGCTATGCCCGGCGGTACCGAACAAGGTGAGTTGAAAGGGGCGCGACGCCTCCAATGCCTGCCACAGCAAGGCTACACTGTGAAACGGGTTAGCGGTGACCTCGACGGCGATCCCCCAGCCAGAAAGGCATTCAACCAAGTGTTGGCGTTCCCGAATGTCTCCCTGTACGACCAGTGCCCGTTTACCTGCGAGGACCTGACGCGTGCGGGGCGGGGGGGGGCTAGGTGGTTGACCGACCATGGCGTACGGGCTCCGGGGCAATGATCGCGTCAGCAAATTCCCGGGCGATTTCTTCGACACGGGGCCGATTCGCGAGGAAGGCCTCAACGCAGGCCCCGTCCAATTGGCGCCCACGCTCCCGGTAAAGATAGTCGACGGCCGCGTCCTGCGCCCAGGCCCGTTTGTAGGGGCGTGGCGCGCACAGGGCGTCGAAGACATCCGCCACGGTGGTGATGCGTGCCTCGACCGGGATCTCTTCCCCGGTCAGCCCCAGGGGGTACCCCGATCCGTCATAACGCTCGTGATGGGCGTAGGCAATGGTCGCTCCCATGCGCAGGAACTGCGACGGGCTGTCGTGGAGGATCTCATAGCCGATGCGCGAGTGCGTCTTCATGATCTCCCACTCTTCGCGCGTGAGACGATCCGGCTTCAGGAGGATGCGGTCGGGTATCCCGATCTTACCGATATCATGCATCGGCGCGGCGTGTTCGAGGATCTCCGCACGCTGCCGCTCCAAACCCAGGGTGTCCGCAATCAACCGGGCATAACGCGCCACGCGCAGAATATGATTTCCTGTGTCCTCGTCGCGGTACTCGCCGGCCCGGGCGAGACGGAACAGGGTCTCCTCCTCTCGTAACTGCAACGTCTTGGTTGTCTTCCGAACCTCTTCTTCGAGCCAACTGGCGCGGTCCCGAACCATGACCTGCTGCTCGCGCAATTTGAGCAGGTTGGTACAGCGGGCGCGACATTCGAAGTGGTCGATCGGCTTGGACAGGAAGTCGGTGGCCCCCGCTTCAAGGGCTCGGTAACGGACCGCCTTGTCGTTGAAGCAGGTGACGACGACCAAGGGTATATCGGCGCAACTCGGGATCTGGCGCAGCCAACGGGTGAACTCGACGCCGTCCATGTGTGGCATCTTGTAGTCGGTTAGGACCAGGTCGGCGTCGTGTGACCGGATCCAATCGAGCGCTGCCACTGGATCGCCAAAGGCCTCGACCTGAATGTCGTCAGCGATGGATCGCACCAGCTCCGATAGAATCATGAGACTGACGGATTGGTCGTCGATGACAATGACGGTCGGCATGGAGCTCGGCTTTAGCTGTGCGCCTTGGTAGTACGTCGCCAAATAGCGGTTTATCTTGAACCCGATGATAGGTCAATAAATTGACGAAGAAAAGCAGCATCTTGGAGGATGAAGGTCGCGCTCGTTGTCCTGGATCAATTCAGCTCACGCGCCCTGGTGCCTGGCTCTCGTCAAGATAGCAATCGAAGTCCGGTCGACCGAGCGGCGCCTGAGAAAAAAGCTGCGGTCAAGGGCGTCGGTCTGCGATTTCCACTGATCCAAGATATCGCTGTTCGCGAGCCACTGAGCGGCAGCGTACGCCCGCCGAGCCGATAGCGGCTTTGGCCAGAGCGATCCTGACGCTGCTAACCGCCGTTATTCCGGCTTTACACGGACTCGGGGATCATAAATCGTCCATGGCCGGGCCGCGACCCGGGCAGGAATTTCCTGAACCAACGGTGCAAATATCCCGATTGCTGGTTGGTGATTAAGTTTCAGCGCGGAGGAGCGGTCCCCCTGCGTCGAGAGCACCCCTCATTGAGTTGCGGCTTGCCCTCATTCGGAACAAGGCGCAATGGCGACTCTGCGTTAAGGGGCCGCGCCTCCGCGCGAGCCAGCCGTCCACGCAGGTGTTCCCCGTCCGCGCAGGTCCCCACGAGGCTTACTTCCATGACCTCGCCGACTGCCGGAGGGTCCGGACAGGGATCCACGAGCACAGGCAGATAGTTGGGCGTGTAGCCGAACAGCTCTTCGGGACCCGTCGACTGGGTTCCCGCTTCACGCAGAACCGCCGCACGGGCGCCAGTTTGGGCCTCTAAAACACGCCGTCTGAGTCGCCTTTCAATTGTTTGAAGCTCTCGACCGCGCCGCCGTGTGGTGACGGCGGCCACCTGCCCGGGAAGGGTCGTAGCCCGGGTGCCGGTCCGTGGCGAATAGGCAAAGGCGTGGATCTGGCCAAAGTCCATGGCCTCGACGAATGATAATGTCTCCGACCACTCGGAATCGGTCTCGCCGGGGAAGCCGACGATGATATCGGTCGTGATGTTGAGCCTGGGAACAGCCGTCCGCCCCTGCTCCACCAGACGCGCAAATTGGGCGCTCTTGCAGCGTCGCGCCATGCGTTGCAGCACCGCGTCCGATCCGCTCTGCATCGGTAGATGTAGGTGGGGCATTAGGCGAGGGTCGGAGAACAGTTCCCAGAAGCCCCGGGGTAGGTCCCAGGGCTCCAAAGAGCCCAGGCGGATGCGGGGCATGGTCGTTCGCTCGAGCAGGGTGCGGATGAGGTGGCCCAGGTCGATACCGAGGTCGCTGCCGTAGCCGCCCAGGTGCACGCCGCAAAGCACCACCTCCCGGACGCCCGAGTCGGCAAGGCGATTCACCAGCGTCAAAATTTGGTCCGGGGGTCGGCTGCGTTCCGCGCCTCGGGCCCGGGTGGTCACGCAGAAGGTGCAGGCGTGGCGGCAGCCGTCCTGCACCTTGACGAAGGCCCGCTGGCGGCCGCGGGCGAAGAGGGCGCCGGCGGCGTCACGGGTGGCCAGTTCCGGCATCACCGGGAGGGACAGGGTCTCGGATGCGATCTCGACGAGCCGGTCCTTGTCCCGGTTGGTCACAAGCAGGTCGAGTCCCGCCTCCCGGGCCAGGTCCTCGGGCTCCAAGGCCGCTAGACAGCCGGTGACCACCAGGCGCGCCTCGGGGTTGGTCAGGCGGGCGCGGCGCAGGAGCTGGCGGGACTTGCGTGCCGCCTCCGCTGTGACGGCACAGGTGTTGATCACCACCAGATCCACCGGCGGGCCCGCATTGGAACGATCGCCGCAAACATCGAAGCCGAGCCGGCGAAAGTCCCGGGCCCATTCCTCCAGTTCCGCCTCGTTCACCCGGCAGCCCAGCGCCTTGAGCAGGACCCGCGGTGGCACGGTCATCGGATGACGGTTTTTCCGGTTCGGGCGTGCTTAGCCGTCGAACGGAGAGGTCCCCATGGCGCCCGGGGGCGGCGGAGTTGGGGAGTTCTGGTGCGCCACCAGGCGCCAGCCGTCATCCCCGCGGCGGAACAGGTTACTTCCGTAGACGGCCTGCGAGTGCTCCGCGCCTCCACCGGACCCCCCTTCGGGAGCGCCAATGCGTTCCTCGATTAGGTGCAGGGCCATATCACCGGTCTCGATCCAGCGAAGATGCCGCACCTGGATGTCGAAGGCTGCGCCCTGCTCGAACATTGATCGCCACATCTCCACTACCTCGGGGCCTATGATCAGCGGGCTCATGGGGAGAAGGCAGGCGATGTCGCCGGACCTCTCCCAGACCTGGGTCATGGCGCCGGCATCGCCAGTCTCCAGCGCGTCGTAGAAGGCGTCCTCGGCATCCTGAGGGGATTCAAAAGGCATGGATCGGGGTCCTCGGGTCAGATGTTGCAGTGAAGGCCGCGCCTTCCACCTCACATCGCCCCCCCTCGGGGAGAGGGCTGGGGTGAGGGAAACGATCCTGGCGCCAGCAACTTATCTTCACTTAGGTAGCGCGTGACCGTTGGCACCTGCCAATTATTGGCCCGTGGTTGGTGGAGCCGGGGCGGTCGGCGGCTCCGCGGGGCCCGGGTTCATGGGGAGCGTCCCGCCGAGGGATGAGCGCGGAATGCGCAGTACGATGGTACCGTCGGACTCCTGTCGGGTCATCTGTGCCAGGTCCGCGTCTGGAGGGAGCCCAATACGACGGCTCGTCGAACCGTGGGAGAAGCTGAAGCTGCGCTGATAACCGCGCCCGTCGCCGAAAGTATCCTCTTGAACGGCCTCGGCCTGCGCCGTGAGCGAGATGGCAAGCGACCGGCCCATGGGGGTCACCTGTACCTCACCGGTCTTGCCGTCGCCGACCGCGATACGGACCACATAGGCGTCGTCCGTGACCTCGCGAGTGATCCGTAGCTGACCGCGCGTCACCATGGGGAACGCACCTGGCGTGCGCGACGGACCGAAAGCCCCGGATTCAGGCGACGCCTGGCCGCCCGCTTCCGGTTCCCGCCAGCCCGGGTAGCCGCCCTGCCCCCGCGGTGGGCCACCCCAAGGGCCTTGATCCCAGGGGGCGAGCCCGGGTGGCATCATCCCAGGCGGGGGGAATGGGTAGGGCGGGGGGTATCCGTACCCGGGGTTAACATTGGGCGCGGGGGCTGCAGGAACCTCAGGTGTCTCGGCGGACTGGGCGAGCGTCAGTGCGGGAAGTGCGAGAAGGACGGAGGAAGCGATCAATCGGCGCAGCTGGGACATGGCGGACTCCTGAGGGATCGGGTGCGATGCTCGTTGGCAGACACAGAGTATAGGACCGAGCCGTTCCTGCGTTGGTGAAGACTGGGCGCTGCGGCAGGACGGGGCCGCCCTGCTCAATCGACCCCGGCGTCTGGAACTGGTGAACGCGTCAGTTACCCTGCACGGACCAAGTCGGCCGCCCCGTCCAGTCGATGATCTCACGTCGGAGAAGCCAGGCCCGGGCGTCCTGTGCATCCTGCTCGAACCAGGCGCACGCCGACCCGAGCCTGAACGTGTAGCCCCATGCATCCATATCGGCCGTCATCCGTTCCCGGCCGAGTCCCCGAATCTCATCCGCTAACAATATCTGCAGGTAACAGACCGCATCCTCCTCCGCGTAGTCACCCCCCGCATCCGTATCCAGGGAAGCCCGTCGGGTCGGGTCCATGCAGACGTAGTGGCAGGCCTCGTGGAGCGCAGAATGCAGGGGCGTATCCGGCCGCAAATTTAGCCGATTGGCGACGAGCCCCGCCTCAGGTTCTCCCCAATAGCTGCCAGGGATCCGCGAGTCGGAGGGGAGCTCCCGTACCTGGATCCCGAATCGGGCCAGCAGGGAGGCGGTGCCATCCCGGTCTGCCTGGCTCCAGCGCAACACCGAGGACGTGGACGCTGGACTGATTGGGGCTGGCTGGTCGTCGTGACCGCTGGACTGACTCATCTCGACTGGACGGAGGGCTGGGCACGGACGCCGGATCATACACGAGCCGGACGGGTTACGAAGGCCGGGTGGCTGGGCCGGAAAGGCGCACCTTGGATCACCCCGCCTGCCTCAAGGTCTGCAAGGGTGGGCGAACTAGCAGCGGATAGGTGGCCAGCGTTCCGACGAGACCGATCAACAGACCGGACCCGAGCACGCCCGCCACCCACAGCACCGGGTTGAATCGGAAGGCGAGCCCGAATAGCTGGTCCGCCAGGAGCCAGCCCGTCAGCTCGGCGAAGATGGAGGCGAGCAGTCCCGCAAGCAGCCCCGTCGCGGTGAACTCGACCGCCAGGCTGCCGAGCAGGGCCCGGCGGCCCGTCCCCAGGGTGCGTAGGATGGCGTGATCGCCCCGCCGCTCCGCCAGGCTGGCCTGGATGCCCGCGACCATCACCAGCACCCCGGCGGCCAGGGTGAACAGGAAGACGTATTCCACCGCCAGCACCCCCCGGTCCACCACCTGACGGACCTGTTTGAGCAGTGCCCCGATGTCGAGCAGCGTCACGCTCGGGAATGCCTGGACCAGAGCGGGTATCACGGCCTCCCGCTCAGGTGGGAGATGGAAGCTGCTGATATAGGTGGCGGGTTCCTTGCCCAGCAGCGCTGGCGGGGCGACTACGAAGAAGTTGACGTTGAAGCTGTCCCATTGAACGTGCCGCAGGCTGGTGACCGGTGCGCTGACCGCGTGGCCCGAGACCCAGAAGGTGAGGCGGTCGCCGAGCCTGATCCCCAGGGTCTCGGCCAGCCCCTGTTCCACCGAGAACTGGGGCGCTGTGCTATCAGGGGACCACCACTGGCCGGCCACAATAGAATTGTCCGACTGGGGTGTGTCCGCGAAGCTCAGGTTGAACTCCCTAGTCGCGAGACGCTCGGCGCGCGGGTTGGCGTAATCGGATGGCCGCACCTCGTGCTCGCCGATATGGGTGAGCCGGCCTCGGATCATGGGGTAAAGCGCGGCCTCCCGCAGTCCGTGGCCTGCCAGGAAGGCCCGCATGGGCTCGACCTCCTGGGGCTGGATGTTGATCAGAAAGTGGTTGGGGGTCCCCTCCGGCAGACTCTCGCGCCAGGTGCGCAACAGGTCGACCCGCACCACTGAGAGCAGCAACAGGGCCAGAATGCCGAGACCGAAGCCCGCGATCTGCAACACGGCCCCGGTGGGCCGGCGGGTGAGCCCCGCGAGCCCCAGCCGCCACACCCCGCGGCTGCGTCCGGCGAGCCTGCCCGCCGCGCGAACCAGCACCAGGACCGACATGACCAGGGCTGCCAGCGCACCCACCACCCCAGCCAGGAGCTTCCATGCCAGCTCCGGATCCCCCGCCTGCCAGAAGACCAGGAGGGCGAGGGCCCCTCCAGCGCACAGCACCGCTAGGGCCGCGGAGGCGCGGGGCGGGCCAAGGTCCCGGCGCAGTGCCCGCAGCGGGGGGACCCGGGATAGTTGGAGCAGGGGCGGCAGGGAGAAACCGAGCAGGGCGACGAGCCCGGTGGCGATTCCAACGCCAATGGGCAGGAGGGAGGCGGGCGGGAGCTCACCCCCAAACCAGTCCGCGAGTGCCGCCACGAGGGCGAACTGGCCCGCCCAGCCCACCAGGCAGCCGACCAGGCTCGCGGCGAGTCCGAACAGGACCAGCCGCAGCAGGAAGACCCGGGCCAGCAAACGGCGCGGTGCGCCAAGGACGCGCATCACGGCCACGGCATCGATCTGGCGCTCCACCAAACGGCGTGTCGCGAGCGCGATGGTACTGCCCGCGACCAGCAGGGTGACCAGGGATGCGAGATGCAGGAAGCGGGAGGCCCGATCCACCGCGGACTCGAACTCGGGCCTGGCGTTTCTGCCGTCGATCAGCTCCAGGTTAGGGGGGAGTCGCGGTTTGATCCAGGCGGAGAAGGCGTCCACGGCGCCGCTCTGACCGGCGAGCAGCAGGCGATGGTTGACCCGGCTGGCCTCTGACACCAGTCCGGTGGCCGGAACGTCCGCCTGGCTCATGAGCACCCGCGGGGCAAGCTGGAACAGGTTGGCGCCCCGGTCGGGCTCGAAGCTCAGCACGGCCCCGATGCGAAGGCGCGTCTCACCCAGGCCCACAGTGTCTCCGACGGCGGCGTCCAGGAGCCGCAGCAGGCGCGACTCCACCCAGACCTCGCCCTCGGGTGGCCCCGCCTGCGTCGTCCGCTCGGGTCCTTCGAGTCCGTCGCGCACCCGCAACCGTCCGCGCAGCGGGTAGGCCCCATCCACCGCCTTGACCTGGACCAGCTGGGGGCCCCGCTCGCCCATTACGACGCTGGGAAACTCCAGGATACGGGCGCTCGCCAGCCCCGAGGCCGCCGCCTGTTCCCGATAGCTCTCCGGGGGTGCGGAAGAGCCGTCCACCGCCAGGTCGGCGGCGATCAACTCGCCCCCTTGGCGGGCCATGGCGGACTCGATTCGGTCGGTGAAGAAGCCGACCGCGGTGATTGCCGCCACGGTCAGCACCAGGGCCGATCCCAATAGGGCGAGCTCGCCGCTTCGCCAATCCTGGCGCAGCAGGCGAAGCGCGATGCGCCAGGGACTCATGCCATGGACTCCAGGGCACCGCCGTCCATGCGCAGACGGCGGTCGCAGCGCTCCGCCAGGCGAGCATCATGGGTTACCAAGACAAGGGCGGCACCGGCCTCTGCCCGCAGGTCGAGCAGCAGGTCGATGATGTGCTCGCCGGTCGCCTGGTCCAGGTTGCCCGTGGGCTCGTCGGCGAACAGGACCTGGGGCCTAGGAGCGTAGGCGCGGGCGATGGCGACCCGTTGCTGCTCACCGCCCGAGAGCTGACGGGGGTAGTGCCCGGCGCGGGAGGTCAGGCCGACCCGCTCGAGGGCCTGATCGGCTCGGCTCTGGGCGTCCCGGCTGCCGCTGAGCTCAAGCGGAAGCAGGACATTTTCCCGGGCGGTCAGCGTGGGAAGGAGCTGGAAGCTTTGGAAGACGAAGCCCACACGGCCGGCCCGTAACTCCGCGCGGCCGTCCTCGTCCAAGTCGTTGAGTCGCTGGCCGCATAGCCAGAGGTCACCCGCGCTGGGATCATCCAGCCCGGCGAGCAGTCCGAGCAGGGTCGACTTGCCGCTGCCGGAGGCCCCAAGCACGGCCACCGCCTCGCCCGCGCTCACCTCCAGGTCGAGACCCTCCAGGATGGTCAGGTTGCCGCTCGGGCCGTTAACATGCTTGGCCAGACCTTGGGCCCTGCTGACTGACTGGACAGGTGGTTCCGACATGTTGCCTCTGCCTTTGTTTGCCATGCTGTCGTTGTTCCTGGCCGCGGCGCCGGTGCCGGTCGTGGCCGAGCCGGAGCAGTCTCCAGCACCCCCGGTTCCCAGGCTCTTGGTGCTGGGCGACAGCCTCAGCGCGGCCTATGGGATCGCAAGCGAAGACGGTTGGGTCAGCCTGCTCCAGGAGCGATTACGGGATCGCGGCATGCGCTACGATGTGGTCAACGCGAGCATCTCGGGGGAAACTACCGCGGGAGGTCTGACCCGGTTGCCGGCCCTGCTCTCCGAGCACCGGCCGCAGATCCTGGTCATCGCCCTGGGTGCCAATGACGGGCTGCGCGGTTTCTCCTTCGATACGATCCGCCAAAACCTCGGCGGAATGATCCGGCTCGCTCAGGAGTCCGGAAGCCGGGTCGTGCTGGCCGGGGTGCGTCTGCCGCCAAACTACGGTGCGGCTTACACGGTGGGCTTTCAAGCCGTTTTCCGGGAGGTCGCCCGAGCCGAGGGGGTGCCGCTGGTGCCCGTCCTGTTGGCGGGCGTGGCCGAGGATCGCGGCCTGATGCAGGAGGACGGCCTCCACCCCACCGCTGCGGCTCAACCACTGATCCTGGACAATGTCTGGCTCGGCTTGGAGCCTCTGCTGACGGGCGTCCAGCCCGAGGCGCCGGAGCGGGCCCGATCGGGCGTCGTCGCCCGGGTAGACCGGCTTCTAGCGCTCGACCGGCTGCATCGCGCCGCAACACCAGGAAGAGACTCCGCGAACGTAGGGAACGACCGGTCTGCTAACGCTAGAATGTGCGTCAATCAGCGACAGACCAGAGTCGTCTCAACGGAGTCTTTAGACCCATGCAGCAGATCACCATTATTGGCTCCGGATTCGGTGCCCTGACCGCGGTCACCACCCTTCGTGAGACTGGCTTGCGGGCCGAGCTCACGGTGGTGAGTCCCAGACCGGAGTTCGTCTACTACCCGGGCCTAATCTGGGTTCCTAGCGGTCTGCGCACCGGCGACGACCTGCGCATCAGTCTCAAGAAATTCTTCAAGCGAATGGGCGTCAACCACGTGGCTGCCGAGGCGACGGGGCTGTCGAACGGGGGGCGCACCCTGGAGACCAGTGCCCGGGCCATCGACAACGACGGGCTCATCATCGCCAGCGGCGGTCACTTCATCAAAAAGCTCCCGGGAATCGAGAATGCCATCACCCCGTGCGAGGGCATCGCCGCAGCAGAGTCCATCCGCGACCGGGTCAAGGCCATGGACGGGGGCAGCATCGCCATGGGATTTTCCGGCAATCCGAACGAGCCGAGCTCCATGCGCGGTGGACCCATCTTTGAATTTCTGTTCGGAATGGATAGCCAGCTGCGCAAGGAGGGGCGGCGGCAGCGCTTCAAGATGCACTTTTTCACGCCGGCCGAGAAACCAGGCAACCGGCTCGGACCCAAGGCGGTGGATGGGTTGCTCAAGGAGATGAAGCGGCGCGGGATTGAGACGCACCTTGGCCACAAGCTCAAGGGATTCTCCGCGACCCAGGTCATGACCGAGGGCGGGGACTTCGACGCGGACCTGATCCTGTTCATGCCCGGGATGACGGGCAATGCCTGGCTCGACAATACCGAGCTGCCGCGCTCACCTGGGGGCTTGCTTCAAGCGGACGCCCAGTGCCGGGTGCCCGGATTCGAGCGCGTCTATGTCGCGGGCGACTCGGGAAGCTTCCCCGGTCCCGACTGGATGCCCAAGCAGGCACACATGGCGGATCTGCAGGCACGGGCCGCCGCTCGGAACCTCACCGCCGAGCTTATGGGGCGTGAGCCCACTGAGACCTTCAAGGTCGAGCTGATCTGTATCGTCGACTCCAACGACCGCGGCATGCTGGTGGCCCGCACCGAGCGCCGCAACCTGGTTCTTCCCGCCATGCGCGCCTTCCACTGGATGAAGCGTGGCTTCGAATGGTGGTATCTGCGCCAGTACCGGTGAGGGTGTGCAGTGAAGACCGAGACTCCTGCCGGCCCAGCGTCCCAATCGCCAATCCGCCGATAGCGCCCCTTGTACAAGGGCGGTCAGGTTCTAATATTGGTCGGAAGTTGGACAATTCTCCCGGAAGCCGCATCCGGGGTGGTCATTCTTCCGGTCTTTTCGGGGGGTCAGATGGGGGTAACGAGCATCGGCGTCGTGGGTGGCGGGATCGGGGGGCTGGCGGCCGCCTGGCTCCTGGATCGCCGCTATCGGGTGACCCTGCTGGAGGCCAATGGCTACCTCGGCGGCCACACCAACACCCTGATGGTCGAGGATCCTCGCGGGGCCTTCCCGGTGGATACGGGTTTTATGGTGCTCAACCACCGTAACTACCCGCTTCTCACGGCACTGTTCGAGGAGCTCGGTGTGGCCACGTACCCGACCACCATGTCCTTCTCGGCAAGCCTGGACGGCCATCGGCTGGAGTATGCGGGATCCGATCTTAACGGCCTCTTTGGTCAACGCTCCAATCTGTTCAATCCGGCCTTCCTGCGCATGCTGGCGGACATCCTGCGCTTCAATGCCGCGGCCAAGGCGTTTCTTGCCCGAGGAGAGGGGAGCGCCTTGACGCTCGGTGAGTTCCTGGAGCGGGGGCGCTATTCACAACGCCTCGCCGACCACTATCTGCTTCCCATGGCCGCCGCCATCTGGTCCTGCCCCACCGAGCAGATGCGGGCCTTCCCCTTCCTCACCTTCGCCCGATTCTTTGAAAATCACGGCCTGCTGGATCTTCGAAATCGCCCCGAGTGGCACACGGTCCGCGGTGGAAGCCGTGTCTACGTCGACTGCCTGCTGGCCCGCATGGCAGGCGAGGTGCGCACCGGGACTCCGGTGCGGCGCGTGCGGCGACTGGGTCAAGGCGTCGAGGTTGAGGTCGAGGGAGATGAGCGGCTGCGGTTCGATGCCCTGGTGCTGGCCTGCCACGGGGACCAGGCCTTGAGGATGATCGAGTCCCCGACGCCCCTGGAGCAGGAGCTGCTGGGCGCCTTCCGTTACCAGAAGAACCGAGTGTATCTCCACTCGGACCCGGCCCTGATGCCGAGTCGCCGGCGCGTCTGGTCATCCTGGAACTACCTGCGCGGACCGGGCGAGGACGCGGCGGGCCCTGTGACTGTGACCTATTGGATGAACAGCCTCCAGGATCTGCCTACGGAGCGGGACATCTTCGTGAGCCTGAACCCTGTCCAACCGCCGCGGCCAGAGACCGTGCTCGCGGAGATCGACTACGATCACCCGGTGTTCGACGCCCGCGCCATCGCCGCCCAAGGACGCATCGGCGAGATCCAGGGTCGCGACCGGCTCTGGTTCGCCGGGGCCTACCTGGGCTACGGGTTCCATGAGGACGGGCTGCGCTCGGCGGTGGAGGTGGCGGCCTCGCTCGGAGTGTCGGTGCCTTGGGCGGGCACTCGGGCCGAGTCCGAGCACGCCGAGCCCGACCCCGCACCGACATCCTCCATGATTCCCGGAATGGCCCCCCGGTGAGCGCTCCCGGCCAGCTCGTGTTCGGCCAGGTCATGCACCGGCGTTTCTTCCCGGTCCAGTACCGCTTCGTCTACCGGGTCTTCAGCGTTCTGGTGGACCTCGATCGGTTGGACGAGATCGTCCAGCGCTGCCGCTGGTTCTCCCGCAACCGGTTCAACCTTTTCGCCTTCTACGATCGGGACCACGGCCCCGGCGACGGGTCGTCACTGCGCGACTGGCTGATGGGTCATGCGCGGCGCTTGGGGTTCGATCTGCCCATTGGTCGCATCCAGATCCAGTGCTTCCCGCGGGTCCTCGGCCACGGATTCAACCCCTTGAGCGTCTGGTACTGCTACGGCCCCGAGGACCGCCTCGTCGCGGTGCTGGCCGAGGTGCATAACACATTCGGCGAGCGCCACAGCTATCTGCTGCATCGCGGGGGCGAGCCCATGGAATGGCCGGTGGTGCGCCACGGCCATACCAAGGAGTTTCACGTCTCGCCCTTTGTCGGCATGGCGGCCGATTACCGCTTCCGCTTTGCCCGTACCGGAGACGAATCCAGCACCGTTATCCATGAGTACCAGGACGGTCGGCTCATGCTGGTGGCCGTCCAACGCGGTGAGGCGCGGGAGCTGAGCGACGCGAATCTGCTGCGGGCGGCCCTGGCCTACCCGCTGCTCACCCTCAAGGTGGTCACCCTGATCCATTGGCAGGCGCTCAAGATCTGGTTGCGCGGCGCCGCCTATTTCCCAAAGCCCGCGCCGCCCCGGGAGGAGGTTTCCTAATGTCCGCGGAGGAAGTGCTCGATGTGCCCCTTGGCACCCGATCGCGCCGGGCCGCCATCTGGGCCCGGCTCTTTGACGGCTTCTGTCGCCGGATCGCCTTCGGCAGTCTGCTCTTGCGCTTCGGAGAGAGGGGCGCGCGGCTCTATCGCGGCTCCTTTCCGGGCGGAACCGCAGAGCTTCACATCCGGCGTCCGTCACGGCTCCTTCTGCGACTGTTGACCCGGGGGGAGATCGGCTTCGCCCAGTCTTATATGGCCGGTGACTGGGATACCCCGGATCTCCCGGCGCTGCTTGATCTACTGCACCTGAACACTGAGCACCTTGGCGCCAGCCCAAAGGGGCTATCCCTGTCCCGCGGGCTCGACCGGCTCATCCACCGGCTGCGCGACAACCACCGGGTCAACAGCCGCCGCAACGTCGCTCGCCACTACGATCTTGGCAACGACTTCTACCAGCTGTGGCTGGACCCGGGAATGACCTACTCCTCGGCCGTCTTCGCGGATCGGGAACGCGAGTCCCTGGAGCTCGCTCAGGCCCGGAAATACGAGCAGTTGCTCGATTGGCTTGACGCCAAGCCGGGTGAGACAGTCCTCGAAATTGGATGTGGCTGGGGCGGGTTCGCAGAAGCGGCCGCCCGGCGTGAGCTCAGGGTCACCGGGGTCACACTCTCCACTGAGCAGTTGGCCTATGCCCGGGCTCGCATTGCACGAGCCGGGTTGGACGACCGGGTGGCGTTGCGCCTTCAGGACTATCGCGACATCCGAGGCCAGTTCGACCACGCGGTTTCCATCGAGATGCTGGAGGCGGTGGGGGAGGCCTTCTGGCCCATCTACTTCAAGGCGCTGCGACGGCTGGTGCGTCCCGGCGGGCGGATCGCCCTTCAGGCTATCACCATGCATGAGGACGACTTTCGCCAATACCGCCAATCCGCGGATTTCATCCAGCTCTACATCTTCCCAGGCGGCATGCTCCCGTCCCCGGAACGGCTAGAGGGCGAGGCGCGTGCGGCCGGTCTGACCCTGCTGGCCAGCCGGTGGTATGGGGCGGATTACGCCGAGACCCTGCGTCGCTGGCGCCGATCTTTCCACGCCGCTGCGGATGAGGTCGAGCGCCTTGGGTACGACGCCCGCTTCCGGCGCATGTGGGACTACTACCTCGCCTATTGCGAGGTGGGTTTCGCGTGCGGCTCCACCAATCTCGCCCAGACCCTGCTCCAGGTTCCCGCTGAGGGTTAGAATCCTCGCCCTGTCAGTCAGCAGAGGGCGTGCGGTGAGCGATCAGGTGCCCAGGGTCACCAGAGGGACCCGGGCCGGCGAGTCGCGCCCGGCGCCGGAGGTCTGCTCCTCCATTGTCCAGGCCATCGCCGGGGGGGGCTGGTGTGCCACGGCCGGGTTCCTAGCGCCAGCTCAGGTGGAGGAAATGGCCGCTGAGGCGCGCAGCCTCGCGGCCGAAGGTGGATTCAGGCCAGCGGGCGTCGGCCGCGGCCAGGCGCTCACCCTGAGGTCGGACGTGAGAGGCGATCGCATTGCCTGGATCGAGCCCCAGACCGCGGGTCCGGCGGTGCTTGACTATCTCGAGCGGCTCGAGGGACTCCGTGAGGTACTCAACCGGGAATTCTTCCTCGGACTATTCGACTTCGAGGGCCACCTGGCCTCCTACCCGGCCGGCAGTTTCTACCGGCGCCATCTGGACCAATTTCGGGGCGTTGAGCGCCGCACCCTGAGCTGCATCCTCTATCTCAACCAGGACTGGGAGCCTAGGGACCGCGGGCACTTGCGCATCTACACCGACCCGGCCGATCCGCGCGCCTACGAGGACATCGCGCCGCTGGGCGGCACCCTGGTGACATTCCTGAGTGCCCGTTTCGAGCACGAGGTCCTTCCAGCTCGGCGTGATCGCCTGAGCCTAACCGGTTGGTTGCGGCGCCGAGGTTAGCATTGGCCAGCCCGTGCGATGGGATGGCTGCCGCGTGCGAAACAAGCGCCGTTCTGGGTAGTGGAGGTCGCCCCACGTCCGCCGAGTGACGCTGTCTGGTGCTCAATCGTCTCGCTGGTCCGCAAGACCCGTCAGCTCCCAAAGACGGTCCAACTCCGCGCGCAGGCGGGACACCTCGTTCTCAAGAGCATCGACGCGGGTATCCACGCCGCCCGAGGAGTGGGCCGCAGTGGAGGCGCTCTGGGCGGCCTGGAATTCCTCGGGGGTCGGGGCGCCGCTCAAGAGGTGGGCGTAGCGCTCCTCACGGCGACCGGGCAGGCGCGGAAGCTCGGTCACGAGGGCGGGGGAGCGGTCGATCAGTGCCGCCACTGCAGCAGCCACTGCCTCAAGGCCTTCGAACTCGGCCATGCGGCCGGTGTTGGTGCGCAGCTCCCCCAGGGTCTGGGGGCCGCGCAGCATCAGCACCGTGAGCACCGCCTGTTCCTCGCGGCTCAGGTGAAAGGTGCCGACCATCTTGTGGTCGTAGCGCTCCGTGCGGCCTGAGAAGCCGGCGTGGATCAGGCCGCGGTCCCTTAGCTGGCTCACCGTGTGTCCCACCTCGCCCAATGTCAGCTGCATCACCGGGTGGCGGCTGCTCTTCTGGTTGCAGGCGGTCATCAGGGCGTTGAGGGTCAGCGGGTATTGCTCGGGAGTGGTGCGCTGCTTCTCCATCAGACACGCGATCACCCGGGCCTCCGCGGGCGTGAGCTCAATGGGCCGCAGCGGTGAGCCGGCACGTCCGGCGTGTTCTTCGTCTGTCATCGTAGGTCAGCCTGCCTCTGCATGGTCTTTCCGCTCATGGATTGTGTTCTGAGTGCCGCCGGGCCGAGGAACCGGTTCAGTCTCGGTCTCCCCCTGGCTCCAGCCGCGATCCTGGAACTGCGTCGGTCGACTCGGCGCTGGTTCTGATCGGTAGCCACTCCGCCAGGCGTCCTTCGACTCGGCTGTTCACGGTGTCCCTGCGTAGCGTCCACCGCAAGTCGTGGAGGCGGCCTGAGCCTCGATCTCAAGGGCCGGCACATTGTGGGTCACCGAGACGGCCAAATCGGAGCGCTAAAGATGGAGCCGTCGAAGCTCGATGCTTTCATCGCTGTGCTCCCAGATGTGCTCGAACTCCGCGCGCAGCAAACGAGCCTCTCGGGGCGCGTCCAGGTCGGCCACCGCCTCTTGCGCGTCCGCCAGCCGTCGCAGGCAATAGCCGCGCCCGTCGGCAATCAGGAAGGCGTCCGGTCGGTCACGGAAATCGTCTCCGACGCGGCGGATCTCGATCCGGGAGCTGAGCTGACGGGCCAATGCGATCAGCCGGTGGCCGCGCGTGACGGGCGCCCTCGGCTCAAACACCAGTGCGCGCACGGGGTGGTGCGGCGCGGCGAGCGCAAGGCGGCGCACCGCATCGAGGAAGGGCTGCCGGTCGTAATACCCCGGGTCCAGGTCGTGGCTGAGGATCAGGATCTCCCGTCGCGCCTGCTCCGCCAGGCGCAGGCTGACGTCGCGGATCGCCGCACGGTTGGTGAGGGCAAGCGGGCCCTTGGGCTCATCCGGCGGCCGGTCGGACGCCTGGTTGGTTGACCTGGTTCCGTCGTCGGCGATGCGCGTCATGGCCCCTTCCGGTAGACCATGAGCCGGTGTGGGATACCGGCCTCCCAGAACTCAGGTCCCTCGGCCCGGAATCCCTGGCGATGATAGAAGTGCAGGGCACTCGTTTGGGCGTGGATGAAGGGCGTGGGCGATCCCGGGGCGTCGGCGAGCTTCAGCGCCTCGTGCAACAGGGCGGTGCCCACGCCGCGGCCGCGCCATGCCGGGAGCACGGCCATTCGTCCAATCTGGCCGCTGGGCAGGACCCGGGCGGTACCGATCGGCCGTTCGTTGCGGTCGCACGCGAGCAGGTGGCCCGCCCGGGCGTCGGTGCCATCCCACTCCAGCTCCACGGGCACTCCCTGCTCCTCCACGAAGACCCGAACCCGCACCAGCGACAGTGCCTCCCGGTCCCTGTCCCAACGGGCCTGGCGCACGCCGAAGGTGGATTCGTCAGTCAGCGAGCTCATAGTGCCCTAGATTGTAGAGGGTACAGAGCAGGTCCAGACAGGCGGGGTGATCGAGCCAGGGTACCAGCTGCCCTGCGTCCAGGGTGCGCTGCTCGGTGATCAGCGCGGCGAATCCCAGACAGTCGGCGGGCAGCCGGTGGGTCTCGCCACCCGCGAACAGGAGCAGATCCCCGCCCCCGATCCGCGTGAACAGGATCCGCGCGGTCCCCCGGTGTATGGCACCGGCGGCCATTAGTTCGGCGCGCAAGCCGTTGGGGGTGAGGGTATGGTCCCGGGGCAGCGGTTCCAGATGCTCCTTGGGCTCGCTCACATAGGCGCCGAACCAGGCGGCGAAGGCGTCGTCGTCCACCCCGGTGAGTGCCGTCTCGATGCGTTCACGAATCTCGGCGAGGACCGCGCGCGGAATCTCTCCCCGGTGGCGGGGCGGCGTGAGGTCCCGATCCCGATAGCGGGCCCGGGGCAGGCGTTCCGCGATGGCGCGGTCGCACCAGGCGGTGGTCATCTCTTGCCAGTCCGGGGCGCGCAGCCCCACAGACCAAGTCATGCAGGGACCCTCCGCGATTCCCCAATGCGGCACGCCGGGCGGCAGGTAGAGGACGTCGCCGGGCTCCAGGACCCATTGCTGGCGGGGCACGAAGTGCTCAAGGATACGCAGGTCGAGGTCGGGGATGAAGGCGGCATCCGGCGCGGGGCTTGGGTCGATGCGCCAGCGTCGCCTCCCCCGGGCCTGGATCAGGAAGACGTCGTATTCGTCCGTGTGCGGGCCCACCGATCCCTGGTCCTCCGCGTAGCTGATCATGATGTCGTCCAAGCGCCATTCCGGGATAAATCCGAAGACGTCGAGCACCTCGGCGACTTCCGGGATCAGTTTGTCCACGTCCTGGACCAGGAGGGTCCAATGGCTCTCGGGCAAGTCTGCGAACACCGACGGGTCGAAGGGGCCGTGGCGCACCTCCCAGGGATGGGCGCCGTGCTCCAGCACGAGGCGCGACTCCACATCGGGCTCGCACGCCAGCCCTGCCAGCTCGTCGGCGCTCAATGGAGAGCGAAAATCCGCTAGGGCATTTCGCAGCAGGAGCGGTTGCCGCTGCCAATATTCCTGCAGGAACCGCGTGGCCGTGAGATCGTCCGGTAGATCGAGTACGTACGACATCGCCCTGTGTTCGTGCCCTTGAATGGCTCTGTCTGACGGGAGTCAGGAGGGCAGACGAGAGTGTCAATTATGCAACAGCGCGCATGCACTCAGCGGCCATTGGGTTCCCTGGCAATGCCTTGAGTTCGCGGTGCTCTGCGTTGCCTTTGTAAGACGGCCGTTGTAAATATGTATCGGAAACCGAAAAAAAGTTGCACTTTTGTTGTACGTGTAGGCTAAAATGTCCCCGTACGAATGTTCCGTCATCGCACGTCGCTCAGTCCAGTCATTCCAACCGTCGTGTCCGGAGACCGGGTTGGGTCGCAGGCGAGGAGGATCGCAAAGTCTGTTGTTTTTTCCTGACAGATGACCAACCTTGTAGCGACGACCCGGGCAGAACACCCTCAACCAATCGAAACAGGTAACGAAAGATGCGCAACCATAAAAACACCTTCCGCGTCGCCTCCCTCGCCGCTCCCCTGGCGATGGCGCTTATGATGGCCGCTCCCCTTGGTGTCAAGGCCGACGACGCCATGGAGACCTTCTGGGCCGCGCCGCCCAACGAGTCCGCGTGGGTCAACAGTGTCGGCGAGTGCTGGCAGGGTGTAGACGGCGAGGCCAACCTGCCGCCTTGCGGCTTTACCCCCCATGCCCCGCTGGTCCTGCGTCTGCTGTTTGAGCTCGATAAGTACCAGCTCAACGAAATCCGTAACCCCGAGGAGCTCTCCAAGCTCGACGAGCTGATCAGTGAGTTCCAGCAGACCCCGCAGGAGGAGCAGGTCTCCATCGTCGGCCACACCGATAAGCTGGGAAGCTGGGAGCACAATGTGGTGCTCAGCGAAAACCGCGCAGAGACAATCAAGAACTATATGATCGAAAAGGGCTATCCCTCCACCGCGATCCGTGATGTCAAGGGTTTGTCCTGGGAAGGTGGTGACGACGTGAGCCCTGACGGATCCGTCATCGACCTGGGCCCGCTGGAGAACAATCCCCTGCGTCGCCGTACGGTCGTGACCGAGATCGCCCCCGACATGACGAGGTAATCGGCGACAAAGCCGGTGCCGGGCTAGAACAGTCCGGCACCGGAGTCTGACCTGATCAGGACTGCGCCCCTGCGGTCGCTGGAGGCGACCGGACCCCAACGAAACACGCGGTCGAGGCCGCCTCCAGTTGTGGGCGGCTTGTTGCGGGTGCGCAGAACTCGAAGGAGCAACGACTCCCGTAAGCCTCATTCCCCCCGACCGGGGCTTATAGGACGGCCGGTGCCCGGATCTCCCGGGGACCGGCCTTTTTTTTCGCGGTCGCCGCGTTGATCGACCCGGCATATCGCAAGCCCCCGTCTTCTGACACACATCCTGCTCGGCGGCGCGACTTACTCGGCATCCGCTGCTTTTGGCGCGCCTGACCGGCGGCTTTGTCGATTTCAGATGGAGCGGGCCTGGTCGGCCGCGTTTCCTACATAGGCCGCCGGTGTCAGGGCCCGCAGCTCGGACTTGACTGGCTCCGGGATCTCAAGTCCGTCGATAAACTCCGCCAAGGCCTCGGGGCCGATGTGCCGCCCCCGCGTCAGCTCCTTCAGGCGCTCGTAGGGGCGGTCGACCCCGTAGCGGCGCATCACCGTCTGAATGGGCTCCGCCAGGACTTCCCAGTTCGCATCCAGATCCGCTGACATCCGCTCCGGGTCCGCCTCCAGCTTGCCCATGCCGCGAAGGGCCGACTGCAGGGCGATGCTGGTGTGGGCGATGCCCACTCCCAGATTGCGCAGCACGGTGGAGTCGGTGAGGTCCCGCTGCCAGCGGGAGATGGGGAGCTTGCCCGCCAGATGCTCCAAGATGGCGTTGGCGATCCCGAGGTTGCCCTCGGCATTCTCGAAGTCGATGGGGTTGACCTTGTGGGGCATGGTCGACGAGCCCACCTCACCGGCGACCGCGCGCTGCTTGAAGTAGCCGAGCGAGACGTAGCCCCAGACGTCGCGGCAGAAGTCGATCAGGACGTTGTTGAAGCGCACCACGGCGTCGAAGAGCTCCGCCATGTAGTCATGGGGCTCGATCTGGGTGGTATGGGGGTTCCATGTCAGGCCCAGGGACTCCTCGACGAAGGACTTGGCGACGGCCGGCCAGTCCACCTCCGGATAGGCGGTCTGGTGGGCGTTGTAGTTGCCCACGGCGCCGTTGATCTTTCCGAGCAGCTCGACCGCCGCCACCCGCTCCCGCTGGATATGCAACCGGTGGACGGTGTTTGCCATCTCCTTGCCCAGCGTGGTGGGGGAGGCCGGTTGTCCATGGGTGCGCGACAGCATGGGGACATCGGCATAGCGGTGCGCAAGGTCCCGCACCGCGTTGATTACCTCGTCCATCTGGGGCAGCAGCACCTGGCCACGGCCCTCACGGATCATCAGGGCGTGGGCCAGGTTGTTGATGTCCTCCGAGGTGCACGCGAAGTGGATGAATTCGCTCACCGCCTCCAGCTCCGCGTTGCCGGCAATCCGCTCTTTGAGGAAGTACTCCACGGCCTTCACGTCGTGGTTGGTGGTGCGCTCGATATTCTTGACGCGTTGGGCGTCCGCCAACTGGAGATTCTCGGCGATGGCGTCGAGCAGATTGGACGCGTGGCCCGAAAGCGCGGGCACCTCGGCGATCTGGGGATGGTCGGCCAGGGCCTTGAGCCAGCGTATCTCCACGGCGACACGATGGCGGATCAAACCATACTCGCTGAAGATGGGGCGAAGGTCAGCGGTCTTGGAGCCGTAACGCCCATCGACTGGGGATACGGCGGTCAGGGAGGTAAGCTCCATCATCGGGGACGCTCCTGTCTGTGGACCTGGTCTTGGGGCCACGGGGCGTGCGACGCCCGCGCCGTGGTCTGACTCACCTAGGCTGCCCCATGCGCGGTTCGAGCGCAAGATTGCCCGTCGTGGAACTCTGGAATCATCCCTCGGCTCGAGGCGGCAGGGATTTATACTTGCGGCTCCGTATCGCGCGAGGTTTGCACTGACCACTATGTTCGTTCTGGATCTGCGGACCGAGCTTGCCTGTGCCGAGATCCCCTCCGGCAGTCTTCGTGCCCGCGCCGAGGGCGCTTACTTGGGGCTTGCGGTGGGAGATGCGCTGGGGGCCACGGTCGAGTTTCTGACCGCCCGGGAAATCGCGGAGAGCCTTGGAGAGCATCGCGACATCACGGGAGGCGGCTGGTTGCGATTACGAAAAGGCCAGGTCACGGACGACACCGAGATGAGCCTGGCCCTAGGGAGAGCCATCCTCGGCGCCGGAGCCATAGAGGCCAGGGCGATCGCCGAGTCATTCAGCGAATGGATGCGCGGCAGGCCCGTGGACGTTGGCCATCGGGTGCGCCGGGGCATTGCCCATTATCGCCAGACCGGCGAGACCCAGGTCCCGGAGAGTGTCCGCGACGCGGATAACGGCGCCTGCATGCGCTGCCTGCCCATCGCGCTGTGCACCCTGGGGGCCGACTCGGCGGCGGTGGCCCAGGCGAGCTGCCTCCAGTCCCACATTACCCACCACAACCCGCTTGCGGACGCCGGTACCCTGACCGCGGTGCGCATGGTCCAGGCGGCCCTGCTGGGCGGCCGTAAGGCGGACCTGAAGGCCCTGGCGGACACCCTGGCGGCCCAGGAACCCCAGTTCCGCTATGACCGCGGCCGCATGGTGAGCCCCGGCGCCGATATCGTCGAGACCCTGCGCGCGGTCTTCCAGTCACTCTTCGCCACGGACTGTTTCGAGGCGGCCTTGGTGGATGTGGTCAATCGGGGCGGCGATGCGGACACCACCGGCGCCATTCTCGGCATGATCGCCGGCGCCCTTTATGGTCCGGATGAAATCCCGAAGCGCTGGATCACCGCGATCGACCGCGAGGCGGCGGACAGCTGCCGCGATCAAGCCGCCCGCCTGCTGAACCTCTCCCCCCACTGCAGAGCGTGCTGATCACCGTGCGTGCCGCAGCTGGATTCCGCGACCGGTGAGGCTCGGCGGCATATCGCCGTGATGACCTCTCAGGCCGGGGTCGAGACCCGCACTCGCGTGCCGTTCAGATGGGCCGCCAGGGCGCTGTCCATGGTGCTGGCGTGTAGGGAGAACCAGGCGGGGATCTGCTCGCGGACATAGGCGCGGGCGAGTGCCAGGCGCGCGCCGCCGAGATGCCCGGCGAACCGGTCCAGCTCGCCCAACACCCGGGCGTGCTCATCCTTGTGCTCGACGATGGCAGGAAAGCCGGACTCGCGCATCATGACCTCCTCGGAGGCGAAATGGGCGCGTGTGTGGTTGACCAGCTCGGCGAAGAGATAGACGAAGGTGGCGTCGCTGGCGCCGTCCATCCGGTTGATCAGATCCACCATTTCCCGATGGGAGCGGTCCATGGCGGGCACCCCCAGGATGAAGCGGGAATCGAAGTCGTCAATCAGGTGCATGGGGCCTCCGTCGTGCCCTTCCGGGTCAGTACCACTCAACACCCGGCCTCGCCATGGGCCGTCATCCGTTCCCTCATTGAATCAGGCACCGGTTCCCACGCTGCGGCGCGCTGTGTCTGTGCGCTCTGGGATCAAGGGACCAGCCGGTGAGATGCCTGTTCCAAAGATGATATCCGACATCACCGTACGTCGGTATCGGACATTGAGTCGGAAGGGTATGGCGAAGGCTCCGGGCGGCTCGGTGACGCAGTCCACGTTCTCGGTGTCCGCGGCGAGCAAGGTGGAGTCAGGCGCCGGGCTGTCCTGAGTCTTGAACGGGACCGGCAGCCCGTGTGGTGCGTGTTTAGGGCTGCGGGTCGAAGCAATAGCCCAGGATCTCAACGTCACGGGCGAAGTGCCTAGCCACAAGCTCCGCGGTCTCGTCCGTGTAATAGCTGCGGTAGTCCTTGCCCCGGTCGGTCGCCTGGCGGGCGTGAGGAAGGGCGGGGGTCGGGATGCCGATACGGGCACAGGCGGTCTCGAAGTCCTCTTGGAGGCGCTCGTAGCGGCCGATGAAGTCCACGACCAGAGCCCCGTGCAGGTCGATGAGATAGTCGCTCTGCAGCTCAATGGAGGTGTCCACGTGGTACTGGTAGGGGCGCTGCGGGTCCAGCTTCCAGCGCAGGAAGCCCTCGAAGCTGTCCTGGCCGCCCAGGTAGTGGGGCCGCTCCCGGCGGATGTGGTGGAAGGAGCTCACCTGCAGGTCCCAGGGGTTGCGCACGAAGGCGAACTTGAAGAGTGAATTAAAAAACTCGTGGGGCAACAGCTCCTTCGCCGCGACCACCTTGGCGTGGCGCGGCAGCTTGGTGGCGATACGATGGCCGCTCAGATGGCTGAAGCGGCTGCACAGGAACATGGGCCAGTACCAAGGGTCCGACCAGCGCCTGCCCTCCAGTGCGGCGCGCACGCTGGTCCCTCCGGTCTTGGCGATATGGACGAAGAGGAAGCGGTGCTTGACGGAGAGTAGCATCCGCGGATTCTAGCTGAGCAGGGCACTCCAGGTCGGACCTGATGTCTATCGGGGGGAAATGGACGATCGCCGTCGATTTGCCGTGACCCCCGACTCCTCGAAGCTTGAGCGGTCATTTGGGCTGCGCCAGCTGCGCCAACTACGCCGGGACGACAGTAGGCTCGACGGCGGCCGAGCGCACGCGGAGCAGGCCCCCAAGCTCCCGCCGGCAGAGCACCGCGGCGCGTCCGAGCCGGGTAGCCACCGCTCCTCCCTCTCCACGGAGCGTAGGATAACCGGGCTTCCGGTCCCGCAGCGGTGGTGAACTATCGGCTCTCGAGGAGCATAACGAAGGTGGAGGCCGCGATCGTGGAGGCGGCTGAAAGCACCCATTTGAGACGCGGAAACCCTGTCTTGCCCATGTGGATCACCCTTTTTCGGTTTTGAGAGGGGCTCGTACAGTGCCCTTACGACCTCACGCATCGGGATCCCTGGCGGGAAATCAACGCGCCGGCTGACTGGTCCCGGCCAGGGGCCCGCGTCGGGGCCCATTGAGCCGCCGACCCGGTTGAGCTCAGCGCAGCCGGTAGGCGTTCACGTCGGCCGCGTAGCGCAGATCCGGCTCCCCGCGACGGCCCTCGAATGCGGCAGTGAAGAAGTGGCGCAGTGCAGCATTCTTCTCCACCGGCTGGCCCGTGAAGTACCCGTGGGCATTCTTCACCCAGGGGGCGCCCGTGACGTCCACGTAGTAGGCATTGCGCGCGGTCAGGTTGCGCAGATAGTTGCCGAGCCGCTCCAGCTGTTCTTGGCCCGGCTTGCGTCTGGACCAGGCCAGGGCGTAGTCGTCCTCGTTGATGACAATGTAGAGACGATTGCGCACCTGGATGCGCTCCACCCACTGCGGGTGGTCCGGGTTGTTGGCGTCCGCCGCGGCCAGGCAGACATTGTCGAACACCAGATCCCGGGTCGCCGCGCTGCTCGGGCCTAAGGCGTACTTGAGCACATAGTTGCCCATGCTGTGGCAGATCAGATTCAGGGTCACCTGGCAGTCACGTGCCAGGCGGGCGGAAAAGGCCTCGCGTGCCGCCCCCGGGTTGGTGGGATGTGAGCGGCTGGCCTCATCCCAGACCCGGTCCCGATACGACTCGGTGAGCAGGGCGTGATAGAACTCGGCCTTCTCAACGAACCGGTTGAGCGCGTCCATGGAGACTCGCGCGTCGCGTTTGTCGTCCAGATAGTCAGCGGTCCCGGAGACTGGACCGCCGCCGTTGGCCGGCCAGCTGAAGGGCACCACGATCACCTTGTAGAGTGCCTCGAGCTCCTCCGCGGTCTTCAGCACGTCGGCCATGTCGTTGTTGTAGCCATGGACATAGACCAGCACGTGGCGCTGCTCCTGCTGGGCCCGAGCCATGATCTCGCACGCCACCCGCAGGCTTGCGTACCAGGGGGCCAACGGATCCACGGTCTTGAGTGCATGGCGCTGCTTGAGCGCCTCCACCTCGGACGGTGCGAGCCGATCTTCCAGAAGCTCGGTGCTGTAGCCGCTGCCGCGTTTGATCACCTTCACCAGCCGCAGCTCGTTGGGTCCGAGGTTGTTTGGGGTGTCGCCGAACAGGGCCAGGCCCTTCTTGCCGTCGTCGAGCTGGCGATTGGTCACGACGTACATGGTCTGCTCCTCTGGTTGTCCGGGCTTGTAGGGGAGAGCGATTCTGACCCGATTGAGGTTAGACCAAAGCTCGGTATGCGGGGCTGACGGCGGCGAGCAAGCGTCCGCCGCAGACTGGACAATCCGCCCCGGGCATGATTCCCTGCCTGACCCTGGGAATCTGGTCGCCGCCATGGTCCGCCGTCTCCTGTTCGCCCTGATCACCGTGCTTCTGACGCTCGTCCTCGGGGGCGCTGGGGCGATCCTGTGGCTGGCCAAGCGGGCGGAGCCGACTTACTCGGGTGAGGTGACGCTCCCGGGGCTACGCGCCCCGGTGCGCATCCGCATGGGGCCGCATGGGGTCCCGACGCTGCATGCGGACTCCATCCACGACCTCCTGTTCGCCCAGGGCTACGTGGTCGCCAGCGAGCGGATGTGGCAGATGGACCTGATGCGCCGGCTGGCGGACGGGCGCCTGGCGGAGGTATTCGGCCCGGATGCCCTGGACCTGGACCGGTTGTTCCGCACCCTGGGGCTCAACGCAACGGCGCGCCGGGCGCTGGCCGATCTGGAGGCCCCCGGGCGGGCCATGCTCGCGGCCTACGCGGAGGGAGTGAACGCCTACCTTGCGCGGGCGGCCGGTCGTCCGCCCCTGGAGTACCGCATCGCCGGCTTCGATCCCGCCCCCTGGGCGCCGGAGGACAGCCTGGTCATCGGTGCCTACATGGCCTGGACCCAGTCCTACAACCTGCGCGGGGAGCTGACCTTTCTGCGGGTCGCTTCACGGGTGGGGTACGAGCGGGCGCGGGAGCTCTTCCCAGTGGACGCGGGCGTGCCCGCTCCGCCGGCCCCTCCGGAGCTTCCGCCGGACCTGATCGCACCCGGCGGCGACCTGCTGGGAGCCCTGGCGGCGCTCCTCGTGCGGCCGGCGGACATGGGGCTGCCGGCGCCCGGGGCGGCGAGCAATGCCTGGGCTGTAACCGGTCGCCGCACTGCGGGTGGCTCGGCCCTGCTGGCCAACGACCCTCATCTGGCACCTTCCGTACCGGGTATCTGGTACGAGCTGGAACTAATCGGTCCGGACCTGCACGTGGCCGGCCTGGCACTGCCCGGCCTGCCACTGGTGCTGATCGGTCACAATGCGGACCTGGCCTGGGGCTTCACCAGCGCCATTGCCGACACCCAGGACCTGTTCGTCGAGCGCATCGTCCGGGAGGGCGAGGGTGGCGGTCAGTCGGTGGAGCGGCCCGGCGGTGCCTCTGAGCCGATCGAGACTCGGGTCCAGCGCGTCCAGGTGAAGGGGGCGGCCCCGGTGGATCTTGGGGTGCGCCACACCAGCCATGGAGTGATCCTGAACGACGTACTGGCCCCGCCGCGGGCCGAGGACCTCTCCAGTGGCAATCCCGGCGCCCTGCCCGCGATGCGGACGCCCTACCTGCTCGCACTGCGGCAGGTCACCGATGTGCCTGACGGCGGCTTCGCGGCGCTCTCTGCACTGAGCCGCGCCCACACCCTGGCCGAGGCGCGCTCTGCCATCCTCGGCTTTCGCCAGGTGGCCCAGAACCTGATGCTGGCCCACCGCGACGGCGGTATCGCCTGGCAGGTGAGCGGGCTCCTGCCTCGGCGCGGCAAGGGATCCGGGGCCTTCCCGTCGCCCGGTTGGATCGCAGGTTACGGGTGGGACGGCTATTCCCCGCAGCGCTTCAATCCCGGACAGACGGACCCGGCAGGCGCCGCGCTGATCACCGCGAACAACCGCACCATCCCGCTCGACTACCCCGTCGACGTGAGCCACTCCTGGATGGCCCCTTACCGGGCGGAGCGCATCACCGAGCGGCTGGACGCCGCCGGACCGCTCGCCCCTGCGGACATGGCCGAGATCCAGCGGGATCGCCTGAGCATCCAGGCCCGTCTGACCCAGGAGGCTCTGCGCCGCCTGGAGCAAGAGTTGAGGGCCGCGCACCCCGAGGCCTGGGCCATCGCTGAGCGGGAGCTGCTCGACTGGGACGCCACCCTGGACGGGGCGAGCCGCCCTGCGGCCCTGTTCGCGCTGATCGAGCCGGCCCTCTACCGGGCCCTTTATGGCGACGAGCTGGGGGATGACCTGGGGGTGCTCATGGGCATGGACATCGTCGCCTACAACCCGGTTCAGGAGGTGATCCGAAGCGGCCGGTCGAGCTTCTGGGACGATGTCTCCACCCCGGAGCGGGAAGGCCCGGCCGAGATCTGGGCACGTGTCCTGCGGACGGCTGACGCGGAGCTGACCAAGCGTCTGCCGGAGCCAGCCCAGCAGCGGTTGGAGCGCCTGCGAAGCCTGACCTTTCCCAGCGCCTTCCATGCGCTCCCGTTTCTCGGCGAGCTCTTCGACATTGGACCCCTGGGGGTCGGGGGAGGGGCGGACACCATCAATGTCAGCAAGGCGTCGGCCCTGCTCCCGGAACGGACCCTGTTCGTCCCGTCGGCGCGTCTGGTCCAGGTGCCTGCCAAGTGGTCTGAGAGCCGAGGGACCCTGCCGCTCGGGCAGTCGGGACATCGACTCTCGCGCTACCGCAGCGACCAGCTCGACGACTGGCTCGCCGGTCGCACCCATCCCTGGCCCTGGAACGGGCCGCCTGCGGACCAGACCCTGGGCCTCCTGGTGCTCCGTCCGGGGAACTAGCGGGGATCCGCGGCAGGCGCGCCGAGCTCGCCAAGCCAGGAGAGCCCCGGGCTTTGATCCGCCGCTTCGCCCCCACATCGGGGAGAAGAGTCCGCGCCCATACGGAGACTGCAGTGCCCGAAGCCAACCTGACCCGCATCGACATCAGCAAGGAGTACCTGAACTTCAGCGCCGGGCACTTCACGATCTTTTCCGCGACGGAGCGGGAGAACCTGCACGGTCACAACTTCCAGGTACGCTGCTCGGTGACGGCGGAGGTGGGTGCCGACGGAATGGCCTTCGACTACGTGGTGCTCAAGCGCGTGCTGAAGGAGCTGTGCGATGAGCTGGACGAGCGGATGCTCCTGCCGGAGCGCTCGCCCCATCTGCGGCTGGAGCGCGAGGGCGGCGTGGTGTGGGCCCTGTTCGGCGATGAGAGGATCCCGTTTCTGGAGCGGGACTGTCTGACACTGCCGATTCGCAACGTGACCATCGAGGAGTTGGCAGCCCTGCTGCTGGGGCGGCTGGGTGACCGCCCGGAGCTTCGCGGCCATGCCATTCGGGCCATTGAGCTTGGGGTATCCTCCGGGTCCGGGCAGTGGGCATTCTCCCACTGGACCTCCGCACCGAAGGAGCTCAGATGAACCTATTGATCGTGACCGGCGCAAGCTCCGGAATCGGGCGGGCCATCGCCACCCGCTTCCTCTTGGAAGGATTCGCGGTACTGAACGTCTCGCGTCGCCCCTGCCCCGAAGACGGGGTGACGAACATTCCCTGCGACCTTGCCGAGCACGGCAAGGCGGATGCGTTGGGGCCGGTTGTCACGCCTTGGCTCGAGGATGCGGGCCGGGTGTGCCTGGTCCACAACGCCTCGGTCATGCACCGCGACCGCATCGAATCACTCGAAAGCGACCATCTGCGCGCCGTGCTGGAGCTGAACATCCTGGCCGCCAATTCCCTGAACCGGCTGGCCATCCCCCACATGGCCGCGGGCTCCAGCATCCTCTACATCGGCAGCACATTGGCGGAGAAGGCGGTCCCCGGGGTGGCGAGCTACGTGATCGCCAAGCACGCGCTGGCCGGAATGATGCGGGCGACCTGCCAGGACCTGGCCGGGCGCGGCATTCACACCTGCATGATCTGCCCGGGCTTTACGGATACCGAGCAGCTGCGCGGCCTGATCGGCGACGACCCGGCGACCCTGGCCGCGATCGCCGGAACGTCCACTTTCGACCGTCTGATCGAGCCGGAGGAGATCGCCGATGCCGTGGCCTTCGCGGCCCATGCGCCGGTGCTCAACGGCGCCCTGATCCACGCCAATCTGGGTCAGCGGGAGCGATGAGCGCGCTGAGCCCGGCCACGAATCCGGCGGGTCGCCGCGTGGTTTGTGTCAGCGGCGGCACCTCAGGGATCGGTGCAGCGCTGGTGGCCGCCTTTCTTGCCGCCGGTGACCGGGTCTACACCTTCGGACGCCGGGCCGAGCGGGTGGCCCAGCTCGCCGCTGAGCAGACCGGGGGGCAGACCGGGGGCCCCGGGCACCTGACCGCCCTGACCGGAGACGTGACGGATGCCGATTTCCGCTCGGCGCTGGCGGGGCGGATCGAGGCCGAGGTCGGGCGCCTGGACGTTCTGGTGAACAATGCCGGTACCATCCGCGGCTCGGGCTTCCTGGATGAGACCGTGGAGGACTGGCGCGCAACCTTGGAAACGAACCTGATCGCGCCCTTCGCCCTCACCCAGGTCTTTGCGCCCCTGCTGGTCAAGAGCGCCAACCCCTGCGTGGTCAACATCAGCTCCGCCTGCGCCCAGCACCCCTTCGCCACCTGCACCTCTACCAGCTATTCGGTGAGCAAGGCCGGGCTCGACATGTTGACCCTGCGCCTGGCCTACGGTCTGGGACCCCAGGGCATTCGGGTCAACGCCGTGGCGCCTGGAGTCGTGCCCTCCGAAATGTGGGGGACGGACGCGCAGGCCCTGATCGAATCCACCATTCAGCGCCGTCATGTGCTGCAGCAGCGTCCCGTGAGCCCGCAGGACGTGGCCCGTGCGGTGCTCTATTTGGCCTCCGACGACGCTTGCACCGTGACCGGGACCATCCTCAAGGTCGATGCCGGATACACACTGGGCTAGCGGGCAGCGGTTTTTCGCCGCGGAGGATCTTACGCGGCCCTCGGCCCTCACCACTCTGATACCCTTTCGGGCCACCCAGTCGTTCGGGCCCCACCCATGCCCCATCTGTTTCTTGCCGTCACCGCTCACGGTTACGGCCACCTGGCGCAGTCCTCGCCCGTCGTGCATGTCCTGCACGGGCGCATCCCGGGGCTTCGGGTCACGCTTCAGGGGGATATTGACCCCGGATTCGCGCGGCGCCGGCTGCCGCCCGGCTTCGACCACATCCAGGAGGCCGCAGACGTGGGGCTCCTGATGGACGGCCCGCTCACCACCCGTTGGGATGAGAGCCTGGACGCCTATCTGGACTTCGACGCCGGCTATGGGCAGCGCATGGAGCGTCAGATGGAGATTCTCCAGGAGCTCGGGCCGGACTTGGTGCTGGCGGACGTGCCCTGGCTCCCGCTGGACGCGGCTCGCCGATTGGGTATCCTCTCGGTGGGCCTGTGCTCGCTCACCTGGTACGACATCCTGCGGGAGGGTCCGCTGGCAGAGCGCGCGCCGCCCGCCCTGCTGGATCGTATGCGCGCCGTCTATGCTGCGGCGGACCTGTTTATCCGGCCGGCACCCTCCATGCCCATGGACTGGCTGCCGAACGGCGTGGACGTGGGACCGATCGCCCGGCGTGCCGATGACCTGGGACCGCGGCGCCAAGCGGAGCTCAAGAGTCGACTCGGCATTCCCGCAGACCGGCCGCTCGCGCTGATGCAGTTCGGGGGCTTCAGCGGATTCGATCCACTGCGGGACTGGCCGGAGCAGGACCAGGTCCACTGGCTGGTTCAGGACCTGGGAGGGACGCGCCGCCGCGACGCATCCGCACTCACCGACTTGGGCCTCGATCTGCTTCAGGTACTGGGCGCCGTCGACCTGATGCTCGCCAAGCCCGGCTACGGGACCTTTACCGAGGCCGCCTGCAACGGCGTGCCCCTGCTGTACGTAAGCCGCCGCGACTGGCCCGAGGAGCCGACCCTCACGGGCTGGATCGGCCAACAGGTACCGGCCCTGGAGGTGAGCCTTGGCGACCTGGAATCCGGGCGTCTCGCGGACCCCATCGCCGAACTGCTGGCCGCGGGCTGCCCGAAACCCGTGGATCCGAGCGGCATCGAGGCCGCTGCTGACTTGATCGAACCGCTGCTGGCTGGCTGAACGCAATAGGAGCGTTGCCATCGCGCGTCGCAGGGACAAATACTGCCTCTTCTGCATCAGGTGCGCCGGCTGCGCGCTCGGACCGCTGCCGGGCTTGAAATCGCCGCCGGAGTGTCGTCTTATCCGCAGCCAAGCGTCGGTACGCGGGGCCGGGAGTGCGCCGACGGACGGGGAGTCCGCAAGGCCGCAGCCCCCTCGAGAACAAGAATCGGAGCCCTCCGGACTCATGTCGAACCCCAGGTGCCGTCGAGCCATGCTGCTGCTCCTCACCCTGCTGGCCTTGGGAGCAGCGGCCGCGGCAAATCCGATCCCAGGCGGGACCGGCGCCGATTCCAAGCCAGGGTCCGCGGCAGAGCCTGACAAGCCAGCGAGTCGCCCCCTGCCCAAGCCGCCGGGCGGACCGCGTCCGACCCGCGCCCAGGTCCAGTCCATGATCACTGAGGTGGCCGCGCAGTATGGCGTGGAGCGCGCCCTGGTCCAGGCGGTGGTCGACGCCGAGTCCAACTACAACGCCCATGCAGTCTCCCCCGTGGGCGCCGTGGGTCTGATGCAGGTCATGCCGGCCACGGCGGGGGACTACGGGGTGGGCTCCACCCACGCCCTGTTCGACCCCAAGACCAACCTCAAGACCGGCACCCGCCACCTGAAGCGGCTGCTGAAAAAATATGACAACGACTTCGGCCGGGTCATCATGGCGTACAACGCGGGTGAAGGGGTGGTGGACCGCACTAACAGCAACGTCACCTTCCGGGAGACGCTGGACTACACGGAGGCGGTCATCTACAACTACCGCCGTGCCGGGGGTGCCCGGCCCACCCAGGCGGCGCTGACCAAGGTCCGTTCGCTGAGGACCATCAGGAATACCGGAAGGGCGCGTCGCCTGCTCAAGAAATACCTTGATCCCTCGCTCCTTTCGCTGAAGGTGAAGCCCACCTTAAGCCTGCGCTCCCTGAACCCGGCCCTGCACGAGGTCGGTCCCGAAAGCCGCCCGATGTTCGAGCTGGACACCGAGGTCCTGCGCTGAGATCCCGCCGGATCTCGATTCGTTGCGACGGCGCGCGCCGGCTTTGCCCATCGTGCGCCAGGCCCTTAGCGGTAGAAGCGGCGACCACGAAATGCAGTCCGCTCGTGTGACCGGCCGCCCTGCGGGTTGTGCAGGCGGGCGAGGATTCGTGGGCGCTGACAGATCAGGCGAGGTCTGGCCGACCGAGCCGGCTCGGCTCGATCTCCCGGCGGACAGGACGGCCTGGGCGAGCGGGCCAGTTCCGCTCCCGGCGAGCCCTTCCATCGAGACCGCTTCGCCGCGTCACGCACCATCGTCCATATGTCTCGCCGGCGCAGTCGATCTGGGGCGCTGCTTCGGTCATGAGCGGTCAGGATAACGAGGAGGAGGAAGTATCGTGCGATCCATCAACCGGTATGACGCCCACATCGTCGTGGTCGCGAACGAGAAGGGGGGCACCGGGAAGTCAACGACGGCCATGCATCTTGCCGTCAGCATGCAGAAGCAGGGCAAGAATGTCGCGGTGGTCGACCTGGATGCCAGGCAGCGATCCGTGACCCGATATTTGGAGAATCGGTCGGCGTTTGCCGCGCGGCGCGGACTCGGATGGCAGATGCCGGAGTGTGCGGTGGTGTTGCCGTCGGCCAGCCAGGACGTCGGGGCGCGCGAGCAGGAGGACGAGGAGCAACTCCACGAGGTCCTGGTGCGTCTCGCCCGGAGCAACGGGTTCATCGTCATCGATTGCCCGGGCGGCAACACCCACCTCTCCTTTCTCGCCCACGCGGTGGCCAATACGCTGCTCACCCCGTTGAACGACAGCTTCGTCGACCTCGACCTGCTGGCCCAGGTCGACCCCGACACCTATGCCGTCAGCAAGCTGAGCTTCTATGCGGAGGCGGTTTGGGAGAGCCGCAAGCTCCGGGCCGGGTCCGGGCTGCCGGGTCTTGACTGGGTGGTGTTGCGCAACCGCATCTCCCCGACCCGCTCGAAGAACCGGGAGCGCATGGACCAGGCGCTGAAGAGCCTGCAAAAGCGGCTGGCGTTCCGTTATGTCCACGGACTCTCCGAGCGCGTCATCTATCGGGAGCTGTTCCCCAAGGGGCTGACGCTGATGGACCTCAAGGACGTCGACGAGGGCCCAAAGCTCAGCATGTCCCACGTCGCGGCCCGCTACGAGCTGCGCTCGCTGCTGAACGATCTCGCCCTTCCGGGTTGGAGCGGTTAGTGCGGAGCGGCCAACTCTCAGGAACGTGGCCCGTCACGAACAGCGCGTAGCCCCGGGTCGATCGGGTCAGTCCGCGGCCTCCGTATCCTGACGCCCCGGTTGGCGCACGTCCGGTCCCAGCAGGACGGCGATCGGACGCGTCTCCGGGTTCGCATCCAGGGCGACTTTGAGGGCCATCGTCAGGGGGACCGAGAGGAACATTCCTACGGCCCCCAGCACCCAGCCCCAGAATACCAGGGAGACGAATACCACCAGGGCGGAAAGTCCAAGCCCGCGTCCCATCACCTTTGGCTCCACGACATTGCCTACGACGGTATTGACCGCCAGAAAGCCGCCCGCCGCCAGCAGGGCGCTCTGCGGGCCCAGCTGCACCAAGGCCAGGAGTACCGCGGGGATGGCGGCGAGGATGGGGCCGATGGTCGGCACATAGTTAAGCAGGAAGGCGGTCAGGCCCCAAAGAACCGCGTAGTCGACGCCCAGCACCTCCAGCCAGACCCAGACTGTGACGCCAGTCGCCAGGCTGGTGAGGGTCTTGATGCCCATGTACCGGTTGACGCTGTCCAACATGTGGCCGAGGCGTGCGGTGGACTCATCCGGCGAGCGCAGTGCCAGACGCAGCTTGGCGGGTAGGTTGGACGCCTCAAACAGGATGAAGATCACCGTGAGCAGGATCAGCAGGGCGTTGGCCAGGACCCCGCTGAGGCTGGTGATCAAGTCTCCTGCCATCCCAAGTGCCTTGCCCGGGTCGATGTAGGTCAGGAGGGCCTGTTCTGGCACGTGGAGCCCCACCCGGTTCAGCCAGGCAACCGACTGGCTGGTCAGCTCCTTGAGCCTGGCCTGGTACTCGGGCAGGTTGGCCTTGAAGCCGTCCAGCGACCCGGTCACGAGCACGGCGAAGACCATGCCGGCGGCCACCAAGCCCAATACCACCACCAGCAGTGCGGCCCAGTCCGGGAGCCCGCGCCGACATAAGGCGCGCATCGGCGGCGCCGCGATGACGGCGATGAACACGGCGAGCAGGAAGGGGGCGATGAGCGATGCGGCGGCCTGCATCCCGGCCACCACGATCACGAAGGCGGCCGCGACCAGCAGGAAGCGGGCGGCCGGGCTGAATCCGTGGTCGGTCCCCATCGATGGTGGTTCAGCCGGCTATTCGAAGGGCGGTAGCCCGGACTGGAGCCACCAGGATTCGAGCTTTGGGTCCCACTTCCAGACCTGGCGGTCGGTGAGCCGCTTCACCACCTGGCGGTCCTCGTAGAGGTACTCGATGTTGACGATCTGGGTGGCGGTTTCCTTGTCCTGCAGGGTCGGGGGTTGTACGACGTCGTAGCCGGTCAGGCGCAGGTCCTTCAGCGTGTCCGGCAGGGGCTTGCCTTTGCGCAGGTCCGGGTGCAGATACCCGAAAGCGGTCTCGTAATAGCCCCAGCGGATGGCGGACTGATAACCGCTGGTGGCGGCCTGGAGCGCGATGGCGCGCTTGTCCTTCTCCACCGTGGCACAGCCGGCCATCAGCGTGGCGGCCGTCATCAGGGCGAGCAGGGCAATGAAGGTTGACGGCAGTCTCATCGAGGCTCCGACGATCGGCAATGACTGGCTGAGGTTGAGATGATACGGCATGGTCGGGACGCCCAACAAAGCCGCGCTGGGGCCGGGCTGAGTACGATCGGAGCCGCGCCCTCGGGTGCAGCGCGATCGCATCGCGGCCGCGCGTCCTGCGGGGCTCCTGGCGCGGCCCGAACCGGGCGACTCCTTGGTGCGGGATGTCTCCGGCGAGTAACCACGGTACCTTCGCATTCCCGCGAACCGTTGCCCGGGCGGGTTATGATCCCCGGCCCTTTTTGATTCCAGTCCTGAACGAGGCGTCGATGGATCAATCCCCACCCACTCCCGTACCGCCCCCCGAGGGGCCCAGGCGCGAGGTCGCCGTCGGCGAGGCAGTCGTCACCCTGCTCGGCACCGCCCATGTCTCGCGCTCCAGCGCCGAGCAGGTGCGCCAGCTGATCGAGGGGGGCGACTACGACGCCGTGGCAGTGGAGCTCTGCCGCGGGCGCTACGGCGCCCTAGTGGACCCAAAGTCGCTGTCCCAGATGGACCTCTTCTCCGTGATCCGCCAAGGGCGGGTGTACATGGTCGTGGCCAATCTGGCCCTGTCGGCGTATCAGCAGCGGCTCGCCGACCAATTCGGCATCGAGCCCGGCGCCGAGCAGCGTATGGCAATTCGCCTGGCGCGGGAGCGGGATCTGCCCGTTCTCCTGATCGACCGCGAGATCGGGGTCACCCTGAAGCGCATCTCCGGAGGGCTGAACTGGTGGCAGCGCTACAGCCTCTTCGTCGGGCTCCTGACCGCACTCCTGTCGCGCGACCACGTGACCGAGGAGGAGGTGGAGCGGCTCAAGGATGGAGACGTGCTAGAGACCGCCTTTGCCGAGTTCGCCGCGGATCGCCGCGATCTCTATGTCCCCTTAATCGAGGAACGTGACCGCTACATGGCCGCCAAGCTCCGACAGGAGGTCCAGCGCTCCGGGGCTCGGCGGGTGCTGGCGGTGGTGGGGGTCGGTCACCTCAAGGGGATCGAGCGCAGCCTGACGGAGGACGAGTCGGACCCCGCAGCAACCCTTCAGTCGCTGGAGCAGGTCCCGGCGCCCCGGCGCTGGCCAGGGGTCGTGCCCTGGACCATCCTGGTGCTGGTCTTGGGCGGATTCGTTTACGGTTTTCTCCAGAGCCCGGCCCTGGGCTGGGACCTCGTAGGGTCCTGGATCCTGATCACCGGTGGGCTCTGCGCCCTGGGCACCCTGATCGCGGGCGGACATCCACTGACCGTGCTGTCCGGCTTTCTGGCCGCACCGCTCACCACCCTGCACCCGGCCATCGGCGCCGGTATGGTGACCGGGCTCGTGGAGCTCACCCTGCGTAAACCCAGCGTGGGCGATTTCAGCCGCCTGCGGGAGGACGTTGGCACCCTGCGCGGCTGGTGGCGCAACCGCGTGGCGCGGGTCTTCGTCGTGTTCCTGTTGAGCACCCTGGGGGCCGCCACCGGCACCTACGTGGGGGGCTTCCATATCGCCGGACAGTTGATGGGGTGACATAAGCCGTTGCCGGCCACCTTCCTCCCCGATCCATAGGCCGGTGCCCAATGCGTCACTCCTGACCCATTCCTGTCATTCGCCCGGTTGTGCACGATGGCGGGTCAGCCCCAACTGCTGCCAGTCCCAAGGGAGCCGGTGAGCGTCTCCTGAACGCGCTGAGCGGACGCCCAGCTTTCGGCCCAGGAGTAAGCGCAGGCCATCCATAGCGGACAGACGTGGCCTGCAGGGACAGGTGTTAGGTATTCGCAACAAGCGGCTCTGCGGATGAGCTAATTGAAGCTGACACTTTTGACCCTATGCTGATGTTGGGCTTGTGGCGGAGGCCGACCGCTGAGCCCCACTTCGAGACGCTCACACCGAGACGTTTGGGCTCACGCTGTCGGCCCTTTCCGGTCGCTGGGGCACCCGCGACGAGTGGTCCCCTACGGTCCCTGAGCGAGCGCCCACCCCTGAATTGAACCTGCCCTTTTGTTTTCAAGGGTGGCATCGCTTTGAAGAATGATCCCGGAAGAATCAGTGTCAAAGCGGTAAAGAACGGCTGCTTTCTCAGCGTGAGATAGATGGCTGACGACGTGCGCAGCAGAGGCGCGCTTCGCAGCTCGCGCACCACCGTTGCGCCTGCGGCCGACCCGCTTGACGCCCTTGTGTGCGGACTCAGGATCTCCTGCGGGGGGTGGCCGTGCCCCAGGCGCCGCGACCTAGTTCGCGGCGCCTTGAGCGCGCGTGTCGAAACGCCGCCTCGTCAGCAGATAGACAACAGAGGTCACCACCACGGCTTGGGCAAAGATGATCAGCGTGGATGCCCAAAGGCCAGGCAAGTCGAACTGAACGGGAGCAACCGTCTTGAGCGCGTCACCCTTCGCACCGAAGAGAACGAGACCAGTCAGGTTGTTGCACCAGTGGATGCCCGTTGACATCCACAGCGAGCCGGTACGATAGGCGACCCAGCCACACACCAGTCCCTCAACCCAATACGGGAGGGTGGCCAGGAGTCCGCCGCCGAGCTTGGCCACATTCGCGGCGTGAGGAAGCGCGAAAAGAACGGCGGGAATCGCCAGGACGACATACGGACTCGCAGTGAACCGCCTCGCGAACTGCATCAGATAACCCCGGAAGAACATCTCCTCCGAGCTCGCCTGGATCAAGATGCCGACGAAGCCGATGAGCACCAACGGCAGCCACACTGCCCAGTTAATCCCGACGACCTCAAGATCCAGAACGCCGACGAGGCCGCAGACCGCCACTGTCATAGAACCGACGACCAGGGATAGGCCGAATCCGGCAAGCAGGCCGCGCAGGTCGATTTTCGGAGCGGGCATGGCGACGCTCCAGAAGGGGCGCCGGTTGACCAGCCGCACCACCAAGGGGATGCAGAAGAACGGGATGACGAACGCCGAGAGGGTCGCCGCATTCGTGCCCACAAGGGAGTCCGAGTACCGGGGGAAGACTATCGCGATGGGTATCAGGCCGATGCCGCCGAACACAAAAAAGATCAAGAAGATCAGGAGCGAGCCGCTGGGGTATCTGAGCGGGCCAGACTTGCCTCGACATGACCAGTCGAGGTAGGAACTGAACTCCGGTGCCCCGTCCACTCACTGCCCCCCTGCTCGCTGTCACAGCTCGCTGTCGTCAGACCGGATTGTGCGGCGGCACACCAGGCCCAGAAGTACGAGGTTGACGGCGGGGGCAGCAGCCGCGAGCCACGGCCAGGACGGCTCCGGGAACACATCGATCAATCGGTTCCACGGCAGGCCCAGTGGGATGAGGAAGACCCCCGACAGGGGACCGGTCCGCGCCCCGAACAGCCCGAAGGTGCCCACCGCAAAGAGGGCTAGTGCCAGCACGTACAGAGCGGCGAACGCAACCAAAGAGACCTTGCACAGTCGCCGCATAACCTTGGCGCGCGCCGCCTTTCAACCGCCCTCGATCGCCGACAGCGGCACTTCGTAGACCTCGCCGTTGTCGCGGGTGACGGTCCACAGGTCGCCCTTCAGCTTGGCCTTCACCTCGCCGACGGTGGCGTTCACGTAGTCCTTCATGAAGTTGATGGTGAACTGCTTGCCGAGCTGGCTCTGGACCACGATCGACGCCTGACCACCCTCCATCCGCAGGATGCCCGCGGGGCAGTTACCGTACTCCTTGTCGCCCGCCGCCTTGCAGCGCAGCAGGGTGGTCGCGTCGTACTGGCCGCCCTCATACTTGGTGGCGAAGGGTGCAGTGGGATTGTCCGCGCCGGCAGGCTGGCTCGCGGCGTTGTCCCAGTAGACGAAGAGACTCTCCTTCGGGAAGCGGAAGATCAGCCCCGCCTCCCCGAGCCCGCTCTGGCGGTAGACATCGTGGCCGTCCTGGTCGCGGAAGTTTCCGGGCGTGTCGCCGACCGGTGACAGTTCGTAGGTGACGCCGTCCTTGCGGGTGATGGTGATATAGCCCTGACGCTGGCCGAAGGTGCAGGGCACCATTGTCTCCATCTTGTCCGAGCCCTTCGGGTAGATCTCGCAACGGGCCTGTGTCGAGTCCGCCGCGGACGGCAGCGCCCAAGCCGCCAACAGGGCGACCATTAGGGCCGCCGGTGCTTTCTGATTCATCCTATTCAAGACCTCCGGTTCGATGTTGCTGTGTGGGTACCTCGGCCGCTCCGGCGAGCCGGGCAGGCGGGCGCCTCCGTGTTCGTCCGATGTGGGTGCCGGACGCGGCGTCATTTTCAGGGTTGAACGCACGCGGGGGTTCACCCGAACACCGCAAACCCCTGATCGATGCGGGTCAGAATGCCATAGGTCATCATGCCAAGCACCGCGCAGAGAAAGGCGCCTCCAGCGAGGAGATACGCCACAAGCCGGTTGAGGTGGGCTGCCAGCTCCGGCGCAGTCTCGGCATCGTGCCGGTACGCCAGTGCCGCAATACCGGCGACGTGCCGCTGTATGCCCAAGAGCAGGACGCCCACACCGAGGAAGATGGCGCTGACAGCGAGGTGGATACCAAGCATTGCGGTGCTCTGCGGGGCGCGATCCGGAATGAAGAAGCTGGCGATGACGAGCACGCCCGCAGCGCCCGAGAGGAGCGCCGCGCAGAGATAGACAAGCCTGAAGACGACAACCATTGCTCACGCCGGCGCGCGGCGGCGTACGCCGCGTATCCCGGGCCGTGGAGCCCGGCGCCGGCAGCGCAAGCCGAGACCGGCGCGGCCGGCGCCATTCTCGTGGACGCTCAACGGCACTTCGGATGTGAGGGGACGTCGTCGATGTCTTCAACGCGGTCGTGGGCGGTGGTGAGTTGGACGCACTGATGGGTCTTCGCGTTGTAGTAAGTGCCGTAGATTGTCTCTCCTGCGGTGAGCGTGTCGACGTTCGTGAAGCCGCGGGAGGTCATTACATCGAAGGCCTTGATCGAATCCATGCCCTTCAGATCCGAGATCTTCGCCTTTGACGCCGGTTTTGTCGTGGCGGACTCGTGTTTCGCCGACGGAGATTGCGGTTTCTGACCATCCTCGGCCGCGCGGCAGCCCTTCTTATAGGACTCGCCGTGCTGGTTCTGGTCGTAGCGGCCGTGGAGACAGTCGTTGTAGCCGCGCTGGTATTCACGTTCCGAGGCCGTCGAGGCGAAGCCAGCGGAGGCGGTTGTGGTGATGAGGATGGCGACGGCAATGGTGGAAATCTTCATTATCGGGAGCTCCCAGGGGCTAAAGTTCAACGGGCGCTGCGGCCCGACGGCGCCAGACAGCGGGCTTCAGGTGCGGCCGCAGCAATTGGTCTGCAAGATCAGGGATGGAGAGGGACCACAAAAAGGGGTGGGGGATGAAAAGGGGTCGACCCCTTGTCCTCTTTGCCCCCTGCAGGCAAAGCCTGGTCAGCCCCTCGCGGTGTAGTACACGCGACTCACGCTGCCATCGCGATCGACGACGCAGGCCCAGGGGGCCTCGGCACTCGGAACATGGACCGTGACCGAGGTGCCCGCCTGCGAGAACTCCGAGCTGATCACCCAGAGGTCGCTCGCGCTCACGCTACCGCCGAGCTCGCGCGCGATGGCCTTGACGCAGTGCGGACCAAGCGAGCGCTCGACTCGCTGCTGGACGATGCACGGAAACAACCAGAAAGCGCCCGCTGGAGATCGGCGCCTCGGTGCACGCTTTGGGTCGATTTCGTACCCTGCTTCTGGGCCGACCCGGAGACGCCTTGCTCGATGCCGCCCAGTACCCTTGGCGGGTCCATGCACGTCGCCAGCCCTGAGTTAGAGATGACGCCAATGAACGGCTAGCCGCCGGCCTTTCCGCCGAGCGCGCCAACGCCCGCCTTGGCGACTGCCAGGGTTGATGACAGACGCCTCGAGCTTGTTTGGCACCAGGTCGGTGACGATCGTCAGAAGGTCAGCCTGGCACGCAGCCCGGCGATCCAGACAAGGTCGTGGTCTGGGTTCTGCACGGGATGCTTGATTAACTGGAGGTCCGGCGTGATCGCCAGGCGCTCGAAGAGCTGGAAGCGATAGTAGGCCTCGAGGGTGTACTGGTCGTCGGTGGAGGCGCCGAAGCTGTCGCGGTTCGGGCGCCCCCAGTTGATGCCGGCTCCGAAGACCGAATCATCGCCGGATGTGTAGTAGGCAAAGCCGGTGCTGAGGGAGCGGTCCAACGGCGCCCCGCCGCCGTCCGCATAACCGATGCGCAGGAAAGGGAGCCAGCGCTCATCGACCTTGCGGCTGACCGAGACCTGCAAGCCCCAGCCATCCGGCACACCCGCCGCGGTGCGTTCGTCCGCGTGTCAGTAGGTCAGGTGGCTGTTGTCATCGAAGCGCGACTCCCAGCTCCCGAACCAGCCCGCCTCGATGTGCTCGAAGTATTCGCCGTCGCTGAAGAATTCGTCGACACTTTCCATGGGATCGCGCGGATTGCCGTTGGCGTCGGCGAGCCCGGCGAGGACGTAGTAGTGCTCGGCGGGGTTCCATCGCACGGCGGCGCCGAAGCCCTGGTCGGGTGCCGGGGTGGTCGGGTCGGTGGAGAACGCCAGATTGATAAAGTCGGTCCAGGGATTCACCAGCCCGTAGACGCCGACATAATCGGTGACATCCACGATGCCGACGATGTAGGCGAGGCGATTGTCCAGAAACGACTGATGCCAGTAGAGGTTGGTCAGGATGGTCTTGGCATCACTGAACGGGACGGCCGTCAGCCCGGCATAGCCTATCTGCCCCGCCAGGGAGGCTGGGGCAACCTCCGTACCCAGCCGGTGGCGGTCCTCGACCTTGAACTCGATGGAGCCCGGGTGTGCCGATGCCTGGTCGAACAGCGTCCAGGTGCCGAAGAGGCGCAGCACGCCGCCGGACGCGTTGTGCTCGCCGAGACTCTCGCCGGCATGCTGGTACAGCAGGTTGTAATCCATGCCGTATGAAAGGCTGTATTCGTCCCGGAGTCGTTCCTTGAAGACCGCGTATGACCGCAGCGCAGCGGGGATGGCTCGCGGGCGGAACAAAGAAGTGTTGGGCGCTTCGTCCGACCACAGCTGCGTCGCGACACTGCCCGGCCCTCCAAATCCGGAATGACTCCCCAGCGCTTCGTCACCATCAAGCGCCGGCGCGTGTGCCTCTCCCGCGAACGCGGGCTGGCACATCGCGCCGCTGAGCACCAACTTTGCCCCGATGCGCGTCAGTGCGCGCGACAGCGAGACCATGCGATCCAGCACGCAGCCGATGTCTGCGAGCTCTCGGAAGGTCCGACTCGGCGGCTACCCTTGCAGGAAGCGGCTTGAAGCGGGCATCGGGGCATTGATCCTGCTGCACAGCCACGCGCCATCGACTCGCTGCCGCGTCCAGCTTGCGTTGACCCGACAACGTCGGCCGCGCCTGGGGTCGGCGTTACGAACAAGGCCCAGGGAACCACGAGCCGCACTCAGTGGCCATGGGTATCGGGCTGCAACGCAGGTGCCCCTGTATTGCGAGGCTGGTGCCCGGGCAAGCCACCTCCGAAATCCATCGGCGCGGCATAGAACGTTTGCGCCCAATTCTCGATGGTGATCGGCTCGAAGCGGCTCTTCTCCGGTTCGAAGCGGATGGGCTGGCCGGGATTGACGTCCTTCAGCACCTGCGAATCCTTGACGACGATCGTCCCGCTGACCACGACATAGGGAATGCCTTCCGAAGGCAGCGTGCCCTTTGCATAGGTCGCCTTGTCGGTCACTGTTTCCGGATCGAAGACCGTGATGTCCGCGACCATCCCCTCCTGTAGGCGTCCCCGCTTCTGCATGGACTTCAAGCCCAGCTTGCCGAGGGGCGCCGCGGAGTTGTAGCTGGTCATCGCAACGACCTGCATCAGGGGTATGCCATTCTCCCGCGCCAGCCGCAGGGCCTTGGCATAGCTGCCGGCGGCCCGCGGATGGGTGTTGGGCAGATTCTCGTAGGGCGTGTCCCAGGTCAGCTGGTCATCGGGGAGCATGGGCATGCCGTCGGTGACGACTGATACGCCCGGCAGCTTCAGCCAATCGATGATCGCCGACTCGGGCATCTTGAAGACGAGCACTGGACGGGTGGGCTCCGTCTTCAGGAGCTCTTCACGCTTCTCGGGCGTATACCACTCGCCGGTGGCTACATCCTGGATGGTCTCTTCGTATTTGTAGCCCAGGGTTCCCTCCCACACCTCCGGTGCCAGGAACACGGCGTTCAGGGCCGTGGAGCCGGCGGCATAGGGATAGATCTCGCCCCACACGTTCATGCCGCGCTCGCGCATGCGCACCAGCAGCTCGTGCACCAGGTTGTAGCCGGGGTTGTTGAAATGGCAGGCCAGGGCCGGCGCGCCCAAGGCCGCCGCGTTGGCCAGCAGTTCCTGGATGCCGTTGGTCTCGGTGGTATCGGTTCCGGGCGTGTAGCGGAAATGGGCACCGGTCTGCCGGCCATAGCGGGCGGCGAGGCGCTGGACTTCGAAGAACTCGCGCGTGGAAACGCCGTCGCGCATATACCCCAGCGTGGAGCCAATGCCCAGGCCGCCGGCCTGAAGTCCTTCATCCAGCAGCTGAAGGATGCGGTTGCCCTCCTCCAGGTTAGGTCGTTTGCAGCACCAGCCGTCGCCTTTTCGACTCTCGATCGCCGTGCGAACGTCCTGCGCTCCCTCGAAACCGTCGAGCACGGCCGCGCGGGCAAACTCGTGGCCCACGGCCTGGCCGTAGTTCACCTGGTTCTTTCCCTCCCGCTCCTTGTACCACTGAGCGACGTACGGGCCATGGGTGCCGATCTCCAGGTCCAGTACCGTGGTCCGGCCGTCGCGCAGGGCGAGCTTGTTGGACCAGGGCCGATCATAGTGCCAGTGGGTGTCGATGAACCCCGGCGCTACCACGTAGCCGGTGGCATCGATGGTCTCCTCAGCGGTGATCTTTTCCTTGGTGATGACGGCGATCCGGCCATCCTTGACGCCGACGTTGGCGACCGCGTCATACCGGGTTTCCGGGTCCATCACCCGGCCGTTGAGTATGACGAGATCGAAGTCCTGGGCGAAGGCCGGCACGCCGGCGGCGAGGAGCCCGCAGGCCACCGCTGCGGCCCTGGCGATTCTTGAGCGACTCTTCAGGAATTCCATGTGCATCTCCTTTTGGCGTCGATGGTGGTCAATTTCTCGATCGCTTTCACTCGACTTCCGTGCGGCGGATCGGCCGCCCGTGCGGGGCGTCGAGGATCAGCTCGCCGTTCTGCACGACCAGGCCGCCATTGACGAGCAAGGTCTGTACGCCCACCGCCGGTTGGTTGGGTTTTTCGTAGGTACCCACGTCACGGATGGTCTCGGGATCGAATACCACGATATCGGCATCCATCCCCTCCTGGAGCCGACCCTTTTTCTTCATCTGCGGCACGAAGCCTTCCAAGGTCTGGGCGGGCATCAGGGTCATCTTGCGCAGGGCCTCCTGCATGCTCATCAGCTTGCGCTCCCTGACATAGGAGCGCAGGATTTTGGCGAAGGTGCCGTTCGACCGTGGATGCGAGAACGTGTTCTCGGGCAGCGGCCACGCATCACCCTCGTAGTTGATAACGTGGTCGTGATCGTCCATGAACATCCAGAACATCTCGTCGGACTCGATCAGGATCCTGGGGTGCAGGATGGACTTGTCCAGCAGCGCCAGGTCTTCCGGGTTGCTCTCGTCCAGGAAGTGCCAGACGATGAAGGTACCGGGCTGGTTCTTCTGGTAGTCCTCGACCTGCTCCTCCGTCATGCGCGCGGTACCCAGCTGGAAATTGCTGGCCTTTGATCCCATGCGCTCCTGCCAGCCCTCGCCGGAGAACATGGCGGCACCGATCACCGTGCTGGCGGCGCCCCAGGGGTACGCCCCGACGCTGATGTTGATGTTCCTGTCGAACGCGTCGTTCACCAGCTCCAGCGTCGCGTCGATGTCCCTCAGCGACGAGCTGTTGATGTGGCAGATATGCATGTGCGCACCAGTGATCGCCGCATTGGCGATCAGCTCCTGGACCGCCTCGAACGAGCTCTGCGGCTCCATGTTGCTCGCGTATCGAAAGTGGGTGAATGTCGCCACGTCGCGCTCTGCGGCCAGCTTGGCCAGCGCGAAATACTCCTTGCGGCCATAGCCCGGCGCATAGCCGGCATTGATGCCGATCCCGATCGCCCCCTCGTCCAGACCTTGCTCGACGTACTTCAGGATCTTCGTCTGCTGCTCGGGTGTGGCAATGTTCATCTTCCAGTCCAACCGGCCCTGGGCGCCCTGGAAGTACGCGGCGGTCGCCTCCGGCGGGTTGCCCGTGAAAGTGGCGATGCGGGCGTAGGTCCAGGCGGCCGCCGCACCGTAGTTGATCGGCAGGTTCTTCGTGCCCTGCGCGTCATACCACTCGCTGATCGGCAGGACCCCGGACTCCAGCTCCAGCATCGTCGTCACGCCCTGCATGGCCTGCATGCGGTAATCGCCGATGTTCTGGCCGTGGGCGTGGAGGTCGATAAATCCCGGTGCG
>CAVOQO010000028.1:0-21315 GCA_963698355.1 uncultured Gammaproteobacteria bacterium | reverse complement strand
GCATTGGAGACGCTCGCAGTTCTCTAGCCCAGTGACTCATTTGTACCAACCTCGAACATCGACGATCGCCATCCATTCGGAGCGACTTGGGTATATGCGGAATCCGTTTGGAAGCCTGGTTACGCCTCTCTCAAGACTCGCACCCGGCGCCCCCTGAAACTCACGTTGGGAGCAAGTCTTTGGCGCGTGATCATGACGACCGTCCGGCCGCCTGAGGATGACAATGCCCGCTACCAACGATCCCCCCGATTGGGATCGCGGCGCGGACGATGATTAGCAACGTTTAGCAGGGTGTCACTCCTGCGGCGGAGGAATCACGGTCAACCGACGGGCGGTGACCGCCACGGGACCGATAGGACCTATAGGCGGCGGTTTGCTCACATCGAGCGGATCCCCATTCGACGGGTAAACGTCCACATATAGTGTGGCGTCGGCGGTATTGGGATCATCCTTGAGCACCTCTGCTGTCCAGCGGTAACGCTGATATCCGGTGAAATCCCCGCAGTCATACATGAAGCCGATGTGAGTACCGATAAGCCCCCGCGGGCCATCCTTCTCCCAAACGCCTTGCCGGGTAGAAGCATCAACGCATCCCTCCACAAAGTCCTCGGTGCTCTGGCTAAGCAGTAGGGTCCCGTCGGAATGTATGGTCATGAGGACGTCATACGGAGCCTCCAGCTCCACTGTGATCAACCAGGTACCAACCGCAGAGGAGACCCTGACCTACGCGGCCATGATGCGCGTGCTGGCCGAAGCCGCCGGGCGGCGTCCGCCCTGGATCATCCCGGTTCCGGTGCTCACACCCCGCTTGTCCTCCTACTGGCTGCGGCTGATCACCTCGGTACCTACCAACGTCGCCCGCGCCTTGATCGAGGGGCTCAAGCACGACTTCACGGCGGATGCGGAGCCGCTGCGGCGCCTGGTGCCCCAGCGGTTGCTCGGGTTCCGAGAGTCCGTGGAGGCGGCCTTTGCCGCAGAACGCAACGCAAAGGTCCAGGCACGCTGGACCGAGGGGGCCTTCAATATGCGCAAGGGTCGGATCGACTATGCCTACTACGCCAAGCGGGCAGGTGGCAGTGCCGTCGCCCAGGCGACACCGGCCGCGGTGTGGGCAGTGGTTGCGGCCATCGGCGGGGCCAACCGCTACTACTACCTCAACGCCCTCTGGACCCTGCGCGAGACGATGGACTGGGCCGTCGGCGGGCGAGGGCTCAGCCGCGGCCGGCGACATCCGACCGAGGTCCGGGTGGGTGACAAGATCGACTCCTGGGAGGTGATCGGGGCGGACCCGGAGCGCCGCCTGACCCTCTCCTTCGGCATGCGCGCCCCCGGGGCCGGGGTGCTGGAGTTCGAGATCGAGCCCCTGTCCATGGGCCGCACCCGTATCACCGCCACCGCCTACTGGCACCCGGCCGGCGTCTGGGGCCTGATGTATTGGCTATCCATGGAACCCGCCCACCTGCTCATCTTCCAGGGCCTGACCCGGGAGATCGCCCGGCGCGCCGCGGCGTGGGAACGGTCGAGCCGACGCCCGCCGATATCGGACTGAAAGGGGCTGTCCCGGCACGGCGCACCGACCCCCATGATCCCCTGGTTGCAGGCATGCCGCTTCGGCCTAAGCTTCTTCCCTTTCGCGAACCCTGTCATGGACATGCCGCTGTGCCCGCTTCGCCTTGCCGCCGCCTGATCCTGGTCCTGGGGGACCAACTCGACCGTGCCGCGTCCGTCCTCGCGGATCTGGACCCGGCGCGGGACAAGGTCTGGATGTGCGAGGCAGCCAGCGAGGCAACCCATGTCCCTTCCCACAAGGCGCGCATCGTGCTCTTCCTGTCGGCGATGCGCCATTTCCGAAACCAGCTCCGCTCCGAGGGTATTTCGGTGCACTATCGGGCCCTGGATCGTGAGGCGGACCTTACCCTGGGGGCCGGGCTCACGGCGGCCCCGGCGGTTCTCAAGCCGGCGCGAGTCATCGTGACCCAGCCTGGCGAGCACCGGGTCCTCGCGCAACTGCAACGAGCCTGCTCCGACTCGGGGCTGCCCCTGGAGGTCTGCGAGGATGCCCACTTCATTTGCCCTACACCGGACTTCGCCGCCTGGACGGCGGGGCGCAAGTCGCTGGTGCAGGAGCATTTCTACCGTCACCTGCGCAAGCGCGAGCGGGTGCTGATGGCGGGGGATCAGCCGGTCGGCGGGCGCTGGAACCTGGATGCCGACAACCGCAAGCCCTTCGGGCGCCAAGGGCCCGAGCTGGTGCCGCCGCCCCTGGGATTTGCGCCGGATGCGACCACCCGTGAGGTCATGGACCTGGTCGGATCGCAGTTCCCTGCGGGCCCGGGCAAGCTCGCGCGCTTCGATTGGCCTGTCACCGCCGAGCAGGCTCAGGCCGCGCAGGATGACTTCATCCGCGATCGCCTACCTTCGTTCGGCCCCCACCAGGACGCGCTCTGGACCGGCCAGCCCTTCCTCTACCACGCCCGGTTGTCCGCTGCGCCGAATCTCAAGCTCCTGAACCCGCGCGCCCCCATCGCCACCGCGGTTGCGGCTCTGGAGCATGGGGAGGCTCCGCTCGGCTCGGTGGAGGGCTTTGTACGCCAGATCCTTGGCTGGCGGGAGTACGTGCACGGGGTCTACTGGCGAGAGGGGCCGGGCTACCTCGAGCGCAACGCCTTGGACGCCCAGCAGCCCCTACCGGCCTTTTTTTGGACCGGGGAAACGGGCTACGCCTGCCTGCGCGCCGCTATCGGGCAGGTGCTGGAATATGGTTATGGGCACCACATCCAGCGTCTGATGGTCACCGGGCTCTTTGCCCTGCTCCTCGGGGTCGAACCGCGGCAGGTGCAAACCTGGTACCTGGCCATGTTCGTGGATGCCGTGGAGTGGGTCGAGGCGCCCAACACGCTCGGAATGAGCCAGTACGCCGACGGCGGCCTACTCGCCTCCAAGCCCTATGCGGCAAGCGGTGCCTATATCCGGCGCATGAGCAACTACTGCGACGGTTGCCGCTATGACCCCGCGCAGGCCCTGGGCGAACGGGCCTGTCCCTTCACCACGCTCTACTGGGACTTCCTCGAGCGCCATCGCGCGCGCTTCGCCAAGCATCCGCGTACCGCCCTGCAATGGCGAAGCCTTGAGCGCCTGGACCCCGAGCGCGTCGCCGCCATCCGGGCCGCCGCCCGGGGCCTGCGGCAGGCCCTGGCCTGACCTCGCCGTTCTCCGCAACCCTGGGAGACTTACGCATGCACACCGACGTCATTGTGATCGGCGCCGGGCTATCCGGCCTGGCGTGCGCGCTGACCCTTCGAGACCACGGGCTCGATGCCCTGGTCGTGGAGGCGGCGGACGCCGTGGGCGGGCGCATCCGCACCGACCGGCGGGACGGTTTCCTGCTCGACAGGGGCTTTCAGGTGCTGCAGACCTGGTACCCGGAGGCGCGGCGCTTCCTGGACTATGGCGCCCTCGACTTGCGCGCCTTCGAACCCGGGGCCCTCGTGCACCTGGAGGGACGATGCCAGCGCGTGAGCGATGTCTGGCGCCGGCCCGCTCGGCTGCCGGAGATGATCGCCTCGCCCATCGGGACTCTGACCGACAAATTGCGCCTGTTGGGTCTGCGCCGGTGCTGTCTGGCCGGGTCCCTGGAGGACCTCTACGCCCGACCCGAGACTAGCGCGCTGGGGCGGCTGCGGGACCTTGGTTTCTCGGCCACCATGATCGAGCGGTTCTTCAAGCCCTTCTTCAGCGGCGTCTTCTTCGAGCCCGAGCTGGCCTGCTCCTCCCGTGCCTTCGAGTTCGTCTTCCGCGCCTTCGCCCTTGGGGACACAGCGCTACCCGCCCGCGGTATGGAGGAGATCCCGAGCCAACTCGCCGCCCGCCTGCCGCTGGGGTCCATCCGCACCGGCACGCGGGTGGAGCGCCTGCTGGACCACCAGGTCCTGCTCGCGTCCGGAGAGCGGCTCGGCGCCCGCGCCCTGGTGATCGCCACCGAGGGAGGGGAGGCTGCACGGTTACTGGGGCAGCCGACCACGGCGCCGATCCAGGTAGACCATCGCGGTACCACCTGTCTCTACTTCGCCGCCGACCGGGTCCCCTTCCCGGGGCCCTACCTGTTCCTCAATGGCGAGGGCCGTGGCGTCGTTAACAGCGTGATCTGCCCGAGCAATCTCTCGGAGCACTACGCCCCCGCCGGGACCAGCCTCATCACGGTCAATTGCCATGGAACCGACCAAAGCCCGGATACCCTGGAAACCGCGCTGCGGCGCGACCTCGAGGGTTGGTTCGGTGCGGAGGTGCGCCACTGGCAGCGGCTCGCCGTCTACCAGTTGCCCCAGGCTCTGCCGGCGCAGACCCCGCCGGTGCCATACCCAGGGCGGACGAGCCCACGCCAATCGGACCACCTGTGGGTATGCGGCGAGTACCGCTCCGCTCCCTCGATCCATTGGGCATTGCACTCCGGGCGTCGCGTCGCGGCCGGCGTCGCCCGCGCCCTGATGTCTCAGGCCGGCTAGATGTCCACGCGGTCGAGGAGGTCATCGAACACATCGAGGAGGTAACAGAGGCGGACGGGATCGAGATCGGCAAGTTGGTCAAGGCCAATCTGGTCCCCGCATTCGAGGCCTTGGAGGGCGCCGCGGAGACCGGCGATCAGGCACGGGTCAGTTTGGCCTACGATGGACTACTAGCCGCCTGCAACGCCTGCCATCGGGCAGCCAACCGCCCCTGTATCCACATCGTGCACCGCTCCGATATCCGATACGCCCAGCGGGTTCGGCCGGGAAGTGGATGGCCTCCTCGCCGAACACGTCCACACCGGCTTCGGCCGCCATCGCCGGGTCGAGCAGGGACTCGCCGACACCGGTATCGATGACGAAACACGCCGGCCGCGGGCCATGGGGGGTCTCGACCAGGGCCTCGATCACCGGGACCCGTGTCTCGCCGATCCAGGGCAGGCCGACGCCGCCCGGGGGGACGTCCAACCGATACCAGCCCAGGCCGGCAGCGGCCTCCAGCTTGGCGGCCAGTGCGACGCGACCAAGCTCGCGGTACAGCGCCGCAGCCTGTTAGAGCCGATCGGAGCGCCGATACGAGTCGGCCAATATCGCCTTCAGGCGCGTGGAGTCCGGTTTCTCGGTAAGGGCCGCCGACAACAGCTCCGCGGCCTCAGAGGGGCGGTTCTGCCATAGCCGCAACTCGCCGAGCAGTGCCTGCAGCAGCAGAGAGCGCACGCCATCGGCCCACAGCGCCTCGCAGCGCATGACGCTGTCGCCAAAGCGCCCGCCGTGGAACAACTCGAGAGCGGTCTTCAAGCGTGGGTCGGGGGCGAACATGGCGGGGGATGGGCGCGGCGGCGGGGTGTGGCCACGATACGAACCGATGACGCCGCGGCCTGTCAATCGCAGACCAGGCTTCCCGGCCAACTGGCCCTGCAAAAGCCCTTTTCACTCTCCATCCAATCCCAGGCGAACACTGGGATCTGCCGAACACCGGCACACGCGGAGCGGATCGCCGGGCTCGCCGTCGCGTTCGGCGGCATGACCTGAGCTTCACCGCGGCGTGAATCGGATATCCCCAAACCAGGCGCGCACGGTCTCGCCGGTCTGATCGGTATCGGCGGCGATGGCGACCCCCGAGATGGGGGGCGGCTCCTCGCCGAAGGCGGCACGGAAGTCGGCGGCCACATCCCGCTGCTCGCTCACCCACTCGCCGCGTCGCGCGGCGCCGCTCTCCACCACGATTATCCTTACCCGGTCGGTATAGGCATTCCACAACGTGGTGCCGGCAGGCAGGGTGCCGTCCCAGACGTAGCACAGCGCCGCCGCCGGCACCACGTCGCCGGCCACCGAGCGAGCCAGTGAGATCTTGGCGCGATCGATCAGCGACAGTCGCTCCAGCGGATAGTCGAACATGACATAGAGCCGAGCCGGCAGGTCGTCCCCGTCCTTGCGGCGCAGGTCGGCGCCTGCAATCAGGTTTTGGACCCGCCAGCGCCAGCTCAGCCTGGGGCTCTGGTTCGGGTCGATGCGGATCGGCCGAAAGAGGCTGGCGCCGGCGTCGCTGGCGTCCATCTGCATCGCCGTGACCCCTTCCGATTCCACCAGCGTGAAGCGCGTGGGCGTCACGCCCGGCAGCTTGGCGAGCCGCCAGCCGGAAGGCAGGGCCCCGCCGGGGGTGGCGGACGAGAATGGGCCGACGACGATCTCGCTGCCCTGTGCGGCAAGGCCGGTGAGCAGGCCGAGGGCGAGCAACAGGGGTGCGCGGATGCTGGGCATGGATAGCTCCGAGATCACGTCGTTAAGCCGGCGGGATCGGGCTGATCCTTGCAGGCAGATAGGCCAGATCCTCGGGACGGTCGATGTCGCGCAGGGGATCCAGACGGGACCAGTGCCAGCCGAGCGCATCGAGCCGCTGTCCCGTGAGCTCGGCGACCCGGTCGCTGCCCCAGGGCATCTGCTCGAAGAGCGTGTTCTCCACGGAGCGCAAACCCAGCAAGACATAGCCGCCATCCAGTGCCGGGCCCAGGACGGCGTCCTGATGTTCCAGTCCTGCGATGGCGGCGCCGAGATAATCCGGCGAGAGATCGGGGCAGTCGGTGCCGACCAGGATGACGGCCTCGGCGCGGGTCAGGGCCGAGCGGGCGGCGTGCGCCATGCGCGCGCCCAGGTCCTGGCCCTCCTGGATATGGATGTCGAGCGGCCAGCGCGCTGCCAGCCCAACGAAACAGGGGTGACCGGCATCGGGTGTGACCCACAGCTCGACGCTTGCCAGCCCCCAGGCGCAGAGTCGTCCGACGATGTCCTCCATCAACCGCCGATGGAGGCGGGCCGCACCCTCCGCGCCCAGCGCGGGGATCAGGCGGGTCTTGACCTCGCCAGCCGCGGGGGCACGCCCGAAGACGACGATGCGTGCGTCCAGTGCGCAACCGCGAGCCGGGGCGCGGCGATGACCTTGCTGCTGGGCTGGCATGGCTTAGCCGGCCAGGGCGCCCGAGCAGCTCGATCCCTGTCCTGCCGTGCAGCCATAGCAGTGATCCGCGACTTGGATCGGTTGCCCCGGCAGGCGCCCCAGGTCGATGTCGCGCAGGTGAAGACGGGACCGAGTGCCGGCGTGGAGCGGGAGGTCGAGCATCTGGTTGAAGTCGCAGTCGTAGACGAAACCACGCCAGTCGATGCTGATCAGGTCGCGGCACATGACCGACCCGAGGTTGTCGGCGCGATGGGCCGACTTCAGCAGTTGCAGATAGACATCGAACTGGCCCTTGGAGATCAGGGTGCTGCCGAAGCGCTGGATCGGCATGTTGGCCAGGGTGTAGAGGCGGTCGAAATGGATGCCGTACTCCTCGGAAAGCCGCGCCCGGTAGGCCGCCTCCAGGCCCGTCTGCTCGGGCGGCAGCTGTGGGCCCTGGGGGTTGTAGACAGACTCAGCACCAGACCGGAATCGCCTCGGCCGTAACCGAGGGCGTTCAGCCGTCTCAGGCCGGCGATGCTGGCGTCGAACACACCCTTGCCGCGTTGTGCCTCGACATTCTCCCGCAGGTAGCAGGGCAGCGAGGCGATGATCTCGACGCCCTGAGCGGCCAGGAATTCCGCCAGGTCCTCGTGGCCGGGTTCCTCGAGGATGGTGAGATTGCAACGATCGATGACCCGGGCCCCGAGGGCCCGTGCCCTGGTCACGAGGTCGCGAAAGTCCGGGTGCAGCTCGGGTGCGCCGCCGGTGAGATCCAGGGTCTCGATGCCACCACGCGCCAGAGTGGTGAGCATGGTTTCGATGGTGTCCCGATCCATGCACTCGGTGCGGTTCGGCCCTGCCGCGACGTGGCAATGCAGACAGGACTGATTGCAGCGGTAGCCCAGATTGGCCTGGAGGGTCTTCGGGCTGCCGCGACGGATGGCGGGAAAATCGCTATCGCGCAAACGGGGGAGTGTGGCATGCATGGTCGATTGGCCTGGCTCGACTGGTATGGAATGGATTCACCGGTTGTGCCCGGTGCAAGTATGACCGGCGGCGCCTGCTGTTCGATGCACCCTGGCCATTGGCCGGGGGAAATCCTGGCTGCTCCGCCGGGTAGATGGGGTCAGTTGGCCCCGCCGGTGGATCCGCCAGGGTATCCGCCTGCCGACTGCGCGCGACAGACGCCGCGCACCAGCCCCATCAGCTCATTCAGGTCGCGGCAGGCCTGAAGGCGCTGTGCGTCGATGCACAGGGTCGGCTGGCCGTCCACCAGACACAGCACCGCGGGCAGGGCCATGTCGAGGTCCGTGAAGCGGGCGCGCAGCTCATCGCGGTGCAGAAACTCGCAGTCGGCGTCGAGGGTATCGAGAAAGTCCCGCCAGGCGCGCCGCTCCTGAAGCCAGCCGTAGGTCACCTTGCACAGCGCGCACTGGTAGGTCTGGGGCGAGAGGATCTTGTGTGCCGCATCGGCCAAAGTGTTGAACAGGCCGGTGTCGGCGTTGTAGACGAAGAGAAGCCGCGGGCGTGCGTTCATGGCCGGTTCGCCGGTGCCGGTGCGGCCTTTGTCCCAGGCGGCGGTCCCGGCGGCAACTCCGCCAAGAAGGGGATGGCGAGCAGCCGCAGCGGACCCTGCCAGGCGTCGCCCTCGAAGCGGCCGATGCCGAAACGGATCGCCTGGGTGTCCTCGCGCAACCGCAGCGAGCCGAACAGCCGGTCCCAGAAGGAGAAGATGGTCCCATAGTTGGAATCCGTCTCGGCCCGGATCTCCGAGTGGTGCACGCGATGCATAGATGGAGGGACGATGAGCCGCCGCAGTCCCCGGTCGATGCGCGCCGGCACTGCCAGATTGCCGTGATGGAAGAGGATCACGGCGACCATGACGGCCTTGTAAAGTACGAAGGTCTGAAGGCTCATGCCGAGGGCGACGATCACGGGCAGGTTCGCCAGGCCCGACAGCAGGATCTCGCCGGGATGAAAGCGCAGCGCCGTGGTGCAGTCCATGGCCGGGTCCGTGTGATGGACGCGATGGAAGCGCCACAGGAAGGGGATCCGGTGATTGGCGCGGTGCCAGGCATACATCCAGAGATCGAAGAGCAGGAAGCTGATCAGGCCGCAGCCGACCCCGCCGAGGTCGAGGCGCGGGCACAGCCCCCAACCCTGCTCGCTGCCGAGACTGAAGGCCCCAAACAGGAGCGGTGCCAGCGCCGCACCGACCACGCCGCTCGCGATGGCCAGACCAAGATTGCGGGCGCCGTGGACATAGCGCCGATCTCGGCCCTGATAGTAGGGCAGGGCGCCCTCAAGCATGAACAACCCCGCCAATACGGCCAGGCCGACCCAGGTGTCGAGACTCATGCCGCATCACCCCGCGCAATCGCGCCGCGTTGCCGTTCGTAGAGGGCCGCGAGCCGTTCGGGCGGGGCGCCAAGCAGGAAGCGTGCGAGCAAGAGGCCGTTGGCAATCTGCTGTCGCGCCGGCCCGTTGGCAAGGAAGCGGCTGGCCGAGGTGGTCACCGCGCTCGGCAGCTTGGCGATGCGACTGCACCGCCGCACGCGGCGGGCCAGCTCCACATCCTCGAACAGCGGCCAGTCGGGGAAGCCGCCGACGGCATCGAAGAGGTCGCGCCGGATGGTCAAGGCCTGATCGCCGAAGGTCGTCAGCCGCGACTCGAACCGCGAGCCCCAGGCGTAGGCGCCGAGCAGCCAGTGGCGCTGGCCGAAGGCCAGCCGGAAGCAGGCCATGCCGATGCCGGGGTCGCGAAAGGCCGCCTCGAGGACCGATCCAGCATCGAGCGGCAGGTCCGTGTCGTCGTGCAGGAACATCAGGAGCTCGCCCGAGGCGGCGCGGGCACCGGCATTGCACTGGGTCCCGCGACCGCGCGGCGCCCTGACTAGGCGCCAGCCAGCAGGCAGGTCGGGTCGCGCCCCGATCGGGCCCAGGTCGTCGGGCTCGCAGAGGATGATCTCAGCGCCAGGGAGGCACGTGGAGGTCCTCGTACAACGCGCGCTGAGCACCGTGTCGAGGCGACGGGTCGGAACGACGATGGAGACTGGCCGCATGCGGAAGACACGTCAAAGTCGGGGCGGTTAAGTCCTTAGGTTAGGCGCAGCCGTTGGCGTACAGACTGAGCAAGCTCTGCCAAGGTAAATCCCCCGGGCGCTGGAGCTAAAGCGAGTAATGCCTCAGCGACTGCGCGGATGCGGGGGTTTTGCAGATCCACACCGGCGAGGCGCCGCTGACCGCGTTGTGCCGGTTCCGCGAGGCGATCGAGGATATCGTCTGGCAGGTAGCTATGATGAGCGGCCTGCACCGCGTTGAGAAAATCGATCACCATGCGCTGGAGCGCGGCCAGCATGATCGGGAGTTTCTCGACGGATTTGCCGCAGCGCAACCCATTGATGTTATGTGCAATCGCTTCGGTGCGTAGCACGCGGGCACCTTTGTCGTAGAGCTTGAGGGTCAGCGGGCCGAAGTGGACCTTGAAGACGGTCAGGTCATAGGCGGGCTGATCGAGTACACGGGCCAAACGTAACGGCTTGCTCCCTTGGCGGTGATGGGGGCGGGTCTTGTAGCCGAAGATGGTTCGCAGCTTCGGCACGTCGAGGTGACGGCGGGTGCGATCGATCAGCCCTTGGAACACGGCGTCCAGGGTGGTGCCGCGGGTGAATAGCAGATTGCGGCTGTACTCGATCTGGTAGGCAGAGTAGCGATAACGGAAATGCGAACGTCGCTGCTCATCGAGATCCAGTGCGAAGCACAGACAGCTGGAGTATGCCCAACGGTCACAGACCTTGGTCAGTCGCCCTATGGCGTGCTCGTCGCACAAGGTATCTGCGAGCCGATCCAGGGCCTGGAACGAGCCACCCACAAAGCAGTTACCCTCCTTGCTGATGGAGATAGTCTGCCTGCGGGCCTGGCGCTCGACCCATTCGTGACCGTTGAGCATGACCTGGATCCCGAACGGAGGGTGGCCACTCATCTTGATCGTGAGATGGCCCCAGTCGGGATCGATGAGGTGGAAGTGGTAATGATTGACGAAGGGCCAAGGCGTCTTGCGTTGCAAGTGGGGGACACCGTTGGCGCTGTGCTTGACCTCCCAAACCAGGCCGGGCGCCTTAGCCACGAGGATGAGAAACAACCCGCCCTGCTTGGGGTCCTGGGGCAGGTAGGACTCAGCCAACTCATGTTTGCGTTCCCCCGGACCACAGTGGATCAGGGGGATGCCTTGCTTCTCGGCCCAGGCATGGAGGCGTCGGCTGAAGCGACCGGCCAATCGCTGGAGATGCTCCTGGTCCAGGGTCTGCTCGGAGCCGGTCAATGCCCGCCACCAGGTGCGGAAACCACCGCCTTGCTGACCGAGCGGGAAGTAGCCGTTGAGCACGATGCGGTCAACGCAGTCGTAGCGACCGTCGAGTAGCGCGTCGTGGTAAGCGCTGAAATCGTCGACTTGTTCCATGGGGATCACGCACCGCCAGGCGATTGTCTCGGTACCCCAAGCTTAGCTACCAGAGGTTCCGGCAACGCTGACATGCGTAAGACAGCCAACGCGGCTCGAGGCCTGGCTGTTCTCCGAAGGAGAACCTCTTTTTCCGAGCGCAGGCTCGGAAAAAGCGTAGTCCCTTACTCCCAAAATCTTGGACAAAAAGGCAAGGAGTTCAAAGCGCATTACGGACCAAGGTTGGTTGCACGAAGTACTCGCGGATGACCAGGGCGGTGACGAGCACGCGCCGCCCGAGCTTGGTGAGGTAGTACTTGTAGCGGTTGGCGACCTTCTTGATCAGACCGTGGGTACGCAGGCGCTTCAAGAGGTAGGAGGCGCGCCCGGGCGTGAGTCCGGCGAGGTGGGCGCGCAGGTCGGCGGCGCGAAAGCCGGAGATGTCCCACTCGCCGCGTCCGAGGGTGAGGAACAGGCGGTAGTCGGGGTCGAGGAAGAGGTTGAAGCCACGCAGGGAGCGGCCTTTGGTCTTGGCCGGTGCGGCCATCTTGGCCAGCGCCCGTTGGCCGGCATCGGGGTTGTCGATACACGCCATGAAGGCGAGGTATCGGTCGTTGGCGGCCTGCATCAGGGTACGCAGGTCGTGCAAGCTGTAGATGCTCTTGCGCAGTGGGGCAAGCTTGAACACAGACTTGCCGTTACGCTGTTCCACCCAGCGGTGGTGTTTGAAGAAGGTCACGTCGTTGACGGTACACTCGACGCGGGCGATGAGGCCGAACTTGTCGTAGAGCTTGAGACTGGCCGGACCCAGGTGGTGGCGGATGCGGGTGCCCTGGATGCGGGTGGAGAAGTCGTTGCCGACCTCGCCCTGGAAGTTGCCGGTGAGCTTGTGGCCGAGGAAGGTCGCCACGTGCTCGGCCTGGACGACGTGCACCGCGGTGCGCACGATGGCGGCGTAGAGCGGCTGGAACTGGGCCTGGTGGCGGAAGACGACATCGGTGGCGAGCTCCACTTGCATGAAACTCCAGTGGTAACCGGCACGAAACTGCCGCAACACCGGGCAGAAGCGGCGCGCCCACTGGTCGAGGTGCTCATGCAGCGCGTGGGCATCCAACCCGTCGGCCAAGTGCTGGGCCGCCCGCGGGTCGGCGATGGAGACAAAGGCGTTATCGGCCCGCTCGAAGGCGATGCCGGCGGCGGTCAACTGACGCGCCAGCCAGGAGTGGCCGTTGAAGTAGACCTGCAGGCGAAACGGTGCCCAGGTGGGTACGCGCATGTAACACAGGCCGAACTGCGGATCGAAGAAGTAGAAGTAGTAGTGCAGGCACTTCCCCGGGGTCGACTGGAGCGAGGCGGTGTGGCTGGGTTTGTCGAACCACGGGCGGTAGGACGCGCACGATTCCATGGCCGAGAACACATGCACCAGGCCGGGCTGCTCCCCGCGGCGGGCGAGGATCTCCTGGACCCGTGCCTCTTTGCGGAAGTCGCCGTGGCGGCGGATAAACTCGATCTTCAGGCCAGCCTCGGCGGCCAACCGCTCGGCGTTCGCTCGCAGTTCCTCCCGCAGCGGCTGGGCCCACTGGGTGTAGTCGAACAGGCGGATGTCGCGCGAGCCAAGCCACTGCGCCATGGCCCCAGCGTGCCCGATGTCGGGCAGCGTGCCGGTGATCACGACCCGGTCGAAGCACGACAGCACCCCGGAGATTTCCTCTTGGTGACGTTCGATAAACGGGTTCATCGCGGCGCCTGCCCTGTCTTTGGCCTACCGACAACCATAGACCGCCGGCCCTTTTTGGTTCCGGCTACGCCGGGTTAGGTTAGGCGCACCGGGATCTGATGGAACCCCTCAGCATCCCGGTCCTTCGGCTCGGCGCTCTGCATCCGGCTCTTCTCGCGGCGTGCTGTGGCTATTGGGCAATACGCAAGGCTAAGAATCGACACCGCCACGGACAGTGCTGCGAGCCGGGGTCTTTGGTCAGAGGAGGACGCGCTGGTTGCTATACCCAACTAATACCGGATTTTCGGTTTTTCATCGACCGGTAATTTCGAAGTTCTCCGTCAACAATAAGCGCAGCTCTGTTTGGTATTGCTGCGGATTGCTGAAAAATTCTGCCTCTGTTACGTTTCCTGTGGGTAGCCGGCTTTTACCCAGTCCCGCCGACCCCTATCTCCGCCTCCATTGAACAAACCTGTTGTTGTGCCTGTGGAGTTGTGGGCGCGAGGCCCGAGAGTGTGGTCAACCTGTGGGCCGCGCCGCTGAGAGGCTTGCCGATGGCACGGTAGCCGGGCGGCGCGGTCCATGGGTTGTCCACACGTCCCGCAGGGCTGGGCCGGTCCGCAGGACGCGTCCACAAATCCACAGGCAGTGCGCATGAGGGTACTGCCATGACTGCTGCGTCGTCGTCCTTGTTTACGGTTGCGTTGGGCCTGCAGGCGCCCTGGGAAGTGGTCGATCTCGCCTTCGACCCCATGGCGGGGCGCATCGATTTCCAGGTCGCCTTCGCGCCGGGAACGCGCTTCGCCTGCCCGCACTGCGGCGCGGAACGCCAGCCGGTGCACGACACCCTCGAGCGGGAATGGCGCCACCTCAACTTCTTCCAGTTCCAGGCGTATATCTGCGCCAAGCTGCCGCGGGTGCGCTGCAGCCGCTGCGGCAAGACCACCCAGGTTGCAGTGCCCTGGGCACGCCCCCAAAGCGGCTTCACCCTGCTGATGGAGGCCCTGCTCGTCACCCTCTGCCAGGCGATGACGGTCCGTCAGGTGGCGCAATTGCTCGCGGTCAGCGACATGCGCGTGTGGCGCACCCTGGATCACTATGTTGACCAGGCGCGCGCCCAAGAGGACTTCTCCGCCGTCGCCGCGGTGGGTCTGGACGAGACCGCCGCACGGCGCGGGCACGATTACATCAGTCTGTTTCACGACCTGGACGCGGGGCGCTTGCTGTTCGCCTGCGAGGGCCGCAAGGCCGAGGTGGTGGCGCAGTTCGCCGACGACCTCGAGGCCCGCGGGGTGTGCCGAGAACGTTCGCGCGGTCTGTATCGACATGTCCGCCAGCTACCGCGCCGGAATCGATGCGCACCTGCCCTGGGCGGAGGTGACCTTCGACGAGTTCCACGTCATCCAGCTGGTCAACAAAGCCGTCGATGAAGTCCGCCGCCAAGAGGCTAGACATGATGTTTTGACCTGCCCGTCCTCAACGTGCGTGGGTTATGTTGGGGACGGAATGTTCCATCAACACAGAGCCACATTGAGGGGGGCAGGTCATGCGGGAGTTTAGCCCAGAGCAGCATTGGATTGAGACGGAGTCGGCGTTGGAGCGAGTCGGCAACGCGGGGCAGGAGGAGCGCCACGCGGCCTATGTGGGACTGGACGTGCACAAAGAGACGATCACGGTGGCGGTGGCGGAGCCGGGGCGAGGCGAGCCGGTGTACTGGGGGGAGATCGCCAACAAGCCCAAGACGGTGGAGAAGCTGCTGGGCAAGCTCAGCGAGGCCTACGGCGGGGGGCTGCTGCGGTTGTGCTACGAGGCCGGCCCCTGCGGCTACGTGCTTTACCGCCAGATCCTCGCCAGCGGTCACGACTGCCAGGTGGTTGCACCATCGAAGATCCCCAAGGCGCCGGGGGAGCGGATCAAGACCGACCGGCGCGATGCCTTGAAGCTGGCGCGGCTGCTGCGCTCGGGGGACCTCACGGCGGTGTGGGTCCCCGATCAGGAGCAGGAGCTGATGCGCGACCTCAGCCGTGCCCGTGATGACATGAAGTCCCAAGAGCGCAAGGCGCGTCAGCAGCTCAATGCCTTCTTGCTGCGCCACGGTCATCACTGGCCGCGGGGCAAGAGCCGCTGGACACCGGCGCACGAGAACTGGCTGGCGGGGTTGAAGATGGACCATCCCTGGCAGCAGGTGGTCTTGCAGGAGTACATCGATGCCGAGCGCGCCGCCGGCGAGCGGGTGGCACAGCTCAGCGACCACCTGATGCGCGCACTACCCGAGTGGTCGCTGGCCCCAGTGGTCGACGCCCTGATCGCCTTGCGCGGGGTCGACAAGCTGGCGGCGATCGTCTTGCTCGCCGAGCTGGGGGACATCAGCCGTTTTGAGTCGCCGAGGCAATTGATGGGCTTCCTCGGGCTGGTGCCCAGCGAGCATTCCTCCGGCGGGCGCCGGCGCCAGGGGGCGATCACGCTCACGGGCAATGGCCATGCCCGGCGCATGCTGGTGGAGTCGGCTTGGAGCTATCGCTTCCCGGCGCGCCAGACCAAGCACCTCAAGGGCAAGGCGCGCAACGCCTCGCCAGAGGCCAAGAAGATCGCCTGGAAGGCCCAGACACGCCTGTGTGGGCGTTATCGGACCCTCACCCGTGCGGGTAAGAATACCAAGCTGGTCTGCGTCGCCATCGCCCGCGAGCTGGCCGGCTTCATCTGGGACATCGTGCGCCAGGAGATGCCACGTCTGGCGCTGCAGGAGGGCTGAGGCGGTGGCTTCGCCGCGGCGATTACAGCGGTATTGAGGTCGGGCAGTAGGAAAGCGAGACAGACACATTGACTCAGGGCATCCGCGGCCGGTGTGGAGAACCCTTGTTCGGGCTATACCGGTGGTGCACGGGAGAATCCCTCAACGGGCATTCCGGGCGCCGATCCCTGCTTCTAGAGAAAGGCCAGCTCCGCGACGCAGTGAAGTCAGGTGGTACTCAATCCACGCATATCAGCATGATCCACCGTCGCAATCTGCCCCGGGTGCCCTGAGCCAATGTGTTTGTACCAAGGCCGCGATCGGCCTGTGGATATGTGGACGAGTCCGCATCCCTGCGGAGCGGCCCGAGCAGAGCCGTGTGGGCAACCTATGGACCGCGCCGAAGCCTCGACGCAAAACGCCAGCACGGCGCGGGCGCGGCCCACAGGTTGCCCACACTCTCGGGCCTCTCGCCCACATACCCACAGGCTCAACAACAAATTGTTTTTAAAGAGAATCGAAGAGGAGTACCACCAAACATCGTGCCAATAGTTGACAGGTCAAAACATATCAGCCCGAATTATTCACAAAAATGGGCGATCCTCGTTCAACCCACTGATAAAATGGGTGTTCCGCCAAGAACGCTTCGGAAGAAGCTAAACGAGGTCGCCCTTGTCCGAGTCTACCCCAGAACAGCTGCGTTTTCCCCCAGTCGCCGGTCTCAGTGTCCGGGGCGACTTTGACGGCGGTGCCTTGTCGTCGGACTTCGGCCCCATGATCCTGCGCGGGGTTGATTGCCAGATCGGGCTGACCGAGCGGTTGAGCGCGGCGATCGATGACCGGCGCCATCCGTCCTATGTCACCCATACGATGCGTGATTTGGTCGCGCAGCGGGTCTATCAGATCGCCTGTGCCTACGAAGACGGCAACGACGCCAACGCCCTGCGTCGTGATGCGCTGTTCAAGCTCGGGCTGGAGCGCAAGCCGCTCGATGCGGCGATGGACTTGGCCAGCGCGCCGACCTTCTCGCGCCTGGAGAACGGCGTCAGCGCGCGCGACCTCTATCGCATGGCCCGAGCCTTTGTCGAGACCTTCATCGCCAGCTATGACGCGCCGCCGAAGGTGATCGTGCTGGATATGGACCACTCCGAGGATGCCACCCACGGTCAGCAGGAGCTCTCTTTCTACAACCACCATTACGGCAACTACTGCTCCCTGCCGCTGTTTCTCTTCGAGGGCCTCTCGGGCAAGTTCATCACCGCGGTGCTGCGACCAGGCAAGCGCCCCAAGGGCGTGGAGAACGCCATGATCCTCAAGCGCGTGCTCAAGGCCCTGCGTGCCGCTTGGCCACAGACGCGCATCGTGCTGCGCGGCGACGGCCACTTCTCCAATCCCGAGCTGATGGCGCTGGCCATGGACGACCCCTCCACCGACTTCATTTTCGGACTCACCGGCAACCGCGTCCTCACGCCCTTTGCCGAGCCCTTTCTGGAGCACAATCGCAAGGTCCATGCGCTGCGGTGCGAGAACGCGCGCCGCGCCGGTGCGACGGTGCCGCACAGCACCCGCACCTACCATGAGGTCGACTACCGCGCCGGTTCCTGGCCCGGGACCTTCCGCACCATCCTCAAGGCCGAGGTGATGGAGCTCGGCACCAATCCCCGCTTCGTGGTGACCTCCCTGGATCTGCCCAGCCCTGAGTGCGTCTATCGCGATCTGTACTGTGCGCGCGGACAGGACGAGAATTTCATCAAGATGATCAAGAATGATCTGGCCAGTGACCGCACCTCCGATCACAGCTTCCTGGCCAATCAGATGCGCCTGTTCTTCTCCTGTGCAGCTTACGTCCTGCACCAAGTGCTGCGCAGCGACATCCTCGCCGGAACCGAGCTGGCCAACGCCCAGCCCTCCACCGTGATCATCAAGCTGTTCAAGCTCGCTGTGCGTGTGGTGCAGTACAAGGACCGCGTGCGCCTGCACCTGCCTTCCAGCTGTCCGCTCAAGGCCCTACTCAAGCACGTCACCGAAAAGCTCTTTCTTGCCCCGTCCATCGCCACCGCCAGCGGATAGGCAGCAATCCAATGCGCCCCCCAAAGCGGGGGCAATCAAGCGAGATGATGCCTGCGATGCTCCTCCTTGGGCAGGAACTCCTGTGCCCGCAGGCACCCCAAACCTACCGCGCCCTATTGATCGAGCCGCGTGGCGGCGCATTCTTGTGATTTTCGACCCTCCCCGGTGCTCGCCGGCGGCCTCCGTCGCGTCCGAAATCTGCCCGCTCGGCGCCCAGCAGTGCCGGCCGCGCCGGTTCATGAAACATTCAGGCTAAGTCCACCCCCAGCCTCAAACGCAGCCGCTACCTGTGGCTCAAGGACAAGCAGGACTGGACCTCCCGTCAGATTAACCAGTACACCGATCTCAAGCGCCTGAACCTCAAGACCCACCGCGCCTTCCGCATCAAAGAAGCCTTGCGCGAGATCTTCCGCACCGCCCCCGATCGCGACGCGGCAGAGCTGCTGTGGGAGCAGTGGTACCGCTGGGCGCGCCGCTGTCGCCTCGAACCCATCAAGCAGATCGCTCAGACCCTCAAGACCCACTGGGACGGTATCCTCAACGCCTTCGACTCCAAACTGACCAACGGCCGCGTCGAAGCCGCCAACTCGCTCATCCAGGCGGCCAAGGCCAAGGCCCGCGGCTACGCCACCACCCGGCACCTGATCACCATCGCGTATCTCGTTGCCGGCAAGCTCGTCCACCTGCCGGCTTCCCCATTCAAACGCGTCGCGTATGCATAGGCCAACAGCATGGATCTAAAGCGTCAGACTCTATGGCCACACCAAACGTAAGAGAGCCAAACTTCTTCGCAAGCCTTTCGGAATGTGTCGAACGACTCGTAGATCGGTTGTACAGAACCTTTTTCTTAAAGAACTTCCACAACCGTTCAATGAGATTCAGATTCGGTGCATAAGGCGGCAGAGGAACGAGCTTGATGCGGGAATTCTCAAGATAGTGCCTGAAAGAAAACCCGGTGTTTCACCGCCTCGCCTATTGCCCAGCGCCAGGCTATCCGGGACGATTTCATTGAACGGTGTGCGATTATCCGCGATTGGCGCGAATTAATGAGAGCCGCTCTCATTGTGGCCAACCGGCAGGCAGACCCATCCCGCAGGGGTCGCTATCCGCCCCCTTCGGTCGTGCTCAGGCGGCCCGTTGATAGGGCCCCCGCTGTCGCTCGGCCTCCTGCTGGCGCAACCAGGCGCCCAGGCGCTGGATGTTGCGCGCCACCACCGCGAGTGCCACATAGCGCTTGAAGCCATCAAGGCCATGATCGAGACAGCGATCCAGACCATGGACCTCCAAGGCGTTGATGGCCGACTCCACCGCCGCGTGCTGGCGGCGCAGGCGGATGAAGTCGGGGGCGGTCTCGCGGCTGCGCTGGGCCGCGGAGCAGCTTGCCCTTCTTCGGCAGCACCACCTGCGGGATCAGGGCGGCGAGTGCCGTCTGGTTGGCCGGGCTGTGGAAGCCCTTGTCGAAGCTGGCGCTGGCGATGGTGGGGAAGCGCCCCTGGGCCTGTTCGATGAGCGCGACGGCGACCTGATCATCGGTGGTCTTCACCATCACCTGATGGGTGAGGATGAAGCGGTGCTGATCCTCCACCACCGCCACGCGCAGCCCCAGCTCCACCGGCACGCCCGCCTTGCCCTTGACGATCCACTCGGTGTGGCGCTGGAAGATCGAGAACAGCTTCTCGCCGTGGGGGATGGTCTGTCCCAACAGGACGCGGCGGCGGATCTGGTCGATCTGGCGCTCGGCGTCACCCAGGTAGAGGTCGATCTCCTCCAGGGAGGCCTCCGGGACCGCGCAGACGATCAGCTGCACGCGCGTCTCACGCACTCGCGCGAGCAGCACCTCGGCCGCCTCCAGATAGGTCTGATGGGCCTGGCGAACAGCCTCCTGCTTGGCCGCCCGCGTCTGCGGGTCCTGGGAGGTCGAGTGCTTGAGCCGCTGCACCTGCCGGTAGAGTTTCTTCAGCTGGCGAAGCCTGTAGGCGCTTTGGCGCCAGCCGGCGATGCCGAGCACCGCGCACAGCCCGGCGATGAGGCGGATGAGGGTGCGCAGGGCGTCCCACAGCAGGTTGAGGTCGGTGGGATAGTGGACATCGGTCTCGACCACGAAGGAGTCAGCGCGCACGTGCAGCGCCGCCTCGGGACTTTTTTTTACCAGGGCATGCCCGGCGCGGACCACCTCCTGGTTGATCCGATCCAGGATCTCGGGGGTGAACAGGCGCAGGTTGTCCTTGAGGGTCTGCAGCTCGTAGCGGTCCTCCTCCCCCTCGGCCCAGTCGCTGTGTCCCAGCATCTGGCGGAGGGTCTTGTGCTCGTTGGACAGCTCCAGGATCCGGTCGTAGTCGGCGTTGAGCCCCAGACGCAGGACCCCCAGCACCAGGATCTTCCACTGCTCCATGCCCGGGCGCCCGGTGCGGGTGTCGGCCTGGCCGTTGACCCCGGCCGGGACCACCTCCTCCAGGATGGCGAACACCCGCGCGCGCAGCTCCGGGGTGGTGTAAATGTGCTGCAGCCCCCGCAGCAGCTGCGGGATGTCGTCGCGCGACTTGGGGTCGAGCGCGATGGCGCCGATGTCCACTTCGCCGAATTGCAATTGGGGATTGATCACCTGGCGCATGGGATTTCGAATGACGAAGTGCAATGGATCTTATTCGGCCCAGCGGGCGACCAGCCCCAAGAGCCTGCTCCAGCGTCCAGCCAGTCTGCCCAGAATCAAAGGGTTGGAAATCTGGCTCCCGCCCTATCGAAGTGGCCCGCGCGACAACTTCGATCTTGGGGCCAGATTATAACAGCTTGATCCGATGAACGTTTTATCGTTTCTCTCCAAGCACAAGATACGCTTGGACAGCGCGCGAGTGATCGTAACGCGCGTTGTCGCAGATGACGTAAATGTAGGTGGCAACGGCATAAAACTGTTCGAGTTGCTCAAACAGCGCGATGGTCGAGTCGGCGTTGATGGTGTCGTCGAAGCGCGCCACCGGCTCCAAACGCTCCACGTCGATCACACCGTTGGATCGGCCATGGAGTTGATGGCGCCGTATCTCAATGGCTCGCGCTCGCACGCGGTAGAAGAACCAAAGCGCGGCCGTCTGGGCGATACGTTCGAGGAGGGCGTCGGCCGCCGCGCTGGCGTGCCTGTTCACGAGGTTGGCGCCGAAGGTGGCCGTCGGGCGGCGGGTGACCTCGTCGAGGAGGGGGTCGCCCTGCACCACGCGCTCGGACACCGCCGCGAACCGGGAGGACTTGTCCATCGCGATGCGCTGCAGGTGGAGGTAGACGGCGACGTTCTCCGGGGACGGCGCGTCGATGGCGCGGTCGCGATAGCGGTCGAGGTTCTCCCGAAACCACTGCGCGGAGAGCGGTGGCGGAACGGGTGGGGCAGGGGGTTCGGCTAGAGGTTCGGCCGGCGCTACTGGCGTGGGAGGT
>CAVOQO010000027.1:0-15912 GCA_963698355.1 uncultured Gammaproteobacteria bacterium | reverse complement strand
ATCCTGGTCACCTCCACGGGCCAGAAGGTCGCGCCGGGGGACATGGAGATGGCGTTGACCATGGAACCCCTGTTCGACCAGGCGATGGTGGTCGGGGAGGGGCGGCCTTACCTGGCGGCCCTGCTGGTCCTTGCGCCCGAGCCCTGGGCCCGGCTCGCGCAACGGCTCGGCCTCGACCCGGATGACCCGCGCGCCCTGGAGGATCCGCGCGCGCTGGATGCGGCCCAGGCGTTGGCGGGCGAACGGCTCAAGGACTTCCCCGGCCACGCCCAGGTGCGCGCCTTGCACCTCGGACTCACGCCCTGGACGATCGAGAATGGGTTGATCACCCCGACCATGAAGCTCAAGCGACCCGAGCTCGAACAGCGGTTCGGCGACCTCATCGAGGCCCTCTATGCACGACCAAGGCGGCCGTCGGCGACGGGCCCGGGCTCGGGTCGCGGCGCCGTTGAGTCCCCCCGCCAGCCCTCGCCATCACCCCGGGCCGCCCCTGACGGGCGGATCCCGGAGCCAAGCTGACCTCCATGACTGATCCGGCACCCGTCAATTCGGCCGATCGACTGCTCGAGGTCGTGCGCGGCTTCGCGCGGGATTCGGGGCTCGCCGCGCTCGGGGGCGGGGTCACGCTCGACACCCGGCTCGAGGCGGATCTGGGACTCGATAGCCTGGGCCGTGCCGAACTGGTGTCGCGGGTCGAGCGCGCGCTGGACTGTCGCCTGCCCGACGAGGCGCTGCTCGCCGCGACCCCGCGCGATCTCCTCGCCCTGGCGGGGGCCGCGTCCGGCGCTTCCGGCATGCCGGACCCGGGGCCGGTGCGACCGGCGGCCGCACCGTCCGCCGGGGGCGACCCGGGAATGCCCTCCGGCGTGGCCACCCTGCCCGAGGCGCTGGACTGGCATGTCCAACGTCACGCCGAGCGGACCCACATCCTGCTCTACGGGGCGGACGACCGGATCCGTCCGATCTCCTATGGCGACCTGGCGCTGGGGGCGGCCCGGGTCGCATCGGGTCTGCGCGCAGCCGGGCTCGAGCCGGGCGGAACGGTCGCCCTGATGCTGCCGACCGGGGCGGAATATTTCTTCGGCTTCTTCGGGGTCCTCGCCGCCGGGGGCATTCCGGTGCCGATCTACCCGCCGGCGCGTCCCGAGCAGCTCGAGGACCATCTGCGCCGGCATGCCGGCATCCTCGCCAATGCCGGGGCGTTCTTGCTCGTGACCGTGCCCGAGGCCCGTACCGTGGGCCGCCTGCTGCGGGCCTGGGTGCCGACCCTGCGTGCCGTGCTGACGCCGGAGGATTTCAGCGGCGGGGCGGCTATGCAGTCCCCGGTCAGCCACCGGCCGGACGCCATCGCGCTCCTCCAGTACACCTCCGGGAGCACCGGGGCGCCGAAGGGGGTGGTCCTCTCCCACGCGGACCTGCTCGCCAACATCCGGGCCATGCGCGAGGCGGTTGCGGCCACCCCGGAGGATCGCTTCGTGAGCTGGCTGCCCCTCTACCACGACATGGGCCTGATCGGGGCCTGGCTGGGCAGCCTGTACTGCGGTGTCCCCCTGGTGTCGATGAGCCCGCTGGCCTTTCTGTCGCGGCCCCTGCGATGGCTCCAGGCCATCCACGACCATCGTGGCACCCTGTCCGCGGCGCCCAATTTCGCCTACGAGCTGTGTCTCAAACGTATCCCCGAGCAGGATCTCGAGGGGCTGGATCTCGGCTGCTGGCGACGGGCCCTGAACGGCGCGGAGCCGGTGAGCGCGGAGACGCTGCGGCGCTTCGCGGAGCGATTGGCCCCCCATGGTCTGCGCGCCGACGCGCTGGCCCCGGTCTACGGTCTGGCCGAGGCCGCCGTCGGGCTCACCTTCCCGCCGCTGGGGCGAGGGCCGGCCATCGACTGTGTCGACCGCCAGCAATTCGCGGCCGGCGGCCGGGCCCTGCCGGTTCCCTGCGACGACCCCGAGTCGATGCCGATGGTGAGCTGCGGGCGCCCGCTCCCGGGCTATCGGCTGCGCATCGTCGATGCCGACGGTAAACCGCTGCCCGAGCGCCAGGAGGGCCTGGTGCGCTTCCAGGGGCCATCCGCCACCCGGGGCTATTACCGCAATCCGCAGGCGACCGCCCGGCTGATCCGAGACGGTTGGCACGATACGGGCGATCGCGGCTATCTGGCCGGCGGCGAGTTGTACCTGACCGGTCGCGTCAAGGACATGATCATCCGCGGCGGGCGCAACCTGTATCCCTACGAGGTCGAAGACGCCGTCGGCGAGGTCCCCGGGGTGCGCAAGGGCTGCGTGGTCGCCTTCGCCGCGGCCGACCAGGCGCGGGGCAGCGAGCGGCTGGTGCTGGTCGCCGAGACCCGCGAGCGGGACCCGGAGCGTCGTCGGGCATTGGAGCGGGCGGTGCGCGAGCGCGCGAACGATGTGCTGGGCCTGCCCCCGGACGAGATCGTGCTCGCGCCCCCGCGCGCCGTGCCCAAGACCTCCAGCGGCAAGCTCAGGCGCGGGGCGACCCGCGAGCGCTGGGAATCCGGGCGGCTCGAGGGCGGGCCGCCGGCGCCGGCCTGGCAGCTCATCCGGGTCGGTGCGGCAGGGCTCTGGGCAGAGTCGGTGCGAGCGGTCCGCGCCATACCCGGTTGGCTGTACGCCGGTTACGCCTGGCTCCTGTTCGTGGTGATCGCGCCCTGGGTCTGGACCGGCATCCTCATCGCCCCGCGCCTGGATTGGCGCTGGGGCCTGGCGCGGGGCGGCGTGCGTCTGCTGCGTCGGTTGGCCCTGGTGCCGCTCCACGTGAGCGGGCGCGGGCACGTCCCACCCCCCGGGCACCCCTTCGTCCTCGCCTGCAACCACCAGAGCTATCTGGACGTGGCGGTGCTCATCCAGGCGGTCGAGCGCCCCATGGTCTTCGTCGCCAAGCGGGGATTCCTGCGCAACCCCTTCGTGCGCCTCCCGCTCCAACGGCTGGGCACCCTGTTCGTCGAGCGCTTCGACCTGCTGCGCGGCGCCGCGGAGGCGGACCGGTTCGCCGCCGTCCTGGCCCGGGGCCATCCCCTGGCCTTCTTCCCCGAGGGGACCTTTCGCGATCGGCCTGGGGTCTTGCCCTTCCGGATGGGCGCCTTCCTCGCCGCGGCCGGCGCCGGCATGCCGGTGGTCCCGGTGGCGATCCGCGGCACGCGCGAGCTGATGCCCGGGAGCAGCTTCAAGCCCCATCCCGGGCGGGCGGACGTGGTCATCGGCCCGCCGCTGCAACCGGCGGGCGGCGAGTGGCGCGACGCCGTGGCCCTGCGCGACGCCGCGCGGTCTTGGATCACCGCCCATTGTGGGGAGCCGCCATTGGAGGCGCGTGATCCGAGCCCCGAGACCGGGGTCATCGGCTGAGGGTGGTCGCGGGCGGATCGATGGGGAGAGGAAACCCGTTTGTCGGTGCCCGTTCCTCCGGCAGGGATTGACTCAAGTGGTTTGCTCGGACCAGGCAAGACGAAGCCTCAGCTGTTTTTCGATCTCAATGATGGTGAACAGGATGACGCCGATCAGCACGATCAGCATTCCATCCAGTATGCCCACGCCCTGTGTCTCGAAGACGTCCTGCAGGGGCGCCGCATAGGTGATGGCAAGCTGACCCACGGCAACGATGATGACGGCGATCCAGACCGCCTTGGTGCCGAGCACCGCCTTCCAGGTGAGGGATGTGCCGTACATGTTGCGGATGAAGAACAGGTGAAAGATCTCCATCACCACCAGCGTGTTCATTGCCATCGTCCGCGCAAGCTCGATCGGATAGCCGCGATCGATCGCGTAGGTGTAGATGCCGAACACGCCGCACAGGAACAGGATCGCAACCAGGATGATGTGCCACAGGAGCCCGCCAGTGGGTCCTCTCGGTGCCCAAACGGCTGCGCTGGTATCTGGAACGCGAGCCGCGGGCGATCAGCGCCGTGCTGCACATCCTGCTGCGCGTCATCGAGGCCCATCTGCGCCAGGGCAGCGGCGCTGGCTCGCATGCCCGCTTCGGGGCGGTGAGCTTCATCCACCGCTTCGGTGCCTCCCTCAACCGGCACGTCCATTACCATTGCTGCATCATCGATGGGGTCTTCGAGCCGACCCAGGATGCCGGTGATCTTCCGGAATCCGTACGATTTCGCCCGGCCGCCGAACTGACACCAGAGGCGGTCGCCGCCATCGCCGGCTGCGCTACTGTGCTCGGCCGCCGTTCGCGCTCGAGCGTCTCGAGCTCATCGATGAGCAGCAGGTCATCTACCGGCTGCCTCGAACCCAACGCGACGGCACCACGGCGCTGTCGCTCACCCCACTGGAGCTGATCGACCAGCTCGCGGCGCAGCTTGTTCACAGATTGGCCGCCGCCAAGGCGCCACCGCCATCGCTACCACGGCGTGCTCGCCCCCAACTCGCCCTTGCGTGCAGCGGCCGTCGCCTTAGGGCGCGATGCGGCTGACGACCTGAGCGCCTCCGCCGAGGCGAACCCACCGTCCGCTGCTCCGCTGCGCAACGTGCGATCTCCGGCGCGCTATCTCTGGGCCCTGCTGCCTGAAAGGGAGCAGTCGCGGCTGTTCGTGTCCCTGCCGCTGGTCTGCCCCAACTGCGGCGCAGACAGGCGCATCATCGCGCAACGTCGCCGAGGCCGCCCCGGTGCAGCCCCTCCTTGCCCATATCGGCGAGCCCACCGAGCCACCGCCGATCGCCCCCGCCCGCGGACCGCCCGGCTGGGACGATGATCCCGAGCCGATGCGGGACTGGGACCTCATCGCCCAACTGGACCCAGGCTTCAAGTCTGACCAGCGTGTCTCCGGGTAACCGCCATCTCCTGCCACAGCGGGGGCTGCCGCCCCTGATCTCACGCCAGCCCGCCGCGCCTGCACTCTGCCCCAACGCCCTGCCCAAGCGCGTTCCAGCGCCCCGAGATGTCCGCGCCGCTCGCGATTCCGCCTTGACCAGCCCTCTGGCCCTCGCTAATTTCTTGACCCGACGCCGCCCTGGGGCGTGCAAAGGCGCTTGAATTTCCTGTCCGTTCCTTCCGCGAAGGGTCTCGCGACCTGATCCAGCGGGCGGTCGATCTGCCGGCGGACGCGGGCAGCGACACCGTCCTGGGCCTCAAGCAGGACCTGGAGCGCCACTACGAGCAGTCCTTTGGCCTTCCGGAGGACCATGCCCGGGAGCGGGCCGCCCTGCGCAAGCTCATCGATCTCATCATGAAGGCCGTGCGGCGGACCGCTGGCAGCGACCCTCTGGCCCCCCAAGAGCTCTCTGACGAGGAGCAGGCCCGGGAGATCCACTTCCGGCTCCTGGAGCAGCCCCTTGTGGCGGATCTGCTCTACCCCGAGAGTCCCATCGCCGCGGAGGATCTGGCCCCATCCCTCCTGAGCGCCACAGCCGAGGAGGTCGAGGCCGCCCTGGAGCTCTTCGATCTTCCCCAGGTCGAGGAGCTGGCCCAAGAATCGGCTGGGCTCATTGAGCGACTGGAGGTCGAGGGTCTGACCCTGACGCTCCCCCGTCAACGCTTGGCCGAACTCCTGACCCGCCTCGGTTCGGACCCGGCGCCGCGTCACTGACCGGTCTCTGCGCGGGGATCCGGCCCCCTCGTGCCGTGGCAGGAGCGGCAGCCGTTCCCTCGCCGCGACTAGCCGGCCTCTGTTGAGCATTCACCGGACTGCTCTGCTAGGATTCTGAGCACGCCATCCTTCCCCCACTGACGCCGCCATGCCCAGCGCTGGACTTGCCGGAATCCCGTCCGACGAGGACCTCGCGTTCACTGATTCAGACGACGTGCTTGCTAGCGGAGTCAACGCGCGAGAAGGGGGCTATCTAGCGCCCGAGCTGGACACCGCTACCTTGAGTGCCATCGCCGAGGGGCGCGAGCCGCCCGACGCTGAAGCGCTGGAGATTAAGCGACGTCAGCAGTCCAGAGGGCCAACGCTCGGGGTTGCCACTGGGATCGACGAGGATGACCTTTCCCAGGCCGGCTGGGGCATCGTACTTGCCGCCGACGATCCATTTACCGATGACCTCCTCGTGGCCCTAGAGCCCTTGCGCGCCCTGCGGGCCGAGCAGGCCGGGCCCTTGTTCAAGGTGTTCCGCGACGGGGACGGACTCAAGCCCGGTGAGGCGGGTTGGGAGTTCCTCGCGCGCCATGGATCTGGCCCGGGACCCGTCGACCCCCGCCAGGGTGTCCCCTTCTACCTCCTGTTCGCCGGCGATGCGGCACGGCTGTCCTTTGAGCAGCAGTGCGAGATCGACGTGCGCCACGCCGTCGGGAGGCTCGATCTCGAGCGGCTGGATGACGTCGCCGCGTACGCGGAACGGCTCGCCGCCGCGGAGCGCGAGCCGACGGGACGTGCGACGTCCCGCGCCCTGTTCTGGGGCACCCGCAATCCGGGCGACCTCGCCACCCAGCGCAGCGCCCGGCATCTCATGGCGCCGCTCGCCCGTGACTTCGCGCAGGAGCATCCCGACTGGGAGGTCGGGGGGCTCATCGCTGGCGCTGCCACAAGGGCGGCGCTCCGTGACGCGCTGACCGCGGAGCATCCACTCACCCTGCTCGTCACGGCGTCGCACGGCGCAGGTTACCCGAGCGGAGACCCGGAGCAGCGGGAGTGGCAAGGTGCCTTAGTCACCCAACAATGGGGAGGGCCTCTGGTACCCGGCGAGCTGTCTCGGGACATGCTCTTCGGAGCCGCGGATATCGACCCGGCGCTCCGCCTCGACGGCCTCATTGCCTTTCTGTTCGCCTGCTACGGTGCCGGGACACCCGAGACCGACCACTTCCTCCCCGAATCGGTCACACGGGTCTCGAATATTGCACCGGCCTCGTTTACCGCGCGGCTAGCCCAACGGATGCTGGCGCAGGGCGCGAATGCCGTGGTCGGTCATGTGGATCGCGCCTGGTCCCACTCCTTCCTGTGGCCCCTCGCCGGCGCTCAGCGCACCGTCTTTACAAGCCTCTTCAAGGCACTTATCGGGGGGGCGCGCGTCGGCGCCGCGATGGAGCACTTCAACAACCGTTACGCGGAGCTGGCCGCGTACCTGGATAACGAACGCAGGCGGCCGAAGGGCATGGTCGGACGGGACGAGAAGATTGCCCTCCTCTGGACGGCCGCTGCCGATGCGCGCAACTACGTCATCCTTGGCGACCCCGCGGCACGCCTCGAACCGGTCTTGGTGCCCTAAACTGCTGGAGGTCTCACCATGCTCCTTGGCGCCGCCCAGGTTCTTCAGGAGACGAAGCAGGAGCGCCCCTTTCGGGTCGTGACCTTCCGGGTGAGCCCCACATCCGCGGCGGAAATCGTCGTTGAGCTGTCTTGTCCGGCATGGCGCCCCTTTGCTCCCCAGGTGTGCCCCATCGACGTCGCGGCACTCGAGGCCGTTGCCGCGGACGCGGACCAGTACGGCGAACGCCTGGGTCGCGCCCTGTTCGACGGATCGGAGCTGGGACGCCAGTTCGAGGAGCTTCGCATCGGCTTGCTGAACGAAGGGGGCGGATTTCGCGTCCGCTTGCGGCTCGACGATCCGCGAGCCTCTGGCCTGCGCTGGGAGCGCCTCATGGTGCCCTGGGGCGGAGGTGCGTGGCGAGCCCTGGCGACCCTCGCGAGCACGCCTCTCTCGCGGGTGGCCTACTACGACACGACCGTGCCGCTACTGGAGCCAATCGAGGAGCGGACCCTGCGTGCCCTACTGGTCATCGCCTCGCCGTCGGACCTGCCGTCCCACCTCGGCGCCATACAACCGGCCGACCGCGAGGTGGCCAAGCAGGCCCTCCGTGCCTTGGGTCCTGAGGTCCTGGAGCTGACCGTGCTCGAGAGTGGTACCGGAAGCCCGCCCTCGATCGACCGACTGCGCGCCGAGCTGGCCAGGGCGCCCCATCTGATCCATGTGCTCTGCCACGGCGAGATGACCGCTGACGCGGGTGTCCTCTATGTCGAGGATGCCGCTGGGCAGTGCTACGGACTCAGTGGGGCCACCTTCGCCGAGGCGCTGCAGTCCGCGGGATGGCAGCATCCCAGGTTGGTCACCTTGGCCGCCTGTGAGTCCGCGTCCCCGAGCTCGGCCGAGGGTACCCGGGCCGTTGCGCCAATCCTGGTCGCCCGCGGTGCCGACGCCGTGCTCGCGATGCACGGGCCGGTGACCGTCAAGACCGCGGCCGTCTTCACCAGCGCGTTCTATCAGCGGCTGTACGCCCATGGTCAGGCGGACGTGGCAGCCGCCGAGGCGCGCGCAGCCGTCAAGGAGGCCTGGGACTGGAGCGTCCCCGTCCTCTTCATGCGCCAGGACGATGGGCGCGTCATCGAATTCGATATCGGCTCCATGGGGCGCGGCGTATACGCTCGGGTCGAGCCGATCGCGCGGGACCTCCAGACGCTCCCGGACGCGGCCTCTCGCGGTGACCCCACGGCGGAGGTCCTCGAGGCGATGGATGCACTGCAGGGGGAGCTTGGGAAGAGCCATGAGTTCCTGGTCCGCCTGGCCGACGGGTTCCGCCGAACCGGCAGTGAACCGGCTGCCTTCAAGAGTGAGTTCGAGACCTTCCGCCTGGACTTCGAACGAGAGTACGACCGCACCACCTGGACCGCTCAACAGACCTCCTGTCATCGGGTCGGCGAGGCGTGGGCGAAGCTGCGCCCCTTCTTCGCGTCCCTGATGGGGCAGGGCCGCTTCGACCCCGAGACCTTCCGGCGGCTCGACGAGGTCATGGGATACCTTGCGAGCGCGGATGCCGACACCATCGCCTACATGGGGCAGCTGCTCGACACCATGAAGGCCGAGGTGGACGACATCACCGACCGTCTCGATGGGAATGACGTTGCGGGCGCCATCGCCGCCAAACGCGCCTTCGAGCGGCGACTCTCCGACAGCTTCCGCCGCAGCAAGGAGTTTCTGCAGACCATCGCCCGGCATGTCCACACCGCACGCGCCGCCTGACCACCAAGGAGATCCGCCATGCCCACCCGCCGGACACCCCGACACCAGCTTCCCTACTACCTGCTTTGCGTCGATGAGAACGGTGCCGAGCGCCGAGAGGAAGATGGCAGCCTGCTCTCGGAGCGGGTCTTGGACGCCGTGCGCTCCGCCGATCCGAAGGTCACCGATGTCTTCGTCATGAGCCACGGCTGGAAGGGCGATGTTCCAGCGGCCATCGAGCAGTACGACCGCTGGATCGACGCGATGGGCGATTGCACCCGAGACCGCGCCCGGGTGCGTGAGTTGCGCCCGGGCTTCGAGCCCCTGCTGGTGGGCTTTCACTGGCCGAGCCTGCCCTTTGGCGACGACGAGATGGGCGGCAACGCCTTCAGCGCCGCGGCCGGCGCCGGCGAGGATGCCTTCGTCGAGACCTGGGCGAAGCGCATAGCCGACACCCCGGCGGCCCGGGCTGCCCTCAGCACCCTGTTCGCCGCCGCCCTGGAGGATCTCGAGCCCGATCGCCTGAGCGCCGCCGTCATCGGCGCTTACCAGACCTTGGATCGGGAGGCGGGGCTCGGCACAGGGGGCCCCTCGGCGGGTCCCGAGGCCGATCGCGCCGCCTTCGACCCCCAGCAGCTCTACCTCGACGCCGCCGATGCGGAGGCCAGCTATGGCGGCTCCGTGGTCGGCGGGCTGCTCTCGCCCCTTCGGCAGATCTCCTTCTGGACCATGAAGAAGCGCGCCCGCACCTGCGGCGAGACCGGCGGCCATCGCCTCGTCACCGCGATCCAAGCGGCCGGTGGCGATGGGCTGCGCATCCACCTCATGGGTCACAGCTTCGGCTGCATTGTCATCCCCTCCATGCTCCGTGGCACCGACCCCGCGCATCCGCTCCGGGTCTCGACGGCGCTTCTGGTGCAGGGCGCACTTTCCCTCTGGAGCTTCGCGGCGCAGCTTCCGGGCGACCCTGGAGGGCAGGGATGGTTCCGGCCGGTCCTCGACCAGGGCCGCATCCGGGGACCAATGGTCGTGACCACCTCGCGCCACGACCGGGCGGTGGGGTCCCTCTATCCCCTGGCGGCCGGCGCGGCGGGCCAGGTGGCCTACGACCTGGGATCGAGCACCGAGCTGCCGACCTACGGCGCGCTCGGCACCTTCGGCGCCAGGGGCGTCGGGGTGAGCGCGCAGACGCTAACCCTCACCCTCGGCGATGAGACGAGTGACCACGGCCTCGCGCCCGGGGGCCTCTACAACGTTAACGCGGACGCGGTGATCCGAACCGGGGGCGGGGCCTCCGGGGCCCATAGCGACATCGCGCATGCCGAGGTCGGGCACCTGTTCTGGAATGCGGTGCTCGCCGCACCTTGAGCACGGCGGCAAAGCAACCCGGCAAAGGCATCAGGAGGCTCCTACGTCATTCACGCAAGGTCATGCTCTGCTCATCGGCGTCGGCACCTCCGCGCCATCGCTCTCACCCAGGGTCGTCGCGCCACGGTACAGCGGCGCCGCCCTCGACACCCTGGCCGCCCGGGCCGGCGAGGGCGACACCGTCCTCCTCTTCTTCTGCGGCCATGGGGATCTTGGCGACGACGGCGACTCAACTTCGTCGCCTTCTGCATGGCCGGCGAGCTTCTGGGCCTGACGACCGCAAATCTCAAGCTGCTGCAGACCCCCATCCCGCCGGAGCCGGACGACGACTCGGGAAAGCGACCGAGGCCCCAGCGCTGGACCCACAAGGGGCTGCTGCCGGTGCGGGTGCTGCTGCGGGACTTCGCCGCCGACCTTCCGCCAGCCGGCACCGCCATGACCGCCGACGCCCTGTGGCGCTTCATCGTCAAGCAGTTGCCGGAGCTGCTGCGGCGCCATGCGGATGACCTGAAGGCCGACCTGCTGGGACAAGGCGGCCTGATCCTGCTCGATGGCTTGGACGAGGTGCCGGACGCCCTGCAGCGGCGCGAGCAGGCCAAGCAGGCCATCCAGGAGTTTGCGGGTGTCTTCCGGGACTGCCGCTTCCTCGTCACCAGCCGCACCTATGCCTACCAGCGCCAGGACTGGAAGCTCGACGGATTCGCCGAGCGGGAGCTGCTCCCCTTCACCCGCGGACAGATCGAGCGCTTCATCGACACCTTGTACGGCCACATGGCCAAGGACCTGCTCCGCCTCACGGAGGCGGACGCCCTGGCCCGCGCGGAGGTGCTGAAGCGCGCCACGCTGCGCGAGGAGCTCCGGGAGCTGGCGGAGCGGCCACTGCTCCTCACCCTGATGGCACGGCTTCAGACCAAGGGCGGTGGGACACTCCCGGAGAACCGGGAGGAGCTCTTTTCCGAGTCGGTGGACATGCTGCTCGACGAGTGGGAGGGGCTCAAGCTGAGGCCCGATGCGGACGGCGAGCCCATCGTCGCCGAGCCGTCATTGAGCGAATGGCTGAACGCCAGCCGTGAGAACATCCGCCGGGAGCTGGACAAGCTCGCCTACCAGGCCCACCTGGACCAGCCGTCCCTGGTCGGCACGGCGGACATCCGCCAGGCCGATCTGATCGCCGCCCTCATGGCCGCCTCCAAGGACCAGCCGGACACCCGGCTCGCCCGCCTGGAGGAATACCTGCGGGACCGCGCCGGTCTGCTCGCCTCCCACGGCGAGGGGCTGTACCAGTTGCCCCACCGTTCCTTCCAGGAATACCTGGCCGCCTGCCACCTGGCACGCTTCGACTTCCCCGACACCCTGAGCCGACTGGTCAAGGGCGACCCCAACCGCTGGCGCGAGGTCACCCTGCTCGCCGCGGCGCGCTCCAAGGGCACCCCGAGCGCCATCTGGGAGCTGGTGGAGGAGCTGTGCGCCAAGGACGAGGCCCCCGCCGAGGACGCCCCCGAGGCGGGTGCCGAGGCCCAGTGGGGGCCCTGCTGGCCGCCCAGGTCCTGGCCGAGACCGGGCTGGCAGAACCCGACCCCAACCTGCAGGAGCGCCACGAGCGCAAGCGCCGCCGGGTGCGGGACTGGCAGGTGCGGCTCTTGGGCGGCTCGGTCCTGCCGGCGCGCGAGCGCGTCCTGGCCGGCGACCTGCTCGCGCGGCTCGGCGACACCCGCCGGCACCTGTTGGATGTGGACGAGATGCGGTTATGCGCCGTGCCGCAGGGGGCCTTCTGGATGGGTGAAGAGGGCGACTCCAGTGCGCCTCATCACCGCAACGAGGCCCTGGACTACGACTACTGGATCGGCCAGGCCCCGGTGAGCGTGGCGCAGTTCGGGCAGTTCGTCACCAGCTGCAGCTACCCGTGGAGCGACCCGGAGGGCCTGCAGGCGATGGAGAATCGCCCCGTCGTCGGGGTGTCTTGGCATGACGCCCTGGCCTTCTGCGCCTGGCTCGGCGACCGCTGGCGGAAACGGCTGCCGACAGGCTGGTCCGTCACGCTCCCCTCCGAGCCGGAATGGGAGAAGGCCGCCCGCGGGGGCGAGTGCATTCCGGCGGTCCCCCAGGTCACGACGGTCAACCTGGGCCTCCCGCAGGTCCTGGCGGGCTCCATCGATAACCCACTCCCGCGACATCTCTATCCCTGGGGCGAGGAATTCACGGCCGAATGACGGGAAGATTTACCAACATCAGCGCCGCAAACCAGGCTACGCATTGAACGCTCATCGAGTCCCGTGTGCGGGGAGCCTCGCGCCCAACTCGCCCCTACGTGCAGCGGCCGTCGCCTTCGGGCGCGATGCGGCTGACGACCTGAGCGCCTCCGCCGAGGCGAACCCGCCGTCCGCTGCTCCGCTGCGCAACGTGCGATCTCCGGCGCGCCATCTCTGGGCCCTGCTGCCTGAAAGGGAGCAGTCGCGGCTGTTCGAGTCCCGGCCGCTGGTCTGCCCCAACTGCGGCGCAGACAGGCGCATCATCGCGCAACGTCGCCGAGGCCGCCCCGGTGCAGCCCCTCCTTGCCCATATCGGCGAGCCCACCGAGCCACCGCCGATCGCCCCCGCCCGCGGACCGCCCGGCTGGGACGATGATCCCGAGCCGACGCCGCACTGGGACCTCATCGCCCAACTGGACCCAGGCTTCGCGTTTGACCAGCGTGTCTCCGGGTAACCGCCATCTCCTGCCACACAAGGGGCTGCCGCCCCTGATCTCACGCCAGCCCGCCGCGCCTGCACTCTGCCCCAACGCCCTGCCCAAGCGCGTTCCAGCACCCCCGAGATGTCCGCGCCGCTCGCGGTTCCGCCTTGACCAGCCCTCTGGCCCTCGCTAACTTCTTGACCCGACGCCGCCCTGGGCGTGCAAAGGCGCTTGAACTTCCTATCCGTAAAACAAAAGGGATCGCTACAAATAGATTGCCCGTAAGATCTTCGACAGACAGCGGGACCTGAACCTGGCCCTTGTGAGGGACGGCGGCTGCTGGTGGGGATCCGGTTGCACCATAGGCGTGGCGGCAACCTCGCCCAAAGGCCTTTCAATTAGCGCCAGATCGCAAGGCGGAAACTGTGAGGTCTTATGCACAAAGGCGCATTGACCTCAGAAATTGTTCGTGTTAGCCGCTGAAGCTGCTTCAATATTTGCTGATATTCAGTAGCTTACTGAATCTAAAGGATAAAGTGTGCTGGTCAGAATGTGACCAATCTAACAAAACCGTCATGTTTGGCGCGACTCAGAGGCGACCTGAGAACCGAATCCACAGGGTTATCCACAGGAACGGTGAACAAGAAAGCTTTTGTGCAGTGTTGCTTATGCTTGGCGTTCTGTTGCGAGAAACGACATTAATAACAGGCCAAAACCCCTCTCTTCTTAAGGACGCTTCCCAACCGATCTGCCGCGCGGTCGCCGGGTGGAGCTACGCCGAGGGTCTGCGGGGCGTTGGGGTCAGGCCCGGTTGACCGGCGTCAATGGGGCCACATGTCGTTTGCTGCGCTCGGGACCGATTGCGTGTTGCCGCTGAGCTTCTGGGGGAAAATCGCACGTTCGCAGAAGCTGAGAAGGTGGCTGATCCGCCAAATGGGCACGCAGGGGACTCGGCAAATGGATGCGGCCCAGGGGCTCTTGAACCCCCGGCTTGCGTTGTTACCCCAGCCCTGGTTCCGGCCGAACACTATTGTGAAACGGGACAGCACCGTGCGGGGCGCCGTTATGACGATCGAGATCGCGAGCGCAACCCCGGAGACGCTGCCGACATTTCGGTACTGGTCGGCGAGCTCAGGAGTGTCGCATGTCGCTCGTGAATCCGTCCGGGGGCTCCTGCCGCCGGACGGACTCGCTCCTTGGCGACAGCCTTTGTCGCCCCGGTCCGCCCCGCTCCGGGAGCGGCTTCGCCACGAGCGCGCTGCGACGCAGCTGCTCGGGCTTCGCCACTCCCTTGGCGACTAATGGAATGGTCCGCCCCGCTCCTCCAACACGCCCGATAGGGGCACAATCCTCGACTTGAGCAAACGCAGTCGAGACCGAGGTAGCGCAGCAGGCCAATGAGTGTGCATAGCAAAGAGGCAGTCATCAAGGTGTTGGGTATCGATCTGGCCAAGCGCAGCTTCCACCTGTTTGGCGTCGATGGCGACGGGCGGCAGGTGCTGAGCAAGAAGTTGACCCGGGCGCGTGTGAGCGAATTCGTTGCCAATCTGCCGCCCTGTACGGTCGCGATGGAGGCGTGCGGGAGCGCACGCTACTGGGCGCGGCAGTTTCGCAGGTACGGGCACAAGGTACGCCTGATCGCGCCGCAGTTCGTCAAGGCGTTCGTGAAGTCGAACAAGAACGACGCGGCCGATGCCGAAGCGATCTGCGAGGCCGCACAGCGCCCGAACATGCGCTTCGTCGCCGTCAAGACGAGCGAGCAGCAGGACGTCCAGGCCGTCCATCGCATGCGCAGCCTGGCCGTGGATCGGCGTACCGCGCAGATCAACCAGATTCGCGGCCTGCTGTTGGAGTACGGCATCGAGGTCGCGCAAGGGCGCCCGGCCATGCAACGGCGCCTGCCGGAGATCCTGGAGGATGCTGACAACGGCCTGAGCCCGCGCTTCCGCTCCGAGTTGCACGGCCTTGCCGAGGAGCTGCGTCACCTCAACGAACGCGTGGCCCACTATGACGCGCAGATCGATGCCATCGCCCACGGCGACCGCCAGGCACGCGACCTGATGACGATCCCCGGCATCGGCCCCAAGGGTGCCACCGCCCTGCTCGCCGCCGTCGGCGAGGACACGACCCTGTTCAGCAATGGCCGCGGGCTCGCTGCGTGGATCGGACTGGTGCCGCGTCAGCATTCCACTGGCGGGCGCGATCGGCTGCTTGGTATCAGCAAGCGTGGCGATGTCTATCTGCGCAACCTGCTCATCCACGGCGCCCGCGCTGTCTTGCGCACGCTCAAGCACAAAGAGGACCGCACCAGTCTCTGGGCCAAGGCGCTGAAGGCGCGCCGCCACACCAACGTCGCCATCGGGACCGTGGCGACGGACTGACCTGGAAGACAGGATCGGCGACCGGGCATTGCGCCGTCCACCAGGTCGCGACCGGCTCCCCCACTCACAGCGTACAGACCACAATCAGTTGCGAAGAGTGAACATCAAAGTGATGGCATGAAAGGCAAGTCCTGCATTCCCGAAAACCTGTTCAAGCCAACAGCCGGCTTTGCCGAGACTGAGCGAATGATGAGGACGGGGATGCTCGCAGATTCCATCAGGGCACGAGGGCCGTTGACGGCTACTCAACACGATGCCGGATATAGGACCGCAACTTCTCCTTCAGCCAAATGGCGATTTCCTCTTGCATCGTGGGGCGGACCATATATGGCTTGACGGCGTGTCGGATGCGCTCTGCATGTTGCCTCCGCTGGCTTCGGGTCTCTCGCCCCTTCGCCACTCCGGCAACACGCCCGCGCCTACGCCTACCGGGGACGAACATCTATGAGAATGCGGAGCCACGGCGCTGTCGCTCACCCCACTGGAGCTGATCGACCATCTCGCGGCGCTGATCCCGCCGCCAAGGCGCCACCGCCATCGCTACCACGGCGTGCTCGCGCCCAACTCGCCCCTACGTGCAGCGGCCGTCGCCTTA
>CAVOQO010000026.1:0-6180 GCA_963698355.1 uncultured Gammaproteobacteria bacterium | reverse complement strand
GCGTCAAGCTGATGTGGCTGTTGCCCTCCAGAAAGGGATGGCTGCGGGCGATGCACGCGGGTACGCATGATCTATGGCAAACACCAATGGCGCGCAAGGAGATCAACCCGTTCACCGCACCCGTCGCGGCGCGTCGTGCCGATTCTTGAGAGGGCGAGCAACCGCAGTCGTCAGATCGTCGCCAGCAGCTCGAAATCCGAGTCCGCCGTTTCGAGCTCGGCACCGTGGCGTCGCGCGCACGCGGCAATGACGATGTCTGAGGCCGGCACCGACACGCCCGCCGACCGCGCGTCCCGAGCCAGCCCGTACGCCACCGACCAGGCTTCGTCGTCGATGGCCAGTTCCGGCAACACCGCTTCGAAGTCGCGGAGGATCTTCTTCTCGCGATTGCCCGCCGCACCGTTCCACAGTTCGAGCCGCACCAGCGGACACCATGCGGCCTCACCCCCGGTCAACGCCGCTTCCACCCGTACACGCACCAGCGGATCACCGTTCGGTCGCAGAAAGTGAATCCACGACGAGCTGTCGACCAGGATCACGGGAGTCAGCCCTTGCGACGCTGCGCCTGCAGCTCGTCGGGCGTGATTAACGACTCTGCCTTGCCTGCATACTCGACCAATGCGGCCATGCGCTTGCGGCGGTTGTAATCGGCGATCGCCGTGACGATCGCCTCGCGCTTCGTGGCCGCACGCGTGAACTTCATGACCGCCTCGAGCTCGTCCGCAGGAATATCAACAGTCGTTTTCATGCGTCCTATAATAGCACTCTAGGAATCGAGTTTACTGAGAAATGGAATCCATTGCGACCGCGTCGCCCGTTCACCGAAGCCGCCGATCTGGAGCCGATCTACTGGCGGTTCGCATAATGTATATTGCAGGGTCAATTCGAAACGGCGCTTTTCGCATGTATAAACAGCGTCTTGCGCTAGGTTCCTCTCGCTACGTTTATCATTCGCGTGACCGGCAGCTTTCGGCCACAAGCGGTCCCTAGTGACATGACCAGCGAGATCTCGAACCGGACGCTGCAGAGACCCCCGGCCGGCGATCCCGCCATAGCAGGGTCGAGCGAAAGCACCCTCGGTCCGACGTTTCTGCTCGAACACGCCAGGATTGGGGAGTCTGTTTGACCCTGTCGCCCCATAGTCTGTTGCGTCCCCGCCCGTTGCAGGGACGCCGACCGTGTCCGCCGCCACCCGAGCGCGGCGAGTGCGCGCGCCGCCATTTCTCGAGCCTCCAGGCTACGCCCGCCATCGCCCGGAAGCCGCGCTGCTGTATCAGCTGGTGGAGCTCCACTATCCGGCATTTCGGGAGATGCGTGCCGAAGCGGGCCGGTCACTGCCGGACTACATCGAGCAGGAGTTCGATGCGTATCTGAAGTGCGGCCGCCTGGAAGAAGGCTTCCTGCGTGTACGTTGCGAGACTTGTCACGCCGAGAAGCTCGTAGCGTTCAGCTGTAAGAAGCGCGGATTCTGCCCGTCGTGCGCGGCGCGGCGCATGGCCGAGACGGCCGCACTGCTGGTCGATCAGGTTTTGCCCGAACGCCCGCTGCGGCAGTGGGTGCTATCGCTGCCACATGCGTTGCGGTTCCTGCTGGCGAGGAACCCGGCCGCGCTGACGCAGGTGCTTGGCGTGGTGTATCGCGTGATCTCGGGCGACCTGCTGAAGCGTGCCGGGCTCACCCGCACCACTGGCCACACCGGCGCCGTGACGCTGATCCAGCGCTTCGGTTCCGCGCTGAACCTGAACATCCACTTCCACATTCTGTTCCTCGATGGGGTGTACTTGATCGACCAGGCTGGGCAGATGGTGTTCCTGCAGGTGCCGCAACCCGGCCCACAGGACCTTCAGATCCTCGTCGAACACATCGCAGAGCGCATCGGTCGCGCCCTGGAGAAGCAGGGCCTGATCAAGCGCGACACGGAGAACGCCTGGCTCGCCGAAGATGGCGAAGGCGGCCCGCTCGACGACCTGCTCGGCCACTCGATTACCTACCGCATCGCGGTCGGCCTGAGAGCCGGGCAGAAGCTGTTCACGCTGCAGACGGTGCCGGCCCGATCGCCGCAGTGGCTGGACGATCCCGGCGGCGCGGCACGGGCCGGCGGGTTCTCCTTGCATGCCGGCATCGACATCGCGCCGAACCAGCGCCCGAAGCTCGAACGCCTGTGCCGCTACGTAAGCCGCCCGCCGGTGGCCACCGAGCGCATGGCGCTCACCTCATGCGGGCAGGTGCGCTATCAACTCAAGACCCCGTACCGCGACGGCACGACGCACCTCGTGATCGAGCCGCTGGATCTGATGGCAAGGCTCGCAGCGCTGGTGCCACCGCCGAGGATGCACCTGACGCGCTACCACGGCGTGTTCGCGCCGCACAGCAAGCTACGCGCAGCGGTGACGCCGGCGGGTCGGGGCATCGGCGCCCCGCAGCGAACGGGCCCGGTCACCGATTCAGTCCAGCCGCCGACACCCAGGCACGTGGCGATGAGTTGGGCGCGTCGGCTGAAGCGCGTGTTCGGCATCGAGATCGAGGACTGTGCCCGCTGCGGCGGGAAGCTCAGGGTCATCGCCAGCATCGAGGAGCCGGAGGTGATCGCGAAGATTCTCGCGCACCTGGAGAGGACCGCTGGCGATCAGTTCCAGCCCGAGTGGCCGCTCGGTGCGCGGGCGCCGCCGCCGCCGGCCCGCCTGCTTTGAATCCGAAGGTGAGGGGCGTTTGGGCCGACCGGTGAACCGCTCGGGCGGGGGCGGTGCGTGCCGGGATTGCGGTGGGCGCCAGGCGAGGGCGGTTTGCGGGGGCCAAGCCGGGCGAGGCCGGGGAGTCAGGGGCAAGACGGCCGTTCGGCTGCCTGTCTGGCCGCCCAATGGGCGGGTCTTGGGCTGGCGGCGACAGGCGCGGTTTCGTCATGAGGCTCGTTCGGCCAAGTAGACTGCGCCGCAGGAGCGCTTTGAACTTCCTATCCGCCAGTGCCACCGGGCCAGTCTGAGGCATGGCCTCCCTCAGCGGTGCAGGGTGACGCCGAGGCCGCGCGTATGGCGCCCTCAGATAGAACCAGTTATCTGACAGCGTTCAAGGAGAGTGGCTCCGAGCACGACCGGCGCCGGCAGGGGAGCTACGCCGCTTCCCTAGAACGGCGTGTTCGACGGACACCCCGCCTCGTGAGCGAGGAGTCCAATCGAGGAGAGACCATGATCGATCGCAGACGATTCATCGCCGCCACCGTTGCGGGTGGGGCAGGTCTGACGCTGGGCGCCGGCTGCGCCCCGGACTCGGCAGAACGTCCGGCGCAGGGGACTTCGTCGCGGGTCCAGCCCTTCGAGCTCGACGAGACCGACGTGGCCGGGCTCCAAGCGAGCATGGAGTCCGGCGAGCGAACCGCTCGCTCCATCACGGAGCTGTATCTCGGTCGCATCGAGGCGCTCAACATGCACGGTCCGACGCTTCGCGCGATCATCGAGACGAATCCGGACGCGCTCTCCGATGCGGACCAGCTCGACGCCGAGCGCGCTGCCGGCAGCCTGCGCGGTCCGCTGCACGGGATTGCGGTGGTGGTCAAGGACAACATCGACACCGCCGATCGGATGTCCACGACTGCCGGAGCCCTGGCCCTCGCGGGGAACGTCGCGGCCCGGGATGCCTGGGTCGCCGAGCGCCTGCGGGCCGCAGGGGCGGTCATCCTGGGCAAGGCGAATCTCAGCGAATGGGCCAACTTCCGCTCGTCTCGCGCGTCGAGCGGTTGGAGCGGCCGAGGGGGGCAGGCGCGCAACCCGTATGCCCTGGACCGCAACCCGTCGGGCTCGAGTTCGGGGTCGGCGGTCGCGGTGGCGGCCAACCTCTGCGCCCTGGCCATTGGTACCGAAACGAACGGCTCGGTCATCTCCCCGTCATCCGTCTCCGGAATCGTCGGCATCAAGCCGACGGTCGGACTGGTCGGCCGCTCCGGGATCATCCCGATTTCGGCTACCCAGGACACGGCGGGCCCCATGGCTCGCAGCGTTCGCGACGCCGCCTTGTTGCTCGGGCCCCTCACCGGTGTCGACCCACGCGACGCGGCCACCCGAGCCAGTGTGGGGAACTCGCACGCGGACTATGCCTCGTTCCTGGACGAGGACGGCTTGAGGGGTGCTCGAATCGGGGTCGTGCGCAGCGCCATGGGCTACCACGAGGAGATCGACCGCGTGACGGAGGAGGCCCTGTCGCAACTCCGCGATGGCGGGGCCACTCTGATCGATCTGGATCGCCTGATCAGCGCTGACATCGGCGGCGATGAGACCAACGTCCTGCTGTACGAGTTCAAGGACGGCGTCAACAGATACCTGGCCGAAATGCCGCCGAACGTCACCGTTCGGACTCTGGAGGACGTCATCGCCTTCAATCGCGCCAACGTCGAGCAGGCCATGCCGTACTTTGGACAGGAGACCTTCGTCGAGGCTCAAGCCAAGGGCGACTTGGGTGCGGCGGAGTATGTACAGGCTCTGGCCAACGTGCGGAGGGCCAGTCGCACGGAAGGCATCGACAAGGCGCTGAGGGATCACCGACTCGACGCCCTGATCGCTCCCTCCGAGAGCGCGGCCTGGACCACCGATCTGGTCAACGGTGACCGCTACATCAGCCGGGGCGACGGATACAGCCCCGCCGCCATGGCAGGCTACCCCAGCATCAGCGTCCCGATGGGCTTCGTCGAGGGGCTGCCGCTCGGGCTCTGCTTCTTTGGTGGGGCCTGGGCCGAGCCGACCCTGCTTCGACTGGCCTACGCCTACGAGCAGGCCACTCGGCATCGGAAGCCACCCACCTTCGCCGCGACCCTCGTCTAGCTTGTCGAGGCGTCCGCCTGGTCGGGCGGTGCAAGGCCGGATAAGCGCCTATGCAGCGCCGCGCCGGAAACCTCTCAACGATATCGGGCAGCGCAAGAACATCCCGGCTGAGGCAGACTGAAGAGTTGGACGGAGGCGATGTATACTGTTGACTCGACACAGGTCCAGGAACTTGCGAAGAGTCCTCTTAGAGTTCGCCTTGATCGTCACAGGAGTGCCGGCGGCGCGGCACGGGCCGGCGGGTTCTCCTTGCATGCCGGCATCGACATCGCGCCGAACCAGCGCCCGAAGCTCGAACGCCTGTGCCGCTACGTAAGCCGCCCGCCGGTGGCCACTGAGCGCATGTCGCTCACCTCATCCGGGCACGTCCGCTACCAACTCAAGACCCCGTACCGCGACGGCACCACGCACCTCGTGATCGAGCCGCTGGATCTGATGGCAAGGCTCGCAGCGCTGGTGCCACCGCCGAGGATGCACCTGACGCGCTACCACGGCGTGTTCGCGCCGCACAGCAAGCTACGCGCAGCGGTGACGCCGGCGGGTCGGGGCATCGGCGCCCCGCAGCGAACGGGCCCGGTCACCGATTCAGTCCAGCCGCCGACACCCAGGCACGTGGCGATGAGTTCGGCGCGTCGGCTGAAGCGCGTGTTCGGCATCGAGATCGAGGACTGTGCCCGCTGCGGCGGGAAGCTCAGGGTCATCGCCAGCATCGAGGAGCCGGAGGTGATCGCGAAGATTCTCGCGCACCTGGAGAGGACCGCTGGCGATCAGTTCCAGCCCGAGTGGCCGCTCGGTGCGCGGGCGCCGCCGCCGCCGGCCCGCCTGCTTTGAATCCGAAGGTGAGGGGCGTTTGGGCCGACCGGTGAACCGCTCGGGCGGGGGCGGTGCGTGCCGGGATTGCGGTGGGCGCCAGGCGAGGGCGGTTTGCGGGGGCCAAGCCGGGCGAGGCCGGGGATTCAGGGGCAAGACGGCCGTTCGGCTGCCTGTCTGGCCGCCCAATGGGCGGGTCTTGGGCTGGCGGCGACAGGCGCGGTTTCGTCATGAGGCTCGTTCGGCCAAGTAGACTGCGCCGCAGGAGCGCTTTGAACTTCCTATCCGCAGAACGCAAGCGCTACGAGTGGCGTGGCGCATCGATACACGTGGAATGCCGCACCGAGCGACGGGCAATGGGAGTCGCTCGCGTTGCCGGCCGACGCGGGACCGCTTCAGGCGGTTTGGGGCTCTTCGGCGTCCGAGGTCTATGCGGTCGGGCGCAACGGCACGATTGTCTCGTTCGACGGCACATCGTGGACCACCGTGCCGACGAGCGGCGACGTGTTGTTTCGCGACATCGCCGGTGTGGGACGCGATGCGATCGCCGTGGGAGACAACG
>CAVOQO010000025.1:0-62094 GCA_963698355.1 uncultured Gammaproteobacteria bacterium | reverse complement strand
GCCAGCGCCTGGCGGTGGGACTGCAGGGCCTCCACCTCCCGCCCGGACCGCGCCTGGCGCATCCCCAGGGCGGACCAGCGGAAGGCGAGCCGACGCCGGGCCCGCAGCACGTGGCGCTCCAGACCCGGGTCCGTGGACCAACGGGGGTGCCTCGCGATCCGCGCGAGCGCCGACTCCTGCACCGCGATGGACTCCTGGTCCATGGCCTCAAGCCGCCGCGACTCGTTCTCACCGTGCCAGCAATAGTCGATCAGGACCTCCGGTACCGCGGCCACCCGGTACTCCTCGGCGATGCGCAGCCACAGGTCCCAGTCCCCCGCCAGGTGGAAGCGGGGGTCGAAGGTCCCAACCCGCTCCAGCACCGAGCGGCGCATCAGCACCGTGGAGGCGGCCATGATGTTGACCCCGAGCAGGAGCCCCAGGGCCTCGCGTTGATCCCGGGGCTGGGCCAGGGGGTTGTGACGCTCCGGCAGCGGCCGGCCCTCCAGGTCCACGCCTTGAGTGTCGGTGTAGCAGAGCCCGATGTCCGGATGGGCCGCCAGGAGCCCCATCTGGCGCTCGAGCTTGCCCGGGCGCCAGGTGTCGTCCTGGTCCAGCAGGGCGATCAGTTCGCCGTCACTGGCCGCGATGGCCGCGTTGCGGGTCGCCTGGGTGTTGCCGTTGTGCACCTCGATCAGGCGCACCGGGGGCCCGAAGGCGGCCACCAGGTCCCGGGAGTCGTCGCTGCTCCCGTCGTCAGCCACCACCACCTCCAGGTCGGGGACCCCCTGGGCCAGGACGCTCGCGATGGCGGCTCGGATGAATCTGGCCCCGTTGCAGCAGGGGATGATGACGCTCACACGGCTCATGATGGCGGGTCCTCGAGGGTGGGGACGGCACGTTGGGGCAGGCCCATGGCCTCCAGATAGGCATCGGTGGCGGACTCGATGGCATAGGGGCGGGCGGCCTCCCGGAGCACCGCCCCGGGTAGGGGCCGCTCCAGGGTCTCCATCATGGCCCGGGCCAGGGCGGCGTGGTCGTCCACAGGGACCAGGGGCCCAAAGCGCCCGTCGGCCAGGATCTCCCGCGGGCCGCTGGGGCAGTCGGTGGAGACGCAGGGGGTGCCCACCGCCAGGGCCTCGATGATGACGAACCCGAGCCCCTCCCAGCGGGAGCTGAAGGCGAAGAGGTCCGCGTGGGCCATGAACGCGTAGGGATCGGGGACGAAGCCGGGCAGGGCGAAGGCATCGGCCACCCCAAGCTCCGCCGCCAGGGCGAGCAGCGACCCCCGGGCCCCGCCCCGGCCGAGGATCATCAGCCGGGCCGGGCGCTCGGCGCGCACCAGGGCGAAGGCCCGCAGCAAGGTGTCGAACCCCTTGCGCCCGCAGAGCTCACCGGCGCTCAGGATCAGGGGCGCATCCGGGTCACCGATCCAGGGGTGGTCGGGCCGGGGCAGCTCCGCCGTGAAGAGTGACTTCGGCACCACAGGTGAGGTCACCACCCGGATCAGGTCCCGCGCAAGCCCCGTATAGCCCGCCATGTCGTCCGCCACCCCGGCGCTGGTGACGATCACCTGGTCGGCGAGCGGATAGAGCCGGCCCATGGAATTGCGCTGGACCCAGCGCTCCAGGGCCCCCCGGGTGGCGAGATCGATGGAGATGGTCGTCCCGGAGCTGAAGACCAGCCGGGTATCGACCGGCCCGAGCATCCGCGCCAGGCCCCGGGCGAAGAGTGCCGTGCGGTTCACCCGATCCTTGTCCGAGAGCAGCACGGCCGGGCGCTCCCGGCGCAGATAGCGCGCCACCGCCGGCAGACAGGCATAGGTATGGCGCGAGCCCAGATCGATGACTCGCACCCGGTCTGGCACCGCCCCCAGCTCCGGACCATGCCGGCGCACCTTGAGCAGGTCCACCGCAAAGCCCCGCCCGGCCAGCGCCGGGATCGGGTGCCAGGCGGCCCGATCCACGCCGCTGTGGCCCGAGGTGGAGAAGAAACAGGCGATGCGCGTCATGTCCGGAGCCGCCACACCCACTCCAGCGGGTCCTCGTCCGGCCCCGGCCTGACCCTCGGCTGCTCGACGAAGAGCCGGTGCCAGATGGCGATCTGCAGCATGCCGAAGAGCCCGCGGCTGCCGCCCCGGCCGGTCTGGCGGGCCCGCACCAGTCCGGGATGGCAGCGACCCGGAACCAGTCGCGCACCCCGGGGCTCTTCGCCAGCCGTTCCCCCAGCCGCCGGGCCAGGTCGCCCTTGAGCCAGTCACCCACCGGGACATGGAAGCCGCGCTTGGGTCGGTCCAGGTGACCCGGCGGCAGGTGCGGCTCGGCCCAGCGCTTGAGCAGCAATTTCCCCTGGCGGCCACGCTGCTTCAAGTCGTCCGGGAGCGCCAGGCCAAACTCCACGATCCGGTGGTCGAGAAACGGTACCCGACCCTCCAGTGCAAACCCCATCAGCATCCGGTCGGTACGCATAGGAAGTTCAAGCGCCTTTGCACGCCCAAGGCGGGGTCGGGTCAAGAAGTTAGCGAGGGCCAGAGGGCTGGTCAAGGCGGAACCGCGAGCGGCGCGGACATCTCGGGGGTGCTGGAACGCGCTTGGGCGGGGCGTTGGGGCAGAGTGCAGGCGCGGCGGGCTGGCGTGAGATCAGGGGCGGCAGCCCCCGCTGTGGCAGGAGATGGCGGTTACCCGGAGACACGCTGGTCAAACGCGAAGCCTGGGTCCCGTTGGGCGATGAGGTCCCAGTGCGGCGTCGGCTCGGGATCATCGTCCCAGCCGGGCGGTCCGCGGGCGGGGGCGATCGGCGGTGGCTCGGTGGGCTCGCCGATATGGGCAAGGAGGCGCTGCACCGGGGCGGCCTCGGCGACGTTGCGCGATGATGCGCCTGTCTGCGCCGCAGTTGGGGCAGACCAGCGGCAGGGACACGAACAGCCGCGACTGCTCCCTTTCAGGCAGCAGGGCCCAGAGATAGCGCGCCGGAGATCGCACGTTGCGCAGCGGAGCAGCGGACGGTGGGTTCGCCTCGGCGGAGGCGCTCAGGTCGTCAGCGGCATCGCGCCCGAAGGCGACGGCCGCTGCACGTAGGGGCGAGTTGGGCGCGAGCACGCCGTGGTAGCGATGGCGGTGGCGCCTGGGCGGCGGCCAATCTGTGAACAAGCTGCGCCGCGAGCTGGTCGATCAGCACCAGTGGGGTGAGCGACAGCGCCGTGGTGCCGTCGCGTTGGGTTCGAGGCAGCCGATAGATGACCTGCTGCTCATCGATGAGCTCGAGACGCTCGGGCGCGAACGGCGGGCGGGCACAGTAACGGAGCAGGCGCTCCAGCCCGGCGCGCTCGTGCGCGTCCACGCGCACCGCGGCGCCGAGCGAGAAGCCGCTGTTCTCCCAGGCCAGCATCACGCGGACATCGTCCGGCTCGATCAGCCCGCTGCGGGCGAACCAGCGCAGCACCCGCACGCGCACCTGCTCGGCGATGGTGGCGACCGCCTGTGGTGTCAGTTGGGCGGCCGGGCGAAATCGTACGGATTCCGGAAGATCACCGGCATCCTCGATCGGCTCGAAGACCCCGTCGATGACGCAACAATGGAAATGGACGTGCCGGTTGAGGGAGGCACCGAAGCGGTGGATGAAGCTCACCGCCCCGAAGCGGGCCTGCGAGCCGGCACCGCTGCCCTGGCGCAGATGGGCCTCGATGACGCGCAGCAGGATGTGCAGCACGGCGCTGATCGCCCGCGGCTCGCGCTCCAGATACCAGCGCAGCCGTTTGGGCACCGAGAGGACCCACTGGCGCACCGGCAATGGGGGCAAGACGTGATCGACCAGGTGCGCCGCGGTCTCCGCCATCGGTCCCGACTCCGAGCTGGTGTGCAAGGAGCTCACCAACCGCTTCTCCGGTGCGGACCTCGCAGTGCAGGGGCGTTCCGTCCAGTCCCCAGTCGAGGTTTCGGTTGACGCACAGGTCGACGGTAAGCCGCTGTCCCTGCGCTACGTGCTATTCGGCTACCAGTGGCGGCTCGACAAGAACGGCCGCCTGGCGGAGCTCTTATCCCGACCATCGCCCCTTTCCGCGGGGCCGTCGACGTCGGGCAGCGCTCGCAAGCCGCAGGTCGAGCGCGCACTCGACGTCGCCGGGTGACTGCGCATGATCCGGCGGCACCCGGTGGGCTGACCCTGCGGCATGCGCGCATCTCCGTGGCCTGGGACGCAATGCGCGTAACCGGTAGCCGTTCGACAGCCGGCCTATACTGCCTCTGTGGCGTTAAATGGACGCAGACCGCCAGCAGCCATGCCGACGAAGCCCCCTCCGCTCGCCAAGCTGTCCCGTCCGCGGCCCCACGGGAGCCATGCACGCACACGGCTCTTCGCGATCCTCGAAGAGGGCATGCGCCGTCCGGTGGTCTGGATCACCGGTCCGCCTGGCGCAGGCAAGACAACCCTCGCGGCTACCTATCTTGAAACGCGCAAGCGGCCAGCCGTGTGGGACCAGCTCGACAGCGGTGACGGTGACCCGGCCAGCTTCTTCTACTATCTGCGGCAGGCGGTCCCGCGGCCGGGCGGACGACAACGCGAGCCGCTCCCCCTGCTGACGCCGGAGTACCGCTCCGATCTCACGGCTTTTGCGCGCCGCTGGTGGCGGGAGCTCTGCGCTCGGCTGCCGGACCTCCTGGTCGTGATGGACAACTACCAGGAGGTTCCGACGGCGTCTCCGCTGCATCGGATGCTCGCAGCCGCCTGCGAGGAGATCCCGGAGGGCGCGAACCTCTTGGTGCTCAGCCGCTCGGCCCCGCCTGCGGAATTCTCGCGGCTCCTCGCGTCCGACCGGGTCGCCGTCCTGGAGTGGGAGGATCTTCGTCTTGATCTCGAGGAGGCGCGCGGCATTGCCACCGCGCGCGGATCGCTCGACGAGACCGAGCTGCAAGCGCTCTACGCGCACAGCAACGGCTGGGCTGCAGGCTTCACCCTGATGCGTGAGCGCCTGCGACGCACCGGCCAGGTCAATCGGTTGGGCGAGATCCTGCCCCGGGAGACGGTATTCGACTATTTCGCTACCCAGATCTTCGACGAGGCCCCGCCGGAGACACGCGAGACGCTGATCCGTACGGCGGTTGCGCCGCGCTTCACAGTCGCCATGGCGCAGCAGCTGAGCGGCAACCCGCACGCCGGCGAGCTGCTCTCCCACCTCCACGCGCAGCATCTGTTCATCAATTGCCGCTCCGGCAGTGGGCTGACCTACGAGTACCACGCCCTGTTTCGCAGCTTTCTGCTGGCCCAGGCGCGGACCTATTACACGCCGCGGGGGATGGCGCAGCTGCAGGCGGTCGCGGCCGGCCTGCTGGAGCAGCAGGGTCAGCTCGAGGACGCCGTCGACCTCTATCTGGCGGCGCAGACGTACGATGCGGCGGCGGCCCTGTTGCTGCGGCATGCCGAGTCCCTGCTGACGACCGGACGGGCGCAGACCCTGCGCGACTGGATCGGGGGTCTGCCTGGCGAGATCCTCGAGCGCTTTCCGTGGCTCAACTACTGGTCGGGTGCTTGCGCATTACCGATACACCCCGCCACCGCGCGCGGGTTCTTCGAACTGGCGTGGGCGCGGTTCGGCGAGCAGGGGGACACCTTGGGCGAGATCAGGGCAGCCGTCGGCATCATCGACAGCTACTATCTCGAGCGTGCGGAGTTCGCACCCCTCGATCCCTGGATCGACCGCTTCTTCGACCGCATCGCCCGACGTCCTCGGTTCACCAGGCCGGCCGACGAGCTCTCGGCCGTCTCTAGCACGCTGATTGCGACCGCCTACCGGCAGCCCTGGCACCCACAGCTGCCGTGGCTCGCCGAGCGGACGCGCGCCCTCATCGAGCAGACCGACGTCGGTCCCAACCGCAGCCTGGCGGCGGCCGCCTTCCTCATGAATTACTACGACTGGACAGGCGCCACTACCCATGCCGCGGAGCTGATGGGGCGGGTGCGGCCGCTGCTCACGCGCGCCGAAGCCGGGCCGCTCTGGCGGGCATCGTGGGAACTTCGTCTCTCCATCCATCACCTGGCCTCGGGCGACCTGGACGCGGTAGCCGCCAGCCTGCGGCTCGCGCGGACGATCGCGCGGGAGCACGGGTTCGCGTCGATCGAGATGACGGCCCTCCTGTTCGAGACCATGCTGCACCTGAGCGCGGGCGACGTCGCGGCCGCCGAAAGGGCGCTCGATCAGGCCGTTGCACGCATCGACGCGGGACGGCGGATGGACTACTCGCTCGCCCTCAAGTTCAGGGGCTGGCTGGCACTGGTCAAGGGTGATCTCGATGCCGCGGTGCAGCTCGGGGAACGGGCGGGCGAAGTCGGCGCGGCAGCGGGCGCGCCGAACATGCACAGCCACACCCTGATCTATCTCACCCACTTCTACAGCGAGCTGGGCGAGTACGAAAAGGCCCACGCCGCGCTGGACGCGGCGCGCGCCTGTACGACGCTCGATCGCTATCCCGTCTTTCAATTCGATGCGCAGCTCGTGTGCGCGGATCTCCTGCTGAGGGAGGGCAACGACGACGGGGCCGCAACGGCCCTGCGAAGCGCGCTCGAGCTGGGCGAACGCCGTGGCTACTTCGGCAGCCTGTTCTGGATTCCGCCGATGATGGAGCGCCTGTGCGCGTTCGCGCTGGAGCACGGCATCCAGACGGCCTACGTCAAACGGCTCATCCTGCGCCGGGGTCTGCGGCGGCCGACCGCCGACGCGAAGGAATGGCCATGGCCGCTGCGGATCTTCACCCTCGGAAGCTTCGCGCTTGAACGCGATGGCGAGCCGGTGCGATTCGTCGGCAAGGTCCCGAAGAAGCCGCTGGAGCTGCTCAAGGTCCTGATCGCCTTCGGCGGGCGCTCGGTCGCGACCAACAAGATCTGCGCGGCGCTTTGGCCGGACGCCGAGGCCGACGCCGCCGAGAATGCGCTCGGCATCACCCTGCAGCGCCTGCGCAAGGTCCTCGGCGACGAACGTACCCTGATCCAGCAGGCGGGCAAGCTCACCTTGGACCCCGGCCGCTGCTGGGTCGATGCGTGGGAGCTGCTGGAGGTGCTGGAACGGGCAGAGGCGCACGCGCGGGTCAGCGGCCCGGTCTCCGATCTACAGGACGCGGTCGCTCGCATCTTGACGCTGAATAGCGGCGTCTTCCTCGCCGGAGAGCCCGAGCAGGCCTGGCTCCTGCCCCTGCGCGAAAGGCTCAAGGCAAGGATCACGCGGGTCGTCCTGCGCCTGGGCCAGCGGCTGGATCAGGCGGGCAGCACCGAAAGCGCCATCGAGCTCTATCGGCGCGCTTTGGACCAGGACAACCTGGCCGAGGAGATCTACCGGCGGCTCATTCTGTGCCACGCCAAGCTCGGCCAACGCGCAGAGGCGATCGCCGTCTATCGGCGCTGCCGGGACCTTTTCTCCATCGTGCTTGGCATCCGACCGAGCGATGAGACGCAGCGGGCGTTCCGCGATCTCTATGCCGCCGAGGGTGCTCGTTACCCAGTCGCCGGCGCGGAGCCGCCGGCAGCCAGCTGATTTCACGGCACCGGGTCGGTCTCTGGCCGAATCGCTCGGAGCCCCCCGTCCGACGGACCGATCGCCGCAGCAAACGCCTTACCGAAGGTTCTCCATCGGTACGCGATCGGTACCCGTCCGCGCCTTAGGCTGACCATCAGATCCGGAGCCGCCGCCGGCGTGCGGCCGGACCTTGGGAGTGTCCCCAGCGAACTACTGAGCGCTATTACAGGAGAATCCAGGATGAACAGGCTGATGGTCATTTCGACGCTCGCCCTCGCCGCCAACGTCACCTTGGCCGGCGACTTCTATGGTCAATTCGCCAGTTCCGAGCTCGAGTCGACGGCAGTGAGCGGCTACGCCGTGTCGGCGCCGCGCGCGGCGAGCGCCATCCGCGTCTCGCTCTATGACTTCGCTCCCGACGACGCCAGCATTCCGTTGGCCGGCACAAACCGTGGCAATAGTCCGCCTCTCGGACAGGGCGGGCTGACGGCGTATGACGAGCTCGTGCTGGAAGACCCCGACGCCGGTCCGATCAGCCGAGCCGCGCATGCACCGAAGGAATTAACTGGAGAGGTCGTGGTGTCGGGTGTCGCGCAGGGGAACCAGGGAGGCTGATGCGCGATAGCAGGGGCGGCCCAATCACGCCCCTGATGATTGAACGGACTTGGGATCGCCGCCCCTCTGCAAAGGGGGCGGCGGAACGGCAATGACACGGGAACGGCAGAGGATGGCGCGGCGCGCTTCGCCATCGGTAATCCATCCGTAACTCGGCACAGCGTAAGTTTTCCCGTGCGAACCGCGGACAGATCCCGACGGGGGCGCTGTCGCGGTCATGATCATCAACACCGTCAGGAGGAATGCTCGCATGAACCTCAATTACGTCATTGGCTTCGCACTTGCCGCATCGATTCCAGCCTTCTTCGGCAATCAGGCACAGGGGGCGCAGGCAGGCTCGGCGATCCTGCCCGCCGACGTGCCATGGAAGGCCTCGTCAATACCGGGCGTGCAGACCGCGGTCATCGTCGGTGATCCGGCCCAGCCCGGACTCTACGTCGTCCGCGCGAAGTTGGGCCCCGGGGCCAAGGTCATGCCGCACACGCACCCCGACGCCCGGTACGACACCGTGCTGTCGGGCGAGATCTACTTCGGCTTCGGCGGGGCCTTCGATCCCGCAAACGCAAAGCTCTATCCCGCCGGAGCGCAGATCATGGTTCCGGCGAACACGCCCCATTTTGCCTGGGTCAAGAACGGCCAGGCCATCCTCCAGGAGGTTGGGGTCGGCCCCTCGGCGCACCTCGCCTACAAGCAGTGAAAAGAACGGTTCCAGGGGTGCTGGACCCCTGGAGCCCGATTGCCTGGAGCACAAGATCCCGCCCCGTCTTCCTCTCTTCTGCCTTAGCGATGGATTAAGAGCAGTCATAAGGAGCACCCTCTAGCCCTTCGTCTTGAAGTCTCCAAGCAGTGAAGGCGCCAGCGTGCGGTCCGAATGGCACTTCGTCCGCTCCCGGTCGCGGCAGAGGCGCTACTCTTAAGCGAAGCTTCATCGACTAGGAACGAGAGGGATGACCGCTGCGAGCCAGATCTACGACGACAACAGCCTGACGATCGGCAACACCCCGCTGGTGCGCCTCAACCGCGTCACCCATGGCCGCGTATTGGCCAAGATCGAGAGCCGCAACCCCAGCTTCAGCGTCAAGTGCCGGATCGGGGTCAGCATGATCTGGGACGCGGAGAAGCGCGGAGTCCTGGGCCCCGGCAAGGAGCTGATCGAACCGACCAGCGGCAATACCGGGATTGCGCTCGCCTTCGTTGCGGCGGCGCGCGGTTATCCCATCACCCTGACCATGCCGGAGACCATGAGCCTGGAGCGGCGCAAGCTGCTCAAGGCCTTGAACGCAAAGCTGGTGCTGACCGAGGGATCGCGCGGGATGAACGGCGCAATCAGCAAGGCGGACGAAATTGCCGCGTCCGATCCTGACAGGTACGTCCTTCTGCAACAGTTCGATAACCCAGCGAACCCCGAGATTCACGAAAAGACCACCGGCCCGGAGATCTGGGACGCCACCAGCGGAGAGGTGGACGTCTTGATATCCGGCGTCGGTACGGGCGGGACGATCACCGGCGTCAGCCGCTATCTCAAGCAGACGAGGCAGAAGCAGGTGGTGTCGGTCGCGGTGGAGCCGAGCGAATCGCCGGTCATCAGTCAGGCGCTCAGGGGCGAGCCACTTACGCCGGGACCGCACAAGATCCAGGGGATCGGCGCCGGATTCATCCCGCGCAACCTGGATCTGAGCCTGGTGGACCGTGTCGAGCTGGTGACGAGCGAAGAGGCGATCGCGATGGCCCACCGGCTGATGCGGGAGGAAGGGATCCTTGCGGGGATCAGCTCGGGGGCCGCCGTGGCGGTCGCCGCACGTCTGGCCGATCTGCCGGAGTTCGGGGACAAGACCTTGGTCGTGATTCTGCCGAGCTCGGCCGAGCGTTACCTGTCGAGCGCACTGTTTGCAGGCGTGTTCGATGAGCAGGAGCTGAAGCAGTAAGCCGCGAGGGGCCTTGGTCTTTTCTGGGCCAATCCCCAGGTGCAGGGTGTGCCGTGCGCACCGTACGGCATTGCTGGTGCGCGGAGCGCACCCTACGGTGCTACATGTCGAGCGCGCTGGCTGCGAGAGAGCCGAGCCAATGAGCGGCGGCGGGACGTGCCATCAGTCCGTGTCCTTCCGGCAAAGCTGCATGATTTCCGAGCGCGGGTCCGGTAGCGTGGGAGCCCCGCGTACTGGGCGACCCCGGGGGGCCTACGCGCTCCCCATCGGTCGGGTCGCTGCTGGCGAGCTGGGGGAGTCTGACACCGTGGCGTCCTGTACCACCTGATACCACCGCGCACGCACGAGTGGCGCCGCGGTGGCGGTGGCCGGGGGTTTGGGGTGGCGGCGGGGATTTGGCCTCGGACGGCGTCGGTCAGTCGATCCGGACTCAATTGGGCGCGGGGTCGGTGGCCTCCAAGGCCAGGCACGCTAGGGCTGCGGTGTAGTTCCACGGCATCCAAGCAGCGGGGTCGAGTGCCACCGCGGCCTCATGGCGCAGCAGCGTCACCAGGTAGTCGAAGGGCTCCACCTGATGGAGCTCCGCGGTGTGGATCAGGCTCATGAACAGGTCCCCGACCTGGGCGCCGTTGAGGGTGCGATAGAAGAGCGAGTTTTTCCGGTGCAGGATCGCCTTCTTCAACGCCCGCTCACAGAGGTTGTTGCTGAGCGGCGCGCCGGGCACCCGCAAGAAGAGGGTGAGCTTCTCCCAGTGGTTCTGCAGATAAGTGATCGCCTGCCCGAGCCCCGAGTTGGGCTCCGCCAGGCGCTCGGCGAACTGTCGGGCCATCCAGTCATGGAGCGCCTGCATCCGCGATGCGCTCTCGCGCTGATGCAGGAGGAGACGGGCCTCGGGGGAGAGACCGTCCTGCTTGGCCTGCTGGTCGGTGCGGAACACCGGGCGCAGGGTCTCCAGCACGGAAGGCGACCTCCTCGGGAAAGGCCTCATAGACCTCAACGAACTTGCGCCGCCCATGCGGAATACAGGAAGACTCCGCCCACACCCGATACGGAATCAGATCCGATGTCCGAACCACCAACGCTCGAGCTTCTCTGCCCCGCGGGTAGCCTGCCGGCGCTCAAGGCGGCCGTCGACAACGGCGCCGACGGGGTCTACCTGGGCCTCAAGGACAACACCAACGCGCGGAACTTCTCGGGCCTGAACTTCGACCCCAAGAGCCTGGCCGAGGGCATCCGCTATGCCCACGCGAAGGGCGTCCGGGTCCTGATGGCCTTGAACACCTTTCCGCAGCCGGCCACCCGGACGCGCTGGCATCAGGCCGTCGACTCCGCGGCCGAGCTCGGGATCGACGCCGCCATCCTGGCCGACCCCGGGCTCATGGCCTATGCGGTGAAGACCCATCCGGAGCTGGAACTCCACCTGTCCGTCCAGGCCTCCGCGACCAGCTACGAGGCCATCAACTTCTACCGCGAGCGCTTCGGTATACGCCGCGCGGTGCTTCCCCGGGTGCTGTCGTTGCCCCAGGTCGAGAACCTGGTCAAGAACACCGGGGTGGAGATCGAGCTCTTCGGGTTCGGCGACGGATAGGAAGTTCAAGCGCCTTTGCACGCCCAAGGCGGGGTCGGGTCAAGAAGTTAGCGAGGGCCAGAGGGCTGGTCAAGGCGGAACCGCGAGCGGCGCGGACATCTCGGGGGTGCTGGAACGCGCTTGGGCGGGGCGTTGGGGCAGAGTGCAGGCGCGGCGGGCTGGCGTGAGATCAGGGGCGGCAGCCCCCGCTGTGGCAGGAGATGGCGGTTACCCGGAGACACGCTGGTCAAACGCGAAGCCTGGGTCCCGTTGGGCGATGAGGTTCCAGTGCGGCGTCGGCTCGGGATCATCGTCCCAGCCGGGCGGTCCGCGGGCGGGGCCAGTCCTCCAGGTCCACCGGCTGCTCGCGGCCCGGGTCCACCTCGACCAGACTGATCCAGGCCACCAGGCCCTCGACCGGCCGCTCGCCGCTGTTGGCGATGACGCTGCGAAAGCGCATTTGATCGCCCATGGTCGGGCTGGTCGGATTGCTGACGTCCGGGGCCAAGGCAATGTCCAGCGGTGCGGCCTGGGTGCCGCCCGCGCCCGTAAGGGCGATCAGGGCGGCAGGGACCAGTCTTGGGATGGAGTTCATTGCGGTACCTCCAGGGCTCAGCGGAACGCGGGGTGGCACGCCGCGGCGCGGGCAGCGAGGAAGGTCAGCCCCAGCCACACCAGCACCAGCGCCAGTCGCGGCAGCTGCGCGACAAAGAGGTCGCTGTCGACGATCACGGCATCGTAGGTGTTGAGCGCGCCCGCGAAGGGGTTGACGGCGTCCAGCGCACGGCCGATCACGCTGTTGCGCAGGCCGGGCCCGATCAGCAGGGGGCTGGCGCAGAACAGCAGCACGATGAGGCCGCTGAGCAAGGCGCTGAGCACGCTGCCGGTGCGCGCCGACAGGGCCATGGCCAGATAGCCAAAACCCAGCACCAGCGGCGTCCCGAACAGGGCGAGATAGACCATGGACTGGACCAGGTTCTGCCCGCCGGCACCCACCGCCCAGAGATAGGGCAGGGCCAGCAGATACATCACCCCCCAAGCGCTGGCGAGGCCGAGGGCCTTTCCCATGAGCAACTCGTCGGGTGTTACGGGGGCCACGAGCATGGGGACCAGGGTGCCGCGCTCACGCTCACCGGCGAAGGCGTCCGCCCCGAGGATGATGGCGAGCACGGCGCCGGCCGCGGTCACGGTACCGGCCATCATGGTGACAACCTGTGCGTTGTCGAGCAGGCTGAGCTCCGTATCGCTGACCAGCAGCAGGGCAAAGGCGGAGAGCACGATGGCGTAGGCCAGTAGCCAGCCGAGGCCCCGCTGATTCTGCAGCAGGGCCGCGCGCTCCTTCCACGCGATCAGGGTCGTGGTGCTCATGCCACCTCCACCAGACGGGCCGCGCCCGTCTCCTAGGTCGCGCGCAGATAGAGTGCCTCCAGGCCGCCGCCGACTGCCTGGATCTCCGTAAACCGCCACCCTCCGGCGAGCAGGGCCTCCCATAGGTCCGGCAGCGGCGTTCGGCGGCCGGGATCGATCGCGAGGCGCCACCAGTCCCCCTCGCGAGCGACAAGGGCGATGCCTGCCGGCAGTCTGCCGCCCTCGGGCACGCCGTCCAGATGCAACCGGAAGCCCTGCCCGCCCCCCTCGTGCTCAAGGAGGTCCTTGAGGGTCCCCTCGAGCACGGTACGTCCCTGGTGGAGGATGCTTGCGCGGTTGCACAGGCGGTCCACGTCATCCAGCAGGTGGGTGCAGAGCAGGATGGCGGTGCCCCGCTCGCGAGCGAGGCCGAGCAGAAGATCGTGGATCTCGCGCCGCCCGCGCGGGTCCAGCCCGTTGGTGGGCTCGTCCAGGATCAGCAGCTCCGGGGCCTGCACCAGGGCGCGCGCCAAGGCGAGACGCTGGCGCATGCCGCGAGAGAATTGGCCGATGGGGCGGTGCCCCAGGTCGCCCAGTCCGACCCGCAGCAGCAGGTCCTGGGCCGGTTGCTGGAGTCCCCCGAACAGACTGGCGTACCAGCCCAGGTAGGCCGGAGCGCTCATCCATTCGTAGAAGCCGGCCTGCTCGGGCATCACGCCAATGCGTTGGCGCAGGCTCACCGGATTGGCGTCGGCCGGCTCGCCGAACAGCGTCAGGCTGCCCGCGTCGGCCCGATACAGACCCAGCAGCACGGCGATGGTCGTGCTCTTGCCGGCGCCATTCGGTCCCAGGAGCCCGGAGATCTCGCCGCGATCCAGGTGCAGGCTGACATCATGCAAGATGGGTCGCCCCGCCAGCGTCAGCTTGAGGTGGTTTGCGTTGATCAACATGGCAACTCTCGCAAGGTCGGTGGTCTGACAAGGTCAGCGGACTTTGGGCCCGCCCGCGGCCGATTCAGTCCTGTTCGCCTTTGCCCTCGTCTCTTGTCCCAGCTCTCCCAGAACTTCCACCCGCTGTGCTTTGCACCCTCGTCCGACTCGTCTTGGCCGTTCTTCCGTCCTTCGCCCTCGTGCCCCGCCCTCATGGCCAGCACCTGTCCGTTACCCGCGTCGATCCGGAGCTGGGTCTCCGCGCCCTTGGCATCGACCAGGTCCACCTTCCACACCAGGTAGCCGTTCTCCTTGTCCAGCTTGGTCTCGACGACGGTTCCGGGGTGTGCCTGCTGGGCGATGGTGGCGGCCTGGGCCGAGTTGACCTTCGCCGCTGCGGCGAGCGTCGGCTCATCGTCGCGGGTCACCTTGACCGAGCCTGATTGTGCGTTGGCTTGGACTTGGCCTTCCGAGCCGCCGCCGGTGCTCGGGTTCTCCATGACAACCCTCGTCGCGGTTTGCCCCGCCGTCTCTCCTCCCTGAGTCTCGGCCAGCGTCAGCGACCCGCCGCTGAGCAAGTACGCGGCGGATACGAGCAAGAAGGTCTTTGATGCGGTATTCATGATCTGCCTCCCGTGAATGGACCCTTTATTTATGGAACGTTGTGTTTGACGTTGGAGCCAGGTTACGGAAAGGGACCTGCCGCGATCATGCCGGGACATTGCAGGGAGGAAAGGTTAGGGCTCGGGCGGACGCCCTCGTTACGGGTTGCGCCCGGCCGACACACACCGTGGCGCCCTGCCTGCAGTCGTCTTGATACTACCCATTGTGGGAACGATCAACGGGGTTCAAGGTGGCAGGGAGCATCGCCCGTCAGGACGCCAGAGTACGGCCTGACCTTGGACGGGTCGTCGTGGGACAGGCGCCCCGTCGGACGGGGCACCATGTGCTTCTTATTTGATCTCGACCAATTCCTCACGGAACGTCGGATCATTGTCGTCCAGTGTCACGATCACCCCAATGCCGGGCGCATAGAACTTGCTCTCGCTGACGTCGGGCTCGATGGGGCTGTAGTCGTGGGTCTTGACGCAGTTGGACGAACATGTCGCCACGGGGGTTCCGGATTCGGGAGCGGACTCCGAGGCCGTTACGCTTAGAATCTCAGCGACGTCCTCCGCATCGTTCAACAACCACTCCTGTCGATACACATCGCCGACCGTGGGCGTGCCGGCCGGCATGACGATCCCGGGTTTGGCCCCGTCGACCCCCGCTTGCCAGGCGCCATCGACACTGACAAGCATGTTGTCCGCGTTGGTCGCCATGGTGCTCTCGCCGAAGTACCAGACATTGCCGGCCTTGTCCTGCGCATACCAGTCGATGGTGTTCTCGGTCGTCTTTCCCTCGCTATCGACCGCCACATCGGTCACCACAACAACCGGGACACCCAGGATTTCCGTCGTCTCGCCGGTGACCGAGACGGTAATAGTCTCTCCGTCAGTGTTCTTATAGATCTTCGTCCCAGGGGTCAGGGGAAAATAGGTATTGCCAACGATTTGATCGGCCGGGACAAAGTTCTTGGGATTGATCAGCGGGTCATAGGCACCGCCGCCCATGGTCAAGGCATCGCAGACCTCAAAACGCGCATTGCGTACCTCTCCGCATTGCATTTTCTCGTCCCGGCGCGTCGACTTCGCATCCTCTAGACACGTCGCCTGTTCGTCCGTATTGGTCAGATTCAGGCACTTGGCGACCGCAATCAGATGGTTATCCTGCACGTCATTGCCGCAGGCCACGAATCCGAGATTGGAGGTCTTCGCACACACCCCGCCTTGACCCGCCTGGCCATAGTGATCCTCCCGGCCCTGGTCGCCCTCCTGACCCTTACCGTGGGCCGCGACCGCGCTGGTACCGAAGGTCGCGCCGCCCCCGACAACGAGAGCCACGATGGCTAGCTTAAGGAAGGTGCGGATCGCACCCGCTTGCACAGATGTCTTTTCAAACGTCATTGCCTGGACCTCCAGTGAGGATTAACACATCGCATACGCAACGAGTAATTCCGATTAAGCGATTAAGCGCGGATTGAGTATAGTTCCCTGACCGCTCCCCGGGATCTTCTGAAACATTGCTAAATGGCAAGGTCGAGCAGGCATCACGCTATCGCGCCTGTGCGGCATGCATTTTTGTTGAATCAAAAGTGATGCCGTGGCCGCTGAATTGCGGGCCGCTCTCGTCTGACTGTGGTCGTCGTCTCCTTGAGGCACAGTAAGCACGAAACTCCCCACGCCGCCGGCGTACAGCGCGGTCGACTTCGCCCCCTTACTAGCGCGTGTAAGGAACGAAGCGGTTAACCCCTTAAGTTCGCCACAGGGTGCCGATGGGGGCACTGAACAGGCTGAAAATTTCCGACTTGCGTCGATCAACATCGCCGCGTCCTCCCGACCAGCCCAATGCTGACCCGGCGATTAGGCGGCTTCCTCGGCGATACTTCCATCCGCGGGACCCTCCTCCACTGGAAGCGCCGGCGCGTCGGCGCGGCTGATGGTGAGATAGGCGACCAGGCTCAAGATAGCCGCGAGGAAGATGGCGGTCGTCACCACGGTTCCCAGCCCCAGCCCGCCGTCGTCGGGGGACTGCGTCAAGTAATCGCCGAGTGATGCCCCTAGTGGTCGGGTCAGGATGTAAGCCAGCCAAAAGGCGACCACGGCGTCGAGCTTCAGCGCGAAATAGGCGACCGTGACGGCGACGATGGCCGCCCCAAAGGCGAGCGCCGACCAGCCGTAGCCGATCGCCGCCGACTCTGCCGCCAGGTCTCCGGCCGCGGTGCCCAGCGCGAAGGTGAACAGGATCGCCAGCCAGTAGAAGAGCTCCCGCCTGGTGGTGTGGATGCTGTGGATGGAGAGCGAGCGTTCGCTCAGATACCAGAGCGCGAAGGTCACCAGGAGCGCGATGCTGAATGCCAGGGTGGTGGTTTCGAGCGACACCCCCAGGTTGTCCGTGATGTTGTCGGTGATCAGGGTGCCGACGATGCTGATCAGGACGACCGTGACCCAATAGAGCCACGGGACGTAGGTCTTGGCCCTCGCCTGGGCATAGAGAATGACCGCCAGGAGTGCGCCCATGATCACCGAGGTGAGCGTGAGACCGACGTGCACGTTGAAGATCAGGAAGTCCGCACCGGTTTCGCCCACGGTGGTGGCCAAGACCTTGATGGTCCAGAAATAGATGGTAATGACGACCGGGACCTTGATCAGCAGATCGGTCCGGTCGGGATGTTGAATTGCGCGCAAGGTCGATTCCCCCGTCGTTCGGTTAGCTCTGGTGTGCGCCGTGGACTCGCCACGGTCGCCAGACTAAGCGAGGCGAGCTGGTCGAAGGCTTTCCCGAACCTTGCCATTTGGCGAGGTGACCTGCTCCCGACCGCCGCGGGCCAGCCCCTCGTCGCGCCGCGCGATAAAACGTGTCGAAGGATTTGGCGTAGGCAGAATCTGCAACGAGTCCGTCGGTAGTCGGCATGCGGCCCTATCGATGGCACCGCAAAGGAAACCGGCTCTGCATGCCGCGAGGTATCCATCGATCGCGACCAGCGGCCCTTCCCTGGGCCCCGACCGACTTGCGAGCCCACGCGGCTAGTGGGCCCGTTCTGCGGCCCGATGCGGAAAAGCAAGGATGGCGAGCACGATCAGGAACAAGAGGGTGGCCGATGCGGAGAAGCGGCTGAGATCCAAGCCGCCGCTCGCGAAGGGCTTGTCCAGGAAGTCGCCGACGACGGCACCGAGTGGCCGGGTCAGGATGAAGGCACCCCAAAACAGCGCGGTGCGCGAGACGTTCGTGAGGAAATAGGCGGCCGCGAGGGCTGCCAGTAGAACGGCGAAGAGGATCGCGCCCCCCTCGTAGCCCAAGCCCGCGGTATCGGCTGTCCAGTCGCCGAGTGCGGTCCCCAGGGTCTGGGAAAACATGATCGTGACCCAGTAGAAGATCTCGGCCTTTGGGGAGCTGATCGAATCGACGGCGACCGAGCCGAGGGTGCGATGCCACAGCAGGAGCGAGGCCAGCAAGAGCGTGAGCAGGATGGTCGTACCCCCGGCATAGCCGACACCGAGCGAACGGTCGGCGAAGTCGGCCAGTGTGGTGCCGACGGTTGTGGTCGCGATGATGGTCACCCAGTACACGACTGGATGAAAGCGCTTCGCTGCAATCTGGGCCATGACCGCAACGATGAAGACGGCGGCGAAGATTGCCGTGCTCTCGAGATAGCCCAGGCCCATGGACATGGACAAGGCGTCCCCGCCGGTCTCGCCAAGGGTCGTTGCCAGTATCTTAATGATCCAAAAGAGCAAGGTGACCTCCGGTACCTTGCTCAGGATCGTTTTCTCTTGTGTGCTCATCGTGACATCGTCGAATCGATTGTTGGTGCGAAGAATGATAGGGAGACGGGCTGCTCCGGGCCTTTACCGTTTGGCAAGGTCGCGGGATCGTGGACGGGCTCAGGCGATTCACGCTGTGAGACCCGGGTCACAGGTGCGCTTCCCGAAAGGCAGCTTCCGGTGTTGCAGCCGCCGCCGAACGATCGTGTCGGCCGACCGTCGATCTGCCCCACGAAACCTCCATCGGTACAGCCTCGATGGGTTGTGGGAGAATTCCCTGCCCCAGCGCTTAGATGACGGCCGGATCACCAACGCCCCGACGACCTTTCCAAACGGCAATTTTCCGACACATTTGCAGAATGCTTGCCCCCCTAGCCTGGGTCCCACGTCAAGTGTGGGCAACGGGGCCGGGTGTGTGTGGCATTGCCGGTTTGGTGGTCAGGGACGCAACGCCCGACCGGATGGCTTTGACCCGAGCCATGGAGCAACTCGGTCACCGCGGCCCGGATGACAGGGGAATCGAGGTCATGGATGGGGTTGGCCTGGCCCATACCCGGTTGTCGATCATCGACCTCGCCGGGGGCCACCAGCCGATCCGGGACGCGAAGGGCCACTATCTCCTGGTCGCCAACGGCGAGATCTACAACTTCGTCGAGCTGACGGCGGAGGCGCAGGCCGACGGCTACCGTTTCACCACCCGTTCGGATTCCGAGACCATCCTGTACGCCTGGGACCGTTTCGGGGTGGAGGGTCTGCAGCGCCTCAACGGCATGTTCGCGTTTGCCCTTTATTGCGTGCGGGAGCGCACCCTGATCCTGGCGCGGGATCGCCTGGGCATCAAACCGCTGTATTTCGCGTCCCTGCCGGACCGGGTGGCCTTCGCCTCGGAGATCAAGGGACTGCTGCCCCTGCTGCCGCACACGCCCGGGGTCTCGGCCGCGGCCCTGGCGCGCACCCTGGAGGTCGGATTCAACAGTGGTCCCAATACCCTCTTGGAGGGTGTCCGGCGATTGGAGCCGGGGACCGCGATGATCGTCCGGGCGGACCTGAGCCTGACTTGCGTCCCCTTTTGGTCCCCGCTGGAATTGGCCCGGCGGGATGACCTGACCCCAGCGGACGCCCAGGCAATGCTCAGCACGCTTTTCGGGCAGGTCCTGCGCGAGCACATGCGCTCCGATGTTCCCTACGGTCTGTTTCTCTCCGGTGGGGTCGATTCCGCGACCCTCCTGTGGCGACTCAGCGAGCAATCGGCTGGGCCCTTGCGCACCTATTCGGTCGGCTACCAGGACGCGGGTGCCGGGGACGAGCTGGCGCGGGCGGCGCGGGTGGCGCGGCACTTCGGGAGCACGCACACCGAGCTGCGGTTGGACCCGCGGGCGGTGCTCAACGCCTTGCCCTTCAGCGTCTGGGCGGCGGACGATCTGGTCTACGACCCGGCTTGTCTGCCGACTGCACTCCTGGCCCAAACTGCCGCCAGCGATCTCAAGGTCGTCTTCACGGGTGAGGGTGGCGACGAGGTCTTTGGCGGATACGGGCGCTACCGTCGAACCGGCATCCAGCGCTGGCTCAAGGGCCTTCGCGACCCGAGCGGCATCGGTTACCGGGACGCCTCCCGTTGGACGAATGCGTTGCGGCACGCCTGCTTTGGCCGCGAGTTGGAGCTTGCCCGCGGCGACCGCGACGCCCCACTGCAGCGCGCCTGGCGCGAGGTGCCGGTCCCCTGGGGCTTCGTGCAGCGGGCCCAATACACCGACCTGCGCACGGAGTTGCACGACGACCTGTTGGTCAAGGTAGACCGTATGCTGATGGGATTCGGCCTGGAGGGGCGCGTTCCGTTCCTCGATCACCGGATGGTCGAATTTGGCCTTTCCCTGCCGGAGCGGATCAAGGTCAACGGTCGCATCGGGAAGGTCTTGCTCAAGGACTGGGCGCGGGACCAGTTACCCGCGGGCCACATCGAGGGGAAGAAGCGCGGGTTCGGCGTTCCGGTGGGCGGGTTGTTCCAGGGCGCCCTCTTGACTGAGATCGAGCAGCGGTTGCAGGCCAACCCGATGCTGCGCGACTGGCTGAAACCAGGTGCCGTCGCGGCCGTAACGGGGATCCTGCGGCGCACCGGCCGGGCCGACGACCTGCTGCTGCAATTGCTGCAGGTCGCCGCCTGGTATCGAATCTTTCTGGACGGTCCAGTTCGCCGCCCTTCCGTCGACGACGACTTGCTCGACTGGATCTGACGCGGCGTGAGCGCCCGGTGTCCAAGGTGCGTCCCCGGTGGAGGTGCTCTCGCCCGCTATCCCCGTCTCCGTCAGCGCACGAGCGACTTAGCCGACGCCTGGGTGGCACCTGTTTCAACGGGGCGTGCACGCAAGCGCGGCTTCGCGCGTCCTGGGCAATTGACGGGTCGCGTGGATGTCCCGGGCCTGTCCGGCTGGCCGAGCGCGGCGGTCGCGACCCCCGGCCGCCAACCCTGGAGTTTCCACCCAATTAGCCGACCCATGCCGCCCGACCGGCCCAGATTCTCAGGGAGCACCCGAGTTGCAAGTCGCCACCGTTTCCAAAACCACTTTGAGTCGGATCCCGCCCGGGGTCTGGGTACTCGGCTTCGTCAGCATGCTGATGGACATTTCCTCGGAAATGATTCACAGCCTGCTGCCGCTGTTCATGGTCACGACCCTCGGCGCCAGCGCCTTCTCGGTGGGCATCATCGAAGGGCTGGCCGAGTCTACCGCCCTGATCGTCAGGGTCTTTTCAGGGGCATTGAGCGACTACCTCGGCAAGCGTAAGGGCCTGGCTCTCCTGGGTTATGGGCTCGGCGCCGTGACCAAGCCGCTGTTCGCGATGGCGCCCAGCCTCGGCGTCGTGCTCACGGCCCGCCTGTTGGATCGAGTCGGCAAGGGTGTGCGCGGCGCGCCGCGCGACGCCCTGGTCGCGGATATTGTCCCGCCGCATCTGCGGGGGGCCGCCTTCGGTTTGCGCCAGGCGCTGGACACCGTGGGCGCCTTTCTCGGCCCCTTGCTGGCAGTCTGCTTGATGCTGCTCTGGGCCAACGACTTCCGTGCCGTATTCTGGGTTGCGGCGATCCCTGGCGCGCTGGCCGTGGCGCTCCTCTTCTTCGGCCTGCGCGAGCCGGAAGAGCGCTGTGCACAACAGCGGATCAACCCCATTCGCCGGGCGAATCTCGAGCGTCTCGGCGGCCCATACTGGCGGGTGGTTACGATCGCGGCGGTGTTCACCCTGGCGCGTTTCAGCGAGGCCTTCCTCGTCCTGCGCGCGCAGCAGAGCGGCGTCCCCGTTGCCTTGGTCCCGCTGTTGATGGTGGCCATGAACCTGGTCTACGCCCTGTCGGCGTACCCCTTCGGGAAGCTCTCCGACCGCGTGAGCCGCACCAGGCTCCTGGCGCTCGGCTTGGTCGTCCTGATCGCCGCCGACCTCGTATTGGCGATTGATGGCCGGTGGGGGGTCGTCCTGGGCGGCGTCGCCCTTTGGGGTATCCACCTGGGTATGACCCAAGGCCTGCTGTCGGCGATGGTCGCCGATACGGCACCGGCCGATCTGCGCGGCACCGCCTATGGATTTTTTAACCTGGTGAGCGGACTGGCGATGCTGCTGGCAAGCCTGTTGGCCGGGCTGCTCTGGGATCACCTTGGCGCGTCGTTCACCTTCCTTGCCGGCGCGGTATTTTGCATGTTGGCACTCGTCGGTTTGGCCTGGACGCGCCATCGCGGCGGAACGAGGTGAATGAACGCGACGGGCGGGGTGGAGACTGCGCCCGAAGGGAATCGGCAGTCGGCCGACTGAAACGAATCTTGGCCAACCTGTTATCCTAAAAGGAGCAGTTGGACCTTGCCCTGCATGAGGTAAGCCGCTGAAATAGCGCAGCAAGGAGGCACATATGAACAAGCAGAACCGTCACCCAGCGGGTGAGAGCGAAAGCACCGCGTTGGTGCCCTACTCGGGCCCGGTGCCGGTGGATACCTTTGGGGGCAGAGTCCACGTCGAGTGGGACCCGCAGGCGGCCGTCACCCCGCTCGGCCAGTTGCCGTTCTTCACCGAATTTCTTCAGGTGGGCGGCCTCTTCGGACCCTGGGTCGAGAGCTGTCCGCTGGTGCTCACCAGCCCCAATGCGCCGAGCAATCGAGATGTATTGGGCACCGCGGTGCTGGCGATCCTCTCCGGGCATCAGCGCTACGCCCACATCAGCGCCTTGCGGGGCGACACCGTCAACCCCCCGTTGTTGGGGATGAGCAAGGTCGTGAGCGAGGATTCGGTGCGGGGCAATCTGGGCAAGCTGGACGAGACCCAAGGCGTCACCTGGCTGCAGGATCATCTCGGCTATTGTGTCAGGCCGCTCCTGGGCGAGCCATGGATCCTCGATACCGACGTGACCGTCAAACCGCTCTATGGCCACCAGGAAGGGGCGGTCAAGGGGTATAACCCGCACAAGCCGGGTCGGCCCTCACACACCTACCACACCTATTTCATCGCCAACCTGCGCTTGGTATTGGACGTGGAGGTGCAAGCCGGTAATCAAACGGCGTCCAAGTACAGCTCGCCTGGGTTGTGGGAGTTGCTCGGGCGCCTGCCGCGGGAATACTGGCCGGTGGCGATTCGCGGCGACCGCGACTGGGGCACACAGGCGAACATGGCCCGCGCCGAGCAGGAAGACGTCCCCTACCTGTTCAAGCTGCGCATGACCAAAGGGGTCAAGAAGATCGTCGAACGCCTGATGGGCGGCGCCCAATGGAGCGAGGCCGGCCAGGGCTGGCAGGGGGCCGAGACCCCGTTGCGCCTGTCGGGCTGGAGCCGGGCACGCCGCGCCATCGTGTTGCGAAGGCAAATCAAAGCCGATCTGGCCGTGGTCGACAAGAGCAACCCCGACCAATTGCGTCTGAGCTTCGCCGAGCTCACCGATGACACCATCGTCTACGAATACGCCGTCTTGGTGACCTCGCTGCCGGGGGAAATCCTCTCCATCGCCCAGCTCTACCGCGACCGCGCCGACGCCGAAAATCCCTTTGACGAACTCAAGAACCATTGGGGATGGGGTGGCTTTACCACCCAAGACATCAAACGCTGCCGCTTTATGGCGCGGATCACCGCGTTGACCTACAACTGGTGGAGCCTGTTCGTACGTCTGGCCGATCCTCGTCAGCATACCGAGGCCATCACCAGTCGCCCGCTCCTGCTGCACGCCCCCGCCCGCCTCACCCGCCATAGCGGCCAGACCCGCATCACCATCAGTCACCCGCATGCCGAAGCCGCTTGGGTGGAAAGCGCTTGCCGCGACATCGCCGCCTTCTTCAAAACCCTGCGCCAAACTGCGGAGCAGTTGACGCCCCTGCAACGCTGGTACCGCGTGCTCTCGCGGGCCCTGGTGAAGTACCTCAATGGCCGCGAATTGCACCCGCCGCCCGGTTTGCCGGCCCCGGCATAGCCGGAGTTTCGTCGCCGCGGGTACCCGCACGTGGGTTGGAAACGGCCCGCGATGGGCGCGTACTGAACTCGAACTCGAGCCTGGTGCTGAAGTCGGTGCGAACCCCTGCCCCAGAGTCGGGACGGCCCCGCGCAAGGAGTTCGAATCGGGGCGCGGCGACCCCCGACCAGCGTTTACCGGTTCGCGGGCGGTGCCCGTGCGCTCGCTCGGCTCACCGTGCAGCGGGTTGCTCGCACGCGAATGCTCGAAGCGCACGGGCTGTGGGTGGCCGGTGCGATGCGGCGCGGGCGATCAGGCTGGCGCGTAAGCGCGATTCCTGGAGATACCGGACCTGGCCCCCATCCCGAGCTTTGAGCGCAATCGAACGGCCTATTGCTCGAGGCGGGTAACGCTCAGGGTCTCCTCGATCTTCGGGGGCTCGCCGGAGCCCTTGCTCGCATGGCGCAGCGGGCGAACGTCGGGGGCATCGCGCCCCACCGCGACGCGGATGTAGGTGTCGTCGGCAAGCAGGCCCAGGGCGGGATCGAATCCGCGCCAGCCGGCACCGGGGATCAGCACCTCTACCCAGCTGTGAAGGGTCTGGGGACGGGGTTGCGCCCCTTCGGGCGCCTCGTCGTCCGGGTCGAAATAGGCCGGGTCCTGGTAGCCGGAGACGAATCGGGCCGGGACGCCCCAGCGTCGCAGCAAGGCGATGAGCAGATGAGAAAGATCCGCCGCGGTGTCCCGCCCGGCATCGAACAGAGCAGGCAGGGCCGAAATGGAGTCCTTCGCCTCCGGGTCGTACTCGGCCACCCCCTGGACCCAGGAGAATGCGTCCTGGATCTGACCCAGCAGCGGCGCACCCTCCGTCGACGCCGGTACCGGGTGCCCGGCGATCTCATCGGGTAGGGCCGCAGTGAGCGCGCCTTGATGCAGCACGAAGTCCCACAGGCGCGGCGCCTCATGCAGGCTGTGGGTCAACCAGTCCCGCTCTCGCCCCGGGTCGACGGGAGGAAAATCGAAGGGGTTGGAAAGACACGTCTCCACCTCGGAGACGAGCCGAAACTCGAGCGCCTGGTGGGCGCCCAGGACCGCGAAATGATGGGCGAGGTTGCCGAAGCCGTCGTGTCGGGCCACCGTCTGGGCCTCGGGCGTGACCTGGAGCTCGAGCAGGGTGCGGGACTGGATCTCACACTCCCAGGGCGCCAGTCGGATCTGGACGTGGTGCTCCCGGACCGGGGCTTCGTAGAGGATGCGGCAGTCGCGCTCGATCCGGTACTTCAAGGACGGTCAATCCTCACAGAACGCCCCCCACTAGAGGTCATCCCCCAGATGGGCCTCGAAGTAGTCGCCCTGCACTGCCAGGGTGAGCTCGGCCAGGAGCGCGAGGGACCGGTCGAGGTATTCGTGCAGCCCCTGGTTGAGGATGCCCGGGGGGTAACGCCGATCAGGTGTCCCCGCAAGGCCGCCATGGCCTCGGGCACGGCGCCCTGAGGCACCGAGCCGATACGCTCGAGGGCCTTCTCGATGCCGTCCACGCAATAGGCTAGCGAGCGCGGGAAGTCGGGAATGAGGATGGTGAACTCGACCACGTCGATCGGGCGGATGCCGCCCTGGTACATGCGCCGATAGGACTCGAATCCGGACAGTGATTTCAGCAACGCGCCCCATTGGTAATAGTCGAGCGGCGAACCCACCATGCTGAGGTCCGGCAACAGCAGATGATGGCGTGTATCGAGAATGCGGGCGGTCATGTCCGCCCGCTCCTGAAGGCTTCCGAGCAGGCATCCTCGCGGGGGTGCTGTTCGTGCTGCCCCCGCTGGCCATCCTGATCGCGCTCACCTGGATCTATCTAGCCTACGGCGACCTACCGGCGGTGGCTGGGATCCTGTACGGGATCAAGCCCGCGGTGACGGCTATCGTGGTCTTCGCCGCTTGGCGAATCGGCTCCCGGGCCTTGCGCAATGGGGTCCTGTGGGCCATCGCGGCGGCCGCCTTCGTGGCCATCTTTGCGCTCGCGGTCCCCTTCCCTGCCATCGTGCTGGGGGCCGCCGGCATCGGCTACGTCGGCGGCCGCCTCAGTCCCCTCAAATTCCGCTCCGGTGCCGCCCACGGGGAGTCCCACAAGACCTTTGGTCCGGCCCTGATCGACGACCACACCCCCTTGCCGGGGCGTGCCCGCTTCGCGTGGCCGCGCACCGTCACCTATGCCCTCGTGGGTCTTGGCATCTGGGCATCGGTCGAGGGGCTCGTCTTCCTCACCTACGGCTGGGATGGACCCCTCACCCAGATAGGCTGGTTCTTCACCAAGGCGGCCCTGGTGACCTTCGGCGGGGCCTACGCGGTGCTGCCCTACGTCTATCAGGGGGCGGTCGAGTCCCACGGCTGGCTCACGGGGCAGCAGATGATCGACGGCCTGGCCCTGGGCGAGACCACGCCGGGCCCCCTCATCATGGTGGTGGCCTTCGTGGGCTTCGTCGGCGGGTGGACCAAGGAGGTCTTCGGCCCCGACGGCCTGGTACTGGCCGGTATCGCCGGGGCGAGCGTAGCGACCTTTTTCACCTTCCTGCCGTCCTTCCTGTTCATCCTGATCGGGGCCCCCGCGGTGGAGGCGACCCGCCACGAGATCCGCTTCACCGCGCCGCTTTCCGCCATCACCGCCGCCGTGGTGGGGGTAATTGCCAATCTGGCGGTCTTCTTCGCCTGGCACGTCCTCTGGCCCCAGGCGACCCCGTCAGAGCCCTTCGGCGGACCCTTCGCGTGGTTTTCGCTGCTCATCACCGTCGCCGCCTTCATCGCCCTGTGGCGCGACAAGGTGGGCATCATCCCGATGATCGGGGCCAGTGCCTTAGCTGGTCTCGCCTACACGACCCTCGCGGCAAGCTAAGGAACGGTAATCAGGGGACGGGACCCGCGTCTCGGTCCGGCGCTCCGTACCTGGGAGCCGTCACCGCGGCCGTTGCATCCTTGCTGCCCGGCGCCTACCGAGGCGCCCCCAACGGGGCGAGACAGCCTAAGCGGAGCTGGAATGGCGGAAGCCGGGCTCAGGCCGTCGTAGCCTCTTGTTAGAACATGTATCCCTCGCATAGGTATCGGCAACACCCACCAAGGACCAGTAACACTAACGCCGCGTAACCAATCTTTTCGCACTCGATGTGGCGCAGCCTCAGACAGCCTCGCCTACTGCGACCTACCGCCTCCCCTTTACGACTTCAGGGAGCGGCGATGGCAGGTCGCGGCCGAAAGCGAAGTAGAGGCGTTTCATCGGGTTGCGGCGGACAGTGTCCCTGCCGCCGGGCCCCCGGGCCGAGGCGATCTTCGTGGAGCGGATACCCAAAGGGCAATCCGCGCTAACCCTCCATCCGCCCGATGCCTGCCGCGGCGGACACCGGGCAGGGCAGATGCCGTAAGGGCGGTCAGGCATTCCGGCACCACGAAGAGGCGGAACCGGCTGCCGCGTTCCGCCCCAAGCGGGCTACGCGGGCAGAAGTTAGCTCGTGGCGTCGCTGTACGGGCCATGACGCCTTGCCTACGTATGCCGATTCGCAATCCCACTGGCACCCATTCCACGCCAATATGGCAAGTCTTGCCATGCGTTACCAGGCGTGCCAATCTGGGTGAAACGGAGGCACCACATGCAAACCATGAACATCTCCCTACCCGACGCGCTCAAACAGTTCGTAGACACCCAGGTGGCGGGCGGGCGCTACAGCAGCGCGAGCGAGTACGTGCGCGAGCTGATCCGTGCCGACGAGCGCCGCCAAGCCCAGGACACCCTGGAGGGGGCGCTTCTGCGGGGGCTTGCGAGCCCGGAGGCACCCTTGGACGCGGAGGACTGGAGCGCGATCCACACAGAGGCGGTGAGCCGCGTGGCCGCACGCAAGCAACAAGCCTGATGGGGCGGATCTATCGGCGGGCGAAGGCGCGGCGGGACCTGATCGAGCACTTCGTTTACCTGGCCGAGACCGCCGGGCAGGACACGGCGGAGCAGTTTTTGGCCAATGCTCTGTCCAGCTTTGAGGCATTGGCCGAGCAGCCCATGCTTGGCGCCCAGATTCAGGTGCGCAGCTCCGCCTTGACTGGTATGCGGAAATGGCCCGTCCGAGGCTTCAGGAGCTATCTGATCTTCTATCTGCCAAGCGCGTATGGGATCTCGGTGGTTCGGGTGCTGCACGGGTCGCGGGACTGGTGGAGCCTACTGGGGATCGATACGGATTAGTCTCGGCTGGTCCCCGCGTTGTCCATCGCATCGGAGGCGAGACCGGCCCTGCGCGCGCAGAAGCGCCTCTTTCCAATCCGAGGTGTCCAGCGGCACCGCCCGTTCCACTGCCATGTATCCCCCCCTCGTTCTGCGACCAGCGGGTCGATGGCCGTCCCAATTAGGGCCGGCTGGCTGAGGTTCATAGCGCCGCAAGAGCTCACGTAGCGAGCCCTTTTGCCGGGACCTGGATGCGGGAGCCGCAGGCGGTCAGCACGGTGATGCATAGCCCCCTGGGCGTCATCGAGGTGCATCTGCGCCGCACCAGCGACGACGCCGGCTCACTCGCGCCTCAGCGCGGTGAGCTTCGTCCATCGCTAACCAAGACACCAGCGAGTGCGATGGCGCTACGGCGCTGAGCCTCGGCCCGCTAAAGCTGATCGATCGTCTTGCCGCGTCGCTCCCACCGCCCGGGCGGCAACACCATCGCTGCCATGACGTGCTCGCCCCCAACTCGCCCGCCGGATGCGACGATCAACGTCTGGCGGCGCAAGGCTCTCCCACCTTTTCGTTCACCGCTTCCGCCATATACGCCACGACCTGCCATTCGTTCGGGGCACATTCACGTGGCTGCCAACGCCGATTGCAGTCTTTAAGGCGGACGGGCATCAAAATGTCCGGGAAGGGAACCGCTTGCGGTTCGATATGCCTAATCGGAACGCGCGGTTCCGGCGGATCTGGTGCCGGATTGCCTTCTGCAGAAGGTATATTCACCGGAGGAATCCTTATCGGTGCGTTCTGGTTGGTTCGGACGAATGCCGCCGACGCCGCGAGCAGGGCTTCGCGCACCCGCGTCAGCCGGTTCGCGAGCCGGTCGCGGTCATACGGGGACGCAATGCGGCGCTCGGCCGCTTTAGCGATCTCTTACACTTTATTGTCCGAGACCGCGTTTACTCTGGCCGTCGTCGCGGCGTCCAGGTCACCCGGATCGAGCACCGAGACCCGGGGTGTACCCGCGACGACGAAATCCCCGTCGCCATGCTGCCGGTTGAGCCGCGTTCGGCCCGACCCCGTTGAGCGGCGCGGGCTTGAGCTTAGTCTCGCCTGACGATATCGACCGAGATCTCCACCGCCGGAATCGTCCCTCTGTTCTCCAGCCAGTGTGTGGTGTTCCTATCCTCGGGCCAGCCCACTCCCGGCCCATAGTCCGTCGCGACTCCGTTGCGATGGTCAGTGATGGTCCCTCGCAGTATGTAGACGATGCCTGGTCGGTCTTTATGGTCGTGAATTGGGCCGAAGACGCCTCCGGGATCGATGGTCACCATCCGCATGCGCAGCTCGCGCCCTTCCATGCCCTCGATCTCAGGACCGAGGTCAAGCGTTGAAAGTGGCGTTACCGTGACACCTGTCGTCTCAGGTGCCGCCTGTTCGTTGCTCATCCTGCCCTCCGCTCTCTATTCCAGGGCCTAAAGGGGTAGGCTGGCCCTGCGATTGCCAATTCATCTCGAATCACCGCTGCCAAAGGATGTGGGCCTCTTCCAGAGGCACCGCCACCCCCTCGTGCCGTGGGATCAGGCGCACCGTGTAGTCGCTCGCCGGGCGGATGTCGGGGACCGCCGCGCGATAGGCGTAGCCGCTCGCCGCGCCCACCAGTTGCCCGTCAGCCTGCATTGCCACGCGCTCTGGCGCATCGCCGTCGAGGCCGTCGGCATAGAGCTCGATCCGCACCGCTTGCGGGTCCAGGTCGTCGAGATAGACCTGCGCCTCGAATCGATGCTGTCCGCCGTCCGTCGCGACCGTGATCTCGCCGAAGCGCAGCGCCGCCCAATGCTGCTCAAGCGCCTGCCGCCACGCGACGATCCGCTGGCCGAGCGCGCCCTGGTCCGCCGCGCGCTCGCGGTACCGGACCGCGGCCGGGAGATAGAACTGCTCGGTGTAGTCGCGCACCGCGCGGCTGGCGGAAAAGCGCGGTGTCAGGCGCGCCATGCTCTCGCGCATGCGCGCCACCCAGGCCGTGGGGATACCCTGCGCGTCGCGGGCATAGAACTCGGGGATCACCTCCTGCTCCAGCAGGTCGTAGAGGGCCTCTGCCTCGCGCGCGTCCCAGTCGGGATCCTCGCCATGCTCCCGGCCGTCCCCCAGTGCCCAGCCGACATCCGGCGAGTAGGCCTCGGCCCACCAGCCGTCGAGCTCCGACAGATTGAGACCGCCGTTGACCAGCACCTTCATGCCGCTGGTCCCGCAGGCCTCCCAGGGGCGGCGCGGCGTGTTCAGCCAGACATCCACCCCGCGCACCAGCTCCTGGGTCAGGTGCATGTCGTAATCACCCAGAAAGATCACATGGCGGCGCGTCTCGGGACGGCGGATGAAGTGGATCCATTCCTGGATCATGGCCTGACCGGCCGCGTCAGCGGGATGGGCCTTGCCGGCGACGATGAGCTGGACCGGGCGTTGCGGGTCGCTCAGCAGGCGCAACAGCCTTTTCGGGTCGTGCAGCAGCAGATTGGGCCGCTTGTAGGTCGCGAAGCGGCGCGCGAAGCCCAGGGTCAGGATGTCGCAATCCAAGAGACGGCGGGCGTCGGCGACCGCCTCGGGCGGTGCGCCGGATGCCGCGAGCTGCCCGGCCAGGCGCTCGCGGGCGTAGTCGACGAGCGCCGCGGTGGCCTCCGTGCGGAATTGCCACAGATCGGTGTCGGAGATGCCCTGAACCTCTTGCTCGAGGCTCTCCTCCGTCCCCACCCAGCGCGCCTTGCCGCAGGCGTCCGTCCAGAGGGCATCGGCGGGCGGCGAGTCCCAGGTCGGCATGTGCACCCCGTTCGTGACATGCCCGACCGGCACTTCAGGCGTCGGCCAGTGCGCGAAGAGCGGCGCGAACAGCTGGCGGCTGACCTGGCCGTGCAGTTGGCTCACGCCGTTGACCGCGCCGCTGCCGCGAATCGCCAGATAGGCCATGTTGAAGGGCTCCGATCCGTCGTTCGGATCACGGCGGCCCAGGGCCAGCAGGTCCTGGCGGTCGATGCCGAGCCGCTGCTCGGCGTAGCCGCCGAGGTATTGCTCGATGAGGGCGGGCGAGAAGCGGTCGAAGCCGGCCGCCAGGGCCGTGTGGGTGGTGAAGAGGTTGCCGGCGCGGGTGGCGGCTAGCGCGGCCGCGAAGGGCTGCCCGCTGTCGGTCATGAAGCCGCGGGCGCGCTCCAGCACCGCGAAGGCCGCATGGCCCTCGTTGAGGTGACAGACCTCCGGCGCGATCCCCAGGGCCCTGAGCAGCCGCCAGCCGCCGATGCCGAGGATCAGCTCCTGTTTCAGACGCAGCTCCGGGCCGCCGCCGTAGAGCTCGCTGGTGATGCCGCGGTGGGCGGGGTAGTTCGCGGCGTCGTTGCTGTCGAGCAGATAGAGCTTTACGCGACCGACCTGCGCCTGCCACGCGCGCAGCCAGACCGAGTAGCCAGGCAGGGCAATCTCCAAACGCAGCCACTCGCCGCTCTCTGTGCGCAAGGGCGTGATCGGCAACTGTCCCGGGTCGTTGTAGGGAAACAGGGCCTGTTGCGCGCCGTCCTGGTCGATCACCTGGCGGAAATAGCCTTGCTGATAGAGGAGCCCCGCGCCGATCACCGGCACGCCCAGATCGCTGGCCGCCTTGAGCTGGTCGCCGGCCACGTTGCCCAGTCCGCCCGAGTAGATGGGCAGCGCCTCGCTCAGCATGTACTCCATGCTGAAGTAGGCGACACAGCTGAGCGCTGAGTGCGGATGGGTCTGCTGGAACCAGCCGGGCGTCTGCGCTTCTTCGCGCCTGGCCCGAGCCAGGGCGTCGAGGCGCTCGCGGAACGCGGGCTCGGCCAGCACGGCCTGGAGCCTGTCGCGCGAGACCGACTGGAGGACGACCCAGGGGTTTTGGGTCAGATCCCAGAGCACCGGATCGAGCTGCCGCCACAGCTGATCGGTGGCATGGTTCCACGCCGAGCGCATGTCCAGGGCCAGCTCGGAGAGGGAATCGAACCCCTCGACGTCCGTTGGCAAGACACTCTGCTTCGGATGGCTTATTGGCGCTTGTTTGATCATGCCCTCTCCTCAGGATTTTGCTCTAGGCCGCGTCTCGCTCGCTGCGCGGTCTTGGGGGATACTGATCAAAGCCATCCTTAGGCTTTAATCAGGGTTGCCCCTGGGCGCCGTGAGGCTTGCGGACCCGCAGAGCGATGCGACGCGATGTAGCGCCAATTGTTCTGCGCACAGTTACATTGTTTGCCAGGGTGCCCGACCCGACGCTGTCCGGCGCGTTAAATCGCCGTTACGCACGCTGGTCGCTTTGCCAGTTACGACGCTCGGAGCTCAGTGGCGCCTTGAGGGCTTCAAGAGCAGCAGCAGCGGCAGCATCAGCACGAAGGTGAGCGCGATCAAGGAGAACACCTGCGTGAAGGCCAGCATCGAGGACTGGCGGTACAGCTCGTTGGTTAGCAGCGCCACGGTCGTCGGATCTTCAAGGCGCATCCCGCTCGCCTGGAGCCACTGTTGCAAGGCCGGGTTGAAGGGATTGATGTGTCCGCCGAGCTGGTTCCAGTCCGCCTGGCCGAAGCGGCTGAACCAGGTAGCGGCGATGGAGATGCCGACGGAGCTGCCGATGCTGCGCGCCAGGTTGTAGAGTCCGGCGCCGGCATCCGTGTGCTCGCGGGCGAGGGTGGCGTAGGCCAGGGATGACAGGGTCACGAAGACCGCGCCCATGCCGAGGCCTTGGAGCACGCCGGGCCAGATGATCCAGCCGATGCTGATCCCCAGGTTGTACCCGGACATGGTCCAGGTCGCCGTCCCCGCGACGACCATGCCACTGAGAATGACCCAGCGCGGATCGACGCGCTGGGCCAGCCGCGCGACGATCAGCATGCCGAGGGCGGCGCCAAAGCCCCGCGGCGCCATGGCCAGGCCCGCGGTGGCGACGGGATAGCCCAGCAGTTGCTCCATCAGCAGCGGCTGGATCGCGATGGTGCCGAACAGGGCCAGGCCGAAGATCAGCATCAGCATGGACGCCGCGGCCAGGTTGCGATCGGCGAACAGCCGCAGGTCGACGATCGGTTGGGCGACGTGCAGGCTGCGCCAGACGAACAACCCGATCCCCCCCGCCGCGGTCAGACCGAGCAGCAGGATGAATCCAGAATCCAGCCAGCCCTCCTGATTGCCGCGGTCGAGGACGGTCTGCAGACGGCCGATGCCGGCGATCATCAACAGGGCACCCGGCCAGTCGGTCCCAGCCTGACGCAGGGGCGTCTCGCGGATCGTCCGGGCGACCAGGGCCAGGTTCAGCAGTCCCACCGGCAGGTTGATATAGAACACCCAGCGCCAGTCCAGGTGATCCGTGACCAGGCCGCCGACGGTGGGTCCGAGGATCGGCCCGAGCATGACGCCGATCCCCCAGATGGCCATGGCCTTACCGCGCTGGGATGCCGGGTAGAGATTCACCAGGACACCCTGGGAGAGCGGGATCAGCGGCGCCCCGGCGATCCCCTGCAACAGGCGAAAGAACACCATCTGGGCCAGGGATTCGCTGAGGCCGCAGAGTGCCGAGGCCACGACGAAGCCGGCAATGCCCAGCAACATGACCCGCCGGCGGCCGAAGCGTCCGGCCAGCCAGCCGGTCAGCGGAATAGTGACCGCCTCGGCCACGATATAGGCGGTCAGCACCCAGGTGATCTGATCGGCGGTGGCACCAAGCGCGCCCATCATGTCGGGCAGCGTCACGTTGACGATGGTCATGTCCATGACCGCCATCACCGCGGTCAACATGACCGTGATGGTCGGCAGGGCGCGTCCCTCAGGGGACGCGTTGCTCAACGGTGGCGGCATGGATCTGGGCTCGGCTGGGGCGATTGCGGGCTGGGTAATGACGGGCTCCCCATCACTGCGCCACGGTATCGACCCGCACCTCGGCGCTGGCGCCCACGCGCAGCTCAGGCACCGGATCGAGGATGCGGACGCGCACATCGAAGCGTTGGGTGATCTTCACCCAGTTGCCGGTCGCATTCTCTGGCGGGAGGAGCGAGAAGGCCGCACCGGAGGCCGGACTCAGGCCCTCGACCACACCGCGAAAGGTCCTGCCCGGCAGGAGGTCCACCGTCACCGTCGCCGGCTGTCCAGGACGGATGCGCGGCAGATCGGTCTCCTTGTAGTTGGCGTCGACCCAGACCGGTGCATCCTCCACGAGTGCGAACAGTGGACTGCCGGCGGTGACGAAGCTGCCCGGACGCAGATCGAGCTCACCGACGGTGCCGTCGGCCGGGGCGGTGACCCGGGTATGCTCCAAGTCGAGCCGCGCCTGCGCGTGCGCCGCTCGGGCCGCCTTGAGGCCCGCGTTGTCCTCGCCGGTTGCCCCGCGCGTGGCCTTGGCGGCCGTCAGCGCGGCCCGGGCGCTGGCCAGCGCATCCTGCGCATCGAGCCTGGCCTGCTGCGCGCTGTCGCTCTCATCCTTCGAGGCGGATCCCTTTGCCGCCAGGGCATTGATACGGTCGGCATGACGCTCTGCCTCCTGGGCATTGGCGGTGGCCGTGGCCACCTGTGCCTTGGCGACATCGACCTGGGCGTCGGCGGCGGCGAGACTCTCCTGGGCCTGCTGGAGCCGCGCCTGGGCCTGTCGCACGGCCAGATCGAAAGACGCCGGATCGATGGTCAAGAGCACATCGGAGGCCTTGACCGCCCGGTGGTTCACCACATGGCGACCCACATAGGCGTCCGCAGTGGTGGGATGGACTGTCGCATCGTGGATGTATCACCAGCCGCCGGCCACGATGGCGATAACCAACATTACGGCGACGGCAATTTGGCGTAGGTGCCCGGATTGACAGCTCCTGTGGACTGATGGCTAGAGTTTCAGTTGGACCCCGAGCTCGACCACCCGACTGGTCGGCAAGTTGAAATAGGCCGCCCGACTGCTGGCCATGCGGGACAGGCCAATGAACAGGTGCTGGCGCCAGAGGGTCATCGGGGCGCCCTGGGTCGGCAGCAGGGTCTCCCGTCCGAGAAAGAAGGTGGTCGTGTCCGGATCGCAGCGAAGGCCGCGGTCCTTGCACAGAGCGATGGTATCCGTGATGTTCGGTTTGTCCATAAACCCCAAATTCAGGCGCGCCTTTTGGAAACGGCTGTTGATGGCCTGGACCTGGACTCGCTGCTCCACCGGCACGGCGGGCTCGTTCAGGACGGTAACGTGCAGGATGACGATCCGTTCGTGGAGACAATGGAAGTGCTCCAGGCTGTGCAACAGGGCACGGGGCGCCTGGTCAGGCGCAGCGGTCAGATAGACCGCCGTGCCGGGGACGGTCGGCAGCCCTTCCGCCTCGATCCGCGGTACGAAGTCGGCCAGAGCTACGCTGTCCTGGCCCAGGCGCGCGAGGAACAGGTCGCGCCCACGCCGCCAGGTGCTCATGAGCATAAAGATGACCGCGGCCACGGCCAGCGGAAACCAACCTCCCGCGCCGAACTTGGGCAGATTGGCAGCGAAGAAGGTCAGGTCGATGACCAACAGGGGACCGAGCACCAGCATGGTTACGACGCGCCCCCACTGCCAGCGGCGGCGGGCCACGACGAACACCAGGATGGTGGTAATGCCCATGGTCCCGGTGACGGCGATCCCGTAAGCACTCGCCAAGGCAGCAGCGCTCCCAAAGCCCAGCACCAACGCCGTGACCGCGGCGAGGAGCATCCAGTTGATCGCCGGGACATAGATCTGGCCGCGCGCCGTGCTCGAGGTGTGCTCGACCTGCATGCGCGGCAGATAGCCAAGCTGGATCGCCTGATGGGTCAGTGAAAAGGCCCCGGAAATCACCGCCTGGGAGGCGATGACGGTAGCGATGGTCGCCAGCACCACGAGCGGTACCAGCGCCCAGCTCGGGGCGAGATGATAAAAGGGATTGACGACGGCCCCCGGCTGCATCAGCAAGATCGCTCCCTGACCGAAATAGTTCAGGGTCAGGGCGGGCAGGACCAGGGTCAACCAGGCCAGACGCACCGGCCCGCGCCCGAAATGCCCCATGTCCGCGTACAGGGCCTCGACGCCGGTGACCGCCAGAACCACCGCCCCGAGGGTGAAGAAGGCGAGTGACGGCTGCGCCGTGAAAAAGGCCAGCGCGTAGGACGGCGCCAGGGCGGCGAGCACGCTGGGCTCCGCGGCGATGCCGTGGACCCCCAGGGCACCCAGGGTCAGGAACCAGATCGCCATGACCGGCCCGAACCAAATGCCAACCCGCGCGGTGCCGAGGCGCTGAACCACGAATAGCCCAAACAAAATGACCAAGGTCGTCGGGATCACCCACTCACCAAGGTTGGGCTCGACGATCTTCAAACCTTCCACGGCCGACAAGACCGAAATGGCCGGCGTGATGATCCCATCGCCATAGAACAGGGCCGCGCCGAACAGGCCGAGCAAGATCAGGCGTCGCCCCATCGGCTGATCGCCCACGCGCCGTCGCACCAGGGCGATGAGGGCCATGATGCCGCCCTCGCCGCGGTTGTCCGCGCGGAGGATCAGCAGCACATACTTAAACGTGACCACGATCACCAGGGACCAGAACACCAGGGACAGGACGCCGAGGATGTTGGCCGGTGTGACCGGGACCGGATGGAAATCGTTGGTGAACACCGCCTGCAGGGCGTAGAGCGGGCTGGTCCCGATGTCGCCATAGACGATGCCCAAGGCCGCCAGGGACAGCAGGCCCAGTCGACCACGGGCGTGGGCATGGCCGAGGGGTGAGGAATCCATCGCTGGCCTGAGCCCTCCGGTGGTTCGCAAAACCGCAAGCGGACGCCGGCCATTATGCCGCACGGCGGATGGAGGGTCCTTCTGCCATCTTCTTTGGCAGGCCAGGCGACGGCTAGGGTTGAGCCTAGGAGCCTGTTGGACTTAGGGAGCGTAACGTCGAGACCGTGACGTCATGTCCGAGGTGGAGCACCAAGAACGAGAGCCGGAACGGGGTTTGAAACCCCGTTCCGAACGTTTGGGCACGGTTAGGCCGCGTCAGGGCTCGGATAACGGCAATACGCAACTGGTGGCAGACTGGGGCAATGCCCCCGTCCGGCTTCAGTAGCCTGGGCATCCGGGCGGGATCCCCGGCAGTGGGTGATCAGGCCCTTAGACGCTAGGCGCGAAGGATGGAGCCGCCAAGGTATCCGGTCCGAACGTATGGGACTTGGCGCGACATCGGATTGTGAAGCTCCCGGCCCTCGGTGGCCGTCGGCCGGATGCCGTCCAGGCGCATCCGCGGCGCTGGTGCCGGATGACTGCTCGGGGGCAGGTGTCGGCCATGAGCCGTCAGCGGTCGGTCCTCACGGAGCGACCGCTCAGCGCGGATTGCTGCTCCTCGACGCCAACCGTTTGGCCGACCGCGAAGGACGCATTGGAGGCGCTCGCAGGGTAGCCTGCGAGAAACTCAATTCGGCCAAAAGTAGTTACAATAGACAAACGCCGGAGTGACAGCAATAGCACACAGTTTGATCATATCGGTCCCGTAGACCAGTCGGATCTCGGTACACAGGGGTAGAGGCATTACCTGGCAGCCTGGATACGTCGATCACCAATGAGCTGCTCAAACAGGTTCCACTCTTCAAGAGCGAATCCCACAGGGTCTTGCTCGTGTGTGCCACGAACTATATTCGAAGGCTGGATGCGGCCCTTCTGCGCCCCGGAAGGTTCGACTGCATCATTCCTGTCGGCGGCCTTAACGACGACGAGCGCAGGACTATCCTGCGGCACTACCTGTCGCGAATCAATGTCGCCCAAGTCGACGAAGGTCGCTTGGTCAAAGAAACGGCGCGATTCACGCCCGCCGATATTCAGTATTTGTTCGAGCAGGTGGCCCAGCTGGCATTCGAGCAGGAGATCGACAAGAAAGAGGACTTCAAGGTCACCACGGATGTCATCTTGCAAGTCATGACAAAGGTGCGACCTTCCCTAGCGGATGAGATAGTGGAGGAGTTCGAAGCGGATAGCCGAATTTGCTCCAGGTTCTACGGAAGCGCTGTATAATTCAGCGCTTCCAGCGGCACAGGGATGTGCCGCCGTTTTTCAATCGCCAAAGCTTGGAAACCGGAGCGATCCCAGAGGCGCGATTCTTGGAGCGCGAGCTGAAAAATGCCCAGGATGGAATTTTTCTGCATCTCCCCAAGCCGGCGGAGCCGGAACCAAATAGGGCCGAGGGTCTATGGTTGTCGGTGGGCCCCAGAGGGTGGAGGTACGCGGATGAACCCCTTCGTTGAAGGTTATCAAAGCGAGATCTCCGGGGTGCTGTCGTGTTTCGACCGGGTGGTGATTACCGGCACCCTGCCGGCGATCGCCCATTGCGGTGCCATGGCGGGGCTGCTCGGCTACCTGGGCATCCGAGTATGCGACTATGCAGTGGGCGGAGCCGCTGCGAGAGGTTCGGCGGGCGAACGCCGAGCGCCTGGCCCGGGAGGCCAGCCTCGGCATGGAGCTCATCCGCCGCCACAAGGCCTTTTGCAAGGAAGAGCGCATCCGGGCGATCCTCGCCACGCGGGGCGATCATCCGGGCCGGGTGCATACTCTTGCCGCCATGGAGTCGTGCAGCGCCTAGCGGCCCCGGTTCGACAAGGCAAAGGACCAGGCCCTGCTCAAGCCCACGGGGGGCAAGAGCCTGCACTACTAGCCCGCAACCTGCACCAGCATCTCGACGTTTGGGTCGCGCGCTTCTGCCCGGTGGTGGAGCACCTCGGGCGATGGGGCCGTCAGGCCGCGGGCCCGCGCGGCCTGGACCTCACGGCCGCGGCTGATCGCTTCGTTCGTCTCATCGCCATTGGAATCCAAAGGGGAGGCCCGGGCGGTGATTCGCGCCCGACCACGAGCGTCGCATCCCCGGCGCGGCTTCGTTGCTTTCGCGGGGGCGGCTCCTGAGGGCCCAGGCGCGCGGCGAGGTGAAGGGCACAACAGGGCGTTGCGGTGCTGCCAGCGCTAGGTCTTGACGAATACCGCCACCCGGGCGCTGCGCTCTTGCGTGCCGGCGGCCTCGTCCGTATGTTTTCGGCGTTATGGCATCCGCTGGCGATCCGGCCCTCAGCGTCTTAAGGGTGATGCTTTGCGTCGGTGTCCTGGTCGCGCCGGCGACGGGTGCCGATGACGATTCCGGTGACTGGGCGCGAGTGAATGGCCACTGGATGTACTACCTGCGGGTCGGCGCCGGTACCCCCGTGCTGCTGTTGCACGGTGGAGGCGACTCGGGGGTGGGCTCCTTCGCGAATCAGATAGAGGAGCTGGTGAACGCGGGACACCTGGTGATCGCACCGGATCAGGTGGGGCAGGGGCGGACCCCGGACGTGCCGGGGCCCTTGACCTACGGGGGGATGACGGAGGACACGGCCGAGCTCCTGCGCCAGCTCCGGATCGATTCGACCGACGTGGTGGGGTTCAGCGACGGGGGCATCGTGGGTCTCATCCTGGCCGCCCGCCATCCCAATCTCGTACGCCGGTTGGCGGTGAGTGGCGTCAACATCTCGCCCAGCGGGTTGCGGGAGGGGGAGCTGGATGCCCTGCGGGCCGAGGGTGACGCCGAGTCGCCCGGATCCGAAGCTGAATCCACGACGGCGAAGCTGCGCACCCTGTGGCTCAACGCGCCTACCGATGAGGACATCGGCGAAAGCGCCTTGAGGGGGATCCAGCAACCCGTGCTGATCATGGCCGGTGACCACGATATGGTGCGTCTGGACCACACGCTCGCCATTTACGACGCCCTTCCCAACGCCCGGCTGTTCATCCTTCCCGATACGGGACATGGTACCTTTACCAGCCGATCCGACTGGGTCAACCCGGTGCTGCTCGGTTTCCTCCGCGGTTCCTGATCCGCAGACCGATGTCCCCGACGGACCTCGGGTACGGGTCGCGCCGTTCCTCAATCCGTGACGGGAGAGCGCCGCCGAGGCAGGGCCCCGACCTTCGCGCCTGGGCGGCCATCGTCGGCTCCGCGCGTGGCGCGGCCCGCGTCCCCTGTCGCCCCGTCTCGGTCTTTCTCCGCGGTGACCTGGGTCGATCTCCACGTTCGGTCGTTGCAGGGGGTGCGAGCGGCGTGCGAGGATCGCGCGCCCAGCCCGAGGGCCGGTTCCAAGCGCAGGGGTGTGGGTTACCGACGTGAAAAGAAAGATCGACGAGTTGCCAGCAGGCGATCCAGCTAGCGCCAAGCAGACTCGCGGAACCGACCCCCAGGCCGGTGCCGTCTCCCTGCTGCGCTGGCTGAGGCGGGCCGTCCCCCCGCTGCTCGCGGTGGCCACCCTGGCGCTCGCCTGGGTGGAGCTCCAGGGTTTCGATTTCGCGGCCCTGCGCGATAGTGTGCGTCAGGTGCCGATCCCAACCCTGCTCGGGCTTCAGGCCTTGGCCGTGGTCGCCGTGCTGGAGATGGCCGCCTACGACTGGTGGGTGAGCCGCCGGCTTCAGGTCGCGCTTCCCCTGCAGCGGCTCCTGCGCTACAGCTGGGTGGCCAACTCCACCAATAATCTCATCGGCCTCTCCGGCTTGGCTGGATCCGGGGTCCGTATCCTGCTGCTCACCCGGGACGGGGTGCCCGGAAAGACCGCCGCCCTCTATGCGGGGATCGTCATGTTGTCCGTCCCCGTGGGGTTGTCGGTGCTGGTCCTGTTCGCCCTGACGGCCGGTCACGGGGATGTCCTGCCCCAGGCACTGCCCGGCTGGGCTCTCTATGCGGTGCTGGTCGCCTATGGGGCCTATCTGCCTGGCTTCCTGGTCCTGGCCCAGAGCCGCACCCTCCTGCGCCGGGTGCTTCACAGCGAGGCGCGGCTGGGCTGGCGTGGCGGGCTTGCCCTGGTGGGGATCTCCGTCGTGGACTGGCTGCTGGCGGTGGCCGTGGCCTGGTCCTGCCTCCTCGCCGCTGGCGCCCAGGTGGATGCGGGCATCTTTGCCGCCGCCTTTGCCTTCGCCGCGACCCTGGGCGTCTTGAGCCTGATCCCGGGCGGACTGGGTGTCTTCGACGGCTCACTGCTGGTGATGCTGAGCGCCGCCGGCACGGCGCCGGAGGCGTCGGTGGCGGGGCTGCTGCTGTTCCGCCTCGTCTATTACCTGGTCCCCTGGCTGATCGGGGTCTACCTTGGCTCGTCCCTTATCGGGGAAGGGGCTGCCCTGGGTCTCACCGGGGTCGCGCGACGTTGGCAGAACAGCCCTCTGCTGGGGCTCCTGCGCCTGCCGGTGGCCTTCTTGGCGGGCCTGGGCGTGCGCCTGCTGGGTCTCCTCACCTTCGCGACCGGCGTGGTGCTGCTGATCGCGGCGGCCCTGCCGGCGGTGGAGGAGCGGGTCGAGCTCATGCTCCGATTCCTGCCGCTGCATGCCCTGGAGCTCTCGCACCTGCTGACCGTGGGGATCGGCGTGCTCCTGATCGCCCTGTCCCGCGGCATCGGCCAGCAGGTGAGGGGGGCCTACCTGGTGGCGATGCCGCTCCTGCTTGCCGGGGCCGGCCTCAGCCTGCTCAAGGGCGTGGACCTGGAGGCAGCCCTCTTTCTCCTGGCGGTGGCAGGGCTGCTGCGGATCCGCCGCGACGCCTTCTATCGCCTCTCCTACCCGCTCTTCGGGCGCCGAAGCCTGCTTTGGCTCTTGGCACTCGTGGGGAGCGTGGTGGGTTACGGGCTGCTGGGGGCCTGGGTGCATGGGGAGGAGCTGGCGGAAGCCGGACTCTGGCTCCAGGCCGACCCCTACCTCCACGGGGCCCGCTATATGCGCTCGCTCCCGGTAGTGGTCCTGGTCCCGATCGCCTGGCTCGCCTGGGGTTTCTTCCGCATGCCGAGGCCTGACCTGTCCTCGCCCGACCATGGGGCGCTGGTCCAGGCGCGGGACTGGCTGCAGAGCAATGGCGGCGGGAGCTTCGCCCATCTCGCCTTCATGGGGGACAAGCATCTGCTTTATGCCGCGGGCGGGCGGGCGCTGATGCTCGTGGGCCGCATCCGCAACCGCCTGGTGGCCCTGGGAGATCCCATGGGTTCCCCCGATGTCTTGACCCGGGCGGTCGGCGAGCTGCGAGACCTGGCCGACCGCTATGACCTGGACCCGGTGTTCTACGAGGTCTCGGACGCCCATCTGCACATCTATCACGATGCGGGCTTCGCGCTCTTTAAGATCGGGGAGATGGGGATGGTGCGGGTGGAGGACTTCAAGCTCTCCGGAAAGCGCAACGACAACCTGCGGCACGGCGTGAATCGCGCCAAGCGCGCCGGCGTGAGCGTGGAGCTTCTGGAGCACCCGCTGGACGAGCGCGTCTGGGCGGAGCTGAAGCGGGTCTCGGACGCTTGGCTCATGGAACGGGGTACCGCAGAGAAGGGCTTCTCCTTGGGGGCCTACGATCGCGACTATCTCTCCTGGGCCCCGATCTTCGTGGTCCGCCAGGGGGACGCCATCGTGGCCTTCGCCAACCTGATGCCCGCCTACCAAGGAGGGGGGGAGCTCAGCATCGACCTGATGCGTCACCTCCCGGAGGCGCCGGCGGGGACCATGGACTATCTGTTCGCCGAGCTGATCGAGTATGCGCGAAAAGGGGGCTATCGCTGGTTCAATCTGGGCATGGCCCCCTTGAGCGGGGTGGGTCAGACGCGCTTCGCCCGACCCCACGAGCGCCTGGCCGGCCTCGCCTACGACTACGGCAATCGCCTCTACAACTACAAGGGTCTGCGCAGCTTCAAGGAGAAATTCCACCCCCAGTGGCGGGGTCGCTATATCGCCTATCCCCTGTTCACGCCGTTGCCAACCGTGCTCGTCGACATTGCCGCCCTGATCGCCGGTGGCTACCGGCATATCCTCCTGAGGGCTTGAGCCTTCATGCATCTCCGGGCGTCCGCACCGCGGCACATCCTGACACTGTTGTTCGCCCCACTCGCCTGGGCGCTCGCCCAGCCGCTCGCTGCGGCGCCGTCAGCGCCGCCCGAGCCGACCGGGGCGGGTCCCATCCACCTGTCCGGCCCGGTTCCGCACCCAAGGGACTCCTGCTGTACCTGAGCGGCACCCAAGGCTGGGACCAGAGCGCCGCCAAGCGGGCCCAGGATCTGGCCGGGCTGGGCTATCTGGTCGCTGGCATCGAGCCGGGCGCCCTCCAACCCCCCACGGAGCCCGGGTCCTGTTGGAGCCTGGCGGCTGACCTGACGGGCCGGGCACGGCGGCTTGGTCAGGGCGAGGCGGTGCCTGAGGGGGCCCTGCCTATCCTGGTGGGCGAAGGGGAGGGTGCCGCCCTCGTCTATGCGGCCCTGGCGCAGGCTCCTCCCCGGACCTTCCGTGCAGCCCTAACGGTTGATTTCTGCCCCCTTGCCCCCGCCGATGCTCAGCTCTGTCCGGTCGGGTCCACGGATAGGAAATCCAAGCCACCCTAAGCGTTCAGGTTGGCTCGGGAGAGGACAATAGCGGGGGCGGGATGGGTGGTCAACGCCGCACAGCGGGGCTGAGGGGCGTCGGGGGCGGTGCACGCGCGGGCGTTCCGGGGTGCGGGGCTCGCATCTGCGGCGCAGCGTGGCACCGGGAGACGAGAGGGGCTGCACCGTTTCCCGCGGGAGAGAGACGGCGGCTACCAGGAGACGCGCTGATCAAACTCGAAGTCGACCCGCGCCTATCTGGGCGGCCCCTTCGTGGACGGCCGGCTCGACGGAGACCTAATCATACAGGGTGGGGGCGACCCCAGCCTGAGACCGGAAGATTTATGGCGCTTCCTCTGGGAGATGCGCGCCCGAGGCCTCGAAAACATCGGAGGCGACCTGATCATCGACATCAGCTCCTTCGAGCCACCGGAAACCACACGCGACTCGTTCGACGGCAAGGGTCGCAATCCTTACAACGCCCTGCCGGTGGCGTTCGCCGTCAATTTCCAGGCGACTCAGATCGAGGTCTTGCCCGAGCCCTCCACACACAGTCTGCGGACCTACATGGTCCCTCCCCTGGTGAACGTGACCCTGGTCAATCAGGCGCGTCTGGTTCAGGCGCCCTGCCGGGCCAAGTACCACCGGCTGAACCTCGCGGTTGACGAGAGTGGCGAGAGTGCGAACCTGACCCTGACCGGCAGCTTCGCCTCCGACTGCGGCCAGGACAGCATCTCCCGGCTGTTGCTCGACCCGGTCCGCCACGCGGGCGACGCCGTTCGGGCCCTGTGGCAGGGGCTCGGCGGGACCATCGCGGGCGCCACGCGTGAGGGGCCCGTACCGGAAGGAGCGACCCTTTTCCCCACGTTGGACTCCCAGGAACTGGCGCTCGTGGTGCGCCACATCAAAAAGTGGAGCAACAACCTGATGACGCGCACCCTGTTCCTGACCCTAGGCATGGAGCAATTCGGGCGCCCCGCCACCCTCGCGAAGGGCCGCGCCGCGGTGCGCGCGTGGCTGACCGAACAGGGCCTCGACTTTCCCGAACTGGTAATGGACAACGGCTGCGGATTATCGCGCGAGACACGGATCTCGGCCGGCAGCCTCGGTCAGCTCCTCGGCTGGGCCTATGCGAACCCGGAGATGTCCGAGCTCACCGCATCCCTGCCAATCATCGGGGTCGACGGCACCCTCCACGGACGCTTCCAAAGAGATCCAATGCGCGGCCAGGGCCACCTCAAAACTGGAACGTTACGGGGTGCAACCGGACTTGCCGGATACCTTGATGATGCCGCCGGTGGTCGGTGGATACTGGTATCGCTGATCAACAGCCCCCGCCTGCAGGGTTGGCGCGGCAAGGCCGTGGAGGACGCGATCTTGCGCTGGGTTCACCATGAGTCTCTCACCCATCCATCCGGCCGAAACCAAAGCAACACAACAACATCCCCGGCAGGCTGATCTCGCGCTCCTTATGGCGCGCCGGATCAATTTCCAACGCCACAGGTGGCGGCTATTGAGCTTTCCCGTCGTATCTCATATTTCTCTAACGGGGTGGGCGGTTAGCTCCTCCTGCCCCTACATCTTGTGACGTCACCAATAGTAGCCGCCCTTGACATCTGCTTCGGTCACAGGGCCAGTCGCGACGATCTGCTCCAGCAGTCTGCGGAAGACGAGACCACGACTGCGCGAGGTGCGCCGATTAAACCGAAAGGTAAATTCCTCCAGGTAGGACTGCAGATGGACGTCAGACACCGAGCCTTGGTGGGTGCCAAGAATCCACCGCTTCAGGAGACTGGCGATTCGATGCACTCCTGGCATGGCCACGTGAGCCGGGTCACCGGAGGAAGATACGATCGTCTTCTTGTGCGTGTACCCGCATTGCGACAGTCGGCTGTAACTGGACCAGCCGTCGGTGCGGATCGTAGAGCCAGGGGCCACCATGTCAGAAACGAAAGGTCGCAAGCTGAGATCAGAAGCGTCAGGGATGTGGCGCATGCGCACCCGTCCGAAGCCTTTGGGCTCCTTCACCTCGACCGCGATAGCGACAAGGCACTTGTCGGTGCCGCGGCCGGGCTTGCCGCCGTGCTCAACACCACCAACCAGAGCCTCGTCTACCTCAACATCACCGGACAATGGCTTGCGTTCCGCACGCACCATGGCCACTCGAAACCGCTGCAGCATCGACCAGGCTACTCGGTATCTCGTACCCAACGTGCGCTCAAGCGTTTTCGCCGACAGACCGTTCTTCGCGGTCGTAACGTGCCACGCTGCCTCAAACCATGTCGTCAAAGGCGTGCGCGTCTTGTCGAGAATCGTTCCGGCGGTAACCGAGGTCTGGTGCCGACAACTCGAACATACCAGGCGACCCCGAGTCTGCCTCCAAGGATCTGCCGCAACTCCGCATGCCGGACACCTGAATCCGCTTGGCCAGCGCAACCTCTCCAGGTAGGCGGCGCAAGCCGCATCATCAGGAAACCAGTGAACGAACTCGCGGTACGTACGCGGATAGTCGCGGCCAGCGACCGGCCTGGGCGACAATGGTCTACCAACATTCGACGGCTCCACCCCTACATCTTGTGCCAGGAGGAGCTAACCGTCCACCCCTTTTTCTCTATTTGACGTAATTCCATGATCCATCAAGACTGGTGTCTCTCGGCCGCTTTAACCCTTTCGCTATCGAGCGCAGTTCGGCAAGTGGATATCGATAATCCATCTCGTAGTTTGCCAGATCATATATCCATCGGTTGCCCGGCACGTCTTCAGCTCCTTCTCGATCTTCCACCTGATCCGCAGCCAGATAGTGCGGCATCACACCTTCCTTTTTCGCATAAACCCCCGGGTAACGCCCCGGCGCGGCCAGCACCTGTTGATTCGAATGCACCACGCCCTGGCAGTTACTCATCCATGCGATCTTATGCTGTAGTGAACCATGATGCGCAAGATAGAAATCTGCGATCCCTGCGAACACCAGACTCGCCGCCATCGGACCTCCAACATTGCTGTGCGCAAAGATCCCCGGCCGCAATTCTTTGATTATAGCCTCTACTAGCTCTATCTCTCTGGCGACCCAAACGCCTTGTTCCCTCTCCGCAATCCTGGGCTTTCCGTGTGGAACGCAGAAGCCATCGATGATCAGACCTAACTTTGGATATTCTTCGTAGAGGGCATTCGCAATTCCGGCTATTCCCGATACCTGCGATACCCAGGTGCGATTCGCGGCCCTGATTGTCACCCATAATATCGGCCAGCACCGCTGCCGTAGGTCGTCCGCATCAGAGAGAACCTGATCATCGACGCACGACCGCGCGGCGCTTGCAAGACGCTCGACCACAGGTTCCCCGATCTCCACGGCTCCGACCCGGATCAACAGCCAATTCTCTACCAGGGCTCTCTGTGCGAGAGAAGGATAATCCACGCGTTCGATCGCTTCCGGTCGTATCTCTGGAAAAAGTTTCTCGAACCGCATCAGAGGCTCCGCTGCCAGGATGACGCTATGATCCCTCGCAATCGATCCCGTAGCGACGAGCTTCGACATCCCGGTCACGTCCTCCCACATGTGATGAGCGAAATGCCGCGAGTCCACCAAAGCGCAGACTCCAGGCGGATCCAACCGACCGAAGTATGCCCTCACCTGCCGCCAGCTTACGATCATGAAGGCGCGTATCTGATCGATCTCGTACCTTCCGTTCCAAAGCTCCGGATTTCCGAGGAACAGGACGGCCTCGAGAGACGGGAAATATAGATACAATTTCGCGTAACCGGTGCCTTCGCGACCCGCGGCGATATAAAAAACAGCCCCACCTCCACCCCCTGAAATGAAACGATAGAATATCGGCTGGGTTTCCGCGGCTATGACTGACCGATTCGAGCTGAGGCGGCGACCGGTCCAAGGACAGGTTGCCGGTAACTGACCCGACTCCACCGCTGCCAACTGAAAACTGGTAGGGTCTCGTTCTTCTGAATGGTTCGCCAATACATAGGCCTCAACCAATCCACACTCGTTCAAGTATTCACGATCTCCCGCCTGCAGGTCTGCCATGAAAACCAGGCGATAATCGCTCCGAGCGCTGATCGCCTCTTGGACTGTCCCCATGCTTGGGGGAAGGTAGGTGCGCCGTCGCTTTTCGCGCCCTCCCCGGAGCTGATTCAGATCTCCCTCAATCCATTCATAGTTGGCGACTTCCCTACTGTACGCCCAGGGCAGACGGCGCATCCAGGTGGTGGTCAACACGAGGAACTTGCGCCCAATCCTTCTGAGAAGGTTTCGAACGTCACATTGTCGTTTCTGAGCCTTTGCGCCCAACCTAATCTCCATCCGCCGGTGTGGCCGAAAAAAAGAACCTGGGTATGGTATTTTTGGATTGATTATCTAAAAATGCGATTGCTACTCCTTGCTCGCTCGCGCATCGGTGCTTGCGCGATTGCTGCTATACAGGCCACCACGAGACCGGCCTTTGACTTATTCTTGATGCGAGTAGATAATTCTTGTGATCTTGGGGACAAGACCCGACGGTCAGCGTGCTCAGGGGATTGGAAACCCAATCACACCGATGTCTTTAATAAATGCAAGAATCCCCTCCCACGTCTCGATCGATCCGGCTCAACACGCTATGGATGATAGTCGGTGATGTGGGTTCCCGCGTCATAGGCTTGCTCTTTAGTGTGATCCTCGCCCGCCTCCTGCTCCCGGAACACTTTGGCCTTATTGTTACCTCGCAAATAATAACAGGAACGCTTGGCTACGTATCCGGCGGCGGCATGAGCGATGCCCTGATCCGCTCTCCCGGAGTGACAGACCGGGACCGCAACACGGTTTTCACGACTCAGCTCGCAATTTGCTTGTTGATCATCGCGCTACTCAATGGTATTGCGCCTTCGTTTGCAACCTTATTTCAAGAACCATGTCTCGAGCCGGTGTTACGGGTCGCCGCGCTGACCTTTCTATTGCGTCCACTCATGCACGTCGCGCTAGCGATTCTGCAGCGCGAGATGCGTTTCCGGGAAGCGTCCATTTTGCTGTTTGTCACGATCTCGACTTCGGGATTGGCAAGCACTGTAATGGCCTTCCTCGGAATGGGAGTCTGGAGCCTTCTCCTCGGGGGACTGACCGGGTCATTGGTGCGTATTGCAATACTGTTGAGAATGACTCGGTGGGTGCCAAGACTCACGTTCGATCTCGATGCCGCCCGGCGACTCGGTAGCTTTGGAATACGGGTCTCGATTATCGACTTTCTCCAGTTCGCTCGAGTCCAGTCCACCAATGCGTTCGTCAGTCGTGGGATTGGAATTGCAAGCGTCGGGCTTTATAACAAAGCGGACAGCCTGGCGGAGATGCCATACGACATACTGAGCACATCCGCTTTTCAGACGATGTTTCGCGCGTTATCAGTGACGCAGGGCGACCTCACACAATCCGCCTACCTTTTCATCCGGTCCATAACACTCGTATCATTCTATGCGCTGCCTTGCTATGTCGGGCTCGCATGGGTCTCGGAATCTCTGGTCCTGACCTTGTTCGGTGATAATTGGCGGGAGGTGGCGGTGCCGCTCCAAATTCTTTCCTTGGCGGGACTTCCCAGGATCATCACTAATCTTTCTGGGGCCGTAACCGCTGCGCAGGATCGATTGGCGCAGGAGATCCCGATCCAATTCCAGACGCTGGCCCTGTCGATTGCTGGGGTCGTCGTTGGGGTACACTGGGGCGTTGAGGGTGCAGCGCTAGGGGTATTGCCAAGTTTCCTCTACAGCGCGATCCGAATGTACGGGCTCGCGGGATCAGCGTTGGGGATCGGTTGGCGTTCGCTTGCGTCGGCGCTCGGGCCGGTGATCTGGATGAACGGCCTCATGGCCGCGGCCTTGGCTCTGGGCCAGTTTCTCCTGCTAGGGCTCGATATACCTAGAGACAGTACAACATTCTTGGTTGTCATGGTCCTGATCGGCACTGCCACCTATGCGGGTCACTTCCTTGTCGCCCCACCCCAGGCACTGCGTGGCGAATCGGGTCGCTGGCGCCACCAACTGGGAGCCACGCTAGGGAGATTCCGGCCGTGAGGGTCGATGGGCTCAAAGGCTGGCGCGGATATCCTGGTACGTTTCCAGGAGCTGTCGATTCAACAGGCCAAACCTCCCGAACAGATTTTCTCTCACCTTCAGCGCGCTAACTAAGGCGCGGATTAGCCAACCGACGGATACGGATAACGGATAGGAAATCCAAGCCACCCTAAGCGTTCAGGTTGGCTCGGGAGAGGACAATAGCGGGGGCGGGATGGGTGGTCAACGCCGCACAGCGGGGCTGAGGGGCGTCGGGGGCGGTGCACGCGCGGGCGTTCCGGGGTGCGGGGCTCGCATCTGCGGCGCAGCGTGGCACCGGGAGACGAGAGGGGCTGCGCCGTTTCCCGCGGGAGAGAGACGGCGGCTACCAGGAGACGCGCTGGCTCCTCGCCCCGGGCGGCGCGTATGTAATCACGCTTCAGTGCGAGGTGCAGTTCGGCTGGTCCCGGTGGCTCAACCTCACTGCGAAGGTTGGGGAGCAGTTCAAAACGGCATCGCCACGTTCAACCCACCGCCATTGCTCTGGGAGTTATCCGAGAAGCTGCCGAACACCTCGGCGCGAACCACGAGGTCTTTGCGGGTGAAGACTTCGACGCTGGCGGCGACGTCGAAGCGGGTCTTGTCCAGGTCGGTGCTGGCGGTGAAAGGGGGCACGTCAACGGGTGCAGCGGCGAAGCGCCCCGTCACCGACGGGGCGGCGTTGCTGAGGAACTGGGTGATGCCGAGCGTAAGCTTTGGGCGGATCAGCATGCCGTCGTCGGTCTCGATCTCGGTGGCGATGTCGATGGCTCGTTGCACGTTGACGTAGGTGTTGGATTCGTCGTCGAAGCGAACACGAAGATCGTTGTCCCCGGATTCGTTGAAGCCGTCCATGGAGAGATACTCCACACCGAGGTCGATCCGCGGCTTGAAGGTCCAGCGCCCCTGTTTGAACAAGCGAGCGGCGCGCAGCTGCCCGGAGTACAGCCACACTCGTTGGGTGCCGTCGCTATCAACGCCGGGCCAGGGGTTGCGATTGATGTCAAAGTCGCCGTAACCGATGGCGAGCGACCCGGAAAGCTCGGTAGCGTCGAAGCGGCGCTTGGCGGAGACGCCGACCTGGAATCGGTTGCCGTTGCTGCTGGCATTGCTGTCATCGGCATTGATGTTGCTGTCCTCGTAGGAGAGCGCCGCGCCCAGATGCCAGCCGTTACCGACGTCGATCTGCCCGCCGCCGGCGATCTGCCAGCTATCCTCGTCGAATCCGAGGTTGCCGTTGGTCTCACGCTGCTCGAAGCGTTGGCCACCCAGCCGCAGCCAGCCGCACTGGCCCTGGTCGAAGAAGCGGTAGGCGCCGGCGCGCTCGGCGCAGCTCAGCAGTGCGTCGTTGAAACGAATCCCCGAGAGCAGGCTCGCGATCTGGTTGTCGACCGCGATTTCGGCGCTGAGGCTATTCATCAGCCTCGCGTAGCTCGCGGTATCCTCGATGGCGATCAACGCCCGGGCGATGTCGCTATCCAGGGCCTGGGCACGGTAGATACCGTGGATGTAACGGGCGATGTCGTCCTGGTTGTCGTTGGTCTCGGCGAGGATGCCAGCATTGGCGAAGTCGATATCGTAGCTCAGGCGCAGCTCCTCCGGGATGGGCTGATGGAGCTGGTACTGGGCGACCGCTGATCGGGTGACGTCCAATCCACTGAACGACAGGCCACCGCCGGCGGTGAGGATGGGTACTTCTTGCAGGCCGGCGACAGGCTGCCAGACGTCCAGCAGGCTGATGGCCACCTGGCCGCCGAGGTCCGCACGGCCACCAACATCGAGCCGGTCGGCCTGATTGCTGCCACCGGCGCGCCCGGGGTCGAGATCCACGGCAACCACACCAGTGGCGTCCTGAATCAGGTTGCCCGTCAGTCGGGTGGTGGCGATCAGACCCACGCCGCCGACGGCGATGGTACCTTGGTTGGACAGGGTGTCGACCTGGAGCAGTGGGCCGGCACTGATGATGCCGCCGGGACGATTCAGCAAGTCGATGTTGAAGGCATTGCGCATCTGGCCGGTTGCGGCATTGATCCCTGGAGTCGAGCCGCTGAGGACGCTATTCACCGAGGGCGGAGTGACGATGGCGTTGCCGATGACGTTGCCGATGATCTCCCCGTTATTGGTGATCGTGAGCGTGCCGTTATACCCGGACTGGGAAATGGCGGTACCGCCGAGGGAGGTGATCGTGCCGTAGTTTTCGAGCCTCTGTTACGTTTCCTGTGGGTAGGGGGTAGTCTCCTGCCGTCCCTTTTGATAAAAATTCTGTTGTTGTTGCGCCGCAGGCGTTCTCAGGCAGCGACAGGGGTGGTGCGGCGCAGTGGGGGCAAAGGGTGCATGAGTGGGGGCAAGGTGGGGGCCACGCGCCGGGAGCGCGTGGTCCCCGGCTTGTCCCCGCGCTCGCTTGCGACATGCACGCTTTGTCCCCACGGAGCCCGCCCGCGCGAGGCCCGCGGCACCCCGACGGCTGCCTGCATCCGGTGAGGTGCTCGGGATGAGTCAGTTGTCCTTGTTCAGCGCGGCCCTGGGGTTGGCGGCGCCCTGGCAGGTGGTGGATGTGCACTTCGACCCCCAGGCGGGGCGCATCGATTTCGAGGTCGCCTTCACGCCGGGGACGCGCTTTAGCTGTCCCCACTGCGGGGCCGAGCACCAGCCGGTGCACGACACCCTGGAGCGGCAGTGGCGGCATCTGAACTTCTTCCAGTTCCAGGCCTACCTCCACGCCAAGCTGCCGCGGGTGCGCTGCGGCGACTGCGGAAAGACCACGCAGGTTGCGGCGCCATGGGCGCGTCCCGGCAGCGGTTTCACGCAGTTGATGGAGGCCCTGATCGTCACCCTGTGTCAGGCGATGACGGTGCGGGCGGTGGCGCAGCTGTTGGCAGTCAGCGACATGCGCCTGTGGCGCACCCTGGATCACTACGTCGAGCAGGCGCGCGCCCAGGAGGACTTCTCGGGCGTCACCGCGGTGGGGCTGGATGAGACCGCGGCCCGGCGCGGGCACGAGTACATCAGTCTCTTTCACGATCTGGAGCGGGGGCGCCTGCTGTTCGCCTGCGAGGGCCGCAAGGGCGAGGTGGTGGCGCAGTTCGCCGACGATCTCGAGGCCCACGGGGGCTGTGCCGAGAACGTTCGCGCCGTGTGCATCGATATGTCCGCGAGCTACCAGGCCGGGGTGGATCAGCACCTGCCCTGGGCCGACGTCACCTTCGATGCCTTCCATGTGATCCAACTGGTCAACACCGCCGTCGATGCGGTGCGCCGCCAGGAGGCCAAGGCCACCCCCAGCCTCAAACGCAGCCGCTACCTGTGGCTCAAGGACAAACACGACTGGACCCGTCGCCAGATCCTCCAGTACACCGACCTCAAACGCCTCAACCTCAAGACCCACCGCGCGTTCCGCATCAAAGAGGCGTTGCGCGAGATCTACCGCAGCGCGCCCGATCGGGAGACCGCCGAGGTGCTGCTCCAGCGCTGGTACCAGTGGGCACGCCGCTGCCGCCTCGAACCCCTCAAACGGGTGGCCAAGACGCTCAAGGACCACTGGGAGGGGATCCTCAACGCCTTCGATTCCAAGCTCACCAACGGCCGGGTCGAGGCGGCCAACGGGCTTATCCAGGCCGCCAAGGCCAAGGCCCGCGGCTACGCCACCACCCGGCACCTGATCACCGTCGCTTACCTGGTCGCCGGCAAGCTCACGCATCTGCCGGTCTCCCCGTTCAAACTCCAAGCGGGCGCAACGGCCTCCGCGTGAATCAAACGGGTCAGGACCCTTGACCACACCAAACGTAAGAGAGCCGTTTTCGAGCGTGTTGTTGAGCCCGTCGCGGAATTCCACGCCAGCGCCGACCTGCACGGCGCCGGACTCGGCCGTACCGGGATAGCCGCCCTGAATGACGCTGCCGGGATTGACGGTGACGGAGATGTCGTCGGCGCCGACCGGGTCGGGGGGCTGTCCCTGCTCGAATATCTGCGCTTTGACGCTCTGCGCCAGGATCGCACTGGCGTCCTCGCCCGAGACAGCAACGGTGCCGGTGACCGTCACGCTTACCTTGGCGCCAGCGGCGGTCAGGTCCGCCACGCCGCCCGCACTCTGGGCGAAGATACCGGTGGCGCCATAGCCGGTGGTGGTGATGTCGCCCACCACCGTCACGGTTACCGGCCCGCCGGCCCCGTCGCCGCCGGCGCTGCCCCACAGCGAGTTGAACACCGCCGCTTCAGAGAACCCGGCGTCCCCGGCGATGCCGCCTCCGCCGCCGATGCTCTGGGCCATGATGCCCACCGCGCTCTGGCCGGTGGTGGAGACGTCGCCGGTCACGTTCACGGTCACGGGTCCGCCGTCGCCGGCATTCCCGCCCGGGCGCAGCCAGTCGAAGCCGATGCCGATCGAGGTCGCGCCGGTGAAGCCCACCGGCTCGGCGCACACGCCGCAGAGCGTGGCGTTGCCCGCGATGCCGCCTCCGCCGCCGATGCTCTGGGCGAGGATGCCGAACGAGCCGTCCGGCAGCGGCGGCGGCGTCGGGTCGTCCCCCGGCGCCGAGCCCCGCAGCGCGGCGCCCGCGCCCAGCACGCCGCCCCCGGTGCTGATCGAGGCGCCGTCCAGCGTCACCGACACCGGCCCGCCGTTCCCCGCCGCGCCGCCGGCGCCGCCGACGGCCACCTTGCCCGTCAGCCCGGCCGCGCCGGTGCCGCCCTTGCCGCCGCCGCCGCCGACGCTCTGGGCGATGATGCCGGGGGCGTTCAGCCCCACGGTGGTCAGCACGCCGCCGGTCTGGGTCAGCTCGATCTCGTTGCCGTTGCCGCTCGCGCCCTCGCTGCCGCCGACGAAGGCGCCCCAGGACGACGCCGAGCCGACCCGGTCGGTGCCGGTGGTCAGCGAGGCGCCGTAGTACTCGGCCGACGAGGCGTCGCCGCCGTCGCCGCCGCCGCCGATCGAATAGGCGTAGATCGCCGCGGAGCCGTCGCCGTAGGTCCAGATCGAGTTGGAGTGGTTGATCACCACCGCGCCGGCGTCGTTGCCGGCCCCGCCGCCGCCGCCGACGTCGATGGTGAAGGCGTTGTCCGATCCGGTCTCGCCGTCGGGGCCGGGACCCTGGCAGATCACCGGGCTGCCGTCGTAGTCGTTGACGCACGACATGTTCCAGGCCAGCGACGACACCGACCCCGCCGAGCCGCCGCCGCCGCCGACGCTGCTGGCGAAGATCCCGTGCCAGGCGTCGCCGTAGGTGCTGATCCAGGTCACGCCGAAGAACTCGACATAGCCGCCCGTGCCGCCCACGCCGCCCGCGCCGCCGACCGAGACGTTGACCTCGGTGGTGCTCGGCCTCTCCCTGTGGTACAGCGCACGGTTGCTGCTCGCCTGGGATCAGGTGCGGCGATGCGTGGAGGAGTGTCTGAAGCCCCAACGCGGGGCATGCCGAGAGCGCTGCGAGGCAGGAGGCGAGGGCCCCGGCGAGGATCAGGAGCCAGCCGTCCCGCGGGCTCGGCCGACCGACACCCGGCGCTTCAGTCTCGGGCGCATCTGGCTGCCGCGGGTGTTTGGGGCCGCGGTTCCGGCCATCGTCGGGTTGGCCTTCCTCCTGCTCGACACCCCGGAGCCCGACCGCGCCCGGCTGCTCGGGGCGCTCCACCTGGTGCTTGCCGGCCTGCTCTGGACCTTCTTGGTGAAGCGCCGCGCGTGGTTCCTGCATGGCTCGAGACGGGGGCTCGATCAGCTGATCAGTGATGCGGACCGGCTGCGGATGGTGCTGATCCTAACTGCTGCGCTGCTGGCCGGTGCCGCCCTGACGGCGGCATACTATTTGCCAACGGACAAACGCCGGCAACCATCGCAGCCATGGTAATGCAGTTCAGAGAAGCCGGATTTACACAACCCATCATCACGCATGATGCGGGTCACAGTAACGAAGTGCTGAAAATCGCCGGAGATGCTGCGGAAGAAATGCGTTCCATAGATGTGCGAAGTATCAATGAAGAGAAGTCTTTCTTCGCAAAGACATTTGCTTCGCCATTGAGCACCGTCGGCGCACGCCGATTCATCAGGAGACACCAATGAGCCCTCGCATCCTGTTCCCCGTCGTCCTCTGCATCGCCTTCGCCAACACCGCCATGGCAGCATCGCCCGACTACATGATGGAGGACTGCAAGAACAGCGCGCAGATCTTTTTCCAGGAAGGGGGTGGGCGGTTAGCTCCTCTCGCCACAACATATTGTAGCGTCGGCAGGGATGCTACTGGATGCCTCCCACCAAATCGCATTGCTAAGCAGTTACCTAGCATCCGCCCCGCGTCCGGGCTCGCGCCACGGCGAGCTACATATCCGCCCAGGAGGAGCTAACCGACCACCCCCTTTCCAGGATTTCGAGGCGCGGTCCGACGTGAAGTACGAGGGGCAGCGCACCGACGGCACCCATGCCATCAACGGCACCATCTATCTCGAAACCCGCAGCGAGGACTTCCAGTGCTCCTACGACGCCGCCGGGGACACCCTGGTGGGCTTCCACGCCGAGGGCAAGTCCCAGCCGACCTTCGTCAAGGGCGGCGGCAGCCCGCACATGAGCCGCTGAGGGGGAGAACGGGTGCGGCGAAATAGCGGCCCGACACCATGCCAATCCAGCACGCCGCCAGCATGCCGCCGCGGCCACGATCAGCCTCGACGCGCCGGGCGGCGGCCATTGCCCTCGGGCTCGCCTGCGCCTGGCTGCTGCTCTTGCTGGCCGGTGCCGACCACCCGCCGCCGCCCCGATTCGTGTCGGTGCTTCCCTTGGTGCTCGTCGCCGCGCTGTTGGTCTACTGGCGTGCCGCCGGCTATGCGCGGTTGCGGTCACAGCGCCGGCCATGGCGCGTGGTCCGGGTCATCGGCGAAGGCGCCCTGGCCGGCGTGGCGCTCGGCGGGATCCTCGCGGCCCTGCCCGGCCCCAGGGAGCCGGGCGTGCCTATCACGGGGGCGGCCGTCTTGCTCTGGCTGGCGGTAATGGGGGCGGTCGGGATCGTCAACGCCTTGCTCGTGTATCTGCTGGCCGGCGGCTCGTCACGAACGGGCCGCGGGTGACGGGGTGCCGGTCCGTCGCGGAAGCCGCCGGAGCACCCACAACGCAACATCGATCGGAGGACTTGAAGATGATGAAGCAACATGCACCGGCGGCCCTGATTGCCGCCCTCCTGGCGGCCTGGGCGCTGCCGTCTGCGGCGGACTCGACGCAGGCCCGCTGCGAGATCTACCCGAAGGGCTCGGACAAGCTGGAGAAGATGGTCCCCTGCACCTTCGGCCAGCGCCAGGGCTACATCACCATCACCCGCGAGGACGGCGTCAGCTACGACCTCTCGCCGGTCGGCGACACCCCCGGCAACTTCCGCGACCAGAACGGGCACGCGGTCTACCGCCAGAGCGGGCTCGGGGAGTCGGGGCTGATCTTCCGCTTCCCGAGCGAAAGCCTCTTCGTCTGGTGGGATAACGCCGCTAGCGAGCCGGCCGCCGCGGACAATGCCACCGCGCCCTTTGCCACCAAGTACGCCGGCGGGGAGTACGACGCGACCACGCTGCTGCGCTGCAAGGCGGCGGGCGACCGGGAGTACGGCAACTGCCCGGCCGGCATCCTGCACATGGAGAACCGCCAGGCGTCGATCGTCGTGCAGAGCCAGCTCGGCGAGCAGTTCACCATCAACTTCATGACCGACGTCGTCAACGCCACCGCCGGCGAGGTGAAGGCTGAGCGCAACGGCGACCTGTGGACCGTCACCCGCGACAACGGCGAGGTCTACGAGGTGCCGCTGTCGGCCATCGAGGGCGGCTGAGCGACTGCTCTGAGCCAGCCGGGATCAGGTCAATCACCGGCTTCGGGCCAAGTCGCCCCGTTCTCTGCAAAGGGGTCTGGCCCCTTTGTCTGCTGCTTTGTCTGCCGGGCCCCTTTGTCTGCCGAGCAGAGCCAGCAGCTCGCGCGGGACACGGACCAGGCGGCTGGTCCATGAGCTCCGGGACGCGCATGCCCGTTGCGGCGCGACTCGCACCCCGCAGGCCGCGGCGTTCGCGGCCGGGCTGGCCGCGAACTGCCGCTTGGCCGCGCCCCCTTGAGGCTCCGCTAGAGTCTCGGCTCAGCTCCCCGGCGCCGTCTGCCAGCCTCCTTCCGTGAGACGGCGCAGCACCTGGCCGTCGTCGGCGATGCGAAAGAGATGGAGCCACTCGTTGACGACGAGGTGACGGACCATCTCGTTTCCGGCCATCACGTCCTCGATGGCCTCTTGCGGGGCCTCGATGAAGACCGAAAGGCGCAGCGGCTCGTGCACCCAGCGCTGGCCGTCGTGGAGTGATTGGAGCGCCAGTCCCAACCGCAAGTCCCCACCGTTGCCCTCCAGCACGCCGATGCGTCCCCCGACCACGTTGTGGAGCACCTTATTGCCCGCCCCAAGGTGATCGTGGTCCACCGTGGACCCGTAGTACTGGAGGTTGATCCAGTTGGCCACCACCATGGGCGCGCTCATGATGAGCTTAAGGACCTCGAAGCCCGTATCCTCCCGCCAGTCGTATTCATGCAGGAACGCGCGGCCCTCCAGGGAGAGATGGGCGGTGCGGGCCCGCGGCACGGCGAAAAAGGAGGCATTGCCGGCGAGCCCCCACTCCGGGCGGACCTGGGCCCAGTCCCGGCTGCGCTCGCGAACCGCGCGCAGGACTTGATCCGCGCTGGCCGGGGCCTGCGCATCGAGGAGCTGAATGCGCTCCAGGCGCGCGATGTCCCCCGCCCGGGCGAGGGCCCTGCGCAGGTGGAGCAGCCCCGGGCGGAGGGCCGAGGGCACCGATGCCGTATCCAGCAGCTGCACCTCGTCGGTGGTGGTGTCGTGGAGCGCCGGCACGAACCAGGTGTCGTCGGGAATCTTCTGGCCGCGGTCGGCCAGGCTGTCGCGCACGGCGGGGTCGTTCAGGATGGCAGCCGCCATGCGCACGCTGGCCTCGCCGGTCTGGCCCGCACAGGCACCGCAGTCCAGTCCCGCGCGCTGGGGGTTGTTGACGGTGGAGCTGCCGTGGCCCGCCAGCAGCACGATGGGCGCGAAGCGCGACTTGAGGCCCATGGCGTTCAGGATGAAGGCTGCGACGTCGGCGCGCTCGTCGCGGGGGATGCCCCACCCGCCGTCATCCTCCGCGCCGGCCGGGCGTGCCGCATCGAGGTCGGGGCCGAGCGCCGCGGATTCGAGGTGCCCCAGCCCGACGGTCTCGGGATGGGGCACGGGACGACTCCAGCCAAGGCTGTCGGTGATCAGCTTGAGCACGTAAAAGAGCCCGGCCGACTCCACAAACGAGAAGCACGAGGCGCTGGAGAGCTTGAACTGCTTCCACGCCTTCGACAGACCGAGGACCCGCTTGCGCCGGGCGAGCAGCGGCTCAGTCTGGGGTCCGGCGCTCTCGCACACCCGGTAGCGTGCCGGCAGCAGCACCGGGAGGTGGGCCCGGGCATGGGCGGCCCCCAGCGGCCGGTATTCCGCCATGACGCCGAAGAAGCCCGCGAAGCCCTGGGTCTCGATGGCGCTGTCGGCCGTCTCCAGCGCGCGACGGAACACCTCGGAGCGCACGTCGATGCAGAAGGCCGCCTGGACCGGCGGCCTGGACGGCTGCGCCGCGGGGCGCCCGGCATCCCGGCGCAGGCCCGCCACCAGCCGGCGCTGGTAGCCGATCTCCACGGCCCGCTGCAGGACCAGATTCACCTCCAGGGCACGCGCCTGATCCGGCCGCAGCCGCTGCGGCCAGCAACGAAGGGACTGCAGCCACTGCTCCCGGTGGGCGGGACGCTCGCAGGTGGCCACCAGCAGGAACTCCCACGCCACGCGGATGGCGAGCAGATCGACGATGTCGTCGTTGCGCCCGCCCTCCATCTCGGCGACCCAGCGCAGGTAACGGGTGTAGCTCGCCCAGCCGCCCACCGTGGACAGCGCCACGTAGAGGAAGTCCTCGAGGCGGTCCTCCGGCACCCGCAGGCGCTCGACGGCCACCTGGATGGCGTCCCGCGGCGAGTCCGGCAGGGTGCGCAGGGCCTCGGGGACGTTGGGGATATCCATGCCCCGGGGGCTGCGGTCGACCAGGGTGTAGTGCCACCACGACTCGTAGAGTTCTTCACCGAAGCGCGGCATGGGCCAGAGGGCCTGGCCGAGGTCGAAGTAGGCGGCGCAGAACTGGCTGGTCTGCTGAACCACGTAGGCCGAGTGGCTCGGGCGGTAGCGTCCGTCCCGCATTCTGGAGTACAGGAGCTGCGGGATCGCAAGGGGGACCGGCTCCTCCACGGCGGCCCGCAGCCCCGCGAGATCCAGGTCGGAGCCGCTGCGGGTCAGGGCCTCCTCCAGGTCGGCATCGGTGATTCGGCCAGCGACGATCTGCTCCCGGAACCACTCCCGCCGCATGGTCATGGGCCGCCCCACGATGCGCCGGTGGTACTCGGCCGCGGCATCGAAGGGCTGGCTCACGAAGCCCAGGTACGGGTTCGTGGCCACCATGGCGTCCAGGGGCCAGAACGGCGCGAAGCGCGCGCAGACGGCGTCGACCGCCGGGTCGGTCCAGCGCCCGGCCTGTTGCGCGGCGAGCGCGGCGCCCTGTGTGACCTGATCGTTCATGGCATGCGGACCCGTGTCTGTGGCGTCGTCATGGCTGCAACCGCCCACCGCGCCCGGGCAGGTCCCTGAACCGCGCCGGCCAGACCCGGTGGACCAGGCGCTCCACCGGCAGGTCGGTGTAGAGGCCGTTGTAGAGGTGCACGTAGAGGCGCCGCAGCCAGGGCGCGGGTGGCCCGCTGGTGAGCACGGCCTGGAAGTAGGACAGACCGATGAACACGATCGCCACGACCCCGAGCAGGAGGTAATACCCGGCCGACACCTCGTGGGGAATCGGGCCCAGAACCGGCGAGTAGACGTGAGAGAAGAGGGTGTGCAACCCGAAGTAGACCGCGGTGACGAGGACCGTCGCGACGATCAGGCGCACCGTGAGGGCCGTCCCTACCCAGCCCGTGAGGAGCAGCTGGGCCACGGCCACGGAGACGATGGTGCCGATGGCGAGCAGGGCGGGCTCGTCGGCCAGCGTGATGCCCCATGCGGCGCCCATGGCGAAGGTGATGACCACGCTCACGGCCACGGCGGCTGCCCAGTCCAGCGGCGTCACGCGTTTCCTGACTTTCGAGCCGGGCGCCCGCAGCACGTCGACCATGCTGCCCGATGACAGGAAGGCGTGCGCCTTGTAAAGGGAATGGGCGATCAGGTGAAGCACCCCGAGGACGAACAGACCGAGGCCGAGCTCGAGAAGCATGAAGCCAAGCTGACCGGCAGTGGACCAGGCCAGCGAGCTCTTGATGGCGGTCTGGGTCAGCATGGCCAGCGAGGCAACGGCCGCGGTCATCAGCCCCACCAGCGCCAGTAACACCAGGGCATGGCCGTCGGCCAGGAGCAGCTCGTGGGTGCGCAGCACGATGATCGCCCCGCTGTAGACGATGCCGGCGTGGAGCAGGGCCGAGACCGGGGTGGGCGCCTCCATGACCTGAAGCAGCCATCCGTGGAACGGGAACTGGCCGCTCTTGAGGACCGCGTAGGCGACGATGAGCCATGCCGCCAGGTGTAGCTGCCAGCTCAGGTCCCCCACCGCCGCGGCGGCCGCGATGGCCTCGAAGGACAGCGTGCCCTCGCTCGCGGCGATCAGCAGCGCGGCCGTCAGTAGGCAAGTGTCCGCCATCCGGCTGAACAGCAGCTTCTTGTGGGCCACCATCTGGGCCGCCAACCGGTCCCGATAGTGGGTGAGCAGGCGATTGAGCCCGGTACCGGTCAGGAAGATGGCGAGCACGAACATCAGCATGTTGCCGGCGATCACCACCAGCATGAAGGCGCCGGAGGTCAGGGCGAGCAATCGGAAGAACTGTCCCTGCCCCGCCTCGCCGGCGAGGTAGTTCGTGCTGTAGCGGGCGATGAGGGCGGCGAGCAGGGCCACCAGGGCCAGAAGGGTGAAGGTCAGGCTGTCGGCGAGCACCGAAAGTGCCAGGGGTATGGGACCCGTGTCGCTTCCCAGCACCACCAGGGTCGCTGGTGCGCGAGCCCCGGCCAGTGTTGCCCAGAGGGCCGCGCCGAGGGTGAAGACGAGGCCCGCGAGGGCGGCCGCCTGTAGCAGACGGCCCATGAGCCGGGGATCCCGGGAAGCCACCGACGCGGGCACGGCGGCCAGAGCCAGCATCAAGGCGGGGCCGAGGAGTAGCAACGCTGCGGGAGAGCTCACGAGACTCGTCATCAGGCCTTCTTCGACGTTTCAGGTGGATTCGAGTATGGGGCCTGCTGGACAGGCATGCCATGCCCGTCTTATGCAGCCCACCGTCAGGTGCCGACCAGAATCCTTACATAATCTGGCACAGCTCGTCGGACGATTTCCATACCACACCGAAACGTGGATGCGCCGTGTCAGGGGCGTCCGTCCTCGCGGGGCGAGTCCCGCGGGCATTAGCGACGGTGGCCATAGGCTAGGCGCCAGGTCCTTTGCCTATTCCGCTGAAACTGGACAGCCATTCCAGCGCAAACTGGACACCGAATCCGCCGCAAACTGGACGGCTGTTCCAGGCGAAACTGGACAGTCGGAGCGAAGCGACGCACGGGGTGGATGCTGTTTACGCGCTGCGGGTCACCTCCGTCAATCTTCAGTTGAGCTGTTCGCGGGGACGGCTCCCCGTGGTCCTGAAATAGAAAAGCCTGTTGTCGTTGCGCCGCAGGCGTCCTCAGCCCGCGGTGTGGTCGGCGCGGCGCAGTGTGGTCAACGGGTGACTGAGTGGGGACAAGGCGGGGGCAACGCCGGGCACGGGCCTCACCGAGGCACAGACGCTTGGTGGCGTTGTCCCCGCCTTGTCCCCACGGTCGCTGGCGACAGTCACGCGTTGT
>CAVOQO010000024.1:0-23439 GCA_963698355.1 uncultured Gammaproteobacteria bacterium | reverse complement strand
GCATTGCAGCCTCTCGCAGCGGACCACCTGAGCGACTGTGACCGGCCAAACCGGGCACCAACGGCCTTGAGCGGCCGCTTGATCCCGCATAACTGTCACAGAGCGTCCAACAAAGACCCGGCACTAAGGCCAGGGGCAGTTACAGGCCCGATTCAACGTCTTGTCATTGTCGCTGGGTCATCAGACGCCGATGGTAAGCAATGCCGGCAACGCCGAGGCTCAGCAGCATGATCGTGCCCGGAACGGGAATGCTAGGCGGTGGTGATGCTCCTTCAACTTCCGCTGCACCGCCAACCTGCAAGCTCACTTGAATTCGTTTATACGACGATTGGTCAACCGAAGCTGCTGGCAGCAAGATGTCATACGAGAAAGAGTCCTCTAGGTCCGACATGCCATTGATGATGGATCGTGTCAGAACGGTTCCGGGCCCACCTGGGGTTAGGTCAGAAACCGTAACCCTCGCATATGACTCGGCAGTTTCGCCAGCGCCGGCGAAGCTCGCAGCAGCTTGCAAGGCGTACGTCAATCGTCAGTGTGCCGCCGCCCCCTTCCTGAGTGTCAAACGACTCGAATCCGAAGGTTTTCGACACCCAAACATAGTCTTGATCGGCTAAACCATCGCCTGGCCCTGCCTGGCCAGAAACGCTCGCGGAATAGGGCGTGTAGCTGACGGTTTTTCGGTAACTTGTCCTGTGCCTTCTTCAATCGTGGAACTTTGCAGGATGAAGCTCGCTTGGATAAAGACGTTGGTATTGGCCAAGCTCGTAGTAGTCACGTCGGCTTCTGCTAAGGCCTCGAAGGTTGCTAAGGCATGAGCTGATGAACTCCACGCAAAGGTTGCGGAAACCGCAGCGAATACGCCCAGTCAGATATTGCGCAGCTCGAATGAATACTTCATGTGTCCTCCCGAAATACGTTTGGCTTTATGCATGAGATAGAAGGCAATCTTCGTGCCCTACAAAATATTTCCAATATTTTCCGACAGTTGATGGCCGCTATATCAGATGAAAACGGTCGGAATGGAAAGATTCTTGACAGTCCAGGCAGTTAGATTTGTTCGTACAACCAGTCAGGCATCGACTGGCATTAATGGGGGGATAGCTAATCCGGAAGCCGGCCGCAAAGCGCGTGGAGCGGTCGCTGACACCACGCAGTGTGTTGGGACCGCCGGGGCGGAAGTAGGGAGACCGCTGGGACGCTCTGCGGACTCTCGCGGTCAACCTCCCAGCGGTCAGCGCTACATCCAAACACGGCGCAAGTGACCCGGGTCCGCTGCATATGACAACGTGACGAGCCCGAGGAACGTCGTTTCAACCTCTTGATCGGAGCCTAAGTGAGACCTAGCGTCGACGCTCTTCGAGGCCACCAAAGGAGGCCCAATAGTCGCTATGTGGCGTGTGGTTCGGCGACCTTAACGAGGATGACGGAATGAGGCCCAGCGAAAAATACTACGACGACTTCGGCGGAGATCGCGTGGTACCCGAAACCCGCTTGGAGGAGGAGGTGCTCCGACAAGCGATCCTCGCTGACCAATGGGATTTAGCCGAATCGGAGCGTGAGGCATTGGCTGGAAGTATTGGCGTCCACTTGCTCTTGTGTCGCGCCGGTGGAAGGGCAACCTATCAGCCGCGGTGGTCACCAGATTATTTAGCGCATTACCAAGTCGGCCGCCATCGTGACGACGGATTCTTCGATTTGACCATAAGAATTCTCTCGACAAAGACGGGCGAAGTGACCGGGAGTGTTGGGCTGTTTGCCGCGCTCAAGCTTCAAAAACACCCACCGTTCCAAACGGGATGGAGCGGGCCGGAACGCGAACACCATTTCATTCCGTTTTGGTATTTCATCGCGGCGAGCGCGGATTCGCAAGGGATGAGGTGGAAGGTCAATAGAAACCTTCACGGTGCTCTGCTAGTTCCGGGCGATCTAAAGATAGAAGGGGAGTGGCACTGCAGTCCACCACACGTAACCCTTCTGGATATTTGAGCTGGTGGTAAATGCAGTTGTATCGCATAACCAGTACATCCACCGGAGCCGCCGAGCCGGTCAGTTTCGAAGGAAAGGCGCTTGGCGGCGGCCCGGTGATGCCCGCCTTTAGTTCAACCTAGAAGCCCTTATCTCACCGATAGTCCGCAATGCGCGTTCAGGAGACGCTCGCCCTCTGCCTCGGCAGTGGCAGCACTTGGGACACTGCAGTCTCCCGGCTGCCGAGCTTCAAGGTCCATGGAGTTTCACCTGCTGCCTGAGCACTCGTTTGCCCCAGCGATCGGCAACCGGTCCCAGTGGAGCCCAAAAACCCCGATACCAGCAGGTTACGCCAGGAGGCGCTCCCTCGCGTTGTTTGCGATGACGATCGCCGGGCGAGGCTGGGTGACTCGACCTCGGTGTGCCTCGGGAGACTTCAGTTTGGGGATCTGTGCCGACCTGGCACGGGGACCGAGCGGTGCCGGATGCGATGCAAGCCGGTGGTGTCGCTTCAGGTCGGGAGAGCGCTGGAGATTATGGGGGACGAGTGCCGATGGACCTGCATCGTTAAGAGAATGCAGCCCTCGCATGACGAGCCACTCGCGCAAAAGCGAGCCTGGCCCCGACACCTCCCCGGGGTCGGGGCTCACCCCTGAGCCTGTTACCGCAGCCTGTAACAGCACCCGCTAACAACTCATGCGTAATCAGCACACTAAAAAAGGGGGAGGATGAGGGGGATCTCTTTCCGCCGGCGCTGCTGGGGCAGTTGCCCAACCTGCACTATCTGGCGCGGTTGGCCGGAGGGCGTGTGGTCAAGGGGCGTCTGCCGATTCTGGGGAACCCGAGGTGAGCCGCCAGGGCAGGGCGCCCCTAAAGCGCGGCGATGGCTGACGGACCTCAACCGGAGGCCCGTACCGGCAATTGGCTCTGGACCTTCCTGGTCGGCGCCATCCTGCTGCTGATGGAGCTCGTCCTGTTCGCTGCACTGGTTCCAGCGGACTGGTCCGAACGGGTGCGCGACACGGAGCGGGCCTGGCTCCAGACCGGGCTCGGCAAGGAAACGTCCAACGCCGTCGCCGCCCGCACAGAGCGCTGGTACGGGACGCTCTTCGTGGATCCCGGACTGGTCGATGCGATCTACCGCATCACCCTGCCCAGCCCGGACGATGTATCCCGCGCGGGGGCGCTGTCCCCGCTTGCCTCGCTGCCGCTCTGGTCGTGGGTCAAGGGCCGTCTGGATTTGGTCTGGGCCGGGGTCTACCAGGCGCTGCTGCGCCTGGCGCTACTCGTCGCCTGGTCTCCGTTTCTCGGCCTGCTGGCCGCGGCGGCCTGGCTCGATGGCTGGGTGCGCCGGCGCATTCGCCAATCGGGGTTCACCTATGCCAGCCCGCTCGCCCACGCCTATGCGTCGCGCGGGATCGCCGGACTCTTGCTCCTCGGGGGTCTGGTGCTCTTCCTGCCGGTGCCGCTGCCGGCCTTGGGTGTTCCGACTATGGGTGCTGTCCTGGCGCTCCTCATCGGCATCGCCGTTGCCAACGCGCAGAAGCGCCTTTGATTTGGGTCCGCACGAACCTTGTAGCGACAAAAAAAGCCTGGTCTGCCCCGAACGCAAACACGCGCTTTCCGGTTATCTCGATCACGAACCCTACTCAGGGATGGCATTGCGTCGAGGCTGCGAGATTTGTTCTGTCCGGTCGCTCGTCGGCGAGGCTGCGTCACCGGTGGCGGCCTTTCCGGGCATACCTCAGGGTTGCTGTATGAGCCGCCAGTCTCCACCCATGGTTGTCACCACCGCGCGCACGGCATTCTCCACCCGCTCCGCGACCTTCCCTGAGGTGAAGCGATAGGCCAGAAGGCAGCCCGAAAGACGCTCGCCGTTGTGCCAACGAACGGCGAGGACCCGAAGGCCCCACCTCAGGCTCGTCTCCCAGGCCTCCACGGTGTTGTCATCCAGCGGCACGATCGGACCTCCTCTTCCTGGATCGCTCACCATGGGAAGCCACATCAGTACGTTCGGAACGTCCCCGGCGGACGCCAACAGGGCTTCGATCGTCGGGTAGATCGGATACTTCTCGCTGCGCAAGCCCGGCGGGTCGATGAAGAGCAAGTTTGGCATCCAACTCGCCCAGTCCGCCGCGGTTGCCGAGTGGGTGAACACCGCCGCGTCGCCGAGCGCGGCGCGCAGCCCAGCCGCATACTGGGGGACGATCTCATGGGCACGGATCTGGGAGTGCCCGCGCGAGGCCAGGACGCGCGTGGCAAGCTTCGTGGACCCCGGGTAAACGGCGCCAGCCTCCGCGACCCATTGGTCGAACCACAACTGGATGTCGGGATTGCCGCCGGTCCAGCGCTCCCCGAACCTTCCGATGCCGAGCTTCCAGGCGCCGGATGCGCTCAGCGCGTTGTCCCACCGCCCCGCAAACGAGTCGGCGTAACGAAAGACCCCCTCATGTTCGACAAGCAGTCCATGCAGCGCGGCGACCAGCGCCGGGTGTTTCACGACGTCGCCTTGGTTGCCCGCCTTCGTTTGGTGGTCGTAGGGGTGCATCTCGATGCTTGGTTGCCTGGCGATGCCGGGACGGGGAGCAACGGTCTGGACCTCAGCGATCAAACAGCGCATTCACGAGGACGGTGCAGTCACCTCCGGTAAAGCCGGAGCGTTATCGGGTGAGCGCCTCAAAGGTGCGATCAAGCCGTGACCCGCCCGAGACCTCGGAATCGCACCTTGGTGAGTAGGCTACCGAGGCTCGGCGGAGGCGAGCCAGCGGTCGACCGCCACGAGCGCCTTGTCCGGCTCGCTGTCGCGAATGCCGGTCATCCCGATCTGGATGCCCTGGTCTCGGAGCACTTCCGCCAACGCTTCCGTGAATGCACCGGAGCCCGGGCATAGGCCATCGTCCCAGGTTTCCTCGACGCCGCAGCTGGGGGAGCCGTTCTTGCCCAGTATCCCCAAGACACGGATGCCACCGGCGCGGTAGGCCTTTATCGTCTCGACCTGTTCCTGGGCGAGGCGCCGGCAGAGCTCCCGTCCGGCAGGGCTTCGCAATTCGAGCTCGACTGTGACATGGGCGCGGTCCATTCCAAACGCGCACAGCTCGGGGCAGGGCATCTGGACGATGCCGATCTCGCGCTCGAGCAGACCGGTGATCAGCTCCACGACCGCTGCAGGGCGTTCGGCAGCGCCCGCCACCCGCGCGTTCTGATTGAGCGCGCAGTGGGGTATGAGAATGACCTTGCGGCTGCGACCGTCACCAAGGGCCGGTGTCGCGTGCAGCCGTTCAGCCAGCCGTTTCAGCACCTTCATGCTTGTTTCCGAAGACGAGCTTGGAGCGGCCCTTGGGCGACAGTTCCCGTCTCACGTCGGCAAAGTACCGGCGCAGGTATGGCACTTCGTCGCGGGCGAAGTCCCGGTTTTCCGATGACCCCAGCACCGACAGGCGCACCCGGTAGAGAAAACGGACGAGCGGACGGCTGGGCTCGCAGTGCTCCATCATCACGAATCGGCCACCCGGGCGAAGGACCCTGCTGGCCTCCTGAAGCGCCCGGTCCCGAACCTCCGGGCTGAGCTCGTACATGGCGTGGGAGCAGCTCACCGCATCGAAGCTGGCGTTGGCAAAGGGTAGGCGAGCCGCGTCCCCGACGACGAAGGCGACGTTCTCGACGCCCGTCTGGTGGGCCTTCACGCAAGCCGGCGGATCATCCCAGCAGAGAAATCAACGCCCACCACGAGCCCGCCGGGCTCGACAGCCGTCTGAGCACGAACGGCCACCGCCCCCGTGCCGGTACAGAGGTCGAGAAGCCTGCCGCCCGCTTTGACGCCGGTCCGTTCGATCAACAGGTCCCGCAGGCGTGCACTGGCATCGCCCGAGTGGAGGGCGATCACCCGGTCGTAGACGTGCGAGAAGAGATCGTAGTAAGCCCGACGAAGGCGCATTGCGGCCGATTCCCCTTTGTCGCTGCCTGATCCACCCCTCGGCGCGCGACCGCCGGCGGCAGGGCGCTCGCCCCAGAGCAAGGATATGTCACAGGAGATTCGAGTGCTTTGCGGGCGGGCAACCCGCGTCTGCGGCGGCCCGGATGCCGATAACCACTTGCTCTGCGCTTTTGGCCTATGACCCCGGCGAGGGTCGCGCATCCCTATACTGACTCTCGGAGTTGCTGGCGGGGAGGGCCCATGGGGCATCTGCTGAGCGCCAAGTCGTCTCTGGTGCCATTGATCGACCGATTGAACCGCTACCCGATCGGGCTAGTGGACAGCGCCAAGCTGCGCGAGATCCTCTCGCTGCTGTTCGACGAGCGCGAGGCCTTCGTTGCCTCCCGTTTCCCGCTGATGGAGGCGACCCTGGAGGAGCTCTGCGCGTCGACGGACATCCCTGTGGCAGAGCTCGACGTCGTCCTCGAGTCCATGGCCAACAAGGGCCTGGTCATGGACCTGCCCTACGCCGGAACCACGTACTATCTGCTGATGCCTGGGCTGATCGGGTTCATGGAGTTCACCTTCATGCGCCAGCGTGCGGACCTGCCGATCGAGCGGCTCGCGCGCCTCATGACCGAGTATCTGCACGAGCAGGGACGCGAGGGTCAGGCTGGCGAGTTCTTCGGCAGCCGCACCCCGATCGCCCGCGCCCTTGTCTACGATGAGCACATCCCCGTCACCTCCCGCATCACCCCGTACGAGGACGCGCGCCGGATCATCCGCGACAGCGACTACCGCGCGGTGACCCTGTGCTTCTGCCGCCACAAGAAGGCGCACCTGGGGCAGGCCTGTCGCAAGGGCGCCCCGGTGGAGGGCATTTGCATGGTCCTCGGCGAAGGGGCGCGTTTCCTGGTGCGCCGCGGCTTCGCCGAGGAGCGCACGGTCGAGCAGATGCTCCAGACCCTGGACGACGCCCGCTCCCTCGGACTCACCCACGTCACCGACAACGTCCGCGAGCAGCCGTCGTTCCTGTGCAACTGCTGCCGCTGCTGCTGCGAGCTGATGGCAGGGGTGCAGTCCGGATTCCCCAACGCCCTGGCCAAGACCCCGTTCATCGCCGAAGTCGATCCGAAGCGCTGCGACTATTGCGGCGAGTGCCTGCGTGCCTGCAACGTCAAGTGCATCGGGCTGGGCGCGGACGCGCGAGCGAGGGCCAAGCAGGATAGGGCCAAGCAGGGTAACGGGGCCGGGACCGGGGCAAAGCGTTATGCGGAGGTGAACGCGGACGTCTGTCTCGGCTGTGGGGTCTGCGTCCCCGTCTGCGAACCTGGCGCCATCGCGTTAGTGAAGCGTGCAGGGTATCGGACCCCTCCGCGCAGCCCTGTGGGTCTCTTTGCGCGGATGCTTTGGGAGAAGGGCCGGCTCATGCCCTTCGTCGCCGAAGGGCTCAAGCGGCGCTGGCGCCTGCCGCCGCTGCGGGGCCGCTAGGAGGCCGGCATTGCGGGCTGCGCGGCGCGGTTCGGATGCCCTGGCGGCTGCCTCCACTTGTGCAGGCGCTCGATAGGGTAAGCGGTCACGGGGCCGGACGCTGATCGCCTTCCAGGCAGCGGTCCCAATACGGCACGCCGGCGAAGCGCTCCGCCAGGAAATCGACGAATGCGCGTACCCGCCGGGACAGGTGCCGGGTGCGGGGATAGACCGCATAAGCGTAGAGCGTCGGCCACTGGTGGTCGGTCAGGATCGTGCGCAGCCTTCCCCCTTCGATCGATTGGTACAGGATGAAGCTCGGTCCCATGACGATGCCGTGGCCGTCCTCCGCCGCCTGACGCAGGCAGTCGCCGTTGTTGGCCTGCAGCCGCGCCCTGACCTGCACACGGCCGTGCCGGCCACCGGGGTCGGTGTACTCCCAGAATCCGGGTGTGGGCGCATTGGCGTAGACCAGGCAGGCGTGGCCCGCGAGCTCGGCCGGGTTGCGCGGGCTGCCGTGCTCGGCCAGGTAGGCGGGGCTGGCGCAGGCGACGTGGCGCACCGGGGCGAGCCTGTCGGGCGATCAGGGTCGAGTCCTGCAGATCGGCGATCCGCACCGCCAGGTCGAACCCTTCGGCGAGCAGGTCCACCTGCCGGTCGTTGAGATCGAGGTCGAACGCGACGTCCGGGTGCGCGTCCAGGAACGCGTCGATCGCCGGCCCCAGGTGTCCGAGGCCGAAGGAAAGCGGTACGGCCACCCGCAGCCGCCCGCGCACGGCGCCGTGCTCCTGGGAGACCGCCAGCTCCGCCTCCTCGACGTCGGCGAGGATGCGCAGGCAACGCTCGTAGAAGCTTTCCCCGGTGTCGGTGAGATTCAGGGTGCGCGTGGTGCGGCGGAACAGCTGCACCGACAGGCGCCCCTCCAGGTCCGCGAGGCGCCGGCTGACCGCCGACTTGGCGATCCCAAGGCGCTCCGCCGCCCCGGTGATGCTGCCGGCCTCCACCACCCCGACGAAGGTGCGCATCTCCTCCAAACGGTCCATTGTTCTCCAAGCAGGAACAGTGTTTTCACTATCGTACAGTTTATGCGTGGTACGGCAATACCTAAACTCTGACCCAACGCCGCACCCATCGAGCGGTTCGTTCATCGACCAGACAGATTCCGGAGGCAGCCAATGAACAAGATCAATGTCGCAACCCGAGCTCCAACACCCTGAAGGTGCTGCGGGTCGACAGCAGTGCCCGGCGCGAGGGGTCGGTGACCCGCCGGGTCGCCGACGCCCTGATCGAGCGACTGGCGGTCAGTGAAGGCCCCGTCGATCTGACGGTGCGGGATCTGGCGGTGGAATCCCCGTCTTTCGTCGATGCGGCCTGGGTGGACGCCAACTTCACGGCCCCTGAGGAGCGCCGTGAGGCGCAGCGCGCGGCGCTCGCGGAGTCCGATGCCCTGGTCGCGGAGCTCATGGCCGCCGACGTGCTGGTGATCGGCGTTCCGATCTACAACTTCGGAATCCCGGCCAAGCTCAAGGCCTGGGTCGACATGGTGGCCCGGGCACGACTCACCTTCCGCTATACCGAGAACGGGCCGGTGGGGCTCCTGCGCGGCAAGCGGGCCTACCTCGCAGTGGCCTCGGGCGGCACCGCGGTGGGCAGCGCGATCGACTTCGCCACCGGCTACCTGCGCCACGTGCTCGGTTTCCTCGGTATCGACGAGGTGGAGATCGTCGCTGCGGATCGCTGGATGCCGCGAGGCGAGGACAAGGCGCTGCGCGACGCGCGGCGTCGGATCGAGCGTTTGCTGCCCGCTGCCCAGCCTCTCGCGGCGACGGCCTGATCCGAGAAGCCTGTGACTGGGAGGGTCACGTGAACACCAACGCCGCCGGCGAATTCGTCCGTCAGGAGTCGCGCTTTCGCCATTGGGTGACGGCGGACGGCCGTCCCGGCCCATCGGGTGACGGCGGATTTCAGGCGGCGCCCGACCGCTATCACCTCTATGTCTCCTACGCCTGTCCCTGGGCCCATCGCACCCTGATCTTCCGGGTGCTGAAGGGTCTGGAGCAGGTGATCTCGGTGTCGGTCGTGCATCCGCTCATGCCGCCCGAGAGCTGGGTGTTCGGCGACTACCCGGGCGCCACACCAGACCACGTGCACGGGTTTCTGCGCTGAGCCAGCTCTATGACCAAAGCGAGCCCGGCTTCGACGGGTTGGTGACGCGTCCCCGTGCTGTACGACAAGCAGCGCCGGGTCATCGTCAACAACGAGTCCTCGGAGATCATCCGCATGCTCAACAGCGCCTTCGACGCCTGGGGACGCAGCGATGTCGATCTGTACCCCGAGCCGCTGCGCGCCGAGATCGACGCCGTCAACGCGGTGGTCTACGAGAACGTCAACAACGGTGTCTATCGCGCGGGCTTCGCAACCACCCAGGCCGCCTACGAGGCGGCCTACGACCGGTTGTTCGACACCCTCGATGCGCTCGAGGCGCAACTGGCGCGACAGCGCTATCTGGTGGGTGACAGGCTGACGCGAGGCCGACTGGCGCCTATTCACGACGCTGGTGCGCTTCGATGCGGTCTACTACGGACACTTCAAATGCAATCGGCGACGTTTGGTCGATTATCCGAATCTGTGGGCCTACGCGCGCGAGCTCTACCAGATGCCCGGCGTCGCCGAGACCGTGAACATGGACCATATCAAGCTTCACTATTACGGCAGTCACCGGGGGATCAATCCGACGGGTATCGTACCGAAGGGTCCCGAGTTGGATTTCGCGCTCCCTCACGGCCGGGGCGAAACAAGGGCCAGACGGCTCGGCGCGTGAAAGCCCGCGCCACCCAAACGCGATGACGGAGGGGAAGGCGATGTGGGACCAGCGCTACGACAGCGAGACCTATGCCTACGGGACCGAACCCAACGATTTCCTCGTAGCGATGGCCTCGCGGCTGCCGGCCGGCAGAATTCTGTGCCTTGGCGAGGGAGAAGGCCGAAACGCGGTGTGGCTGGCACGGCAGGGCTATGACGTGACCGCGGTCGATGCCTCGGGGGTCGGCCTGCGGAAGGCGCAGCGGCTTGCCGATTCGCACCAAGTCACGATCGCGACAATCCATGCCGACTTGGCGGAGTACGACTTCGAACCGGAGCACTGGGATGGCATCGTCTCCATCTTCTGCCACCTTCCTCCCGCGCTGCGTGCGGAGGTGCACCGGCGCTGCGTGGGAGGTCTGTGCTGCGGTGGCGTGATGCTGCTCGAAGCCTACACGCCCGAGCAATTGGCACTGCGAACCGGCGGTCCGCCGACGACCGACCTGATGATGGACATGGAGACACTGCGCGCGGAGCTCACCGGCCTCGAGTTCCTGCATCTACAAGCCTGCGAGCGCGAAATCCACGAAGGTGAATTTCACAATGGGCTTGGCGCGGTCGTTCAGCTGGTGGCGCGCAAGCCCCATGAGTGATCGGGGCAGATGCTCGCGACGTTATACGACTCAGCCGGTGCGCCCGCCGCTGGACGACGAACCTTCGCCTCGTGCGCGGCAACGAGCAGACCAGTCCCGCCAGTTGGTCCAGCACGACAGGGCAAACGCCAAGAGGCCCAGCAGGAGGACAGCCGCGTCGACGAACGTGGCATTCCATTCGCGTCCCGTCAGCTTGTCTGCATAGTACGTGACGTACGAGTACGGTAAATCGGTCTCTCCGAGGGCACGCTTGACCTGCCAGTGCCAGTCGGTGGATGGGCAGTAGCCCCAGCCGTAGGCGACACCCAATCCGAACCAGGACAGGAGGGTCAGGCCTATGACCACCAGATGGACGCGTCGCGTGCTCGCCCATATCCAGCCGGTCAGATTGAACACGACCAGACTGCTATGGACGGCGACGAAGAAATAATCGAGGAACCCGTACATGCGATTCGATTCCGCGTGCCGCCCGCTCGGATATGCGACTCGGATGGCAGCAATGCGTCGTAAGTCGGCAAGGGCCGCAACGTTTGGAAACCAACCGTTGTTGACCTGCCCTCAAGATCCCCGTCTGCCAGCCGCAAGCCACCTTGCTGACTCGCTCCCTTTCGTTCTAACGTCCGAGCAGTGATGTTAAGCTGCGCTTCCGGAGGCGCCACCCCCCCCACAGCCAGGACCGTCGTTGAGGTATCCCCGCGTGCCGTTGAGTGACTTCTACCAGGCATTTCCGACGCTCGCGGCATCGGAGCTGCGCACCATCACGGTTCCGCCGGGCTCCGGCTCACCCCTGCCCGCGGATCGCTACGCCTTCCTGGAGCTGTACTGCGACGACCAGGGCTGCGATTGCCGCCGCGTCACCATCGGCGTCGTCGCCGAGCGGAAACTGGCCCCGGTCGCGCACATCAGCCTCGGATTCGACTCCGCCGATGCCATGGCCGGCCCCTTTTTGGACCCGCTGAACCCCCAGGCGTCCTACGCCCCGGCGCTGCTGGGGATCTTCACCGACATGATCAACAGCGACCCCGGGTACCTCGCCCGCCTGCAGCGCCACTACGTCCTGTTCAAGGAGCGCTGTGAGGGGCGGCGCTACGCCGGGCCGACCTTCGAGCAACCCGGCGTCGTCGAGCGCGTCGCCGCGGACCATCCCCCCATGCCGCCCCTGGAGGACTTGCTGGAGATGCTGCCTGCCGTCCCGGTGCGTCACCCGGACAAAGTGGGCCGTAACGACCCCTGTCCCTGTGGATCGGGCAAGAAGTACAAGCACTGCTGCATGGTCCAACGGCAGGCGGGGCAGGCCGGCGCGCCACAATCGACGCCAGTGTCCCCGGATCGGCCTGGCTCCAGCAACCTTGAGGCCCAGCGCACGCCGCCCGCCGATACCGAGGCGCTGATGCAGACGGCCGGGCAGCTGATCGGCGAGGTGGCACGCTGGCGAGCCAACCCCAGGCACCAGGAACCCTGGAGCCCCGCCGTACAGAAGACGCTGGAGACAACCCACGGCCTGGCGCTGGCCTTTCTTCGCCTCCTGTTGACCCGCTACGCACCCGATGGGCGTCAACCGACCCCACCCGAGGGCTACGACCTGTGTCTCGCGCTGCTGGACGAGGGGTTGACGCAGATCCGCTACTCCGTGGAGCGCCAGCGGCCCTGGGCCCTGGCGCTGGCGGAGCAGATCCAGACAGAGATGGCCGAGCATGCCTTCGAGCCCGAGGTCGACGTACGCGTCCAGCAGGACCTGATCCAGGCGCTGCATAGCGCCAAGCTCGAGCTGCACCCGAGCATTCGCGACCAGGCGGCTGCCGTTGCCGAGTACTACGCCCGGTTCAACGCCGCTGGCGGCGCCCCGGGCCTTGACAGTCTCCTGGAACGGCTGCTCCGCGAGACGCAGGCCCAGGACCCGCTCGAGCTGCTCGATGCGATGCAGGCGCAGATGGAGCTCGTGCCGGTCGAGGCGCAGGTCCTGCTCGCGGCGGGCATGTTGTCCTGTGCCCACCCCCTGTTCAACGAGCTGGCGGTGCTGTGGCTGCTGCACCCCAACGCCCAGGTGCGCGCCCACTTGCCGGAGCGGTACCGGCAAGCCGATTGCCTCGGCCACATCAGCGCGCTGGGTCTGCGGCGCCTCATCGGGTTGCGCAACTGGCTGCCCGCAGGGGAACGCCCGGCCTTGGACGCGCTGATCAAGCAGGTGCGGTTGGCCGGGACCGTCAGCGCGCCGCTGCCGCCCGCACAACCCATCACCGTCTACGCCTCCGCCTTCGACGGATCGGGCGCCCAGGGCACCTGGTTGGTTGCCAAGGAGAAGCGGCGCTTTCGCATCGACGGGGTGCTGGTCAAACAGGGGCTCGGTATCCGCGAGGTCTGGGGCCAGGGCGGATTCACCAAGCGGGAGATCGACGCCAAGATCCGCGGGATGACCAGCAGCGGCGGCGCGTTGCCGGTTCAGGGCGACTACCTCCGGCGTCTGGTGGCCCACTTTGTCGCCGTTGGCCTGGACAACGAGACCCCCCCACCACCGCAACTGGTGGCGCTGAACGAGCTGGTGAGCGGCGACTACTGGAAACCCGAGCGCGTCGCGCCCGGTGCGGGGATTGCCGAGCTCTTGGCCAGCGACCCTGGTGCATTTTCCCCCGCGCGCGTCGAGCGGGTGCTGGCCGAGGCGGGAGGCTGGCCGGGAAACCTGAGCCTTGCCGACTCCTGGTTCGAAGACGACGCGCGGGTCGATGCGGTACTGCGGGAACGGGTGGGCCCCTTTGATGACTGGTTGCCGCGCCTGCCGTTCGCCGCTGCGGCCATCGTCGAGCAGATCCTCGAACCGAAGCGCGGTGTCTGGGCCGAGCGCCTACTGTGGATGGCGCTCTGGGCGAAGGCCTCCCAGATCCGGCCGCCGCTGCCCTGGCAGGATTTCCTGATCGTCGCCGACGCCCTCCAAGGGGACACCCCGCTGGCGCGGATCCCGTTGATGCACACCATCGCCCTGCGCTCGGTTCAGTCGGCCTGGCAACGGGCACGGGCGCGCTAGGTCGTCGGCGATCCCGCCGCCTCGGGCCCAGAAGCAGCGCGCGAGGCGGAGGATATTCTCCGCCCCCGAAACCTGATCCAAGGTATCTTCCAGCTCCCCGGGACGCCCTGCGTGTCCTGGCGCGCGCGTGAAAGGTGGCCGCTCGGCATCACGTTTCACGGTATCTGCTCTCGCGGGTAACGGCTGATCATCGCGGTCATCCTGTTGTCCGGAGCCCCGATGACCCACCCCGTCGAGATCCCCCGCCACGTCGACGATCCGCCCACCCTGCTGCTGTGGCGCATCGACGACCTGGTGCCGGTGGTGCTGATGCTCGCCTTCGGCATCCTCAGCGACCACCTGCTGGTGTTCCTGGTGGGCGGCATCCTGCTGGTGCGCCTCTACGGGCGCTTCCGCGACAGCCGCCCGGACGGCTACGCCCTGCATTGGGCCTACTGGGTCGGGCTGCTGCACCTGCGCGCGCGCACCACGCCCAACCCCTTCATCCGCGCCTTCCTGCCGTGACCCTGGCCGACTTCCTCGCCACCTGGCGCGGCCTCACCCTGGAGAACCGCCTGCACCGCCTCGCCGTGCTCGGCCTGATCGGCACCAACCTGGTCACCGCCGCGGCGCTGCTGCGCGCCGAGCGCACGGTGGTGCTGGTGCCGCCGCTGCTGGAAGGGCCGGTGAGCGTCGCCCGGGCCAGCGCCAGTCAGGAGGTGAAGGAGGCGTGGGCCCTGTTCGTCGCCGAGCTGCTGGGCAACGTCAGCCCCGCCGGGGCCGAGTTCCTGGAGCAGGCGCTCGATCCGCTGCTCGCACCGGCGCTGCGCCGACCGGTGCTGGAGGTGATGGGCGAGCAGGTCCGCGAGATCCAGCGCGAGCGGGTCAGCATGACCTTCCAGCCGCGCGCGATTTCCTACGACGCCGATCGCGACCGGGTCTTCGTCACCGGCATCCAGACCACCAGCGGACCCGGGAGCCGGCCCGAAGCACGCGCCCGCACCTACGAGATGACGGTCGGCTTCGCCAACTACCGCCCGGTGATCCGCCACCTCGACGTCTACCCCGACGAGCCGCGCCTGACCGATGCCCCGCAACCGACCGGAGACCGCCGTGACTAGGACCCGGACCCTGACGGGGATGCTACTGGCCCTGATCGGGACCGCGCCCCTTCAGGCGGCGGACGACCCGGGAATCGAGCTGCCCCCGGTGCCGCGCGCCGTGCTTGCGGCCGCCCGCATCGGTGCGGCATCCGGCGGATTCCGACATGTCTCCGTGTCCACGGGTGAGGGGACAGGGACCGCCGCGTTGGAGCTCGGCCCCAGGACCCTGGTGGTGACCCCCGGGACCACCGCGATCGTCGAGGTCGCCATCGATCACCTCAACCGCATCGTCACCCCGTTCGCCGCGCCCCGGGTGCGCACCGTGTCCCAGGCCACCACCCAGGTGGAGGGCAACGCGGTGTACGTGGCCACCGCCAGCGAGGACCCGGTGAGCCTCTACATCAGCGACGCCGACGACGCCGACACGACCCTATCGCTGACCCTCGCCCTGCGGCGGGTGCCCCCGCGCGAGGTCCGGCTCTCGCTGGCCGGCGGCGCCGTGCGCGCCGCGCTGCGCAGCACCGGTGCCACTGAAAGGGGAGAGCCGGACCAACCCTACGTCGAAGCCATCGCTCGGGCGTTTCGCGAGCTGGCCCAGAACCGGGTGCCGTCTGGCTATGGACTGCGCCAGGCCGGACGCGGCGAGCAGGTCAGCTGCGGCCAGTCCGGCATCGCCGTGACCCCCGGGCAGGTGCTCGAGGGCCACCGCCTGTGGCTCGTGACCGCGCGGGTGCGCAACACCGGCACGGGCCATCTGGAGCTCGAGGAACGCACCTGCGCCGCCCGCGTTGGGGACGGCACTGCCGCGGTCGCCGCCTGGCCGCGCGTGTGGCTCGCCCCCGGCGAGGACACCGAGCTCTACGTGGCGGTGCGCCCGCGCGACCCGGAGCGGGAGCGCCGGGACCGCCCATCCCTGATCACTTCCAGTCCCAAACGATGAGCTGGCAGGCCCGCTGGGAGGGTCTCTCGCCGGGGCTGCGCCGCGGTCTGGTGCTGGCCGGCGGGGTCTTGGGTGTCATTGCCGTGGCCGTGCTGCTGGTCAGCACCCCGGAGCGGAAGGGGACCGCACCCACCGAGCGCCAGCGTCTGGTGCAGAACCTCCTGACCGACGCGGACCCGCGCGCCCTGGGCATGGACGGGCTCGCCGGGCGGTTGCGTCAGCTCGAGGGCCGCATCGACCAGCTCTCCGCCGGGCTCGACAAGCTCGGCGTGATCAAACAGGACAACCCGGAGCGCGATGCCCTGATCGAAGGGGTTCGTTCGGAGCAGGCGCGGCAGCTCGAGGCCCTGCGGGCCGAGCAGGAGGCGCTGCGGCAGCAGCTGGAGACCGTCAGACGCGCACCGGGGGAGAGAGGGCCCGCCCAGTCCCAGCCCAGGCGTCCCCGCGAGCCTGAGCGCCCGGCAACATCGGTGGAGAGACCGCCGGAGAAGCCGCTCGCCCAACTGTTCGAGGAGGCGCCGCCCGCCGGCGGCGTCCGGGCAACGCCGGCGAAGCCGCTGGAGATTCGCCTCGTGGCGGCGGAGACGCCCGAAGGGCAGGGCGCGGCCGCGGCGACGGGGGACGCGGTGCTGATCCCGGCCGGGAGCATCCTGCGTGCGGTGTTCCTCAGCGGAATGGACGCACCCACCGGGCGCGCTGCACGGCGCGACCCCTATCCGGCGCTTGCGCGCATCAAGCACGACGCCATCCTGCCCAACCGCTTCCGCGCCGACGTGCGCGAGTGCTTCCTGATCCTCGCGGGCTATGGGGATCTGGCGAGCGAGAGGGCTTATCTTCGCAGCGAGTCCATCGCCTGCGTGCGCGAGGACGGCGGCGCCATCGAGGTGGCGGTGGACGGCTACGCGGTGGGCGAGGACGGCAAGGCCGGGGTGCGCGGGCGCCTGGTGAACAAGCAGGGCCAGATCATCGCCAAGTCCATGCAGGTGGCCTTCCTGGAGGGCTTCAGCAAGCTCTTCTCCACCGTTCCGGTGACGACCATCGCGACCAGCGCCGGAACGCCGTTTCAGTCCGTTACCTCCCCCGAGGCGCTGCAGGGCGCGGCGGTGGGGGGCACGGGCAAGGCACTGGACCGCCTGGCCAACTATTTCATGGACATGGCCGAGGACATGTTCCCGGTGATCGAGATCGACGCCGGGCGATCCGTCGAGTTCATCCTGAACCGGGGGGTGTCGCTGCGCCTGGGGCAGGCGGGGCGGTGAGGGCTCCCCGCGACCTGAGCAGGATTTTCCGGAAATCAGACCGACCGCCATACGGGATCACCGCCCACTCCGGACGACCGTTCTCCTCGATGATCTGAACCGATGCCCCTCATAGGCACGCCCTCACTCCCAGTCCTCAATACGGAGTCCAGAAACCCGCGCAAACTCGTCAGTATTGTGGGTGACCAGCGTGAGGTTGTGAACCAAGGCGATGGCGGCAATCTGCAGATCGTAAGGGCCGATTGGTGTGCCGGCTCTCTCAAGTTCCGCGCGGATACGGCCAAACTCCCTTGCGGCGGCGCCGTCGAATGGCAAAGAGCCGAAGCCCGCGCACAAACCGTCCAACACCGCGAGATTGGCCTCGCGGCGCTGGCTCTTGTAAGCGCCGAAGAAAAGCTCCGCCTTCACGACGTCGCAGAACCTGATGTCACGCGCGGGACGCGCGCGCATCTCCCGTTTGATGGGCGACGGGCGCGGGTTCAGGTACGCGATCCAGACATTGGTGTCCGGGAGCCACATCACTCGAGCTCCGGTCGCCGTTCGTAGTCGCCCTGAGGCGCCCGCTCCAACGGTTCTCCTTGCCACGCGCCTGCGGTGCGCTCGTACAAGCCTTCCGGCCAGTCTCCCTTCGTGGCGACGGTCTGTGTCTCGTCCTCTTCAAGCTCCAGAAACACGACCTCGACGCGCCGGGAGCGCAGGTCCTCAGGTATCTCGATCTGCGGCGGCATGCTGTCGTAGATCTGTCGTAAGGCCCTCATCGTTGTGCCTCGCGTGATGTCGTCGTAGGGACGTCACGCCGCATTATGCACCCTGTCAGGTTCCGACCGTCTCGTCAGGACGAAGGTACCGTCTCCCTCGCCCGCTTGTTGGGCCGCGTCGACCGGCGCAGCCCAACAAGCGTTCTTCGCTGCGCGTCCCAGACATCGGCAAGCCAGGGAAAGCTGCTCGACTTGCGCACCTTTCTCGCTATCACCCTCGCCGGCACGCACGCGAGCATGAGGGCCATGGCCAGATCACTGATTGCCCCCCTGCTCGCGGCCCTCGTCGGCCTCACCCCACCCGCAATGGCGGCCGGGGAGGGCACCCCCGCAGGTTTGCAGGACCTGCTGCGCGGCATCGACGGCATGCGCCGCCTGCCGGTGCAGGGCGTGCAGATGGTACGCGCCGGCGAGCGGGTGCTGTTCGTCTCCGCCAACGGCCGCTACGTCTTCACCGGTCCGGCGTGGGACCTGTGGCACGGCGCGCCCCTCGACTCCCTGGAAACCGCGGAACGCCTGGCCGGGCGCATCGATCTGGGGCGCCTGCGCCTGGAACCGGGGGCACTGGGTGCGCTGGACCTCGGGGAGGGGAAGCGCGACGTGGTCGTGTTCGTCGATCCGCTCTGTCCCCACTGCCGGGGCCTCATGGCGCGATTCCCGGGGCTTGCGCCGCGCTACCGTTTCCGTCTGGTGCCGTTGCCTGTCCTGGGACCGGACTCCGAGGTGGCCGTTGCGCGTCTCGGCTGTGTGGCGGAGACAGACCCATCCGCGGCCCGCGAAGCGCTCATTACCGGTTCGCTCGACGGGCTGCCGGAGCCCACGGAGCACTGCGGCCAGTCGCAGGCGCAGCGCGCCCTGGTGACCGCGCAACTGCTCGGCATCACCGGGGTGCCCTACCTGATCGCCCCCGACGGGCGCCTGCAGCAGGGACCGCCTGACGACCTGGAGCGCTGGCTGGAGGGGGCCCCATGAGGCATCACCTCGCCGCCGCTTGTGCGCTGGCCGTGACGCTCATCGCGATGACCGGCTGCTCCGGCATGGGCAGCAAGGACTTCGCCTGCCCCGGCTATCCGGGCCAGCCGCTCTGTCTCCCCACCTCCGAGGTCTATCGCCTGACCAATGGCAGCGGCCCGCCCCCGGCCGCCATGCAGCGCGAGGAAACCGGTACCGAGAAAACGCTCTCCGAGCTGCGTCCGGAGGACATCTGGTGAGCACCGTTCGCCCAATCATCATCGTCGCGGCCCTGACACTGGCCGGTTGTGCAAGCACGGGCACCCAGGTGCGCGATCCCCGACCCTCGCCGGACGGGGACATCCCGGGCGAGTCGCTGGCGCTCGCCACCGGCCCCGTGCTGCCGCGCCCCGAGGGTCCGGTGCCGATCCGCACACCCGCCCAGGTGATGCGGGTGTGGATCGCCCCCTGGGAGGACAGCCGCGGCGACCTGCACGCCCCCGGCTACCTCTATTCCGAGATCGAGCCCCGCCGCTGGACCCTGGGCGCGCCGCCCGCGGGCAACGGGGAGCGGCGCATCACTCCGCTGCAGATCGAGCCGCGCGAGGGCAGTCAACCAGCGTTCCGACCCGGTCCGGAGACCGAACGGTCATCAACGCGCCCGGGCAGCGGCAAGTCGCCCGCTTCAAAGGTCCGCCAGAGCTGAACGCCCTCAGGCGACCGCCAACCAACCCTGCAACCTCCACAGGAGACCCCCATGCCGATCAAGCACACCCATCTGGCGGCCGCCGCCATCGCCGTCGCGTCGCTCGCCCTGCTCGCCCCGGACACCGTGCTCGCCGGCGCCGGCGGACTCGAGTTCCAGGACACCTACACCATGCTCACCGGCTGGCTGACCGGCATGCTCGGGCGGATCATCGCCATCACCTTCATCATCGTCGGCCTGGTCGCCGGTGTGATGCGCCAGTCCATCATGGGCTTCGTGGTCGGCATCGCCGCGGGTCTCGGGGTGTTCGTCGCTCCCAACATCATCGACAACGTGGTCGCAGCCACCCTGCCCATCGTCTGACGTCGCCTTCCCGAGCGGCCCCACACCGGCGCCCTGTCGCCGAGACCCGGCGGGAAACCGCCACCCCTGATCCCCCGCGCACCCGAGCACCGATGCCCCGCGACCCCCTCCCCACCGAGACGGCGCACCCCGGGCGGGTCGCCGTGCACGCCCCCGACGGACGCCTGCTCGACCCCTGTCATCCGGCCCGCGCCCGCGAGCTGGTGCGCCGCGGCCGTGCCCGGCTGGTGCGCCGCCTCCCGCCGGTGATCCGGCTGCGGGTACGGCGGGAGGCGTCGTGAGCGCCCTGCGGCAGGTGCGCGGCCCGCGCGCGAGCGCGCTCTTCCCGGTGCTGGCCTATGCGGGCGCCGAGGGACTCTTCCTGCTCGACGACGCGAGCCTCGCCTTCGGCTTCCTGTGTGAGCCGCTGGCGGCCGGCGACCAGGGCCAGGCCGAGCGCCTCTCGGTGCTGCTCAACCAGGACTGGCCAAAGGACGCCCTGCTGCAGGTGATGCTGTGGGCCTCCCCCGACATCGAGGAGCCGCTGGCGCGCATGCGGGGGCTGCGCATCGAGCATGCCGACCCCCTGCTGCGCGAGGCGAGCACCCAGCGCGCCGAGTTCCTGCGCCGGGGCACCGGCGCCGCCCTGGGTCCGGGCACCGAGCTTCGGGTGCGCGACCTGCAGGTGCTGGTCACGGTGAAGCTCCCCATCGCTGCGGCGGTGCCGACGCAATCGGAGCTGCGCGACGCCGCGGAGCTGCGCGTCGGCACCGGGCAGGTGCTGGCCACCGCGGGCCTCGAGCCCCAGGGGCTCAGCGCCGACCGCTACGTGCGGCTCCTGCAGGTGCTGCTCAACTGGGGGGAGGGCGCCGGCTGGCGCGACCGCATCATCCCCGAGTGCGACCCCGGGCGCCTGGTGCGCGAGCAGCTGCTGGATCTGGATCATGCCATCGGGGTGGACGCCCGGGGCCTCACCCTGGGTGACTGCCGGGTGCAGACCCTGTCGGTCAAGCGCTTCCCCGACCGGGTCGCCTTCGGCATGGCCGCGCGCTTCCTCGGCGACCCGCTCTCGGGCACGCGCGGGATTCGCCACAACGTCCTGGTGTGTCTCAACCTGCACTTCCCGGAGCCCGAGTCGGCCCGGGTGCGCCTCACCGCCGAGCGCCAGTGGGCGGCCAACATGGCCTACGGGCCGCTGGTGAAGTTCCTGCCCAGCCTCGCCCAGCGCAAGCACGGCTTCGATGTCCTGTTCGAGGCCCTGGACAACGGGGACCGGCCCTTGAGGGCCTATCTGGGGGTGGTGCTGTTCACCCCGCCCGAGGAGGCGGTTGCGGCGCTGTCGAACCTGCGCACCTACTGGCGCGAGCTGGGCTTCCAGCTGATGGCCGACCGCTTCTTCGCCCTGCCGCTGTTTCTCCACTGTCTGCCCTTCGGTCCCGACCGCCAGGCGCTCAGGGACACCATGCGCTACCGCACCCTGGCCGCCACCCAGGCGGTGACCCTGATGCCGGTGTTCGGCGACTGGAAGGGGACCGGCACCCCGGTGCTCAACCTGGTGGCGCGCTCCGGGCAGCTGATGGCGCTGTCGCTGTTCGACTCGGCGTCGAACTACAACGCGGTGATCGCCGCCCAGTCGGGCTCCGGCAAATCGTTCCTCACCAACGAGCTCCTGGCCACCAACCTGAGCGTCGGCGGGCGCTGCTGGGTGATCGATGTGGGGCGCTCCTACGAGAATCTGTGTGCCTCGCTGGAGGGCCAGTTCGTCGCCTTCACCCGCGAGGCGACGCTGTGTCTCAACCCCTTCGAGCTGATCCGCAACTGGGAGGAAGAGGCCGATGTGATCACCGCCCTGGTGACCGCCATGGCCGCCCCCACCGAGCCGCTCGGGCGACTACCGCACCGCGGCGCTGAAACGTGTCCCTGCAGCGCGCTGTGGGACGCCAAGGGAGCCGCGATGTCGTGGACGACCTGCGCCGAGGTGCTGCTCGCCGACCGCGACCGGCGGGTGCGCGACGTGGGCCAGCAGCTCTACCCCTTCACCAGCGCCGGGGGAGTACGGGCGCTTCTTCAACGGCCCCAACACCATCGACTTTGGCGCCGAGCTGGTGGTCCTGGAGCTCGAGGAGCTCAAAGGGCGCAAGCACCTCCAGCAGGTGATCCTGCTCCAGCTCATCTTCCAGATTCAGCAGGCGATGTATCTGGGCGAGCGCGGCCGCCAAAGCTGGTCCTGATCGACGAGGCGTGGGACCTGCTCACCCAGGGCGATGTCGCGACGCTTCATCGAGCACCGGCTACCGGCGCTTTCGCAAGTACAACGGGGCGGCCATCACCGTCACCCAGTCCCTCGCCGACCTCTACAGCAACCCCACCGGTCGCGCGATCGCCGACAACAGCGCCCACACCCTGCTGCTGGCGCAACCGAGCCCATGCCATCGAGCAGCTGAAGGCCGAGCACCGCCTGCCGATGAGCGATGGCGGGGCGGAGTTGCTCAAGACCGTCCACACCGTCCCCGGCGTCTACTCCGAGATCCTGATCCTCACCGATGCGGTGCGGGCATCGGACGGCTGATGGTGGACCCGTTCCGGCAGCTGCTCTACTCCACCGAGCCCGCGGACGTGGCGGCGATCCGGCGCCTGCGCGAGCAGCGGGCTCTCGGTGGAGGAGGCCATCAAGCGCCTGCTCGGCGATGCGCAGCGGCTGGGGGCGTGCGATGCCGCCTGACGCGGTTACGGCGCCCCGACGGGAGCCGAGCGCCATCGTGATCCTCGTCGCGCTGGTGGGGCTCGCGAGCGGCTACCTGGGCGCCGCAATCGCCGTGCGTCCGCTGCGCGACGCACTCGCGACCCGCCCGCCGGTCATGATCGCGGACCTCGCGGCGGCGCTCGACGGTGTCGCGCCGCAGCGGGCGGGCGCGGTGATCGCCCGCCACCGGGAGGCCGCCGAACGGCTGGCCGACGGGGGCGTCCTGGTGCTCGACGCCCAGGCGGTGCTCGCGGCGCCTGCCGATGCGTCTCTCAAGCTCGGGGACGTGGAGTGAGCGCCGCCACCGCGGCCAGCGCCGAGACCGCCGCGGGCCGGCTGGCACGCACGCTGCGCCGCGGCCTGCCGATCCTGCTCGGCGTCATCGCGCTCCTGGTGTACCTGGGCACGCGCTTTCACGTTGCGATCGACGATCAGGTCGACAAGTGCCTGCCGCCCTACACCGTGTTCCTGGTGGACCGCCACGACCGGGCCGTGCGGCGCGGCGAGCCTCTACGCCTTCTTCGCCGGGGATCGGATGGCCCCGTTCTTCCCGCCCGAGAGGATCGTCATCAAGCGCGTCGTCGGCGGACCCGGGGACCATGTGACGGTCGGCGAAGCGGCCACCAGGGTCAACGGCGAGACGGTGGGCGAGGGGCTGGCCCTGGCGGGGACGCTGGGGCAGCCCAAGGACCACTATGCGCGCGCGCTGGAGGTGCCGCAGGACGCCCTGTGGATCATGGGCGCCACCCGCGACAGCTTCGACTCGCGCTACTGGGGTCCGTTGCCGACCCACCAGGTCATCGGGCGCGCCTATGCGCTCTACTGACTGCCGCGCC
>CAVOQO010000023.1:0-15683 GCA_963698355.1 uncultured Gammaproteobacteria bacterium | reverse complement strand
ATACAAGCTCCCGATGTTCTACCCGTTGCCCGAGACCGAGCGCGCCCACGTGATCGGGGAGAGTCCGTTGCGCTGGGGCGAGTGGCGCAACATCCCCGGCGTCGGGGAGGACCACCTCTACCTGCTGTGGCGCTGGAATGACTGCTGCGCGGTCGCTTTCTGAGCGGGGAGCGCCCGGGGGCGGCGCTGGACACGGGACGCGCCTGCTCGCGGGCGTGCTCTGCGGGCTGGTCGCCTGGACCCCGTGGGCGCTCACCTGGGGGGATGCGTTCGCCGACGCAGCGCGCGCCGGGCAACAGGCCGGGGAGGGCGCGCGCGGTGCCGTGCCGCTCCCAGCGATCGCCGGCTCCAACGTCGTCCTGCCCGGTGCGGCCGGAGGGAGTCTCAGCTTCGGCGCGCTCTTCCCCGGCTCCACCAGCGGCAGTCCCGCGGAGTTCTCCGCACTCTACGGCAACCACACCGGGACCCTGATCCAGGGGCAGGCCGCTCAGAGCGCCCTGGTGAGCGAGGACTCCCCGACCGGCGAGGCGTACCGAACCTTGCGCGCCGCGGTGGACCGCACCCGCCCCGACATTCGCCTCGACCCCCTGTGGGCGCAGACCGACGACGTGCTCGAGAACTTTGGCGCGATCGCCAGGACCTTCGCCGACTGCCAGAGCGTCACGACGTTCCAGAACACGACGCGCCAAACGCACGTCGCGGACGACCGCACCTGCGACCGCGTCGTCGCCCAAGGCGGGGCGTGCTCCTGGTACCACGACTACCGGCTCCCCGACCCAAAGCCCCTCGGCGTCACCGTCAGTGGCATGGCCGAGATGTCCTCCTGCGGCGCCACCTGCATGCGGGTGACCCTGGGCTGGGAGGGCGACGCGTGGGCAAGCTACGGGGTGTTCCCAGGCGCGTTCCCGGTTACCGGCGCCATCTCCATCGATGACCCGGCCCGCGTCACCACGATCAGCGCGTCACTCACATTCGGGGATCCGCAGCCGCCGGCGTTGCCCGATGGGTACGAGCCCTGGTCTGAAACGATCGACTATCGGGCGATCATCGGCTCCCGTGACATCGCCGCCTTTGCCTCGCCCCCGCCAACGCTGGTCAACGAGGATGTGACCGATGCGCTGAGACATGGCGGCCTGCTGTATCTGGCGGCGGTCAAGTCCGTGTGGGCGCAGCAGACCTACAACGACGGGTGCGCCGGTTGTGATTTTTCCATTCTGATGGCCACCCAGCCAGCCCGGCGGCTGACGCTCGACATTCACTATCGGCCACTGAGCGCGCCGTTATCGAGTGTCTGGGGAGCCAATGACGCCTGTTATGACATCCTGAACCTTGGGAACAGCAACTTCTGCGAGCAGACCATCCAGTGCCTCGGCTCCCCGCCACTGGCCCCGAGTGGCTGCTACGAGGCCCAAGGCGTCGAAGTCTGCCCGCCGGCCATGAGTGCTCCCCCCATCGCCGGGCAAAACCCCTTCTGCACCGAGATCAAGGTCAGCGCGGACTGCTCCGGGTTCAACCGCGGCCAGATGGCGTGCTGGATCGACCCCCAGGGTCAGCTCCAGTGCCCGTTCAATGCGGGCGATCAGCCCTCGGACTGCCTGGCCCTGGAACAGGACCCCGGCTGCGGCTTCATCAAGTCCGCGTGCGTCCCGGGCGCCACCGACAATCGCGGGGTCTGTTTCCTGTTCGAGGAGACCTGGGACTGCGGGACGCTGAAAAGCATCCCGGCGCTCGATCGCGTGCAGACCATCGATTGCGCGGGTCCGCTGCGCTGCATGGGCAGCGACTGCGCCGCGTTTGCGAGCGAGCAGTCGGGCGACTTTTCCAAGGCGGTCGCGGCGCTCCAGTCGGTGCAGATGGCCGTCTCGGACATGCAGTGCAGCAGTGGGGGCCAGTGCCGCGTGTTCTCCGGACAAGCCCACGAGTGCAAGCGCGCGGTCGGCGGCATCGTCAACTGCTGCACCACCCCGGACGGGGTCTCGCTGGGGAACTATCTCGATCTGGTGTTCGCCGTCAGCAAGATCGACAACGCGCTCCTGGGGCTCGATCGGGGCAGCGCGATTCGCGGTGCCTGGGAGACCCTGCGCGAGCCCGTGACGTCCACCTGGAGCGCGGTGAAGGAGAGCTTCACCAGCGTGGCGAACAACCTGATGGGCAATACCGCCGCGTCCGCCACGGACTCCGCGGCACAGCTCGCCACCAGGACCTTCACACAAGAGCTGATGGTACAGACCGCCGAATGGGCCGCCCAGCTCTTCGGCGATGCCGCGGTCAATGCCCTGTTCTCAACCACGACCGGCGCCGCGGCGGTCTCCGGCGGGGCGGTCGCGGATGGCGCGGTGCTCCAGCTCGGCGGCGGCGCGGCGTGGCTTGGCACCGCCATGGTGGTGGTGATGTACGTCTACATCATCTACACGGTGGTGATGATCCTGATCAAGCTGATCTGGACCTGCGAGCAGGAGGAATTCGAGCTGGGAGCCAAGCGTGAGCTGCGTGCCTGCCATCGCGTGGGCAGCTATTGCAAGACGGATGTGTTGAGCTGGTGCGTCGAGAAGCGCGAGAGCTATTGCTGCTTCAACACCCCGCTCGCCCGCATCATGAACGAGCAGATTCGCCCCCAGCTCGGGCGCGACTGGGGCGAGGCGGAGGCACCCGAATGCTCCGGCATCAACGTGGCCGATTTGGCGCGCGTGGACTGGAACCGGGTGAACCTCGACGAGTGGCTCGCGATTCTCTACGAGACGGGACACTTTCCGACCATGGAGACGCTCACCATCGATGACCTGACCGGCGCCGGGAGCGATCTGTCGATCGATGGTGGCAGGGCGAATGCCGCCGATCGCAGCATCCAGCGCTCGGACGGACTCGATAGCGAGCAGACGCGGATGGATGCCGAGGACGAGTTGTGGAGCGAGACCCTGCCGGCCTTGCCGGGCGAATAGCCGTAGAAAAAGCCGTGTCTGCGCATTCCGACTTGCCGGCCCGCTTCCCACTACACTGTCCTCCCATGGCAACCGTGCTCGTCACCGGAAGCAACCGTGGACTCGGGCTCGCGTGGGCCCGCCAGTGTGCCGCGCGCGGGTGTCGCGTCATCGCGACCTGTCGAGACCCGGAGTCCGCGACGAACCTGCACGCACTGGCGTCCCAACACCTGGGAGTGAGTCTTCACCGTCTCGATGTGACCGAGCCGGACCAGATCGCCGACCTGGCGGCGACGTTCCAGGACGACGCCTTGGATCTCCTCGTCAACAACGCCGCCGTCTACTTCGAGCATTGGGGCCAGGATCCCGTCGGGAGCATTGATTTCGACGCCTGGCAGGAGACCTTCCGCGTCAACACGCTCGGGCCCATGCGGGTCACCGAGGCCTTCCTACCGCATCTCTCGCGCGGCGAGCGACCGCTCGTGGTCGCGATCAGCTCCGACATGGGCAGCATTGCCGGCATCAGCACGCCGCGAAACTACGCGTACCGATCAAGCAAGGCGGCGCTCAACGCCGCCATGCACGGTCTCGCCCTGGAGCTGCAGCCACGCGGCATCGGGGTCCTGTTGCTGCACCCCGGCTGGGTGCGCACGCGCATGGGGGGATCCTCGGCCGCGACCACGCCCGAGGAAAGTGTTGCGCGGATGCTCGCGCTGGTGGATGGCTTCGCGCTGCCGATGTCCGGGGCCTTTCTGCGTCACGACGGCACCCGGCTGCCCTGGTAACCAAAAAGACCGGACCGCCCTGGACCGACTTCGCTGAGGGCAAGCAGGCGCGGAGCTGCGGGCAGAGCAGGCGCCCTGCAAAGACGTCTTCGATCAGGCGGTCACGGCCACGTGGAACAAAAGGGACGGCGACAGGAGACCGGGACCGTCTGTTGGCAGCTCCGCCCCTCTGCCAACGCGCCGCCTGCCGTGGATCGGCCGCTCGCCGAGGCGGCGGAGCAAGACGCCCGGGAGGTGCGTCGCGGGCTCTGGTCCGAGCCGGATCCGGTGGCACCATCGGCGTGGCGAAAGCAGTGAAACTCGCCGCAATCTCGCCCAAAGGCCTTTCAATTCGCGCCAGATTGCAAGGCGGAAAATGTGAGGTCTTACGCACAGGGCGCATTGACCTTAGAATTTATTCATGTTAGCGGCTGAAGCTGCTTCAATAATTGCTGATATTCCGCTAGCTTTCTGAATTTGAGCGAGAAAGTGTGCTGGTCAGAATGTGACCAATCTAACAAAATCGTCATGTTTGGCGCGACTCAGGGATACCCTTCGGATCGAATCCACAGGGTTATCCACAGTAACGGTGAACAAGAAAGCTTTTTGTACGCTGTTGCTTATGCTTGGCGCCTCGGTTGTGAGAAACGACATCAATAACAGGCCACAACCCTTCTCTCATTGTGGAGGCTTCCCAACCGATTTGCCGCGCGGCCGTAGACTGGGGGCCGCCCCGAGGGTCTGCTGAGCGTTGGGGTCAGGCCCGGTTGACTGGCGCTCATGGAGCCAAGGGTAGCCGATGGCGCGGGTTCTGAGTCTGGTCGGCCGGGCTGAGACACAAAAATGCCGAGGATGAGGCGAACGCCGATACGGGAATCACGGCTTTCCAGTGATGGCTCCCGGGTCGGCGCAGCTACGCGGGCGCGATCTGGCGCTACGCCACAAGCGCACCTATTGCACCTATTCCTGCCACAGTTCAGGGTGCATGAGGGCATCGGCGCACTGCACCGTACCGCGTACTGCCCCGAGAAGACCCGGGCGTGTCTCGCGCACCATCCAGGCATCCGCCACGGCGGGATCGATGGGGTAAGGAGGACGCAGCCCGAGCGGCAAGGCCGGGCGAAAGCCCGCGCGCGGATAGTAGTCGATGTGCCCGAGCACGAAGACGAGTCCGACGTCGAGCGCCGTCAGCGCCGCGATTCCAGCGCGGATCAGCGCCTGACCGACACCTCGGCGCTGCGCCTCGGGCACCACGGCGAGCGGCGCCAGGATGCTCGCGGGAACGCGCGCGCCGTCGCTGGAGACGGTGGCGCCCGTGAGCAGGATGTGGCCGACCGCCACCCCGTCCACCTCCGCCAGGAGACTGACGATGGGCCGGGCCGTGGGGTCGTCGAGCAGGGCGGCGACGAGCTCGGCCTCGGCAGGCGAGGGGAAGGCGGTGGCCTCGACGGCAACCACGGCGGCGCGGTCTTCCTGCCGGGCGGGTCGGATTCGCATGGCCAGTTCCTCGATCGATGCGCTTTACGCCGGAACGGTGTCGTCGATATCGTGGACACGGTCCTCCTACCCGCAGGTTGAGCCGAGACCGAGGAGCCCCCACTGCCCGGCGGAGCGTCAGCAATACCGCTCGCGCGGCGGGGAGCCCCGAGCCGATTCCGCGGTGCCAATGATCTACCCGCTGCCGAATACAGGTTTCGCGCCGATGAAACCCTGGCAAAGGGCGGTCGCTGCTTCACTTTTGGCGTTTTTTGTTCCTGGGGCTGGTCTGGCGGAGATACCGCTTGCCTCTGGAGGACACTACAGCTACCAGGAGGCCTCCCGCGATGGCACCGGCAAGCACTATTTCGGCCGCGAGATCGCTCAAGTCATGGGTCACCAGGGAGCCGCCTGGCTCGAGCGAAAGAGCCGAGCGACTGAGGAGCTACCGGACAAGGTGGTGAGGGGCATGGGGCTGGCGCCCGATGCCAGCGTTGCCGACATCGGCGCAGGCACCGGCTACTTGACCTTTCGAATCGCATCCGAGGTCCCTGCCGGGCGAGTCTTCGCGGTCGATGTTCAGCCGGAGATGCTGGAGATTCTGCACAAACGCATCCAACGGCGCTCGATTGGGAATGTCCTTCCCGTCTTGGGACAGCCGGATGATCCTCGGCTCCCGGATGGCACAATCGACGCCGTCCTCCTGGTCGATGCCTATCACGAATTCGCCTACCCGTTCGAGATGATGCGCGCCGTCGTCCAGGCACTGCGCCCGGGCGGCCGCGTGTTCCTGGTCGAGTACCGGGGAGAGAATCCGCGCATACCGATCAAGCCGCTGCACAAGATGACGCAGCAGCAGGCAATAACCGAGCTGGAAGCGGCAGGCCTCCGCTGGTTGGAGACCAAAGACTTCTTGCCCACGCAGCACTTCATGGTGTTCGAGAAGCCGGTAGGACGCTAAACGAGACCGAAGCCAGTCGCCAGGTCTCGTGTTCGAAGGACAGCCGGAGCGGCCGCGCCGGCCAAATCCGGGTGGATGTATCCGTTAAACGCCAGTGACGGCCCTTTGGGACATCACAGCCCGCCCAGAGGGTTCGCTGCGCGAGGCTGCTATGCGTTTGCGGTCACCCCGCTGTGGTTTTCGACGGGTCAGCCGAGGGTATGGTTGGCGGCGGCTGCTCTACGCGCATACCGGACCCCCAGGGCCCCTTATTCCGGCGGTAGCTTCCCGCTGAAACCGGAAAGTCAGCAGTAGCGACGACCTATCTTTCAGTCCTGATCCTGACCTGCCGCTTCTCCCCCGGATCTCACCGGCCGCAAACTGACGGGCACCGGACATTCACCGGCTCTCCGGACTACCGATGGGCAGAATCGGGTTGCGCTGCTCGCGTGTCCTGGCTGCGGGGCGCATATGCGCATAATGGCATTCGTGACCGAGGCCGCCCCGGTGCAGCGGATCCTCGCCAAGGTCGGCGAGCCCACCGCGCCATTTCCGATCGCTCCTGCCCGCGGACCAGCCGCCTGGGGTGATGATCCCGAGCCGATGCCGGACGGGGAACTCGTCGCCCAACCGGACCCTGGCTTCGCGTTTGACGAGCGCATCTCCCGGCAACCGCCGGCGTCTGCGATCGACGGCGCCGCCGCCCAGTGTCTCGGGGTGACGACACCTCGCCCACGACCCGCCGACCCTCGCTCTCGCAGTTTCCGGGAGGCCCGACCCCAACCCCGCTTGAGCCTTGACCGACCGTCCGGGCCCTCCTTTACCTCCTACCTCAGGCCGCCCTGGACTCGCAGGGCGGCCTGGATCTCTTTGGTCTTTCCAATCCTCAGCTTGTTGACCTTGTTTCCCCCGGGGCGCGGTCACGGGATAGGGCACGCGGTGAGCGACGACTCTCGGATCTGGATTCGGGGCGTGACCTCCATCATCACTTCCAGTACGGACAGATAAGCCTCGACTCAACAACCGACGGACGATAGCGGCCACCCGGGCCCTGACCGCAGCGCCACGGCTAGCCGATTGGGATGCTCTCCTTGTTCGCGGCCAGCCAAGTCCGGAAGTCCTGAAGCCCCGGGTTCAGCGCGCGAGCCACAGCGGGGTCCCGCGCGCCGCAGAAATCGGCCTCGAACTCCTGCTTGAACTGAAACATGTTGCCCAGGTCCTCCGCACCGGGGAAGCCCAGGGCACGGTAGTCCGCAGGGCTTATGGCATGGTAGACCACCTCCTCTCCCAGGGCCCGGCCCAGCTCCTCGGCCATCTGGGCCCCGGTGAGATGCTCCCCCGCGATCCCCACCGTCTTGTCGATGTAGGTGCCGCCACCCTTGAAGATGCCGTAGGCGCAGCGGCCGATGTCCTCGGCGGCGATGCCCGGAAGCTTCTTGTCCGCCATGGGTAGGGCGAAGATCAACCGCCCGTCCTCGCCGCGACGGGGTCCCATCCCGAAATGGATCAGGTTGTCCCAGTAGAAGGACGTGAGCAGGAAGGTGGTCGGGACCCCCTCATCGATGAAGAACGCGTTCGACTCCCCCTTGGCGTCGAAGTGGGGAACCTTGTAGTGAGCCATGAGGGTTGGCATGCGCTCGTCCGAGAGTGGGATAGAGCGGCGGGTATCCTCCAGGGTCGACCAGATGGCGTGTTGGAGGCCCGTCGCCTTGGCGGCGGCGGCCATGCTTGCGGCCTCCGCCTTCTCCCGCTCGGGCGAGAAATGGGCCCAGAAGAAGGTGACGAAGTAGGCCCCGTGGGCCCCGGCGAGCGCGCGCTCCAGGCTGCCGCTGTCATCGATATCCGCCGCCACCACCTCCGCCCCCAGGGTCGCCAGCTCCCGGGCCTTCTCGGAGCTTGGATCCCGAGTAATGGCACGAGCTGCGAAACCGCCGCTCGGATCGCCAAGAATGGCGCGCACCAATCCCCCACCCTGGGCGCCCGTGGCCCCCAGCACCGCGATGATCTTCTTCTCTGACATGGCTATCCTCCGGGCGGCGTGCCTAAGCCCAGTTTGGCTCCGGCCTCAAGGCGCGGAGTGGTGGTGCCCAAGCCCAGGTACAAGGCCGGGACCTGGATTCGGTCCTGCTCGCCCGGGGCATGGAGTCGGCTAGTCACTGCAGGTCGCCTCGCACGATCGCGCCGGCCTGGAGCGGCTGCTAGGCTAGTTTGTTCGCCAGCTGTTCGCGCTCGAACGTCTGGGGCGCTTGACGCCGAACGCGTCGTCTATCGCTCACCCAAGCCCCAGCGCGATGGCACCACGGCGTTTACGCTCTCCCCGCCGGAGCTCATCGACCATCTCGCGGCGCTGACCCCTCCACCCCGGCGGCACCGCCATCGCGACCATGGCGTGCTTGCGCCCAACTCGCCCCTGCATGCGGCGTCCGCTTTCCTGAGGCGCGTCAGCGCGGCTTGCGGCTGGAGACCGCGAGCGCCTCACGCAGGTGCTCGTTCCCAAGCGTTGCTGCCAACTCGGGCATCAGGGTGAACAGGGGCTCCGTGAGGCGCATCATCCAGGCGAGCGACAGCAACAACAGGATGCGCGTGAGCATCGCCAGCACGAGCCCCTGGACCCACGCCCGACTGCGCTGGTACTCCGGCAGGCGCCCTACCAGGATTGAGATGAAGATGATGTTGTCGATCCCCAGCACTATCTCCAATGCGGTCAGCGTGAGCGATCCAGTCGAGCATGGGGTGCTCCCGAGGGAAGATTTCGCGAGCGCGACGCCGCAAAGATTCGCACCTGGACGCCCGTGAGCCATCGTTGCGATGGAACAGACCGGGGCGGCTTGCACCGCCCCGCCCGGTGCTGGCTCAGAATTCCTCGTCGTCGCCACCACCGAATAGGCCGTCGAACAGGCTGCCGCCCCCATACTCCTCGGGTGCCATCGGTACCTCGGGGATTGCCGCCGGAGTCTCGGCGGCCTCGGCCGCTCCGCCGCCGCCGACTAGTCCCGCCAGCGCGTTGCCGAGCAGTACGCCTCCCGCCACGCCCATGGCGGTCTGCGTTGCACCGGCCATAAAGCCCCCACCCTGAGCCGCCGGCAGGGCGCCGGTTGCTCCCTGGGCCGGGGAGCGGGTATTGCTCCATCCGGTGCCGGTCGCTGCCCGGGAGGCGACTGGGGTGGCCGGTTGCGGCCGGCCGCCACCGAACAGGCCGCCCAGGAGGCCGCCGCTCTGGGAGCGTTCGGCTTGCTCCTGCTCCAGTTCCTCGACCCGGGACCGAAGGTTTTGTAGTCCTTGCTCCTGCACCAGGACCACCTGGGCCAGCAGGTAAGGAGCGGCCGGCTGGCGAGCCATCAGCTGGTGGATGAGGGCCTCGGCCTCCGGGTCCCGGGGCCCGGCCTGGGTCTCGGCTTGTTGGAGCCGCTGGAACAGCCCCTCGATCATGTCGCGCTCCTGTTGGTTCATCGTGCGATACCTCGTTCGTTGACGATCAACTGGCTCGGGAGCGGGGCGGCGCGCAGGGCCGCGATCCGCTCCTCCAACGGGGGATGGGACAGGAACAGGCGCTTGAGCCCCTCGGCGACCCCGCCCTTGATGGCAAGGGCGGCCATTTCGGAGGGCAGGTGCGAGGGCTGGTCCTGCACCGCACGCAGGCGCTCGAGGGCCGCGATCATCTTGCCGCGACCGGCGAGGCTGGCACCGCCCGCGTCGGCACGGAACTCCCGCTGGCGGCTGAACCACATGACCACCGCGCTGGCCAGGATGCCGAGCATCAGCTCGGCGGCGATGCTGGTCACGTAGTAGGCAATGCCGGGGCCTTGGTACTCCTCGTCGTTGCCCGATGCGAGCGCGCGGTCCACGACATAGCCCACCACCTTGGCGATGGCGATGACGAAGGTGTTCACCACGCCCTGGATCAGCGTCAGGGTGACCATATCGCCGTTGGCCACGTGGCTCACCTCGTGGGCCAGCACCGCCTCCACCTCATCCGCCCGCATTCCATGCAGCAGGCCGGTGCTCACCGCCACCAAGGCGTTGTTGCGGCTCGGGCCGGTGGCGAAGGCGTTGGGCTCGGGGGCGTCGTAGATCGCCACCTCGGGCATCGCGATCCCAGCCGCTTCGGCTTGGCGGGCGACGGTCTCCAGCAGCCAGGCCTCGGTGCGATCCCGGGGCTGGACGATGACCTGGGCGCCGGTCGACATCTTTGCCATCCACTTCGATATGGCGAGCGACAGGAAGGCGCCGCCGAAGCCGATGAGGGCGGAGAACACCAGCAGGCTGCCCAGGTTCAGTCCTTGGGCGGTGAGAAAGCGGTCGACACCAAGCAGGCTTGCGGTGACAAACAGCAGGGCGACGACCGCCAGGTTGGTCAGAACAAGTAACAGGACGCGTTTCATCTTGAAGAACTCCCGAAACAAGGGCCCCGCGGCCCTCGACAGGCGTGAGTATGGGGTCGGACAAAAACAAATATAATTCGAACGTTTCTGGATGTATTTTCGAGATTATCGAAACGAGAGAGGCATGCGAGGGAGCAACTACAACCATCTTTATTACTTCTGGACCGTCGCGCGCGAGGGCGGCGTGGTGCGCGCCGCGCAGGTGCTGCATCTCACACCCCAGACGATCAGCAGCCAGCTCAAGGTGCTCGAGGACAGCCTCGGGGTGCGGCTGTTCGCCCGCTCGGGGCGCAACCTGGTCCTTACCGATGCCGGCCGCCTCGCCCTCTCTTTCGCCGATGAGATCTTCCGCCTGGGGGCGGAGATGGGCGAGGCCTTGAAGGGACGCGCGAGCGGGCGACCGTTGCAGTTCTCGGTCGGGGTGGTGGACGTGGTCCCAAAGCTGGTGGCCTACCGACTGCTGGAGCCGGCGCTACATTTGGACGAGCCGGTTCGTATCCTGTGCCGGGAGGGCAAGCTCGAGGCGCTGCTGGCAGAACTCGCGGTGCACAAGCTCGACATGGTGCTGGCCGACACCCCCTTGGGCGGCGGCGTCAACGTGCGCGCCTTTAACCATCCGCTAGGTGAGTGCGGCATCACCTTCTTCGCCGCACCGCCACTCGCCGCGCGCTATCGCGACGGATTTCCGCACTCCCTTGGGGACGCCCCAATGCTGGTCCCGGCCGAGGGCACCGCGCTGCGCGGCGCCCTGATGCACTGGCTGGATCAGCTCGGCATCCGCCCGCACATCGTCGGCGAGTTTGAGGACCGGGCGCTCATGCAGGCCTTCGGTCAGTCAGGCGTCGGCGTTTTCATGGCGCCCAGCGTGATCGATTCCGAGATCGCCGAGCAACACCGGGTGGAGGCGATTGGCAGCACCAGCGAGGTGCGCGAGCGCTATTACGCGATCTCAACGGAACGGCGCCTGCGCCACGCAGGCGTGGTGGCGGTGAGTCAGGCCGCCCGACTGGAGTTGTTCGGCGGAGCCGACGAGCCACCGAGCACGAAGGGGTGAGGATCTGGCCACTGCGGATTCCGGCGGCGATCCAAGTCTTGGTTCTCTCGCCCGTTGTCAACGGAGACCGGTTCGGCATGCTCGAACAAATTCATCGGACGGCACGCGGATTGTTGCCGCTTCGCCGGGTGCTCATCGGGCTCTTGGTGTGCGGGGCGGCGGGCGCTGCGGTCGGGTTATTCGCCTTCGCGGGCGACGAAGGGGATTCGATCCTGATGCCTGGGATCATCCTCATCCTCTGGGCCGTCATGGGCCTGATCTTTGTCGACATCTTCGCCCACCTCCAGCCTCCACCGCGTGGCAACCCGACACGCTGGCGCAGCCGCTGGTTCGGCGGACTTCGGCAGGGTCTACATTGGGCGCTGGTGCTGGGGTTCGCAGCACTGGGTCTGACAGTTATCGATCTGAGCTTGCACCTTGCCAATGCCTGGCTCTTGAGTGGGCTGAGATGAGGTGCGGATCGCTTCAACTGGAGCAGAGGGGAGGCCCGGCTGCCAATTTGATAGTGCGTTCGCGAGTCGCGGACGGAGTCCATCGGCGCTTTCGGGACGGGCAACAACCGCGACATCACAGGCGCTGAGGAACTCGACCAGGGGCGTCTGTAATACGCGTCTACCTACCGCTGGAGTGACTAGGCCGGGCGGCAGGTATTGGCCGAGTAGAGTCGCTCACGGGGGCGTCTGCGAGAGGCTGGAACGCGTCCTAAGCCGCCCATCGACGTGGACCGGCGGAGTGGTGGCTCAACCCGCATAGCGGCCCCCAGGCTGCTTACGCCAGCCGTCACGTCGCGCCAGACGCAGATTTCGACCCAGCAGAGACGTCGACCAAGCGAACGGAGATGGCGAGAATGGCAGAGCGAGGGGATACCCGCCAGACCACATTCAGCATCAGCGCAATTCGCTCGCAAACGCCGCCGTCTGTGGTCGACAGCGCCGCCGCGCCATCCCTCAAACCCGTCCGTCGGGGTCTCGCGATCCTATGGACAAAACTGGTCGGAGTCTGCTCTCGTGCCTTTCGAGGTATCCGCGAGCCCTCTCGCTTACGCCTTCATGGCACCTTTTTAGGCCCGGCAACTCCAGTTCTCGATCCATCGCAAAGTCGCAGTGGCGCGCCGACCGCCGATCCGCATCCATCGGCTTCCCCCGGCTCAGCTCAGCGACCGCACGGGCGGCCTGGGAGCTGGTGGGAAAGGTGAGAAAGAGTCGGCGAACCATGACGACCTCCGGTCACCCCGGGGGCGCCTTGCCGCGGCGCGGCTCCGAGGGGTATGTCGTAAGGGAGCGAGACCCCGCCGGCGGACAGCCGTCCCATCCAGCGTATCGGGAACACTCGATCCGCGCCGGCGGGAGTCAAGTGCCCCGGGCTCCCGATAGCCACGCACGACTCATGGGCTTCTCAGGCCCTTGCAACCCGGCTGCTTCGGCTGCCGCTTCGCCGGCCTTCGGTTGCGCCCCGAGACCGGGCATGTGCCGGTCGCAGGAGTGTCGGAAACGCGCGATTCCTAGCTCTCAACCCGGGCATAGACTCGGGTCAGCCACCCGGCGGTGCGGGCCTCGTAGGTCTTGCGAAATCCACCGGCAAGAATCCGCGCGTCGATTTGCCCGGCGTCGTGGATGAAGGGCTGATAGCAGCAGCCGATGCCCTGCAGGCCCCAACGCATCGCCGTCAGGCCGGCCCGGGTGAGCACGCGGTCGCGGGGGATGGTGAAGGCATACAGACGGCGGGCCTTCGGCAGCGAGCGCTCGACCAGGCTTCCCCAGTCGGGGTAGCAGCAGATGACCTTGTCCAGCACGACGACATCGGCCTCCGGGACCGCGTCGGCGATCTGGGTAAAGTCGCCCTGCACATAGGCGGTCCGGTCGGCCAGGTCCTCCGCCTTTGCGCCGGCCCGGGCGATGGCCAGCATACCGGCCGAGAGGTCGACCCCTGTTGCCCGCGAGGCCCCCAACCGCAACAGGGCGCGGTGCAGGTAACCGGGGCCGCAGCCGATCTCCAGCAGCGTTGCACCCGCGATGCCCCCAGCGCGAATCCCCCGCATCAGCTGCCGCTGGGTCCGCTCGAAACCGAACAGGCGGAAGCGCAGCCGGTGAAGGCCGGCGAAGCGGGAGAAGAAGCGGCCCGTATCGGCATTGATGCCATCGGCATTGATGCCGGTGCAGCAGTTCATGGCGTTCTCCAGAGACCCGTCGCTCGATGCGTCCTGTGGCTCGGCGCTGCGGGCCAAAGCGTCATTGGATTGACTGTTTGACCGCGGCTGGCCCGTGATGATCGCGGCATCCCAACGACGCACGGCCCAGCCGATGGCCGCACCGGCTTACACTGCGGTCGATCCCTACCCCAGGTTGGGACCGTCCGCCGAAAACCGGCGACGGCGCCAGAGACCCGGCCGCCGAGCTGGCGATTGCCGGCGGGTGCCCAAGAGGCGTGCACTTTGCCACCGGGTCCTCTGGGCCTAGGATTGCCCCTCGTGGGTAAGCAGCGGATTCCAGCCTTGCCTGTCTGGCCTCGGGGCAAGACCAAAGACCCAGCGCCCGTGCCCGGTCGGGCCGCATCACGCAGGGAAACCATGTCGCGAGAAATCACCAAAGACACCCGCCTGTGCATCTCCCTGGCGGGCCGCCCCAGTAACGTCGGCACCCGCTTCCACAACTTCCTCTACGCGGAGCTGGGTCTGGACTTCGTCTACAAGGCCTGCACCACCACGGATCTGGCGGCGGCCATCGCGGGCATCCGCGGGCTCGCAATCCGCGGCTGCGGGGTCTCCATGCCCTACAAGGAGGCATGCATCCCCTATCTGGACGAGCTGGACGCCTCGGCCAGGGCCCTGCAGTCGGTGAACACCATTGTCAACGACGCCGGCCACCTGCGCGCGTACAACACGGATTACATCGCGATCGCCAAGCTGCTGGAGCGGCACGGGGTCTCTCCCGAGCTGGCGTTCGCCCTGCGCGGCAGCGGCGGCATGGCCAGGGCCGTGGCCGGCGGCTTGCACGACGCCGGCTTTCGCTCCGGCATCGTCCTCGCCCGCAACGAGACCACCGGCCGCCAGCTCGCGGGGGCGTCCGGCTATGAGTGGCGCACCGAGCTTGGTGAGGCCCAACCCGACCTCCTGATCAACGCCACCCCCATCGGCATGGCCGGCGGCCTGGAGGCCGAGACGCTGGCATTCGAGCCGGCGGTCATCGACGGGGCCAAGGTGGTATTCGACGTCGTCGCGCTGCCACCCGAGACACCACTCATCCGCTATGCCAGGTCCCGGGGTCGGCCGGTCATCACCGGCGCCGAGGTGATCGCCCTGCAGGCGGCGGAGCAGTTCGCCCTCTACACGGGTGTGCGACCGACCGAGGAGCAGATCCGCCGCGCCTCCGAGCATGCCCACGGTTGACCCGCGAACCGGCCGGGGCAGGGCAGCGAGCCCGGCAATCCTGAATTTCGCCAACGCAGAAGGCCTCACCACATGCCACGCGCGCATCGCGAAAACCATCGCACCGACCGCATCGGCTGGCTGCGCGCCGCCGTGCTCGGGGCCAACGACGGGATCGTCTCGACCGCGAGCCTTGTACTGGGGGTGGCCGCGGCCAACGCGGCCGCAGGGGATGTGCTGGTAGCGGGGGTCGCCGGCCTGGTCGCGGGTGCCATGTCGATGGCGGCCGGTGAATATGTGTCGGTGCGCTCGCAGGCCGATACGGAATCGGCGGATCTCGAGCGCGAGCGCAGCGAACTGGCGGCCGATGCCCAAGCCGAGCATCGTGAGCTGGCCGGCATCTACATCAAGCGCGGGCTCGAACCGACACTGGCCGATCAGGTCGCCACGCAACTCATGGCCCACGATGCGCTGGGCGCACACGCTCGCGATGAGCTCGGCATTTCCGAGACCTTGAGCGCGCGCCCGGTACAGGCAGCACTGGCGTCGGCGGCGAGCTTCACGGCCGGTGCAGTGCTTCCGCTTCTGGTCGTGATGGTGATGGCACCGGGCGCGCTGATCGCGGGGGTCGCCGCGAGCTCACTGGTGTTTCTCGCCGCGCTCGGAGCAGTGGCCGCCCGGACGGGCGGCGCGCCCGCTGCCGTGGGGGCATGGCGCGTCACGTTCTGGGGCGCGCTGGCAATGGCCATCACCGCTGGCGTTGGTGCGCTATGCGGGACGGCGGT
>CAVOQO010000022.1:0-14723 GCA_963698355.1 uncultured Gammaproteobacteria bacterium | reverse complement strand
CCGCAGGTGATGCGGAAGCGGAAGTAACCCCGCAATGCCGCGATCAGCCTGGCAACGCCGACCGGGGAACTGTAATGCGTGCTCTGATCGGTAATGAACCGTCGTACGGCCTCGGGCTTGATCGCCGCGAGGTCAACGGGGTCATTGCCGAACTGTTGCAGGAGGAAACAGCGGACGATGTGTCGATCGAAACGCCGCGTCGCCGCCGCTAGACCACGCACTTGGTCCATGTGCGCATCGAAACGACGCACTTCCTCGTCCACCGGTGTCGTTTCCAGCACCCGCTCCGGGATCACGGCATTGGCCCGCAGGACCACGAGGAGATGGCCGAGCGCGGCCCGAAGCTCCGCGCGCGTGTGCCTGACCGGAAACGGACACCGGCACTGCGGCAGGTGTCCGTCGAGAAACTGCGCGACGATCTCTTCGTCGAGGCCCTCCGCGTCCAGTCCACACTGGCTCATCCACCAGCCCAAGTGAACAAGGCAGCGCAAGTATCCTTTCTTGGTCGACGGCGCACAGCCGCGCTCGCCGAGATATCCCTCGAAGATACCCCCATACGGCGCCAGCGCACCGGCTCGCAGCTGGCCGAGCAAATTTCCGGAAAGCAGTAAGGTCGCAGTCATCGCGGTCTCCTGAAGTTACTGACAACACTTCAGAAAACCGGAAAACTATGTGAAGTTCCCGCGCCGCATCCCTCGCCTCAGACCAACAAGGGCGGGACATTCACCGATCCACCTCACGAAACTTCACATAGTTTGGACCTACACATAGACGCGCTTAGCAGACACCGAGCTTTGGACCCAGGAGCAAACGCGGATCACTCATAGCGGACACGCCCAGCCTGCAGCCAGAGGTGTTAGGCTTTCGCAACAAGCGGACCTGGGGATGGGCTGTTGGAACCGGCACTTTTGATTCGATCCAGACGCTGAACTATTAGCGGAGACTGACCACTGAGTCCCAATCACGGACACTGGGCCACTGCCATTGGCGGCGAAGTCGGCCCATTGCGGGCGGTCGATCCATGCTTGTGAGTGCACGGGTTGGTGGCGACTGTCGGACGCCCGTTACCGGGGCGCCGAAGCGATCGTGGACAACGCCGAATAATTCATCGCGAGTGGTCGCAACAGCTGGTCTCCAGAGCAGGGCGTACACGACGCCAAGCGGGGGCCACCGGCTTCAGCAATGTTGGAGGCAGGGATACCCCGAAACGCGTCTTGTGCGCGGCGACACCCCTGAGTCCAGATCACAACGCGGCGTTGGCTGCATGAATCCTGTCACTGAATGTCAGCACGCCGTACCCCCGTCTGGTCGATCTTGTCCTCCGACTCGCGCAGACGGCGCCCCCCGGCTTGCGCGCCACTGGCCAGGCGCCGATCCAGTCCACCGCTGGAACGCTCTGGTGAAGCTCGCCGGGTCTGCGTATCCAAGGATTTCGGCAATCTCGGTCGCCGTCGTCCGCGTGTTTTCCAGCAGCTGACACGCGAGCTCCCGGCGCGCTTCCTCGCGCTGCTGGTGAAAGGTGGTTCCCGCCGCCGCCAGTTTTCGATTGAGGGTACGACGGGGAACGCCAATCCGCGCTGCTGCCGCACCTATTGAGCAATCAGGCGAGGTGACCATCGTTCGCAGCAGCCGGCGAATCTGCGCGACAACGTCATCCTCGGAGATTCGCTTGAGCTCCTGCACACGCTCCTCCATGAGCTTGTGCAGTAGGAAATCCGCACTCGATACAGGCGCGCACAGCAGGCTGGATTGGAAGACGATACCGGACCGGTCGGCGTCGAAGCGCGGTTGCACGCCGAAGAAGCGCTCGTAAGGGCCCACCCGTCTCGGGCGAGAGAACGCAAACAGCACGGCGTCTGGGCGCCACGGCGGTCCAAATAAGCTGCGCAGGATGTTGGTTCCGATCGCGATGGCGCAGGCCATGATCTGATCCAGCGACTCGACCTCCGCGTCAAACAGGGTATACCCCAGGATCGAGTGACTGCCTTCGCTGGCGATCCACACCGTTCCTCCCTGATCCTGCACGTCGAGGTGACGGGCAAACGCGGCAAGCGCGTCCCCGACGTTAGCAGAGCTTCGGATCAGGTAACCGAGGGCGCCTAGGGACGACGCGCCGGCATGTTGCCCAACCAGCAATCCGAAGTGCTCGCAGCCGGTACGCTCGACACAGAGACCGAGGAGCCGGCCGGCAAAGGCCATCGACAAGGTGTTCTCCGGGTCCTCGAAGAAGGACTCAGTCAGACCAAGCTCCGCCAGCAACTCGGAAGGATCAACGCCGAGCGAGCGAAGCACGGCAGGCAGTGCCAGAAGGGGGCCGGCACGCACCATTCCGGCCTCGACGATCAGGCGACCAACGTGCTTCTCACTGTCAGAAGGGGGAGTCAGCATCTGCCGGCCTCCGGAGGCATGCCCACCTTGCACGAAGTATCAAATCTGCGGCGCGAATCATCAAGAGCACCCCCGCAATTTTTTGTAGATTCTCGCTGAGTTGGAGCTGCCTGCACCTGCCTTGCGGGAGACCTAAGACGCTCCGCTCTATCCCGTCGGGAACCATGGAACGCGTTTTTGCACCCTTGTGCCCGACTATTCACCGAACACTTGTCTCCGCAACCGCAAGGAGAACCATCAGTGACGACGCCAATACTGGAGAGATCCCCGTTGCTGCCACCGCCGCGCTGCTGTGGGGCACTTGCGATTGCGGCATGCCTCTGGCTAGGCGCCGCGCAAGCCGCCGACAGCGGTCCCCGCCACCACGCCGAAGGCCGATACGACGCGGCCACTGGGGCCTACACAGTGGCCCCAGGGGATGACCTTGATGCCATCGCCGAGCGACTCGGCGTCAGCGTCGGTGCGCTGCAATCGGCGAACAACCTCACCTCGGACATCATCGACGTGGGCCAGCAACTGGTGGTCGAGGGTGGCGCAGCGGCCGCTCTGCCGAAATATGCGCCCGTCGTGCCGGCGAAGATCACGACCCCCGACACGGTCGAGACCCGAATCGGCACCTTGCGCTTCAAGGACGGTACACCGGACCCCGCCACCGCGCGGCTCGCCTATGACCAGCTCGATTTCAGCCGGGGCATCGATGCCTTCCTGACCGGCATGTCGGCAACATCGGTCCATGCCCTGTGCCGAGGCTTCGATGAGGCGGGGATCAAGCTCAACCATGGCATCGGCATCAGCGCGGACCTGTTGGATGCCCGCTCGCTCTTTCTGACGGCGAATACCACCACCGTCTATGTCACCCTTTGCATCGACCTGAAGGACGGGCCGATGGTCGTCCGGGTACCGCCGCGGGTGCTCGGTCCCGTGGACGACGCCGATTTCCGCTGGGTGACCGATGTCGGGCTGACCGGTCCGGACAAAGGCGAGGGGGGCGACTATCTGTTCGTCCCGCCCGGCTACCAGGAGACACTGCCGGAACAGGGGTATCACATCGCAAGGCCCCGCACCAACCGGCTGCTGATGTTCTATCGCGCCTTCGTCGAGAACGGTGACATACCGGCCGCGGTGGCGGGCGTCAAGGCGAACGCGGCCATCTTTCCCCTTTCCCAGGCGGCCAATCCCCCGGCGACTAGCGTCGTCGACACCTCCGGCATGAAATTCAACACCATCAGTGCCAACGATTTCAGTTTCTACCAGGAGCTGAATGACGTGGTGCAGAACGAGCCCGCGGATTGGGTCGATCCGGATACGGTCGGGCTGTATGCCGCGATCGGCATTCGCAAGGGGCAGCCGTTCGCGCCCGACGCACGGATGCAGGAGATCCTGACGGATGCGGTGGCCGTGGCGAATGCCATCGCCCGATCGAACCTGTTTGCCTCGCGCGACCCCAATACCCGGATCTACTCCGACCGCCAATGGTTTACGCCCTTCGTGGGCGGCAGCTACCAGTTCCTGAACGGTGCGGAGCGACTCCTCGATGCGCGCACGATGTTCTTCTATTACGCCACCGGCATCACGCCCGCCATGACCGAATCGAAGCCGGGGACCGGATCGGCCTATGCGATCAGCGTTCGCGACTCGACCGGGGCCTATCTGGACGGCGGCAGGACCTACCAGGTGACCCTGCCGGGGCCGATCCCCGCGAAGCGGTTCTGGTCCTTCACGGTCTACGACAACCAGACGCGATCGCTGTTGCCGACCGATCAGAAGCTGGCGGGATTGGACAGCACGCTGCCGGGCGTGCGCATGAACCCAGATGGCGGGGTCACCGTCTGGTTCGGGCCGAAGGCACCGGCGGGCCAGGAGAAGAACTGGGTCCAGACCATGCCGGGCAAGGGCTACAACGTCGCGCTTCGACTCTACGGTCCGCTGGAGCCCTGGTTCGATCAGAGCTGGCGACCGGGGGACCCCGAATTGCAGCCGTAAACATCATTGGGTCTCCCTCGCCCCGGCGCCGGGGCGGAGGTATTTCTCGCCCTGAACCAGGGCGCAAGAGAGGGCAAGACAACATGCATCGCTTGACTGAATACAGACTTGGGAGAGGCGTCGGGCTGCCAACGCTGGCCCTGCTTTTTGGTCTCGGCCTCGCTGTTGCACAAGCCGATGATACCGGCGCGCGCCGTCATGCCGAGGGTCAATACGACGCGGCCAACGCCACCTATCAGGTGGTCTCCGGAGACGATCTCGACGCCATTGCCGAGCGCTTCGGCGTCACGCTGCAGGCGCTGACCGAGGCGAACAATCTAAGCTCAACAGTGATTGACATCGGCCAGCGCCTAACCATTCCCGGCACTGCCACCGGGCCCGCAACGGCCACTCCGTCCCCGACGGGCGCGATGGCCGAGATGGGGGCGCTGACGGGTCCCCCTGCTGACCCGGGATACAAGTACTCGACCCCCATGCCGCCCGGGATCGCGGCGCCGGACAGCATCGAGACCCGTCTCGGGACCTTGCGCTTCTTCGATGGTTTCCCGGACAAGGCAACCGCACAGAAGCTGTACGACAACCTCGACTTCGAGCGTGCGGTGCAGGCCTTCCTGTTGGGCATGCCCGCCGTCAGCCAGGTGGCCAACCGCGAGGCCTTCCGCAGTTTCGGTCCGCCGAATACGGTGGTACCCATCTTCGAGCAGCTGCTGGATTCGCGCGGTATCGTCCTCACCGGCAACGACAACACGGTCTACAGCTGGACCTGGCTCGACCTGTCCGACGGGCCGCTGGTGCTCGAGGTGCCGCCAAAGGTGCTCGGGACGGCCAACGACATGTGGCAGCGCTGGGTCGTCGATGTCGGCATCACCGGACCGGACCAGGGCAAGGGTGGGAAGTACCTGTTCCTGCCGCCTGGCTACAAGGACCAACCGCCCTCGGGCTACTACGTGGTGCACTCGCCGACCTTCGGCCTGTGGGTCCCGTGGCGGAGCTTCCTCGTCGACGGCGATCCGGCGCCCGGTGTCGAGCTGGTCAAGCAGTACACGAAGATCTATCCCCTGTCCGAGGCCGGCAAGGCGGTGGCCCCGCCGACCTTCGTCGACCTGTCGGGGAAGCCTTTCAACACCGTCTTCCCCACCAACTACCGTTTCTGGGAAATGCTGAACGAGGTGGTGCAGCAGGAGCCGACCGACTCGCTCGACCCGGTCAGCCTCGGCTTCTTCCAGTCGATCGGCATCCAGAAGGGCAAGCCCTTCGCCCCCGACGCGCGGATGAAGCAGATCCTCACGGAGGCCGCGGCGGTGGGCGACGCCACGGCACGCACCATCCTCTTCCACACGCGCGACCGTGCGGCCTACTACTACCCGGACAGCAACTGGCAGCTCGGTTTTACCGGCGGCTACCAATTCCAGGCCGCGCCCGGCGTTGCGGACTTCGACGCGGCGACCTTTTACTACTACCTCGCGATCCTCGTCACACCGGCGATGGAAGAGAAGATGATCGGCAAGGGGTCCCAGTACGCTTGGACCGCTCGCGATGCGAACGGTGATCCGCTCGACGGCGGCAAGCACTACCGGCTGCACTTGCCGCCGAACGTCCCGGTCAAGGACTTCTGGTCGCTGATCCTCTATAGCGACCAGACCCGCTCCCAGATCCAGACCGATCAGCGCTTCCCGAGCATGAGCAGCCAGACCAAAGGCCTGCAGACGAACGCGGACGGGTCAATCGACGTCTACTTCGGGCCTGACTCACCTAGCGGAAAGGAAAGCAACTGGGTCCAGACCGTTCCCGGCCGGGGCTGGAATGTCGTGCTGCGGATGTACGGGGCACTCGAGCCCTGGTTCGATCAGACCTGGCGGCCCGGGGAGATCGAGCTGCAGCCCTGACCAGCCTGGTGCCGGACGCGCGGTGGGCGCTTCGGCACCCGCCGCATCCCGTTTCAGCAAGGCAAGGCGGATCGAGCCTGGCTTCGGCGATCCCGACTGCCGGCGCGGCCCTGAGATTGTGGCAGCCAGGTCTTCTGATCGGAGTGCCTGTAACCTTCTTGCCACAACCAGGATTGGCAAGACGCCCTCGGTTGGTCCGCTCACGACCGTTGCCGACCGCTGCCGACCGCTGCCGAGCATCAAGATGGGTGCCCGCAATGCGTCCAAGCTGCCGATGGCGTCGAGAGGGCCGATGTCCGGTCTTGTCCGCGGGGGAGTCATTGAAGGCAGCATTTCTTATACTTTTGGTGATTAGCTCGATGGCTCAGCTGGCCGGAACCTCCGCGCGCCGCAACGAGCGCTCCGGGCAAGGCGCGGTGCGTACGCAAGTGTGTGCGAGCCGCCCGACCAATGAGGCCAGATCGAAGCGGCGGTTGACGCGGAACTGCACCTCGGCAAGATAGCGGTGGCGGTACTTGTCGAAGTCGAAATGATGGTAGGTGCCGGTAATGGCGCTCTTGGCGTTGGAGATGAAAGTGTTGACCCAGCGGAACGGCTCCAACGCGCTGGATTTGTGGTTGCCGACGATGATCGCGCCGTGGGCAGCGACCGCGGCGCCGGCGGCGTTGAAACTGGCACAGCCATCGGTGACCAGATGTGCCTTGGGGTGAAGTGCCGACTTCGCCCAGGCCGAGAAGGTGGTCCCCTTGTAGTCGTCGATCGGGTCGAAGCGCACGTGCCCTGGGTAGCCGTTGTCGTCGAGCTCGACCGCCGCCATGAAGGGCGCTTTGTTCTGCGAGCCACGACCCGGTTTGCCCGGGTGCACCCCGCCGAGCACGGCATCGTCGGCGAACACCACCCCGTGGAGCAAGCGGCGGGACTCGCGCCGACGCATCGCTTCGAGCAACTTGTGCTTGACCCGCCAGGCCGTGGTGTAGGAGACGCCGAGATGGCGCTTCAGGGAGAGGGCGGAGATGTTGTTCTTGTTCTGGGTGACCAGGTAGATCGCCTGGAACCACTTGGTCAGCGGGAGTTTCGAGGCGTGAAACAGGGTGCCGGAGCAGACGCTGCTCTGGCTGCGGCACGTCGAGCACTGCCAGTACCGGCGCCGGTCGGCGAGGAAACGCGAGTGCTCGCGCCCGCCGCACTCGGGACAGACAAATCCGTCCGGCCAGCGCGACTGCTCCAACGCCTTCTCGCACTGCGCTTCGGTTCCGTAGCGCTCGATCAACTCGCTTAACGACATACCGTGTTGAAACTGGATTCTGTTTTGGGGCATCGCTGGCACTCCGCTGGTGGACTTGCCGACCAGTGTGCGCCTGGCGCAGGCTCAGGCCGTGAGCCCGCTAGCTGAGGAATCGAGCTAATCACCATACTTTTTGCCACTGCCACACGGGCAGGGGTCGTTTCGTCCGACCTTCTTCTGATTGGGAGCAGCTGATGGCGTCAGTCCGTAAAGCTGCCCTAGCGAGGGTCGTGCTGTGGTTCGCGCTGACCGCAGCCCAAGTTCCATTTCCACATCTTCAATGTCGCCGCAGGCGAAAAGATCCACGTTCCCGCTTTCATAAAGGCGCCGCAGTGTCTCAATAGATTCGCGGGCGTCAAGCGAAAGGAGTGAGCTAACCGCGGAACCATTCAACCCCGATGCATTCGCGTCTGGAGCGTCCAAATAATCCGTAATGATTTTTATGACGTTGTCCCGCGTCGATACGTCGCGCTTTGCAATCTCCTCTAAGCCGCTCACTGCCATGGCGCGAGCGAATTCGGAATGCCTACACTCACCCAGAAAAGCAGAAAGCGGGCCTATCGCTTGTTGGCCTATCATTCCTAACACAACGGGCAGCTCCTCTAGAGCCCAATCATCCTCACATAGCGCATCAAACATCCTAATAATTGGTTCTATAGCACGGCAATCGCCCAGCTGGGCAAGTGCGCGCCAAGCATGGAGGGGAACCCAGACCTCTTTGCTTTCCGTCGATGCACCGTGCAGAGACGGGTCAGTCACAAGCTTTAGCAATTCTTCGACGTCTTCTTCGCCAAATCCGTACCGCTTGTAGTCCGGCCAGTCGGTCCGATTTCTTTGAGCTGCCCCCAACTCGAACAGGATTCCTATTTTTTGCGTCTGTTGTGCCATCGATTGGTTCCAAATCGCCTTACGTTGCCGTCTGCTTCGGGACGGGCATGTTTGAGGGCGCGGCACCAAGGGTTGATTGAGCTTTCCCTTTGGAAAAGTGCTCAGCCGGGTACCCCTGGGGAGATGCGAGGACGCCGTTAGTGTCGTATGTTTGGGACGTCTGGGGCAATGTCCGTTTGGCCGGTTGGAGGCTCTCCCCTGACCTAACGCGATAGTCCGCTACGCGTCCGAAGCCGCCTCCGGCCGTTCGGGTCAGCGACAGCCGGAACACGCGCATACCGGACCCCCAGGGCCCCTTATTCCGGCGGTCGCTTCCCGCTGAAACCGGAAAGTCAGCAGTAGCGACGACCTATCTTTCAGTCCTGATCCTGACCTGCCGCTTCTCCCCCGGATCTCACCGGCCGCAAACTGACGGGCACCGGACATTCACCGGCTCTCCGGACTACCGATGGGCAGAATCGGGTTGCGCTGCTCGCGTGTCCTGGCTGCGGGGCGCATATGCGCATAATGGCATTCGTGACCGAGGCCGCCCCGGTGCAGCGGATCCTCGCCAAGGTCGGCGAGCCCACCGCGCCATTTCCGATCGCTCCTGCCCGCGGACCAGCCGTCTGGGGTGATGATCCCGAGCCGATGCCGGACGGGGAACTCGTCGCCCAACCGGACCCTGGCTTCGCGTTTGACGAGCGCATCTCCCGGCAACCGCCGGCGTCTGCGATCGACGGCGCCGCCGCCCAGTGTCTCGGGGTGACGACACCTCGCCCACGACCCGCCGACCCTCGCTCTCGCAGTTTCCGGGAGGCCCGACCCCAACCCCGCTTGAGCCTTGACCGACCGTCCGGGCCCTCCTTTACCTCCTACCTCAGGCCGCCCTGGACTCGCAGGGCGGCCTGGATCTCTTTGGTCTTTCCAATCCTCAGCTTGTTGACCTTGTTTCCCCCGGGGCGCGGTCACGGGATAGGGCACGCGGTGAGCGACGACTCCCGGATCTGGATTCGGGGCGTGACCTCCATCATCACTTCCAGTACGGACAGATAAGCCTCGACTCAACAACCGACGGACGATAGCGGCCACCCGGGCCCTGACCGCAGCGCCACGGCTAGCCGATTGGGATGCTCTCCTTGTTCGCGGCCAGCCAAGTCCGGAAGTCCTGAAGCCCCGGGTTCAGCGCGCGAGCCACAGCGGGGTCCCGCGCGCCGCAGAAATCGGCCTCGAACTCCTGCTTGAACTGAAACATGTTGCCCAGGTCCTCCGCACCGGGGAAGCCCAGGGCACGGTAGTCCGCAGGGCTTATGGCATGGTAGACCACCTCCTCTCCCAGGGCCCGGCCCAGCTCCTCGGCCATCTGGGCCCCGGTGAGATGCTCCCCCGCGATCCCCACCGTCTTGTCGATGTAGGTGCCGCCACCCTTGAAGATGCCGTAGGCGCAGCGGCCGATGTCCTCGGCGGCGATGCCCGGAAGCTTCTTGTCCGCCATGGGTAGGGCGAAGATCAACCGCCCGTCCTCGCCGCGACGGGGTCCCATCCCGAAATGGATCAGGTTGTCCCAGTAGAAGGACGTGAGCAGGAAGGTGGTCGGGACCCCCTCATCGATGAAGAACGCGTTCGACTCCCCCTTGGCGTCGAAGTGGGGAACCTTGTAGTGAGCCATGAGGGTTGGCATGCGCTCGTCCGAGAGTGGGATAGAGCGGCGGGTATCCTCCAGGGTCGACCAGATGGCGTGTTGGAGGCCCGTCGCCTTGGCGGCGGCGGCCATGCTTGCGGCCTCCGCCTTCTCCCGCTCGGGCGAGAAATGGGCCCAGAAGAAGGTGACGAAGTAGGCCCCGTGGGCCCCGGCGAGCGCGCGCTCCAGGCTGCCGCTGTCATCGATATCCGCCGCCACCACCTCCGCCCCCAGGGTCGCCAGCTCCCGGGCCTTCTCGGAGCTTGGATCCCGAGTAATGGCACGAGCTGCGAAACCGCCGCTCGGATCGCTAAGAATGGCGCGCACCAATCCCCCACCCTGGGCGCCCGTGGCCCCCAGCACCGCGATGATCTTCTTCTCTGACATGGCTATCCTCCGGGCGGCGTGCCTAAGCCCAGTTTGGCTCCGGCCTCAAGGCGCGGAGTGGTGGTGCCCAAGCCCAGGTACAAGGCCGGGACCTGGATTCGGTCCTGCTCGCCCGGGGCATGGAGTCGGCTAGTCACTGCAGGTCGCCTCGCACGATCGCGCCGGCCTGGAGCGGCTGCTAGGCTAGTTTGTTCGCCTTCGCGCTTGAACGTCTGGGGCCCTTGACGCCGAACGCGTCGTCTATCGCTCACCCAAGCCCCAGCGCGATGGCACCACGGCGTTTACGCTCTCCCCGCCGGAGCTCATCGACCATCTCGCGGCGCTGACCCCTCCACCCCGGCGGCACCGCCATCGCGACCATGGCGTGCTTGCGCCCAACTCGCCCCTGCATGCGGCTGCCGCGCGGCGTCCGCTTTCCTGAGGCGCGTCAGCGCGGCTTGCGGCTGCCGGGAACTGGCTTGCTCCAATTCGCCGACGCCCTTTTTTGACCGCCGTTGTTGTGAGCAATCGGGGGAGTCCGCAAAGCAAGAAACGGCACTCGCCTAAAGCCTTGCAGAAGGTCCGGGATCATCAGGTAACGCATGGGGCGTAGTGTGCAGGTGCACCGGCTGGGGGAGCGTCCGCGCGAGACGACGTCGTGCCGAGGCGGAAGTGGCACTCACCGCCACCGAGAAGGCCATCGCGAAGTAGATGTAGCCCTTCGGAAGGTGTTGGCCCATGCCCTCGTCGATCAGAACCACGCCGACCAGGATCAAAAAACTCAGGGCCAGCATCTTGATGCTGGGGTGGGCGTCGACGAAGTCGCCAATGGCCCTCGCGGCCAACATCATGATCGCCACGGCGAGCACAATGGCGATCACCATCACCGGCACGTGACTTGCCGTGCCGACGGCCGTGATGACCGAGTCCAGCGAGAACACGATGTCGATGACCGCGATCTGTGCGAGCACCATCCAGTAGCGGGAGGGCACGCGCACCGCGTTCTCCGCCGGGTCCGCCTCCATAGCTTTCGTGGATCTCGTGGGCACTCTTCCACAGCAGGAACAGCCCTCCGAGGAGCAGGATCAGGTCGCGCCCGGAGACCGCGAGCGCCTCACGCAGGTGCTCGTTCCCAAGCGTTGCTGCCAACTCGGGCATCAGGGTGAACAGGGGCTCCGTGAGGCGCATCATCCAGGCGAGCGACAGCAACAACAGGATGCGCGTGAGCATCGCCAGCACGAGCCCCTGGACCCGCGCCCGACTACCAGGATTGAGATGAAGATGATGTTGTCGATCCCCAGCACTATCTCCAATGCGGTCAGCGTGAGGAGGGCGATCCAGGCCTCCGGGCTTGCGATCCAGTCGAGCATGGGGTGCTCCCGAGGGAAGATTTCGCGAGCGCGACGCCGCAAAGATTCGCACCTGGACGCCCGTGAGCCATCGTTGCGATGGAACAGACCGGGGCGGCTTGCACCGCCCCGCCCGGTGCTGGCTCAGAATTCCTCGTCGTCGCCACCACCGAATAGGCCGTCGAACAGGCTGCCGCCCCCATACTCCTCGGGTGCCATCGGTACCTCGGGGATTGCCGCCGGAGTCTCGGCGGCCTCGGCCGCTCCGCCGACTAGTCCCGCCAGCGCGTTGCCGAGCAGTACGCCTCCCGCCACGCCCATGGCGGTCTGCATTGCACCGGCCATAAAGCCCCCACCCTGAGCCGCCGGCAGGGCGCCGGTTGCTCCCTGGGCCGGGGAGCGGGTATTGCTCCATCCGGTGCCGGTCGCTGCCCGGGAGGCGACTGGGGTGGCCGGTTGCGGCCGGCCGCCACCGAACAGGCCGCCCAGGAGGCCGCCGCTCTGGGAGCGTTCGGCGTGCTCCTGCTCCAGTTCCTCGACCCGGGACCGAAGGTTTTGTAGTCCTTGCTCCTGCACCAGGACCACCTGGGCCAGCAGGTAAGGAGCGGCCGGCTGGCGAGCCATCAGCTGGTGGATGAGGGCCTCGGCCTCCGGGTCCCGGGGCCCGGCCTGGGTCTCGGCTTGTTGGAGCCGCTGGAACAGCCCCTCGATCATGTCGCGCTCCTGTTGGTTCATCGTGCGATACCTCGTTCGTTGACGATCAACTGGCTCGGGAGCGGGGCGGCGCGCAGGGCCGCGATCCGCTCCTCCAACGGGGGATGGGACAGGAACAGGCGCTTGAGCCCCTCGGCGACCCCGCCCTTGATGGCAAGGGCGGCCATTTCGGAGGGCAGGTGCGAGGGCTGGTCCTGCACCGCACGCAGGCGCTCGAGGGCCGCGATCATCTTGCCGCGACCGGCGAGGCTGGCACCGCCCGCGTCGGCACGGAACTCCCGCTGGCGGCTGAACCACATGACCACCGCGCTGGCCAGGATGCCGAGCATCAGCTCGGCGGCGATGCTGGTCACGTAGTAGGCAATGCCGGGGCCTTGGTACTCCTCGTCGTTGCCCGATGCGAGCGCGCGGTCCACGACATAGCCCACCACCTTGGCGATGGCGATGACGAAGGTGTTCACCACGCCCTGGATCAGCGTCAGGGTGACCATATCGCCGTTGGCCACGTGGCTCACCTCGTGGGCCAGCACCGCCTCCACCTCATCCGCCCGCATTCCATGCAGCAGGCCGGTGCTCACCGCCACCAAGGCGTTGTTGCGGCTCGGGCCGGTGGCGAAGGCGTTGGGCTCGGGGGCGTCGTAGATCGCCACCTCGGGCATCGCGATCCCAGCCGCTTCGGCTTGGCGGGCGACGGTCTCCAGCAGCCAGGCCTCGGTGCGATCCCGGGGCTGGACGATGACCTGGGCGCCGGTCGACATCTTTGCCATCCACTTCGATATGGCGAGCGACAGGAAGGCGCCGCCGAAGCCGATGAGGGCGGAGAACACCAGCAGGCTGCCCAGGTTCAGTCCTTGGGCGGTGAGAAAGCGGTCGATACCAAGCAGGCTTGCGGTGACAAACAGCAGGGCGACGACCGCCAGGTTGGTCAGAACAAGTAACAGGACGCGTTTCATCTTGAAGAACTCCCGAAACAAGGGCCCCGCGGCCCTCGACAGGCGTGAGTATGGGGTCGGACCAAAACAAATATAATTCGAACGTTTCTGGATGTATTTTCGAGATTATCGAAACGAGAGAGGCATGCGAGGGAGCAACTACAACCATCTTTATTACTTCTGGACCGTCGCGCGCGAGGGCGGCGTGGTGCGCGCCGCGCAGGTGCTGCATCTCACACCCCAGACGATCAGCAGCCAGCTCAAGGTGCTCGAGGACAGCCTCGGGGTGCGGCTGTTCGCCCGCTCGGGGCGCAACCTGGTCCTTACCGATGCCGGCCGCCTCGCCCTCTCTTTCGCCGATGAGATCTTCCGCCTGGGGGCGGAGATGGGCGAGGCCTTGAAGGGACGCGCGAGCGGGCGACCGTTGCAGTTCTCGGTCGGGGTGGTGGACGTGGTCCCAAAGCTGGTGGCCTACCGACTGCTGGAGCCGGCGCTACATTTGGACGAGCCGGTTCGTATCCTGTGCCGGGAGGGCAAGCTCGAGGCGCTGCTGGCAGAACTCGCGGTGCACAAGCTCGACATGGTGCTGGCCGACACCCCCTTGGGCGGCGGCGTCAACGTGCGCGCCTTTAACCATCCGCTAGGTGAGTGCGGCATCACCTTCTTCGCCGCACCGCCACTCGCCGCGCGCTATCGCGACGGATTTCCGCACTCCCTTGGGGACGCCCCAATGCTGGTCCCGGCCGAGGGCACCGCGCTGCGCGGCGCCCTGATGCACTGGCTGGATCAGCTCGGCATCCGCCCGCACATCGTCGGCGAGTTTGAGGACCGGGCGCTCATGCAGGCCTTCGGTCAGTCAGGCGTCGGCGTTTTCATGGCGCCCAGCGTGATCGATTCCGAGATCGCCGAGCAACACCGGGTGGAGGCGATTGGCAGCACCAGCGAGGTGCGCGAGCGCTATTACGCGATCTCAACGGAACGGCGCCTGCGCCACGCAGGCGTGGTGGCGGTGAGTCAGGCCGCCCGACTGGAGTTGTTCGGCGGAGCCGACGAGCCACCGAGCACGAAGGGGTGAGGATCTGGCCACTGCGGATTCCGGCGGCGATCCAAGTCTTGGTTCTCTCGCCCGTTGTCAACGGAGACCGGTTCGGCATGCTCGAACAAATTCATCGGACGGCACGCGGATTGTTGCCGCTTCGCCGGGTGCTCATCGGGCTCTTGGTGTGCGGGGCGGCGGGCGCTGCGGTCGGGTTATTCGCCTTCGCGGGCGAC
>CAVOQO010000021.1:0-12386 GCA_963698355.1 uncultured Gammaproteobacteria bacterium | reverse complement strand
GAGCTACAGGCGCGAGAGATCTCGAAAGAAGTCTAGGAGTGCCGCGTCTGCGGTTCTGTATTTGCGGTTTTCTGTGTCTTGCGTGATGAGCACTGCCAGGAATTGAGAACCGCTGCGACCTGGTCGCGTACCCGAGCTCGCGGGTCGCCTCGCTCGCAACCGCCGGCGAGCAGTCGACCAGGGAATGTTGTGCGGAATCGCGCACAGTCGCCCCGAACGGGTGGCGAACCTGGCAAGCCCTCGTATCTCTGCGGCCTCGTGCCACGGGCGCACCTCGTGTCTTACACACCCAGTAGCTTCTGCAACCGGCCGTCGGCCTCCAGCATCATCAACTCTTCTTCTCCTCCGATATGTTCATCGTTAATGAATATCTGGGGGTAGTACTTGAGCCCACAGCGCCGGAGCATCTCGTCTTTCTCAAGCGGCATCAAATCGATCAGATAGTCAACATATTCGATGCCATATCGGTCCAACAATGCCCGAACGTCAACGCATTTCCTGCAATTGCTTGTGCCGTAGATCTCTACTTTTGCAGTCATTCTGATCTCGAATTACAGAAGCTATCGCGTCGCGAAAGGAGATGTCGATTGCACTACTTCTCGTTGTCTGCCCGGTCACTCTCTGGACCGGGCCCTGACAACAGCAAATTGATGTAAGGCGCATAGAGCAGCACCTGGCCTTGCGCAAAACCAAGCTCATTGAATGCGTCAGCGACACGTTTCAGGCATTGCGGGTCCTCCGGCTTCTGCTTAAGTTCCTCCAACGCAGCGAGCAAGGTCTCAATCTCCTGCGGGTCCACGTATCTCAGCAGCATATCAATCGATTCAGTGACTCCGTCGACGTTTACATCGACGCCTTTATCAATGACGCGAAGCCGGCCGAAATCCTCCTCGATAATCCGTCGCTGCATAGTGCTCACGAACTGATCAAAGGTCTCCCTATCCGGCTTATCGAGAAACAACTCAACCAGTGGCTCTCTGTTCACCTGACTGACAAACGAAAGCGTCGATCCCGATATCACAGGCTCAGGGTCCAAGACGTTCAAGACTACGCTCAAACACTCCGTTCTGAGCGGCGACTTGATGATGTACCGAACCTCGTCATCGATAAGTTCAAACTCCCGGGAACCTTTGATCGCATGCTTCTGCGCGAGCCGTGTAGTCATGGCGTACAGTAATGTCCGGTTTACTAGCTCTGTACGGAGCTAGGTTGAGGGGAAGGGCCAAATGGATCTTCACTTTGGTTAAGGTTGGTTCTTGCCTGCCGGAATTCACCAGCAGACCCCTTGCTTTGCTCACCATACCTGAGCTTGGCCCGAATTGCGCATATTTCAGCTGCCTCGCCGGTGTCGGTTCCGCTCAAGGAGCGGCCTCCCGGAAGCCCCACCGTCAGCGGCAGCTACCAGCGTAGGCAGGTCGCCGGGGCAGCGCTGGTAAACGGCCGCTTCTGGCCGAGCACGGTGGCTCAGTGGGTAGGGTGCGAGAGGCAGCAACGCGTCCTTAGCGGTCAGCCACGAGGCCAGCCCCGGGCTGCCGGAACCAGCGTAGACCGACCGAAGCAGTCTTGCGGCACGGCAGATCCAACCCAAATCAGACCTCAGGCGCTGTGGACCCCTGTTGCTGGAGTACCAAGATGCCGACCTCTCGTCCCCTGGCATGACTGCGATGCACGACTGGACACCCTTAATTCTCTGAGGCTTCCAGAGCACGGTCTTCAGTCCTGTAATGCAATCGCCGCGGCGAGCTCCTCGCGAACCAGTTCAACGACGTGCCATGGCACGTCCGTTCTCGAGGATGTGAGGCGCTCGAAGCAGTCGAGGAAGAGTGAGGTGCCGGCGAGGAGCGACTGTTCCGATGCGGTTGCGAGCACTTCGCCGACGGTGGGGTACACCCTTTCGAGGCGGCGCGTCGGATCGAGGTTGTCGCGCAGGTCAGGACGGTTCGGCGTTGCAAGGGCGTGGGTCAACTGGACCAGCTCCTGCAGGGCGAATTCGCGAAGAAACCGGAAGGCGCTCAAACGTTCGCCACGCTGATAGCGCCACAGGCCCACGAGCAGGTGGGTCAGGAACTGAGCGCTCTGGTACGGGACGTCAACGGGTGGCGAAGAGGCCTCGCGCGCCGCGAGCTGCTCCAGGGTGGCGGTGAGGTTGGCGCGATCGAACAGGACTCGGTACCGGTTGATTCGCGCCAGTTGCAGCTCGTCCGGGTCGAACACCGCGAATTCCAATAGGTGCCGGTCATCGTAAAGCATCTTCATGCCGTGAGCGGTCTCCTGGAACGTAAAGACAATGCGCTCGTGCTCGGGAAGCCACTGCCGGTTCTCGCGGTACCAGGACTGGGTGCCCGGCCGCACGATCACGAAGAAGTCGTGATCGGAGAAGCGATCGGGGAGATGGTCGCGGGTCGCCATCGACCCGAGCGCGACCAGCCCCAGGACGTCCCCGTACTGGCTCAGCTGGTTGGTCAGGGTCTCGGTGAATCGCTGGTAATTTGCCGGGTCCACGATGTGCTCCACGCTGAATCATCACAACAGGGATCGAGGATCGATCCGAAGGGTTCGGGGACATTCTTGCTCGGCCAGACCATACCGACGAGGCCGTGCACAGCCTCACCCGGCGGGTGGGCGAGGGACTGCGCCATCGCCCGGCCGAGGACGCGGCGCACGAAGCCGGGGATCCCCTCCAGGCGTCGCGACATTCGCTGCGCTCCGCTGGACGTACAAGGCACGTCACTTGCCGTTGTCGCGCGTGCTGCCGTCATCGATGCCTTCAGGTACCAATGTACGATTCGGGCCGCGATGTGCTGGTGGTCCGCCTGCCGATGGGCTCTTGTGTCGCCAGAGGTTGGGCCCTCGGATGGCGGGGATCCCGCCTGGTCCTATCGGCGGCGCCGGGCCGACACCCTAACCGATCAGCAGCACCTTGGCCCCGCGCACAGGCCCCTGCTTCAGCTCCAGGAGGGCGCGGTTGGCCTCCGCCAGGGGATAGGCCTGGACCTGGGGCCGCAGCGGCACCTGGGCCGCGAGCGGCAGGAGCTCGGCGATGTCCAGGTGGGTCACGTTGGCTACAGTCTTAATCTCCTTCTCCAGCCACAGGTGGTCCTGGTAGCTGAGCCGGAGCAGGGCCTCCTTGTCGCGCTCCTCCTTGCGGATGGCGTTGATCACCAGCCGACCCCCGGGCCTCAGATTGCCCAGGGCCTCCACCACGGGCAGCCAGGCGGGGGTGGTGTCGATGATGGCATCCAGGGCCTCGGGGGCCCGCTCCGTGGTCCCACCCGCCCAGACGGCGCCCAGCTCCAGGGCGAAGGCGCGGGCCCCGGGGTCGCGGGCGAACACGAAGATCCGGGCGCGTGGGTACAGTTGGAGGCAGAGCTGGAGCACCAGATGGGCGGATCCGCCGAAGCCGGTGAGGCCCAGGGCCTGGCCATCGGCCATTCCGGTCAACTTCAGGGAGCGATAGCCGACGGCCCCGGCGCAGAGGAGCGGCGCGGCCTCGATGTCGGAGAAGACCTTCGGGATCGGGTACGCGTACGCCTCCGACACCGTCATCAGCTCCGCGTAGCCGCCGTTCACGTCGCGTCCCGTGGCGCGAAACTGGGGGCTCAGATTCTCGTCCGGGGCGCCCGATGAGGCGTGGATCCAGCCCACCCCCACCCGCTCGCCGAGACGGAAGCGGGTCGCGCCGGCCCCCAGACGGTCCACGCGCCCCACCACCTCGTGGCCCGGCACCACCGGGAGCCTCGGCGGCGGGGTCCGACCCTCGATCTCATCGAGCTCCGTATGGCAGACGCCGCACGCCGAGACGCGAATCCGGATCTCGCCCTCCCCAGGCACGGGCTCGGGCAGCTCGACGGCCTCCAGGGGCCCCACGCTGGCCTCCAGGGATCCGATGCGGTTGATCACCATCGCCTTCATGGTTGCTCCCACCTGACACGGCAAACAGACCGCCCACCTCAAGGGCCCGCGATCCGGCTCAGAGAAACATAGCCCAAGGCCGGGGCGCGCGTATCATGACTGCCATCCCCAGAGCTGGCGTCAGCCCCAAGCCTGTGTAGATTGCATGACCCCAACCGAGCGGCACTTCGACGTCGTCATCATCGGGGCCGGTCCCGCGGGGCTCTTCGCCGCCCTGACCCTCGCGCCGCACCTGCGGGTCCTGGTGATCGACCGCAAGGAGCGCCCCGGTGGGGCCGGCGGGGCCACGGACGGAAAGCTCAACCTCTCGCCCCATATCGGCCTGGACCTGGAGGAGCTGCGGCTCAGCGAGGAGGCCGCCGAGAGCTACATCGCGACCGTGGACCGGGTCTTCCTGGAGCACGGGGCGGACCCGACCCTGCACGGCATGGATGAGGGGCGCATCCAGGGGTGGCTGGAGCGGGTCTCCTGGGTGCGGAGACGGACCCCCAAGGGCGGCTGGGACATCACCCTGGTCCCGGTGCGTCAGCGTCACATGGGCAGCGACTTCGCCCACCAGGTCACGGCGGCCCTGGCCGGAACCATCCGGCGGCGCGGCGGGACCCTGCTCTTCGGGACCGAGGTACTGGGCATTCGGCTGGAGGAGAACCGGAGTCTCCTGGTCGAGACCACCCAGGGCCCTTTCCACGGGGACTTCCTCCTGGCCGCCCCCGGACGGGAGGGGGCCTACTGGTTCCGGGAGAAGGCCAGGGCCCTGGGGGTGGAGACCGGCTATGGGGCCATCGACATCGGCTGCCGGGTGGAGGTGGCCTCCGCGGTCTATGAAGAGATCACCGCTGTCCTCTACGACCCCAAGCTCATCTTCACCACCCCCACCTACCAGGACCGCACCCGCACCTTCTGCACCAACCCGGGTGGACGGGTGCGGGTGGAGGAGCACCAGGGTTTCCGGCTGGTGAACGGCGACGCGCTCAAGGCCAGCAAGACCGCCAACACCAACTTCGCCCTGCTGAACACCGTCACCATGACGGAGCCACTCCAGGACACCACCGCCATGGGCCAGCAGGTGGCCCGGTTCGCCAACTTCTGGGGCGGCGGCGAGAGCCTGATCTGCCAGCGCTGGGGGGACCTGATGGCGGGACGCCGCTCCAAGCGGGAGAGCTTCTATTCGGCGAGCCGAGGGTTCGACAAGCTGACCCCCACCCTGCCCCCCGGCCCCGGTGTGACGCCGGGGGACATTTCCTTCGCCTATCCGGGGCGGATCGTGCGCAACCTCCAGGAGAGCCTGGAGCTCCTGGCCCGGGTGATCCCCGGTGTCGCCCACCCCTCGACCGTGATCTATGTCCCCGAGATCAAGTTCTACGACGTCCGTTATCCCACCAGTCTGGGCCTGGAGACCGGCGTTCCCGGTCTCTTCGTCGCCGGCGACGGGGCGGGAAAGTCACGGGGGATCATCGGGGCCGCGGTCAATGGGTTGATGGCGGCGGAGGGGATCCTGGAACGGGCCGGGCTCGGATAGGCCCTGGTCTCCCGCCGCCCCAGGGGCCAGGGACACCCCAGGCTCGCGGGTTACAGGGACGGTAAAAGTATTCGAACGGGGGCCAGATTGGATTGGATTGAACATGCTCTCCCTGCGATTCGGTTCGCTTTCAAGCGGCACGGGACTGCCCAAGGGCCGTCTCCTTGGTGGACCCCAATCGGAGCTGGCACTGTCTCCCTTGTCCTTGAAGCTACCACTCAACCCCGCGCTGTCGGGGGACGGCTAAACGCGCCTATGTGAAGCTTCACATAGGCGCGTCTATGTGAAGTTGCAGACTATGTGAAGTTCTGGCGCCGGCCGCAGCGCTCCCGCGGGTTGGGGTCGGGGATCGCTTCACATAATTTCAGGCTTCCGGCCAGCTGCACCAGTTCGTAGGGCGATAGATCGCATCGGATGGTCTTGTTACGCCAGCCCAGCGGGGAGAGCGCCTTGGCTGACTTCTTCTCGTGACGCTGGTCGATGGGTTCGCGACGAGGTTGGCCTGTCTGCCTCATCCGGGCCTCCGGGGTACCGAGCAAGGCTTTGGAGAACCCGAAAACTATGTGAAGCTCTTACGTCAACCGCCTCAGCAGGCTTCAGCGACCGCGCCTATTTCAGGGGCCTGGCGGGTGTGAGCTTCACATAGCTCGGAACTTCACATAGACGCGCAGAGCGGCCTCTCGGAATGAGCCGCAGTAACGGCGGCTGTACGCGCTTTGCGGACGTCGCGCGCGTGCTCGAAGCTAGCCATTATCTATCTCATCGCCTGCCGCCTCTTGGAATCTCAGCCTCCCCAGTACAAGCTGGATGATTGGGTGCGGCCAGGTTTCATAGTGCAACATTCCTGGCGTAAGCGGTGCTATGGTTGTTGGGCGGACTTTGTCCTCACCCGGCATAATCATTCTGGCATCCATCAGTATCACCTTGTCTGTGTTGTTCTTCATCTCCAACAACATCATCCCGGAACCGTCTTCTTCAATGATCTGGGAGAACCGGACCTCGATACTCGAACCCTCAGCGTTCCTGTTGTAGGAAATACCGATGATTTGCTCCCGTTTCGCTTCGACTGTTATGCCGAATGCTTCGCCTGCGAACAGGTATATTGCTCCGTTGTATACGTACGGTATGCTACGAACCTGTTGCTCATAGAAGTGTTGTTTGTCAACATGTAATCGTAGCGTGAACGGGTCGCGAAATACGGGTGCATCTTCGGCCATCGCCCCGCAAACAACAATGCACAAGCTCGCGAATGCTGTCGTTGCGCGCTTCATAATCAATTTGCGATTCTTCCTGTTGCGCCACATGACTATGCAACGAAATACAACGACACGGGTGGCAGCGAAGAACGAACGACTCCGAAAGTCGGCGCGGGCTGCATGGTGCGATCGGCCGCTGCCCCTACGCGTCGGTGAGCGCGCGTTTTGCGCCGGAAAGGTTGCGCCGTCCAGCGTCGGATGCTAATCGTCCGTGCAGTCTAGGGAAGCGACTAGGTGCACATTTCGCGTGGTGGTTAGCTCGATGGCTCAGCTGGCACCTCCGCGGTGGAAATTGGGGGCCACCCTGTGGCGGAAAGCGCGCATTTTCGGCGCTCCAAGGCCGTTGACGCGTCAGGTTTCGCGCTGACCGTGGGATAGACGCGTGGTCAGCTGAGTTACGAAGCTAATCACCTCGTAGAACGTGGATCCACGCGCGAGGGTGCCTAGAACGTCGATCGTCGAACTCGGCGCCTCGGTCGGAGTAACAAGGATGATGGCCAATACGGCTCGTATGAGACCTCCTCGCGGCTACAGAAGCGGCGAGGAGGCACCGTTACACTCAGCCTATTCGGTGGTGGGCTCCGGCGTTAGGCATACCTTCGTGCCATCCGTGTCGGTGCCCTTTACAACCTTAAACTGTATCTTGGATCCCGCTTCCAGGTACTCGGGCACGGGCAGGCAGACGTTCACCACGAACTGTCCGCTGACACGTTGTCCATCCCAACTGCCTTCATCAACGACTAGGGTCTCGCGTATCAGCAGCCCAGGCACGCCGTACACATCACACTCCCCTAACGGGGTTGGATCAGCGAAGTCGGTTGTGAGGATGAGGCCATAGCCATTTACATTCGCCAAAGCGTGATGCATGCCCTCTTCCAAAGTTTGGCGCCCGCGGACCACGCCTTTCCACCTGAACAGCCCCCTTCCGTGGGCTGATTCCTTTTTGAAGCATCTTTTATGGTGCTGTCCGCAAGCGTTGTAATCAGCCCGAACGAGAACGACTTCAAATTCCCCGAGTTGCTCGCCTAGCGGCGGCAGTGGCTGAATGACTTCGACTGCTGTTGTTTCCCCTTTCCCTGCGAGCCCGTAATAGAGAGCACCATTGTCACAATCAGCCGATAAGTCACTCGCAAAACACGCTGAACTCGTAACGCAGCAAAGTCCGAATAAGAACCGATAACTAGGACGAGTCATGCCGTTTACTCCACGTGATGCTTTCGCCATACCAGGCAAGGTCGATGTCTTGCGGAAACTAGTATTCACCACTGCCGGTGAATCTGCCGTTAGAGTGTTACGGTTCGGTTTGCTTGAGTGACTTCGATCAAGGGAAAGGCGAGTTTTTCTTCTGCAAGGAGATTTCTCATGGACGGCCTTCTCGACACAGGAGATCGAGCCGGGCTGAGCACCAGGACGCAGCGCTCAGGGATGGCCACCGCATGGCTACTCGGCTCAGCCCTGCTTGGTCTGGGCATAGTTAGTGCCTGAAAGAAAACCCGGTGTTTCACCGCCTCGCCCATTGCCCAGCGCCAGGCTATCCGGGACGATTTCATTGAACGGTGTGCGATTATCCGCGATTGGCGCGAATTAATGAGAGCCGCTCTCATTGTGGCCAACCGGCAGGCAGACCCATCCCGCGGGGGTCGCTATCCGCCCCCTTCGGTCGTGCTCAGGCGGCCCGTTGATAGGGCCCCCGCTGTCGCTCGGCCTCCTGCTGGCGCAACAAGGCGCCCAGGCGCTGGATGTTGCGCGCCACCACCGCGAGTGCCACATAGCGCTTGAAGCCATCAAGGCCATGATCGAGACAGCGATCCAGACCATGGACCTCCAAGGCGTTGATGGCCGACTCCACCGCCGCGTGCTGGCGGCGCAGGCGGATGAAGTCGGGGGTGGCCTCGCGGCTGCGCTGGGCCTCGGAGAGCTTGCCCTTCTTCGGCATCACCACCTGCGGGATCAGGGCGGCGAGTGCCGTCTGGTTGGCCGGGCTGTGGAAGCCCTTGTCGAAGCTGGCGCTTACGATGGTGGGGAAGCGCCCCTGGGCCTGTTCGATGAGCGCGACGGCGACCTGATCATCGGTGGTCTGCTCCATGACCTGATGGGTGAGGATGAAGCGGTGCTCATCCTCCACCACCGCCACGCGCAGCCCCAGCTCCACCGGCACACCCGCCTTGCCCTTGACGATCCACTCGGTGTGGCGCTGGAAGATCGAGAACAGCTTCTCGCCGTGGGGGATGGTCTGTCCCAACAGGACGCGGCGGCGGATCTGGTCGATCTGGCGCTCGGCGTCACCCAGGTAGAGGTCGATCTCCTCCAGGAAGGCCTCCGGGAGCGCGCAGACGATCAGATGCACGCGGGTCTCACGCACCCGCCCGAGCAGCGCCTCGGCCGACTCCAGATAGGCCCGATGGGCGGCCCGTACCTCTTCCTGCTTGGCCGCCCGTTTCTCCGGGTTCTGGGAGGTCGAGTGCTTGAGCCGTTGCACCTGCCGGTAGAGCTTCTTCAGCTGACGCAGCTGGTAGGCGCTTTGGCGCCAGCCGAGGATGCCGAGTTCCTCGCACAGCCCGGCGACGAGCCCGATGAGCGTGTGCAGCGCATCCCACAGCAGGTTGAGGTCGGTGGGATAGTGCACGTTGGTCTCGACCACGAAGGAATCAGCACGCACCTGCAGCGCCGCGTCGGGACTTTTTTTTACCAGGGCGTGCCCGGCCTTCACCACTTCCTGGTTGATCCGATCCAGGATCTCGGGGGTGAACAGGCGCAGGTTGTCCTTGATGGTCTGAAGCCCGTAGCGGTCCTCGTCCCCATCGGCCCAGCCGCTGTGTCCCAGCATCTGACGGATGCTCTTGTGCTCGTTGGCCAGCTCATGGATGCGGTCGTAGTCGGCGTTGAGCCCCAGGCGCAGGACCCCCAGCACCAGGATCTTCCACTGCTCCATGCCCGGGCGCCCAGTGCTGGTGTCGGCCTGGCCGTTGACCCCGGCCGGGACGATCTCCTCCAAGATGGCGAACACCCGTGCACGCAGCTCCGGGTTGGTGTAGATGTGCTGCAGCCCTCGCAGCAGCTGCGGGATGTCGTCGCGCGACTTGGGGTCGAGCGCGATGGCGCCGATGTCTACCTCGCCGAACTGCAATTGGGGATTGATCACTTGGCGCATGGGATTTCGAATGACGAAGTGCAATGGATCTTATTCGGCCCAACGGGAAACCAACCCCAAACGCCCGCTCCAGCGTCCAGCCGGCCTTCGTGAAATCAATGGCTTGGCAATCTGGCTCCCGCCCTATCGAAGTGGCCCACGCGACAACTTCGATCTTGGGGCCAGATTATAACAGATTGATCCGATGAATGTTTTATCGTTTCGCTCCAAGCACTAGTTAAACGCAAGAAAGCGTAAATTCATTTCCCGACCTATCGCTAAGACTGAACTAAACCCTATTAAGGAAACACTGATTTAATCCTAGGCGCACTCCGAAAGGGACGTGCAGCGTACTCTGTTGTCTGCAAGCTGGGTCATGATAGGTCTGCGTCCGCTCCTGGCCGATGCCTCTTGCTCACAGTCATCAGTTCGGGCTCGATGTCCGGTGCTCAGAGTTTGTCGCTCGCCGGCGCTTCGATCTGCGAATCTAGCGTTCCGCTGGGCATCGCCCGCGGAAACCGAACCTACCGATGGGAACAGCAGTCTCTTGACTCCGAAAAGGTCATCCCGGGCAACGTGAAGCGGGCGAACTCCGAGCGGCTGGGGGTGGCCGGCCGTGCAAATATCGGTAAGGAGGGGTGGGTCCCCCTGTAGCCCCTTGTGGCCCGGGTATGTGACGTGCCCCGCAGTGTGGCCTCCCGCCGGTTCCGCGCGTCTATGGTCTGGACTCAGGGCGCATGGGCGTGTTCGGGCAATTAAACGACGAGCGTCCTGTTGTGCGGCAAGCACGGCATAGGTGGCGCCTTCGTGGCATTCAATCGTCACGCTGAAGGCGATGACCCTGGGACATCGATCGTTGAGCTTCAAACGAAGCACTCGGATTCCAAGAGCGCCCCCACTGGACTGGTCTGGAGCTATCGCCTGGCTTGCAGCCATTCTTGGCAGAGCGGAACCGCTTTGATCACTCCGATCCCCCGCAGCCGGCGCCGGCCTTGGCACCGGTATGCAGCGGACGTGAGTCTATGGCACCACACAGATGGTATCGCTGCCGGCAAATGGCGTCCCATCCATGAGATTCCCCGTGAGCGTTGCTTCACCATCCCCCGGTGCCCAAACATCGGGGTCATCCGCAAAGTGACAGACGAGGTCACCGTAGCCATCGGAATTCCAATCCTCATATCCGCATTGAGGTTTGCCGATGGTTTTGACCTTTACCTCCAGGCCAGCCAGCCTTAGAGTCAAGGGATCAACCTCAAGAACATTGAAGTCTTGACTCCCATTAATGGCGACCGGAACAACCCCGTTGCCGTTTATATTCAGACAGTTGGGGTAGCTCCCCGGTTTGATGTCAATAGCAATACCCATGGGGCATCTCTGTAGCCGATTCCACCAATCGCAGGTTTCGCTTTCGCTAATCGGCGCCCATGCATCCCCCACGTAAACTACGAACCAGTCGGGCGTGCATAAGCCATCCCCTTCACCCGGAGCCTCGTCCATAGTAACGAAGATGTCGCTGATTCTCGCATGCAGGGGCGCGTCCGGACAATGCCGTCAACTTAGCGCTAAAGCTCTGAAATCTCTAAAATACCAGTTCACCTTTCAAGCAGGACCGTCGTCATGAAACAGCGAGACGTCACAGCCATCATGGCCGCAGAGGCCGAGAAGCTCTCGGTCATTTGAATCTGTTTATGCGGGTATAAGACAAGCTTTGGCATGCCCCGAGGTGATCGCGCGTTTCCGCCTGCATCCGAAGGCATTCACCCGGCAGCGCGAGCTTCCCTTCCAGCGCCTGGTAGCGTTCATGCTCAATTTGCGTAAGGGCAGTGCCGAGCTGGAACTGCAGGGCTTCTTCGCAACCTTGCTGGGTGTGGCCCTGACCCTGGCCGCGCCGACCCGGGCGGCCTTCAGCAAGGCCCGCAAGCACCTCTCGGAGCAGCTGTTCGTGTCCCTCAATGGCCAAGCGATCGAGACCTTCTGCGCCGGCTGGGCGACGCCGCGGTGGCAGGGGTTTCGGCTGCGGGCGGTGGACGGCACGACCTTTCGCCTGCCGCCGGGGACAGCGTTGGAGCGCGCCTTCGGGGCGCAGGAGAGCGGGCCGACGCTGGCCCGCGTCTCGGTGCTCTACGACATCGGCCACGACTTGGTGGTCGATGCCCGCGTGGCGGCGATGTGCGTCGGTGAGCACGAGCTGGCGCTCGCGCATCTGGCCGCCGCCGAAGCGGGTGATCTGCTGCTCTACGATCGCGGCTACCCGGCATTTTGGTTCTTCGCCCTTCATCTGGCTGCCGGCATCGACTTCTGCATGCGACTGCCCCGCAGCAGCTTCGCCGCCACCGCGGCCTTCTGGGACAGCGATGAGCCTGAAACCGTGGTCACGCTGGTCCCGTCGCCCGAGCAGCGCCGCGCCTGCCGCGACCAAGGCGTGTCCGCCGAGCCGATGCGCGTGCGTTTGGTGCGCGTGCGCCTGAGCGGCGGCGAGACCGAGGTCTTGGCGACCTCCGTGCTGGACGCCGAGCGCCTCCCCGCGCGGCTGTTCGCCCAGCTCTACCACAAGCGCTGGGGCGTGGAG
>CAVOQO010000020.1:0-9043 GCA_963698355.1 uncultured Gammaproteobacteria bacterium | reverse complement strand
GACGCGCTGCTGCCTCTCGCGGTCGATCCACTGGGCGTCGACGATGTGTCTGAAAGCGGTCACTCGGTGGACAAGGGATGAGTGACTCCCCACCGCTGCTGTGGTCAGCGACCACATCGGGATCGGGTGGCTGGATGAAAGCGACCCTGAACGGGCACAACGCGCTTATGGCGCGGGTGTCGGGCTTTAGCCACACGCGACCCCATCGCCCAAATTTGGGAAGCCGTCGTTTCGGTTCTTCTGGTGACCACGGGCTCGCCGTGGTCACCGGCAGCAATGTCTCAGATTCGGTCCTTGAGGACCGGGGATCGGTGCGGGGTCTCGGCCCATTGCGGAGAGTCACCCCGCGTCCCCGACCGTGCGGTTGACTACGTAAAGCGGTCCGTTCGGGAAATTTATCCGATCCGTGTAGAGCTACCGGAGTCCGCGCGCGAGGGCCATGGTCCGGCGCAATGCGGAGGAGCTGAGTTCAGGTAATCAACACAGAGATTGAGATCCGGTAGCCGGGGACCAGGCCGCGCATTGGAGGCGACTTCGCCTCCCCGAAAACCACATTTTGGATCAGCCGCCAGCGGGAATAGGCTTGAAATCCGCGCTCCGGGGCATGCCAATCGTGTTCGCGGGACAGGACCCATAAATCCAGAGCCGGCTTCCGGCAGCTCTCGACAATTGGCTCGAAGAGCGCAAACGTCGCGTTGATGGTGCCGCGTCAGTTGGACCGACGCGGCACCACACCCAGCCGGGCCTATTAACGGGCGCTCACTAAATGGCGCCGACGCCAGTCACCGCGAACCAAGCCCCGTCGGGATTGGTGACAAAGACGATGGGGGCCAAGCAGGGGTCGGGCAGTTCGAGCATCGCCTCAATCTTGGCATTCCCGTCCTTGGGATCTCCGATCATGACCTCGGGGCCGTTGTCCGTGCTGGTGTTGTCCACTACTACTGTGGCGATATCCTCTGGTACCACTACGACGGTCAGGCAGCTTACGACGGCCCTGAAAAAGGGTGCCGGGTTGCAGGCGACTCCGCTACAGGCGGCGGGCGCATCCTCTTCCGGGATCACCAGACCATTCACCTGCACTTCCAGCTTGCCATCGTCCTTGAGCTCCCCTTTGGCGCCATCAAGCACCCAGGGCAATCCGCCGCCATTGATCCCGCGGATGGGATTGAGGAACGGTGCGCGGAATTGCCCGTCTACGGCCACCATGGTCTGGAACTCCAGAACCGTCTGCGTCAACTGCGGCTTCGGTCCCTTTTTGTGACCTGGGTTGTGGTCTCCCGCGGGGTCCGGAGGGTCATCGACCCCGCGGGCAAGCGCAAAGCCGCTGGTTCCCAGCAACAAACCGCTCGCGGCGGCTAAGGCGATCACGGTTCTCATGGGCGTGTTCTCCTGATGCAGGTGAAGAAACGATTGGTCTCGAGCGCGGATGCCCATGGTTGACCACTGCGACCCACTGAATGGCTGTCGCGGCTCCACCGTGGCGCAAAACCGAACGCTTCATTCCTGCAAACATCCCTTGGAAAGTGTTTATTCCCTGGTCCTCGTCACGGCGGCCATCCGTCTTGGACCTCGCGCAGCAGGCCGCTGTGATCTCAACGTACCTCCCACGGCACGGAACAGAAGTGCACACTCCCGCCGATGTCGGGAAGCACTCATTCTTGATCTACCGCCCCCACTTGCGTCCCGTCCCGGTCCCTACTGCATCAGCGCTGACCGGCCACAACGTCCTCAGTGACCGCGGGTGCCTGATTACCCCAGGCGCTGCGGACATAGCTCGCCACCGCCGCGATCTCCGCATCGCTCAGGCCCTGTTGGGTCCCGATCGGGGGCATGATGGCATTGAAGACTTTGTCCCCAACGGTGATCTCGCCCTGGCGGCCGTGAATGATGGTGTGGGCGACGAAGCTGCCGTCGCCTTCGACGACGCGTGGGTTGCCCGCCAATGGCGGAAACACGCCCGGCACGCCCTTGCCGTCGGCCTGGTGGCAGTTCACGCAGGTGGCCTTTCCCTCGAATAAGGCCTTGCCATCTTGCCCGGCTGCGGCGACAACCGGGCGGACCCAGTCCTGCATGCGGATCTCTGGCAAGGGCCCGCGCAGCGCCACAAGAAAGGCCTTGAGGTGCTGTTTCTCCTCATCGCTGAGGTGCAGCGGTTTGATCCGCGGGTCCTGGTTGCGCGTCTTGTCGCCGCCGCGGTCGTAGTGGTCGATGACCTCCTCCAGGGTTCGATAACGCCCGTCGTGCGTGTAGGGTGGGGTGTCTGCCAGGTTGCGCAGGGTCGGCGTCTTGAAACGCCCCCAATCCCCTTCCTCGTGTGTGATCAGGTAGCGGCCGGGGTCAGTGGTGATGGATTCCCAGTCATCATTTTTCGTCCGTTTGGCGTCGAACTTGAGCACCTTCTGGTGAACCTCGTCGTCGAGGATGGGATTGTGTTTGAGACCGATGTTGTAGAACCCGGAGTCCGTGAAGTTGGGTCCGTTGTGGCAGGCGATGCAGTTCCCTTTGCCTTTGAACAAGGCCATGCCGAGCACCGCCGCAGCATCCATGGCCGATGCATCGCCTTCCGCGTAGCGGTCGAAGGGGCTGGGGCCGGTGATGATGAAGTGGCGCTGAAACACCGCTAGCGCCTTGCCATAGTCTTCCGGGTTGGGCTCGCTGCCATAGGCCTCCTTGAACATCTGCACCATCGCCGCGTCCTCCTTGAATAGCGCCATCAGCTTGTCGATGTCCTGGCCCTTGTGGAGTGGGTTCTTGGTGGAGCCGATGGCCTGCTTCTCCAGCGGAAAAACACGCCCGTCCCAGATCAGGGCCTTGTTGTAACCAACGTTGATCAGGGTCGGGGAGTTGCGCCGCTCGACCTGACCGGGATTGGCCGGTGAGAGCGGCGTCTGCACCGTCCAACCCTGGTGCGGCAGGTGACAGGTTGCGCAGTTCATGGTGCCGCTGGCCGAGATCCGGTTGTCGAAGAACAGGGCACGGCCCAGTGCCATCCGTGCCTCGGTCGGCGGGTTGTCCGGGTTGGCCTCTACGGGCGGCAGGGGGCCAATGTCAGGCGGTGGCGCCTGTGTAGCGGACGCCGATGCCGTGCCGACCGCAAGGACGGCGGCGAGTACGATGGCCTGGGTGCTCTGATGAGGGCTGCTCATGACGATCCTCCTTCCTAGTGCTTGGCATCCTGCTTCCATGCTTGGCCTCCTGCTTCCAAAGGAAGCCGGGGCGCGTTTGTTGGGATATGCATTGGGTCGCGGGCGGACAAGTGGGCTTACCCTGAGGGAGAACACACACCAATCGGTGAGACGAACACCACCCAGGGACAGCCTATTCCGGCAGGTTGCTCAAGTCCCAGAACGTGGTTCGCTGGCCCGGGAAAAAGCGGGCGGGCTCGGCTGTTGACCAGTGAACGATAGCAGCCATCGCTTCGCGATGCCCAAACTGCGCCGACACCCGTTGCGCTCAGCGCATCGAGCGACGCGTCGCCGGCCACCCCTGGCACCGACGGGCGGAACTGGGCAGATCGGGCCTCCGTGTCACGGGGGCCGAGGGTTTGAGGCGTCTCGCGGAGGGCTCTCTTTGCCCAGATCCCTGAGTCCTGCCCCAATGCCCGGCCGGGTCACACCATCCGCCCCACCTGAGCCGGGTCAACCCAACCGACTGGAGACAACCAACCATGCCAGCGAATACTGGGCCGCTCGATCGTGCCCTGCGCATCGTCGCTGGGATTGCCCTGACGGTACTGGCCGCAACCGGCACCCTCCGCCCCTGGGCCTTGATCGGCGTCGCCCTCTTGGTTACCGGCCTCATTGGCTGGTGCCCGGCGAACAGCCTACTTGGGGTCAAGACCTGTTAAGACGGCCAACCCGCCGATGAAGCCCGGGATCCTGGGAGGGTCCCGGATAACGACAACCACTAACGGCGCGCGGCACTCTTTGCCGCACAAAATCGAAGCGTATGGCATCGTGCCTGTGGGAAAGATGCACGCGCAATCACGTGGATATTTGCCGGTAGACCGCCTCGGCGATGGCGAGCAAACCAGCGCGATCGATTTCGCCCGCAAGTGCGTACGACAGTGGGCCCTCCAGCCAATGAAAGACTGACACGCCTTCCTCCTGGGCAAAGCGGAAGGCGGTACTGCGGTCCTTGTCCTCATTGTGACACGCATAGAGAATCACGCGCCGACCCTGAGCGTCCTCATACATCAGGAGGGCTCCGGGGCCGTCATCACTGGAGAGCAGTCGTCCCCCGACCAGCGCGAAGCCCAGACTAGCCAGCTGCGGGGCCCGGACCTCCACCCCCATGCGCTTGGTGAGCCAAGTCACCAGGTGCTGCTCCTGTCCCCCGGGGACCTCCACCGGGTGACGGACCTCGGGCGTATAGACCGCATAGGCCATGGCCGCCTCCCGCACAACGGATGGGGGGCCCGCGATGGATGTCAGGTGGCTGCGCTCCAACTGCACGCCGATGAAGCCGCCGGCGACCAGGAGCACGAGGCTCGCGGCTATGGCCGCCACAGGTCGCTGCCACTTCCAGGAGCGCCGGGGACGCGTAAGATTGGCGGGCACCGGCTCGTCCGCAACGGGCCCGTAGAGTGCCCGCAGACCGTCACGGATCGCCGCGTAATCGTCGACCTGGCGCCGCGCCTGCGGGTCTGTGGCGAGGCGCGCCTCCACGCGCTGCTGCGCATCCGCGGTTAGCTGTCCGTCCACGTAAGCGTGCAGATCTTCAAGCTCAGGGGTCAGCCTCTCGTTCATTACTTCACCCTCCGAATGGCGGGTCGCTGCTCACCCATCATGAAGGTGCGCATCCGCTCCCGCGCCCGATGCAGGCGGGACATCACGGTGCCGATAGGGACACCGATCACAATCGCCACCTGCTCGTAAGTCATCTCCTCCAGGCAGACAAGAAGGAGTACCTCGCGTTGGTCCGGGGACAATTGCGCCAGACCTTGCTCCAGGTCGCGGAGCGCAAGTCCGGCGTCCGCGGATTGCGGCCTCGGATCTGCGTAGTCGGTGTGCTCCATTGGCTGGGTCTCCGGTCGGTTGCGTCTCAGCCCATTGACGTAGACATTGTGCATCACTGTAAAGAGCCAGGCGCGAAGATCAGTCCCAGTTTCCCAGCGGTCGGCCTTGCGCCAGGCTCGTTCGAGACAGTCCTGCACCAGGTCGTCCGCCGCCTGGGAGTTCTTCGTCAGGGCGCGCGCGTAGCGCCGTAACCGCGGTATCTGTGAAGTAAGCAGATCGACGTCAATCCCATGGGTCATCGCCATGCCGCCTCCTCGTCAAGGCATTGTTCTACCGCTCACGTGCCGTGCAGACCATACGGAATCGGCGCAGCTCGCATGCCGTTTTACTTACTCAAACACACAGTTGTGCTTCTTTATTCCATCGGCGCAAGACGGCCCGCAGGTCCCCGGCGGATGGCTGGGTTCCGCCCCGGGGCGGTGCCGGAAAAAAGAGCGACAGCGCTACGCGTACGCTTTCGACAGTTCGCCGGCGTGACAGGCGGTGCTGAGGTTCCCGAGGTGAAGGCCGAGCCCTGGGAATGGAACATCGCCCTCAGTCATATCGGGGCGCCGAAGCGCCTTTCGCGTCGGCGGCGGTCGTGAGCAGCCCCTCAGCGGCCGCTTGCAGCAGCTGGCCGTAGATCAGCCATTTGTTGTGGTGGGCGAACGCAACCGAGCGGGGCTGGCGGGGTGAAGATTTCGCCAGCATCTCCACCACCAGCAGATTGGCCTCCTGAGCGCGAACCACGCCTAGGCAGCGTCCCTGACGCTTGCGCCAGCGGCGGTCGCGGCAGAAGGCTTGGTCGACGCGCAGCAGGTGCCCGTTTACGAGGACGTGGAATAAAACCGCCAGGTTCCTCGTTTACGTGGTTGTGATCGGTCTCCTCCGCAGGTATCAACCGCTCGCTGCTCGCAGGCGCCCTGTGCGCGTCGGAATGGTCGAGGAGACGATCACTTTCACAAGCGGTCACCGCTTACCTTTTTGTCTATCGGAGGATCACAAATGAAGAGTTGGGGATCTGTGCTGGCGACTTGCGTCCTGTTCGTGACCGCAAATAGCGGCGCTTACGCGACCTGCCTGCTGTCCGACCTTAACGGTGCATGGCGCATCTACATGTGGGCTGGGCCAGGCGCGCCCGCGACCTGGACCAAGTGCACCGTAGAGGTCATTGAAGGGAGCGGAAAGGTGGCAGCGAACCGCGTCTGTGAAGACGAGGGCGGAGCCTCGTATTTAACAACTGGTGGCCTACTCTCAGTCAATAACGTGTGCCGCGTCAGCGGCTTCGTGGACACGCAAGCTGGGAGAATCAATCTCCTTCACTCCTTTCTGGAAACGGACCACAACCAGGTTTGGACGGGCATAGCCGTCAACGTGGACGGAGTGAATGCAACCTTCACCGGCGTTAAGGGCCTCTCCACTGGCGGCATCGACGACTCCGGCGGAACCATTTCCAGCACCGACGACACTGGCTTCGACGACCGCGGCGGTCTTCGCTGAATGCGCTCGCTCCGCGACCCAAAAGTTGCGGGCCAACTACGCGTTGCGCCAACGACGTGCTGGCGCAACAAGATTTGCCTCCCGCTCCTGACCAAAGGGCCGCTCAACCTAAAAAGAGCAGTACGCGCCCATCGCGGGCCGTTTCCAACCCACGTGCGGGTACCCGCGGCGACGAAACTCCGGCTATGCCGGGGCCGGCAAACCGGGCGGCGGGTGCAATTCGCGGCCATTGAGGTACTTCACCAGGGCCCGCGAGAGCACGCGGTACCAGCGTTGCAGGGGCGTCAACTGCTCCGCAGTTTGGCGCAGGGTTTTGAAGAAGGCGGCGATGTCGCGGCAAGCGCTTTCCACCCAAGCGGCTTCGGCATGCGGGTGACTGATGGTGATGCGGGTCTGGCCGCTATGGCGGGTGAGGCGGGCGGGGGCGTGCAGCAGGAGCGGGCGACTGGTGATGGCCTCGGTATGCTGACGAGGATCGGCCAGACGTACGAACAGGCTCCACCAGTTGTAGGTCAACGCGGTGATCCGCGCCATAAAGCGGCAGCGTTTGATGTCTTGGGTGGTAAAGCCACCCCATCCCCAATGGTTCTTGAGTTCGTCAAAGGGATTTTCGGCGTCGGCGCGGTCGCGGTAGAGCTGGGCGATGGAGAGGATTTCCCCCGGCAGCGAGGTCACCAAGACGGCGTATTCGTAGACGATGGTGTCATCGGTGAGCTCGGCGAAGCTCAGACGCAATTGGTCGGGGTTGCTCTTGTCGACCACGGCCAGATCGGCTTTGATTTGCCTTCGCAACACGATGGCGCGGCGTGCCCGGCTCCAGCCCGACAGGCGCAACGGGGTCTCGGCCCCCTGCCAGCCCTGGCCGGCCTCGCTCCATTGGGCGCCGCCCATCAGGCGTTCGACGAGCTTCTTAACCCCTTTGGTCATGCGCAGCTTGAACAGATAAGGCAGGTCTTCTTGCTCGGCGCGCGCCATGTTGGCCTGCGTGCCCCAGTCGCGATCGCCGCGAATCGCCACCGGCCAGTGTGCCCGCGGCAGGCGCCCGAGCAACTCCCACAAACCAGGCGAGCTGTACTTGGACGCCGTTTGATTACCGGCTTGCACCTCCACGTCCAATACCAAGCGCAGGTTGGCGATGAAATAGGTGTGGTAGGTATGCGAGGGCCGACCCGGCTTGTGCGGGTTATACCCCTTGACCGCCCCTTCCTGGTGGCCATAGAGCGGTTTGACGGTCACGTCGGTATCGAGGATCCATGGCTCGCCCAGGAGTGGCCTGACACAATAGCCGAGATGATCCTGCAGCCAGGTGACGCCTTGGGTCTCGTCCATCTTGCCCAGATTGCCCCGCACCGAATCCTCGCTCATCACCTGGCTCATCCCGAATAATGGGGGATTGACGGTGTCGCCCCGCAAGGCGCTGATGTGGGCGTAGCGCTGATGGCCAGATAGAATCGCCAGAACCGCGGTGCCCAATACATCTCGCTTGCTCGGCGCATTGGGGCTGGTGAGCAACAGCGGGCAGCTCTCCACCCAGGGATCGAAGAGTCCGCTCACCTGGAGAAATTCGGTGAAGAACGGCAACTGTCCGAGCGGGGTGACTGCGGCCTGGGGGTCCCACTCGACGTGGACTCTGCCCCCAAAGGTATCCACCGGCACCGGGCCCGAGTAGGGCACCAACGCGGTGCTTTCGCTCTCACCCGCTGGGTGACGGTTCTGCTTGTTCATATGTGCCTCCTTGCTGCGCTATTTCAGCGGCTTACCTCATGCAGGGCAAGGTCCAACTGCTCCTTTTAGGCTCAACGGAGCTTTTGCTGAACTCTTTGGTGGCGCGAGAGCGCAGAAGCGTTCGCCACGCCAGACGGAAGTCTGCCGCGCGCCGCCCCCGCCGCGTCGCGATACCACGTCAAGGCTTACGACCAGAATTGGGAAGGCATGTGCGCGGCCAACGCGAGTCCGGCACCCATCCACGCGCGTCCAGTGGACGGTAACAATAGACCAGGGGTCAGGGTTCAGATTTTCTGAATTCTTTGGGGCGGGGCGACAGGCTGCTTGCAGTTTCATCGCTGCCGCACGGGAACTCATACCCACGGACCGCTTCGGGTTGTAACCGGTCAATCCGGAGCGTGACCGCGAGCGACAGCAATGCGCGTAGAGCCGTCATGGAACAGGCAAAGGTCGAGTGGCAGTTCGAGGGCGCGGAGCGGACACCCAGCGATATGCCCTAATCGCCCGTGTCGGGTCGTGTCTGGACACCTCTACCGCGTGCCGGTAGCGCAGTGCGGGAAAGGTCGGCGTTGGAGAGCTGGGTCATTCTGAGAAGCTCATGACCGAATATCGTGGGAAGCACTATGGGGGCCGCCTTAAACGCGCCGACCCTCTCTCGCGAGCGGGCCGAAATCCCGCTTAAGTGGCCTCGATGTTACGATCACCAAAGCTCGCCATCATGCTCGCCGCAGCCCTGTGGCCCGCGGCAACTGCATGGATAACGTCCGGACCCTCCACCGCGTCACCCGCCGCCCAGAGCCAGGGCTCTGAGGTGTGCCCGT
>CAVOQO010000019.1:0-8520 GCA_963698355.1 uncultured Gammaproteobacteria bacterium | reverse complement strand
GGCCGTGTCGGGCACCCTCAACCGCCGGCGAACCACCGATTGATCGGCCTTCCTGGCGCCTGGATAGCCTGTTACTGCTTGGAGCCCGACCAAGACCCTTGGCAACCGAAGACGTCGGACCAGATGCCATTCATCGTTGATCCCGTTACATTGCCATTGAAATCCGCAACGTTTCCTATGCTGGCAGCGAGTCCGAACGCAATTGCGCCATCCGGGTCTACATTCCCGAGAATTGAATAAGACCTTCCCCAGCTATCCGATCCCGAGCCATTCACGGAATTTCCGGTGATGTCGACGTCGAAATACCCGGTCCCGCAGGTGACCCCGGGTGGAAAGGGCGTATTGGAAGTCGCGGTGCCTCTATAGGTGCCGTCGAAGGTATCAAATGCGCATTCGGCCGCGACAAAGGTCTCGCTGTAGGGCTGAAAACCATCGGCGAAGCCAAAGACGGTGACATTTCCATTCTCGTCCGCCGGCACCGTGAGGTCGTAGCGGCCCTGGCTGGCCCCGCAGGAGAACATGTGCTGGCCGTTGGAAAGCACCATGGCGCACAAGGGGTCCCCGCCGAAGGACTCGATCTCGCCGCTGACGTGTACCCAGTTGTTGGCCCCGCACTCGACGTCGCGGGTCATGGCGATCAGCGGGCTGTTGGGCGCGGCGGTCTGGGTGCGGACTGCGGACGGAAGCGCCGCCGGGGCGGCGGTGACGCTGAAGGGCGCGAAGCCGTCGGCGAAGGCGAACAGCGTCACCTGACCCTTGTCATCGAGTGGCACATTGAGGCTGTAGGCGCCGGTCCCGGCGCAGGAGAACATGTACTGGCCGTTGGCCAGAACCATGGCGCAGATCGGTGTGCCGTCGGCAAGCCGGACATTGCCTTGAATGGGCACCCAGTCTGCGGCCCGTGCCGGCAGCGCCGAGAGAGCGAGCATGGCGGTCGACGCCGCGATTCCTGTCAGACGTCTAATTGTTCTGTGGTTTATTGTTTCCCCTATTCGTTTGTTGGTGCGTTACCGCTCCCGCATCGGAGACTTCAAGTCGCTGCTTGCCAGCTGATCAATGGCATTGCCGGGCCAGGGAGCGCGATTCCGTGGTACGTCCCCTATTTCTCGCAACCGCAAGCACGATGGCTTTCCCGGCTCGAAAAGCGAGGGGGTCACCCCTTGGGGATGATGCGGGTCGCGAAGCGTCCCGGTGTGCGTTTGGTAATGCGTCGCTCGAAGATCAAGCTGACCTGCTCGGGGCGGCCCAGATCGAGATTCTCGCGGATGATCTCCTCAAACAGGTGGCGCCCCGCGAGTGGGCGGTCGAACACCTGCGTACGGGCAAACTCCGCCTGCAGGATGGAGAGCTCATAGCGGTAGCCTGCCGCCCGATCGGCGGCGGTAAAGGGGTGTGGTAGGCGGGCGAACCACTTGCGCACCACCGCCTCGATGCCGACCTCATCGAGGCCATCGAGGATCTGTTGCAGGCGCTGGGGGTCCTCACAGCGGCGGATGCCGTTGTCGAGCGCCTCGTAAACGATGCCGGCTTTCTCCAACTGACGTTTGGCGTACTCATGGCCGTTGAGACAGATGCGGTCCGTGTAGGGGTAGTAGGACGAGAACTTGATGAACAGGGGTCCGAAGTCCGCATCGATCACGTAGAAGTAGTACTGGTTGCACATCACGGTGGAACGGTATAGCCAGGGAAAGGCGCTACCCGTGTGTGCGCTGATCTTCTTCATCACCCGGAAGCCGGCGAACTTCTCCTGGGCCACGCCGATGTAGAGCACGCCTTCTTCAGCCTGGAACTGCTTGAGCCGGCGTTGGGTTTACTCATCCTTGCGCTGTCCCCGTTGAAAATGCACGATCTCAATCCCTTCGCGTTTGGCGAAGCGATGAATGTCGGCGACGAACGCCTGGCTCATCGGCGCCATCAGCGTCGTCGAGGCCACCACCGCCCCGCGATGCTCGCGAAAAAAACCGACCACCCCACCACCCGTCTGCAACCTGGGCTGATAGCGTTGAGGTAGATCCGGTCGATGCCCTCGACGTCCAGCTCGACCTTGTCCGCGAGCAGATCCCCCACCGTGTGCTCTATCATGGTCAGTGGCCCCGGTTGACGCTTGGACCTCGAGTCCTCCCACCGCCAAGGCGGTGACATCCGAAGCTTAGACGCTTCGTTCGATCAACCGGGGCCATCCCCACGACTTGTCGGTCTGAGGCGAAGCCTCGCTAGCAATCAGAAGCCGTCGAGGCAAAGCGGCATTCCTCCGAAAGGGTCGAAAGAGGGATCTTCACTCAACTCCCAACTACCAACGGCGTCACAACGTGAAACTAACTCTACGCCAGATGTAATTAAGACTTCATTGGCCGTATCCGTTATACCCGGAAGCAACTTCAGGCCTGTCCATGCCCACGCCAAGTAACGCCCGGCTGAATCATATGCGTCGATTTTGAGCTGGCAATCCTTTTTCAGGGAAGTGGTATTTGTTGCCGTGACTTCTAATTCGCAGAAAACTTTGTCGACGAGTCGGTACTCAAACTGGACGCCATCCGCCGTGGCATACCGAACATCGCATGCCGGCGCGACAAAGGTCTCGCTGTAGGGCTGGAACCCGTCCGCAAAGCCGAACACGGTTATGTTCCCGTTCTCGTCGGCCGGCACCGTGAGGTCGTAGCGGCCCTGGCTGGCGCCGCAGGAGAACATGTGCTGGCCATTGGACAGCACCATGGCGCACAAGGGGGCCCCGCCGAAGGACTCGATCTCGCCGCTGACGCGTACCCAGTTGTTGGCCCCGCACTCCACGTCGCGGGTCATGGCGATCAGTGGGCTGTTGGGCGCGGCGGTCTGGGTGCGGACCGAGGATGGAAGCGCCGCCGGGGCGGCGGTGACGCTGAAGGGGGCGAAGCCGTCGGCGAAGGCGAAGAGCGTCACCTGGCCCTTGTCATCGAGCGGCACATTGAGGCTATAGGCGCCGGCCCCGGCGCAGGAGAACATGTACTGGCCGTTGGCCAGCACCATGGCACAGACCGGTGTGCCGTCGGCGAGCCGGACATTGCCTTGAATCGGCACCCAGTTTGCCGCCTGTGTCAGCAGTGGCGTCACCGACACCAGGTAAGCGGCAAGCCCAAGAATTCTGCGAGTGAGTTGTTTCATCTGTGTTCCCTATCTGTCTGAGTGTTTCATTTCACCGAAGGACCCGTGGAAGAAAAGAATTGCAAGCCGCCAGGGGATCTGACCAGCCACGATCGCCTATCCAACAATTTGCCTCTTGCTACGATTACCTCCAGGCAATTCATCTCGCCGCCACGCACAGGCGTGTCGCACCTTACTATTGGAATCCAGTCATTCCAAGTGAACGCTGACAGTGGCGCTCGTCTCGATCCACACGTGCAATTTCAGACCGGGCGACTCGAACCTCTGAAACGTTTCTCGTTTGATGAAAAACGGCGAGCTTGGCAGGACGCTAGGGTCCTTCTTCAGTCCATCACGCACCTGCGCGAGCAGAGCGCTCGGTATCTCCGCGTTGCCATCGTCGATGAAGCGGCACCAGATTCGGTAAACGGCGGCGGAACCAATTCCGTCCAACAGGACCTCCACCTCACCGACGCCGTTATTGCCGTTCCAGAGAAGCTGGAGCGGTTGGTCCGCGCTGTGATGCAGGATGAAGGGCGGCGGGGCCGGCTCGGTGGGGGAGACAAGATCGAGTGCCGGTGGCGCAACGACGGGCGGTGTCTCGAATGGGCCAACATCCGGACCCCCCGAGCCCGATAAGACATAGGACTGGCCGCCTTGGTAAAACTCGGGGTCAACAGAAATCCCCCCCTCGGGGTAATACGCGATACTAATATCGTCAAGTAGTGAGTGGTATTGCCGCGCCAGGGTCAGCGCTTGCCCGTCGCCGCGCACCAACTGTAAGGCTGGCCCGGCATCGAACGGTTGAAGATGAGGACTCGGGGGATCTTCGGGATCGAAGGGGGGGGTCTCGCTAAAGAGACATTCTTCGAGTTGCGGGTATTGAACCGTCAAATCTGGTGGCGGAACTTGCCTCGAGAAGCTGCCCATCGCGATGACATTTGTGGCCGAACGTAACAGCGAGAGGCTGCCCTCCACGATACCGTCCGGGCCGACAGGCTCCTTGCATTTGGGAGCCGTAAACGTGTTTCGGTAAGGCTGAAAGCCGTCGGCGAACCCGAATACGGTGACCTGACCATTCTGGTCCACGGGGACGTCGAGATCGTACTGACCCAGGCTCGCGTCGCAGGAGAACATGTGCTCGCCGTTGGACAGGACCATGGCGCACAGCGGCTCACCGGCAGCGGAGTCGATGGTGCCGCTGATGTGGACCCGATTGGGGAAGGCGGAGCACTCGACACTGCGCGACATGTTGATCAGCGGGGCGCCGGCCGACGCCGTCAGCATCTGCACCGCGAGCGGATAATTGCCGGGCCGGGTGGTGGCCCGATAGGGCGCGAAGCCGTCGGCGAAGACGAACAGGGTGATCTGACCCTGGGCGTCGAGGGGGACGTCGAGGCTGTAGGCCCCGGCCCCGCCGCAGGAGAACATGTACTGCCCGTTTGCCAGGACCATAGCGCAGACCGGGGTTCCATCCGCCGTGTGGGCGCCGCCGTGGACCGGGACCCAGGTGTCGGCCTGGGCGAGGCCCGCGGTCAGGGACGTGATGGAAGCCAGGAGTGCCAGGCGAAGCGCTCGTCCGTGTTTCCGGTTGGTCATCTATTCTCTCCGTCTAGTTTGCGTCCCCAGCGGGTTGCCAAAGGCGATGGCGTCACGTTTGGAATCCGCCGTTGCGGACGCACGGCAAGCCGCAAGCCGATGTGACCGGCGCGAGCGCAGAGTCGCGCGTGAAAGGGAAGGCCCCGGGAAAAGAAGGCCCGAGAAGACAAGCGCCGCGCCCCATGGATGGCCTCCGATGCCCCGCGCCGTTGATGTGCTGGATCAGGTCTTGGGTGATGCGGAGCACCCGTGGGGCGTCCGTGAGCGGAACCTTAAGCTGATTGTGGAAATGACACAACGTGTCCCAGGGCCAGAATCTGACGGGCGTCAACAAAGACGCGACAAACCATGCGCCGTGATACCGAGATGGGAGTCACAAAACTAAACGAAAAAGCTCGGTCAAAACCGGTGAAATGGATAAAAAAGGACAGAGAGGCAGGGAAGGAGCGCGCAATACGTGTGCGATACCTGTGCGCCCCGGGACTTCCCCGCCCGCGGGATCAAGTCCTGGCGAGTATTGCTTCCGTGTCGTCACTCAGCCCTTGTCGAGCTGATCGTTGACGATGCGGTTCAGACTGACGTTCGCTTCGGCGGCGCGCAGGCGAAGGCGGCGGTGGAGGTCCGGCGGTGCGTACCTGTAACTTGCTCCGAATAGTGTCGGTCGGCGATCGGGATTGGGGCCGTGCATCGATCGAACATTGATCACCCCAAGTATGGTGGTCGATCCGGTGAGCTGATCGCCGTCGACGCTGAACTGGACCTCGGTGCGGCTCCATCTCGGCCACTGATTTCGATTTCGGACCGGTTGTGCCACCCCTCTTGCGTGGGATCTTGGTGCGGCTGCGTCTTGACACCGCACTGCCCCCAACCTAGCGTTGCTCGCACTCCTTTGGCCAGGCCACCCAAATGCCGACCGCCACCCGAGTCCCCCATTTGAGCCAGGAGGAGTATCTGCTCGGCGAGCGCGACGCGGACCAGCGCCATGAGTACCTTAACGGTGAGCTGGTGGCCATGTGGACCGGTTCCCGGGCACACAACCTGCTGGCGACCCGGGTCGCGCGGCTGCTGGGTAATTCGGAAGCTGGCCCCTGCCGCGTCTACCAATCCGACATGAAGGTGCGCGTCGAGGCGGCAAGCCGCTACTACTATCCCGATGTCATGGTTTGCTGCGGCCCGGTCGAGGCAGAGCCGGACCCCTACTACGAGACCGCCCCGAGGCTGATCGTCGAAATCCTCGCGCCGCGTACCGCTGCCAACGACGACGGCGAGAAGCGCGTCAACTACCAGTCCCTGCCGTCTTCTGGAGGAATGCCTGCTGCTGGACCCGGACACTGGCGAGGGCACCCTGTACCGCCGCGGCGGTGCGTTTTGGACCCGCATCCAGCTTGATCGGGGGGACCCCCTGGAGCTTAGGTCCATTGGGTTGCAGGGCACCATGGCCTGGTTGCTCGGTTCGTCTGGTGCCCGGACCGGAGCTTTGTAACCCGGTAAGGCGGCGATGAACAGGCGCCGGTCGGCCTGGGCGAAGGAGATCCCCGCCCGGTCGATGCCCCTTAGCGTCTCGTGCATCGCGTAGCCGCCGGCGACAATGCGGATGTGTCGGCGGAAGCTCGGGCGGAAAACCCTGGGCTGGCCCTGGGGTATGCGTGGGCAGGGCCAGCCGCAATCGCGCCTTGGCAGCCAACCAGCCGTCCCGCGGTCGGCCTCAAAGCTCATCCACGGGGCTGCGCACCGGCACCACCCCGGGCCGATTGAGCACATGCGTGTAGATCATGGTGGTGGAGACGTCCGCGTGGCCCAGCAGCTCCTGCACGGTGCGGATGTCGTAGCCCGCCTCCAGCAGATGGGTCGCGAAGGAGTGCCTCAGACAGTGACTGTTGACCCGCTTGGGGATCCCGGCCCGCGCCCCTGCCGCCTTGATCGCCCGCTGCAGACCGGACGCGTTGAGATGGTGCCGCCGCACCCGCCCGCCCTTCGGGTCCGCCGACAGCTTCGCGCTCGGGAAGACCCACTGCCAACCCCACTCGCGAGGGGCCTTGGGATATTTGCGGGCCAGGGCATCCGGCAGAAAGACCTCGCCGACCCCAGCCGTCAGATCCTCCTCGTGCAACCGCCGCACCCGCTCGAGGTGCTCCCCCAAGGGCTCCACCAGGCGCCGGGGAAGCGGAACCACCCGATCCTTCCCGCCCTTGCCGTCGCGCACCACGATCAGTCCGTTGCCGAAGTCCAGGTCGGCAACGCGCACACGCAGACACTCCATCAGGCGCATGCCGGTCCCGTACATCAGCCGCGCCATCAGGGCATAGGTCCCGGCCAGCGCGCCGATCAGGGCCCGCACCTCCTCCCGGGTCAGGACAACAGGCACCCGGCTTGGACGCCGTGCGCGAGCGAACTGCATCTCCGGAAGGGGGCGCCGCAAGACCTCCCGAAAGAAGAACACCAGGGCATTGAGCGCCTGGTTCTGCGTGCTTGCCGACACCTGGCGGTCCGCCGCCAGATGCGCCAGAAAACGCTCCACATCACGCGGCTCCAGGTCCTCGTCGGCAGCCTTGCGAGAAAACAACAGGAACCGATGGCACCAGTCGACATAGGTCTGCTCGGTGCGAATCGCGTAGCGCTTGGCCCGCAGGGTGCGTGCCAGCGTCTTCAGTACCGGCAGCCGCTCCGCCGAGCGCGCGAACCGTGCACTGGACTCCACCGCCTGCTCCGGTGGCAGCTGGCGCGCGATGGTGGGATGATCCGGAGCCAGATCCTTTCCGGCCTCCTTCCAGTAATCCCAATCGACTGTTCCGGCCACCGGGCTGTGCGCGAGATCAACCAACAGCAGTTGCACTGCATCCACCATCTGGCGAAATTGCCACTCGGACAGCCGCTGCTCGCGACCCTGCCGAAGAAAGAACTCAGCGACCTGTTCTGCCGAAACCTCCCCCATCCGTATCGGGCGGACCGCATCCACGAAGGACTCGGCACGTCGCAGATACCATTGCCGCTGGTTGGCGGGTACCCGGTGCGTCTCCAACAACTCCAGATACCGGTCCCATCCGGAGGGGTGGCCGGCCTCCCGCCGGTTGGGACAAGGCAGCGCAGAGGCATCGGGCGAAGGGGTGGACGCAACCATGGCAGTCTCCCGGTCGTGTGCTAGGCTGACGTAAGCTTAGCACCAGCAACGCGGACGTCAGTCCATTTCAACTGTTAGCGATTGACAAATAGCACATGTCTTGGCCCACGCCACAATATTCGAAATCACAGGTTAGGAGGGCGGGCCAGGTACTGTTGGCTTCCAGTTCGACCCCCGAAGATTTTTCTCAGGCATTTCAAGTTATCGAAAACTGGAGGTCTTGTCACGGATATCCAATAAACACGTTTCAGGCGACACTAAGGAGCAAGCTGAGGGGCATTGATTCGACAGCACTGGTTTCTCAGCGCTTAAAGCGTATGGAGTCTATTCTTAAAAAGCTGCGCCGATTCCCATCAATGAGTCTTGATCGAATGCAAGATTTCGGTGGGTTGCGTGCCGTTGTTAACTCAGTAGACGCGCTTCGCCAACTTGAGAATAATTACCGAGAAAGTCACTTCAAACACTCATTGGTTTCGTGCAAAGACTACGTGGCAGAACCGAAGGCATCCGGCTACAGAAGCATTCATCTCGTCTATAAGTACAACAACCCTAACGCGCCAGAGTATAACGGCCTATTCGTTGAGCTACAGCTTCGCACAAGGATCCAGCATGCATGGGCAACGGCAGTGGAGACAATGGGTACTTTCTTGGATCAGGCGCTAAAATCAAGCGAAGGACATGAGATT
>CAVOQO010000018.1:0-7003 GCA_963698355.1 uncultured Gammaproteobacteria bacterium | reverse complement strand
GCTGGGGCCTGTTGGATGGGCAGTGCGTCTTAAGTTTGTTGGTGCGTTACAGCCAACCGATCGATGGCGTTGCCGGGCGGGGCGCGCGTTTCTGCGGTACGTCCGCGATTCCTCCCCCGTGTCGGGCACCCTCAACCGCCGGCGAGCCACCGATTCATCGGCCTTCCCCGGCGCCTATGGATAGCCGTCAATTACCCTTCCTGTTACTGCTTGGAGCCCGACCACGACCCTTGGCAACCGAGGAGCGTCGGACCAGATGCCATTCATCGTTGATCCCGTTACCTTGCCATTGAAATTCGCAACATTCCCTATGCTGGCAGCGAGTCCGAACGCGATTGCGCCATCCGGGTCTACATTCCCGAGAATTGGATCAGACCTTCCCCAGCTATCCGATCCCGAGCCATTCACGGAATTTCCGGAGATGTCGACGTCGAAATAGCCGGTCCCACAGGTGACGCCGGGGGGGGAAGGGCGTGTTGGACGTCGCGGTGCCTCTATGGGTGCCGTATCAAAGGCAGCGCACGCGCACTCCGGCGCGACGAAGGTCTCGCTGTACGGCTGGAAACCGTCCGCGAACCCAAACACGGTGATGTTCCCGTTCTCGTCCGCCGGCACCGTGAGGTCATAGCGGCCCTGGCTCGCGCCGCAGCTGAACATGTGCTGGCCGTTGGCCAGCACCATCGCGCACAGGGGGTCGCCGCCGAAGGACTCGACCTCGCCGCTGATGCGCACCCAGTTGTTGGCCCCGCACTCGGCTTCGCGCGTCATGGCGATCAGCGGGCTGCCCTGGCCCGCGGTCTCTGGTTCGGACCGTGGACGGCAGCGCTGCCGGGGCGGCGGTGACCCGGAAGGGGGCGAAGCCGTCGGCGAAGGCGAACAGCGTCACCTGTCCCTTGTCATCCAGCGGCACATTGAGGCTGTAGGCGCCGTCCCCGCCGCAGGAGAACATGTACTGGCCGTTGGCCAGCACCATGGCGCAGATCGGCGTGCCGTCCGCGAGCCGAACCTTGCCCTTGATCGGCACCCAGTCCGCCGCATGCGCGGGCGCGCCAGAGCGAACACAGCGACCGCAACCGCGAGACCCGCAAGACTTCCTACTGCCGGGTTCATCATTTTCACCGTTGCCACCTTAATCTCGTTGCGCGTTGCCACTTCTTGGAGTAATCAATTTTCAAACTGCCGCTCTCCGCAGGCCATCGACGAGTCATGGTCTCGAGTCCGGACGCCCCCTCGGTATCACGGACTAGGCAATTTGTGGTACGCCCCCCATTTCGTCTATCTGTGCCAGTCATTACTGAGTGCCGTGTCATAAGAAAAGCACGAGAGAAAGCGGGTATGGTTGCAAATCGAAGTCATACACGTTGTCACAACCAATATCGAATCCGCATGTATCGGCCGAGCATAGCGACTCTGTAGTCAACTGGGCGCTTGCTCCTACCTGGAGTACGCTATTCACTGCTCCTGCCAGCATACCCGGCGCCTCGTAGACGTTGGCCCACAATTTAACCAGGACCGGCCGCGAATTGGTATTGTTTGCTGTCACTCTTAAGAAGCAAGCGCGTGTTCCACTGTGTGTTTTTTCCGCGAATTGGTAGGCTAAATCGACACCATCTATCACCGCGAATCGAGTATCACATAGAGGGGCGGTGACCGTCTCGCTATACGGCTGGAACCCGTCTGCAAAGCCGAAAACGGTTATGTTCCCGTTCTCGTCGGCCGGCACCGTAAGGTCGTAGCGGCCGTTGCTCGCACCGCAGGTAAACATGTGCTGGCCATTGGCCAGCACCATCGCGCACAGGGGGGATCCGCCGAAAGACTCGATCTCGCCGCTGATGCGCACCCAGTTGTTGGCCCCACACTCGGCGTCGCGGGTCATGGCGATTTGCGGGCTGCGCCGGTCCGCGGTCCGGGTCCGGACGGTGGACGGAACCGCGTTCGGGCCGGCGGTCACCCGGAACGGGGCAAAGCCGTCGGCGAAGGCGAACAGTGTCACCTGACCCTTGTTATCCAGCGGGACATTGAGGCTGTAAGCCCCGTCCCCCCCGCAGGAGAACATATACTGGCCGTTGGCCAGCACCATGGCGCAGATCGGCGTGCCATCCGCGAGCCGGACGTTGCCCTTGATCGGCACCCAGTCCGCCGCCTGTGTGAGCAGTGGCGTCGCCGACACCAGGTAAGCGGCAAGCCCAAGAATTCTGCGAGTGAGTTGTTTCATCTGTGTTCCCTATCTGTCTGAGTTTTTCATTTCACCGAAGGAACCGTGGAAGAAAAGAATTGAAGCCGCCAGGGGATCTAACCAGCCACGATCACCTATCCAACAATTGCCTCTTGCTACAGTACCCCCGAGCATCATCACTCGCCGCCGCGCACGAACGCACGAATGCGTTTCCCTTCTACTTTGCGAGATAGGGTCGTCGCCGCGCCCGAACCGAACGACCGGGCCCCGACTGGAGCGGTCGTTGGTGCAAAGACCAGAAGCTCTTCAGGCTCCCTCGACGTCGAGCGGTAAATTCAGGAAATAGTTGCTGCTGATCACCAGCCATATGCAGCGATGTTCCACAAGAGAGGCCAACTCCGTGCGGTTTCGGAGTCGCCAATCCATATGCCTGCCAGTTCCGCCGCGGCGGCGAATTCCAGTGCATCCTGCCAGTCGATAAAGGTCGTGGCTGCGCCCATTGCACAACCGGCCCCCCACAGACCCTCAGGGCACTGCTGCCACATCAGGCCGGTGGCGGCATCGGTCACGGTGCCGTCGCCGTTATCGGTATAGCGACTGTCCGGCGCGGTGGCCCGAATGTCGTTGCGGCAGGTCTGTGCCGGGAGGGCAATGCAGAGAGTGGAAAGCAGTAGTGCCAAGGCGCCTCTTAGTAATCCGCTGGTCATCGCGTTCTCCCGAATGTCGTTCAACCTGGGCGAGGCCAATTCAGTGCTCGCTCCGCACGAGCCGAAGCCTCAGATCGTCGTCCTTTCCGATATTGGTAAAATCCGCGAAGCCGTGAACGTCAAGATACCATGCCCGCTGCGGATCAGCCGCCGACGGAGTCGAGGTCCAGTAGGTATACGAAGAACTCAGGGGAAAATACGCCCAGTCGAGCCCCGGGTAGGAACCGCTCGAGGGCGTTTGGTTGGCAGTTATGATCGATTGCAGCTCGGACCGCGACGGGACCCTCCAGTCTGAGGCGCCGCAAAGGACACGTGCATTGACGGCCTGAACGTATGCCCGGGTGTCACAGGCACCGATGTCGCTGCAGTCGCCGCCATTCGCGACCCCCGGATCGCCGCCGTTAATGAGCGCGTTGGGTTCATACCACGTATAGGTATTATTGACGTCCTGCAATCCGCCGTCGTCGGTCTTGATTTCCCAGATCAGTCCAGTGACGTTGTCGCGCACGCAGGACCAATCGGTTGCGGCGGCGGGCAGGTCGTTACCCCGGCGTCCAGCTTCGTGAAGCTGAACCCGGCCTGGCCGTCACTGTCGTCGTTTTGGGTGACATCGCGTCCGTGCTCAGCGTCCTGTCCCGGGAAGCGGTTCACTGGGCAGGACCTGTCGCTGGAGAATAAATCCGCACAATACGTGACTCCCGTGTCATTCAATGCCGAGTACCGGACCTCGTCGCACGTCGACCCGTTGAAGGTACTGCTGAAGGGCTGGAAGCCGTCGGCAAAGCCGAAAAGGGTTACCTGGTCGTTGCTATCCAGCGGAACGGTGAGGTCATAGCGGCCCTGGCTTGCGCCGCAGGAAAACATGTGCTGGCCGTTGGCCAGCACCAGGGCGCACAGGGGCTGGCCATCGGCGGAATCGATCGCACCGTGAACTCGCACCCTGCCTGAAGCCGAGCAGTCGACGGCGCGGGTCATGCTGATCAGCGGACTACCGGGGGCGGCGGTATGCGTTCGGACCGGAAGGGGAAAACTGTTTGGCCCAACCGTAGCACTGAACGGGGCGAAACCGTCCGCAAAGGCGAACAGGGTGATCTGTCCCTTCTCGTCCAACGGCACATTGAGGCTATAGGCCCCGTTGCCGCCGCAAGAGAACATGTACTGGCCGTTGGCGAGCACCATGGCGCAAACCGGGATCCCAGTCTCGGTGCGGACGTCGCCCGTAACCGGTAACCAGGTCGCCGCCCATGCCGGGAAGGTGGCGAGCATCAATAGTGACAGTGGCGTAATTCCGTGGGAGCTTCCGAATCTTCGCTGTTTCATTTCCCTTCCATTGTTTATGGTCACTACTTCGATGTGCGGCGCATTGCCAGGCGTCGATGAGCCGGGGATTGGATACGCTAGTGTCGAACCCTGGGGCTTCGAGAACCTTCGAGCGATGGACGTAATTATCATTCCAGTTGAATGCCGAAAATGGCAGCCGTCCCGATCCACACATTCAATTGCAGGCCAGGCGACTCGAACTCCTGAAACGTCTCTCGTTCCATGAAAAACGGCGAGCTTGGCATGACGCCCGGGTCCTTCTTCAGCCCATCACGCACCTGCGCAAGCAGAGCGCTCGGCATCTCCGCGTTGCCATCGTCGATGAATCGACACCAGATTCGGTAACCGGCGGCTGAGCCAATGCCGTCCAACAGGGCCTCCACCTCACCGACGCCGTTATTGCCGTTCCAGACAAGCTGGAGCGGTTGGTCCACGTTGTGATGCAGGATGAAGGGCGGGGTGGCCGGCTCGGTGGGGGAGACAAGGTCTAGTGCAGGTGGTGCAACGACGGGCGGTGTCTCGAATGGGCCAACGTCTGGCCCCCCCGAGCCCGAGAAGACGTAGGACTGACCGCCCCGGTAAAACTCGGGGTCAACGGGAGCCGACCCCTCGGGAGCATACTCGACGGAATACGCCGTTTCGTACCTCACGAGGGTCAGCGCTTGCCCGTCGCCGCGTACCACCTGCAAGGCCGGTCCGGCATCGAAAAAACGGGGGGTGTCATACTCGATGTCCCCGGGATCGAGATGTGGCAACACGCTGAACCGGCATTCCCCGAGCTCCGGATGACCCTCTGGAGGATCCGGGGGCGGAAACTTGTTGAAAAAAACTCCGTGGCCCAGCCCGAGGCTGCCCTCCACGATACCGTCCGGGCTGACAGGCTCCTTGCATTCGGGAGCATTAAACGTGTTTCGGTAGGGCTGAAAGCCGTCGGCGAACCCGAATACGGTGACCTGACCGTTCTGGTCCACGGGCACGTCGAGATCATATTGGCCTAGGCTCGCGTCGCAGGAGAACATGTGCTCGCCGTTGGACAGGACCATGGCGCACAGCGGTTCGCCGCCAGCGGAGTCGATGGTCCCGCTGATGCGGACCCGGTTGGGGAAGGCGGAGCACTCGACGCTGCGCGACATGTTGATCAGAGGGGCGCCGGCCGACGCCGTCAGCATCTGAACCGCGAGCGGATAGTTGCCGGGCCCGGTGGTGGCCCGATAGGGCGCGAAGCCGTCGGCGAAGACGAACAGGGTGATCTGACCCTGGGCGTCGAGCGGGACGTCGAGGCTGTAGGCCCCGGCCCCGCCGCACGAGAACATGTACTGACCGTTTGCCAGGACCATGGCGCAGACCGGGGTTCCGTCCACCGTGTGGGCGCCGCCGTGGACCGGGATCCAGGTGTCGGCCTGGGCGAGGCCCGCGGTCAGGGACGTGATGGAAGCCAGGAGTGCCAGGCGAAGCGCTCGTCCGTGTTTCCGGTTGGTCATCTATTCTCTCCGTCTAGTTTGCGTCCCCAGCGGGTTGCCAAAGTCGATGGCGTCACCTTTGGAATCCGCCGTTGCGGCCGCACGGCAAGCCGGCGTCCGGCGGGCCAAGCCGCAAGCCGATGTGATCGGCGCGAGCGCAGAGTCCCGCGTGAAAGGGAAGGCCCCGGGAAAAGAAGGACCGAGAAGAGAAGCGCCGCGCCCCATGGATGGCCTCCGATGCCCCGCGCCGTTCATGTGCTGGATCAGGTCTTGGGTGATGCGGAGCACCCGTGGCGCGTCCGTGAGCGGAACCTTAAGCTGATTGTGGAAATGACACAATGTGTCCCAGGGCCAGAATCTGACGGGCGTCAACAAAGACGCGACAAACCACGCGCCGTGATACCGAGATGGGAGTCACAAAACTAAACGAAAAAGCTCGGTCAAAACCGGTGAAATGGATAAATAAGGACAGAGAGGCAGGGAAGGAGCGCGCAATACGTGTGCGATACCTGTGCGCCCGGGACTTCCCCGCCCGCGGGATCAAGTCCTGGCGAGTATTGCTTCCGTGTCGTCACTCAGCCCTTGTCGAGCTGATCGTTGACGATGCGGTTCAGACTGACGTTCGCTTCGGCGGCGCGCGGGGCAAGGCGGCGGTGGAGGCGGCGGTGGAGGCGGGCGCGGTGCGTAACTGGAGCTTGCCGCAGTAGCGTCGATCCGCGATCGGGATTGGGGCCTGTTCGCCGGTCGCCTCCATGTCGGTCACCAGGTCTGTCACGAGAGTGATGATCCCCGCCGAGGCCGCTACCTGATCTTGGTCCAGATTGGACAGGCTTTCGGGAATTCGGCGCAGAGTCCGACAAACTTCTGGTCTTCATCGGACCAGATCACTGGGTTTGCTGCGGCCCGGTCGAGGCAGAGCCGGAGCCCTACTACGAGACCGCCCCGAGGCTGATCGTCGAAATCCTCTCGCCGCGTACCGCTGCCAACGACGACGGCGAGAAGCGCGTCAACTACCAGTCCCTGCAGTCTCTGGAGGAATACCTGCTGCTGGACCCGGACACTGGCGAGGGCACCCTGTACCGCCGCGGCGGTGCGTTTTGGACCCGCATCCAGCTTGATCGGGGGGACCCCCTGGAGCTTAGGTCCATTGGGTTGCAGGGCACCATGGCCTGGTTGCTCGGTTCGTCTGGGGCCCCGACCGGAGCTTTGTAACCAGGCAAGGCGGCGAGGAACAGGCGCCGGTCGGCCTGGGCGAAGGAGATCCCCGCCCGGTCGATGCCCCTTAGCGTCTCGTGCATCGCGTAGCCGCCGGCGACGATGCGGATGTGTCGGCGGAAGCT
>CAVOQO010000017.1:0-11401 GCA_963698355.1 uncultured Gammaproteobacteria bacterium | reverse complement strand
TATTCCTCTTCCGCGACGGCGCCCGCGGCAGGTGTGGCCTTTAGGGCCTCGCGTACATGATCCAGTCGCCGCTCGATCCTCGCCCGATCCTGTGGGGCGGGCAGTGTCCGATCGGCCAGCTCCGCGATCCACTGCACCTGCTCGTCGAGCGCTCGCCTGTGGGTCGGGTTGACCGTCAGGCTGCCAAGGGTATCGATGGCGCCGAGCATGCGCGCGATGATCGCAACATTGCCGTCGGCGCTCCCGCGGATCTGATCAAACGCCTCGGCCAACAGACCTTCAAAGGTCGCAACGCTGGCGATCACACGCAGGGCATCGCCCTCGTAGCGATGCGATGGCGGGTAGCAGCGGCCGCTCAACCGAGCCAGGATCGCCGTCAGGTAATCCACGCACATCACCGCCGTCGAGGTGTCGTTGACCCCGGGCGACAGTGCCTTCAGCGCAATATCCACGATCTGCCGGATACCGAAGGCGGGGTCCCATTCGATGGTGCGATGGCGGCTGATGCTGTAGGCCCGATTCAGGTCGGCGATCGTGCCCTGATCCGGCGGATAGGTCAGGGCGAGCGATGCCAGCGCCGCTCCCTCGACCGCGAACGCGCCGACGCCACGCTCCATCCGCACGATGGTCCTGTGGTGTCGCGCCAGGTCTAGGACCGCATCCTCATCCACGCCCTGGATGTAGCCGCTGACCTGCGCCGGCACGGCGTACCACGTCCGCTCATCCAGGGGTTCGAGGACCTGTTCGTCCATCGCCTCCTCGACGCCGTTGGGCTCGCGCCCCTGCAGCTCGGGAAATACCCGATCCATAGCCGCGTTGGTCTCGTGGGCGACCGACGCGATGATGTTGACGGCCTGGATCGACGAGGCGATGTGGTGGACGAAAAAGACCAGCACGAGGACCCCTCCGAGCGCCAGCACAAACGCGAAAAGCACCGCCCCGCTCGGGATAAACCCCGCATCGCCGCCGCGAATCGAGCGCAGCACGATGAGGCAATAGGCGAAGATGCCGGCGAAGGCCCCGAGCGTCGCCTGGGTCGCGCGGCTCCCCATGAAGTTCCGCAGGACGCGGGAGGTGTATTGGCTGGAGGCCAGGGCCAGCGCCACCAAGGTCATCGAGAACGTGATGCCCATGACGGACATCATCGAACCGGCCAGGGTGGACAGCATCTGACGCGCGCCCTCCGCCCCGACCCCAAAGAGGCGCGGCCACAGGGCGAGCCAACGATCGCCCCACACGGCGTCCGCCTCGATCAGTGCCAGCGCGGCGACGATACCGTCAACCACCGCCAGCGACGGAACAAACCAAAAGCTTGACCGCGCGTCGTTGAAAAGCTGCCTTAACCTGCTCATGTCCCGCCGGGTCTCATGCCGCCTAGAACGGTTTCCGGCCGGGGCCTGCGAAGTACCAAACGATGAGGCCGATCAGGGGCAGGATCAGTACCGCCACGCACCAGAGCAACTTCTCAATATCCTTCGCAGAGCTTTGAACGATCATCACGATCGCGTAGACATCGGCGATCAGGATGAGTAGGGCGCCAATTCCAGTGATGTCCATGGTCATTCTCCGGGCAAGGGGTTGTCAGAGATCGATCGGGGGAGTTCTTGCCATTTCCAGTCGCGAATCTCGGGCAGATCCCGGCCGTGCATGTCGATGTACTGCCTGTGCTCGATCAGCTTGTCCTTGAGCTGCTGCTTCAGGTAGATGCCCCGGTCGCCGGTCTGCGGCAGGCGGTCGATGGTGTCCATCACCAGATGGAAGCGATCCAGATCGTTCAGCACCGTCATGTCGAAGGGCGTGGTGATGGTGCCCTCTTCCTTGTAGCCGCGAACATGGAAGTTGTCATGGTTGGTGCGCCGGTACGTCAGCCGGTGGATCAGCCACGGGTAGGCGTGGTAGGCGAAGATGACCGGCTTGTCCTTGGTGAAGAGCTCGTCGAAATCCATGTCGCTCAGGCCATGCGGATGCTCGCTTGGCGGCTGCAGCTTCATCAAATCGACGACGTTGACCACCCGGATTTTCAGCTCGGGCAGATGCTCGCGCAGGATGGAGACGGCAGCCAGCGTCTCCAGCGTGGGCACGTCGCCACAGCAGGCCATGACCGCGTCGGGCGCCACTGCCTGGTCGTTGCTGGCCCACTGCCAGATGCCGATGCCCTTGGTGCAGTGCTTGACGGCGGCGTCCATGGTCAGCCACTGCGGCGCTGGGTGCTTGCCCGCGACCACGACGTTGACGTAATGGCGGCTGCGCAGGCAGTGGTCCATCACCGACAACAGGCAGTTGGCATCCGGCGGAAAGTAAACGCGCACCACCTCGGCCTTCTTGTTCACGACGTGGTCGACGAAGCCGGGATCCTGATGGGTGAAGCCGTTGTGATCCTGGCGCCAGACATGTGAAGTCAGCAGATAGTTTAGCGAGGCGATCTTGCGCCGCCACGGAAGGTGCGCGGTGACCTTCAGCCACTTGGCGTGCTGGTTGAACATCGAATCGATGATGTGGATGAACGCCTCGTAACAGTTGAAGAGTCCGTGGCGCCCGGTGAGCAGGTACCCCTCCAACCACCCTTCGCATTGGTGCTCGCTGAGCATTTCCATCACCCGTCCGGTGGGGGCGAGCCATTCGTCGTTCGCCAGGGTCGCGGCATCCCACTGGCGCTGGGTCACTGCAAACAGAGCCCCCAGGCCGTTGGAGAGTGTCTCGTCCGGGGCGAAGACGCGGAAATTCCGCTGCTCATTGTTCAGCTTCGCCACGTCGCGCAGGAACGGTCCGAGCACATGGGTGTCGCCGATGCCGGGCGCGCCCGGCTCTGGCACGGCCGCCGCGTAGTCGCGGAAATCCGGCATCCGCAGATCGCGCAGAAGCATGCCGCCGTTGGCGTGGGGATTCGCGCCCATGCGTCGCTCGCCCTGGGGTGCCAGTTCGGCCAGCTCCGGTTTCAGGCGGCCCTGCTCGTCGAACAGTTCCTCGGGCCGGTAGCTCCTGAGCCAGTCTTCCAGCAGCTTGAGGTGTTTGGGATGCGCCCTTGGGTGAAGCGGCACCTGGTGCGCACGGAAAGTGCCTTCGACCTGCAGGCCATCGACCACCTTCGGGCCCGTCCAGCCCTTGGGCGACTTGAGGACGATCATCGGCCAGCGTGGCCGCGTGGTGTCGCGGTCGTTGCGGGCACGGCGCTGGATTTGCCGAATGTCCTCGATGACCGTATCCAACGTACCGGCCATGAGTTGATGCATCGCTTCCGGTTCATCGCCTTCGACAAAGTAAGGCGCCCAGCCGCAGCCGCGCAGAAACTGCTCCAGGTCCTCGGGTTCGATGCGGGCAAGGACGGTCGGGTTGCTGATCTTGTAGCCATTCAGGTGCAGGATCGGCAACACCGCCCCGTCGGTAACCGGATCAAGAAATTTGTTGGACTGCCACGCGGTGGCCAACGGCCCCGTCTCCGCTTCGCCATCACCAATGACACAGGCGACGACCAAATCGGGATTGTCGAACACCGCGCCGAACGCATGGCTGAGCGAGTAGCCCAATTCACCGCCCTCGTGGATCGAACCCGGACATTCCGGCGAGGCGTGGCTGGGAATGCCGCCAGGAAACGAGAACTGCTTGAACAGTTTCTGAAGACCCGCTTCGTCCTGGCTGATGTTTGGATAGATCTCGCTGTAGGTGCCTTCCAGGTACGTGTTGCCCACCACGGCTGGGCCGCCGTGCCCGGGGCCGGAAACGTAGATCATGTCGAGGTCGTATTGCTTGATGACCCGGTTCAGGTGCACGTAGATGAAGTTCTGCCCCGGCGTCGTGCCCCAGTGTCCCAGCAGCATGTGCTTCACATCCGCCAGCGTCAGCGGTCGCTTCAGCAGGGGGTTGTCGTACAGATAGATCTGGCCGACAGCCAGATAGTTGGCGGCGCGCCAATAAGCGTCCGTCGCCCGAAGCAGTTCTGGAGCGAGTGAGTCAGTTGCCATGGTCTTCGAGTTCCAAATTGAGCCGGGATTGAGGACGCAGGAACTCGCAACACCCAAATGTTGAGCGCCCGACACTTGCCTGGCGCTAGGGAAGCGCTGATCAAAGCGAGTTTTCCAGTCTTGTGTCGCCCCCGAGGGCCATTGTTTCAAAAGGGACTGGTTGAATGGGCGGTTTTGGGCTTCTCCGAGGTCAATTTCATGGGTTGCCCGGCCCGTTGTCTAGGCTCTGGGCGCACCTTGGGTGCATCAGGCCAAGAGGTGCTTCTTGGCGATCACCAGATTGGCCAGGGCGAACAGGGTGAAGCACTGGGCGGTGTTCTTCTTCAGCCCCTTGTAGCGAACCTTGCGGTGACCGAAGAGGTTCTTGACCACATGAAAGGGATGCTCGACGCGGGCACGGATCTGGGCCTTGAGCCGCTCGGCACGGCGGGTGAGGTCTTTCAGCGGTCCCTCGGCCATGGCCTTGAGGCGGCCCCGCTTCATGGCGATGTGCCACTTCACCGGGCGCTCCTTGAGCGCCTCGCGCTTGTCGGCGCCAATGTAGCCGGCGTCGGCAAACACCACCTCCTCCGCGCCGTGCAGCAGGTGCTCGGTCTCGTTGACGTCGGCCACGTTGGCCGCGGTGCAGGTGAGACTGTGCACCAGCCCCGAGTCGGCATCCGCACCGATGTGGGCCTTCATCCCGAAGTGCCACTGGTTGCCCTTCTTGGTCTGGTGCATCTCGGGATCGCGGGCCTTGTCCCGGTTCTTCGTCGAGGGGGGCGCCGCGATGATCGTGGCGTCGGTCACGGTGCCCTTGGCGAGCATCAACCCGCGCGCACGCAGCCCCGCGTTGACGGTCTCAAAGATCCGCTCGGTCAGCCCCTGCGCCTCGAGCAAATGGCGAAACCCCAGCAGCGTGGTGGCATCCGGCACCGCCTCGCGCCCCAGATCCAGCCCCAAGAAGCCACGCAGGGCCTGCGAGTCGTAGATCGCATCCTCCAACCCCTCGTCGGAGAGCCCGAACCACTGCTGCAGAAAGTACATGCGCAGCATCCGCTCCAGGCCGATCGGGGGGCGCCCGCGCCGTCCCTCAGCCCCAGGAAAGTCGTGCGGTGCCAGCACCGCCAGCAGCGCCGCCCACGGAACCACCTGCTCCATCTCGCCCAAACAGCGCTCCCGGCGCGTCACCCGCTTCTTGGCGGCAAACTCAGCATCGGCAAAGGAGATCTGCTTCATCGGGAGACTCGCTGTGGCTGGCGGACGATGCACGATTCTACCACTCGCGCCCTTTCGGTGGGGTCGAGGATTAAATCAGTGTTTCCCTAGCTGTTGAGGTTCGCGCACACCCGTTGCAGAAGTGCCCGTCTGAAAGACCCGGCATGCACACCTGGCCCGATAGGTACCGCTTCAGTAGGTCGCACAGGACCAGGGGGACCTGAGTCGACTTGGTGCCGAGCGGGTGCCTCAACGACGGCCTCCGGGTTCAGGCGTACCCGAGAGCACGGGGATCGCCCTGGACGACGCCGATCCGATCCGGCCGGTAAGGCGCGGGGATCCGCCTGACCGCCGGCGTGATTTCCGTGGACACGCGGGGGGCGCGCGCTACCGACGCACTGGAGCCATCTCTCTGAGAGCGTCTCACTGAGAACAATTCCGGGTTGTCGTCGGCGTTCCCCGGTCCGGGGTGCGCCGCCGGCTTACGAGTAACCGGCTGCGCAAGGCTCGAGACATTCCGCGGGGGGACGCTGAGGTGTTGCCCGTCAACAAGATCAGCATCTTCGACGGCCGGGATCCCGTCGTTCCGGCGGACGGAATGCCGGAACGCACCGATTACTTGTCGCCAGGCGTTGTCGCTTCCTGGATGTTGTCGCCGGCTTTCTCTATCTGCTCGCCGGCGCGTTCTACCGCATTATCGACTGCCTTGCCGGCGCCCTCTGCCGGGCCTTTCTGCCTCTCGCAGCCGGATAGTGCTGCAAGCAATGCACTCATAACCAAGGCTGCGCTTACGATCGCGACTGATTTCATGATTGATACCTCGATGTGTGGGCGTAGGAGGGATGCACCGGAAAACGTACACAGTGCTCTTCGCCAAGACGGCGCCGCTGTCAACCATCGCGCTGGGCGCCGCGTTGGAAACATGACATTGCACGCATATCGGCTCAGATAATTTCATGGTACGAAGAATCCGCGTCGCCGTCTGTCTGCTGGCGTACATTGCCAGTAACCAGGCGGTTCCCGCCGTCCAGCCTGCACAGTGGCTCTGTGCGCTGCCGTACGGACGGTGAACAGGGTTACGTATGGACACAACTGCTGTCGCACTTGGTCATTGGGCCTCGCAAGCGTGCACGGGAGTACAGATCACGATGAAAACCTCAATACTCGCTGCTGCGATCGTTGCCCGCACCCTGGCTACACCTACCCTAACAGCACAGGAAACATCGGCGCCTTCCGAGCCGACAACGGGAGGCCCCCAGGGTGGTCCGCAAGGTGGGGGCCCCCCGAGCGCCCCCGAGTGGACCGAGCTCTGAGTGATCTCAAAACCCACCGGACATGCGCCAGCATGGATGCCGCCAATCGCGCCGAAGCGGCTGCTAACATCCAAACGGCAAGCCCTGCTTAACGGAGGGCCCATGCCCTGATGTCGGAGCAGGCGGCGGCGAAGAGTTGTCTGGGGCGCTGATTTTTCGCGCTTCCCGCGCGGGGCAGGGATGTCCTGCCGTTTTCAGACAGGGCATTGCACGAAAATGGAGCGACTCGGAGACCGCGTCTTCGAGTTGCGCGTTGATCAAATGCCAGGACGGTATTCGATCAGCCCATTTCCCTAGGCGAAATCAGCGGGTCACGTTCTGTATCACAGGCTGACCCCCCCCGGCCTTCTTCTGACCCCAGAACGTTGTCGGTAGGCCCGTGGGCGCTGACAGCATTTTTCGCCTGCCTGGGAGCGACGTACCCGTCAGTAGGTTCAGACTTACTGAGGTCTTTCCAGGACCACCCGGTAAGCCTCCAAGCCTCGATTGAGAAAGGCGAAAGCCGATCCCCAGAGATAGAGCCGGAATCGCCGGTAGAGCGCGTCGCCCCAACGGCGGATGATTTCATCCCGCGCGGCTTCTAGATTCTCGGCCCAGGCCTTGCACGTGAGGTAGTAGCTGTGACGGTCGTTGTAGACCGCCAGCACGTCCAGCGGCGTCTTGGCCGCTGCGGCGAGGAAATCGTGCAGGCAGAAGTAGGAATGGTCGCCCGGAAAGATATAGCGTGAGACGAAGGTGGGCTTTACGTATTTTTCCCGGAAAGCGCTGGCGTCGAGATAGACGCGCCCACCCGCTTTCAGCAACTGGTGGAGTCGCCGCAGCATGGCGGGATAATCTGGCAAGTGCTCCATCACCCCGAGGATGACGATCGCGTCATAGGGCTCAGGCGAGTCGTACATCAGGAAATCCTGGTTCAGCACCCGGGCGGGAAGCTGGAGGCGCTGAATCAAGTCCTTCAGAAACTGCTCCGACTGGTCGGAAATCGTCAGGGCGGTGACCTCAATGCCGCGCCGGCCCGCATGTTCCGTGAAACTGCCCCACCCGCCGCCAACATCGAGGACGCGATCCCCCGGCTTCAGACCGCAGGCCTCGACAGCGAAGCTCAGCTTGCGGGACTGGGCCGTTTCCAGTGCCTCGTCATCGCGCTCGAACACCGCCTGCGAATAGCACCGGCTCGCGTCGAGAAATTTGAGATAAAAGTCATTGTCAAATTCATAGTGCGTCTCGATCGCCTGCCGGTTGGTGGCGGGACCGTCCGATGAGCCTGGGTGCAATGCGACGCCACAGATAGTCCAATGGATGACTGTCGCGCAACGCCCCCGGAGACCGACGAACTGCAGCATGTCTCCCACGACGTCCAGGCTGCCGGCCATATAGGCCTCGCAAATGCTCAGCTCATCCAACCGACCGAGGGCCGCCAGGCCGTTGCGATCGCGGACCATGATATCGACCGCGGGCTCGCCTTCTCCAAAGCGGTAGGCGCGATCGCCCCACAACCGGATCTCAAAAGGAACCTCGACCCGAGCGGCAAAGTGTTTCTGAATCCGCCGCAGTATCCGGTCATAGAGCGCCGACGATTCGGATATGCTAGCCCGGAAATCTCAGTGCGCCTTCCACGGCGCACTGAGCGATGCAGGCTAGAAAGACCCATCGATTGCTCCTTCTCGAACGGAAGATTATTCCGGTGGCACGCCACGTCGCTACCTGACCTTCGTGGGGAGGCCGTTTGGTCCTGGTCGGCATTCGCCATCAGAACCGCATCCGCTCCTCTAGTTCTGCCGCCAGGGTTTCCCCTATGGTAGGCGAGTGCACGGCCCCTTCACGGAGCCTGCTGCTCGTAGCAAACGGCTGCTTCCGGCCTGGGCGCGCAAAGACTCCGCTACTTGATCGGCTTTCTATCGTGAAGGTTGCGGCGCTTGCTTGACTGTCAATACACCCGAACCGGCAGCAAAACCCATGGGTAACATGCGACTACCGCTTCTCGAACTGGTGCGGATGGTCACATGTCCCGCTTGACGTCTTTCGCCGTCTCGCTCACGGCCTCGCCGCCGCGTTCGATATCCTTGCCGGCTCCTTCAATCGTGTTACAGCCGATCAACCCAGCGATCGACGCCAGTACCAACAGCGCTATGAATCTCTTCATTTGATTTCCTCTTGCTACCGGTTATATGAGGCCCGCCGAGCACCGGGGAAAGTGCGCGGCGCCCACAAGCCGACGATGGACCCCGAAGCCACCTGCCGCCGCGGGCGTCGTCGTCTTTGCCCTGGACACCTGCGGCGAGCTCCGCCATCAGGCACAGGACGCTCTGCGAAAGCCCCCTTCTCGCTCTTCGGTCAGATCCGGCCCAATAGGACCAGGATCAGTAGGACGACCAGCACCAGCCCGATCACCCCGCTGGGGGCATAACCCCAGGAACGACTATGCGACCAGGTTGGCAGCGCCCCGACCAAGAACAGGATTAGGACGATGAGTAGGATTGTGCCGAGTGTCATGCTCTTTCTCCCGTTACAACCAGTAGGTCAAACGCCTCCTGCGCTATGGCTGCCGGCTTCCCTTACGGCACCTCTTGCATCTATCGAACGATCTCCGGCGATCTCCGGCATGCACATGCAACGCGCTCATTCCAGGGCTGGGCCGATCGTAGCCGCCGCGACACGCTAACGCTGCAACAGCGGAATGAGCCCAACGATGCCGACGACGATCAGATACACGGCCACAAAGTAATTCAGAAATCTGGGCGCAACCAGAATGAGTATGCCAGCCAATAGGGCGATGGCCGGTGTTACGACGGCATTGGATAACTCGATGTTCATGGGATGTCTCGTTTGCTCGTCTGCACTGAAGGTGCCGCCCGTTTGGCGGGCGGCATGACCGTACCTCGCGTCCCAGTCAGAATCGCGAAGCACAACCGACGATCAGAAGTGGGCCCACTTCTAATCCTGGACCTCATGGGCCTTCTCCCAATCCTTGATCTGCTGTTCGGCTTCCTCTTGCGCGATCCCGTACTTCGTCTGGACAAAGCCGAGAAGGGCGTCGCGTTTTCCGGCGATCTGCGTTAGCTCGTCATCGGTCAGATCGCCCCATTTGTCCTTCGCCTTGCCCATAAATTGCTTCCAGTTACCCTGCATTTGATTCCAGTTCATTTGTTTCACCTGCCAGTTGTTGATAGTCAAATGATTCTTCCGACCCCTCGACGCAGCTGCAAGCGATAACCACTGCACCGACGCCCACTGAACGGAACGCCTGCTGCGAACTCAACGAGGGAGACTTCTTGCGCCGAGACGCTTTCTCTCCGTCATGCCTAAAATGTAGACCGGGCCGGGAGCTGCGTATGGGCGCTACCGTACATAGCGCGGCTCTTTTTCGAGCTCGGCACGCTCGCGCAATAACGTCAAACGAAAAACAGAAAATCTATGAGCTCGATGAACAGACGCGCCACGGTCTGTTTGCCGGGCGACGCGGCTGGCGGCAGTCCCCGGACGGGTATCCGGCGCTGGTGCTGCGCCCAAGGCAGCGCTCGGGACCTCAATCGATCGGGCGCTGGGGGGTGTAGGGAAGGAGGCGATCGGTCTCGTTCTTGACGACGGCGTAACACTCGCAACACGGTTCTTCGAGTCTGGGTCGGCTCAGCACCGTGATATGTCCGCGGCGGTATTCGATCACGCCGTGCTTGTGCAGGCGGCCAGCGGCTTCGGTAACGCCTTCGCGGCGCACCCCGAGCATGTTGGCGATCAGCTCGTGGGTCATGGTCAGTTGGTTGCCCGCTAGCCGGTCCAGGGAGAGCAGGAGCCAGCGGCACGACTGCTGGTTGATCGTGTGGTGGCGGTTGCAGACCGCCGTCTGGGCCATTTGTGTGAGCAGTGCCTGGGTGTAGTGCAGCATGAGGTGCAGCCGCTCGCCGTTGCGCGCGACCTCGTCCTTGAAGCGCTTCCCCAGCAGCCGGTAGGCGTGACCGGCGCTCTGCACGATCGCCCGCCCGGTGGTGCTCTCGCCGCCCATGAACAGCGCGATGTCGACCAGGCCCTCGTTGCCCACCACCGAAATCTCCGCCGCCCAGGTGGGCCTTGAACCAGGGCTGGAGGCTGACTGTTCTTCCCGGGTTATAGATAAATCAGGATGGTTAGATAGTGGCTGATGCTGCCCGCTAACACGAACATGTGCCAAACGCCGTGCGCCCAGGGAAAGCGGCTGTCGAGGGCGTAGAAGATTACACCAAAAGTGTAGAACAGCCCGCCCGCGACGAGCCCAAGGAGACCCGCCCGGGGTAGGGTGGCGACCAGCGGGCAAAGGGCAAGGAGGATGAGCCACCCCATCGTGAGATAGAGGACCACCGGGAGGATACGCCGGCCTTTCTGGGGAAGGCTGTCGGTGAGAATGCCGATAACGGCCAGGGTCCAAACGGCACCGAACATCCACCAGCCGGTCCGCCCCTGCAGCACCAGGAGGCTGAACGGGGTATAGGTGCCCGCGATCAACAGATAGATCGCGTCATGGTCGAGTACCTGAAAGACCCGTTTCGCCGATCCCCGCAGACTGTGGTAAAGGGTCGAGAAGAGATAGAGCAGGAAGAGGGTGGCGCCGTATACACTGAAGCTGACGATCCGCAGCGCCCCACCTTGCAATCCGGCGAAGGTCACGAGCACGGCGACACCGACCAGCGCGAGTGCCGCGCCGACCAGGTGCGAGATGCTGTTGAAGCGCTCCCCAGCGTACATCGGGGCCTACTCCAGGCGTCCTTAGGACGTAACCGGCAACTGAGCGACGTTCTTCCCGGCTCGCGCGAGGTGCGGAGAATGGGTCCCGTCATGCATCACGACGGGAGTCACCCATGGTCACGAGTCCGAGAGCGCGGGTGCGGCGCAGCCGCGCGCAGTGGCGGCGCCTGATCGAGCGCGCCGAGCGCAGCGCGCTCAGTACCGCCGCATTCTGCC
>CAVOQO010000016.1:0-222101 GCA_963698355.1 uncultured Gammaproteobacteria bacterium | reverse complement strand
CACCATCTCTGCTGCCTCGTTCTCATAGGGCCGGTTCACCCGGGCGATGGCCTGCAGCAGGGTGTGGTCGCGCATCGGCTTGTCGAGATACATGGCGTAGAGCACCGGCGCGTCGAAGCCGGTGAGCAGCTTCTCGGTGACGATGAGGATCTTGGGCTGCTGGTCGAGCTTGCCGAAGCTTTTGCGGATCTGCCGCTCCCGCTTCGGGTCGAGATGGAACTCCTTGAGCAGCTTCGAGTCGTTGTTGCTGCCGGTGTAGACGACCTCGGAATACTCTGGCGGCAGGAACTGATCCAGCGCGTGCTTGTAGTGGGCGCAGGCCTCGCGGTCCACGCCGACGAGGAAGGCCTTGTAGCCGAGCGGCTCGACGTTCTCGCGATAGTGGCTGGCGACGAATCGCGCCACCTTCTGAATCCGCTCCTTGCCCTTGAGGAAGTTCTTCAGGTTCACCGCCCGATCGAGGATCTTGTTCAGCTCCTCGATGTCCGCCACCCCCTCGGCCTCGGCCAGCGACAGGAACTCCTTGTCCAGCGTCTCGTGCGGGACCAGCATCTCGTTCGGGGCGAGCTGGTAGTAGAGCGGCAGTGTCGTGCCGTCCTCGATGCTGTCGGCGATGGAATACTTGTGCAGGTACCCTTGGTCGTCCTCGCAGCCGAAGGTCTTGAAGGTGCCCTTGCCGTAGACGGTCTTGTCCACCGGGGTGCCGGTGAAGCCGATGAAGGTCGCGTTCGGCAGACCGGCCATCAGAAAGTTGCCGAGATCGCCGCCGGTGGTGCGGTGGGCCTCGTCGATGAGCACGTAGATGTTCGAGCGCGTGTTGAGGTTCGCCGGCATGTCGCGGAACTTGTGGATCATCGTCACGATGATGCCCCGGTAGTCGTCGCGCAATAGCTGGTTGAGCCGGGCGATGCTGCTGGCGTGCTCCAGGTTGCCCAGGCCGAGCGCCGCGAGGTTCTTGAGCATCTGGTCTTCCAGCTCGTTGCGGTCGATCATCAGCAGCACCGTCGGCTTGTCCGCCTCCGGCGCTCGGAAGAGCCGCTCCGCCGCCTTGATCATCGTGAAGGTCTTGCCGCTGCCCTGGGTGTGCCAGATCAGGCCGCGGGTGCGGATGGGATCGAGGGCGCGGCCGACCGTCGCGTCCACCGCGCCGGTCTGGTGCTGGCGCAGGATGTACTTGTTCAGCTCCTCGTCCTTCTCGGCAAAGACGATGTAGTCCTTCAGGAAGGCGAGCACCTGCGGGATGGCGCAGAAGCTCTTCACCTTGGCCTCCAGCCGACCGGGCGTATCGGAGGGCGGACATTCCTGTCCGCCTATGCTTGGGGGCAGCGGACTGGAAAATCCGCTCTCCAATATGAACTCCCCCACCTGCAATTTCGCCTTCACCGGGTTCTCCCGGACATACTCCGCCACCTTGTAAAAGTGCCGCTCGTTCCGGATCAACCGATCCCAATACTCATCCTGCCAAAGCGCCCCGGTCTTCCCAATTCGCTTGTTGATCTCCCGTGAAGTGAATCCCTTCCACGACTTCAAGATTTCCGGCAAGGCGTGCTCCCAAAGGGGACGAAAGAGCACATGCACATGATTCGGCATCACCACGAACGAGGCGATCTCGTACCGCTCCCCATCAAAGTGCCGAAGCGCGTCCGCCACGATTTGCGCGTTTGCCGGGTCTTTCAGGACGCATGACCCGCTTCCCTGATCCAGCCACTCGTCGATCTGCCGGGAAAAGCGGTCGTGATACGCCTCCTCCGTCTTCTCATCCCAAGGCTCGGGATGATGAGAAAGCCAGATCGCGCGCTCCTCCTTCCACTGATCGAGCTTGGCCTTGGGCAATGAATCGCCCAGCCGCCACGTCACGAACACCCATGTCTCGCCCTGCTGCCAATGGGGAAGATGGTGAATGGTTTTATCGATCTCCCCATCGGGGTTGAAAAAGGAGGGCGCTCCAACGGAGGGCGGACATTTCTGTCCGCCATGGCCTGAATGCAGCGGGTTGGAAAACCCGCTCTCCGTTAACTTCCAATTGAAAATGTTCCGCCGCACCGTGTTCCAGCTCACCCCGTAGGAAAAGCCGATGGCGTCGGTGGCGGTGAAGAGCTGCTGCGACACGAACAGCTCGGGCGTCTCGCGGTGGTAACGGCGGATCTGGTCCACCCCCAGGGCAATCGCCTCGTCCTTGTTGGCGTTCTTGCACTCGATCACCAGCACCGGGATGCCGTTGATGAGAAAGACGACATCCTCCCGCGTGCCGTAGTGACCGTTGTGAAAGGCCCACTCCTCGGTGACTTCGTAAACGTTGTTCGCCGGGTCGCTCGTAATCGATCAGGATCAGGTCGCGCTCGCGCTTCTCCTCGTGGTCGAAGAACTTGCCCCGGTTGCGCAGGTGCTCGACGAATTCCCGGTTGCCGTAGATGTCGGTGTGGAGATGGCGGAACTGCCCGAGCAACGCGCCCTCGGCCTCGGCGTAGCGCGGGTTGAACTCCCGCACCTTGGCGTCGAGCAGGTCGTCGAAGAAGAGCGACAAAGGAGCGCGGGCATTCCTGCCCGCGATAGCGGAGGGCGGACATTCCTGTCCGCCATGAGGCAGGCCAAGGCGGGTTGGAAAACCCGCCCTCCGTTGCTCGGCCTCCTCGCGGGACACAAAGGTCCACCCGATGGCCTGGGCGTATTCCAGAATGCGGGACTGAACGGTCTTGTGCTCGCCGGGGGTTGGCATTGGTATCAGGGGAGTCTTTCCGCTTCGCGGATCACTTCGTCCAGGAGACTGCGCTTCAGGTGCAGGGTCGATTTTTGAGGCAGTTCCCGCAGAACCTCCATCAGCTCGTCCTTCGAACGCTGGCCGCGACGGATTGCGCGCAGCAGAATGCCGAGTGTTCCATGCGCCCTGATCGAGAGATTGCGGGCTGCCAGGCGCGCCGCCGTGTCATCGGTCAACAGCAGGGCGGGATCATGCTCCAGCGCGACCCGAAGGGCCTCCATTTCCCCTGCATGCAGGGCAAGGAGCCGGGCCATCGCGGCGAGTGCGGGCGGTACGGGTTGAGTGGGCGTGAGCTGGCGCAGTGTCACAACAGATTGACCCAGCGCACTCGGCCGGTACCGCTGCACTTCGCGCCAGACCTCCGCCGGCACCAAGACAGACGGGAAGTCCGCCAACAGGTCCAGGCAAGCCAGTTCGTCCAGGTGAATGAGGGGGCCCGCGTCGCAGACGACCAGCGGCGGTCGCTGGTCAGTCTCGTCCACGCAGACCCCACTCTACGTCTTCTTTGATAAAGGATTCGGTCAGCGACGCTTCGTGGGACTCCAGAAATCGCCGTAGCGCCTCCGCCAGCAGGTCGTTGAAGTCCGTCGCCCAGCCTTCCGCGACGAATGCCCGGGCCTGAGCCGCAAGCTCCGCAGGAAGTTCAGCTTCGATCAATGTGTTGTTCATGGCTTGTCTTCCAAAATGCCTCATGTGTGTCGTTTAGACTGCGGATGACGCAGATCTATGCAGCTGTCGAAGAACTTGCCCCGGTTGCGCAGGTGCTCGACGAATTCCCGGTTGCCGTAGATGTCGGTGTGGAGATGGCGGAACTGCCCGAGCAACGCGCCCTCGGCCTCGGCGTAGCGCGGGTTGAATTCCCGCACCTTGGCGTCGAGCAGGTCGTCGAAGAAGAGCGACAAAGGAGCGCGGGCATTCCTGCCCGCGATAGCGGAGGGCGGACATTCCTGTCCGCCATGAGGCAGGCCAAGGCGGGTTGGAAAACCCGCCCTCCTTTCCTCGGCCTCCTCGCGGGACACGAAGGTCCAGCCGATGGCCTCGGCGTATTCGAGGATCCGGGCTTGGACCGTCTTGTGCTCGCTGGGGCGCGTCATGGTGTCAGGCATCCAGCCCTGGTAGGTCGAGCTCGTGAACGCGGGTCTTCGCGGTCATCAGTTCGTGAAGGAGGGTGCGGAAGAGGTCTTGGAGTTGCGCGCGCTTCTCTTCGTGAAGCTCCTTCTTTCTCTCAAGATTCTGAATCGCTGTGGCGACCTCGTCCTGGGTTTCTAAATCCGGCAGTGGAATCTTGAATTCAGAAATCTCGTGACTCATCAGAGTGCACGTTCCGTGACCCGAGCGCCCAACCTTCTTGAACAAGTTGTCCCGCAATGTCTCGAGGGCGTAGAGAAGGAAGTCGGAGCGAAGCTTTGGGCCAGGAACGATGGCCTTCATGTCTTGATTGATTGCCATCGGCACTTCTGCGAGTGCGACGGGCACGGTCTTTGCCAAGATCATTCCGCGCACGACCACGAAGACCGAACCGGCGGGGGCGAGTTTGCTTCCGCTTTCGAGTGCTTCCTGAGAGATGTGGTCTGTAACGTCATCGAGTCGGGGACGCTTCATGTCCTTCGGTGATACCCAAGGAATAGTTCCCTGCCAGAATTCCGGATTCTTCTTCGAGGGGGTTCCTCCGCTCTGGAATCGGCAGACATCCGAAAGCTACACCACCTCCCAGCTTTCGGGGACGGGGCCGATTTCGGTTTGTTTTTGGGGTTCGTTGCGGAGGCCTTCGGTGAAGAGCTTGTGCATGAGGGCCTTTTTCAGCTCGGTGGTGGTCTGAATGATCCGCTCCTGCGCTTCGATCGCCCGCTGCACCGTCGAAAGGATGTGCGCGATCTTCTTCTGCTCGGGGAGTGGGGGGAACGCTACCGGGACGCGTTGCAGAACTGTGTTGCTCAGGTTCGGCATCACCACCCCAGCTGCATGGCGATTTAACCAAGCGATGGATTGGTCAGTCGAGAGGTAGAAGGAGAGGAAAGTGGAATCGCTCTCGGGGCTTTTGACGCGGACGAGAAAGCACCCCGTCCCACAAAGCCAGCCTCGTTCGGATTCGGTGATTATTGCGTGTCGCCCGATTTCTCCCCGCCGTGCAAACAAGAGATCGCCGGGTCGAACCTGATGTTTCGAGAGTCTGCGCGCTACTTCGGGACTGACGCACGGAACCGACATGTGGCTAACACGCCGATCCGCCATGTGCGTCGGATTCACTACGCCGATGCCCTCAGGTTGATATTCGTGTTTGTGCAGTTGGCTGCCGAACGGTCCGGTCTGGATCGTACATCCGTTCGCTTTGGCGAGGTCGCCTAGGGTGATGTGCCTCCAATCGCTCATACCCCGATCTTCTCCAGAATCTCCCGCAAGGCCTTGTCCGTCTCCCGCGCCTCGGCCTCGATGACGTTCAGTTCCTCGACGATCTCCGCGATCGGCCGGTAGGTCTCGGCGTCGCTGGTGTGGATGTAGCGGCTGGGGGAGATGTTGTAGTCGTTTTTCTTCAGCTCGGCGTGATCGACGATGCGGCTGAGTTTTTCCTCTTCCTTCCACCCGATGAGGGTGTCGGCGATGCGCTGGATGCCTTCGTCCGGGATGAAGTTCTTGGGGTCGCCCTTTTCGAAGACCTGGCTGGCGTTGACGAGGAAGACCTTGCCCTGCCGGGCCTGGGGCTTGGCCTTGTTCAGGAACAGCACGATGCCCGGGGCGGTGGTGTTGTAGAAGAGGTTTTCGGGCAGGTAGAGGACGCTCTCGATCAGGTCGTGGTCGACGAACCACTGGCGGACGGTCTTTTCCTTGTTGGTGCCGGCATTGCCCGATCCGCGGGAGGCGGCGCCGGTGTCGAGGACGACGGCGGCGCGGCCGTTGGCATTGAGGCTGGCGTGCATGTGCTGCACCCAGCCCCAGTCGGCGGAGGATTTGCCGGGGAAGCCGGCCCCGGCGGGGAAGCGGTCGAGCTCGTCGTTGTCGTAGTCGGCCTCGGTGAACCAGTCCTGGTTCCACATGGGATTGGCGACGACGCGGTCGAAGGTGCGGAGCCTGCCGCGCCAGCGGAATTTGGGGTTCTTGAAGGTGTCGCCGATCTCGATCTGACCCTCCATGTCGTGGATGATCATGTTCATGTTGGCCATGGCCCAGGTCTCGGGGACGTTCTCCTGGCCGAACAGTTTCAAAGGAGAACGGGTTTTCCAACCCGTTTCTTTCTCGCCATTTCGCGGGTTGGAAAACCCGCGCTCCATTTCTAGCTCGCACTTGATCAGGAGCCCGCCGGAGCCGCAGGTGGGGTCGTAGACCTCCATGCCCGGTTCGGGCGCGAGGACCCGGGCCATGATCTCGCCGACCTCGCCGGGGGTGTAAAACTCGCCGGCGCTCTGGCCGCCGCCCTCGGCGAACTTGCGGATCAGGTATTCGTAGCTCTTGCCGATGATGTCGGCCTCGACGTCGTCCAGGCCCAAGCGCTTGGTGCTGATCGCTTCGATGAGATTGGACAGGCGGTCGTCGTCGAGGTCGCGCTGGCCGTGGGTGGTGGCGTTGAAGTCGACGCGGTCGATGATGCCCTGCAGCAGCGGGTTTTCCCGAGCGATGGCGCGCATCTGGGTGGTGACGCCTTCGCCGATTCTGTCCGCGAGCTTGCGGATGACGGACCAGACGGGTTGCTCGGGGTCATCCGGCACCAGCGGCAGATAGAAGCGCACCAGCTTGTGGTCGGCCTTGGCGAGTGCGAAGGCCGACCTGCGCGAGCCGACCTCCGCGGCGATGCGGTTCAACTCATCGTCGAACACATCGCAGAGGCGCTTTGTGAAGATCAGCGGGAGGATGTAGTCCTTGTATTTCGGCGCGTCTTTGGCCCCGCGGATGGAGCAGGCGGCGTCCCAGATCCAGGATTCAAGGGATTTGGCGTTGGTCGGGGTCACGGGGATCTTGTTTCCTTATCCTCTGTCCTTGGGCCCCTTCATGACGCGCCCCCGAGCATTCGAGGACCCCGGTCTCGGGATTCGAGTTTGGCGTGGGACCCCCTATGGGGCAAGCGTGCCACCACAAGGTCGACACACCGATGACCGTCACGACCTATCCGCGCCGCCACGTCGTACCCGCGGGGCCGTCCTCCAACACCACGCTGGCCGCACCGAGGGCGTCGCGTATGCGATCCGCCTCGGCCCAGTTCTTCGCCTTACGGGCGGCGACCCGTTGCTCGATGAGGTCCTCGATTTCCGCGTCGCTGAGTCCATCGGGGGCCCCCAGCCCCTCTCCGCGCAGATAGGCCTCGGGGTCGTCCTGGAGAATGCCCAGCACTCCCCCCAAGGCGCGCAGCTCGGCGCCCAAGGCAGCGGCCCGAGTCGGATCACTCTCCCGCACCCGATTGATCTCGCGCGCCAGGTCGAAAAGCACCGCCAGGGCCTCGGGGGTGTTGAAGTCGTCGTCCATCGCCGCGTCGAAGCGCTCGCGAAACGCCTCTCCGCCCCCGGGCTCGGCGGCGGGCAGACCGCGCAGCGCCGTGTAGAGCCGCGTCAGCGCCGCCCGGGCGTTCTGCAGATGCTGGTCGTCGTAATTCAGCGGGCTGCGGTAATGGCTGGTCAGGATGAAATAGCGCACCTCCTCGGGTCGTAGCGCGCCAGGACTTCGCGGATGGTGAAGAAGTTGCCCAGCGACTTGGACATCTTCTCGTCGTCGACGCGCACGAAGCCGTTGTGCATCCAGTAGTTGACGAAGCTGGCTCGCCGGTGCGCCCCCTCGGACTGGGCGATCTCGTTCTCGTGGTGGGGGAACTGCAGATCCATGCCGCCGCCGTGGATGTCGAAATGGTTGCCCGAGCAGCGCGGTGGATCATCGCCGAGCACTCGATGTGCCAGCCCGGCCGGCCCGGCCCCCAGGGCGAATCCCAGTGCGGCTCGCCCGGCTTGGCGGCCTTCCACAGCGCGAAGTCGAGCGGGTCGTGCTTGGCCTCGCCGACCTCGACCCGGGCGCCGGCGCGCAGGTCGTCGAGCGTCCTTGCCGGAGAGCTTGCCGTAGCCGGGAAAGTCGCTGCACCGAGTAGTAGACGTCGCCGTTGTCCGCCACGTAGGCGTAGCCGTTGTCGATCAGCTGCCTGGATCATGGCCAGCATGCTCCGGCATGTGCTCGGTGGCGCGCGGCTCGATGGTCGGGCGGCAGCACGCCGAGCGCCGCGGCATCCTCGTGCATGGCGGCGATGAAGCGTCCGGTCAGGTCGCCGATGGGCTCGCCGTTCTCGGCGGCGCGCTTGATGATCTTGTCGTCGATGTCGGTGATGTTGCGCACGTAGGTGACCTCGTAGCCCGCGGCCCGCAGGTAGCGGTGGACCACGTCGAACACCACCATCACCCGCGCATGGCCCGAGGTGGCAGTAGTCGTACACCGTCATGCCGCACACGTACATGCGGACCTTGCCCGGCTCGATGGGGGTGAAGGCCCTTCTCGCGGGTCAGGGTGTTGTAGATCTTGAGCATCGCGGTCAACTCCCAGGGGTCCGGCTGGAGCAGGTCATCGAGGGCGGCGTGCCGATCCGCGCATGGTAGCGGATGAGGGTGACGCTACAAGTTCTGGCGGCTGGGCAGCACCGGTCATGCCCCGTATGATCGATGAATTGCCATGCTTCCCCTGGAGGTTCTCTTGTTGCAGCTCAGCCTTCGACCGCCTGTCCCCTGTTGCGCGCTCATGCTGTTCTCGGTCACTTCGTCCGCTTCTTGCCGCGGACAGACCTTTGGGAACCCACGGGAGACCCCCATGATCATGCACGACCACCCTCGGCGACATACTGATCGAACTGGACACCGAAAGGCCCCTGTCACCTGCGCCAATTTCGAGAAGTACGTGCGCGACGGCCACTACGATGGCACGGTGTTCCATCGTGTGATCGACGGCTTCATGATCCAGGGTGGCGGCTTCGACGAGAAGTTCTCGAAAAAGCCGACCCGGCCCCCGTGAGAAACGAGGCCGACAACGGCCTGCGCAACGTGAACGGGTCCATCTCCATGGCCCGCACCCAGGACCCCCATTCCGCCACCGCTCAGTTCTTCATCAACGTGGCGGACAACGCATTCCTGGACCATACAGGCAAGAATCCGCGCGGCTGGGGCTACGCGGTCTTCGGCCGCGTGGCGGAGGGCATGGACGTGGTGGATCGCATCAAGGAGGTTAGCACCGGCGGTCGCCACGGCCACCAGGACGTGCCGCGCGAAGACGTGATCATCGAGCGTGCCGAGATCCTCCCCTAACGCCGCGCCGATCCGAGTGCCCGTGGCCCAGATCCCGAGTCAACCCGTCAGCGACACGACTCCTCGGCCCTCGACCCTGGGCCCTCGGCACTCCCAAGACGAGACCCTGTTTATCTCCGACCTGCACCTCTCACCCGAGCGCCCGGCGACGGTGCAGCTGTTCCTGAGCTTCCTCGACGGTCGGGCTCGCCGAGCACAGCGGCTCTACATCTTGGGCGACCTGTTCGACGCCTGGATCGGCGACGACGACGACACCCCGCCCTATCCCGAGATCCGCGCCGCCCTGCGTGCCCTCAGCGACTCCGGCACCGCCTGCGCCATCATGCACGGCAACCGGGACTTCCTGATCGGGCGGGCCTTCTGCCGCGACACCGGCTGCACCCTGCTGAGCGACCCCACCCTGCTGGAGCTCGACGGTCAGCCGGTCCTGCTGATGCACGGCGACCTGCTTTGCACCGATGACCTCGCCTACCAGCGCTTCCGCCGGCGCATCCGCAACCCGCTGGTGACCCGGCTGTTCCTCTGGAAATCATTGGCGAGCCGGCGCCAGGTGGCCGAGGACTATCGCCGCAAGAGTGGCGCGGCCACCGCCGGAAAGTCGGCCGAGATCATGGACGTCAATGCCGAGACGGTGGCGGATTACCTGCGCCGCTTCCACGCCGAGCGGCTGGTTCACGGGCACACCCACCGCCCGGGGGATCACGAGCTGGTGGTCGACTCAAAGGGCGCCCATCGTTTGGTGCTCGCGGAGTGGCACGACGACCGCGGCGAGGTGCTGGTCCACACCCCGGGCGCATGGCACCGAGAGCCCGTCCTGCCCGGAGACGCCGCGGCTTGACCCGAGACCGGGTTCAACCGGCGGGAGCCGCTGCGCCGCCTCCGATCATCACGCCCTCGATCCAGGCGTCGTGCAGGTTGCAGATGCTCACCGCATAGACAGGGCCACGATAGCCGACCGGAAGGACATGCCGGGAGACCGGTTGATCCCGCGCCGGCTCGAAGGTCTTCTGGCTCAGCATCCGAAACCGGGCGTCGAGTAGCTTGTGCTTGATGATGTAGTGCTTGCAGCCTTCCATGGGGTGGGGCGTCTTGATGGTGACACTGGTCGTGCCGCCGGGCGCGCCGGCGGTCTCGATCTGCGGCAGGTGACGTTCCACCTCGCTGACCCAGATACCCGGATTGTCGCGGGTGAAATAGAGGCTGCCCGCCAGTGGGCCGCTAATCATCACCGCCGACTCCGCCCGCGCTGAGCCCCCGACGACGGTCAGTCCGGCGGCGCCGCCAAGTGTCAGAAGAACATCTCTACGTTTCATACAGCTGCCCGTCTTTTGTGTATTTTGACTAAAGGTTGCTCAACGCCGCCGCCCGCGCCGTTCACTGCGCAGCCCGGTCATGTCCGCCACCAAGTCCCCGACCGGCGACCCGTCGAGGCCGCCGAACCGGCCGAGCGCGTCGTCGCGCAGTTCCGCGATGTCGGCGATTCGGTCCTTGTCCCGCCCGCCGAGTCGGGCCAAGCCCAACAGGCCGCCGCACTGCACCTTGACCAGCACGCTATGGGGCATGCTGGTCAGATCGTCCTCCACCCCGAAAGCCGGAAGAGCCGCCGCCTTTAGCCGCTCGAAGAGGGCCTGGCAGGCCTGTTGGTCAGGCTGGGAGCGGCAGTCGTACTCGGACCCGCCGCGCCGCACCACCTGTTCCGCATGCCGACAGTCCGCCCGCTCTGTGATGATGGCCGCGGCGAAAGGACATTTCTGCATCATTGACATACCTGCCGCTCCTCGGCCTCAACTTTAATCTTTTCACCCTCCGGTGCTCCGCCCAGCGCTAGCCCTGTCGGTCGGGAATCAAGACGAGCAGCTCACCGCCAGGGCGCGGCCCCAGTCCGGCAGGCTCCTGCGCGAACCGCTCGCACCCCAGCTGATCGGTACAGGGATCCGACAGCACATAAGAGAGCGCGTGCAACTCGCTGAAATCGGCTTCCTCCGCCGCGCTGATCGCCTGCTCGGCGAGATCGTTGCGCAGCAAATGGCGGGGATTCACCCGGTTCATCGCCGCCCGGCGCTCGGCGTCCGGCACCCCCTCGCCATGCAGGCGTTCCCGGTAGCGGCTGGCCGAGGCGTCGACGGCCGGGCAGTCGACGAACAGGTTCCGCGGGGTCGCATCCCGGCCGGGACCGGGGGCGCTCATCTCGCCCAGCGCCCGGAACAGATTGGCGTAGTCCAACCCGGTTGGCGGCCATGACTGCAAGCAGCCCGTCCGCTAAAGCGTCGTCCCCATCCCGCTTGTCACATAGACCGGGCTTGGCCCGCAGGCATTAACAACTGGAGTCCAGTACCTTTGGCTGTAGCCACCGATCCCGTCCGAGTACGCATCCCTTGCGCTTGGCCCAGCGTGCGATCTTCCGTACGTGTCCCAGCCCGACGTAAGCTTGGCACGGATCCAGATGACGGATACCTCCCCGCAACTTTAGGACCGCCAAGTGCTGTTTAATTCCTACGAGTTTATGCTCGTCTTCCTGCCCATCGTCCTGACCGGTTTCTTCCTGGTCGGTGCCCGGGGCCGGACCGAGGCGGCGATCGGCTGGCTGGTGATTGCCTCGCTCTTCTTCTATGGCTGGTGATTGCCTCGCTCTTCTTCTATGGCTGGTGGCGTCCGGTCTATCTGGTCCTGCTGGTTATCTCCTTACTTGCGAATTTTGGGTTCGGGCGCGGACTCTCGCCTGAATCCGGGCTGAGCGCGTCGATCCGCCGCCTAATGCTCGGCATCAGTATTGCCTTCAACCTGGGGTTGCTGGGCTACTTCAAGTACGCGAATTTCTTCGTCGATTCTCTCGGCGCACTGCTCGATACCGGCTGGTCCATCGAGACCATCGTCTTACCCTTGGCGATCTCCTTCTACAGCTTCCAGCAGATCGCCTACCTGGTTGATGTCTTCCGTGGCGAGGCCCACGAATACAGCTTCCTGCACTATTGCCTGTTCGTAACCTTCTTTCCCCAGCTGATCGCTGGCCCCATCGTCCACCACAAGGAGATGCTGCCCCAGTTTGCCCGACGCGAAACATTTCGGTTCAGCCACGAGAACCTCGCCGTCGGGGCCACGTTGTTTACTTTCGGGCTCTTCAAGAAGGTCGTCCTCGCAGACGGCATGGCGCTCTACGCCACGCCCGCCTTTGCCGCCGCCGGACAGGGCGTGGAACTCAGCTTCTTCGAGGCCTGGGGCGGGACCTGGGCATACACACTTCAGCTCTATCTGGACTTCTCGGGTTATTCAGACATGGCCATCGGCCTGGCCCGGATGTTCGGGATCAGGCTGCCGATCAATTTCCATAGCCCCTACCGCGCGGTGAATATCGTCGAGTTCTGGCACCGCTGGCACATCACACTTTCGCGCTTTCTGCGGGACCATCTCTATATCCCGCTCGGCGGAAATCGCCGCGGACGTCTACGCCGTCACCTCAATTTGATGGTGACCATGTTGCTCGGGGGTCTCTGGCACGGGGCGGGTTGGACCTTCGTCGCCTGGGGCGGGCTCCACGGGCTCTATCTGGTGCTGAACCATGGGTGGCACACGCTGCGCCGGCGCGTCGGATTCGCCCCTGGACGGGGTGGCTGGGTGGGACTGGTCCTCGCGAGATCGCTTACGCTACTGGCGGTGGCGCTGGCCTGGGTTCCGTTCCGGGCCCAGGACATGAGGTCCGCGGGGTCCATGCTCGCGTCCATGGGGGGCCTAAACGGAATCGGACTCCCAGCGGGATTGGAGCCGCAGATCCAGCGATTCGCACCCTGGACGGTAGATACACTGGGCCTCGATTTCTCTGGCACTTTTCCACACAACCTTGTGAATTGGATAGCGGGAGTGCCATGGATGCTCGGCTTAACCGCCCTGGTGCTGTTCACCCCGAGATACTGCCCAGTTTCTGCGACGCTACTCACCGGCACTTACACCAGAGCACATCGAGCTGATGTCTGGTGCCGGGCAATGGCCCCTTTGGTATCCAAGCCGCCTCTACGCGCTGCTGATCGCGGTCTTATTGGTGTGGAGCCTCATGTGGATGACCAATGTCAGTGAGTTCCTGTATTTCCAGTTCTGATCGACACCGGGTCGAATGCGCTTTCGCCAATACAACCAGACTCTGCTCGGCGTCGCCCTGGCCTTTCTGGCCCTGGTGGCCGTCCTGGCCCTCACCCTGGAGCCCATCGACGGGGACCTGACCAGGGTCGGCGGTTTGCCGGAGCGGGCCTTCGGATGGCGGGGCACTAAGCCGCGCTTCGTCCCCGAGCCCGCCCGCTACCATGAACCAGGCGCACCGATCGAGAGCGCCGAGGTGGTGGTGCTGGGTGATTCATTTTCCCACCAGTCTGCGTTCGGATTCGGTTGGCAGAACTTCTTCATTGCCCGCACCGGCCTGGACCTACTCTCATTCAACCAGCACGATGTGCCTGCAGGGCAGGTGATCGGGAGTCCGGCCCTGGGCCGCTCTCCACCCAGGCTTATCATCTACGAGTGCGCGGGACTCAATCTCCCGGACTGGCCAGCCGCCTTCCCTGGAGACTGTTCGTTGCCAGATGAGCGTCGCTGGAGGTCCATCCCGGTGCGCGCCACTCCTTTGAAGACCGAGCCGTTTTCCCGCAGGTCCTCATTCGCTTGGGACCTCGGTGATCGGATGGATCAGGCGATGCACGTGGTCAAGGTGCGCTCGGCAGCGCTGCTGGGGAGGTCTCGGGTAAGGCTGCTCAGGCTGGGCCGCGACGATCTGTTCACCAGCCGCGATCAGCGCCTGCTTCTTTATGACTACGACGTACCGAGCGATGGCTGGCGCGGATTGGACCGCGATCATATCGCCTGCGGTCTACGCAATATCCAGAACCAGGCGCAGCGCATGCTGGGCGTGCCCCTGGTCTTCATGCTGGTTCCGAGCAAGCTCTCCGCCTACTCGGATCAGGTCCCCGGCGCGCGTGAGGGATACGGTGGATTCATCCAATCGGTGGTCGACCGCAGCGGCATCCCTGTGCCCAATCTGCTGCGGCGCCTCAAAGTGGCTGTTGCCACGGGGTCCCGAGACCTGTACCTGCCAAACAATTCACATTGGTCGGACCAGGGGCATCGTATCGCGGCCGACGCGCTCTACGATCACTTGATCGAGCGGGGACTGATCGCCCGATGAACACAGGATCATCCATGTCGCTGTCGCCTTCCCAATCGAGTGCATCGCCGTGCAGCTGCACCAGCGCGGAGACCGCCGTCGGAGCCTTACTCAAAGTCCACACGCTGGCAGTCATGACCCCTGGCCCCGTGGCAATGCCGTCAACTTAAGCCATCCGCTTATAAGCCGGATGCAATCCGGACTTGACCTTACCGGGCTTGTTGCGTGGAAAGCTACGATCGGGTCTGACGGCGTCGACGAGGCTTGATAGCTGTCGGATCAACGTCTCCAAGAAGCGTTGTGATCAAGGGGTTCGGCGACAAGCATTTGCACGAGGCGTGGCATAAGCTCTCTCGGCCAGCAAGTTGGGAGAACTATATCATTCTAAATGTCAACACTACCTAGGCACCATGCCCGAAATGCCCGAAATGCCCGAAATGCCCGAAATGCCCGAAACGCCCGAAACGCCCGCACCATCATTGACCTTTTCCGGGCGGCTGAGAAGCTTCCAACACGCGATCCGTGGCATTACGACAATGCTGCGGACGCAGCACAATGCGTGGATCCACGCCGCAGCAACAGTGACTGTCGTTATTGCTGGCCTGACGTGTGACCTAACCCGCGTGGAATGGTGCCTAATCATCCTCGCCATTGTGGCGGTCTGGATGGCGGAAGCGCTGAACACCGCGCTCGAATATCTCACTGACGTGGCGTCTCCCGACCATCATCCGATTGCAGGTCACGCCAAAGACATTGCGGCAGGAGCGGTATTGCTGTCGGCGATTGGTGCAATGCTAATCGGCCTACTTGTCTTTGGGCCACGGGTTTTACATTGGGTTATTACGCTTCAATGATGGCCGTGACGCCTGACCACCCAATGGAGCGTGCGCTTCCCCCCTGCGCGCTCCAGCGCCGCTCTTCGGCGCGTAAGGTGTCGCAAAGGAATTCTATGATCGACTTCTCCCCCCGGGGCCGCGCCAGTGCGGCAAGACCGCGTGGCACGTGAACGACTGAGCGAGGCGCCGATCAACTCGCTACGTCAGCTCGCGATTCGATCCCCACATAGAGCCGGTGAACGCGCTGACTGATCCCGGTGAAGAGCTGATAGGCGATGGTGCCGCTCGCCTGCGCCACGGCGTTGGCGCTGACTTGGGCGCCCCAGAGCTCAACCGGGTCCCCCACCTGGGCATCTTCAATGCCGGTGAGATCCACCGTTAGCATGTCCATGGAGACGCGCCCGATCAGCCGCGCCGGGCGGCCCCGCACCGCGACCGGGGTGCCGTCCGGGGCGTGGCGCGGATAGCCGTCGGCGTAGCCCATTGCGACCACTCCCACCCGCATGTGGCCCGGGCAAACGTAACGCCCACCGTAGCCGACGGTCTCACCGGCCGCCAGCTCCCGCACCGCGATCAGTGCGGACTCCAGGTGCATGACCGGGCGTAACCGGGTCGCCGAGAGGTGGGCGTCGCCCAGGGGCGAAGCGCCGTAGAGCATGATCCCGGGGCGTATCCAGTCGCCGTGGGCATCCGGCCAGGCGATGACGGCGGCGGAGTTGGCGAGGCTCCGGGGAGCTGGAAGACCCGCAGCGAGCACCGAGAACCGGGCAATTTGGCGGGCGGTCAACGGGTGCTCAGGTTCGTCGGCCCTGGCGAAGTGGGTCATGAGCACCAGGCCGCCGACTTGGGGTGCGTCCACGAGGGCGCCATAGGCAGCGGCCAGATCCGAAGGGTCCAGACCGACCCGGTGCATGCCCGTGTCCACCTTGAGCCAGCAGTCGAGCGCATGCTCGGGGCGGGCCGCCAGTATCCAGCCGAGCTGCTCCCGCGAGTGGACCACCATCGCCAGCCGGTGCCGGTCCGCCAGGGCGATCTCGTCCGGCGAGAAGACCCCCTCCATCAGCAGGATGGGAGCGCCGATGCCGGAGTCCCGAAGCTCCAGGGCCTCCTCCGTACAGGCCACGCCAAGGGCGTCCGCCTCACCCGCCAGTGCGCGGGCGACCGGGACGGCGCCGTGGCCATAGCCGTTGGCCTTGACCACCGCCAGCACGCGCGCTCCGCGCGCCAGCTCCTTCGCGTAGCGCAGGTTGTGACGCAGTGCATCGAGGTCGATACGGGCTCGGGCGGGTCGAGACATGGGTGCTCCTGGAGGGGACGCCGCCCAGTATGGGGTGGCGTTCCGCTCCTGTCAGCCGCCTCCCAGTAAGGTCTCGGCGCGGGTCAGGTCGTAGCCCAGCGCCTGAGCCACCGCGGGCAGGGTGACGCGGCCCTCGCAGACGTTGAGCCCGTGGCGCAGGTGCTCGTCGTCGCGCAGCGCCTGGCGCCAGCCATTGTCCGCGAGCGCGAGGACATGGGGCAGGGTTGCATTGTTCAGTGCGTAGGTGGAGGTGTGCGGCACGGCCCCAGGCATGTTGGCGACACAGTAATGGACGACCCCCTCCTCCACGAAGGTGGGCTGGGCATGGGTGGTGGGCCGGGAGCTTTCGCAGCAACCGCCCTGGTCGATGGAGACGTCCACGACAACCGCGCCCGGCACCATGCGCGCCAGGTGGGCGCGGGTCACCAGCTTGGGCGCGGCAGCGCCCGGGATCAGGACGGCTCCGATCACCAGGCTGGCCGGACACCAGGTTCTCGTCCAGGGTGGCGCGGTTGGCGTAGATGACCCGCGCGGAGGCCCCGAAGTGGTTCGAGAGACGCTCCAGCACCGCTGGGTCCCGGTCCAGGATGGTCACGTCCGCCTGGAGCCCGATCGCCATCTGGGCGGCGTTGAAGCCCACCACCCCGCCGCCGAGGATCAGCGCCCGAGCGGGCGCCACCCCGGGCACGCCGCCGAGCAGCACGCCGCGACCACCGTGCTCGCGCTCCAGCGCCGAGGCCCCCGCCTGCACCGCCATTCGGCCCGCGACCTGGCTCATGGGCCGCAGGAGCGGCAGACCGCCGCGGGCGTCGGTGACCGTCTCGTAGGCGATGCAGACCGCACCGGTGGCCAGCAGGTCCCGGGTCTGGTCCGGGTCCGGGGCCAGGTGCAGGTACGTGAAGAGCACCTGACCGGCGCGCATCATCCGGCGCTCCGGGACTTGGGGCTCCTTGACCTTGACGATCATCTCCGCGGCGAACACGGCGGGCGGGTCCGCCGCGATGCTGGCGCCCGCGGCCCGGTAGGCATCATCTCCCGCCCCGATGCCCCCGCCGGCACCAGTCTCGACCACCACAGAGTGGCCCCGGTGCACCAGCTCAGCCACCGCCTCTGGGGTCAGGCCGACCCGGTACTCCTGGGGTTTGATCTCTCGCGGCACACCGATCTGCATGGTCAGGCTCCGGTTTTTCGAACGGACTGCGCGGCCCGAGGGCGCTCGGAGGCGCGACTTAAGGATAACGCCTGCCCGGGCGTCCGGAGCCATCCGGAACCGGATCGTCCACCGGACCCGCAAATCCCATGCTCCGCCGTCTAACCCGATGGTGGACACCCGACAGCGGGTCCAGCGGTCGCGGTGTCCCCCAGGGACAAGGCGGCGGCGACCACCGCCTGGCCCAGCGACAATCCGCCGTCGTTGGCGGGCACCTGACGGTGCGCGAGCGGGGTCAGACCCCGGTCCCGCAGACTCGCGCTGAGCCCTTCCAGCACCAGCCGATTCTGGAAGACCCCGCCGGAGAGTGCGACGCGATCGAGCCCTTCCGCCGACGTGATCCGCCCCGCGAGGTTAGCGAGCGCGTCGCAGAAGCCACGGTGGAAACGGGCCGCGATGACCTCAGGCCGGGTGCCCGCCGCCAGGTCGTCGAACAGGGCGGGCCAGAGTGGGGCCGGATCGAGCACCCGGCCCGATCCGGTCTCACACACGGCGAACGGGTATCCGGCGGCGGCATCTCCCATTGCACCAGACGCCAGGGTCTCCAGCTCGATGGCGGCCTGGCCCTCGTAGGCGATGGTCTCGCCGCCCAGGCCCAGGCTCGCGGCGACGGCATCGAAGAGGCGGCCGGCCGAGCTGGTCAAAGGCGTGTTGAGGCCCTTCGCCATCATGGTCCCCAGCACCTGGAGCGGCCGGGCAGTCAATCGTTCGGTGATCTCCAGCTGCGGCCAAGTGCGGCTGAAGGCCTCCCAGCCGAGCGCCGTCTCGATCTGGGCGTAAAGGTTCCGCCAGGGCTCCAGGATGGCCCGGGCCCCGCCGGGCATGGGGACCGGCTTGAGCCAGCCCGCACGCCGGTAGCCCCGGTAGTCCGCGACCAGGAGCTCACCGCCCCAGAGTGTCCCGTCCGCCCCGTAACCCAGACCGTCGAGTGCGATCCCGAGCACGGGGCCCGCGTCCAGCGCCCAACCATTGTCCGCCAGCACCGAGGCGATGTGGGCATGGTGGTGCTGAACGCCGATGAGCTGCAGGCCGTCCCGGGCGGCCCGATCGCGACCCGTCAGGGTGGAGCGGTAATCGGGGTGCAGGTCCACCGCCAGGACACTGGGCCGGTGCTGGAACAGCTCGAGATACAGGTCCAGGGTGCGCTCGTACTCCCGGGCCGTGCGGGCGTCCTCCAGGTCCCCCAGGTGCTGGGTGAGGATGGCCTGGCCGTCTTTCAGCAGGCAGGCGGTATTCTTGAGCTCTCCGCCAAGGGCGAGCACGGGCGGTGCATCCTCAAAGCCTGGCGGCAGGGGGATAGGCGCCGGGGCAAAGCCCCGCGCCCGGCGCAGCAGGCGCGGATCCCCGTCCATGAGGCGCGCCACCGAGTCGTCCACCCGATTGACGATGGCCCGGTCGTGGAGAAGGGCGAAGTCAGCAAGAGTGCCGAGACGAGTAAGCGCATCGGTGTTGTCGATGCACTGGGGCTCCTCGCTCAGGTTTCCGCTGGTCATCACCAGCGGCCGGTCCCAGTCGGCGAGCAGCAGTAGATGCAGCGGGCTGTAGGGCAGCATGAAACCGAGGGTGGTCTGGCCCGGGGCGATCTCCGGCGCCAGGGTCGCCTGCGCGTTCCGCGACCGTTTCAAGAGCACGATGGGCGCGGCCGGGCTGGCGAGCAGATCCGCCTCGGAATCGCTCACCCGGCAGTAGTGCCGGATCGTCTCCAGGTCTCTGGCCATGAGCGCGAAAGGCTTGAGAAAGCGCCGCTTGCGCCGACGCAGCTCCGAGACCGTCGCTGCGTTGGCGGCGTCGCAGGCGAGGTGGAATCCGCCGATGCCCTTGACGGCGAGGATGCGCCCCTCGGCAAGGAGCCGGCTCGCGAGGACGAGGGCGTCTGGCGCGCCGTGCACGGCGGGTTGGATCTCCAGGCCATCCCGATCCGCGAGCCAGAGCTTGGGACCGCACGCCGGGCAGGCATTGGGCTGGGCGTGGAAGCGGCGGTCGGTCGGGTCCACATACTCCGCCGCACAGTCCGCGCACAACGGAAAGACCGCCATGCTGGTGTTGGCGCGGTCGTAGGGGATGGACCGCACGATGCTGAGCCGCGGGCCGCAGTGGGTACAGTTGGTGAAGGGGTAGCGGTAGCGGCGGTCGGTTGAGTCCCGGATCTCCCGCGCGCAGTCCGAGCAGGTGGCGGCGTCCGGGACCACCCCGGTACGCACCCGGGTTGGGTCGCTCGCAACGATACTGAATTCTCGGAGACCCGATGCCTCGTCCAGCGGGAGTCGCTCCATGACGTCGATCCGGGCCAGCGGCGGACACTCTGACCGCAGGCGCTCGCAGAAGCGGTCGATCGCGTCCGAACCGGACCCCGATCTCAGCCAGGCCCGAATCAGAACCCCCTCGCCGTCGTTGCGCACATCGCCCAGAAGTCCGTGATCCCGCGCGAGCCGCCAGACGGTCGGCCGAAAGCCCACCCCCTGCACCAGACCCCGAACCCGAATGGACTCGCCTCGCGACACCTGTGTTGCTACCAGTTCAATTGTCGAGCCCGGACTCTGAATTCAATCCTACCGGGCCGCAACCGCGAGCCGCGGCGAGGTGGGGGCAACCGGGGAGTCGGTTCACGAGCAGCGATCCGCGGCCCGGGGGTAGACCGGTGTGAAACCGCTGAGAGACAGGGTGTAACTGGGGGGTTTTGAAAGGGGGAATCGACCGGAATCCCGATTCAACGGCCGCGAGGAGCGGAAGATGCCTTACTCTGGGTGTGAGGTGAGGCGCACCGTCCCCAGGCGAGACCCCGCCGGGGCCAGTGCGAATAAAGAGTCACAGCATCCCGAGCTGGAGCTTGGCCTCATCGCTCATGTGCTCCTGGCTCCACGGAGGGTCCCAGACCAGCTCGACCGTGACCTCACCGACTCCCTCGACCGTGGCCACGGCATCCTTGACCATCAGCGGCATCATCCCCGCAACCGGACACGCGGGGGCGGTCAGAGTCATGTCCACGGCCACGTCCCCGTTGACCTTGATGTCGATCTTGTAGATCAGACCCAGGTCATAGATGTTGATTGGGATTTCCGGATCGTGGACGGTCCGGAGGGCGGCGATGATCGGCTCGCGCAGTTCTTCCGGGTCCATGTGCTCCACCGCCACATGATCGTGATGGGGTTCGCCCCCCGGCTCCGCCTCGTGCCGACCGAAACCCGCGAAACGAGCCAACCGGTTCATCTCCGACCTCTCACTGCTTGCGTGACCACGTTCCAATTTAGCCTGACCGCTTGGCGCGGCCCCCACCGTGCGCGATGCCCGGCCCACTCACCCGGCGCTGGATTGACCGCTCAATCCAGGCCGGCGTTCTCCAGCCGATGGCCCACCTGCTCGGCAACCTGCTCCCGCAGGACTTCAGAAGACAGCATGTCCAGGATCTCTCCGGCGAAACCCAGACATAGCATGCGTCTCGCGACCGCGGCTGTGATGCCACGCGAGCGCAGATAGAACAGCATCTCCGGCTCGATCTGGCCCACCGTGGTGCCGTGGCTGCACTTGACGTCGTCGGCGTTGATCTCGAGTTGGGGCTTGGCGTCCACCTCCGCCCCTTCCGACAGGATCAGGTTGCGGTTGGACATGGCCGCATCAGTCTTCTGTGCGTCTTTCGCCACATAGACACGGCCGTCGAACACCGCCCGGCCCTTGCCGTAGAGGATGCCCTTGAAGTTCTCCCGGCTCGTGCAGCTGGGTAGCCGATGGTCCACGTCCAAGTGGTAGTCCATGAGTTGCTGATCGCCGGCGAGATAGAGGCCCTGCAGATCGCACTCTGCGTGCTCCCCGGCGAAGCGCACCGTCAGGTCGGTGCGTGCCCAGGCGCCGCCGAGACCGACGTTCACACCCTGGTAGCGGCTCGCCTCACCCAGGCTCAGGTAGAGCCCGGTGATATGGAAGGCATTGGAGCTCTCGGCCTGGATCCGCTCGTGTCTGAGCGTCGCGCCGCGGCCCAAGGTCAGCTCCAGGACCGAGTTGGTGCAGTACAGCGACTGGCCCAGGCTGACATATCGTTCGATCAAGGTTGCCTGGGCGCCGTCTTCGAGGGCCACGATTTGACGCGGCTGGGCGACTCGGGGCTCGTCCATGCCAACCGACAGATGAATCATCTCGATGGGGCGTTCGAGCAGGGCAGCGCGATCCATCAGCACCACCAGACCGTCGTCCAGACCCGCCATGTTGAGTGCGGCGAACAGTGGCTGGTCCTCGCCCGCCACCCCGTTCAAGCGCTCGCGAAGGGCATCCGGGTCGCTCTCCAGGATCTGACGCAGGCCGCCGATGCGGACCCCTTGCGGCAGATCGCCCAGGCTCGACAGGCTGGGGAGATAGCGGCCGTTGACCAACACCACCCGATGGGTGTCGAGGCCGGGGACCAGGACTTCCTCGATGTCCTCGGGCTGCAGGGCGGTGATGGCCTCCTCAGCCGGAACGAACCCCTGCTCCAACAATCGCTTCACGCTGGTGTACCGCCATGCCTCCTGCTTGGTGGTCGGGATGCCCTGATCACGCACCCGGTCACGGGCGCTGGCACGCTTGCTCTCCAGCCAGTCTAGGCCGCTGCCGCCGGAGGCTTCCCCGGCCGAGGGAAGCCATCGGTCGAATCCGCTGACGGCGCCGGTTCCGATCGGGCCGCTCATGCCGCCTCCTCCTCCCCGGTGATCCAGCCGTAACCCTTCTCTTCCAGCTCCAGGGCCAGGTCCTTCCCGCCGGAGCGGATGATTCGGCCGCGCGCCAGCACGTGGACATAGTCGGGCTGGATGTAATCCAGCAGTCGCTGGTAATGGGTGACCACGATCATGGAGCGCTCGGGGCTGCGCAGGGCGTTGACGCCGTCGGCGACAATGCGCAGGGCGTCGATGTCGAGACCCGAATCGGTCTCATCCAGGATGGCGAGCTTGGGCTCCAGTAAGGCCATCTGGAAGATCTCGTTGCGTTTCTTCTCGCCCCCGGAGAAGCCGAAGTTCACCGGGCGCTTGAGCAACGAATCGTCCAGGTGCAGAACCTTGAGCGTTTCCTTCATCAGGCGTAGGAAGGAGACGGCGTCGAGCTCGGGCTCGCCACGGGACTTGCGGATGGCGTTAAGCGCGGCCTTGAGGAAATAGGTGTTGTTCACCCCCGGCAGCTCCACCGGGTACTGGAAGGCCAGGAAGAGGCCTAAGTGGGCGCGCTCCTCGGGCTCCAGGTCCAGCAAGTCCTGACCGTCGAAGGTAACGGAGCCGCCGGTGACCTCATAGCCCTCGCGTCCGGCCAGGACATGGGCGAAGGTGCTCTTGCCGGAGCCGTTCGGCCCCATGATGGCATGGACCTCGCCCGACCCGATCTCCAGGTCGAGGCCCTTCAGGATCTCCTTCTCACCGACGTTGGCCTTGAGGCCCTTCACTGACAACATCTCGAATATCCTCTCTGTCGACGCAACGGCCTCGGCCGCGCGGAACAAATTCTGTCTAGCCCACAGCCCCTTCGAGGCTGATGCTCAACAGCTTCTGGGCCTCCACCGCAAACTCCATCGGGAGCTCCTTGAAGACCTCCTTGCAGAAGCCGTTGACGATCATGGAGACCGCATCTTCTTCCGTCAGGCCACGCGAGCGGCAGTAGAAGAGCTGGTCGTCGCTGATCTTCGAGGTGGTGGCCTCGTGCTCCATCTTCGCCGACGGGTTCTTGACCTCGATGTAGGGGAAGGTGTGGGCTCCACACTGGTCCCCGATCAGGAGCGAATCGCATTGGGTGTGATTGCGCGCCCCCTGCGCCTTGGCGGCGATGCGCACCAGACCGCGATAGGTCTGCTGACCGTGACCCGCCGAGATACCTTTTGAAACAATGGTTGATCGGGTGTTCCTCCCAAGATGGATCATCTTGGTTCCGGTGTCCGCCTGCTGACGGCCCTTGGTGACGGCCACCGAATAGAACTCGCCGATGGAGTCGTCCCCGCGCAGCAGACAGCTCGGATACTTCCAGGTGATCGCGGAGCCGGTCTCGACCTGCGTCCACGAGATCTTGGAGCGGGCGCCGCGGCAGTCACCGCGCTTGGTCACGAAGTTGTAGATGCCGCCCCGGCCTTCGGCGTCTCCTGGGTACCAGTTCTGTACCGTGGAGTATTTGATCTCCGCGTCGTCCATGGCGATCAGCTCGACCACCGCGGCATGGAGCTGGTTCTCGTCGCGCATAGGGGCGGTGCAGCCCTCCAGGTAGCTCACGTAGCTGCCTGGTTCAGCGATGATCAGGGTGCGCTCGAACTGGCCGGTGTTGCGGGCGTTGATGCGGAAGTAGGTGCTGAGCTCCATGGGGCAGCGGGTGCCCTTGGGGACGTAAACGAAGGTTCCGTCGCTGAATACGGCGGCGTTGAGGGCCGCGTAGAAATTGTCCGTATGGGGAACGACCGAACCCAGGTGCTGCTTCACCAGCTCCGGGTGATCGTGCACGGCCTCGGAGATGGAGCAGAAGATCACACCCGCCTCCGCCAGCTTCTCTCGGAAGGTCGTGGCCACCGAGACACTGTCGAACACGGCGTCGACGGCGATCCCGGACAGGGCCATCTGCTCCTCGATCGGGATGCCGAGCTTGTCGTAGGTCTCCCGCAATGCGGGATCGATCTCGTCCATGCTCTTGGGCCCGTCCTTTTTCTTGGGTGCCGAGAAGTAGGAGATGGACTGGAAGTCGATCGGAGGGTAGTGGACATGGGCCCAGCGGGGGGTAGCCATGGTCTGCCAGTGCCGGAATGCCTTGAGCCGGTACTCCAGCATGAACTCGGGCTCGCCCTTAAGGGCCGAGATGGCGCGCACCACACCCTCGTCGAGACCGGGCGGCAGGGTATCGGACTCGATTTCGGTGACGAATCCGTGCTCGTATTCGGATTTGACGATGTCGTCGACGGCTTGGGTTGCGCTCATCGCACCTTGGCTCCGATTTCTGAGAACTCGGGCTCCGCTGGCCGGGCCCATTTTCTGAGCAGATTACTAGGTTTTCAATATACGTCTGCAAGGGCGCGATTCAACACCCCGGTCGACGTGGTAACAAGTCCCTGACGTCACCTGGCACCGAGCCTGATGCCGATCGACTGCGCCTAGACGCGGCGTCGTCTAAGGTCCCCGACGAGCCGAATGGACGAGTAGGTCCGAGCGCAGCAACGGGTTTTCAAGAGTCTCTACGGGAGGCTTAAATTTCATCGAAGCATTATATTCTGAAACTTAGTTCTACTTTGTCAGATTACAGAAAAGTATCTAACATGCTGAAAAAGATATAAAATAGCCGCCTTAGCGAACCACGCCAACATGCGGAGAACAGGTCAAATGACGAAGCCCAGGGTCATTTGAAAATACTAATGCCGGCATAAAGCGATTTCATGGCATCGCCGCCCGATTCATGGAATTCCACCGCCGCTTCCATGCTCACTTCCAGGGCCGAACGCGCCGTGTGGTGGTCGCGACCGGCGAGTATCTCAAAGGTCTGATGCAGGCAGAGCGCAAGAACATGGAGCGGATGGAAGAGGCGGTCCGGGGTTGCGATGAGCAACGGCTGCAGCACATGCTGACGAGTTCACCTTGGGACCACCGCGCGGTGCTCGATCAGGTGGCGATGGAGGCAGACGCGCGGCTTCGGGGGCAGCGCCGAGAGCGGGTTGCTGATCGACGAGTCGGGCTTCGCCAAGAAGGGCGCCCACTCGGTGGGGGTGGCGCGGCAGTGGTGCGGGCGCTTGGGCAAGGTCGACAACTGTCAGGTCGGGGTGTTTGCGGCGCTGGGCCGTGGGCATCTGGGGGCGGTGACGGATGTGCGTTTGTTTCTGCCCGAGGCGTGGGCCGCTGACGGGCGGCGCTGTGAGGCGGCGGGAATTCCCCCCGAGCATCGCCAGAGCAAGAGCAAGACCGCTTTGGCACTGGAGAGGGTGCGTCATCAGCGCGCCTTGGGCGTGCGTTTTGCCTGGGTCGGCGTCGACGGCGGCTACGGCAAGGAGCCGGCGTTTCTGCGCTCCCTGAAGGACTCGGGCGAGACCTTTGTGGCCGACGTCCACAAGGATCAGCGCCTCTATCTGCGCGATCCCGAACCGCGGGTACCCGCGGGCGGACGCGGACGCCCGCCCAGTCGCCCCAGGGCGCAGAGCCCTGCCGAGCGGGTGGATCGATGGGCTGCGCAGCAACCCCCCGACGCCTGGCAGCGCGTGGTCCTGCGCGACAGCACCGCCGGGCGCCCGGAGGTGGATATCCTGCACCGGCGCGTGTGGCTCTGGGACGGCGAGGAGGCGCAGGCGCGGCATTGGCACCTCCTGGTACGCCGAGAGATCGATTCGCCCGACGCCGTCAAGTACACCCTCTCCAACGCCGCCGAGGATCCCTCGGCGCACCGTCTGGCGCAGATGCAGGCCCAGCGCTTCTGGATCGAGCGGGCGTTTCAGGAAGCCAAGAGCGAGTGCGGCATGGCCGACTACCAGGCGCGCCAGTGGCGCTCCTGGCACCACCACATGGCGTTGGTGGCGATGACTCTGCTGTTCATGATCGAGGAGCGTATCGCCCAGCGTGACGCCTATCCCCTGCTCAGCTGCTCGGACATCGACGCCCTGCTCCAGCACTTCCTGCCCCGGCGCGACATCGACTCCCAGGAGGTCATTCGCCAGATGGAGAAACGCCATGCCAAGCGGCGCGCCGCAACCGCCGGGAAATATGCCGCTCAGGGCCTCCCGATGCCGGATCTCCCTTGGGGTAATCTGACAAAGCAGAATTAGGGCCTTTTCAGAACTCCCTGGTTCACGCGAACCGTTCGCATTAGTATCCAGAGACTGACCGTACTGAGCATGGAGCTCAATGGGGAAGCGGTGCGCTCAGGGATCGGGCCGGCTGGAAATGAGCCCAGCGCCAAGCACCGGCGCCCACCAAGAAGCGGCCGCCCCGCGACCGCGGTTACTCCCGTAAGGCCTTCTTGACGATCCCGCGGATCACCGCCTCGAGTTCCAGGGCGCGGCCCGCCCCCGGGCTTCCCCGGGCCCTGATCGAGAGCCGCGGCAGGACGACGTGGGCCTGCCCGTTGCGCTCGAAGAGGGTTCAGATGCAGCGGACAGAGACCGAGCAGGTCCGGGTCCGCGTTGGCCATCTCGTTGATCCACTCGATGTTGCACCTAGATTTTGCAAGTGCGCTCTGAGCGCGACGACCAGAACAAAGGGGTCTGATTAATGGGCGATAGCGGGGGCGACAATTGCCGGGCGGATGACCGAATCGCCGCCGCAGCCACCTCCCGCGGTCGCTTTGGCGGGCCGGATTGGGGCCGGAAGCGCCAGCGCGGATGCCGCTCCAAACAGGGCCCGCCGACCTGGACGATCAGGCCGGCGATCACTTCGCCTTGGAGCATTGGAAGGACTTAGAGCGGTTGGCTCAATGCCAACCAGTCCTCCCAGACCCGGGCATGCAGGTGCTGGCGCGCGAGCTTGATGCGCAACTGATTGGCGCCGGTCAGGAGTTTCCCCGCCACGCGAATCAGGAACAGACGGATGCTCTGCGGCTCCCAGCGCTTGAGCTGGGCGTTGCCGCTGAGCAGGGCCATCCAGCGCAGGGTGTTATAGGCGAGGACCGCGCACTGGAACAACGCGGCGTTGGCCAGGAAGTGGACGGTCTTCAGGTGGGCCAGGCCCATTTGGCTCTTGGCCTCCTCGATCCAGGTCTCGGAGGTGGCGCGTTGACCATAGGTGCGATGGGCGAGCCACGGGCTCAGCGGCTCGGTGCTCACGTAGCAGAAGCAGTCATAGCACTCCAGCTCGAGCAGCTCGCCTTGGGGGTGATCGGCATCGCGCGCTTGCGGGCAGCGCACCGCGAGGAAGAACCGCTCACGGCTCCACCCGCCGGCTCGGTGAGAGAATTCACATTGCTCCCAGCCGCGGCGCCGGTGGATCGGGGTCCAGCGCTGTTGGCCGAGCAGCTGGGCGAGGTTCCTCATCTTGACCTTGATCAGGTAGCCGTGGCCGCGGGCGTCGAGCAGGTCGAGCAAGGCGCCGTCGAAGAAGCCGCTGTCGGCGCGCAGAATCAGGCGATGATGCGCCGGGAACTGGGCGAGCAGTTGCTGCATGAACGCCACCATGCCATTGCTGGTGTAGGCGCTGCCGGTGCGCAACCACGCCTGTACGATCTCTTTGGTGTCGCTGCAGAAGGCGAGCAACGGATGATAGGAACGCGCGCCGCGTTTGTGGGGGTTGTAGCCCTTGGCCGTCCCTTGCTGGCGACCGTAGACAGTCTTGACCGTGGAGTCGGCATCGATCCATTTTTGGCACTGCGTGGCCAGATGCGAGCGCCCGGCGCGCAGGGCGCGGGCCCACACCCGCTGGCGCAGCGCATGGACCAGCGTCTCCAGGCCGCTGACATGCCGCTCGCGCACCTCCTTAAACACCCGCCCGAGCGTGCTCTGATCGGGCAGGCGCTGCCAACCGGCTACCCGGCGCAGCACCTCGTCGGACCACAGCGCCATGCACTGACTGAGGCTGCGCGCCCCGCCGATCAAGCCCACCACCACCAGGAACGCGGCGTCGCCGAGTTGGTAGAGGGCGTTCGCCGCGCGCGTGTGCTCAACGTGATGACCGAACAGGCCGCCGAAGCCCAGGGCGTCGAGAAACTTGACCACCGGCACCAGCCCGGCTTGGCTGCTCATGCCACGTCCTGCGTCTTCCAGCCGGATCTTCGGCGACGCACCCCGGGCCGATCCGGGTCTCTTTGCGGTCGGTTTGCTCATCGAAACGGTGACTCCTCAAGGCGAACCCAATGCGGCTCTAATGTACTGAGAAGGTTACCATTCTACGCATCCTGTATTCAGCGCTTGCAGCATTTAGGTTGCAGAAGACCACGGCCCGGATAGCCCCCAAGCCGTTGCGGTTGTAGTTCGCCCCCCAATTGTCCTTTTTGCGCGCCATCTGCTCGCCCAAGTTGGCCTTGAACACCACCCAGAAACCAGCGGCGAGACCGGCCGAGACCCAAACCGAACCGATCAAGTAGGCGATAACCGACCCTCTAAAGGGTTAGAAGGCCGATTCGGCTTGCCAGCGGTGCGGCAAGCCGGCCAGCCAGACCCCGACGGTATGGTAAAGTCCGCCGCCAGCGATTGACGATTGACGCGGATCGGGGCACTGGCCCCGGCCCTGAGTCGGAAGCATAGCCATGGCGAGCCGGAGCGAGTCTCGTCCGTCCACTCGCCGGCCCAGGTATCCAGCCCGCACGGGCAGCAGGAGAACGGGCACGGCACGTTCGACCGCTTCCTGCACTCCCAGGTGGCGAGCTGCGGACGGCTTAGCGTCCTGCCGCGCAAGGCCGAGAGTGGCATGCCCGTCCGCGCCGACGCCCGCGCAGACCCGGTCTAAGTCCTGCCCCGGAGTACCCCATGAGGAGATTGCCGATGCCCTTGCCGCGTAACGCCCGATTCGCCGTCGTACTGGCGCTCGGCCTCGGTGCCGGTTGTGCCGACCGGTTCTACGAGCGCACCTTGGTCGCGCCCCCGGAGCCGAAGGCACAGGCGTGCCTGGATCGCTGCACACTGCAGACGGACGAGTGCCGGGCGCGGCAGAACACCCGCGAGCAGGAGTGTCAGGCTCACTACACCGCTGCCATGGCGGACTATGATTTGTGCACCAGCAGCGGCGCGGCTCCCTGTGTCAAACCGGATACTTGCCTGGGGGCAGACATGAGCATCTGCGAGCAGGTATACGACATCTGCTTCACCGACTGCGGGGGACGGGTGGAGAAGCACCTGCGGTCGCGGCCCTGGGAGGCGCCCCAAGAGGCGCCGTCTGAAGCCCCCACTCCGGCGAACGCGGACGCCCAAGGCTGAAATGGTGACTCAAGGGTCCCGTATCCTTTTGCGGCGGTCCTGGTAAAATGCGACGCTCTCAGTAGCCAGGGCGCGCAACTGGCACAAATAACGACTGTTCGGCCGGGCGCTCTCTTGCCCGGCCCCGTCTCGACCAACCTGGAGGATTCAGAAACATGTCCCAACTCTTTTCCGCCGACTGGATGAACGAGCTCAAGGACGCCTGGAACGGCGAGCCCGACGTCAAGGACAAACTGGCCGAGATCGGCTTCAACTCCGTGATTTACTGCGGCTTCAAGAACGAGGACAACCCGCGCGGGGTCTTCGTGGTGGAGAACGGCGTCTGCGTGCGGGCCGGCGCTTGGACCGAGAGCGATCCGCCCGCCAACTGGGACATGCGTGCCGACATCAAGGACTGGCTCAAGTGGGTCGAGAAGGGCATCGGCATGGCCGGCATGGGCATGGCCTTCACCACCGGCAAGCTCAAGTTCAAGGCCGGCGACTACAAGGCCATGCTGAAGGACCCGCGCATGGCCAATCCCTTCGTAAAAAGCTTCGGCCTCATGCAGCAGATCGGCGCCGACGAACTCGCCTGATCCGCCGGACGGGACCCGGCGGCATACCGCTGGGATCGTTCACACCCAGCCCGCCTTCCCAGGCGGGCTTTTCGTTTGCCGCCGTGATGGGGCGGCGGCAAACGAAAATGGGTTCAGCCCTTGTCCGGCTCCCGGATATGCACGCACAGCACGTCGCAGTCGACGCTGCGCAGCACGGACTTGGCGGTGGAGCCGAAGAGGCCCAGCAGACCGTGGCGACCCCGGCTCCCGATGACGATCAGGTCCGCGCCGATCTCGCCCGCGGTCTCATCGATGGTGTGCCCGGTCGGACCGACCCGGATCAGTCGGTCGGCCCCGGAAACCTCGAGCCGATTGCCCAAGGCGTCCATCTGACGGCGGGCCAAGCCCATCAGCTCCTCCTCCAACGCCAGGTCGTCCGGCACCGAGACCTCGCCGGCAAAACCCAGTGGCATGTACTCCATCGCCGGCGGGACATGCTCCACCACGTGGAGCAGTGACAGCCGCGCGCCGAACAGATCGCGCAGCGACACGGCGCGGGCGATCACGAGCTCGCTCTCGGGCTCAAAGTCGACAGCCAGCAGCAGATGCGTAAAACCGCGGGTTTCCATTGCATACCTCACCACGCTTGTATTGCCTGAACTAAGTATACGGCGAGCCCCGTGCTGTCTATATTCGCGCGAAGCAGCAGAGTGGCGCCAGCGGATGCCGCGCGCCCTCGAACGACGCACCCTCAGCCTCCAGAGGCCACCCGATGCTTCGAAAGATCCTGATCGCCAACCGCGGCGAGATCGCCGTGCGCGTCATCCGCGCCTGCGCCGAGATGGGCATCCGCTCCGCGGCCGTCTATTCCGAGGCGGATCGGCACTCACTGCACGTCAAGAAGGCGGACGAGGCCTACAGCCTGGGCAGTGACCCGTTGGCCGGCTATCTCAACGTGCACAACATCGTGAACCTCGCGGTCGCCACGGGATGCGACGCCATCCACCCGGGTTACGGCTTCCTGTCCGAGAACCCGGAGCTCGCGCTCGCCTGCGCACGCCGCGGCATCACCTTCATCGGCCCCACGGCCGAGGTCATACAACGGATGGGGGATAAGACGGAGGCCCGCTTTGCCATGCAGAAGGCGGGCGTGCCGGTCACGCCGGGCAGCGCCGGCAACCTGGAGAGCCTGGACGAGGCGTTGCGGGTGGCCGAGGAGATCGGCTACCCGGTGATGCTCAAGGCCACCTCGGGCGGCGGCGGGCGCGGCATCCGCCGGTGCGACAACGCCCAAGCCCTGCGCAGCAATTACGAGCGCGTAATCTCCGAGGCGACCAAGGCCTTCGGCCGGGCCGAGGTCTTCCTGGAGCGCTGCGTGGTGAACCCCCGGCACATCGAGGTGCAGGTCCTCGGCGACCATCACGGCAACTGCATCCATCTGTTCGAGCGCGACTGCTCCATCCAGCGGCGCAACCAGAAGCTGATCGAGATCGCCCCCTCTCCCCAGCTCGACGAGGCCGAGCGCCAGTACGTAGGCGGGCTCGCGGTGCTGGCCGCCCGGGCCGTGGGCTACACCAACGCCGGCACCGTGGAGTTCCTGCAGGACGTGGATGGGCGCTTCTACTTCATGGAGATGAACACCCGCATCCAGGTGGAGCACACCATCACGGAGACCATCACCGGGGTGGACCTGGTGGAGGAGCAGATCCGGGTTGCCGCCGGGCTGCCCCTGCGCTTCAAGCAGCACGAGGTTCAGAGGCGCGGCTTCGCCATGCAGTTCCGCGTCAACGCGGAAGACCCGAAGAACAACTTCCTGCCGAGCTTCGGTCGCATCTCCCGTTATTACGCGCCGGGCGGCCCCGGGGTAAGAACCGACACCTGTATCTACACCGGCTACACGGTGCCACCCCATTACGACTCCATGCTCGCTAAGGTGATCGTGTGGGCCCTGACCTGGGACGACGTGCTCAATCGTGGCTGCCGGGCGCTCCGCGATATCGGCGTCTTCGGCATCAAGACAACCATCCCCTTCTACCAGGAGATCCTGCGCCACCCGGAGTTCCGCTCGGGGCGCTTCAACACCGGGTTCCTCGACGCCCACCCGGAACTCCTCGAGTACTCCGACAAGCGTCGCAAGGAAGACATCGCCGCAGCGCTTGCCGCCGCCATTGCCGCCCACGCAGGTCTGTAGCCTGGCGCCAAACCCATAGAGCCGAATCCCCATCAGGATCGAACCATGCCCAAGATCAACATCACCGAAGTCGTCCTTCGCGATGCACACCAATCGCTGATCGCCACGCGCATGCGCACGGAGGACATGTTGCCAATCTGCCCCAAGCTGGACGCCATCGGCTACTGGTCCCTCGAGTGCTGGGGCGGCGCCACCTTCGATGCCTGCGTGCGCTTCCTCAAGGAGGACCCCTGGGAGCGGCTGCGCAAGCTCCGCGAGGCCCTGCCCAACACCCGGCTGCAAATGCTGCTGCGGGGACAGAACCTGCTCGGATACCGCCACTACTCCGACGACGTGGTGCGCGCCTTCGTGACCCGGGCCGCCGCGAACGGTATGGACGTCTACCGCATCTTCGACGCACTGAATGACCTGCGAAACCTGAAGACGGCCGTCGAGGCCACCAAGGCCGCCGGCAAACATGCCCAGGGGACCATCTGCTACACCCAGAGCCCGGTCCACGACGTAGCGGGCTTCGTCAGGATGGGCAAAGAGCTGGCGCAGATGGGCTGCGACTCCATCGCCCTCAAGGACATGGCTGGGCTACTCACGCCCTTTGTCACCGCGGACCTGGTCAAGGCGCTGAAAGACACGGTGGACCTTCCGCTGCAGCTGCACTCCCATGCCACCTCGGGCCTTGCGGACATGTGCCACCTGAAGGCCATCGAGAACGGCTGCGACGGCATCGATACCGCCGTCTCATCCATGGCTGGGGGCACCTCCCACCCGCCCACCGAGAGCCTGGTCGCCGCCCTGCGCGGCACCGATTTCGACACCGGCCTGGACCTCACCGCCATCCAAGAAGTCGGCATGTACTTCTACGAGGTACGCAAGCGCTACCACCAGTTCGAGAGCCCCTTCACCGGAGTGGACACCCGGGTCCAGGTCAACCAGGTACCCGGGGGCATGATCTCGAACCTCGCCAACCAACTGAAGGAGCAGAACGCGCTCGAGCGCATGCCCGCAGTGCTCGAGGAAATCCCGCGTGTGCGCAAGGACCTGGGCTTCCCGCCCCTGGTCACTCCTACGTCCCAGATCGTCGGCACCCAGGCGGTGATCAACGTACTGACCGACAAGCGCTACCAGACCATCACCAACGAGGTGAAGCTCTATCTCCAAGGGCGCTACGGGCGCGCCCCGGCCCCGGTAAACCCGACCCTGCAGCAGCAGGCCATCGGCAACGAGGAGGTGGTGGAGTGCCGCCCGGCGGACCTGCTCAATCCCGAGATGGAGCGCCTGACGCACGACATCGGCAACCTGGCCCAGAGCGACGAGGACGTGCTTACCTTCGCCATGTTTCCGGAGATCGGGCGCGCCTTCCTCGAGCACCGGGCCGCTGGGACCCTGGTCCCCGAGCCCCTGGAGCCACCACCCAACCTGAACGGCCCCAAGCACGCCCCCACGGAGTTCAACATTGCCATCCATGGCGAGACCTACCACGTCAAGGTCACGGGTGCCGGCCATAAGGGCCAGGCCGACCGCCACTTCTACCTCGCCATCGACGGCATCCAGGAGGAGGTGGTGGTCGAGACCCTGGACGAGCTCGTGCTCACCGGCGGAACCGAAGGGGCCGTCAAGAAGGCCATCGCCGGGAAACGCCCCAAACCGAGCGCGCCCGGCCATGTGGCGACCTCCATGCCGGGTAACATCGTGGACGTGTTGGTCAAAGAGGGTGATCGGGTGGAGGCCGGGCAGCCGGTGCTGGTCACCGAGGCTATGAAGATGGAGACTGAGATACAGGCCCCCATCGCCGGCATCGTGACCGGGGTCTTCGTACTCAAGGGAGACTCGGTGAACCCGGACGAGGTGCTCTTGGAGATCACCCCCAACTGACCGCAACGGACCACTGCTGTCTGACCGGGATCAATGTCATAGACCGGGGCGGCCGCTAAGGTGCCGCCTTCCGCCTATTTTTTCGGACGCGTGCGCAGCCCAACAGGTCATCGACCGGGCTATAAGCGGGCTCGTCATCGCAAGTCAGCAGCATCACCACATGGCCGCCGCCAACCGTCTTTCCATACTTGCAGCCCATACCGGCTTCCCCTTCGACCTGAATGACGCCGCCGCTTACGAGCGCTGGCGCGAGACCAAGCTCGCCAACGCACCGACCGACCTGAGTGAGCTAATCGTCGAGATCGACGACCCGCGGCGCCTGACCGATGCCGAGCACGACGCCATCCTCGACCGCTGTTCCCGCTCCAACATGGCCGTCTACGTGGGACATACCGGCGATGATCCGGACAAGTCGATCCCCGCCCTGCTGGGCGAGCGCTTCGGGCTGACCCGGCTGGACCACAACCGGGGGGCCGACGAGGACGCCATCACCTCACTCAAGGTCCAGACGGACGCCCAGCACGCTGGCTACATCCCCTACAGCAACAGGCCCATCGCCTGGCACACGGACGGCTACTACAACGACCCCGACCGGCAAATCCACGGCCTGCTGCTCCATTGCGTGCGCCCTGCCGAGCTCGGCGGCGAGAACGCCCTGCTAGATCACGAGATCGCCTACTGCCTGGTGCGCGACCAGGATCCGGAGTACATCCGCGCCCTCATGCACCCCGAGTGCATGACCATTCCCGCGAACCAGGGCGACCCCGGTATCAACTCTAGCGCCCAGCGCCCGGATCAGCCCGGTCCGGTCTTTTCCGTGCGTCCCGACGGACGTCTGCACATGCGCTATACCGACCGCACCCGCAGCATCCGCTGGCGCGACGACCCGGACACGGCGGCGGCCGTGGCCTGCCTCAAGTCCGTGCTGCACGACCCCTCCACCTGGCACTTCCAGGGGCGCCTGGAGTCTGGTTGGGGGCTCATCTGCAACAACGTGCTCCACACCCGCACCGGATTCACTGACGGGGCCGCCCCGCGCCTGCTCTATCGAGCGCGCTATTACGACCGGATCGCCGGGACCTGAACGGTGAAGACCCGCTCTCTCCTCATCCTGGTCCTCGGCATCTGGCTCGGCGGCTCCCTGATCATGGGGGCCGTCGTCTCCTACAACTTCGCCGGTTTCGACGACCTGTTCGAGCGCAATCCCAGGCTGGCGGAGCGCGCCGGATTCGACCCGGCGGACACCGAGGCCAAGAAGACCAGCCTGCTGTGGGTCCACGCATCCGAGCTCAACCGGGTCTTCTTCCATGCCTGGAACCGGACCCAGCTGGTCCTGGGGGTGCTGGCACTCGCGCTGGCGTTAGCCGCCCGCGCCCCCTGGCTGACCGCGGGGGCCCTCGCCCTCGCCCTGGCGCTGGTAGCCTACGTTCATTTGGGGATCGAACCCCAGGTCGTCGAGTTGGGCCGGCAGCTTGATTTCCTGGCCCGCACCCCGCCGCCGCCCATGGTCGAGCCCTTTCAACGGTTGCACGGGCTCTATTTCAGTGCTGAGCTCCTGCGCCTCGCTCTGGTCGCGCTAGCCACCATAGCCCTGATCCTGCGCCCTCCCCCGGCGAATCAACTGCCAACGAATCACCTGGGATAGATTCGATCGGGTTCCTGCCGACACGGCAACAGATCGATACGCGGTCATGGCCGCGCGGGATTGGATGTGTCGTCCGGACGACTCTGGAGTCCAGTCAGCAACGATCAGGCCCACACAGATCATAAAGTTCGCTGTCGTTCATGGAACGTTCAGTTGCCCTGTGTGATGATCGTTTTCTGGCATATACAGATCTCATGTGAGATTTCGGTTGAGCTGGCCGGGTAACCAGCCGAAGAATCGGCTAAACTTCCGCCCATGCGTGACTACCGACTGAGTCAGCAGGAACTCGCCGAACTGCGTCCCGCCCACCGCGCTGGGCGGGACGTGCGCGCGGCGTACCGCATCAATTCCGTGATCCTGCTTGGTAAGGGTCGATCGGCGGCGGATGTGGCCGATGCCTTGCTGATCGACCCGGACACCGTGCGGGAGTACTTCAAGCGTTACCGCAAAGGCGGCCTGGATGACTTGTTGCGGATGAGCTACGTCGGGAGCGAAGCCCTTCTCGACGATGATCAGTTGGCGGAGCTTGACGCCCATCTGCAGGATCGACTGTATCTGACAGCCCAAGCGGTGGCCCGGTATGTCGAACAGCGCTGGGGCGTGCGCTACACCCTGAGCGGCATGACGGCGGTGCTGCACCGGTTGGGCTACGTCTATAAGAAGGCCAAACTTGAGCCCGGGAATCATCCTGCTCCAGAGGAGCAAGAGGCGTTCGTCGCAACGTACGAAAACATCAAGAATAACAGAGCAGAAGATGATGTGATCTACTTCATGGATGCGACTCATCCGCAGCATAATCCGGTACTCGGATGCGGCTGAATCAAGCGCGGTCAGGAGCATCCAATCCAAAGCAACACAGGCCGGAAGCGGCTCAACATCAACGGTGCGATCAACGTCCAGACCCTGAGTGCCGAGGTCCGCTTCGATGAGACGATTGACGCCGCGTCCACCATCGCCTTGATGCAGCAGATGGAGCGCGCGAATCCGAGCGCCCCGCACATCATCGTCATTTGCGACAACGCCCGCGACTACAAATCCAAAGCCGTTGCCGAGTATTTAACGACATCCCGAATCCAACTGGAGCCGCTTCCGCCTTATTGTCCGAATCTCAATTTGATTGAGCGCTTCTGGAAATTTTTTCAAACGCCAAGTGCTCTACAATCACTATTACGAAACATTTGACTCGTTTCGAGATGCCTGCAAGACGTTCTTCGCCGAACTGGACGTCTTCACTCCGCGACTACGAACACTTCTCACTGAAAACTTTCAGATTATCGGAAATAAAAAGCCGAAAATTGCTATCGCTTAGTTCTACTTTGTCACTTTTAGCACACTGATAACACACGAGAAAATGGTAGAATAGCGCTCTCGTGAGTCAACCGGAAACAATGGAAAACGACCCCTATGGCAGCCCGAACAATCATTTGAAAATACTAATGACAACATTAAAGGAATTGATGGGGTCGCAGATCGATTTCTTCGCTTCCATCGGCGCTACCTGCCTCATTTTCAGGGCAAGACCCGCTCGGTATTCAGCACCGCCGGAGACTACCTCAAGGGTCTGATGCAAGCGACACGCAAGAACATGCAGCGGATGGAAGAGGCGGTCGTTGAGGCGGACGACCAGCAGTTGCAGCACATGCTCACTGACTCGCCTTGGGATGAGCGGGCCGTGCTGGACCAGGTGGCGCTGGATGCCAACCGACACCTCGGCGCAACAGCGGACAACTGCTTGCTGATCGACGAGTCGAGCAACGCCCAAGAAGGGGATGCGCTCGGTGGGCGTGGCGCGGCAATGGAGCGGGCGCCAAGGCAAGGTCGACAACTGCCAAGTGGGCGTGTTCGCGGCCCTGGGGCGTGGGCATCGGGCGGCCTTGACCGATGTGCGGTTGTATCTGCCCAAGGAGTGGGTCGCCGATCCCAAGCGCTGCACGCTGGCCGGTGTGCCCGAGGCGCAACGGCAACTGCGCACGAAGTCACAACTGGCGTTGGAGATCGTGCGCCATCAACGGGAGCTGGGGGTGTGCTTCGCCTGGGTCGGGGCCGATGGCGGCTACGGCAAGGAGCCCGAATTCCTGCGCGCGCTGCAGGCGATGGGCGAGGTCTTTGTGGCCGATGTGCACAAGGACCAGCGCATCTACCTGGAGGATCCGCAGCCACAGGTTGCGCCGGCACCGGCCGGAAAAAAACGGGGCCGTCCGCGCAGCCGCCTGGAGGCGCAAAGCACGCCTCAGCGCGTCGATGAGTGGGTGACGGGCTTGCCGCAGGACGCCTGGCAGCGCATCAGCCTGCGTGACAGCACCTGCGGGCGATTGGACGTCGAGGTGATCCATCAACGTGTGTGGCTCTGGGACGGCAAAGAGGCCCAGGCGCCGCATTGGCACTTGATCGTGCGCCGCGAGATCGACTCGCCGCAGACCATCAAGTACACCTTGAGCAACGCCGATCCCGCGCTCGACGCCCAACGCCTGGCGCAGATGCAGGCGCAACGCTTCTGGATCGAGCGCGCCTTCCAGGAGGCCAAGAGCCACTGCGGCATGGCCGACTATCAAGTGCGCAAGTGGCGCGCCTGGCATCATCACATGGCCCTGGTGGCCATGAGCTTGTTGTTCATGCTCGAAGAGCGCATCGCCCAGAAGGACGACTACCCGCTCCTGAGCTGCTCGGACATCGAGATGCTGCTCAAGACGTTTCTCCCGCGCCGCGATCTCGAGCGCGATGAGGTCATCCGCCAAATGGAGAAACGACACCGTCAGCGCCGCGCGGCAACCGCCGCTGCCTACGCAAAACAGGGTGTCTCAGCCCCCTTCGGTTGAGGACGCCGCTAATCTGACAAAGCTCATCGGACGATTTCATTCAGGGTATTCCACCAATTCCATCATGGAACAGTCGCATGCGAATGAACAAATTCCCGACGATGGTGGCCTGTGGGGTAGTGTTTGCGTATGGGACCGCTCTGGCGGACACGGGGAGCTTGGATGCGGCGGTCGGCGGTGCCGTCGGCGGCGGACTCGGTGCCTACATTGGCAACGAGGTCGGTGGGCATACCAGCGCTATCGCGGGAGGGGCCGTGGGCGCGGCAGCCGGAGCGGCCATCGCGACGGACAAGGACGGGGACTCGTATCACCGGGCACCCCCAGTTCACCGCTATCCGCAGGCACCGGCGCCGTACCATCGCGGCCCGCCCGGGTATGTCTGCCCCCCGGGCCAAGCGAAAAAGGGGCGCTGTTGAGCTGCTGTTCGGAAGCGGTAGGCAACGAGGCTGCAGGGCCCCTGTTAGCGCTCAGATTGTTTCACCGCCGAATTCCCAGGGTTTTCGGGATTGCGTGCGGCGGGAATTTCCAGTTTGAGGGGTCTGGTGGGATAGCGGTGGAAGACGGAGTAAAGCGGATCTCGCGGTTGCTCCGGTGGGTTCGGTCGAGGGCGAGGGGTGGCAACGAGGGGCGAGTACCTCGTCGAGGCCACCGTGGTGAAGCAAGCCCACCACGGCGGTGGCCGGGGGGACTCAGAAGGGCAGCTCCTCGTCAGGCCCGAACAGATCGAGCTGCGGGTCGGTATCGGTATTGAGCACCGGGTCGACCAAGGGCAGCAGATCGGCCTGGTAGCGGTGCCAGATGGCATCGGTGAGCGCATTGAGCAAGGCAAACACCGCCAGCGCCTGCTGGGGTGTCCAATGCTCTGGCACGGGGAGGTGGAAGCGTTCGGGCAACTGGATCATGGGGCCACCTCCTCGCGGGCACTCTGCACATGCTCGGCGGTCACGGTACGGGCCTGGGTCAGGGCTGCGCTGGTGAGCGCATAGTGGGCCAGACGGTTGACCTTACGCGGCATCCCCTGGGTGGCCTGGAACAGGGCCTCCACGGCGGGCGGCTCGAACAAGGGCAGCTCACAGGCGGCCAGGCGCAGGCGATGGGTCAGAAGAAGGTCGCCACTCCGCCGCCGGTCTGCAGCCGTGGCTGATACAGGTTGAGATACAGCCGGTCGATCCCTTCGAGGTCCAGGGTGACATGGTCCTTCAGCAACTCAGCGACGGTTTGGTCTACCATGATTGCAGGCCCCGGTTGACATCTTGGCCACGAGCCACACGCCGCTACGCGCGGCTACACCGGGAGCATAGCCTCCCGTCTCTCAACCGGGGCCGCCCCACACCGCAGAGCACCCCCCATGCCTCGTCGGTCTGAGGCGAAGCCTCGCTAGGTAATAAGCATCAGGTTCGCCAGTGTCTATGACGCTGTGTTTCTTGAGGTTGTTTCATACACTGGGCGTGTCAATCCGAACACCAACCAGCAAAGGGGAGGCACGATGGCCGGTAAGTTCCAGCTCTAGCGCGACAAGGGGGGCGAATACCGCTTCCGCCTCAAGGCCAGCAACGGTCAGATCATCCTGGCGAGCGAGGGATACAAGGCGAAGGCATCCGCTGTGCGGGGCGTCGAATCGGTCAGGCGCAACGCACTTCGGCTCGGCGCGGTTTCCCGTTGGGGCGCTTTCCTTCCGGTTATCGGCCCGGCATGCTGGGACCATGGAAGACTGCCGGAGCCACCACCCGATGCCACAGCCGGAAGATTTCGCTCCTTACGCGAGGCTGGCGGACCAGCTCATCGAACGCGCCACCAAGGACCAGCTCGCCGATGTCGCCAAACTCCTCGCGATCAACATCGGCTGGTACCAGCAGCGCTACGGTGACGTGCCAAGATGTTCTGTTGCAGACCCTCCGCACCGAGCACCTGGATCAGGGAGCCTTGGAGCTGCTTGCCGATGGGATGGAGAACCTCGTCTCTGCGCTCCTCGAAGTCACCGGGCTGACGGAAGAACTCCAGGATGAACCGTGTCATTAGCCTCCTGCTATCGCTCCTACTGCCTTTGGTCGCCTAGTCTCAGGAGCTGACCGGTCGACTCGTTCGCGTCATCGATGGGGACACCTTGGTGATCCTCGACCCGAGCAACACCCAGCACAAATTCCGCTTAGCTGGGATCGACTGCCCAGAGCGTAAGCAGCCCTGGAGCACGCGGGCAAAGCAGGCCTTGTCGGATAACGTGTTTGACCGGCAGGTCGTGGTGGACTGGGAGAAACACGACCGATACAAGCGGATCGTGGGAAAGGTGCTGGACGGACAGCGGGACGTCAATCTCGGACGGGGCAAAGGGGCCTTTGGTCAGACCTGGAGCCGGTGCCGCCGTGGGAGTGGCGAAGGCGATGAGCCAGCGTCTCCAATACGCTAATTCCGATCCCCCAAGACTCGTCTCTCGGGTGACCGCATAGGACGCATTGGAGACGCTCGCAGCCTACACTGAGAGCGACTCGGTTTGGCCAATTGCCGTCACCCGCCAAGGCGCCGCGAGCGTCTGGTCAACGCCGGTTTGCGGACGCCGGAAGATCCCTGGGTGCAGTGAGTAGGTTGAGGCAAAGTGGACAACCGAACGGCGCTGTCAATGCATGGCAGAGGCGAAGTTCAGACGCTAGCCCGATGGTGCACCCGAAGTGCTCGCGGATGGCGCCGAGGCGCCCGACAGCGTCCTAATCGTCGGCTAGGTTCCCATCCGGGGGCAGGCGCCACAGCCCCCGGTCCTTGGGTTGGCGGAGACATAAAACTTCCTGATATATAACGCAGCATAGATAAGCATTAGCCCAGGCATCCAATACATGTTTCGCTCGATACCCATAGACCGCGGTCTATCCGCTCCACGCAGGGCCGCCCCGGGATCCACGTCTTTCGGTCTCCGTCGCTCGAAACGGGCTCAGTCAGGACCATCCCCACACAGGCGATCGATCACCCGCTCGAGCGCCATCCCGCGCGACCCCTTGAACAGGACAACCGCCGGGGGCGCGCCGAGCAATGGCGCGGCCGCTGCCGCGGCATCGCTGTCCGGAAAGGTTCGGACCTCGGACCCCTCCTGGGCGAGCGACGGGGCCAGGCGAGCCATCTCATTGCCCACCAGCCAGAGGCGACTGGCGCCAATGCGTCGGAGGATCGGAATCAGTTCCTCATGGGCCGGGCGGGTCGCCACGCCGAGATCGAGCATGTCGCCAAGCACCAGCGCTAAGGGCAGCCGGGCCTCGCGGGCGCGGGCCGCGGCCGCCGCGAGACCGGCACGCAGGGACGCAGGGTTCGCGTTGTAGTGATCGAGGATCAGGATGGTGCCGCTGCCGAGGCGGCGCTCGCCGCCCCGACCAGGCGGCGGGGTGAGGCAGGGAAGGACCCGGGCGATCTCGTCCGGGCGCAGGCCCAGATGGAGCGCGACCGCACAGGCCAGCGCGGCGTTGCGCAGCAGGTAGGGGTTGTCCAGCGGTGCGTGCAGCTCGGGGTGGAGCGCGCGGGGGTCGGACGGGACCAGCGACAGGCCGGGCGTCCCCTCGAGCCGGGCGAGCCAGGGATCGTCGGCCGGCGCGAAGCAGCGTCCCCCGCGGCCCCGCACGACGTCGAAGAGCACCCGCTCCTCCCGAAAGACCCGCTCGACCGACCCGAGCAGGTTCAGGTGCTCCTCACCGATCGAGGTCAGGACGGCAATGTCAGGTGCCACGAGCGCGGCGTGCCGGGCCGTGTCGCCGGGGGCGCCGATCCCGATCTCGATCACAGCGCATTGGAGGCTCGGGCGCAGCTGCTCCAGGGTCTTGGGGATGCCGAACTCGCCGTTCCGAGACCCCTGGGTCTTGGCAACCCGGAAGCGGGACGCCAGTAAGGTGGCGGCGAAGTCCTTGGCGGTGGTCTTGCCCGAGCTGCCGCCAATGGCGATCACGGGCGCGGTGAAACGCCGGCGAAAGACCCCCGCAATCGTCCGGTGGGCCGCGTGGGTGTCGTCCACCTCGACCAGGCGCCCCCTGAAGGCTGACCCGTCCCGCAGCAGCGCCGCCGTGCCGCGAAGGACGACGCATGCCACGCCAGCGGCGAGCAGCTCGGGCACGAAGTCGTGACCATCGTGCCGGTTGCCGCACAGGGCCACGAAGATGTCCCCAGCACGGGCATCGCGGGAGTCCGAGGTATAGGCAGGACAGCCGGCGATCAGGCGCTCCAGAGACGCCATGGCGGGATGCGCAGCCCCGCTTGTGCCGTCATGGAGTGGCCGCCTGCGCGGTGGGGCAGCGCTCCCACACGCCGCCGGGCAGCCGCCGGTGGACCCCGTGGTCCCTGCCGATGCGCAGCAGGTGGAGCCAGCCGTTGTCCACCAGCTGGCGCACCAGGTCGTGGCGGGCGACGATCGCGTCGATCGAGGCCTCCGGGGCCTCGATGAAGACGCTCAGTCGCAACGGCTCGTGAACCCAGCGCCGTCCGTCGTGCAGCGATTGCAGCGGTAGCCCGACGCGCAGGTCGCCGCTGTTGCCTTCCAGCACGCCGATGGCACCGCCCACCAGGTTGTGCAGCACCTTGTTGCCGCTGCCGAAGCGGCGGTTGTCCACCACCGAGCCGTAGTACTGCATATTAATCCAGTTGGCCACCACCATCGGCGCGGTCATGATCAGCTCCAGGATCCGAAAGTCCTCGTCCTTCTGCCAGACGTACTCGTGCAGGAAGGCCCGCCCGCCCAGGTCCATACCGGCAGTGCGCGGGCGCGGCGCGGCGATGAAGGCGGCGTTGTTGGCCAAGGCCCATTCCGGGCGCACCTGGGACCAGTCGCGGCTGCGCTGGTGCACGTCGGCCTCTACCGCCCGGTCCGGCAGGCCGGCGATGCCGAGCAGGGCGGCTCGCTCCATGCGGGTGAGGCCGCCGGCCTGCTCCAGCCACTGGCGCAGCTGCACCAAGTCCTGGGCCAGGGCCGCGGGGACCTCGTCGGTGTCGAAGAGAAGCAAGGTGTCGGTGGTGGTGTCGTGCAGGCCCGCCAGGAACCAGGTGTCCTCGGGGATCGCGATGCCCCGATCCGCCAAGCCGCGCCGCACGGCCCTGTCGTTGAAAAGGGCAACGACCACCCGGGCGCTCGCCTCGCCGGTCTGGCCAGCACAGGCGCCACAGTCGAGTCCGGTGGCGTGGGGGTTGTTCACCGAGGTGCTGCCATGTCCGGCCAAGAGCACCAGGGGGGCGAAGCCGTCGGTCATGGACATGGCGCGGAGGATGCGCTCGGCATGGTCGACTCGATCAGCCGCCGGGATCCCGGACGGATCTTCCAGCCATCACCTGCAATAACGCGCTGAAACAATTTGAGAAGCGCTTGATCTCGGTCAACAATGTAGGCATGTAGTATGAATGAAATTTCTTGATGAATTGAGGATTATTGGACTAATGTTCTCGCATGTACATTGCGACCGTGCCCAATCGCAAATCCCCGCCCGCAATTCTGTTGCGCGAGTCCTATCGCGACAAGGGCAAGGTCAACACACGGACCATCGCCAACCTTACGCATTGGGCACCCGAGCGCATCGAGGCGTTGCGCAAGGCGCTGAAGGGCGATTTCGATGGTATGGACGGGGACGCGGTCAGTGGCGAGATCTTCGGCGTCTTGTTTGCCTTGAAGCAACTGGCCGACCAAGTGGGCATGACGCGCGTACTGGGTCCGTCCGAAGAGGGCCGTCTGGCCCTGTTCTTGGTGTTGGCACGTATTGCCCACGCAGGCTCGCGGCTCTCAGCCGTGCGCTGGGCCGAGCAGCATGCAGTGAGCGATATCCTCGGCCTTGAGGAGTTCGATGAGAATGATCTCTATGCGGCCCTGGATTGGCTGGCAGCGGAGCAGACGCGCATTGAGCAGAACTTGTATCAGCGCTATGTGGAGCGCAACGGCGCCCCGCCTGCGATCGTCCTCTACGACGTCACCTCCAGTTACTTCGAGGGCGAGCATAACGAGCTGGCCAATTACGGCTACAACCGCGATGGCAAGAAGGGCAAGCAGCAGATTGTCATCGGCCTGCTGACCGGCGCCGACGGCGAGCCATTGGCGGTGCGGGTGTTCGAGGGCAACACCGCCGACCCGAGCACGGTGAGCACGCAGATCGCGCTGCTCAAACAGCAGTTCGGCGTCGATGAGGTGGTCTTCATCGGCGATCGCGGCATGCTCAAGGCCAAGGGTAAGGCGGCGCTCGACGCGCAGGGCTGGCGCTACATCAGTGCGCTGACCAAGCCGCAGATCCGCGCCTTGCTGAAGGACGGGGTGTTGCAGCCGGACCTGTTCGATGAGGACATCGGCGAAGTGGCGCAGGATGGCAAACGGCTGATCGTGCGGCGCAATGAGTCCATGCAGCGCCGTGTGCGGGCACGTCGCGCCGACAAACTTCAGCGTCTCGATGTGCTGATCGCCGAGCGCAATGCCTTTGTCAGCCAATCCACGCGCGCCGATCCCGCCGCGGGGCTGCGCCAGCTCGAGCAATGGGTGAAGCGCTACAACCTCCATGGCTTCGTGACCTTATCGCTGGAGCAGACCCAAATCCGCTGCACGATCGATCAGGACAAACTCGACGAGGTCGCCTTATTGGATGGCTGCTATGTCTTGGAAACCACGGTCCCCGCGGCAAGCATGGACAAGCAGACAGTGGATGAGCGCTATCGCGATTTGCAACGGGTCGAGCGCGGATTCAAGACCATGAAAACCGATTGCCTGGAGGTCCGCCCGATCTTCCTGCGCAATGGCGAACGCACCAAAGCCCACGTCTTCGTGGCGATGTTGGCGCTGAAGATCACGCGTCTGTTTCAATCGCTCTTGCATCGGGCCTTTGGTACCACGGATGACGATCCCCATGCCATGACCCCTGCGGATGCATTACAGGCGCTGAGTCGGTTGACCTATTTGATCTACGACATCAAGGGCACTCGCTACGCGCGCCTCATTCAGCCCGACGACCAGCAGTGCATCCTCCTCGATGCGCTTGGCATTCGCTTTCCCCCGCACACCGCCAAGACCTTGTAGGCAGTAAGCCGCCTCGCTGCCGGCGCGTTTTTTGTCTTTTATTCAGCTGGTTATGCGCGCATACGCCGATGCTTCGGCTGGAAGATCCGCCGGACTGTCCGTTCCCGGTCCGGTGCTCGGTGTCGCACTGCCCGGGCGGGACGGCCTCCAGGGTCGGCCCGGTGCGCGCCATAGTCTCCGGATCGAGACCCTGGCTGTGGGGATCGGGTACCGGGCGGCTCCAGCCGAAGCTGTCGGTGAGCAGCTTGGCGCCGTAAATGAGCCCGGCCGACTCGACGAAGGAGAAGCAGGAGGCGGCGGAGAGTTTGAAGCCCTTCCACGCCTTGGACAGACCGATGCGCAGCCGCCGTTGCGCCTGCACGCCCTCGCTGTCCCCTGCCTTGACCCGCTCGCAGATGCGGTAGGCGGGGTTAAAGATCACCGGCACATGGCTGCGGGCGGCAGCGGAGCCCAGGGGCACGTGCTCGATGAAGATGCCGAAGAAGCCGGCGAAACCGATGGTCTGGACCCCGGGCGCCACGGTCTCCAGGGAGCGGCGGAAGACCTCGGAGCGTACGTCGATGCAGAACGCCGCCTGGACCGCCGGGCGGGCCGCGGGACCGGTCGACACGGTGGCGTCCCGGACGCTGGTCAGGCCGGCGATGACGCTGCGCTGAAAGCCGATCTCCATCGCACCGAGCATGATGCGGTCGATCTCGGCGGAGGCCCTGCGCTTGGCGGAAGGCGGACGCATGCTCGCCGCGAGCATCTCTCGCCAGCGGGCCACCAGCGCGGGCGAGCGTTTCTCTTCGAACAGCAGCATGTCCCACATCAGGCGGATAGCGAGGAGATCGACGATGGAGTCGTCCCGTTCGCCGACCAGCGCGGCCTGCCAGCGCAGATACCGGGCCCAGGCTGCCCAGCCGCCGACGCTCGTCAGCGAGGCGTGCAGATAGCGCTCCACTGCCGCATCCGGGATGCCGAGCCGCTCGATCGCCAGTGCGACGGCACCGCGCGGCTCGGCCGGCAGCCGGGATACAGCGGAGCGGAAGTCGGAGAGCCCCATCATCGCCGGGCTGCGGTCGATGCCGGCGGCCTTGCGCCAGGATGCGTAGAGCGGCAGGTGGCGCCAAGGCATCGGGACGATCGCCTGGCCCAGGTCGAAATACGCGGCGCAGTGCAGGCTGATGCGCTCGGTGACGAAGCTCGACCAGAGACCACCCTCCACCCGCTCCAGCACCTCGCTCACCGGGGCCATCCCGAGCCTCGGCTGGGGCGCTGGCGTTTCCAGGGTGCGCTCCACGGTCTCGGCGTCCAGGCGGCTGCCGCAGCGTTCGATGGCCGCTTTGAGGTCATCCCGGCCGATGCGTCCGCTTGCCAACTGCTCGCGGAAATAGTCCCGCGACATGTAGAGGCCCTTGCCGGTGATCCGCGCCAGGGCGTCGGAGGCGTCCTGAAAGCTCAAGTCGCGCAGACCGAAGAAGGGGTTAACGGCGACGAAGTGCTTCAGCGGCCACAGGGGGGCGATGCGCTCGCAGGCGGCATCGATACGCCGGTCCAGCTCGATGGCGTCGATCGTCGGGGCAACTGCAGCCGGCCGGGCTTCAACGACCCGTTCCGACTGGGCGGCGATTGCAGGCGTGGTCGCAGCGGGGGCTGCGGCGTCCATCGGTGCAGTGGCGTCGCTTGGGTTCATGATCAGGCTCCGGTGGATCCGACTGGGGCGAAGGGGGCTGGCGGGGTCACGGACTCGGGGGGCGGGCTGGGCCATACGCGCTGGAGCAGCCGGGTGATGTACACGTCGATGTAGAGACCGTTGTAGAGGTGCATGTAGATGCCGTCGCCGAGGGACGCTGGGGCGTTCTTGAGCACCTGCTGCAAGACCAAAAGGACCAGGAACACGGCGACGATGGCCAGGGCCAGCACGATCTGGAGCGGCCCGGCCGCATCCCGCACCGGCACGACGCTCCCCTGCAGTGCCGTCTCGAACAGGGCGTGCAGGGCGAAATAGGCCACCGAGACCACCGCACTCAGTCCCAGGCCACGGAGCAAGAAGGCGCTGCCGCTCATCACGCCGGCCGTCTGCAGCAGCAACTGACTGACGGCGATGGCCACCACCGCTCCGGCAGCCAGGAGCCCGGGCTGGTGCCCGGCGGTGACGCCGAAGGCGGCGCCCACCGCCACCGCGATGAGTCCACCGCTGGCCAGGGCCAGCAGCAGCTGGACGGGCCCGACGCGGTGGGATGCACGGGGGATTGCCGGCGCCCGAAAGGCGTCCACACCGCTGCCGGAGGCGAGAAAGGCATGGGCCTTGTAGAGCGAGTGGGCCACCAGGTGCAGCATGGCCAGGCTGTAGAGGCCCAGGCCGCACTCCAGGAGCATGAAACCCATCTGCGCCGTGGTGGACCAGGCGAGGGAGACCTTGATGCTGGTCTGGGTGAGCATGACCAGGGAGGCCAGCGCCAGGGTGACCAGACCCACCACGGCCAGGGCTCCCAAAGCGAGTTGGGAGTGGGACATGACCGGACTCATGCGGATCACCAGGAATGCACCGGCATTGACGATCCCCGCGTGCAGCAGGGCGGACACCGGTGTCGGGGCCTCCATCACCTGGAGTAGCCAGCCGTGGAAGGGGAACTGGGCGGACTTCAGCGCCGCGCTGAGCACGATCAGCAGGGCCGCGACCTCGAGCGCCGTGGGCAGGGGTCCATCCATGGACGCCAGGATGCGGAACATCTCGTCAAACTGCAGGGTGTGCAGCGTGAAGCCGATCAGGAAAATCGCGGCGAGCAGACTCAGATCGCCAATACGGCTGGCGACGAACTTTTTGTGTGCGGCCAGCACGGCGGGCGGGCGCTCCCGATAGAACATCAGGAGTTGGTGCAGGCACAGGCTGGTCGCGATCCAGGCCAGGGCAAACATCAGCAGATTGCCGGAGGCGATCAGCGTGAGGATGGCCGCCAGGGTGAGTGCGAGCCACTTGTTGAAGCGGCCCCGGTTGGGGTCACCGTCCAAATAATTGCGCGAATAGCGGGTGACGACGGCGCCGACGAAGGCAACCAGCACCAGCATGATCGCCGTCACGCTGTTGACGTAGGTGCCGATGGAAAAGGCCCCCAGGCCGCCGGGCAGGTCGACACTGTAGAGGGTCCAGGCACGGGCTCCATCGAACGGATGGGCCGCCGCTACCAGCAGTGCGCTGACGAACGCCAGCCAGGCGGCGGCGCCGCTCAGTCGAGCCATCAGTCTCGGTCGGGCGTTGGCCCAGGCGGCCGGCACCAGGCCGACCGCCAGCAGGAGCAGCGGCGCGGCCAGGACAAGACTGGGGGTGAGGAGGCTAGGCAACATGACGACCTCCCCCGGCGGCATGGAGCGCCGGCTCGGACCGGTCGGTGCAGACAAGCTGAGAAGATGGCCGGCAGCCGCATGGCCGGGCCGCCTGCGGGTATGGCGGGATAGGGGAATGCCTCATCTTGGGGCTCCTCTGTTGTTGAAAACACTGGTGGCCGCAGGGAGCAGCGCCGCCCTTGGCAGAGGAGTCTAGGGAGGCCGATCTAGAAAAGATAATGAATCGTCATCATGGAAACGATACCCTTTGGGCTATCGTTTCCCGAGTGAGAGACCGGCCATGATGCACGTCACCCTGCGCCAGTTGCGGGCCTTCGAGGCCGTTGCCCGGCTGCGCAGCTTTTCCCGCGCGGCCGAGGAGATGCACGTCACCCAGCCCACAGTGTCGAAGCAGATCCGTCTGCTGCAGGAGCAGGTGGGTCTGCCCCTGCTGGAGCAGCTGGGCAAGAAGGTGTTCCTCACCGAGGCCGGCCAAGAGCTCTACGCCACCTGCGCCGACTGGCTGGACACCTGGGGCCGCTTCGAGCAGACCATCGATAATCTCAAGGGCCTCAAGCAGGGGCGGCTGCGGATCGCCGCGGTCACCACCACCAAGTACTTCATGCCCCGTATCCTGGGCCCCTTCTGCGCTCAGTACCCTGGCATCGACATCGCCTTGGAAGTGGTGAACCGCGACCGGCTGCTCGACCGCCTGACCCGCAACCAGGACGATCTCTACATCATGGGCGTGCCTCCGGAGGGCCTGGATACCGAAAGCGAGTCGTTCATGGACAACCCGCTGATCGTGCTGGCCCCGATCGCCCATCCGCTGGTGGGGCGCAAGAGGATCCCTTTCGCCGAGCTGGCTGAGGAGAACTTTCTGGCGCGAGAGCGAGGCTCGGGCACGCGCATGACCATGGAACGGGTGTTCCAGGAGCGCGGTACGCCGCTACGCATCAAGATGGAGCTGGGCAGCAACGAGGCCATCAAGCAGGCCGTGGCGGGCGGTCTAGGGCTGGCCATGCTCTCGCGCAGCACACTCAACCTCGATCCCAGCCAGAAAGAGCTGGCCGAGCTGGACGTGGAGGGCTTTCCTATCGTGCGCGCTTGGTACGTGGTGCGGCCCAAGGGCAAGCAGCTCTCGGTGGTGGCCGCCACCTTCCTGGAGTTCTTGAGCGGGCACGTGCAGCTTTTCGTAAGAGGCCAGCATCGTGGAACCCGGAATTGAGGCAGCCCCCAAGATAGAGCGACGAAGCGAGAGGGGCGAAGGTGAAGCGCAAGCGGTACAGCAAGATTTCGAGGAGCGTGTGGCGCTGGAGCCGATTAAGGGACAGAAGACGGACAACGAGCTGGGCTCGGAGTATGAGATCCACGCCAGCCCCTGTGACCGCTCTTTGGAAACCGCGCTAGATCGCCGGCGCGGGTCAAAGAGTCGTCTTTGCGTCCCAGACCTGCCGTTCAAACCCGTGGACTCGGCGACCGTAATGGGTCGTAAACAGTCTGTCGTAGCGCCGCTCCCGACCGACTGCAATGCGTAAAGCGGACGTTGAAGAGTTCTACCTCACTGAGGAGTCTGGATCGGCAAACATCCGGCCCGAGCTGACTTGTTCGCGGTGGGTCAAGACCTGTGAACCGCTGGCGAGATGGGAAATTCTTAGAAGTTCGTGACGAACTGCTGTTGGAGACTATGTCCCCTGCCTGCTCAGAGGAAGTTAAAAGCGAGCTGCCCCTGGATCTTGAGGTCAATGCCCGATGCCGCCTCGAAGGCGGTAGAGATCTCTTCCAACAGCTCCTGCTGCAGCCCCGGCACCTGGACCACAATGCGATTCGCCGCTTCGTCGTAATCAAACGCCTTGATCCGATACCCTTCCGGAAGGGTCGATCTCAGCAGCGCCCTTGGGTTCACTCGACGCGTTTGCATCTTGGGCTCGGCATAGGTGGTGCGCCAGCCAGTCGCGCGCTCTAGGTGCCACTGCAGGTATTGATACCGCTCGTTGTTGATCTCGGCGTTCAGCAACGTGATCTCGATCTGCCCGCGTTCGCCATCGCCAGGGGGCGAGACGATCATCTTGGTGGCCACCGCACCCGCCTGCTTGAGCAGGTCCCGGATGCGGCTCTTGGCTTGTTCTTCGGCGCAGCTGGACTCCTGCACGGCGTAGCGCGGCACCGGCTCACCATCCAGGCCGGCGACCACGACCTCCGAGGGCAGCGCCATCAGCAGGTCCTGAATCTCCTCGAGGCTGTTCGCCCGCTTGATCGCCAGAAACGCATCCGGGTCGGTCACCTTGATCTGCGTGATGGCCCGCGATTCGCGGAACGGGTCGCGCCCCCGGCTGCTCCAACCGCGCGGCAGGTCGGCGAGCTCGCTCACACCGTACTGGAGCTGGTGCGTCGAGCGATCGACGATGTCGATCACCGTGCAATGGGTCTTGTTCGGCGCGGGACGCAGCCCCCGGCCCAGGCACTGGTTGTAGACCAACGGGGAGGTGGTGGGCCTTGCCAGCAGGACGCACTGGATGCTCGGGTCGTCGAAACCCTCCGTCAACACGCCGTAGTTGAGCAGCAGATCGACATCTCCCCGACGAAACCTGTCGAGAATCTCCTCGCGGTTCCTGGTGCGGCCATCGAGGACCTCCGCGCTGTGGCCGCGCGAAGCGAAATCTGCGGCGAGCCGGTGTGCATGTCGGACACTGGCGCAGAAGACGAGTGTCTTGCGGCCCTTTGCCTTGTCCTCCCATGCGCGTAGGGTAAGCGCCCGCACGTGCGGCGTATCCATGACCGCGGACAAGGCACCCACCTGGAAATCGCCCGCAGAGCGCTTGACCTGGTCCAAGCTGAGCGAGGCCTTCACCCCCCAGTACTGGATCGGCACCAGGTAACCCAGGTCCTGTAGCTCCGGCTTGCCGATCTCGTAGGCGACCAGGTCGAAGAGGTCCAAGGCGGACCGTCCGTCTGTGCGGCGTGGTGTCGCTGTCATGCCGAGCAGCAGCGCGTCGCCGTCGCGCTCGTCGTTGAAGTGCTCGATGACCTCGACCCAGCTCGGGGCCAGCGCTCGGTGACACTCGTCGCAGACGATCAACGAAAACTGCTCCGGCCGGTACGCATGCTTGCGCTTGCTGAGCGACTGTATGGAGGCAATGATCACCTGCGCGGCCGGGTCGGCGCGCCGATCTCCCTGGTCGATGCTGATCGCAAGTCCCGGAAGATGCTGCTTGAGCTTCTCGGCGGTCTGGTCCAGGAGTTCCCGGCGGTGGGCGATGAACAGGACCTTGCCCGCGTCGATCAACGGCAGCAGTCGCTCGATGATCAGCGTCGCGATGATCGTCTTGCCCGCACCCGTGGGCAGGTGCAGCAGCATCTTGCGTGCGCCGTCCTGGTAGAGGGTGACCACCTCCCGGACGGCCTTTTCCTGGTAGGGGCGCGGCAGGAACCGCTTGCGTCGTCGGCTCATAGCGTGCATGAGAGCAGATACCAGATTCTGAGATCAAGGCGACGCTGGCCTCAGCGACGACGCTTGTATGGTTGCGGCGGAGAGGTCGCCATGCGTCGCAGGATCGACCCGAACGTGCCCTTGGGCATGGCCCGATTGACGAGCTCTCTTGCTTGCGTGAAGCGGCGTTCGTCGTCCTCGGTCTCGACCAGCGGTTCCAAGCTCGCGAGAAATTGCTGCGCGGCCGTGTCGTCCCCTTTGGCCATGTGCAACATGGCAAGGGTGGCATACAAGGTAAACATGTCACTGACGTGCATCCGCTCGCGCTCTGCGAGTCCATGGAGCAGGCCCTCAGCCTCTTCGAGCTCGCCCTCCAGAATCAGCAGGCGCGCAAGGTTGCAGCGGCCATACAGATAGTCCGGGTGCTCGGCGGCCACTTGGTCGAGCAACGGCCGGACCTCCTTGTGCCGACCCTGCATCTGGCGTAGGGCGGCCAGGTTGCTGGTCGCGATCGGATGCCCGGGGACGCGTTCGAGAAGGCGTTTCAGCAACGGCTCCGCCTCGCCGATGCGCTCTTCCTGCATCAGCTCGATGGATTGGCTGAGCAACGCATCGAGGTCCTTCGGTAAACCGCTCGATGCGGGTTCGCGGTCGACGATGGTGCGCAACAACTTCACCTCGGTCAGGCCATCGTCACCCCAAACCTCCATGGGCTCTTCCGGGGCCATCAATTCTTGCTCGCGCAGGAACTTGAGGTAGCCAAAACGCTCGAACTTGCTCCCGATCGGCAGACGCGCGTAGGCCTTTAGGCGGCGGACGGCGTCGGTATCGCCCTGTCCAGCGCGAAACTTGAGCGGTAGGCAGGCCAAGGCGCGCGCGACCTCGTCGCCGCTGCTGTAGGCGGCCTCGAGATAGGCATTGGATGCGTCGACTGCATCCAATTCGGCATCTTTCTTGAGATCGCGCAGGATAGAAATGACCAGCACGGGAAAGAGCGCCTGGACCGCCAGTGCTTGCGGGAATGCAGGCGGCTCGGCAGCCCGCTCCAGCTCACTGAGGTTGGCCTGTGCGAGGTAGAGATCCGAGTCGATGTCCAGTGCCTCGCGCCACAGACGGCGCGCCTCGCTGCGCTGCCCAAGGCGGCATGCCGCACAGGCACCGTAGTGGCGCAGCAGTGCACCGGCCCGCCCGGTTGTGGCGTCTTCCCAACCACGATCCAGTGCCGTACGGAAAGCCTGGAACGCAGGCTCGTTCTGCTGCATCAGCAGCAGCGCCTGGAGCTGTGGCAGGGCGTGGTCCAGACGGATCGGTACCCCGGCGGCCAGTGGCGTGCAGAGACCGAGAGCACCGCTCTCGTCACCGCGATAGAGCCGCAGCTGAATCGCCCAGCTCAGCGCGAAAAGATTTTCCGCGTGCTCTTGCCAGACGTCCATGAAAATGGCAAGCGCCTCAACGACGCGCTGCAGGTGAAACAAGGCGACGGCGCAATTGTTACGCGCCGGGGATTGCTCCATGCCATCCAGCCAGCGCAATGCGCCATGCAGGTCTTGGCCGGCTAGGTGCAGTTGACCGATCTCGAATCGCTCTAAGTCGTCGACGCTGGAGCCGGCGTCCAGCGTGTCGCGACTGAGCTCCTGCAGATCCGTCGAATCGGGCACTCTGCCCGGCACGTCGCCGCCCAACTCCCGGACCTGGCGGGCGGCGCGGCCGGCAAGGGCGGGGAAGTAAAGCTCCGCCGCGTAGTACAGCAGTGTCTCTTGCGCGATCAGACTGTTGCGCCGCTGTTCCGCCCAGTCGAACGCGGCAAGACCCGCTGCACCCGGTCCTTCCGCAGCATGCAACGCTTCCACCAGCGACCGACGCAGTCCACTGTGATTCGGGAACTGTTTCACCAGCGCTCTGGTTCGGCGAGCTGCCGCTTGGTAGTCCTCCTGCTCCAGCAAACGTTCGATGACCTTGAGTTGCGCCAGATCCGGCTTGGCCTTGGCCGTCGATTTTTTCCCGGAAGGCTTTCTAGACACGGGTGGGGATTTTGTTCTCGGATATAGTCTGAGACAGAAAACCAATAAGTATACAGGGGTCGCCGCGGCGGCACCTCGCTGCAACACAACTCGACTTCTCGTCCCCCAAGTCCGCCGCGTTGGCCCCAATGCGGTCTGTGACGATTCGACTTTATAGCAAGCCGCTCAGCCTCCAGTGGCGGCATCGGGTCTTGCGCCGCCCCTCATCCTCGCCAACCGTAGCGGCAGCTTCCAGCGTCTATGTGAAGATCCAAACTATGTGAAGATGTCGTCGGCGCGGCAACTGTTCCAAGCACTTGATGCGATCATAGCTTCACATAGTTTTCGCACGCTGCAATTCCTACTTTAGCCTACCAGTAGGCCTGATCGAGCCAAAGTGCGTGCCGAGGCAACGAGAAACGCCGTCTTCACGGGCTGGTTGGCGCGTACCTGGAAGCTAACCCTTGTAGATGACTACCTCCCTACCGAAACGCCGCCCAACGGTTGACGGGCAGTATCGCGATAAACCGGAAAACTATGTGAAGGTCCAGCGCCGCGTGCTTTGCTGCAACCCGGCAACTGCGTAGATGCTCGGTGACCAACCTCACTGAACTTCACATAATTTGGATCTTCACATAGACGCGGATATGTGAAGCTTCACATATCAGCGTGAACCTGCCGCCCGCGCCGAACGGGCGAGTGTCCGGAGTTGGCCGAACGCGGGCGCTGGGCGGGTCCCGTGAGTAGCACACGCAAAAAAGCCCGCTAGGGCAAAGCGCAGCGGGCTTTTCGTTGTCCGTGCCGCCGTGATCCGTGGCGGAGGGTCGTCGCAGCGAGCCGGGGCGGACACGCCTTGTTCTTGACGTTCGCCGCGTTTCGCCGCGCGGCTTCCTGCCGCCTTCCCTAAGTCCTTGATCAATTGGCGTCCCCACGGGGATTCGAACCCCGGTTGCCGCCGTGAAAGGGCAGTGTCCTAGGCCTCTAGACGATGGGGACGGATTCGTTCTCTGAGCAAGCCGCCCGGGACATCGGCTGCCAGAAAAAAATCCGGTGCCCTCGCGTGGTCGTTTGGCGACCGGGACGACCGGATTTTCGTGGTTTTGGTGGAGCCAGACGGGATCGAACCGTCGACCTCAACACTGCCAGTGTTGCGCTCTCCCAGCTGAGCTATGGCCCCGTGCAATGAGACGCGGCATGGTAACGGCCGATTCGCAAGTTGTCCAGCCCCGGTCGACGCCTTTGGAACCGCGGGCTTGACCCCACCATTCGGCCCATGGGGCGCCTCTTGTGTGGCCCGCCGGCCCCGGGCAAGGTAGGCATCTCGACGCCAAAATCTCTAAAGGAGCCTTAACAAATGATGCGTATCCTTCTGTTTATGCTGACGAATGCCGCAGTGCTCGTGGTCATCAGCGTGGTCTTCCGTCTGCTCGGCCTGGACAACGTCCTGCAGGAGAGCGGCGGAATCGACATGGGCTCGCTGCTGGTTATGTCGGCGATCATCGGCTTCACCGGCTCGCTGATCTCGCTCTTCCTCTCCAAGTCGATGGCCAAACGGTCCATGGGGGTGCAGATCATCGAGCAGCCCAGCACCCCTTTCGAGCGATGGCTGGTCGAGACCGTCGCCCGCCAGTCGAAGGGGGCCGGCATCCAGATGCCGGAGGTCGGAATCTTCGACTCCCCCGATCCCAATGCCTTCGCCACCGGCTGGAACCGGAACGCCGCCCTGGTGGCAGTGAGCACCGGGCTGCTCCAGACCATGAAGAAGGACGAGGTGGAGGCGGTGGTGGGCCACGAGATCAGCCACGTGGCCAACGGCGACATGGTGACCCTGGCGCTGCTGCAGGGGGTGGTCAACACCTTCGTGGTGTTCCTCGCCCGCATCATCGGAAGCGTTGTGGATCAGGCCATGCGCGGGCCGAACGATCGCTCGGGCCCGGGGATCGGCTATTTCGTCGTCTCGATGATCGCCCAGGTGCTACTGTCGATCCTCGCCACCATGATCGTGATGTGGTTCTCCCGCTATCGTGAGTTCCGCGCCGACGCAGGCGGGGCGCGACTGACCAGCCGCCACCAGATGGCGGACGCCCTGCGCGCTCTGCAACGCAACCCCGAGCCCCGCGACCTTTCGGCCGGGGAATTTGCGGCCTTCGGAATCTCGGGGGGCATCGGCCAGGGCCTGAAGGCCCTGTTCTCCAGCCACCCCCCGCTCGAGCAGCGCATCGCCGCCCTGGAGTCAGGCGGCAACTGATCCGCACCCCGCACCGCTCAACCTCGGTGCCAACGCCCGATTCCACTGGGAGTCGGGCGTTTTTCGTTACCCCGGCCACGTCCGCCAGGATTGAGCGCAGCGCAACGCTGTTTTTCCCGCGACGGCATTTCAAAGGTCCGTACCGGCCGTCACGTTTCGCGTCAGACGATCGGCGGCCCCTCAGCGGCCCGAGAAGACGACCATGTGGCGAAATACTGAGGACGGCTACGGGGCAATCAGCATCCTCCTGCACTGGCTGGAGGCGGCAGCGATCATTGGGCTCTTCGGGCTGGGCCTGTGGATGGTGGATCTGACCTACTACGACGCGTGGTACCACACCGCCCCCAATGTCCACAAAGGCATCGGCGTGCTGCTCTTTCTCGCGCTGGTGCTCCGGGTCGCGTGGCGGCTCATCGACCCGCCTCCGCCACCTGAGCCGAGCCTGAGCCCGCTCGAGCGTGCCGCCTCGTCACTTGTGCACGGCCTGCTCTATGCGCTGCTCTTCGCCACCATCCTCAGCGGTTATCTGATCTCCACCGGGGACGGGCGCCCCGTCGAGGTGTTCGGGCTCTTTGCGGTTCCAGCCACCGTGACCGGTCTGCCCAATCAGGCAGACACGGCCGGGGACGTCCATCTGGCACTGGCCATCGCCGTGATCGGCCTGGCCGCCATTCATGCACTGGCCGCCCTCAAGCATCACTTCATCGACCGCGACCGCACGCTAGCGCGCATGCTCGGTCGTAAGGCTCGCTGACAGGGCTTGCCGCCAATCCACACCAGCAACCGAAGAGGAACCGATGATGAAAACCTCGATCTTGGCTTCGCTCGCCCTTGCCACCGCTGTCGCCGTTCCGCGCCTGTCGCAGGCGGCGCCGGAGCGGTATGTCATCGACACCGAGGGCAGCCACGCCTTTGTCCAATTCCGTATCAAGCACCTGGGCTACAGCTGGCTCTACGGCCGATTCAACGACTTCGGCGGTACCTTCACCTACGACGAAGAGGATCCATCCAATTCACAAGTCCAGGTGGACATCAAGACCGCCAGCCTCGACTCCAATCATGCAGAGCGCGACAAACATCTGCGCGGAAGGGACTTTCTAGAGGTCAACCGCTACCCGACGGCAACCTTCAAGAGCACGTCGTACAAGGAGACCGGGTTCAACAAGGCGGTTCTGCAGGGCGAGCTGACCCTGAAGGGCGTGACCAAGCCGGTCACCATCGAGGTGCAAAAGATCGGCAGCGGCCCTGACCCCTGGGGCGGCTACCGCCGCGGTTTCGAGGGGCGCACCGAGTTTGCGCTCAAGGACTTCGGCATTGACTACAACCTTGGGCCCGCCTCCCGCAACGTGGAGATGACCTTGTCGGTCGAAGGGATCCGCCAGTAGCCGGCAGTCGGTGGCGCGCTCAGACCCGCGGGCGGAGTGACCTCTAGCGGCGCAGAAGCTCGGGAAAGGCTCGATCCAGGGCCATCAGCAGAGCGGGCAGATTGTCCACGTCGAAATCCGGGCGCGGCATCTCCGGATTCCACGACCGACCTGGGGGGAACCGGCCGGTCCGCACCAGGGCCGTCCACATCCCCAGACGCTCGGCACCGGCGATATCCGTATCCGGGCGATCACCGATCATGAGGCAGCAGGCGGCCGGGCAGCCCAGCTGCTCAAGCGCCATCTCGTAAAGCAGAGGCTCGGGCTTGCCGACGACGGTCGGCGTTACCCCAGTGGCCACCGCGAACGCCGCCACCAAGGCACCGCCGCCGGGCAGGACCAGATGGTGCCCGTCTCGCACGCCGTCGACGGTGTGATCCGGATTGGTGACGACCAGGCGCGCGCCCCGGCCCAGGATCAAGTTGATGCCGGTGGTGAGTTTCTCGTAATCGAGCCCCGGTCCCTCGCCCACCACCACCACATCGGCGTTGCGCGCATCCGGCTCGCCCACTTCCCGCAGGGCGGCATCGAGTCCGCCGGCCCCAACGGCGAAATAGCGGAAGCCCGGTTTCAGGTGAGACAGCCAGCGCGCGGTGGCGAGTGCGGAGGTGAGGATGCGCTCAGGGGCCGGGCGAGGAAGCCCCAGCGCGGCCAAACCGTCGGCAACCTCCCCCGGGGTCCGGATGGGGTTGTTGGTCACGAAGACGTGCGGCCGGTCGCCCAGCCGCTCGAGCAGCTCGCGGCCACCCGGCAAGGGCCGCTCCCCGTGGTACAGGACCCCGTCCATGTCGATCAGAAGGGCCAGAGGGGGAAGCCGGGACATGGGCCGGAGTTTAGCAGAGAGACGCGCGGCCGGCGTCCATCTGGATCACCGGTCTGGCGTGCACCCGTCGGTTCCGGCTCAGGCGAGATCGGCCGCGAGTGAATCCCGGACGGCGGGTTGTACTTGGATCTCCTGCCGGTATTCCGGATGGTCGGTGCCCATGCTGAGCGCCGCACCCCCTTTCATGGCCGCGACCATCGGCTGGCTGAGCTCGAAGCGCAGGAAGTGCACCGACGAGGTCTTGGTCTCGTCCTCGCGCTCCATGTCCTCGTCGGCGATGGCGTAGACCTTGTCGAAGCCTGTCACCTGGACCCACACCTGGTCCTCGATTCCCTTGAGGCGTGCGAGCGCCTCGCGGCGCTCGTCCACGTCCTCGTACTCGATCATGAAGGTCGCCTTCCAGTTGCTCCCGTCGGGGACCAGCGGGTTGTAGGCGTCCAGCTCTTCCTGGATACCGGCCGACTCGAAGATGCGCTCGGCGCGCAGCATCTCCTGGACCTGGTACTGCATGGTCAGGCGGTCTTCGAAATAGAGCGTGGCGTGTTCACCCAGCGCCACCTGACGGTTCTTCTTATGTTCCATCACCCGAGCGCGGAACTCCGGGCGCACCTGGGCGTATTTCTCCAGGCTATACAGATCGTCTCGTGTCAGCTGCATGGTCATCTCCGAATGGGCTCGCGGCGGCCAGACCCGACATCGGCCAGGTCGGCCGCGGGATGTTTCAGATGCCGTAGGCCAGACGCAACAGGGTGAGTGGGTGCTGCTGCTTTCCGTCCTGGCCGAGGGCGTGGGCGATATGGGCCCCAGCCATCGGGCAGTCGCTGCCGAAATGATCGGCGCCTGCCTTCTCCACCCGGCTCGCCACCGGCTTCACGATCTTCATGGCGAAGGCGTAGGACTCCTTCTTCACCGCGTAGGTCCCGTCATGGCCCGAGCAACGCTCGATGATCTCCACCTTGGTGTCGGGCACCAGGGCCAACACCTCCCGGGTCTTCTGACCGATGTTCTGCACCCGTTGATGGCACGAGGCTTGGTACACCACCGAGCCCAGGGGCTTCTTGAAATCCAGATTCATCTTTCCGTGCTTGTTGCGGATCATCAGGTATTCGAAGGGGTCGTACATGGCCTCCTTCACGGCCTGCACGTCCGGGTCGTCCGGGAACATCAACGGCAGCTCCTGTTTGAACATGAGGACGCAGGACGGGATCATGGCCACGATGTCCCAGCCGTCGTCCACCAGACGCTTGAGCACCGGGATGTTGGCCTCCTTCGCCGCCTTCACCGCCTCCAGGTCGCCCAGCTCCAGCTTGGGCATGCCGCAGCACTGCTCCTTCTCGGCCAGGGTCACGGGGATGCCGTTGTGCTCGAAGACGGCGATCAGGTCCTCATTCACGCCCGGCTCGTTGTAGTTGCCGTAACAGGTGGCAAAGAGGGCCACCTTGCCAGTGGTCGGGCCAGCCGCCTCACCCGTTGCGCTGCGGCCCACCCGCGCCCTCTCGGCCTTGCGCAGACTCTTGCTGTGGTATTCAGGGACGCGGGCGTCCTTATGCACCTCGAGGACGGCCTCCAAGGCCTTACGGCCGAGGCTGTTCTTGTTTACCGCGTTGACGATGCCGCTGACCACCGGGATGCCGGCGAGCGACCCAACCAGGTCGGTGCTGGTCAGGACCTTGTCGCGGAATTTCGCGTCGCCCTTCCTAAATTTGAAGGCCTTGGCGCGCAGCATCAGGTGCGGGAAGTCAAGGTTCCACTCGTGCGGCGGCACGTAGGGACACTTGGTCATGTAGCAGAGGTCGCACAGGTAACAGTGGTCGACGACCTTCCAGTAGTCCGCCTTGGCGACCCCGTCCACCTCCATGGTCTCCGAGTCGTCCACGAGGTCGAACAGGCTCGGAAAGGACTGGCACAGACTCACGCAGCGGCGGCATCCATGGCAGATGTCGAACACCCGCTCGAGCTCGTGGAAGAGCGATTCCTCGTTGTAGAAGTCCGGATTCTGCCAGTCGATGGGGTGGCGGATGGGGGCCTCTAGGTTGCCTTCACGGGGGGTGGATGCAGACATGGTGAAGAACTCCTGTGGGTCGTGCGATCGGACGTTGCTCGGTGCCAACCCTTAAAAGAGTGCGTCAAACGCGCCAATTTTAAAAATGGTTTCGATGTATTGCGGTGATCGACGCGGCCCATGACACCTCACTTTGGCACGGGGTAACCAGATCTCTGACGGGCTCTCCTCCGCTCGCGGGCGCCAGGACTCCAGTTGGCCATGCCAACGCTCTAACCGCGGCGCATCGGGCCGCGAGGCGAGACTCTTGGCAGCCCTACAGCAGCTTCTCGATCGCAGAGACCAGCTTGCCGCTTTGCGGCGAGGTGATGCTGGAGTAGTAATCCACCAGGTTTCCGTTCCTGTCGATCAAGTACTTGTAGAAGTTCCACTTCGGGTAGGCGGCGCCTGCGGCGGCGAGGCGTTCGAAGACCGGGGACGCCTGACCCTTTTTGACGCTGACCTTCTCGAACATGGGGAACTCGACCGAGTAGGTGAGACGGCAGAACTTGGCGATCTCCTGCTCGCTACCGGGCTCCTGGTTCATGAAATCGTTGGACGGGAAGCCAAGCACCACCAGCCCACGGTCCTTGTACTTGCGATACAGGGCCTCGAGCCCTTCGTACTGGGGGGTGAAGCCGCATTTGCTGGCAGTATTGACCACCAGAATCACCTTTCCCCGGTAGGCCTCGCACAGGTTGATCGCTTCGTCGCTCGCGAGTCGGCGGACATCGAGATCGAGCAGGGATGGGCAGGACTTGGTGTCGGCCAGGGCACCCGTGCTGATGGCGGCCAGACCGAGAGCGAACAGGGCAGTCTTCACGATAAACCTCCGAGTTGAACAATTTTTGCACAGGCATTTACCTGGTCGGAGGTGGTGCGCGTCAACGGCTTTTGCAACGCTGCGTCATCGTCCCAGGTCCAGGGGGTTTTGAAATCTACGTCCCCGGGACCAATGTGCCTGCAGACGCAGCCGGCGGCCTCCAATGAACGCCGCCTCCCATCCACGAACAGGTCAAAGATCGGACAACAATGAGCGATTGGGTCAAAGGTACAGTGGTCAGCAAGCACGCCTGGGCGGACGGCCTCTTCAGCATGCAATTCGACGCCCCGGTGGTGGACTTTAAGGCGGGCCAATACACTAAGGTGGCCCTCGACATCGGCGACGAGCGCATCGGGCGTCCGTACTCCCTGGTCAACGCACCGGGCGAGCTGCCTCTGGAGATTTACTTCAACGAGGTCCCAGAAGGCCCCCTGACCCCGCGCCTGTCGGACCTGGAGCCCGGTGACTCGGTGTGGATCGCCTCCCAGGCGGGGGGCATCTTCACCTTAGACACGGTGGAACCCGCTCAGACCCTGTGGCTACTCGCGACCGGGACGGCGCTGGGTGTTTACCTCTCGATCCTACGCACCCCGGAGCCCTGGGAGCGTTTCGAGCGGGTGATCCTGGTTCACGGGACTCGCACCGTCGCCGATCTGGCCTACGGGGAGACCATCGCCGGAATCGCCGAGCGACATGGGCGACGCTTCAGTTTCGTCCCGGTGGTTAGCCGCGAGGATCACCCCGTGGCGATGCGCGGGCGCATCACCGATCTCATCACCGACGGCGCGCTGGAACAGCGAGTAGGGTCCGTCATCGCCCATGACTCCAGCCATGTCATGCTGTGCGGCAACTCGGCCATGATCAAGGACGCGAAGGTCATCCTCGAGGCACGGGGCCTGGTGCGCCATCGCCGCAATGCCCCCGGGCAGTACACCACCGAGCAGTACCACTAGCCCCGCCCGCGCCGAGGCCCTGCTCGACCTGCTGGTTCAGGTCTTCTGACGCAAGTTTCGGCCGCAGCGCCAAGAGCGCACGCCTGGCCGACTGTGTGCGCGGCAGCCAAGACACGAGGCCCCACTCGCTGCCTTTTTCCTGGCGGGTGAGCTGCCCCGCGGCCCCTTGGGCTTGAGGCCGGTCGTGGTGCGAGATGCCTCCCAATCGTTGACCGCTGATCGCCCCGGTTCCGTACATTCGATCTCGGAGCGCCACCCGCGCCACGTACCGGGTCGCGATGACGTCATTGATGCCCTGGCCCGTTGCATTGGGGCCGGAGTTGCCCTCGCCATGGCGGACGGCACCGGCCTGGCAAAAGAGATGGTCGTACCGTGCGCCTATTGCCTTCGCGGGCCTCTGGTTGCGCGGGATTCACTGATCTCCTATCGTAGCCGCCACCAAAGACAATAATTCCATCAATGGAGTATGGAGCATGAGCCACGCCCCCATGCGCGCACGCCCTCGCCACGCCTTATCAGCCTTGGCCGGGATCGCCGTTCTGGCCCTTGGATCCGCCGCCTACGCCGCCGAGGAACAGGACCCGGAAATTGAGCTCGGAAAGCAGCTCAACCGGCAGTGCGCCCTCTGTCACGGCATGTATTCCCAAGGCATCCTGGGGGGCAAATATCCGCGCCTCGCTGGCCTGCCCGAGTACTACCAGATCAAGGCCCTCACCGAGTACCGGGACGGCATCCGCGAGCACTCCGCCATGACGGTGGTCGGCGGCCTGCGGACCATGTCCGATCACGACCTGGAGAGCCTCGCGGCCTACCTGTCCGACATCGACCTCGACGATGTCTACCCGCTCGACGTGCCCACCCCTGAGGGGGCCAAACTGGAGAACGGCGAGGATCTCTACCAGTCCGACTGCAAGACGTGCCACGGCCGCAAGGGGGAGGGCAAGAAGAGCAAGGACTCGCCCCAGTTGGCCGGCCAGTATGACGGCTACCTGCTGCGCCAGATCGAGCTGTTCAAAGGTAAGAAGCGCGAGCACGCCGGGGACCCGGACGACGACTCCTTCGACGATTATTCGGATCAGGAGCTTCTCGACATCGTGGGCTATATAACCACGCTTGACGACAAGGAATGAGGCGCTGTTGGCCGTCCAGACTCCACCGCCCCCGATTACCCGAGGAGACCAGCATGAAGACGTTGCTCGTTGCACTTGCCTTTTCCAGCGGTCTAGGCCTTGCCGTGACCGCGCCCGTCCACGCCGCAGAGGCGGCCAAGAAGGGAGCCCCCCCCACTCCCGAGGTGCAGATGTTCGACATCGGCCAGACGGTGCTCAAGATGGGCCTGGCCAAGGGTGTCAGCCCGGATGACGCGGGCGAGGCCATGCGCTCCAAGGCCGCCGAGCTCAATATGAAGCTGGTGGGCTACCAAAACGTGGGTCAGGAGGTCGCCAACCGCGGCATCAAGGCGCCGCGACTGGAGATCTTCCAGTTCTGCGACCCGGAAGACGCGGTCAAGATGGTGCAGTTCAACACCATCTATGCCGCCTACATGCCCTGCCGCATCGCCCTGGTGGAGGACAATGAGGGCAAATATTGGCTCGAGATGTTGAACCTGGACATGATCATCAGCGCCATTCCGCTCCCGCCGGAGCTCCAGGCGATTGCCATCAGCACCAACGGCACCATGCTCGAGATCATCACGGCCGGCTCCACCGGCGAATTCTAAGTCCAGGCTAACCACACGCGGGACGCTGAGGGAATGCACGCAATCTCCCCGAAACTGCTCGCGGTCTGTCTGCTGACCCTGTCGACGGTTATTAGCCCTGTCTGCGTGTTCGGGGACGCCGTCTACAAGTCCATCGACGCCCAGGGAAGGGTCACCTACTCCTCCCAACCACCGCCGACAGGCAGTGCCAAACAGGTGGAGGAGGTTCAGATCCAGCCCGGTCCCACGTCCGCCGATGCCGATGCCGCCGCCCAGCGGCTGCGCGCGCTCGAGCAGGCCAGCCAGAACCGTGAGAGTGAGCAGGCAGCGGCCGCAAACGAGCGGGGGTCCGCGATCGCGACCGCCCAAAACGAACTGATTCGCGCCAAGGCCGAGCTGGAGCAGGCCAAGATTCAGGGTGACGGGGACTGGCAGTACCTGGTCAGAGGCGGGCGCGTCCTGTCCGAGTCCTATTTCCAGCGGGTGGCAGAGGCGGAGGCCAGGGTGGAGGCTGCGGAGAAGGCGCTGGAGCGTGCCCGACAGGGACGCTGAGACGACAACCGGCCCACTCGATCTCTGCCACCGCGGATCGCAGACTCGCCAAGGACCTATTACCCCTTCCGCCTTTCGGTTGTAGCCCCTTTGCCGGGGGGCGTATCCTTCCGCGATTGGACTGAATTTGTCCCTTTGACGGCAATCGCGAACTCAGTCCCCGTTCCCCGATTTCTGTCCCCTTCCGACCCGGCGACACGAGCGCGGCATGGCAGAGTACGCACTGATCCTGGTCAGCACCGTATTGGTCAACAATTTCGTGCTGGTCAAGTTCTTGGGACTCTGCCCCTTCATGGGCGTCTCCAAGAAGCTTGAGACGGCGACCGGGATGGGGCTCGCCACCACCTTCGTGCTCACCCTGTCCGCGGTCTGCTCCTGGCTGGTCAACGAGTACCTGCTGGTGCCGCTCGGGATCGAGTACCTGCGCACCATCGCCTTCATCCTCGTGATCGCGGTGGTCGTACAGTTCACCGAGATGGTGATGCACAAGACGAGCCCAGTGCTCTACCAAGTGCTCGGCATCTTCCTCCCACTAATCACCACCAACTGCGCGGTGCTCGGCGTGGCCCTACTGAACCTCCAGGAGAAGCGCAGCTTCCTTGAGGCAACCCTTTACGGATTCGGCGCGGCGGTCGGCTTCTCACTGGTACTGATCCTGTTCGCCGCCATGCGCGAGCGGGTGGCAGTGGCGGACGTTCCGCAACCCTTCCAGGGGAGTGCGATCGCGCTGATCACGGCCGGCCTCATGTCCCTGGCCTTCATGGGCTTTGCGGGTCTCGTCGCCAAGTGAGCGAGACGGCGCCGTGCTGACTGCGATCCTCGCCATCGCCGTCCTGGCGGTCCTGTTCGGGCTCCTGCTCGGTTACTCGGCAATCCGCTTCCGCGTCGAAGGTGACCCGATCGCCGACCAAGTGGACGCCCTGCTGCCCCAGACCCAGTGCGGCCAGTGTGGCCACCCGGGCTGCCGCCCCTATGCGGAGGCCGTGGCGAGAGGAGAGGAAGAGATCAACCGCTGCGTGCCTGGCGGCGAGGCGACGGTTCGCGCCCTGGCTGACCTGCTGGGCCGCGAGCCGGTAGAACTGGAGGCCGAGGAAAGGCCGCCGGCGGTCGCGGTCATCGATCCGGAGACCTGCATCGGCTGCACCCTGTGTCTGCAGGCCTGCCCCGTGGACGCCATCCTGGGCGCGCCCAAGCAGCTCCACGGGATCCTCACCGCCGAGTGCACGGGCTGCGAGCTGTGCCTCCCCCCCTGCCCGGTCGAGTGCATCCTCATGGTTCCGGTGGGCACCGACATCGCTCACTGGCGCTGGCCCTACCCGGCCCAGCGCAAGGCCGCGTGAAGCCGCCCGTTGGTCATGTCCAGCCTCGTCACCACCCTGCACGGTAAGCGCCGCATCTGGAGCTTCCACGGCGGAATCCATGTGCCCGACGAGAAGGGCCTTTCCAACCGCAGCCCGATTGCGTCCATTCCGCTACCGCCGCGGCTGGTGATCCCACTCGGACAGCACATCGGCGCCCCGGCGCGCCCCTGCGTGCAGGTGGGGGACAAGGTCAGAAAGGGACAGATCATTGGCGAGCCGGAGGGCTATGTGAGCGCGGCGGTCCATGCCTCCTCCTCCGGTACCGTCGTCGCCATCGCGGAGCGCCCTATACCCCATCCCTCGGGACTCTCCGCACTCTGCGTGGTGATCGAGACTGATGGAGAAGACGCCTGGGCGCCACTGCCCGAGCCGCTGCCCCACTTCAAGGAGCTGGACCCCGCGGTGTTGCGCGAGCGGGTTCGGTGGGCCGGGGTGGTGGGCCTTGGAGGTGCCTCCTTCCCCACCAGTGTCAAGCTGAACCCAGGGCCGGGTCGCCAGCTCAAGACACTGATCATCAACGGGGCCGAGTGCGAGCCCTATATCACCTGCGATGACCTGCTGATGCGCGAGCAGCCCGGCCGCATCCTGGAGGGCGTGCAGATCATCCGCCATATTCTGGGGGCGGAGCAGGTGCTGATCGGGATCGAGGACAATAAGCCCGAGGCCATCGCCGCCATGAACGCGGCACTGTCCGGGAACGACGCGGCGGGCGCGACGGTCGTCGTCCCCGTGCCGACCCTCTACCCGAGCGGCGGCGAGCGCCAGCTGATCCGCACACTCACCGGGCTCGAGGTCCCGAGCCACGGTATCCCGGCGCAGATCGGGATCGTGTGCCACAACGTCGGCACCGCCGCGGCGGTCGCGGATGCCGTGGTTCGGGGGCGACCCCTTGTGTCGCGGGTCGTGACGGTGACCGGACGTGCAATGGCCGAGCGGCGCAACCTGGAGGTCCCGATCGGCACCCCGGCGAGCGCCCTTATCGAACAGTGCGGCGGCTTGCGGGAGTCCCCGAGAAAGCTGGTCTGCGGCGGCCCCATGATGGGCTTCGAGCTGGCCGACACGGAGGTTCCGGTCACCAAGGCCACGAACTGCGTGCTTGCATTGACCGCCGCCGAGGCCCCCGACCCTGGCCCCGCCCTGGCCTGTATCCGCTGCGGGCGCTGTGCCGAGGTGTGCCCGGTAAGTCTGCTCCCGCAGCAGCTCTACTGGTATGCCCGGGCCAAGGACCTTGACCGAGCCCAGGATTACAGCCTGTTCGACTGTATCGAATGCGGCTGCTGCGCCCAGGTCTGCCCCAGCCATATCCCGCTGGTTCAGTACTACCGCCACACCAAGGCGGAGGTCTGGGCACGCGAGGAGGAGCGGCACAAGGCGGAACAGGCACGCGCGCGTCATCAGGCCAGACAGGAGCGGTTGGAGCGCCAGGAAAAGGCGCGCAAGGCCAATCTACGAAAGAAGAAAGAGGAGCTCGCCCCGCGCGGAACCTCCGCCAGGGATAGCGACGAGGCAAAGCGGGTAGCGATTGAGGCCGCGCGCCAACGAGCCGCCGCGAAGAAGGCGGCTGGCGCAAAGGCCCAATCGGAGAGCGAGGTTGCCCGGCCGGCCACGGCTGAGCTTAACCCGGACCCGGAAGACGCTCGGTCAGCGGAGACCGACCAGAGGGAGAAGGAGCCCACATGACCTCGGCCATCGTCTCATCACCCCACGGGCCACGTGCCAACCGGGTCGATCAGGTCATGATCCAGGTGCTCCTGGCACTGGTCCCGGGCATCCTGGCCTTGACCTGGTATTTCGGCTGGGGTCTGGTCATCAACATTGTGCTGGCGACCGTGTTCGCGCTGGGCGCGGAAGCGGCGGTGCTCCATGCGCGCGGGCGCCCCGTCCTGCCCACCTTGCGCGATTACAGCGCCGTGGTCACCGCCGTGCTCTTCGCCATCTCGGCGCCGCCCACCCTGCCGTGGTGGCTCACCCTGATTGGCATGATATTCGCCATCGTACTGGTCAAACAGCTCTACGGCGGGCTGGGCTACAACCCTTTCAACCCCGCCATGGCGGCCTATGTCTTCCTGCTCATCTCCTACCCGGTGCAGATGACCAACTGGCTCCCCCCGCATATCCTGGCGAAGCACAGCCTGTCCTTTGTTGAGTCACTGCAGATGATCCTGCTTGGGCAACTGCCGCCCGGTCTCCACTGGGACCTGATTTCATCCGCCACGCCCTTGGACGAGATGCGCACCCAGCTTGCCCAGAACCGCATGATCGAGGAGATTCGCCAGAGTCCGCTGTGGGGTGACTTCGGCGGACGCGGCTGGGAATGGGTGGGGAACTGGTTTCTGCTCGGTGGCCTCTACCTGATCTGGAAGCGCATCATTACCTGGCACATCCCGGTGGCCATGATGGCGTCGCTGCTGGTGATCTCGGGCCTGTTCTGGATGTTCGATCCTGAATCCCACCCCTTCCCTGCCTTTCACCTGTTCAGCGGAGGGGTCATCCTGGGGGCCTTCTTCATCGCCACGGACCCTGTAACCGCCTGCACCACCCGGGCAGGCCAGATCGTCTACGGCGCCCTGATCGGGATCCTCGTCTTCGTGATCCGATCCTGGGGCGGCTATCCGGATGCCGTTGCCTTCTCGGTCCTGCTGCTCAATATCGCCGCGCCCACCATCGACCACTACACGCAGCCGAGGGTGTTTGGCCACGCTCGCGGCCACGCCAAGAGTTCCGACGGAGGCAACCGATGAACAAGACCCCCGTGTTTCTGGCCGCCCTGGTGCTGGGCAGCTTTGCAGTCGCCGGTGTGGCCCTGGTGGCGGTGACCCACGCGACCTTGGACCAGCGCATCATGAAGAACGCCCGGCTTGCAATGCAGCGCAAGCTCGAATCCATCATCCCCGCGGGTCAGTGCACCAACGACCCACTGGAAGACCGCATCCTGGTCAGCGATCCGGAACGCCTGGGGGCCCAGCAGACGCGCGTGTATCGGGTGCGAAAGAACGGCGAGCCGGTGGCCGTGATCCTGAATCCGGTGGTACCGGATGGATACGCTGGCCCCATCGAGCTGCTGGTCTCGGTGCTGCACGACGGCACCGTCGGCGGCGTTCGGGTGCTGTCCCACCACGAGACGCCGGGTCTGGGGGACCAGATTGATGAGGCCAAGTCCGACTGGGTACAGGAATTCGATGGCAAATCACTGGGCCAGCCGCCTCAGGAAGACTGGGCAGTGAAACGGGATGGCGGTCAGTTCGACCAGTTCACCGGGGCAACAATCACGCCGCGTGCCATCGTCGCCGCGGTGAAGAACACCCTGCTCTTCGTCAAGTCCGAGGGGGAGCGGCTCTATTCCGAGCCCTCAGTCGCCGCCAAATCGAGGCAGGGGGCATCCTAATGGCCGCCGACAAAGGCTACGGCCAGATCATCGGCGACGGTCTCTGGGGCAACAACCAGGCCCTGGTGGCCCTGCTCGGGCTCTGCCCTCTGCTGGCCACGACCACCTCGGCCACCAACGGGTTGGGCATGGGGCTCGCCACGACGGCCGTTCTGGCACTCTCCAACGTGACCGTCTCGTTGATCCGTAATCTGGTGCGCCCCGAGGTGCGCCTCCCAGTGTTCGTGCTCGTAATTGCCTCCTTCGTGACCGCCGTCGAGCTCACCATGCAGGCCTACTTCTACGAGCTGTATCTGGTGCTCGGCCTCTTCATCCCACTGATCGTCACCAACTGCACCATTATCGGCCGAGCCGAGGCCTTCGCATCCAAGAACCGGGTGGATCGTGCCCTGATGGATGGCTTGGCCATGGGGCTGGGCTTCACGCTGGTGCTGATGACCCTCGGCGGGCTGCGGGAGCTGATCGGGCAGGGAACCTTGTTCAACCAGGCTCACCTACTGCTCGGCGAGGCGGCCCGCGCCCTGACGGTTAAGCTCGGCGAGCGCTTCCACGGGGCCCTGATCGCCATCCTTCCCCCCGGTGCCTTCATCGGGCTCGGGCTACTGATTGCATTGAAGAACCTCATCGACCAGCGGGTTCGGCGCTCGGTCCGGGGCCGCGCTCGGGCCGGATCAGCGACCGGCACAGAACCGGCCGGCTCAACCGTCTAGACGCCGACTGCCTGCGCTTGCATCCGCTTGCCGCCGCGATCGGCACTGCACCATCGCAAGCGCCGCCTCGACGTCTGACGCTTTCGATCGGTTGCGATCGCGATTGCCAGCGTACACACTACTGGAGTCTGGCGAGGCTCAGAGCCTCCCCTCAAGACTGGATGCCGGATGGATTGGAACGTTGAAACCACCAAAAAAGCGCCGCGAGCGGAGGAGCTTCATGGCCGAAGCCCCGGGACCTCAGAGCCCCTGCGTGTCCTTTCTCAAAGAGCAGGAGTCCGACTGCTTGAATTGCGCCGTTCGGGCGTCGGCGCTCTTCGCCGAGCTCGATCCGTTGGATCTCGACCAAAGGCTCAAGGCGATCCACAACGGCGTGGTACGGGCAGAAACCGTGATTTATCGCTCGGGCGATCCAGCAGAGGCGATCTTTACCATCCGTAGCGGCATGGTCAAGCTCACCGGGTCCACTGGCCTCCCGTCGCCTCGCATCGTTCGGCTTCTCGGTCGAGGTGCCGCAATCGGCCTCGAAGCGGCAACGGGCGGCAGCTACGAGCACGACGCGATCGCCATGCGAGACCTCAACCTCTGCCGCATCCCGAGGGCCGTCTTGTTGACCCTGGGGGATCGACACCCGGGACTCTTGGCCGGCCTCATCAGCAAGTGGCGAGAACACGTCTTGCTGTCCGACCGGTGGATCAGCACGATCTGCAACGGGCAGCAGAGGGGGAGAGCAACGGCGCTCATCCGTCTTCTCGTTGAGATCAGCGGCGACCCTTTGGATGCGGTCCGTCTGCCACGAACGGCCGACCTGGCAGCGATCCTCGGCTGTTCCCCCGAGGGGATCAGCCGCCAAATGGCGAAGCTAAAGCGACAGGGTCTGCTCAAGCGCGTCGCACCCAGGACTTACTGGTGCGACCCGGCGTTGACTGCGGACCTGGTCGATCGTGCTTGAGGTCGGCCCGACTGCGCACGCCGGCGGCCAGCCCGGCGTCTGTGAATGCGGCGAATGTCTCGCACCCTCGGCGCCCGGGATCACCCCGCAGTTGGGTGGATTTGCAGGCGTCTCGGTTCACAGACCTGCAATCCCCCGCACTCTGACCGCTGCTGCTGTATTACTCCGACCGCAGCGCCTCGACCGGCGCAAGTCGTGCGGCCTTCAGCGCCGGATAGAGTCCGAAGAAGACGCCGGTGGCAAGGGCGAAGCCGACCGCGATCACCAGGGACAGGGGACGAACAACCACTGGCAGGCCCTTGATCGCCCCGATCGCCCATGCCGCGCTTACCCCGACTACCAACCCGACCACGGCGCCGATGAGCGACAGGGCCACCGCCTCCGCCAGGAACTGGTCGCGGATGTCCGTCGGTCGCGCGCCGACCGCCAATCGCAGCCCGATCTCGCGGGTACGCTCCGTGACGGAGACCAGCAGGATATTCATGATGCTGATGCCGCCGACCAACAGTGACACCGACGCCACCGCCGAGAGCCAGAAGGTGAGCACTCCGGACGCAGCCTCGCGGCTCGCCTGCACATCCGCCAGGTTGCGCAAGGTGAAATCATCCTCCTCACCCGGCCCGATTCGGTGGCGCTGGCGCAACAGTCTCCGGACCTCCTCCTCGACGGGCCCGAGCCGGTTCGCGCTGCCCACCTTGATCATCACGTACTGCACCGCGCCAAGCCGCGCCTGTGCCGAACCGATGATCCGAACTCGAGCGGTGCTGAGCGGGACCATGACCTTGTCGTCCTGATCGGCCCCGGAAGAGCTCTGACCCTTCGCCTCCAAAACGCCAACCACCTCGAACGGCGTTCCGCCGAGACGAATGACTTGGCCGACTGGGTCCTCACCGGTGAAGAGCCTCTGAGCGACCGTGTCACCGAGCAATGCCACCTTCGCCGCTCCCGCCTGTTCGCTGGACGAGAACGGCCTGCCGGCGGTCAGATGCCACTCCCTTGCCGCGAGGTGGTCATTGGTGATGCCCTGAACCGTCGTGGACCAGTTGGCGTTGCCGCGCACCGCCTGCTCTCGCTTGTATACGGAAGGGGCCGTGAGCAGGGCGCCAGGCACCTCACGGGCGATCGCGCGGGCATCCGACTCGGTCAGGCTCTCACCGCTCCCGCTGCCCAGATGCACGCCCTGGCTCCTCGCACTTCCTGGCGTGACCAAGAGCAGGTTGCCGCCCAGGCTCTGGATCTGGGCAATGATCCGCAGCCGCGCCCCTTCGCCGGGAGCTGGCGGTTGATGTTCGACTCGGACACGTGGTCCAGATCCACCAACGTCAGCGCGCCGATGCCGCTGCGCGCCAGGGCCTCCACTGCCCACGACCCGACGCCGCCGACCCCGATTACGCACACCTGAGCAGCGGCGAAACGCGCCAGTGCCTGTTCGCCATAGAGTCGTGCGATCCCGCCGAAGCGGCGTGCCAAGTCGGGCCCGGGAGTCACCATCCGATTGCGCACATGAGGCGATAACGTCTTGGGCTCAGCGCGGCCCGGTCACCATCACCCGCCCCATCCCGGGTGCGAGATCGTATTCGAAGGGGGTCGGAAGATACTCCAACGGCCACTCGGGCGAGACGTCGAACAGCGGTGGCGGTGCCCGGATGTCCCGATAGAGGTCGTCGCTGCGGAAGTGCTGGCGGTTGTGCGGGTCCTTGTTCAGCACCAGCAGCGCCTCGGCCCCGCCCTTCGTCGCTGTCTTCCGCAGCAGGAGAATATTCGGGTTGGGATGCTCCAGCAGCCGGATCGGACCCTCTTCCCGGAACACCGGGTGGGCGTCTTTGATGCGGTTCACGCCGGCGATGAATTCGGTCAGATCCAGGTTCGGCGTCTCCCAGTCCTCGGGACGAGTGCGGACCACGTGCAGGGGCACAGACCCATCCCGCTAACCCACCAACGCTACCGGAGCCGACCTCCCCCTACCGCGATAGCGGTTTCGTCCCATGGGACACAGCAGACCCCCCGCCGTCCGCACCTGTCCGTCCTCAGGGTATCGTTAGTGAGCACGGCGCTACGCGCTCCGCGAATATTCGATGCTGTCGACGGCGTGCGGCTCGGGCAGAAGTTGCGGTCGACCGGTGGGCGCGGCCCCTCAGACGGTCAGGTATTGCCGCACCAAGTCATCGCTCAGCTCGGACATGGGGCCACTGGCCTTGAGGCGCCCCCGGTCCAGGATCAGAAAGCGGTCCGCCACCCGCCGGGCGAATGGCAGCTTCTGTTCCACCAGGATCACCGTGAGCCCGAGCTCGCTGATCAGGCGGCGGATGATGTCCCCGATCTCGTGGACGATGTTGGGCTGGATGCCCTCGGTGGGCTCGTCGAGGATCAGCAGCTTGGGATCGATAACCAGTGCCCGACCGATGGCCAATTGCTGCTGCTGACCGCCCGACAGGTCACCTCCGCGGCGTCCTAGCATCTCCTTCAGCACCGGGAACAGCTCGAAGATGAAGCGGGGGATCTGTTTGGCCCCGTCACCCCGTGCCGGCAGCCCAACGCGCAGGTTCTCCTCAACTGTGAGCAGCGGGAAGATCTGGCGGCCCTGGGGTACGAAGCCTACGCCCAGCGCCGCGCGACGCTCCGCGGGCATCCGCGCCAAGTCCTGCCCCTGGTAAAGCATGGTCCCGGAGCGCAGGGGCAGAAGTCCCATGATGCATTGCATCAGGGTGGTCTTGCCGACGCCGTTGCGCCCCATGACGCAGGTGCATTCCCCGGCCGGGACCTCGATATCCAGTTCCCAGAGGGTATGGCTTTGGCCATAGAACTGATTCAGCCCCTGGATGCTGAGCACGGACGTCGGTTCAGCCATAGGCTCGGCCCCAGGTCCAGGCAGAAGCGCCTCGCTATTCACCGAGATAGACCTCCACCACCCGCGGATCGTTCTGGACCTCGTCCATCGATCCCTCGGCCAGCACCGACCCCTGGTGGAGCACGGTCACACGCTTGGCGATGGAGCGTACGAAGTCCATGTCGTGCTCCACCACGACCACCGAGTGCTTCCCTTCCAGCGACAGCAGCAGCTCCGCCGTGCGGTCCATTTCCTGGTGGGTCATGCCGGCCACCGGCTCGTCGACCAGCAGCAGGAGTGGGTCCTGCATCAGCAACATGCCGATCTCCAGCCATTGCTTCTGACCGTGTGAGAGCGCCCCGGCAGCGCGTCCGCGGTGCTCGCCCAGACCGATGATGCCGAGGACCTCGTCGATCCGATCCTGCTGCTCGCCGGAGAGCCGCGCCATCAGAGTGGACCACACCCGCTTGTCCCCCGCCATGGCCAACTCCAGGTTCTCGAACACCGTGTGCTGCTCGAAGACCGTGGGCTTCTGGAACTTGCGCCCGATCCCGGCCTGGGCGATCCGCGGCTCATCCAACTCCAAGAGGTTGATGCTCCGGCCGAAGAAGCAGTAACCGGCGTCTGGCCGGGTCTTGCCCGTGACGACGTCCATCATGGTCGTCTTGCCGGCCCCGTTCGGTCCGATCACGCAGCGAAGCTCGCCCACGTCCACATAGAAGGACAGGTCGTTGAGTGCCCGGAATCCGTCGAAGCTCACCGTCACACCCTCCACATACAGCAGGGTCGTGTGGGAGATGTCCAGGGTCTCCGCCAGGGTCTTGCCCGGGTTGAGGTATTGCCAGCGCTCGACCTGACCGCCCATCAGCCGGCCCTCCGCCACGTGAGGAGACCCGCGATGCCTCGCGGCAGGAAGAGCGTCACCAACACGAAGAGTCCACCGAGGGCGAAGAGCCACGCCTCCGGAAACAGGCCCGTAAAGGTGCTCTTGCCGTAATTGACCACCAGCGCGCCGGCGACCGCTCCATAGAGGGTGGCGCGACCGCCGACCGCCACCCAGATCACCAGCTCGATCGAATTCAAGGGCGAAAACTCACCGGGATTGATGATCCCCACCTGGGGGACATAGAGTGCGCCGGCCACCCCGGCGAGCATGGCGGAGAAGGTGAAGATGGCGACCTTGACCCGATCCACCCGGTACCCGATGAAGCGGGTGCGGGGCTCCGCGTCCCGGATGGCCACCGCGACCCGGCCAAGACGGGAGGTAACGATGAAACGGCAGGCCAGATAGCCGACGGCCAGGGCCAGGGCCGAGGCCACGAAAAGCCCGGCGCGGGTCGCGTCTGCCTGGATATCGAAGCCAAGCAACTCTTTGAAGTCGGTCAGCCCGTTGTTCCCGCCGAATCCCATCTCGTTGCGGAAGAAGGCCAGCATCAAGGCATAGGTGAGTGCCTGGGTGATGATGGAGAGATAGACCCCCGTGACCCGGGATCGGAATGCGAGGTAGCCGAAGACGAGGGCCAGCACACCAGGCACCAGGACGGTCATCAGGGCGGCGAACCAGAACTGATCGAAGCCGTGCCAGAACCAGGGAAGCTCCTTCCAGTTGAGAAAGACCATGAAGTCCGGCAGCACCGGGTCCCCGTAGACGCCGCGATCCCCGATCTGGCGCATCAGGTACATGCCCATGGCGTAGCCGCCGACGGCAAAGAAGGCCGCGTGTCCCAGGCTGAGGATACCGAGATAGCCCCACACCAGGTCCACCGCCACCGCGAGCAGGGCATAGGTCAGATACTTGCCGAGCAGGGTGACCGTGTAGGTCGACACGTGCCAGGGGCTGGACTCCGGCACCGCAAGATTGAGCAGCGGCACCATCACAGCAACCACCAGCAGAACGGCCAGCATCAACTGGCCGCCGGTATCACCCCTTAGTGACCTCAGGAGTCCCATAGTGAATCGCTCAGAGTGGTTGAGTCGCTTGATCCGCTCGTGAGTCCCATCACCCTTCCGCCGCGCGTCCGCGCTGGGGGAAGATCCCGCGCGGGCGCTTCTGGATAAACAGGATGATGAAGACCAGCACCAGGATTTTGGCCAGCACGGCGCCCGCCCAGGGCTCCATGAACTTGTTCGCGACCCCGAGCGTCATACCGCCGATCAGGGTACCCCAAAGGTTTCCGACCCCGCCGAAGACCACCACCATGAACGAGTCGATGATGTAGGCCTGCCCCATATTGGGCCCCACGTTGGTGAGCTGGGACAGGGCCACCCCGGCCACCCCGGCGATTCCGGCCCCGAGCCCGAACGTCAGTGCATCCACTCGGGCAGAGCGCACCCCCATGGCGCGCGCCATGGCGCGATTCTGGGAGACCGCCCGGACCTGGAGCCCCAAGGCGGTGCGCTTGAGGATGAGCAGGAGTGCGGCGAATACCGCCAGGGAGAAAATCAGAATGTAGACCCGATTGAAGGTGAGCGCGAGTGCCGGATTGATCGGCAGGGAGCCGCTCATCCAGGACGGGTTCTCCACCGCCACGTTCTGGGCAGAGATGGTGGTGCGCACCAGCTGTTGCAGGATCAGACTGATGCCGAAGGTCGCGAGCAGGGTCTCCAGCGGACGCCCGTAAAGGAAGCGGATCACGGTTCGCTCGATGGCGATGCCCGAGAGCCCCGAAACGACGAAGGCGGCGGGGATGGCCACAAACAGGGAGTAGTCGATCAGCCCCGGCATGGCCTGCTGCACCAGATAGGTGGTGTAGGCCCCCAGCATGATCAGCTCCCCGTGGGCCATGTTGATGACCCCCATGACCCCGAAGGTGATGGCAAGTCCAATGGCGGCCAGCACCAGAACCGAGCCCAGGCTGAAACCGAAGAACAGGGTCTCGGCGCGGGCGTTCCAGGCGAGCCGCGCGTCGACGGCGGCCAGTGCCTTGTCCGCCGCGCCCTTGACCGCTGGGTCAGGCTCCGACGCGGCGAGCTTGGCCAAGGCGTTGCGCGCCCGCGGGTCCAGACTGCCTCCGAGGTCGCCGATGGCGACCAACCGCGCCTCCGGCTCCGGGGCTCCGAGATCGGCCACCGCCAGTGCCAGGACGAGTACATCGCGCACCGCCGGGTCCTGTTCCCGTTCTACGCGGGCGCGCAGGGCGCGGACGGTGTCCGCGTCTGCACTGGCGGTCATCTCCTGGGCGGCTGCGAGCCGGACCGCCGGGTCTGGACTTTCCAGGGTCAAGGCAGCGATGGCGGTCCGCAGGGCCACGCGCATGGTGTTGTTGATGGTGATCCTCTTGACCGATCGGCGATCCGTCTCCCCGAGGTCGGCCCCGGTCAGCGGGTCCGTGAGCCGGAACCCGGCACCGGACTTGCGGGCCACCACCACACGCCCACCGTCGGAGCGGACATAGAGATCGCCGTCCTGAAGCGCCTTCAGCACGGCCAGGGCACGAGGGTCACCGCTGGAGGCGATGGCGGCCAACGCCCCCTGTTTGACCGGGAATGAACGGTCCGCCAGTTGGGAGACTGCATCCTCGAGCCCCTGTTCGACGGCGTGCGCCGTCCACGGGCCGCCGAGCAACAGCAGCAGGATGGCGAACCGGGCAGGCCAACCCGGGCCGGCAGGGTACGGGCTGATGGTCATGGGTAAGCCCTTGCTCCGAGGAAGCGACTGACGGGCCCCGCTGCGGGGGTGCGCCGCCCCGAGCAGGGGCGGCGGCGGAGGGTTGGGTCGGCCGCTCGGCCCTACTGGGCCTGGGCCCCCAGGCAGGTCTTGGTCTTGGTGTTGTAGTTGCCGCAGTTGATGGGCGCGGTCCAGTCGCCGATCAGGTCCTTGGAGCCTTCGAGGTAATCGGACCAGGCGTCGCCGGGGACCTCCGCATCCGTCTGCCACACCACTGCGAACTGACCGTCATCCTGGATCTCGCCAATCAGCACCGGCTTGGTGATGTGGTGATTGGGCAGCATCTTGGCGGTTCCGCCGGTGAGGTTCGGGGTCTGGAGCCCGATGATGGCCTCGGCCACCTTGTCGGTGTCGGTGCTCCCGGCCTTCTCCACCGCCTTGACCCACAGGTCGAAGCCGATCTTATGGGCCTCCATGGGGTCATTGGTGACGCGCTTGGGGTCCTTGATGAAGTCGTGCCACTGCTTGATGAACGCCTCGTTCTCCGGGGTGTCCACGCTCATGAAGTAGTTCCAGGCTGCCAGGTGCCCGACCAGCGGCTTGGTATCGATGCCGGAGAGCTCCTCCTCACCCACCGAGAACGCCACCACCGGTATGCTCTCGGCGGAGACTCCCTGGTTGCCGAGTTCCTTGTAAAAGGGCACGTTGGCGTCTCCGTTGATGGTGGAGACCACCGCGGTCTTCTTGCCGGCGCTGCCGAACTTCTTGATGTCGGCCACGATGGACTGCCAGTCGGAGTGACCGAAGGGCGTGTAGTTGATCATGATGTCCTCCTCGGCCACACCCTTCTGCTTGAGATAGGCCTCGAGGATCTTATTGGTGGTTCGCGGGTACACGTAGTCAGTGCCGGCCAGCACCCAACGCTCCACGCCTAGGTCGTTCATCAGGTAGTCGACCGCCGGAATCGCCTGCTGGTTTGGCGCCGCGCCCGTATAGAAGACGTTCTTCGAGGACTCCTCGCCCTCGTACTGCACCGGATAGAACAGGAGGCCGTTCAGCTCCTCGAAGACGGGCAGGACGGACTTGCGCGACACCGAGGTCCAGCAACCGAAGACGGCAGCGACCTTGTCCTTGGTCAGGAGCTCGCGGGCCTTCTCGGCGAACAGCGGCCAGTCGGAGGCCGGGTCCACCACCACGGCCTCCAGCTTCTTTCCGAGCAGCCCGCCCTTCTTGTTCTGCTCGTCCACCAGCATCAGGATCGTGTCTTTCAGTGTGGTCTCGCTGATCGCCATGGTGCCGGAGAGCGAGTGCAGCACACCCACCTTGATGGTCCCCTGCTCGGCGCGGGCCGAGATGCCGACCGACAGACCCAGTGCAAGGCCGGAACCCAGTACAAGGGCTTTGATCAGGTTGCGATTCCGCATGTATTTGGACTCCCAATGTGTGGCGATGGATAGCAGAGTGTCACAGCAACACCCATGCAGGGCGGCTGCAACCCTCATGCCATCGGGCAAGTCTCGGAGTCGCCGTGGCGAACGGGATTGCAGTCGAGCACGATGCACCAACCCGGTGCGCCACGCCCGAAAGCGGGCACCGCAGCTCGCCAAATTAGAGCGTCGCCAGCCCATCAAGACCCCGTCTTGCCTGACCATTGGCCGCTGTTGCTGGCGCAGGAACGACCCTTGGGCTATTGTCGCGAGGCTTCACCACCAACAACACTGAGGATATCAGCCATGAAAAGAACCATCGTCGCCCTCGCCATCGCCGCCCTGTCCGGCGGGGCGTTCGCCGCTGACATGGCCACCCCGGACGAGGCCAAGGCCCTCTCTCAGAAGGCCCAGGCGGCCGTGAATGAGATGGGCCGGGACAAGGCCTTCGCGGTCTTCGCCGCCGCGGACGGCGGTTTCAAGGAAAAGGATCTTTACGTCTTCTGCATGGACATGGACGGGGTCATGCTCTCCCATGCCGTCAAGCCCGAGCTGGTGGGAAAGAACCTGCTCGACTTCAAAAAATACGGGGATGAGCTGTTCAAGAACATGATCGCCACCGCCAAGGCATCGGGCGAAGGCTGGGTGGACTACAAATGGCCCTATCCCGGCACCGATGAGATCAAGGAAAAGACCAGCTACGTGTTGACCAACAACGAAGGGTTCTTCTGCGGGGTCGGGGCTTACAAGTAGCTTTCGGACAGCGGCACCCGCCGCCCGCATCACGGGGCGGCGGGCGCCCTTTGCGCGACTCCGGCCGGACCCACCTGCGCGCCACCTCAAGGGACGAGCCGCATCGCCACAAGGGGCCTGACCTTTCGCTCGCAACGATACCGGAACCGAACCCTAGCCGCCCCCGTAACCCGGGTCCTTCCCCGCACCGTAGAGCGCCTGGGTCTCAGCGATCCTAAGGACCACCTCGCGACCCCGCGGATCCGCCCGGCGATACCAATCGACCAGGGTGCGCTCCTCAGCTGAGAGCGGATCCGAGTCCTCCAGGCAAAGCAGGTAGGTAGGCGTCACGCTTCCCAAGGCGAGGGCAAGGTCCTGCGCCTCTTCGATGCCCATGCGGCGAATCCCCTGCTCGTAATTGCTGATGCGCGACTTCGAGAGCAAGCCGGTTCGGCTCGACAGATCCGCGAGCGAGCCGGTTCGGCTCGACAGATCCGCGAGGCTCAGACCTTGGGCGTGACGAGCGGCACGCAGCCGCTGCCCGATCTTCTTCGTCAGGTCCGCCTCAACGGGACGATCTAGGGCGCTGTTCATTTGGTACACAATTTCCTGGGATTGTTGATTGACATTCCCGGTGGCCACGGCGGGCCGTATCCGTCGCTTGGCAACCTTTCCGGGCACGGCGGAAAAGGTGACGGCCGCCACAAGCCACCGGTGTGATTCTCGCAGCCCTGCAATCGTGGGATGATCGGGTAAGACCTCAACGGGGATCACCGGATTCCTCCGGCAGCATCCGAGCCTCAATGACCCAGAACCCCATCGTCTTTACCTTTTTTCTGGTGTTCACAGGGGCGGCGGTTCTCGCGACCCTCGCCTTGGCCGCACGCCAATCCCTGCTTGTCGCCTACATTGGGCTTGGCATCCTCTTCGGCCCCTGGGGCCTGGGCCTGGTGGCGGATGCAGCCATGGTCCGCGAATCCGCTCACATCGGCATCATGTTCCTGCTGTTCCTGCTGGGCCTCGACCTGACCCCCCAAGACCTGGCCCACAGTCTGCGGCGCACGACCCTGGTGACGGCGGGAAGCTCCCTCCTGATGCTAGTTGTCGGCGGCGCCATCGGCCTCGCCGCCGGTTTCACGCCGACCGAGTCCCTGATCATCGGCGCCGCGATGGGATTCTCCAGCACCATCATTGGGCTCAAGCTGCTGCCCACCACAGTGCTCCACCATCAGCGCATGGGAGAGGTCATCATCAGCATCCTGCTGCTCCAGGATCTGCTGGCCATCGCGTTATTACTGCTCCTGCAGGGTTCCGGAACCGGGAGCGCCCCCTGGACCGACATGCTGCTGCTCCTGCTGAGCCTGCCTGGCCTGGTGCTGTTTTCCGGTCTGGCCTCGCGCTACCTGCTGATCCCGCTGATCCGCCGCTACGACACCTTTCGCGAATACGTCTTCTTGGTGGCCATCGGGTGGTGTCTTGGGATGGCAGAGCTGGCCGGCCTCCTGGGTTTGTCCCACGAAATCGGGGCCTTCATCGCCGGCGTTGCGCTGGCATCCAGCCCCATTGCGCTCTATATCGCCGAAAGCCTTCGGCCCTTGAGGGACTTCTTCCTGGTGCTATTTTTCTTCGGGGTCGGGGTCGAGTTCAATCTCGACATGGCCGCAGACGTGCTTGTCCCGGCCCTCTTGTTTGCGGCATCCGCGCTCGCGCTCAAGCCCGTGGTGTTCCGTCTGTTGCTGGTACCGGTCGGCGAGCCCCCCAGGCGCGCCTGGGAGATCGGTTTTCGGCTCGGCCAGTTGAGTGAATTCTCACTCCTCATCGCTGCCCTGGGGATGGCCACGGGCCTGCTCAGCGACCGTGCCTCCTACAGCCTTCAGCTGGCAACGGTCCTGACCTTCCTGGTCTCTTCCTATCTGGTGGTGCTGCGCTTCCCGACCCCCATCGCCGTGTCCGACGCCCTGCGCCGGGACTGATTGGTCGAGGCACCCGGTCAACCGAGCATCGCATCTTCCCACTTGCTCTCACCGACCCTATGGGGCGGCGGCTCCACCGCCCGGTTGGCGAATGCCTTGTCCAGGATCTTCAGGAAGCACTTGGTCTGGGGCGACAAGAACTTCCCCCGGCGCTGCACGATACCGTAGCTGCGCTTGGGAAAGTAATGATCGAGCGGGATCCGACTCAGGCTCTCGGCCCCCGTCAGGCACACGTCGGTCACGATGGAGATGCCAAGACCGAGCTCGACATACTTCTTGATGACCTCCCAGCCGCCCGCCTCCAGGGTCACTTTGTAGGACAGGTTGTGCTGCTTGAACACCAGGTCCACGAGGCGCCAGGTGCTCAGGTGGCGCGGCGGCAGGATGAGTCCGTAGGGCGCGATCTCTTCGAGGGTGACAGACTCCCGGCCAGCCAAGGGATGGTCCTCGGGGGTGATCAGGGTCGGTCGATAGGTCACGAAGGGCCGGTAATTGATGTCGTCCGGCACCTCCAGCATGGACCCCACAGCCAGATCCGCCTCGTCCGAGCGCAGCATGGCCAACCCGTCGCGCCCGGTCACGTTGTGGAGCTTGAGCTCGATTCCCGGATAACTCTCGACGAAGGTCCGCACCGGCTCGGGGAGTATGTAAAGGATCGTGGATTCGCCCGCCGCGATATTGAGCACCCCCTGATCCACTCGACCGCATTGGACGGCGAAGACGTCGTGGAGCTTGTCCATGCCCTCGACCAGGGGCTCGGCCATCTGAAACAGGAGCTGACCCTCTGGGGTCAGGCGGATCTTTGGTCCGCGGCGCTCGAACAGCACCGTATCGAACTCCCGCTCCAGGGCCTGGATCTGCAGAGAGACGGTCGGCTGACTGAGGAAAATCTTGTCCGCCGCGGCACTGACGCTGCCGGTACGGGCCGCGTGGCAAAAGGCCCGAAGCTGCTTGAGTCGATTCTGTTTATAGTGGATTTGCGAGCTGGGGCTCATGTCTTTTTCCGAGGCTACATTGGTGGTGCACTCAATAGTAGCCGAACGAATTTATTGGAAAAAGCAATAACGTAATGGGCCCCGACCTGAAGTGAGTCCTCGATCTTTCTTCCTTGCCCCTCGCCCTCCACTAAACTTCATCGAGCTGATTGAGTATGTTGCGCGCCACCCGCCGCTGGGATTCGTCCCCTTCCTCCAGGACCTCGTAAAGCACCTGTCGGGCGGCGAAGTGGTTGTCCAGCTCGCGCAAACGGTTAGCGCGCTCGATCTTCTCTTCCACCGCGGATAGGGGTGCCGGCGGACGCACGGGGGCAACGGCAGCGTCCTGAGCGTCCATGAGATCGAGCTCCTCCTCCATCTCCTCCTCGGTGAGGGGACGCCAGCGTTCCCGGTCCTCGAGATCACTCGGGTCCACCTCGCGCCCAACCACGGTCTCGGAACCGCCCTTGGCCGGCCCTGGCCCCGGAGGTCGAGCCCCCCCCGCCCCGGACCCAGCTGACCCTGATGTCTCTGGTCCGGTACCCGAGCGGATGGTCGACTGCGCCTCCCGAGCACGCCGCTCCCGCAGCAGGATGCGCGAGAAAAGGACACCCAGCTCGAACAGCAGCCACATCGGGACGGCCAGTAGCGTCTGGGAGATCACGTCCGGGGGAGTCAGCAGCATCCCCACCACGAACACGCCCACGATGATATAGGGCCGCTTTGATGCCAGGGCCTCGGGCGAGGTGATCCCGGTGGCCACCAGCAGAATGGTGGCGATGGGGATCTCGAAGGCGACGCCGAACGCGAAGAACAACGCCAGGACGAAGTCCAGATAGGCGCTGATGTCGGTCATCATGGCGACGCCGTCCGGCGTGGTCCCCGCCATGAAGGCGAACACCAGGGGAAAGACCACGTAATAGGCGAACAGCATGCCCAAATAGAAGAGCACGATGCTCGAGGCAAGGAGCGGGACCGCGAGGCGCTTCTCCTGCTGGTAGAGCCCCGGGGCCACGAACGCCCAGATCTGGTAGAGCGAATAGGGCATCGACAGGAAAACCGCCGCCACCAACGCCAGCTTGAAGGGCGTGAGGAAGGGCGAAGCCACCTGGGTAGCGATCATGGTGCTGCCCTCGGGCAACTGGGCCATGAGTGGCGAGGCCACGTAGACGTAAAGCTGGTTGGCGAACGGGAAGAGCACCAGAAAGGCCAGGAAGACGCCGATCGCGATCCGCATCAGGCGATCGCGAAGCTCGATCAGGTGTGAGATGAAGGGTTGTTCCGCGCCCGGGTCGTCGGGCTCGCTCGGCGAGGACATAGCGGTGTCTGTCGTGAGTCCCTGGGGATCGGCGCCGCGGCGCGAGACTTTGGGAGGCGTCAACCGCCTCGGTGATGCTGGGGCCAAACCATCAGGTCGGTGCGGAAAAGGGGCTCAGCCCCCCTCGGGACCTCCATCCCTGCGCTCCAACTTGGGGTCGCCGCCAACTGGCCCCCCGGTGTCGGCGGAAGGCGGCTTCGTCGCTTTCGACTTCGGCGCAACGGAGGGCTCCTCGAGGATGGTCTCCAAGGGGTTGCTCTGCGCCTGCTTCTTCAGGATGTCCTGCAGCTCCTGGGCCCGGAGCTCGCGGTCGATCTCGTCCTTGACCGAGGAGAGGGTCCGGCGGGCCCGACCCAACCAGAGCCCGGCGATGCGCGCCACCTTGGGCAGGCGCTCGGGCCCGATCACCACCAAGGCCACCATCCCAATCAGGACCAGCTCCCAGAAGCCGATGTCGAACATGTGCGGGGCCTCGCGCCCTCGGATCAGACCTTCTGTCTATCCCGCTCCGACGTGGTCGGTTTCGACGCCGCGGCATCGCCTTCCGCAACCCGCTTCGCCGCGTCCTGCTCCAGCTGCTTGGGCTCCTTGTCCTCCTCCTTCTCGGCGTCCTTCATGGCGCTGCGGAACCCTTTGACCGCATTACCCAGATCCGAGCCGATGTCTTTCAGCCGTTTGGTGCCGAACAGCAACAGCACGATCACCAGAACGATCAATAGCTGCCAGATACTGATACCGCCAAGTCCCATGATCTTTCCTCCGCACCGCCCGCTGGGCGGCGGTCACCTCAAGTGGGCGACGGCTGCCGGAGCGACCTACCGTTCGCCTTGAATTTTCAATTCGTTAGACTGAAGACACCGAGCCGGAAGCTCGGAAGTGCGCGATCATACTCCAATCGGCCGCGGCCAGGCAGTACCAGCCCCGTCGCCTCTCAGCGCCCCCGAGACGCCTTCTCCTCGATCCCCGAAAGCCCGAACCGGCGATCGAGCTCCGCCAGCACCAGGTCGGAACTGAGCCCCTGATGGGACAGAAGCACCAGGGTGTGGAACCAGAGGTCAGCTACCTCGTGGACGACCCTGTCCGTGGACCCGTCCTTGGCGGCCATCACCGTCTCTGTGGCCTCCTCCCCGATCTTCTTCAGTATGGCGTCGAGACCCTTTTCATAGAGCCGGGCGACATAGGACGAATCCGGGTCTGCAGATTTGCGCGCCTCCAGCACCTGGGACAGGCGCTCCAGGACGTCGTTCATCGCGACGACCCTCCGTAGATCGCCTTGGGGTCCTTGAGGATGGGAGCAATGTCAGTCCAGTCGCCGTTTGAATCAAGCTCGCGGAAGAAGCAGTGATGGCGCCCGGTGTGGCAGGCGATGCCGCCCTTCTGCTCCACCTCGATCAGCACCACGTCCCCGTCGCAATCGAGACGAATGGCGTGCACCACCTGCTGGTGGCCCGACTCCTCTCCCTTGTGCCAGAGCTTGCGCCGTGAACGCGACCAGTAGACCGCGTGACCGGTCTGCCAGGTGAGCGCAAGGGCCTCGCGGTTCATCCAGGCCATCATCAGGATGATGCCCGTGCCCCGTTCCTGAGCGATGGCGGGTACCAGCCCGTTCGCGTCCCACTTGATCGCATCGAGCCAGGCATCACTCATTGAAGTTCTCCCGCTAGCGCATCGGCGAGACGCTGACCGGCCGCGAAATCGAGGGTCCCCTCATAGATTGCGCGACCGGTGATGGCGGCGGTGATGCCGCTCCCGGCGGCCTCGGCCAGGGCGCGGACATCGCCGAGGTTGGTGATGCCGCCCGAGGCGATCACCGGGATGCCGATGCGCTCGGCCAAGGCCCTGGTGGCCGCCACATTGGGGCCGGTCATCATGCCGTCGCGGCCGATGTCGGTGTAGACGATGGCCGCGACCCCGTCCCCTTCGAAACGCTTGGCCAGATCCTCCACGCGGTGATCCGTGATCTCCGCCCAGCCATTGATGGCCACCAGACCATCCTTGGCGTCCAGCCCGACGATGACGTGACCGGGGAAGGACTTGCAGGCCCGACCCACCAACTCCGGCTCCTTGACCGCCTGGGTGCCGATGATGCAGTAACTCACGCCAGCTTCCAGATAGGCAGCGATCGTTGCCTCGTCGCGGATGCCGCCCCCGACCTGGATCGGCAGGTCCGGGTAGCGCGCCGCGATGGCGCGGATGGCCGCACCGTTGACCGGTTGCCCGGCGAAGGCGCCGTTGAGGTCGACCAGGTGAAGGCGGCGCGCGCCCTCCCGCACCCAGCGCCCGGCCATCTCCACCGGATCATCGGAGAAGACCGTCTCGTCCTCCATGCGGCCCTGGCGCAAGCGCACACAGCGGCCGTCTTTGAGATCGATGGCAGGGATCAAAAGCACGGGGGTCTACCTTACATTCAAGAAGCCACAGAGTGCACAGCGGACACAGAGACTCGGATCTTTCGACGAGATTTGCGTCGGAGCTCAGCGACTATTCGTGATGCAACCGACCTGGACGTGGATACCCGGATCGGGACCGAAATGAAGCGACGGTCGATCCAGCTACCCTCCAGGGCGTCGAGCCCGAAAGTCACCGCTTTTCGGATCGCTTCGTCGCTCCGTGTCCTCGGTGTTCTCTGTGGCAAAGATGCCTGATCATAGGGAGCCTTTGGTGGAGGGCGTAACGCCGGACATGCGGGGATCGGGTTCCACCGCCATGCGCAAGGCCCGGCCGAAGGCCTTGAAGATGGTCTCCGCCTGGTGGTGGGCGTTGGCGCCGCGCAGGTTGTCGATGTGCAGCGTCATGGCGGCATGGTTCACCAGGCCCTGGAAGAACTCGTGGAACAGGTCCACGTCGAAGGAACCGATGATGCCCCGGGTGAAGTCGCAGTGGAACTCCAACCCCGGCCTCCCGGAGAGGTCGACCACCACCCGGGACAGGGCCTCGTCCAGGGGCACATAGGCATGGCCATAGCGGCGGATGCCCTTCTTGTCACCAACCGCGCTGGCCAGGGCCTGTCCCAAGGTGATGCCGATGTCTTCCACCGTGTGGTGGGCGTCGATGTGCAGGTCGCCGACCGCCTCGATCTCCAGGTCGATGAGGCCGTGGCGGGCCACCTGATCCAACATGTGATCGAGGAAGGGTACGCAGGTCTTGAAGCTGGATCTCCCGCTGCCGTCCAGGTTCAGGGCGACGCGGATCTGGGTCTCCAGGGTGTTGCGCACCAGCTCGGCAGTGCGTGGCTTTGAATCCAGGGACATGGGACGCTCGTGGATCGGCAGAGTCGCTGCATTTAACCACAGAGGGCCCGCCGTGCCCTAACCCGGCGGCCTCAGGCCTGCAGCCAGAAGGTCACGGGGCCGTCGTTGGTGAGGCTCAACTGCATGTCGGCCCCAAAGCGCCCGGCGGCCACCTCCGGGTGAGCGGCCCGGCCGCGCTCGACCAAGTAGTCGTAGAGCCGCCGGCCCAGCTCCGGCGGCGCGGCGCTGGTAAAGCTGGCTCGGGTGCCCTTGCGGGTATCGGCGGCCAGGGTGAACTGGGAGACCAGCAGCAACCCCCCGCCCAGGTCCCGAAGGCTGAGGTTCATGCGGTCATTCGCATCCGGAAAGACCCGGTAGCCCAGGATGCGCTCCACGAGCCGGTCGGCACTGGCCTGTGTGTCTTCGGGCTGGACCGCCACCAGCACGAGCAGACCCCGACCGATGGCACCAACGGTCTCGCCCGAGACCTCGACCCGAGCCTGGGTGACCCGCTGCAGCAGACCGATCACCCGAGCTCCCGGGCAAAACGGTCCGTGACCCCGACCAGCGCCGAGCGAATGCCGGGCTCGAAGGCGGAATGCCCGGCATCCGCAATCACCTGCAGCTCAGCCTCAGGCCAGGCCTGGTGCAGCTCCCAGGCGGAGCGCATGGGGCAGATCAGGTCATAACGGCCCTGGACAATGACCCCGGGGATCGCGGCCAGGCGGTGGGCATCCTCGATGAGCTGGTTGGGACGGAGGAAGGCGTGGTTGACGAAGAAATGGCACTCGATGCGCGCCAGGCTGAGCGCCAGATGGGGATCGGAGAAGTGGGCCCGGATGTCCGGGTTCGCGAGCAGAGTCGCGGTGCGCCCCTCCCAGATGGACCAGGCCTTTGCCGCGGCCATGCGCGCGACCTCGTTGGCGCCGGTCAAACGGGCGTGGTAGGCGGTGAGCAGATCACCCCGCTCCTCCGGCGGGATCGGTGCCAGGAAGTCCTGCCAGTAATCGGGGTAGACCCAGGACGCCCCATCCTGATAAAACCAACGGATCTCCATGTCGCGGCACAGGAAGATTCCGCGCACTACCAGCGCCGAGACGCGTTCGGGGTGGGTCTGCGCGTAGGCCAGGGCCAGGGTCGATCCCCAGGAGCCGCCGAACACCAGCCAGCGCTCGACCTCCAAGCGCTCGCGGATACGCTCCATGTCTGCGACCAGGTCCCAGGTGGTGTTCGCCTTCAAGGAGGCGTGTGGGGTGGAGCGACCACATCCACGCTGATCGAAGAGCACCACCCGGTAGCGATGCGGGTCGAAGAATCGGCGATGGGCCGCCTCGCAGCCTGCACCGGGGCCGCCGTGCAGAAAGATGGCCGGCAGTCCGTCCGGCCGCCCACACTCCTCCACATAGACCCGATGGCCGTCACCGACCGCCAGCTCGCGGGTCGCGTAGGGCGCGATGGGGGGATAGAGATCGCTCGTTCTGGGTTTCATGGTCGCAGGTCATCCAGTCTCGATTCCGGTCGCGGTCGGATCGTCGGCTGCGTCGAGCCTCCGAAGCCCCTATTGCCCATACCCCCAATCAATCGGCCCTGACCGCGCTCAGGTAGGGCCCCGAGCGCAAACGCTTGGCCGCCTCGTACTCCGCGTCCGTCATGCGGCTGCCGACGACGTTGCGCAGTAGATCCGCGTCCCTGTCCCCTTGCTCGACCGCGAGCGAGAGCCAGTAGTGCGACTGGGCAAGGTCGATCTCCACCCCGCGGCCTTCGGCGTAGATCAGGCCCATGGCGTATTGGGCGTCCATGTCCCCCTGCTGGGCCAGGTCCCGGATCAAGGGGACCTTCGACGGATCGTTGCGCAGCAGGATCAGGTCTTTTAGGTAGCTCTTGTCGGACATGGCAGCTCCGTGGTTCGGGTCGGCCGCCCTTGGCAAAGACCGCATGGATCTCGCATGCGCCGTACCGCGCCCTAACCCCATATCTTCAGGGTGGCCCCGCTCATCCCGCCCCATCCCGGTGAGCATAGGCGGCGAGCAGCCGGTCGTAGGCGTCGAATCCCACGATGGCGCGGAGACTCCGAAAATCGACCCGGCGCTCGGGGATACGACCCGCCGCCAGGTCCGTCAGTGCCTCGCGCATGGCCTGGACGGCGCTCGCAATCAGAGTCAGCGGATAGGCGGCGATGCGGTAGCCAAGCTCGGCGAGACGGGCCGGCGGCAGGATGGGCGTGATCCCCTCCTCCAGCATGTTGGCCATGCGGACGCCCGGGACCTCCCGGCAGAATCGCGCCATCTCACCCTCGTCGCGAGGCGCCTCCAGGAACAGGACGTCCGCACCGAGGTCCGCGAAGGCACGCATGCGCCAGATCGCCTCATCCAGCCCCAGGGCGCTGCGGGCATCCGTTCGGGCGACGATCAGGATACCGGCTCCCGCATCCCGAGCATCGACCGCCGCGCGCATGCGCGCCAGTGCCTCGGGTCGCTCGACGACCTCTTTGACGCCGGTATGTCCGCAGCGTTTTGGGGCCACCTGGTCTTCGATCATGATCCCGGCAAACCCGGCCAAGGCGTATTGCTCAACGGTCCGGCGGACGTTGGCGGGGTTGCCGTGGCCGGTGTCGCCGTCACCGATCACTGGGATCGAGACCGCCTGACAGATGGCACGTCCCTGGTCCAGCATCTCGGTGACCGTGATGAGCCCGGTGTCCGGCAGGGCCAAGCGCGCCGCCGAGACGGCGAAGCCGCTCATGAAGGTCAAGCCAAAGCCGGCCTGCTCGATCAGCCGTGCCGAGAGCGCGTCGAAGCAACAGGGCATGGACAGGAAGACGCCCCTATCGAGCAATGTCCTTACATGCTCGGCGGCTTGCCGGTATTGGGGCATCGGCTGGGGGTTTCGACGGAGGGGGAGGCGAATTTGGTGTTCTGCCGACGGTGGCCGTACGCGACCTGACGGGGAGACGGGCGGGGAAACGAAAAAAGGGCGGGATGGCCCGCCCTCGTCTGCTGCCCGCCGGGGATCGACCCGGGTACGGGCCGCCTCCGGCGCGGTGCCGGTCCCTCAGGCCTTGACCCACTCGCCGAAGTTGTCGGTGCTCTTTTCCTCACCGTCCGAGTAACCGGCCTCGTAGGCGTCGGTCAGGCGCTGTTCCTCGCGCTTGGGGTTCTGCAGGAAGCCGCACTGCCAGCCCTGGATGTACTCGTCATCGACAGCCATCTGCTCCATCTTGGTTACGGCGTCGTAATAGAACTGATTCATCTCCGATCTCCGAGCGTTTTGTTAGCGGAAGGTTAGCCGTGAAATTCTATCGTCTAGTCGCCTAGTCGCCGCCGCGTCGCGCGCCGAAGGCATCGATGGCGTCTGACTGTTCCTCTCACTCTGGTCCGGCGCCTGCCCCGAGCGCGGCTGGATTGGATGCCTTGGTGCGAGAAGGGGCATAAGAATACAGCGTTTTTCTTATGGGTGACAAGCCACGATGCAGCCAAGGGTCCGAGGCCGGCGTCGCTTCACTGCACCTTCTCCCGCGGCTTGTTTCGGCGCCGCGGAAAACCCATTGTCCGGGTGTCTGAATCCACGTCCGCCGGAACCGGACTCCGGTCCCGACGGGTACTGCGTGCCCACGAGGTGTCACAGCCGCCATGCGTCCAGCCTTGTTGCTTCGCGTCCTGGAGCGCGAGTTTGTCAGTGCCGCCGAAGGTCACCACACCCCCGTCATGCTCTGGGGTCCGCCTGGGGTCGGCAAGTCGCAGATGGTGGCCTATATCGCCCAGCGTCACGGGGTGCGGGTGATCGACATCCGGCTCTCGCAAATGGAGCCGAGCGACCTGCGGGGCATACCCTTCCGCGTGGACGGGCGGGTGGAATGGGCTATACCGGCGATCCTCCCGGACGCCGAGCGCCACGGCCTGGCCGGCATCCTGTTCCTGGACGAGATCACGTCGGCGCCGCCGGCCGTCTCTGCCGCGGCCTATCAGCTGATCCTCGACCGGCGCCTCGGTGAGTACCAGGTACCGGACCACTGGGCCATCTTCGCCGCCGGCAACCGCCAGGGGGATCGGGGCGTCACCTACAGCATGCCGTCTCCGCTCGCCAACCGCTTCTCCCACTTCGAGGTGGAGACACACTTGGACGACTGGGTGGCCTGGGCCTACCAGAGGGGCATCGACGAGCGCCTGATCGCCTTCCTGCGCTTCCGACCGGAGCTCCTGTTCGATTTCGACCCGGCCCACAATCCGGTGGCCTTCCCGTCGCCGCGCTCCTGGGAGTTCGCCCACCGCGGCCTCAAGAAGTTCGAGGACCACCCGGAGCTGCTCCAGGGAACCCTCCAGGCCTGCGTCGGACCGGCCGCGGGGATCGAGCTCACGGCCTTCGTCAACAGCCTGGACCAGATGCCGGACCTCGACGCCATCGTCAACGGCGACCCGGTCCCGGTACCCCGGGAGATCGACCTCCAGTACGCCGTCGCCGCCGCACTGGTCGGCAAGGCCATCCGCGCCAAGGACAGCGACAACGCCGCGGACGTCATTGGCAACATCCTGCGCTATGCGGGGCGCTTCCCCCAGCGGGAGATGGGCGTGATGCTGGTCTCCGACCTGCACCGGGCCGTGGGAAACCGACTGTTCGAGGTGCCCGCCTTCACCGACTGGGCCCAGGCGGTCGCCGATGTGATGCTTTTCGAATAGCGACTCTGTGGCGAAGATTGCTCTTTCCGTCAGCGCTGAGCGCCGAGACTGCCTGATGACCGCCGACCTCCACACCATCGAGACCAAGCTCGCCGCCGCGCGCACCCGCCTGATCCTCGACAAACCCTTCCTGGGCGCCCTGGTGCTGCGTCTGCCCATGCACGCCGCCAAGCCCGACTGGTGCAAGACCACCGCCACCGACGCACGCGCCTTCTACTACAACCCGGAGTACATCGGATCGCTGACCCTGGATCAGACCCAGTTCATGCTGGCCCACGAGGCACTGCACTGTGCGCTCTCGCACTTCGCGCGCCGCCAGCATCGGGTGATCCACAAATGGGACCTGGCCTGCGACTACGCCATCAACCCGCTGTTGATCGACGATGGGCTCAAACCCCCGCCCAACGCGCTCGTCATGCCAATGTACAAGGGCATGACCGCCGAGGAGATCTATCCCCTCATCGACGACAACGACGAGTCCGAGACCCTGGACAAACACGCCTACGATCGGGACAACCAGAGCCGCGGCAGTAACACCGGCAGGACCGAGAAGGACCTGGAGCGCCAGCAGCAGGAGCGCCAGCACCAGGAGCGCCAGCACCAGGACCAGGGCGAGCAAGGAGACGAGGGCGGCGAACGCAACGCGAAACCCGAGGAAGGCGGAGCGTCCGGCGAGCCACAGCCACTCACCCCGGATGAGCAGGAGACACTCTCGGTCCAGTGGCAGCAGCGGATGGCCGGCGCCGCCCAACAGGCGATGCAGGCGGGGAAACTCGGCGGCGAGCTGGCGCGCATGATCGATCACCTGCTCCAGCCCCAGCTCCCCTGGCGCATGCTGCTCGCCCGCTATATGAACGCCGTGTCCCGCGACGATTACAGCTGGTCGCGGCCCTCGCGCCGCGAGGGGAACTTCATACTCCCCAGCCTGCGCAGCCGCCAAACGGATCTGGTGGTGGCCATCGACACCTCCGGCTCCATCAAGGACTCGGAAATCGAGGAGTTCGTCGACGAGATTGATGCCTTGAAGGGCCAGGTACGCGCCCGCGTCACCCTGCTCCCCTGCGACGCGGCGCTCTGCGAAGGCGCACCTTTTCGCTTCGAGCCCTGGGAGCAATTCAGCCGCCCAAAAGAGATCAAGGGCGGCGGCGGCACCAGCTTCCTTCCCGTCTTCCAATGGGTGGCAAAGGAGGGCATCCAGCCGGACCTGCTCGTCTATTTCACCGACGCGGACGGCGAGTTCCCCAGGCAGGAGCCCCCCTACCCCGTGATCTGGCTGGTCAAGGGCCGCTCCAAGGTCCCCTGGGGACAGCGCATCCAGCTGAATTAGGCAGCATCCATCGAATGCATCACTTATGCCGCAGCGGTAGGAACTCCAATGAAGGGCAGGCGTCTCACGCATCCATGAATCCCAAGACCCGGTTTGCCCGAGCCTTACACGCCACCGCGATCGCACTCGGCCTGTCGCTGAGTCTCAGCCAGCCCTCCCCTCTGGCCGCCGGCCCCATGGATCTGCCCGAAATCGGCAGCTCGGCCGATGTGGTCATGAGCACCGGAGACGAATCGCGCCTTGGCAAGGCCTTCATGCGCAGCGTGCGCGAGGCGCTTCCGGTCTCGGATGACCCGCTGCTGACCGATTACCTGGAGACCCTGGGCAGCGAGCTGGTGGCGGCCGACAAGAGCGCAGGCGGCGGCTTCACCTTCTTCTTGATCGACGAGCCGGTGGTGAATGCCTTCGCGGGCCCGGACGGCTACGTCGGTGTCTATGCGGGACTCATCTTGGCCTGCGAGAGCGAGAACGAGTTGGCGGCGGTGATGGCCCACGAGATCGCGCACGTGACCCAGCGCCACCTGATGCGCAGCTTCGAGGATCAGAGCCGATTAAGCCTGCCCACCACGGCGCTGATGATCGCGGCCGCCATCCTGGGCGCTCAGATCTCGCCAGACGCGGGTATGGCGGCCGTCGCCGGCATCCAGGCGGCGACCCTCCAGCGCCAGATCAATTTCACCCGCGAGAACGAGAAGGAGGCGGACCGCATCGGCATCAACACCTTGGCCAGCGCAGGCCGAGACCCTTACTCGATGGCGGGCTTCTTCGAGCGGCTGTCCAAGGTCAGCCGTGTCTATGAAAACAACGCGCCGGAGTTCCTGCGCACCCACCCGGTCAACTCAAACCGCATCGCCGATGCCTTGGGCCGGGCGGATGAGTTCGGCGCCCGGCAGCGCCCGGACAATCTGCGTTTTCAGCTGGCCCGCGCGCAGCTGCGCGAGCAGTCCTACGACCGGCCGGAGAAGTCCGTCGCGGCCTTCCGCGCGTCCCTGAAAGAAGGCCGCTATGGCAACGAGACGGCGGAGCACTACGGCTATGCCCTGGCCCTGTTGCGCTCGGGGGCCCTCGGCGAGGCCAAGGCCGAGTCGGCCCGGCTGCTCAAAAAGGAGCCGAGTCTCGCCGAGTTCATTGTGCTCGATGCGAAGATCGACTCGAAGCAAGGCGACAGGGCCCAGGCCCTGGACCACCTCAAGCAGGCGGTGGATCTATCACCGGCCAGCTGGTCCCTGCGCACCGCCTATGCCGAGGCCTTGCTGGAGGCGGGCCAGTCCCGCCTCGCGCTGGAGCAGCTCAAGCAGGTCGCGCGGCTGCGCCCGGGCAACGCCCTGATTTACGAGCTGCTGACCCAGGCGGCTATCAAATCCGGCGACAAGGCAGCCACCTACCGCTACCGCGCCGAGCGGCTCTATGCCGAGGGCGACACCGAACCGGCGATCCGACAGTTGGAGTTTGCCTTGCGCCAGCGCGACATTGGCTATCACGACGCGGCCCAGATCCAGGTGCTGCTCGATACCTGGAAAGAGGAGCAGCGCGAGGAAAAGAAGCGGCGCGATCCGTTCGGCGTCGCCGGCCGTCTGAAGTGAGGTCGAAAGGTGTTCACCCGCGCGGGATTGGACCGCGCGCTTCCATCCCGGCGGCCTGGCGGCGCTGGTTTCAAGAGACAACTGAGTGCTGTAAGCTAGCACCCTTGGCAGCGGAGCGACCTACGCCACCTTTGCCAGCCGGGCCCGGTGGCCGGCCGGAAGACGCCCCATGAGAGGGCGGAGCCAAGAACCGATTGAAGACACCATCAGGAGTTGGCCGGCCAGTCCGCTAGGGTGACCCGGCAGCCTTAGATTTGAAGGCCAGAGCATCCGCCTGCAATCGCCAAGCGTCCGGGACATCGGCCGGCCGAGGTGCGCGCGCTCGGGCGTTTGCACCCCTGTCTCGATCGATCACTGCCTGTGCGCGGCGAGCAACGCCGAAGACGACGCCCGGACGCCTCGTCGAAACCCAACCCCAACCCACCCCATCACGCTCGACAGGAGAATCTTCATGATCGACGCAAAACGCAGAATCCTGCTCAAGGGCTCCCTCGCCGCCGGTTCAGTCGGCGTCGCGGTCGGCGCCGGCCTGCTGTCTCCCCGCCTGGTGCTGGCAGACTGGAATCAGGCCGCGTTTGAGGCCAAGGACGTCCCCGGCGCACTCGGCGCACTCCTGGGCGGCGACGCCACCGAGACCAGCGACGCCATCCAGATCAAGGCCCCGGACATCGCTGAAAACGGCGCAGTGGTGCCGGTGACCGTCGAGACCAATCTCGAAGGGGTCAAGTCCATTGCGATCATCGCCGCGGGCAATGCGACCCCACTTATCGCCAATTTCAACTTAGGCGAATCCGCCCTGCCCTTCGTCTCCACCCGGATCAAGATGGGCAAGACGGCAGACGTGGTGGCGGTCGTGAAGACGGCCGACAAGGTGCTCAGCAACGCCAAGAACGTCAAGGTGACCATCGGCGGCTGCGGCGGCTGATCGCACCGATCTTCACCGTCTCAAACCCATTACGAGGTAAGCGAACATGTCCGATATCAAGGTCCGCGCCAAGCTGAGCGGCGACGAAACCACCGTCAAGTGTCTGATGAACCATCCCATGGAGACCGGTCTGCGCAAGGACAGTAAGACCGGAGAGTTGGTCCCCGCCCATTTCATCCAGGAAGTCGTTTGCAAGTGGAAGGATCAGATAGTCATGACCGCCCTCTGGAGCGGCGGCATCTCCAAGAACCCCTACCTGTCGTTTAAGTTCAAGGGTGCCGCAGCCGGCGACCCGATCGAGATCTCCTGGACCGACAACAAGGGGGAGAGCCAGAGCGAGAAGGCCGAGATCAGCTAGGCGGGCTCCGGTCCCCAGGCCCAAGCAAAAGGCCCCGCATCGCGGGGCCTTTTGTTGCGCCCAGGATCTGGCATCTGTCCATGAGCCGCGGATGAAGGCTCATCGCCGAGAATAAGAAGTGGATCGTGCCTTTCTTAGTCGCAGGCGCCTTGAGCCGACCGCTCTCGGCGGCGACCGCTGGCCCGGGCGAAAGCGCCGAGGATCTTGCCAAGCAGCTCGCCAATCCCGTGGCGGCCCTGATCAGCGTGCCCTTCCAGTTGAACTACGACGGGAACATCGGCCCGGCGGACGAAGGCGAGCGCTGGCTGCTGAACTTCCAGCCCATGGTCCCAATCTCGTTGAATGGAGGCTGGAATCTTATCTCGCTTACCATCGTCCCGCTGATCGACCAGCAGAACATCTTCCCGGGTGCGGGCAATCAGTCCGGCATCGGGGACATCGTCCAGAGCCTGTTCTTCTCGCCCGTCAAGCCCACGGCGGGCGGGTGGATTTTGGGCGCGGGTCCGGTGTTCTTGCTACCGACCGGTTCCGACGATCTGCTGACGACGGACAAATGGGCCGCCGGACCCACAGCCGTCGCGCTTCGCCAGCAAGGTCCCTGGACCTACGGCGCCCTGGCCAACCACCGTTGTCGTTCGCAGGCGACGCCGCTCGCGGCGACGTCAACGCGACCTTCCTGCAACCCTTCCTGTCCTGCACGACGCCGACCGCCTGGACCTTCTCTCTCAACACTGAGAGTACCTACGACTGGGACACCGACCAATGGACCGCCCCGATCAACGGGGTGGTTACCAAGATGACTAAGATCGGTAGTCAGCTCGTGAGCGTTGGCGCCGGGGTGCGTTACTGGGCCGAGGGGCCGGATAACGGGCCCGAGGGCTGGGGTGCGCGTCTCGTGTTGACGCTGCTCTTTCCAAAATAACCATGCTTAGCAATGGTTACGGGGGGAAATGCGCCACGTTGCTTCCGGGGATAGTCATTTAGCAATTGCACAAAAGTCCTGGATCAACGGCTTACGCAGGAGCTCTTGGGCCAAAGTAATCGCGGGAGGGACACTGGAGTTTCAAACAGTTCTGGCATAGCCCCGGCCTCCGGAGTCGAATTTTGTGCAAAGGGGGTGGGCGGTTAACTCCTCCACCCACAAGATGTTGTGGAGTCACCAATCGTAACCATGGATGAGATCTGTCTCGGGAATGTGTTCAGTCGCGGCGACCTGTTCGACGAGACCCCGGCTGCGGGAGGTGCGGCGATTAAATCGGAAGGTGAGCTCCTCCAGATCGGACTGAAAGTGCTCATCGGACACCGAGCCCTGATGGGTTCCAAGAATCCAGCGCTTCAACAGACTGGCAATTCGACGAACGCCTGGCATGGCGACATGCGCCGAATCGTCTGAGGAAGACATGATCCTAAATTCCTCTGTTAACCCGATCCGGGAGCCAACCGAGGGGCAGACACGCTGAGAGGCGATGGGTTTGGCGGCCTGGCCGCGATGATCTGGCTGACGATATAGCGCACGAGGGCGCGCCAGCGGTCGATGGTCGGCAACTGAGGCGCGTTTGCCAGAACAGGCTCAAGACCCGCGCGGATATTGGCGATCATCTCCTTGATCCGAGCGCCTGCCCCATGGGATAGGGTGAGCAGCAGCCGGGACTGGCCGGCGTGCTGGGTCAGGCGGGCGACAGCGCTGAGCAGCATGGGGCGGCTGGTGATCGCCTCCAGGCGGGTCTGCGGGTGCGCCAGGCGGACATACCAACTCCACCAGTTGTCAATCAGCGCCACCGCGCGCGCGGACAGGTTGCAGCGCTCCAGGTCATGGGTGGTGTAGCCACCCCAGCCCCAGTGGTTCTTCAACTCATCGAAACCGTTCTCGCAATCGGCCCGGTCCCGGTAGAGCTGGCCCATGGCTTCCAACGCGTAGTCTGCGTTGGTCACCAGCACGGCGTACTCCCAGAGCTTGACCTGGTCTGAACTGTCGATGAAGTGCAGCGCCTGCTGTGGGTCCTCGTTGTTGGTCTCGGCCGCCAGGCTGTCGTTGACCCGCCGCCGCAGCACCACCACGCGCCGCGCGCGGCTCCAGCCCGACAGCCGCAGTTGGCTTTCGACGGCGTCGAAGCCCTGACCCACGCCGTGCCACTCGCCGTGCTGCCATTGCCGTTCGATCAGGCGTTTAACCCCGGCGGTCTGCCGCAGCTTGAACAGATAGCGCTGCCCCATGGCTTCCATCTCGAGCATGACCCCCGCATTGCCAAAGGCGTTGTCGCCGCGTACCAGGGTGGGGCGTTCCTCGGGGGCGAGCCGCTCGAGCAACTGACACAGGCGGGGCAGGCTGTGTTTGGCCGCGCTGGCTTTGCCGCCTTGCACCTCGACATCGAGCACCAGGCGCAGGTTGCCGATCCAGTAGGTCTGCAGGGTATGGCTTGGGCGTCCTGGCTTGGTGGGGTTGTCGCCGATCTCGGCGCCGGCCTGGTGGCCGTAGAGCAGTTTGATGGTGGTGTCGATGTCGAGGATCCAGGCGGTGCGCAGGGCCTCGCGGGTGCTCTCGCTCAGGGCCGTGTCCATCCAGGCGGTGCTCTTCGCCAGTTGTGCCACGCGCGCGGCGCGTGCTTCTTCACCGCCGCGCTTGGGCTGGTTCGGTGCCAGATGCGCCAGGGCGCGGCGCAGGCTCTCATCGCTGACGATTTTGTCCATGCCGAGGATCTGCGGGGCGACTGCGTCGCCGCGCAGTCCGGTCACGTGCGCATCGCGCCGCTGCCCATCCAGGATCGACAGCAGCCAGGTGCCAAGGACGTTGCCCACGGCGGGCGCGTTGGGGCTGGTGTAGGCCATCGGACAGCCGTCCACCCAGCGCGCGAACAGCCCCGAGACGTCCAGAAACTCGGCAAAGAACACCCACTGCCCCAGGGCCGTGGCGCTTCCGCCTTCGTCCCAGCGAACGTGAAACCGACCGCCGGGGGTCGCCACGCGCAACGCCTCCGCCGCTCGCTCCTGCTGCTGTTCCTGCCAGGCGGTATCGACCGCTTTGACCAGGTGCTTTTTGCCCAAACGCCCCCTCACCCATTGGGTGACCCTCCTCTTCTGCTGCAAGCCCGCTCCCGCACTGAGCTTGCAGCCGTTCTGTCGAAGTCAACTGAGGAAAATAGGATGATAGGGGAAGCAGCCAATGGGCAGGCGAGCCCCCTGCCCTTCACGGTCATCGGCGGTTATCTCGGGGCCGGCAAGACGACGCTGCTGAACCATCTGTTGGCCAATGCCGCCGGCCTGCGGGTCGCGGCGCTGGTCAACGACTTCGGCAGCGTGAACATCGACGTCGAGCTCATCCGCCGCCACGACGGCGAGACGATCAGCCTCGCCAACGGCTGCATGTGCTGCAGCCTGGTCAACGGATTCGCACAGGCCATCGGCCAGATCCGCGCACGCGCCGATGCCTTCGATCACCTGGTGATCGAGGCCAGCGGCGTGGCCGACCCCGCCAAGATCGCCCAGTACGGCCAGATGCACCAGCTGCCGCTCGACGGCATACTGGTGGTGGTCGATGCCGAGCAGGTGCGCACCCAGGCCGAGAACAAGTACGTCGGCGACACGGTGCTGCGCCAGCTCGCGCAGGCAGACCTGCTGGTGCTCAACAAGACTGACTTGGCCTCCGCCGACGAGCTTGCGCGCAGTCACCCGAGACGCCCCTGATCGAGACCGTCCAGTCTGACGTCCCCTTGGATGTGCTGCTCGGCGCGCGGGCCGACCGCGCCGAGACTCCGGCCCCATCGCACGACTCGCACCACGTTCACGGCCACGACCACCACGACCATGCCAGCGCCTACCAGACCTGGACGCTTGAACGGGCTCAAGCCCTCTCCCGCTCGGACCTCGAGCGCTTCGCCTCTGGCCTCGGTGAACACGTCTATCGGGCCAAAGGCTTCGTCTACCTCAGGGACGACCCCAAACGCCGCTACGTCTACCAGCAGGTCGGCGCCCGCTGGAGCCTGGAGGCCGGGGCGCCCTGGGGTGCTGAACCACGCCGCACCCTGCTCGTGGTGATTGGCCGGCAAGGCGAGGCCAATGCCCCGTCGCTCGGGGCTCACCTCGACTGACGCAAACGGTGGCGCGGCAGAGTCGCCGGCGCTGACCCTTTCGGACTGGCGCCTCGCAAAAGTCCGAAGCTTGGCGGGGCCATTCGTGGTACGTCCCCTATTCCTCCCCTACGCCGGCAACGCTTTCACGCCTCTTGGAAGGCGAGCGAGCGATTTGGGCTAGCGACGGATTAAATCAGCCTCGCGCTAGCGTTTTGATCAATCCGGGTTAACAACAGTACGCTTCGAATCACAACGGGCGCCGGACTCCTTGGATGCCTTCAGGTGTTGCTCGAGCCGCCTGATCTGTTTGTCAATATCCGTTACGTCCGGATAGGAATCGGTGTACCTCAATGACAAGGCGTCGCGCTTCATTCGCAGCGCTTTGATCTGCGCATTCATGTCAGCCGGGTCTGTGCAGACGACTTGAGTCGCTGGTAGTTCGACGGATCGGCTTTCCTCCAGGGAATCCAGCCGCTGGCGAAGCTCGTCGATCTGCCTTTCGAGACTGACCACACGCGGCTCAACGCCGTCGCTCGCGCAAGCGGCCAGCAGCGCCGTGACCAGGATCATCAACAGACGGTTTGCTCTGCTGGTCATCAACCCATCCACTTCAAGAAGCCGTTGAATTGTCAAGCGACTTGGCCGGCGGGCTACCGGGCTCTTCACTACGACCGTGGCCCCGCTGGCTGCGATTGGCACGCGTTCAAGTACTGCCCTGCTTGCCCCCTTCGATGCGCGAGCGATGCCTGCTGAGGTTCTCGTTCAGGAGCCCGAGCACCTCAGTCGCCACTGCGATGATCGCCTCCGGGCCGAAACCCGCAAGTGCCAACTCGCGGTAAAAGCCCTTTGCAACGATCTTCGCGAGCTTCGCCGGATCGGGGCTGATCGGCTGTTTGGGGCCCCCCTCCTGCTCGCGCCGCTCCAGCAGGGCCGCCATCTGCATGAGCCGGGATTCGGACAGCTTCTGGAGATGGAACACCTGGATGGATTTACCGATAAAGGCCGCGAAGACCTTCAGAAGTCCGAGGTCCTGCTTCGTGAAGTGCCTCCCCCCCGAAGGTTGGCTGACGTTGATCACACCGATCGCCCACTCGGAAACGGCAATCGGCGCGGACATCATGCTATCGCCTGTCTCGTCTCCCTGGCGCGCCAGAGCGGCGAGCGCCGAGCGCTTGACATCGTTGATCAGGAGAGGCTGACCGCCGGAGAGCACGCGGCCGGAGATGCTGGAGTCGATCGAAACCACCTCTCGATAGGCTGCTTCGGGAAGATCGCCGTAATGGGAGCAGACCTTCAGTGCGGCACTTCCTGAACCCTCTGCCTGACTCCGGAGCATGACCGAGCAACGCCCGGCTCCAAGCGAACGCGCCGCGAGCTCGGCAAGGTCGCGCAGCCCGTCCTCCAGCGTCGGGCGCTGCTCGATGAGCGCTCCAGCCTCGATCAATTGTGCGACAAAGCACTGATCCATCTCCGGTCTCCATCAGTTGCCCTAAGCATGGCCGGGAGGCAGTCGTTCAACAGAGTAGCTCAATGCTCTGTCCCGATCTGTTCCCTTCCGCGGCAACGCTCGACTTTTCATCGCACGGCGCGCAAGCGCTCAAGGAGCTGAAACACACTCGCGTCGTCGATGGGACCGGTATAGACCTTGGACGCTCCATCCGGGCGGCGCCGGAAGCGCTTATATGGCCAGACATACTGTTCGGGGCAAATGCGCACACACTGCTCGATGCCGCGGTTGAGTGCGGCGGCGGCCTCAACCTCGTCGGCACTTTCGACGCCCTCCGGGGCCCGGATGCAATGGATGCGGAAGCCCTGCTCGGACTGCAGGCGCTCGGCGAACAGGAAGATCACGGGGGCACCAGTCCTGCGGGAGAGCCGATTCACCAGGAGCATGGTGAAGGCAGGGATGCCGAACAGCGGCGCGAACACCGCCCCTTTGTCCGCCTTGGGTTCCTGATCCGGGAGGATGCCGACACAGTCCCCCCGCTCCAGTGCCTGCACCAGGACGCGGATGCCCTTGGGTGTAATGGGTGCCAGCTCGGCGCCGGTCCGCTTACGCGCCTCGAGGATCAGGCTATCAAGATACTTCTGAGGCTTGTAGAAGATGGCGGTGGGACCATGGATCGCCAGGTAGAGCCCGGCCAGCTCCCAGGCCCCGATATGGGGCGAGAGGACGATCAGCCCCTTACCCTCGGGGCGGCGCAGCAGCTCGGCCCCACGCACCTCCCGCACCAGACCGAGCACATGCTCCAGGGGCCGCAGCCACAAGTACCCGATCTCCATATACGTTTTGCCGAACTCCACAAGGTTTCGGTCGCGCAGGCGCAATTGCTCGTCCCGGCTCAGCTCCGGAAGACAAAGGCCGATGTTGATGAGCGCGTTGCGTCTCTGACGATTGGGCCAATGGGAGAACACCCAGCCGACCCCAGCGCCCAATCGGTGGGTGACCGACAGGGGCAGCCGTGCTACCAGGCGCACCAGCCCCCGGGCGATCCAATCCTTCGCTACCAGCCCCATGGGTCTCGGGCCATCTGCCGGAATTCGGGCCACCCTTTTCCACTCCTCTGCGCGTGCCGTACAGACGGCGGGCAGTTGCTACACTCTCGATTCCGCGCCGCAATCGGCGGGCTCGGCAACGACAACCAAAACAGCTACCAAACGAGGTAAACGAACGTGAGCACCGATCACCCCGGAAGTCTGACCCCGGAAGAGGCCCTGCAGATGCTGGAAGAGCACCCCCAGGCGGTGCTGGTGGACATCCGCTCCTCCATGGAGTACCTGTTCGTCGGCCACCCCAAGGGCGCGGTTCACGTGGCCTGGATCGACGAGCCCGACTGGGTCGTCAACCCCCACTTCACTACTGAAATCCGCAAGCTGCTACTCGGCGGCGCCATCTGCGAACCGGAGAGCCCTTGCGCCCCGGTCATCCTCATTTGCCGCAGCGGCAAACGCTCGCTGGAGGCCGGTAAGACCCTGCTCAAGGACGGGCTCAAGGCCGTCTTTCACGTGGACGAGGGCTTCGAGGGGGATTTGGACGAGAACCACCACCGAAGCAGCAAGGGCGGCTGGCGCTTTCGCGGTCTGCCCTGGGAGCAATGCTAGTGCACTTACTCTTACCAACGGGGGTGGAGTAACCACCCGACTAGGGAACCCCCAGGAAACGTCCTGCTCGGATCGAGCCAAACCCACTTCCGGTCTACGAGACCCTGAGGCGGCCTCCGCGACTGCAATGAAGCCGCCGTGGCAGTATCGGCTGCACCGCGAGGCCCAGGCCCGCACTCAATGGGGCGCGAACGTGGCGTCGGAACGCCCGTCAGTATTTGGAATCGAGTGCCGTCTCCAAGCCTTCAGCGTCGCGCCTGCAATTGTCCAAGAACTGCAGCTTGCGCACGACCTCCCGGGCGGCCTCCAGATTCTCCGCCGACGGATCCGCGAACAGGCCCTCCAGTTCCTTGTCCAGTGCGGCACTCTGTTCCGCCAGCTGGGTTAGCACGTTGGCCACAGCGGCTTGTGGGTTGGGACGATTCTGGGCCTCGGCCAGGATCTCCCGCAACTCCATCTGTTCCATCAGGAAGGACCCGTCCTTGTTGTTGTCACCCGGCATGTCGGCATCCCCAGTATGGAGCCTGAGCAGGTATCGTGCGCGGGCCAAGGGATCCTTGAGGGTACGATAGGCCTCGTTGAATTGGGTAGACGCCCTGATCGATGCCGGCTTTTCGACCTCGGCCGTGACCGGCAAGCAGTCTGACTGGGTGGCGGCCTGCAGGCTCCGGTAACGCTCCGCCAGCCGCTTGGCGTCCACCGCGAAACCTACCGGCAGGTGGAAAAGGTCGAAATAGTTCTTGGAGAAGTCCGACACCGCGAGAACCCCAGCGCCCTGCCCCCTAGATGTCGAGCCGCGCACCGCAGTCGGCGCCCCGATCGAGCTTTCGCACAGCGATTCGCAGGTCCCAACGAGACCTCCATCCAGGGGCAAAGTATCTCACCGCAATCGGCGTTTGCGCGGTAACCATGGGGCCTACCTCCGGAACGGGCAGACCTCGATGCGCAGAACACGCGATCGAGCCTCGCCCAGCTTGGAAAATGCTAGGCCCAATTGGAGAGCGAAGGCAAGTCTGAGCGCCCCGTGTCATGCAGGTGGCGTGATGTCAGCGGATGACCCACCCAGCCGCTTTCATCGGGTCTCTTTCCCCTGCTCACGGGTATCGGACGGGATCAGGGTCGGGGCTGCCCCGCGGCCGGACGAGGTGGATCAGATGGTGGCCGCCATATTCCCGCCCGGTTGGACATCAAGCTTGACGTCCACGGTCACGCAGGCGTCCTGGCGGACGGCCGAGTCGTCGCGACGGTCTACCAGCTGCTGCAGGCTAATGTGGTTCAGATAGTCGTAGATGCGATCGCTGAGATCGGCCCACAGATTATGGGTCAGACAGGGCCCGTTGTTGTGGCAGTTGGCCGCCCCGCCGCAGCGTGTCGTGTCCACACTCTCGTCGACCGCGGCGATGACCTCGGCCACATGAATGGCACCGGCGGGGCGAGCCAGGTTGTAGCCGCCGCCCGGGCCGCGCACGCTGCTGACAAGGGAGCGGCGGCGGAGTTTGGCGAACAGCTGCTCGAGATACGAGAGCGAGATGCCCTGACGACTGGCTATGTCCGCCAGGGCAATGGGGCCCTTGCCCTGGTGGATGGCCAGATCCAACATGGCAGTGACCGCGTAACGTCCTTTCGTCGTGAGTCTCATGGGCAACCCCCTATCCGGTTTGGATTTTGGGGGAATAGTACGTTACCCGACCAGCCTGATCAATTAATCCTCGCGCGCTTTGCGGCTTTGCCACCATCTCACGCGGAGACCCCTGGCTTTCCAGAGTCTTCCGGCGGATCGGACGGCTTCGGTTCGTCTGTCGCCGGGTCGAGTTGCACCTCGTCCAGGTCCGGATCGTGCTCGAAGTGTCGCATGATCCCTTTCGCCTCCAGGGCCCGGGACATGGTCTCCACGCGGCGGTCCATATGGTGGATGTGATCCAGCATGCGATTGATGGCGTTGGCCACTGGGTCTGGGGCGTCCTGGGTGGCGCCGTAGGCGTCGAATCCGATGCGCGCCGCGGTATCGGCCCGGCGGCGGCGGTCGGCGTCCTGCTCGCGCTCGATCACGCGTCCCGGAACGCCCACCACGGTGGCGCCGGGCGGCACGGCCTTGACCACCACCGCGTTGGAGCCGATACGCGCCCCGTCCCCGATTTCAAAGGGACCCAGCACCTTGGCCCCGGCCCCCACCACCACATCGCGCCCAAGGGTGGGATGGCGCTTGCCCTTCTGCCAGGTAGTCCCGCCCAGGGTGACGCCGTGGTACAGGGTGCAGTCGTCGCCGATCACGGCGGTCTCGCCGATCACCACGCCCATCCCGTGATCGATGAAAAAGCGCCGTCCGATCTGTGCGCCGGGATGGATTTCGATGCCCGTTACCCAGCGAGCCAGGTTGGACAGCACCCGGGCGACCCACTTGAGGTCGCGCTCCCACAGCCAATGGGATGCCCGGTGCACCATCACCGCGTGGAGGCCCGGGTAAGTGGTGAGGATCTCGAATGTCGTCCGGGCGGCCGGGTCGCGCTCGAAGACGCAGGCGATGTCCTCGCGAAGCCGTTCAAACATGAGGGTCTCCGTGTGGGTCCGCCTGCTCCCGGCCAACCCGGTCGGGGTGGCCGAAGCGTCCGGCGGTCTTGCGTCCCTGGGCGGCGCTCAGGATACCGCGCAGGATGTTGATCTCCACCCAATCCGGGCGCGCCCGGTTGAACAAACGCCGCAGCCGCATGCGCAGCCGCGTGGACTGCTCCGGGTCCGCGTAACCGATGTCCAACAAGGTCTGGGCCAGGTGGTCATGGAAGCCCTCCAGGGCCTCCGCGGTGGCCAGATCCCGAGGCGGGTCGCTGAGCCGCTCGCCCCCACCCTGCCGCCATGCCCGGCGGATCTCGTAGGCGAATACCTGGGCCGCGGCGGCCACGTTGAGCGAGCTAAAGTCAGGGTTGGTTGGGATGTGGACCAGATACTGGCACCGGGCCAGCTCCTCGTTGCTGAGACCCGAACGCTCGCGCCCCAGCACCAGGGCCACGTCCCCGTGGGCCGCCTCGTCGAGGAGCAGGCGCGCGGCATCGGGAGGCTCCAGGAGGGGCCAGTCCACAGAGCGCAACCGCGCGCTGGATCCGATCACCAGCCGGCAGCCGGTGAGCGCGCTGACTAAGTCCCCATGGATCGGCGCCCACTCCAGCAGGTCGTCCGCGCCCGATGCCCGGGCTAAGGCCTCCGCGTCTGGGGGGTGCTTGGGCGTCACCAGCTCCAGGCGGGACAGGCCCATGGCCTTCATCGCCCGGGCCGTGGCGCCCAGATTGCCCGTGTGGGTGGTCTCTACCAGCACGAAGCGGATCCGTCCCAGAACGTCGGCCGAAATGGCGGGGACTTGGGCTGAAGTTTGATCGGTCATAGCCGGTCAGCTTCTTCAGAATATCGGTCCATTGTCAATCTTTAATACAGTCTTTCACGCATCGGGGGCTTGGGTTATCGTGCCGCCCCATGAACCCCACCCTCAACATCGCCATTCGCGCAGCGCGCGCCGCCGGGCGCGTGCTGCTGCGCTATTTCGAACGGGTCGACCAGGTCCAGGTCCAGATCAAGAGCCGCAACGACTTCGTGAGCGAGGTGGACCGCAGCGCGGAGGCGGCCATTATCCAGGAGTTGAGGTCCAAGTTTCCGGGACACGCCATCCTCGCCGAGGAGAGCGGCGCCCAGGGCCATGGAGACTTCCAGTGGATCATCGATCCACTGGACGGCACCACCAACTATCTCCACGGCTTCCCCCAATTCTCAGTCTCCATTGCCCTGCGGCACCGGGGGCAGTTGGAGTGCGGGGTGATTTACGACCCCTTGCGCGAGGAGATGTTCACCGCCGCCCGGGGTGAAGGGGCCCAGCTCAATGACCGCCGGTTGCGGGTGGCGTCTCGAACGTCCCTGGACGGGGCCTTGATCGGCACCGGCTTTCCCTTCCGAGACCAGCGCCACATCGACGCCTACCTCGGCATGTTCAAGGCCATGACCCTGGCAACTGCCGGGCTGCGCCGTCCCGGGTCGGCGGCGCTGGATCTCGCCTATGTGGCGGCGGGCCGCACGGATGGATTCTGGGAACTCGGGCTGTCCCCATGGGACTTCGCCGCGGGCGCGTTGCTGGTGACCGAGGCCGGCGGTACCGTCACCGACCTGGCCGGCGGAAGCCGCTATTTCGACACCGGCAACCTGGCAGCCGGCAACATCAAGGTCCACCGGGAGATGCTGGATCTGCTGCGACCTTTCCTGAGCGAGAAGCTGCCCGCCTGACTCCAACCGACGAGGGCAAAGCGCCACTCGCGAAAGTCATCCGCAAAAACGAGACCAGACCATCCCTCCGCTCACCTTCGCGCCCAGCCCCGGACAGCACGAGACCCGTCCATGCCCACACTGCGTATCCTGACAAACGCCACCGTACCGGCGGAGAGTCATGCAGACCTGCTCACGCGCGCTTCCCGCACCGTCGCAGAGATACTCCGCAAACCCGAATCCTACGTAATGGTGATCCTGGAGGACGGCGCGGACATGGTCTTCGCCGGCACCCCCGCCCCCGCCGCCTATCTGGAGCTCAAGAGCCTGGGACTGCCGGAGGCGCATACGGCGGAGTACTCGCGCACCCTCTGCGACCTGTTGGGAGAGACCCTGGGCATCCCCGCCGAGCGCGTCTACATCGAGTTCGCCGCCCCGCCGCGCCACCTGTTCGGCTGGAACGGCAGCACTTTTTAGGGTTCGGACCGCCCGCCTGCTCGCGTCAAGACTTGGCCCCGCCCGAGTCCGTAAAGCATGCCCGTGCACACGGTGCCCGGAACAGCCTACGACGGGCTGCGCCGACTCGGCCCAATGCGATCAGTTGCAGTCGCCTTCGGCGAGATACCGCCCGGCGACCCAGCCAACGGTGCGCTGATACTCGACCTTGCACCAGCGGGGGTTGGCCTTCTCCCGCTCCGCCTGCTCGGCCTTGCTGAGTGTCGTGAACTCCTCGAATGTCAGCCCACCCTTGCAGCCCAGGTTGCGGACACAGGTACCGTCATGCGGGATGTCTCCCAGCCTGGCGGCGTGGGGATTCGGTTCGGCGCGGATGTGTAGGACATCGTTCGAGGCGACACCCGTCACCCGGTAGAAGTCGGGGCCGTCCGCCTCGGCAAAGGCCGTAGTCGCCGTTGCGCCGAGCGCCACCGCCAAGACCGCTCCGATCGCCGCGAGCCGACTCGACCCAGTCATTACGCCAGTCGCCATGTGCTTCACCTCTTCCAACATTAAGCCTTCGTAGCGCCACCCTGGTGGCCCAGTGCACTGCTCGGGATCAGCAGCAGTGCCAAAAAGACTGCCAGATTGAGGACGCCTGCCATCTGGGGTCCGGTCAACTGGGACATGCCCAGGTACGGGAGACGCTGCAGCCGGCCCGACTGGATATCGCCAAAGATGGCGGTGAGCATGGGGCTCCTCCTGAGGGACGCAAACGGCGCGGTAAAAGGCGGCCTGGCGGCACCCGCGGCGTCACGTCACGGCGCGGGTCGGGACGCGGCCATCGGCCGGGAGGCACTGGCTTCGTGTTCCTCCGCCTCCCGACCTAGGCTCAGGCCTTCTTGATGAGCCGGACGATGAGCAAGAGCACCACGGCACCAACGGTGGCGGTGACGATGGAGCCGACCAGACCGCCACCCGCCTGGAGACCAAGCAGCCCAAACAGCGCACCGCCCACCACGGCGCCAATAATGCCGACGACGATGTCCCCGAGCAGGCCGAAGCCACCGCCCTTCATCAGCACGCCCGCCAGCCAGCCGGCAACGGCACCGATCGCCAGAAAGATCAAAAGACCAGTAAGGTCCATGGTTATCTCCTCTCGTGTTGTTGTGGAAAAAAGGGGTCTCGGGTGGATCCACCCGACGGCTAGTTCGCTAGCCACCAAGGGGTCTGAAAGGTCTTCGCCTCCTCCTCGCTACCGGGCGGGTACAAGGAGTGGATGGCGTCCGTGACGTAGTACCGCCAGAACGGCGCCTCGAGGTCTTTGTTTAGGATCTCGAATGCCCCCTGCGCCTGTCGCTCCTCGAGAAACCTCCGGTATGCGTCCAGCGGCTCGGGCCCGCCCTGCTGGAAGATGATCCGCCCGCCGTACTGTTCGTACAGCGCCCGGTTGATCTTCCACTGCAGGATGAGGGCCGCGCGCGAGCGTGCGCCTGGCCTGCTGGGCCTCTTCCGCATCCTCGGCGTCGCCGCCCCCCATCTCGTCGAGATCGCGCTGCAGCTGGTTGATGGAGTCGAGCTCCGAGGAAAGGGCCTTGCGCTCCGCTTCGCCCAGGGTCGGCGACGCGAGCTGTTGCTGGATCTCTGCCCGGCGAGCCTCCCGCTCTTTGCGGTCCTTTTCGGCCAGCCGCGCCAGGCTCGCCACGTAGGCGTCGATCTCTTCCGGCTTGACCTCGATTCCCCGATCCGCCGCGTAACGATCCGTCAGCGCGCGCAGGATCAGATACCTGAGCTCCTCCGCGTCGCTGGTACGGATCTCGTTGCCCAGGACCTGCGCGGCCGGCGGCGCCTGCGGCTCGGCCGCCATCGCCTCGTCCCTTGAAGCGGGCAAGGCGATAGGCAAACACATCACGGCCAGGGCGATCCACCGAGCCCACGGCCCGGCCGCGCGGCCGCGCCAGGGTCCACACGGGTGTGGTCTTATCGGTCCTTGAGCTCATTGATGCGCGAGCGGTACTCGCCCGCCACGCAGCCGCGCATATCGTCGCTCTTCCAGCAGTCGTCGCGGCCCTTGACCCAGCCGCGCTGCTCGGTCTTGAGCGTCTGTTGCTCGCTCGCGGAGGCGTGCTTCATCACCGTTGCGTAGAGTTCGGCGAGGCTGCGGTCAAGCCCCGCGAGCTCGCCGTCCTTGCAGATCAGCTTCTCCACGTCGTGGGAGGCCTTGGAGCAGTCGAAGCTCGGCGATGCCGCCCAGGCGTTTGCGGCCACCAGGCAGAGCCCCGCAGCCAGGGAGATGAAGGTGTGGTTTGGCTTGATAGTCATTGGTTCTCTCTCCACTGGGTATGAACATGCCCCGCTCGGCGGGGTCTGGTTGGTGCGAAATTGCGGGTCAGCCCCGCTCCACCGTGAAGCTGTAGGGCACCTGCTCGTTGCGCCGCGCCGAGGCCCGCGGCTGGAAGGGGCGGATGACATAGGTCATATCCGCAGTAGCGGTCAGCCGGGCGGTGCGATCGCCCGAGTTGCCGTTGAAGACCGCGTAGCCGCTACTGTCGACGGCGTCGTGGACGTTGAAGTAGGCGTTGGTGCTGGGGCTCTCCAGGGTGACCGTCAGGGTCTGGCCTTTGGCGATGGGCACCAGATAGGCCGGGCTCCTATAACCGTCGACGGTGCCGCTGACCCGGGTGCTGCCGGCAACCGGGAAGCTCAGGGTCTGCAGGGTCTCGTCCGCGGAGATCAGCCGCTGGGCCGCTGCCGTGTCCGCGGCGGGCAGGACGGGGGAAACACCGGGCCTGGTCATCCCCGAACCAACGCAGGCGCTGAGCAGGGCCGCGGTCAGGGCGACAATGACGGATGATCTGGCACGCATGTTCGTTCCTCTCGTTTGCTACGTTGCACGCAACTGGCGTTGACAGGTCCCGCTCCATCTAGCGCTCGCGACACCGTATCCAAGCCGATCGCCGTGTTCGCGCGCGACACTTTTACCATCACCCCTGATGCGAGGTGGGATGGGAGCCCCACGGATCGTGCTCATACCCCGAATGGCGAAATCAGCCCTCGGCCGTGTAGTAAACGTTCACGACGGTGCCGTCGGTATCGATCACGCAGGCCCAGGGCGCCTGGGCTCCCGGCACGGACACGCGCACGGAGGTCCCGGCCTGCGAGGCCTCGGAGCCGATCACGCGGAGCGAGGACGGGTCGCTGATCCCAACCTGGCGGGCGACGGCAGTCCGGCAGGCCTGTTCGGCCGAGGTGCCCGACTGACGCTGGGCCGCGGGGGCAGATCCCGCGTAAGGCGTCGATTGGCCGGTTCCGGTGGCACAGCCGGCGGTGGCCGCGGCGACGAGCATGGCGGTCAGGATACGCAGCTTCATGGAGTGCTCCTTATCGTGGGAAAACAACGGGCAAAGCGGGTGATGGCCCCGTGGCGCGTCGTCACCGGCGGCTCGCCAGCGCGACCCCGGTACGGGCAGGACCGGTGATCATCGTCGCGCAGACCCGGCCTTCGCCCTGAGGGCTCAGCCGATCCGCCGCTAGCCGCCACAATGCCCAAACGCCAGGGGGCACACCGCACCTGGCATCTAGCCGCCAACGAGCGCGGCCTCCGGAATCTCGAAGCGCTGGTCCCCGATGCGCACCATGAAGAGGTCCACCTCGCGCTGGACGCTCAACTTGGCCCCGCCGTCCGCTTCGCTCTCGTCATAGCGGGAGGGAGCGCCGTTCTCGAAGTAGATCACGCGGTTTCCGCCGTCGGGCCAGAACACCGTGATCCAGCCCGAGCCGCCGCCCTGGCGCACCACGCCGAAGCGGCACTGGTGCATCGGCTGACCGGCAACGCGCGCGCACGGAACCTCGCCGGTGGCGTTGAAGTCGGTTCCGGGGACCTTCGCGTCCCCCGTGCCGGCCGACGTCCCGTTCCCGTGCGCGGGGCCGGTGATGGCAACCTCCAGCCGGTAGCGGGCGGTCTCGCCCCGGCGCGCGGCACTGCGCATCAGGTAGACGCGCACCTTGTAGTCGCCGCTCGCGGGAAGGCTGCCCTCGTATTGGTTCTCGGCCATGGAGCCGTTGAACATGGCCACTTCGCTCTCGCCCGGGGCGAGGATGTTGAAGTAGTTGCCGGTGTTGTCGGTGGCCATGCTGGCGTTCATGTACTGGCCTTTCTTAGCGCCGAGTACATAGTCCACGGTCTCGTAGCCCTTGATGGAGCCCTCGACCACGGCGCTGGTCGCGCCGCGCGCGAACTGGACCCGCTCGGTGCGAATGTCCTGAGCCCAGAGGGGGGCTGCACCTATCAAAAGTACCGAGAGGATCATGGGCGCGAGGTGCTTCATGGGGCACAACTCCTGGTTTGTCGTTGGGGAGAAGGGGGCCCTGCCGGCAGACCGCCAGCCCGCTGATGCGCGGCTGGGGTGCGTCGGTTAACCTGTCGGCGACGCCCGGGTCCCGACGACTCCGGGGGCGGCAGCAGGTCGTTCGGGCGCGATGTCGACCGCGTGTGGACACCGTTGAAGTCGGCGACCTGAACCACCGGGCCGTCATCAAACTCGGGCCAAGATCAGGCGACTCCGCCGCGCATCACTGGACGACGCTTAGGTCCGCGACCTTCCCGCTGTTCGAGACGAGGCAGCGCCAGTGCTCGGTCATGGAGCCGCCCCGCACCCCAATCGCGTCCACCATCACCTCGGAGTTGGCCTGCGAGAACTCCGAGCGGACCACCTTCACCGTATCGACCTTGCCGCCATAATTGCCGTTCACCTTAGTCAGGCAGGCAGTTTTCGCAGCGTCGCTCACCTGGCTCGAGTGACTGCTGCCCGACTTGGCGCTCTGATGGCAGTGCGAGGCATCCGCCGCGGAGACGGATTTGTAGCGCCCCTGGGAGACCTTGATCCCGATGCAGGCCTTGCGGTCGGCGTTCCACCAGTACTGAACGCCATGGCTCATGGTCACGTTGCTGTAGCCCCGTTGGCCAAGCTCCATTTCGCCGCTGGAGCCACGTGCACCGACCAGATCGGCCACGTCACTCGGCGTGCCCGCCGACACGGCCACGGTACCGAGGAGCAGGACCGTCGCCGCAACCGCGGCCGTCGGGAATTGATAAGGCTTCATGTGTCTTCTCTTGGAAAAGTGGAACAAGGGGGCAGGTGCACCCCGAGGTCACCTCGAAGCCCGCGGAAGTGGCCGAGGCATTCAGCGGGAGTGCAAGTCGCTCGGGACAGATGTCCACCCGGTGCGCAGGTCGTCGAAGTCCGCGACCTGAGCCACCGGGCCCTCAGCATGCCGATGTCAGATGAGCCAGCCGCGCGTCACTGGACGCTCAGGTCGGAGACCACCCCATCGCTCGAGACGAGGCAGCGCCAACGCTCGCTCGTCGATCCGCCGCGCACCCCTACCGCCTCCACGATCACCTCAGAGTTGGCCTGGGAAAACTCGGAGCTGACCACGTTCACCGAGCGGACATTGCCGCCATAATTGCTGTTCACCTTAGCCATACAGGCGCTCTCCGCGGCACTCGACGCCTGGCGCATCGCACTGCTGCCCGATCCAGCGTTATACGAGTCGGCGGCACAGGCGGTCATCGCCAAACCCGCGGCGGCAATCAAGGTGATTCGGATGGCATTCGTCATCTGGGTTGTCTCCACTGTTGGTAAGAACATTTTTGATCCGGAGCGGATCGCTATTGGGCTGCCGCCGGTCACTCGACCGACGGGCGAGAGGTTGACACGCCGGCTCGGAGGCATTGCCACCCGCCTCAACAGAAACCGACCTGCCGGGCAATCGCGAGGCGGCGAGTCTAAATGAAGTCGGCTATTCCTGGGGGGTTACCTCAGTCCCATTTGCGGGCCCCCTTCGCGTTCGCCACATCAGGCCCCGCCCTCGGCACCCAGCATGCCGGACAAGTGCTCATTCGCCAAGGGGGTCCCTAGGATGACCACGCACGGGTGCTGCCGGAACCGCGCGCCAACACGCTTGCATCGAGGCCGAACCTGCTAGGCCGTACCCGGACGACAATCCTACGGCCAGCGGTGACGTCTCCCTTTTCCCATGACGCCGGTGCGCGGTTGTGTCCAGGTTGGGCCCGCTGACTCGGTGGTCCTGCCGATCACGCTCCGGCCCTCGGCGATCATTGTCTGACCACTCCCCAGCGTGACCTCTCTACCGGCCCCCTCGTGGTCAACGCAACCTTTCCGCCCCGCTCACCCGCGTCTGCAGGTAGACCAGGCCTTCGCCGGCCTCGAGCGAGGTCAGGACCCGCTCGCGGTGGAAGCTGACGTCGATGGCGCCGTCCGACGCCCAGTAGGTCCCTCGCTCCAGGATCCAGCTTTCTCCCTGCAGTTCCAGGATGTGATAACCACCCAGGGAGCATTCGAGCGTGACCACCCCGGTGCCGGTGTAGGTCGGCCGGTAGATCGCTTCATCGGCCAGTAACGACTTGACCACCGACACCAGAGACGGGAATAAGCGGGAATAGATCGTGATATCGCCCGTCAGGTAGTTCAGCGCCCCCGCCTCGGCACGCACCGTTTCGTCGTCCAGGTGAATGTCGACGTACTGCATGCCTTCCAGCTTGTGTACCTTGAATTCGGCCATGGCCTCCCCCTGCAATGCCGCTTCACCTGGGACGCGGGGCTATCTGATCTCTGTACGCGCTCGCGGGAGTCGATCGGCGGCTCGCCAGGATGCGGGCGATCGCCCTGCCGGTCTCAGTTAACCGGACTGATGCCGGGACGACGGGCCGTCTTCGGACGCCATAACCTGACACGCTTCCTGGAAGGCATCGAAGTTCACGCTGACTTCGCCCCGGTACGGGTTGTCCATCGCGGCAATCAGGAAAATCATCGCGCCCATGAAGAAGGCCAGCATCCCCCCTAGGAGCAGCTGGCTCATCATTCGCATGTCGAACATCCAGACGATCGCCAGATTGATGACGGCGCCCACGATGACGACGTACCACATGACGGCCGGGATCCCACTATGCACATCGTGCAAGCGCATGCGGCGGGTTTCGTAGTAGTGGTTGAACTCGTCCAGCGCCTCGGCATGGAAGACCACTTCGTGCGGTGTCTGCGGAGTGAAGGCGAGCAGGGAATTGCGGAACGCGAGGACCTTCTGGCGTCCTTCGTCCGGGATGACTCCCTTGCGCTGCTGCGGCCAGGCGGTTTCGAGGACATACGAGCAGTAGTCGCGAAGCTCTGTGCGCAAGGTCTGACGGAGGGGATCCGCATAGGCCGCGAGATCCTGGTAGAGCGCGGTGAGGGCGACTGCCTCGCGGGCCACATTCTCTTCGGCCTTGTTGAGGTTTTGGTACGCGGCCACCGCGATGAGACCGAGCAGCAGACCATAGAACACGCCGAAGCAGGACAGGATGTACCCAACGATGTCGTTGCTCCCGGAACGGGCGCGGACGAAGGTGCGCAGAATCGGCCGGAACAGGAAGCAGCCGATCCAGAAGAAACCGACAAAGGTCCCCGAGATCAGCACCGCGAACTGCGGTGTCGGGATGTCGTAGATCCAGTAGAACACGTGACTGACCTCGTGGCGGCGCTAACGGGAGGGTGACGGAAATCGCGCAACTGGGGGACGCATCGTCATGAATTCCCCTGCGGAGGCCACAGGCGTGTCACATCGGGTTACCGGTGCGGGGCCGGCCTGCCTCGCCGCCTCGCGAGACCCCCAGTCGAGGACTCATGGGCGGCGGACCGGTCCACAGTCGTTCCGCGCAGGCATCATCCAGCGTCGAAGAAGCGGGAACGCGGCCGACCTCGTCTGTCCCGGCTTTCCCGTCCCTGATCGTCCCTGATCGTCCCCGGTGAGACAGGCCATGGCGCCGCAACCGGGCGCCACGGCCTCATCCGCATCCGGCCGGGCGTCACCGACCGTCGGTGGCCTGCTCGACCTTCTCGGCGGCGTCGTGGACCGCCTCTCGCGTGGAGTCGGCAACGTCCTTGGCGCCCTCTTGGACCTTCTCGGCGCCCGTTTCGACGGCACGACCCGTGGCATCGACCATCTTGCCGGCCTCGTCCTTGGTCTCCTGATAGCCCTCCTTCACCGCCTCTCCAGCCTCGCCGACGTTCCGCTTCACCTCCTGGGAGCTCTGCTTGACGGCGTCGGCGGCCTTGTCCGCGGCCTGCCCGGCCGATTGCTGGGCCTGCTCGCCACAGCCCGCGAGCAGAAGGGCCGCGGTCAACAGGGCCGGAAACCCAATCAGTGACATCGATTTCGCTTTCATCTCCTCGATCGCCTGCTCGGCCAGGCGCGAAACGCGACTCGGCGTCGGATCGCTCGACCAGTAGGCGGGAAGCTGGCACGTGGCGTCGGAGGCGAAAGGATTCTCCTCAGCATTAACCGGCCTGCCAGGCCTTCCCAGACCTTCGGATGGAGATGCTGCCTGGGCAGTTTGATGCGCCCCGGTCAGCAGGACACAGGGCCAGAGCCTTCAGGGTGCACTCCGCGTTTCCCGTTCCCAAGCGGGAGAGTCCCTGATGCAGTGCGGCCAACAACTCGGTCTGTCTGTCCATCGCCATCGCCAGCGCCCGCGGCCTGTCGCTATCTTAAGGATCCTCTGATCATAAGCCTCTCCGGCCAGATCACCGCTTGTTGCGTCCCTGGGAGAAGCACTCCCGACACCACAGCGCAGCGACCCGGTGTCCGGACCTCGTCCGCGCTGCGGGTGTGCCCTCAGCTTTGGCGTATGACCCCGGTCACGATCCCGAGGATCTGCAGCGCCTCGTGGCGCAGGTAGATGGGCTCCATCGCCGGATTGGCCGGCTGCAGCCGAATCCCGTCTGCCCCGACAAGGACGGCGACATCATCATCATGGAGCAGCGGCAGACCGCAGAAAACGGCGAATCGGTCGTCGCCATGATCAACGGCGAGCGGGTGACACTAAAGCGGTTCTACCAGTTGGATCCGCTGCGTATGCGCCCAGATCCAACCGGTCGGGTCGCTATGGAACAGGGGGAAGAACGCGTCCAAAAGCCGATAAATCGGGCTCTCGGTTGCCTTCCCGCTCCAGTGTCCCCTCCTCCACTGCTTCCTAGCGCCAGTCCGAGCGGCTCCACCAAGGCACGCGCCGCGGCGTCCTTTGACGCGGGATTGCCCAGCGCCGTGCGTCCGCTCAGGGCGCTGTGCGGCTACACTTGCGGAGTCGGGGGCATCCCGACCATCCCGCTCCGGTAACCCGGCACGGCCTGAGCGTTCGGAAACGACTCGACCCAGCCGCCTTCTAACAACCCCGCCCCAGCATTTCACCAAGGAGATCGACCCGATGATCAAACCGTATCTGCTCATGGCCACGCTGGCCGCCCTTGCCGCCCTTTCCGGGGGGTCTCTCGCGGACAGCGGGCTCCTCTCGGTTGAGAGCCGGCACGACGTCCCGTCCACAGCTGACAAGCTGGTGGAAGCCCTGGAGGCCAAGGACATTCGCGTCTTTGCCCGCATTGACCACGCTGCAGGCGCTCAGAGCGTGGGGATGGAGCTGCCGCCCACCGAGTTGGTGATCTTCGGAACACCGAAGGTTGGCACGCCGCTCATGCAGTGCGGCCGCAGCGTCGGCATCGACCTTCCGCTCAAGGCATTGATTTGGCAGGATGCCGACGGCAAAGTCTGGCTGGTCTACAACGACCCGGCCTACCTCGGCGAACGGCACGGGCTCGAGGGCTGCGATGAGCCGCTGACGAAGCTGAGCGGCGCCCTCAGGGGGATCGCCGAGGCCGCGACCCAATAGGCCATAGCTGCAACCGGAGGAGCCCTCAGCGGAGGGCTCCGGCACGCCCCGCAAGCCACCCAGGGCCGCCGAACGGTTGCGGCATTGGAGTCCAACGGGCGAGTTCGCCCGACCCCCTGAGTCCCGAGCGCCACCTGCCGGCATTGGGGCGGGATCGCCGGCCCTGACACCCCTGCAATGTCTTGTATTGCAGTGCAGCACGTGGCGCTCCAGCGGTGCCGTCGCTAGAATTCGGCGATTGCTCGACGCCAGCACCGACACACCCTCTCCCACGTCTGATCCAAGCCGTCTCCCGGAGCCGCCCCATGACCGACAGCTACAACGCCAAGTCCACCCTCACCGTCCACGGCCGGGACTACGAGATCTTCCGGCTCGACGCGGTCCCGGGCAGCGCCCGCCTGCCCTACTCCATCAAGATCCTGCTGGAGAACCTGCTGCGCAACGAGGACGGGGTGACGGTCACCCGCGACGACATCGCCTTCTTCGAGACCTGGGACCCCAAGGCGGAACCGTCGAAGGAGATCCAGTACCGACCCGCACGGGTGCTGATGCAGGACTTCACGGGGGTCCCGGCGGTGGTGGACCTGGCCGCCATGCGCGACGCCATGAAGGCCTTGGGCGGCGACCCGGCCCGGATCAACCCCCTGCAGCCGGCGGAGCTGGTAATCGACCACTCGGTGCAGGTGGACTACTTCGGCTCCGACAACGCCTTCGCGAAGAACGCCGAGGTGGAGTTCCAGCGCAATCAGGAGCGCTACAAGTTCCTGAAATGGGGCCAGCAGGCCCTGGACCGATTCAAGGTGGTACCGCCGGACACCGGCATCGTCCATCAGGTGAACGTAGAGTACCTGTCCCGGGTAGTGTTTCCCAAGCCCCTAAATGGCGTGACCCAGGCCTACTTCGACACCTGCGTGGGCACCGACTCCCATACCACCATGGTGAACGGCATCGGGGTGCTGGGCTGGGGCGTGGGCGGTATCGAGGCCGAAGCGTCCATGCTGGGCCAGCCGGTCTCCATGCTGGTCCCGAAGGTGGTGGGCTTCAAGCTCACGGGCCATCTCCGGGAGGGCGTGACCGCAACCGATCTGGTGCTGACCATCGTAGACATCCTCCGCAGGCACGGGGTGGTAGGTAAGTTCGTGGATTTCTGCGGCCCCGCGATCGGGTCGCTCGCGATGGGTGAGCGCGCCACCATCGCCAACATGGGGCCCGAGTATGGAGCCACCTGCGGCCTGTTCCCCATCGACCAGATCACCCTCGACTATCTGCGCCTTACGGGACGCAGCGAGGAGCAGGTCGCACTCGTGGAGGCTTACTGCAAGGCCCAGGGCGTGTGGCATACCGCCGGGACCGCCGAGGCCGACTATTCCGAGACCTTGAGCCTGGACCTGGGCGCAGTGGTCCCTTCACTGGCTGGCCCCAAGCGGCCCCAAGACCGGGTGCCCCTCACCGAGATGGCGACCCACTTCCCCAAGGCCCTCGCGGCGCTCAAGGCGGAGCGCAACCTCCCCGACAAGGGGCCGGTCACGACCGTCATCGACGGCCAGGAGGTGGAGATCGGCGACGGCTCCATCGTGGTGGCGGCCATCACCTCCTGCACCAACACATCCAACCCCAGCGTGATGCTGGCCGCCGGTCTGGTCGCCAAGAAGGCCGCGGCGCTCGGGCTCAAGCGTGCCCCCTGGGTCAAGACCTCCCTCGGCCCCGGCTCCATGGCCGTCACCCGCTATCTGGAGCGCGCGGGACTGATCGAGCCGCTTAAGGCACTCGGTTTCCACAACGTCGGCTATGGCTGCACCGTGTGCATCGGCAACACCGGACCCCTTCCGGAGCCGGTCTCCAAGGCCATCGCAGACCACGACCTGTGCGCCGTGTCCATCCTCTCGGGCAACCGCAACTTCGAGGGCCGGGTCCACGCCGAGGTGCGCATGAACTATCTGGCGAGCCCGCCCCTAGTGGTGGCCTACGCCATCGCAGGGCGCATCGACATCGACCCCTATACTCAACCGCTGGCGAAGGACGCTGCCGGCAAGGACGTGTACCTGAAGGACATCTGGCCCTCCCAGGACGAGATCAATCGTGCCATCGCCGAGAACGTGACGGTGGACGAGTTCACCTCCGCCTACGCCGACGTTTACACCGGTGACGCGCGCTGGCGCTCACTCGAGGCCGCGGGCGGCCAGACCTACGACTGGCCCGATTCGACCTACATCCGGAACCCACCCTACTTCGAGGGCATGACCATGGAGGTGGGCGAGGCCGAGGACATCCGCGGCGCCCGCTGTCTCGCACTGCTAGGCGACTCCATCACCACCGATCACATCTCACCGGCAGGCTCCATCAAACCCGACTCCCCGGCGGGCAAATACCTGATCGAGCAGGGCGTGGAGAAGAAAGACTTCAACAGCCTAGGTAGCCGGCGCGGCAACCACGAGGTGATGATGCGCGGTACCTTCGCCAACATCCGGCTGCGCAATCTCATGGCCCCCGGCACGGAGGGCGGCGTGACCATCCACCAGCCGAGCGGCGAACAGATGTCGATCTACGATGCGGCCATGACGTATCAGAACGAGGACGTCCCGGTGATCGTGCTGGCGGGTAAGGAGTATGGTTCGGGCTCCTCCCGCGACTGGGCCGCCAAGGGACCGCGGTTGCTCGGGGTGCGGGCCGTGATCGCCGAAAGCTACGAGCGCATCCACCGCTCCAACCTGGTGGGCATGGGCATCCTCCCCCTGGAGTTCACCGATGGTGCCAACGCCCAGTCGCTGGGCCTGACCGGCACCGAGACCTTCGACATCGTCGGTCTCGACAACGGCGAGGCCAAGCAGGTGACGGTCAACGCCACTGCGCCCGACGGCTCGGTGACTAGCTTCACCGCCCGGGTACGGATCGACACCCCCAACGAGGTGGACTACTACCGAAACGGAGGCATCCTGCACTACGTGCTTCGCAGGCTCGCCGCCTAGTTGTGTCGAATCTGAAGGCATGAAACCCGCCGACCTGGTCTCTGGTCGGTCCGCGCCTGGCGGGCGAACTCCGGCTGCAGCTTAGATCAGCGGGGTTTGCGCTGCTCGTCCCGGGCTCGGCTCCACCCCGCACACCCGGGGCGACTCGGACGATGGTTCGGATCGACGGTCGCCCCGGGGAAAGTCCTGGAATCTGAGCTCAAGCGGCCTTGGCATGCAGTTGGCGCACCAGTGGATAGAGGTGCTCGGTCTCGCGCTCGATACGGTCGAGGACCAAGCCGAACATCTGGTTGGTGTCTCTGACGAAGGCATCGTGGTCGGCGATCTTGAGCTCCCGCTTGCGCTCGTTGCACCAGTCCTTGAGATAGGCGGCAAAGATGCGCTTGATCTCCATGGAGCCGGAGAGGAAACGGTCGGCGGTGTTCTTCATGTCGCGGTCCTGACTCTTCATAAGTTGGCCGCAGAGCTGGGCGTCCACCAGCTCGATGTGCTCGCGCACCCGGGCGACGTAGTCGAAGAAGAGATTCTTCGCGCACTCGGTGTCGCACATGGCGCGTTCGCGGATGAGGTAGAGAAAGACGTTAGAGGTCTCCGTAATCCTGTGGTTCTGTTCGTGAAGCTTGGCGAAGTCGGCCATTCCGTCCCCCGGTACTAAATGTCGGTCAACTTGAGTCTGGGCTGATCGCGGATCAGGTCCCAGCGGCGCAACGTACGCCCGCGCGGGTCTCCTGACAAGCGGGTCCGATCAAGGGGGCCGGCGGCCGATACGAGAAGACCGCCTGGGGACGGCGCTGAATGCCCGGGAGGGCCGGGTGTCAGAAGTCGCTCGACACCAACGCCCGGAGAGCGCGACCGGCCCTGTTCAACCGGACGGCGCCCGGGTTGAATGGATCCACCGCATCTTCCGCAGGCTACTTCCCTGTGCCCGCTGAAAGGATGGCGCCAACCGGTCGTTTGCTATTTCCTGATCCCGATCGGCGTGACCGTCGAGGCGTCAGAACTTCAGGTTGACTGCGGCATAGATTGAGCGTCCCGGCCCCGGCGCTGGGGTCCCCCACTGGGGTTGGTTGGGCGCGGGCGGAATGGTCATGGTCGTACCTTGGCCGACATAGGCCCCGCCCAGGGGCAGGTCATAGAAGCGGTCGAACAGATTTTCGATGCCGAGCTCCACACTCCAGGTCTTTTTCTCGTAGCGGCTGCGCAGGTGAGCGAGCCCGTAGCCGGCGGTCTCCATTTCGTTCCGCACCTCAGAGACATCGTCCTTGGCGGCCACGAATTCGCCTTCCAGGGTATTGCGCCAGGGGCCGAGCTCTTGCGTGAGGGCCAGTTTGGCATTCAGCGGCATGATGTTGTAGAGGTGGTCGCCGGTATCCTGGTTTTCGCCCTTGGTGTAGCTCGCCACGAGCTGGGCCCTGAAATCGCCGAAGCCGGTGCCGCTCGCCACCAGATAATGTGCCGAGAGGTCGACACCATAAAGCTCGGCGGATTGGTTGAAGTACTTGAGCACGGTGAAGTTGTCGACGACCGGAACGGTGCGACGTCCATTTGTTGCCGAGTCCCATTGCACCGCGTCGATGTAGTCCTGCACGTAGGTGTAGTAAGGCGTCACCCTGACGCCCCATTGCTCCTGGGTGGCATCGTGCCAGTCGGCGGTGAGGCTGAGGGTGCCGGCCACCTCGGGTTGCAGATTGAGGTTGCCGACATAGCCGTTTCCATCGCCGACGAAGTTGTTCATGAAGGCCGCCATCTGCCAGGTGGACCAGGTATAGCGCTCATACAGGTTGGGCGAACGGGTCTTTTGCGCTAGGCCGATCTCATAGGTCTGGGTGGCCTCCGGGGTAAAGCGAGCGAGCCAGGACAGATCCCAATTGTGGTCGGTCTTGCCGCGGGACTGAGCGTTGAAGAGCGCCGCATCCCGGGTCTGGTTGCCCAAACCACCGACTCCGCTGGTCGGATAGGTGTCCAGGTTGTAGCCGTGCACCGGGCCTGCATCCATCTCCACGGTCTCATAGCGCACACCTAAGATGTGTGTCCAGCGCTCCTTGCGGATCTCCCATTCGCCGAAGACGGCATACCGGTCGCGCTGCCCATCGTTGATGTTCCGGAAGGTGTAAGGCCACATCAATGCGCCGGAGGGAGACCACCAGTCGTCAAGGCGGTAGTTCTGGTATTCTGCTCCCAAGCGCAACAAGTCCCCTTGACCCACAAGGAGCTCCGCGCTAAGGCTGAACCCCCCGTTCTTTCCGTCGGTGTCCATCGGCATGCCCGCGGCGCAACCCACCATCTTGCCCTTCACCATCCTGACACCGGAGATGGGCGAACAGGGCGTACCGTTGATGGCGGTGTCCCCGCCGGAGCCGAGAGGCGGTTGCCCCGGGCCATACCAGAACCGCTTGTCGTCGCCAAAATCCATTTCGTGTTGCGTGTGCTCGTAATAGGCCCGCGCCGTCAATGTGCCCCAGCCCTGCTCCCCGCTATAGCCCAGGTTGAACTGGTCGCTCTGGTTGTCCGTCATGTCCATCCGCTGGTTCGGATAGTTTTCGTAAGGGATGTGCTGATAGCCGTAGGTGAAGTCCACCAGATGGCCGCCGCCTTTCCACGCGAGCTTGACGGCCTGGTTGCTGGCCTCAAAAGCGGTCGAGCCCACCTCATCCAGATCAAGGGTGTGACCCGCCCGACCCGTGAAAGTGTAATCCTTGAAATCGCCGCCGGCCTTGTAATTGTCGGATAGCGCATAGGCGCCGGTGTAATTGAGGCTCAGGCTTTCGGTGGCGTAAGTGCTGGAAAGATTCCCTCCCCAGCTATCGCCATTGCTGCGATAGAACATGCCCGCTTCTCCCTTCATGAGATGCCCGCCTGAGTCGGCGAACGCGGGGGCGGCGGACTGCACCACGATGCTGCCGCCGATGCTGTCGCCGCCCACACTCACAGGAGTGACGCCGGAAAAGACCTGCACGCTTTCCACGGCCGTGGGGTCGATGTAGGACAGCGGTGAATTCATGTGGTTGGGACAGGCGGCGACGAGGTCCATGCCGTCGATCTTGGTGCGCAGGCGATCATCCGCCAGGCCCCGGATGACCGGCAGGCCGGACACACCCCCGGCACCATAGACGCTCACGCCGGGGAAAGCGGTAAGCAGGCTGGCGGTATCGCTGGTGCGTGCGCGCTGGCCCGCGATCTCGGCGGGCCCCAGGGCGAAGGAACCGAATCCGAGCGGAACATCCAGGGGGGCCGTGACGCGCACCTCCCCCAGGGTGGAGACATCGTCCGCCGCGAGACCTGGCGCGGTGTAGAGGGCAAGGAATGCGGCAAGGGGCTTGAGACGAGCTCGCGTGCTTCTAACGGAGGCAACCCCGAGCACGCCAAAGGTTGTCCAACGTTTCACCCGACTGACCATCGCAAAACCCCCAGAAAGACTGCCTTTGTTTTCGATGGAGGCGAAGGCTACGGGGGCTGGGAGGTCCACTCAACAGGTACAAGGAGCCGCAGGGGGCCAGCAGGGGTAACTTGCGAACATCGCCGCAGCGACTCGGGGATATGCCACACCGACTCCCGTTGGACCTGGGAACAGATCGCGCCTCCCAGGGTCAAGCTAGCAATGTTTGCCGGCCGTCCTCAGGAGGCGGCGCCGGCGTTGACCCCGAAGAGCCGGTAATAATTGGAGCTCGTGACGGCCGCCAGTTCGGCGACGCTGATCCCGCGCTGCTCGGCGATGCAGGCGGCCACGTGAGGCACGAGTCGGGGCTCGTTGGGCTTGCCCCGATGGGGAACCGGTGCGAGATAGGGAGAGTCGGTCTCGATCAGCAGCCGATCCAGAGTCACCCGGCGGGCCACCTCCCGCAGCTCGGCGGCGTTCCTGAAGGTGACGATACCCGAGAAGGAGACGTAGAAGCCGAGATCCATCCCCTGCTTGGCCATCTCCCAGGTCTCGGTGAAGCAGTGAAGCACTCCACCCACATCTTGGGCCTGCTCCTCCCGCAGGATGCGGATGGTGTCCTCCCGGGCATCCCGGGTATGGATGATCAGCGGCTTGCGGCAGGCACGGGCGGCGGCGATGTGGACACGGAAGCGCTCCCGCTGCCATCCCAGGTCACCCTTGCCATGGTAGTAGTCGAGCCCGGTCTCACCGATGGCCACGACGCGCCGGTCATCGGCCAAGGCCACCAAGTCATCCACGCTCGGCTCAATGTGCCCGGCCTCGTCCGGCTCCTGGCTGGGATGCACACCGACCGAGACCGACACGTTCGGGTAGGGGTCCACCAGGGCGCGCATGGCCGGGTACCGGACCAGGTCGATGGAGACGCAGAGCATGTTCGAAACGCCCGCCTCGCGGGTGGCGGCCATCAGGCGCGAAAAGTCGCCCCCGTAGCGGCTCAGGTCCACTCGATCGAGGTGGCAGTGTGAATCGACAAACATGCAGCGCTCTCACGGCGACGATCGCACCGGCGACCAGGTCAGAGGACTTTTTGGCCGGCACCAACCCGACCCCTGTCCCTCCTACATCGTATGCGTCTGCCGCTCGGAGTTGATGACGCCCACCAGATACTCCTCGATCTTGTGTCGCGCCACGCCCTTGTCCTGCTCACTGAACTGGATTCCGACCCCGACGGATCGATTGCCTTCGGCCCCCGGCGGGGTCACCCAGATCACCTTCCCCGCGACCGGGATACGGTCCGGTTCATCCATCAGTTGAAGCAGTAGGAAGATCTCGTCGCCGAGTTGGTAGCGTTTGGTCGTGGGGATGAAGAGTCCGCCATTCTTCACAAAGGGCATGTAGGAGGCATAGAGGGCCGACTTGTCCTTGATGACGAAGCTCAGTATGCGCTGCTGGCCGCCGAAGGTGCCCATGGGGTTCATCGGAGTGCTCAATGTGTGTGCTCTGTCTTTGCCATGAGTGGAGCGGGGTCGCGCAGCGGATTATTCAGTGGCCGTTCAGCCGGGACCAAACAATCAACAAGGATTCCAGGAGCAGAAGCGGATTGACTGTGGTATCCGTGAGACCCCGTGCCTCGAAGACGCGACGCAACAGCCGATGGGTCGCGACACAATCCAACCGCGGGCCAAGCTCGGAGAACGCCTCACGGGAGCCGGGATCGTCGAGCCTGGCACCAGGTCCCGCGGCGGCTAGCCGCACCAAGTCGCAAAGCCAACCGGCAAGCCAGTCCAATGATAGCCGCGCCCCGGTCCCGTTCCAACCATCCGCTTCGCGCACGGGATCGAGCTCGCCGCGGGCCATCCCCGCGAGACTTGCACGCAATCGCGCATGCTGCTCGAGCATTGTTGGCTCGAGCTCCCCCAGGGCACGCAGCGGGGCACCCCGGGCCAATCCAAGGCGGACGGCGGCCGCCTGAGTATCGCCGCCCAACCCGGGGGTCAGCCAGGCGAGTGCCTGGTCCCACGGCGGTATCCCAAGCCTGATGAGCTGGCAGCGGCTGCGGATGGTGGCGGGGAGCCGCTCGGGCTGTTCGGCGACGAGGCACAGCAGGAGCGCGCCCGGAGGCTCCTCCAGGGTCTTCAGCAGCGCATTGGCCGCGGCCGCGTTGAGGCGGTCAGCGGGATCGATCACGACCTGCTTGCGGGCCCCACGACCGGCGGTCAGGGAGGCCCATTCGGTCATGGCACGCACCGCAGCGATACCGATCTCTCCGGACTTGGACTCCGAATCGGGGACCACGCGCCGCAAGTCGGGATGACTTCCGGCCGCGCTGAGTCGACAGTCCTGGCAGACCCCGCAGGCCCTGCCGTCGGGCAGTGGATTGGCACACAAGAGCGCCTCGGCCAGGAGCCTCCCCAGCCAGCGCTTGCCAATGCCGCGTGGTCCGACTAGCAGCAGGGCGTGCGGAAGGCGGTCTGACGCCCGGGCCTGGCAAAGCCGTTCCCATTCGGGGACGAGCCACGGGAGAAGCTCGCGGTCCGGGATGGGGGCGATCTCGGTCATTGGGGTCAAGCGCCCTTCCCAATAGGCTGTTGGGCGTCCACAAAATCGCTGATGATGTCCCGGACCCGCCCGGTCACCGACTCCAGGGGCTGAGCGGCGTCCACCACCCGATACCGCTCCGGGAGGGCCCGGGCCCGCTCCAGATAGGCCCCGCGGGCACCCTCGAAGAAGGCGAGACGCTCGGACTCGAAACGATCCGCCTCGCCGCGCCCGCGGGCACGGGCTAACCCAAGATCGGGGGCAAGGTCAAACACCATGGTCAGGTCAGGCCTCAAACTACCCTGCACCAAATCTTCCAATATCCCGATGCGCCGTGGATCCTCGCCGCGCCCACCCCCCTGATAGGCATAGGTCGCATCCGTAAACCGGTCGCACAGCACCCAGGTTCCCTTCGCGAGGGCCGGAACCACGACCTTCTCCAAGTGTTCCGCCCGCGCGGCAAACACCAAAAGGAGCTCCGCGGTGTGACTCATGCCGGTGTTGGCGCGATCGAGCAGCAGGGCGCGGATGCGCTCGGCGACGGGGGAGCCGCCGGGCTCCCGTGTGGTCAGGACATCGATACCCCGCTCGGCCAGCAGCTGGCGCACGGGCAGGACCTGTGAAGACTTGCCCGCCCCCTCGATGCCCTCGAGCGTGATGAACCGACCGCGATCGGTCATGGAATCGTTTCGCCCAGAAATGCCGGCCGGTAGGACTGTGTCCACGTGCCTGCCACCAACTCCTTCGGCCACTAGGGCTTGCCTAACTGATACTTGCGCACGGCCGCGTTGTGCTCCTCAAGGTTGGCCGAGAAGACATGGCTACCATCGCCCCGGGCCACGAAATAGAGACTGTCGCCAGGGGTCGGGTGTAGGGCGGCGTGGATCGCCTCCCGGCCGGCCAGCGCGATGGGTGTTGGGGGCAAGCCATCGATGACGTAGGTATTGTAGGGGGTGGCCTCCTGCAGATCCGCCCGGCGGATATTGCCGTCATAGCGCTCCCCCATGCCGTAGATCACGGTGGGATCAGTCTGCAGCCGCATGCCTTTCTGAAGCCGGCGCACGAAGACGCCGGCGATGGCCGGACGCTCGGAAGGGACGGCCGTCTCCTTCTCGATGATGGAGGCAAGGATCAGGGCCTGGTAAGGGGTCTCGAGTGGAAGCCCCTCGTCGCGGCCACCCCATTCCTCGGCAAGTATCTGTTCCATGCGCTCATAGGCCCGGCCTAGGACGTCCATGCCGGTGGTCCGGCGCGGAAAGCTGTAGGTATCGGGGAAGATCCGGCCTTCCGGGTGCTCGCCGGACCGACCCAGGGCCGCCATCAGCTCCGCGTCGGTCTTGCCGGACAGATCGCCGCCGAAGCGCGGGTCAGCGGCGATCGCCTCGACCGCCTGACGGAAGGTCCAGCCCTCCACCAGGGTGATGGGATACTGGATCGTCTTACCGGAAATGAGCCGATCGAGCAGATCCCCCGGCCGCATGCCCCGGGTCAGCTCGAACTCGCCGGCCTTGATCCGGCCTTGGTCGCCCCGCTGATAAGCTAGGGCGCGCAGATAGTAGGGTTGCTTCAGGATGCCTTGGGCCGTCAGCTCATCGGACACCTGACGCAGGCTTGCGCCGCGCTGAACCTCGAAGACCGCGCTGCCGTCCCCGATGGACACCGGAGTCTCCAAGAACCGCCGGTAATCGAGCCAGACGCCGACGCACACGAAGCTGGCGGCCAGGACCAGAACGAACAGGGTTCGCAGGATCAGGGCCATGTCGCCTCCGGCGTGTGTGCCGCCCGCTGGAGTCCCTCGATGAAGCCGCGGGGCAACCGGGCCAGATCGTATTGGCGGCCGTCCAGTCGGCGCACGGGCCAGACACCCGCCACCGAGTTGGTCAGAAAGAGCCCCCGAGCACGGCCCAGGTCGTCGGGCGAGACCCGTCCCTCCACACACGGGATTCCGTGCCGCCGGGCCATCTCTATGGCCAGCTCGCGCACCGTACCTGCAATGCCACAGCGGTCTACCGCCGGGGTCGAGAGCCCGCTGTCGTCCCACAGGAACAGGTTGGTCATGGTGCCCCCGATGATGGCGCCATCAGGCCCGGCCATCAGACCTTCAGCGATCCCGGGATCGCTCCATTCAGCCCGCGCCAGCACGCTGTCCAGACGGTTGAGGTGTTTGATCCCGGCCAGGGCAGAATTCTCGGTTGCCGGTGTGTCGCACCGTCGTATCGCAATGCCGTTTCGATACCAGTCGGCCGGATAGGCCGGGACCGGGTGAAGCGTGAGGACTCGTCGGGCAACGGCTCCCGGCGCCGGAGCATATCCCCGACCGCCGTCCCCTCGGGTGACCAGGATCTTGAGCACCCCCTCCGAAATGCCCCGGATCAGGACGCCGACCTCGTCGGGCAGGAGCTCGATCGGCGGCAGGGCGATCCCGAGACGGCACCCCCCGAGCTCCAACCGGCGCCGGTGCCTCGGCCACTGGCAGGGCCGACCGTCGCGAACCAACAGGGTTTCGAAGAGACCGTCGCCGTAGTTGAGACCACGGTCCGTGATCGGCAGCCCGACGCCCGGATCGCCGTCGATCAGGATTCGGTTGAGCGCAGTGTCACTCAGGGTGGTCACCGGCTCCAAGGTCAACCCCGAGACAGGACCGAAGGTCTCGCCTCAGACCCGGCGGAAGATCAGGGTACCGTTTGTCCCGCCGAAGCCGAATGAATTGGACAGCCCATATTCGATGCGCATCTCGCGCGCCGTATTGGGCACATAGTCCAGGTCGCAGTCCGGGTCGGGCGTGTCGTAATTGATGGTCGGCGGCGCGACCTGGTCGCGCAGGGCCAGGATGGTGAAGATGGCCTCCGCCCCACCGGCCGCACCCAGCATGTGCCCGGTCATGGACTTGGTGGAGCTGACCGGGATCTTGTAGGCCAGGTCTCCGAGTGCGCGCTTGATGGCCTTGGTCTCCGCCGCGTCGCCCGCGGGGGTCGAGGTGCCGTGGGCGTTGATGTATTGGATCTGGTCCGGATTGATCCCGGCGTCTGCCAGGGCGATGCCCATGCAGTCGGCTGCGCCCTGCCCGTTTTCCGAGGGTGAGGTCATGTGGTAGGCGTCGGAGTTCATCCCAAACCCCACCACCTCGGCGTAGATGCGGGCACCACGGGCGGCGGCCTGCTCGTACTCCTCCAGCACGAGCACGCCCGCGCCATCGCTCAGGACGAACCCGTCGCGGTCCTTGTCGAATGGCCGGCTGGCCAGCTCGGGGGCATCGTTGCGGGTGGACAGCGCACGCGCCGCCGCAAAACCGCCAAGGCCGACCGGGGAGGTGGCCATCTCGGCGCCGCCGGCGAGCATGGTGTCCACATAACCATGCCGGATCATCAGGGCAGCCTCGCCGATGTTGTGGGTGCCCGTGGCGCAAGCCGAGACGATGGAGTAGTTGGGGCCCTTGAGCCCGAACTTGATCGACAGGTCTCCAGCGACCATGTTGATGATATTGGCTGGCACGAAGAAGGGCGAGATTCGCCGCGGGCCCTTGCTGCGGAACGCCTCGTAGTTGTTCTCGATCCCTGTGATCCCGCCGATCCCGGAGCCGATCGCAACCCCGATGCGACGACGGTTGGCGTCGTTTATCTCCAGCCCGGAGTCGGCGATCGCCTGGCAGCCAGCGGCCATGCCGTAATGGATAAACTTATCCATCTTCTTGGCTTCCTTCTCGGGGACGTAGTCAGTGACATCGAACCCGTAGATCGGGCCGCCGAAACGGGTGCTGAACGCCGAGACGTCGAAGTGCGTGATCGACTGGATTCCACTCTTGCCGGCCAGGATGTTGTCCCAGGACGACTTGACGTCCAGCCCCACCGGCGCCACCAATCCCAAGCCGGTCACCACCACGCGTCTGCCTACCATTGCCTACCCCTCTGGTTCAGATTGCCGCAGTCCCAAGAGCGCCGCACGCGAACTCCGTCCCGCGGGCGGCGGCCGTTCCGTCCACGAAGCAGCGCGCCTCAGCCCTGGTGCTCGTTGATGTAATTGATGGCCTGCTGAACGGTGGTGATCTTCTCGGCGTCCTCGTCCGGGATCTCGGTCTCGAACTCCTCTTCGAGGGCCATCACCAGCTCGACCGTGTCGAGTGAATCCGCGCCCAGATCGTCGACGAAGGAGGCCTCCGCGGTCACCTCTTCTTCTTTGACGCCCAATTGTTCGACGACGATCTTCCGAACTCGCTCTTCAACGCTGCTCATGTGAGTCAATCCTCCGAATGGAAAAAAGCGGCCCGAATCGGGCCACGCGGTATTCTAGTGACAATCGGGGGGCGATGAAAGCTGACAGCCGGCCCCGGCGAATATCGCTAACAGTCTGATTTAAAAAAGGCGAGATCGCTTCTAATCGAGCGATCAGACCATGTACATGCCGCCATTGACGTGCAGGGTCTCGCCCGTGATGTAACCGGCGGGTGGCGATACCAAGAACAGCACCGCGGCGGCGATCTCCTCGGGGGTTCCCAGGCGGGCCAGGGGGATGGCGCTGAGCAGGGCCTCGCGGTGGACATCGCCGATGGCGCGGGTCATGTCGGTGTCGATGAATCCGGGGGCCACGCAGTTCACGGTGACCCCGCGGGAGCCGACCTCACGGGCCAGGGACTTGGTGAAACCCATCATGCCGGCCTTGGACGCGGCATAGTTGGTCTGGCCGGCGTTTCCCATGACGCCGACGACCGACGCGATGTTGACGATGCGCCCCTTGCGCGCCTTGGTCATGGAGCGCAGGCACGCCTTGGAGAGGCGGTAAACGGAGCCCAAGTTGGTGTCGACAACCGACTGCCACTCCTCGTCTTTCATGCGCATCAGCAGGTTGTCACGGGTGATGCCCGCGTTGTTGACCAGGATGGTAGGGGCTCCGAAGCGCTCAACCACCGCGCTCATCGCGGACTCGACCGACGCTGGATCGGCGACGTTCAGGACCAGGCCCACGCCCTGGTGCCCGACCTCCCGCAAGGCCTGATCGATACCATCGGCGCCGCCTTGGGTGGTGGCAGTGCCCGCGACCGTCGCGCCCTGTTCAGCTAAGGCCATCAAAATGGCGCGTCCGATGCCCCGCGAGGCCCCGCTGACCAGTGCGATTTCACCCTCGAGCATTGCTGATTGCCTCCAGCGCCGAACCCAGGGTCTCCGGATCAAAGACCGGCAGGGTCGTAAGGTTCTTGTCGATACGTTTGTTCAAGCCGGCAAGCACTTTGCCAGGACCGCACTCGATCGCCAGGGTCACGCCCAAGGCGGCAACCGCCTGGACCGTCTCCACCCAACGCACCGGGCGATGAAGCTGGGCCGTCAGGCGCTCCCTCAGCTCCGTCGCGTCCCGAGCGGGGTTCATGTCCACGTTGTGCAGAACCAGAACCTTTGGGACCTTGAGCTCGATCCCCATCAGCCGCTCGCCCAAGCGCTCCGCGGCCGGACGCATGAGCGCGCAGTGGGAAGGGACGCTCACCGGGAGTACCAGGGCACGCTTGGCCCCGGCTGCCTTTGCCGCGGCCGCGGCCCGCTCGACCGCCGCCGTCTGGCCAGCGATCACCACCTGGCCGGGTGAATTGAAGTTGACCGCCTCCAGCACCTCACCCTGGGCCTGCTCGATGCACAGTTCGATGACCTGTGCGTCATCCAGACCCAACACCGCGGCCATTGCCCCCTCGCCCGCCGGCACCGCTTCCTGCATGAAACGGGCGCGATCCGCGGCGAGCCGGATTCCGTCTGTGAAAGACAAGGCCCCCGCCGCCACCAGGGCGGAATATTCGCCCAGGCTGTGCCCCGCCATCAGGTCCGCAGGCGCGCCGCCCGCCGCCTGCCAGACGCGCCACACCGCGATCCCCGTGGCAAGCATGGCCGGCTGGGTATTCTCGGTCTGGTCCAGGGCTTCCTTGGGTCCGCCGCTGACCAGGGCCCACAGATCGCGGCCCAGTGCCTCCGATGCCTCGTTGAAGGTTTCACGCACCTCGGGCCAGGCAGCGGCGAGGGCGTCGAGCATGCCAACGGATTGGGAGCCCTGGCCGGGGAAGAAGACGGCGAGCTTGGGTGCGGTGGTCATGTGCCGAGGCCTCGATCGCGAGCCGGGTCAGTAGCGGACCAGGACGGAGCCCCAGGTAAAGCCGCCGCCGAAGGCCTCCATCAGCACCATCTCTCCCCGCTGGATACGTCCGTCCCGCACGGCGCAGTCGAAGGCCAAGGGGATGGAGGCGGCGGAGGTGTTTCCGTGCTCGGCCACTGTCACGACCACCCGCTCCATGGGCAGATCGAGCTTGCGGGCGGTGGCCTGGATGATGCGGATGTTGGCCTGGTGGGGAATCAGCCAATCGATGTCGGACTTCTTTAGCCCGTTGGCCTCCAGGGTCTCGTCGACGATACGGCCCAGGGTGGTGACCGCCATCCGGAAGACCTCGTTGCCCTTCATCTCCAGGTAGGCGTTGTCGCAGTCGCCGTTGCCGATACCACCGGGGATCTGCAGCAGATCCTTGTAGGCGCCGTCCGCGTGCAGATGGGTGGAGATGATGCCGGGCTCCTCGGCGGCACCGAGGACAACGGCACCGGCCCCGTCCCCGAACAGGACGCAAGTCCCCCGATCGGTCCAGTCCAAGACGCGGGAAAGCGTCTCGGCCCCCACCACCAGCGCATGGCGGGCGGCGCCGGTGCGGATGAACTTGTCCGCCACCCCGAGGGCGTAGACGAATCCGGTGCAAACCGCCTGCAGGTCAAAGGCGGCACAGCCGTGGACGTCGAGACGTTGCTGGAGCAGGCAAGCGGTGCTCGGGAAGAACTGGTCGGGGGTGGTCGTCGCGACCAGGATCAGATCCAGATCGGTGGCGGCCACCCCGGCGGCCTCCAGGGCTAGCCGTGCCGCTCCCTCGGCCAGGTCGCAACAGGTCTCGCCGTCGCTCACCAGGTGGCGCTTCTCGATCCCGGTGCGCTCACGTATCCAGGCGTCCGTGGTGTCGACGATGGCTTCGAGATCGGCATTGGTCATCACCCGCTCGGGGAGATAGCCGCCGGTCCCGAGGATTCGGGAGTAGATCATCAGGCCGTCGCCCTAAGGTGCCCTTCGTCCAGGTGACGCCCGACCTGCTCGGCGATGCGCCTGGGGATGTCGCAGTGGATCTCTTTCTCAGCGATCCGGATCGCGTTCTCGAACGCGAGCTCGTCCGCGCCGCCGTGACTCTTGATCACGATTCCGCGCAGCCCCAACAGGCTGGCCCCGTTGTAGCGCCGGGGGTCCACGGTGCGACGGAAACGCCTGAGGACCGGCAAGGCCACCAGTCCAGCCATACGGGTCAACAAGTTCCGCTTGAACTCTTGGCTCAAGGTGTGGCGAACGAGCTTGGCGACTCCTTCGCTGCTCTTCAGCGCCACGTTACCCACGAACCCGTCGGCAACCACCAGGTCCACGTCCGCCAGATAGATCCCGTCCCCCTCGACATACCCAATGTAATTGAGCTCGCTGGCGGCCAGAAGCTCGTGGGCCTTCTTGACCTGGTCGTTGCCCTTGATCTCTTCCTGACCGATGTTGAGCAAGCCCACGCGGGGCTCTGCCACCCCGTCCACGGCCTTCACCAACTCGCTGCCCATCACGGCGAACTGGAACAGGTGCTCGGCCGCACAGTCCACGTTGGCCCCAAGATCGAGCATATGGGTGTCGCCGTGCAGCGAGGGCACGGCGGTGATGATGGCGGGGCGGTCGACGTTCGGCAGCATCTTCAGGACGAACCGTGCCGTGGCCATCAGGGCACCCGTGTTGCCCGCGCTTACACAGGCATGGGCTTCGCCGGATTTGACCAGGTCGATGGCCACGCGCATGGAGGAGTCCTTCTTGCCACGCAGGGCCTTGGACGGCGATTCATCCATGGCCACCGTCTCGCTCGCATGGCGGATGCGCAGCCGCTCGGGCATGGATCCGCCCAGGCGAGCCAGGATCTGATCCTCGTGACCCACCAGGATCAGATCCACGTCCCGATTGCCGGAGAGGAACCGCAGGGCGGACGGAATGACGACATCGGGTCCAATGTCGCCTCCCATGGCGTCCAGCGCAATCGTGCACCGACCGGCCACGGTGGATTCCCCGTATTGGACGGGCCGGCGGCTCAAGTTGGGTCGAAGGATGACGGAGCGGCCTGAGCCGGTCGTCACTCCGCCTTGTCCACGACCTTACGGCCTCGATAAAAGCCGTCGGCAGAGACGTGATGACGCAGGTGGGTCTCGCCGCTGGTCGGATCGACCGACAGGGTCGGCTTGGTCAGGGCGTCATGGGACCGGCGCATGTCGCGCCGTGACGGGGATTTACGGTTCTGGGGAACAGCCATGATTCTCTCCGCTGGACGCCCGGGGCGCGGGGCCGGCCGGAACGTGTTGCTGTGTCGTATCGATAACGGCAGGCCGCCGGCCGGAGGGCCGCGCCGCCTGCTCTAGGATCCTTCGGGCTAGTGCCCCGGTGCCGGGCGCTTGAGACCAGCCAGCACCGCGAACGGATTCTCCGGCACCTCGACGCCCCGATCCGCCAGCGCGCCCTCATCAGGGCCAGCCGTGGGCCTTTGGAGCCCCGCGCACGCACCCGGCGGGTGCATCGGCACCTGGGGCATGGAGAGCAAGAGCTCATCTTCCACCAGGTCCAAGGGACGAATCCGCCCCTCAGCCACCTCCACCGGGTCCAGGTGATCCGGAAGCGCCTCGGCCTGGGCCTCGTGGCGCACCAAGGCCAGCGCAATGGGCGCATCCAAGGGAATCGCGACCTCACCCAGGCAGCGCTGACAGACAGGCCTGATGGTCAGCATCGCTCGCCCAGACGCCAGCGCGCGCCCATCTGCGTCGCGCCCGAAATGCAGTGAATAGCGAGCCGGCCAGTCGGCCGCTCCGCCTCCAGACATCAGCACATCCGCAAGCCTGGGCAGATCCTCCGCGAATGCCTCGCCTTCCAGACTGAGCTCGGAGCGAACCGCTTGCCAGGGATCGATCTGCAAGCCGGGGTCTGAACGCGAATTGCGGTTGCGTGACAGTGGCGCCGGCATAAGCGCGTAAATTTACCCGATTTCCGTGGATTGCGTCAATTTGCTCGGCCCACTTGGGAAACCCGCCATCATGTCCCCACCAGGGCGAGAAGGACCCCCGCCGCCACCGCGGAGCCGATGACCCCGGCCACATTGGGCCCCATGGCATGCATGAGCAGGAAATTATGCGGGTCTTCATCGAGACCAACCTTGTTGACCACCCGTGCCGCCATAGGCACCGCGGAGACCCCAGCCGCGCCGATGAGCGGATTGACCCTGCCCCCGGTGACCCGGTGCATGACCTTGCCCATCACCACCCCTGCCGCCGTGCCGATGCAGAAGGCCAGGGCGCCCAGGGCCAGGATTCCGAGGGTCTCGACGCTCAGAAACTTGTCGGCCGAGAGCTTGGACCCCACCGCGAGCCCGAGCAGGATGGTGACGACATTGATGATCTCGTTCTGGGCGGAGCGGCTCAGGCGCTCCACCACGCCACTCTCACGCAACAGATTCCCCAGGGTCAGCATCCCGATCAGGGGCGCGGCGTCCGGGAGCAATAGAGCGCACAGTAGGAGGACGGCGAAGGGGAACAGGATACGTTCCAGCTTCGAGACCGGCCGCAGCTGCTGCATCACCACCCGCCGCTCCTCAGGGGTGGTCAGCGCGCGCATGATCGGCGGCTGGATGATGGGGACCAGGGCCATATAGGAGTATGCGGCGACCGCGATTGCGCCAAGCAGCTCAGGGGCAAGGCGCGAGGTCAAGAAAATCGCCGTGGGACCGTCCGCCCCCCCAATGATGGCAATGGACGCCGCCTCCTTCAGCGTGAAGTCAAATCCCGGGACCCCATTCAGGGTCAGGGCTCCGATCAGGGTGGCGAATATGCCGAACTGCGCCGCGGCCCCGAGCAGCAGGGTCCAGGGCATGGCGATCAGGGCGCCGAAGTCGGTGAGGGCCCCCACGCCCATGAAGATCAGGAGGGGGAATACCCCGGTCTCCACCCCCACGTGGTAGACCATGCCGATCATGCCGTCGGGACCGCCGATTCCGGCCACCGGGATGTTGCACAGAATGGCACCGAAACCGATGGGCACCAGCAGGAGCGGCTCGAATTTCTTGGCGATGGCGAGGTACACCAGGAGACCGCCGACGCCCATCATCAGTACCTGACCCCAGGTCAGATTGGCAATGCCCATGGACTCCCAGAGCTTGAGCACGGTCTCCATGGGCTCAGACCAGGCTCATCAGGGTCTGGCCGACCTGCACCGAGTCGCCGGACTTGACGGCGACGGCGCTCACCCTTCCCGCCTCTGGAGAGCGCACCTCGGTCTCCATCTTCATGGCCTCCAGGATCAGGATGAGGTCGCCGCGGCTGACCGTGTCCCCCGGCTTGACCTTGAGCTGCACCACGTTTCCGGCCAGGGGCGCCGGGACTGGACGCGCGCTCGCGGCCGGCGCAACGCCTGCTGAAAGGACCGCCGGAGTCGCGGACTCCACGGCGCCCTCGGGTGAGACCCGAACGCTGTAGCTGTGACCGTCCACCTCCACCCGATAGGTCTCAAAGGCCCAGGGGGCCAGTGCGGCGGCACCCGAGGCGACCGGCGCCACCGCTGGGGCCGCAGCCCCCTTCCACGGTGCCGGTTCGAATGCGTCCGGATTGTTCCTGTTGGCCAGGAACTTGAGCCCGACCTGGGGGAACAAGGCATAGGTAAGCACGTCGTCGATCGGGTCCCTGGCGAGCTCAATGGAACGATCCTTGGCCAGGGTCTCCAGTTCCGCCGTGAGACGCTCCATCTCAGGGCTCAGGTTATCCGCCGGCCGGCAGGTAATAGGCTCTTCTCCATCTGCGAGCACCCGCGCCTGCAAAGCCTGGTCGACCGGCGCCGGGGCGGCCCCGTACTCCCCTTTGAGCACGCCCGCGGTCTCGTTGGTGATGCTCTTATAACGCTCCCCCATCAGGACGTTGAGGACCGCCTGACTGCCGACGATCTGGGAGGTCGGCGTCACCAAGGGGATATAGCCCAATTCCCGGCGCACCCGCGGGATCTCCTCAAGCACCTCGTCGAGCCGGTCGCTCGCCCCCTGCTCGCGCAGCTGATTCTCCATGTTGGTCAGCATGCCGCCGGGGACCTGCGCCACCAGGATGCGCGAATCCACCCCCCTCAGCGCGCCCTCGAATTTTGCGTATTTCTTGCGCACCTCGCGGAAATAGGCGGCGATCTCCTCGAGAAGCTTGAGATCCAACCCAGTGTCGCGGTCTCTGCCCTCGAAGATGGCCACCACCGATTCAGTCGGGGAGTGACCGTAGGTCATGCTCATGGAGGAGATAGCCGTGTCCACCATGTCGATCCCCGCCTCCACGGCCTTGACGATGGTGCTGGTGCTCATGCCCGTCGTCGCGTGGCTCTGCATGGCGATCGGGATGGCGCAGGTCTCCTTGAGACGGGACACCAGCTCCGACGCCACGTAGGGCTTGAGCAACCCCGCCATGTCCTTGATGCAGATCGAGTGACAGCCCATGTCCTCGAGCCGTCGCCCCATGTCCACCCAGTAGCCGAGATCGTGGACCGGGCTGACGGTATAGGACATGGTCCCCTGGGCATGCTTCCCGGTGGCGAGCGCCGCCGTGACCGCCGCCTCCAGGTTACGCAGGTCGTTCATGGCGTCGAAGATGCGGAAGACGTCGATGCCGTTGACCGCCGCCCGCTCCACGAAGGTCCCCACCACGTCGTCCGCATAGTGCCGGTAGCCCAGCAGGTTCTGTCCGCGCAACAACATCTGCTGGGGGGTCTTGGGCATGGCGGCCTTGAGGCTGCGCAGGCGCTCCCAGGGGTCTTCGCCCAGAAAACGGATGCAGGCGTCGAAGGTGGCGCCGCCCCAGGTCTCCAGGGACCAGTAACCGACCTGATCGAGCTTGGGGGCGATCGGGAGCATGTCCTCGATGCGCATTCGCGTGGCCAGCAGGGACTGGTGGGCATCGCGCAGGACGACATCGGTGATGCCGAGCGGCTTCTGTTGGGTCATGGATTGCATCCTGTTTCAGGTCCGCGCCGGTCCCGATCCGTTGCCGGGGTGTCCCCGTCGCCCGTCGAGACTCGCCCTGACGCGTTTGGGGCACGCGCACCCGGGCCTCGGGCTCTGGATTTGGTTTGCGATCGGCGCAAACTGTTCAAGGAACGGAACGCATACCCGCACCGCGCGCCAAGTGAGGCAGAGCGCGCGAGGTGCGGGTATCCGCCGGGCGTCAGCTGCGACGAGCGCGGCGATGATAACTGACAGCGGCGGCGATGGCGGCGGCGAGGCGCGGGTCGGCTTCGACCTCCAACCCTGGCGCGCCTTCGGTCGGGGACCCCGCTCTAATCCCCTGATCCGGTGCGAGCCGCGACGCGAGTCGGGACATACCAAACAGCATCCCGACCAAGAGCAGTAGAAAACTGAAAACGATGGTCATGCCAACGACCATCAGCTTCACACCCTCGGCCAGGAGCTCGGGGACAGTCGGTTCCATGGGTTCCTCGTTCTCGATAGAGGCCAAGGCGGCCTAATTCGAACCGCCTCCACCCTCCTTCCCAGGCGGGCTTAGACCTCGAAGGGATGGCGCCGCACCAGAGTCTGGGCGCGGTCGGGCCCGGTGGAGATCAGGTCGATGGGCAGTCCGCTTTGCGTCTCGATGGTCTCCAGGTAGGCACGGGCATTGGCCGGAAGGGCATCCAAGGTGGTGGCACCCAAAGTCGACTCGGACCAGCCTGGCACCTCCATGTACTGGGGCGTGCACCGGGCAAGGGCATCCGCCCCCACCGGCGGCACCTCTAGGACCTCACCGTCCATCTCGTAGGCGGTGCAGATGCGGATGGTCTCCATGCCGTCGAGGACGTCCAGCTTGGTGATGCAGAGCCCTGTTACGCTGTTGACGGCAAAGGCGCGCTTGAGCGCGACCATATCGAGCCAGCCGCAGCGGCGCTTGCGCCCGGTGGTGGCGCCGAATTCGTGACCGCGTTCTCCAAGGCGCTCTCCGTCCCCGTCGAACAGCTCGGTCGGGAAGGGCCCGGCGCCCACCCGCGTCGTGTAGGCCTTGACGATGCCTAGGATGTAGTCGAGGTCCTTGGGCCCTACCCCACTGCCGCTGCAGGCACCACCCGCCGTCGTATTTGAGGACGTCACGTAGGGGTAGGTGCCGTGATCGATATCGAGCAGGGAGCCCTGGGCGCCCTCGAACAGCACATTGGCCCCCTCGGCGCGCAGGCCGTGGAGCACCCCAGGCACGTCCACAACCAGAGGCCGGAGCTGCTCGGCCTGGGCCAGGGCGTCATCCAGCACGGACCCATAGTCCACCGGCGAGGCCTTAAAGTAGTGCTCCAGCGCGAAGTTGTGGTATTCGAGCACCTCGCGCAGGCGCTCCTTGAAGTGACCGGTGTCCAGGAGCTCACCCAGACGGATGCCGCGGCGGGAGATCTTGTCCTCGTAGGCGGGCCCGATGCCGCGGCCTGTGGTGCCGATGGCCTTCTTGCCGCGCGCCAGCTCCCGGGCATGATCGAGCGCGATGTGGTAGGGAAGGATGAGCGGACAGGCCGCACTCAATCCCAGGCGCTCGCGCACCGGGACCCCGGACTCCTCCAGCATGGCAATCTCTTCGAGCAGGGCCGCAGGGGAGAGCACCACGCCATTGCCGATCAGGCAGCGCACGCCTTCGCGCAGCACGCCCGACGGGATCAGATGCAGAACCGTCTTGTGCCCATCGATCACCAGGGTATGGCCCGCGTTGTGCCCTCCCTGGAAACGCACCACCGCCGAGGCGCGGTCGGTCAAAAGGTCAACGACCTTGCCCTTGCCCTCGTCACCCCACTGGGTGCCGATCACCACAACATTTTTTCCCATCTTTGGAGATTCCTACCGCTCTTCGATCGACTGCAATTCCCAACCAGAGGCTCCGTGCACCAGGTGCCGGTCGCAACCTAAACTGCACGGCTCGACCGCCCCCCCGGGCAAGGCGGCGATGACCCTCTCACCGGCCCGACGCAGGGCGTCAACGGCTTCAATCAGTGCCGGATCGGCGGACCAGGGCGCATAGACGGCGGCAGGTTGCCGATATCGAGCATCGAGCCCCTGACCCAGCCGCATCAAACCCTTTAAATCGGCACTGAAGCCGACCGCAGGGCGCGCACGCCCAAATACACGGCCGATGTCGTCGTAACGCCCACCACGCGCGATCTCGAGCCCCCAGCCCGGCACGAAGGCGGCGAAAACCGCCCCGGTCTTGTAATGATACCCACGCAACTCCGCCAGGTCGTAATGGACCGAGACATCGGGCTGGAATTGGTGCAGCGCCTCTGCGAGCCGCCGCAGGGACCCCACCGCCTCTCGGACCGCGGTGTCTGCCTGTCGCAGCACCCGCTCCGCCCGGTCCAGGGCATCGTCGCCGTTGAGGTCCGCGAGGCCAACGAGCATCGCCGCCAGCTCCGGCCGCAGACGGAACCCGACCACCAAATCCTCGATCTCCGGCACCGCCTTGCGTTGCAGGGCATCGAACAGTGCGTGCTCCTGGTGGGCATCGAGCCCGGCCTGGCGGGCCAAGCCCCGGAAAATACCCACGTGGCCCAGGTCCAGGTAACAGGTCTCGATCCCCGCGATACCCAGGGTCAACAGGATAAGGCGCAGAATCTCGACGTCGCTCTCGATCCCCGCGTGACCGTAAATCTCCGCCCCGATCTGGAGAGGCGCGCGGCTTCCCGCGAAGCCATCCGCCCGGGTATGCAGCACCGTGCCCAGGTAGCACAAACGGGTCGGGGTCTCGCGGCGCAGGTGATGGGCGTCCATGCGCGCCACCTGGGGCGTCATGTCAGCGCGCACACCAAGCAGCCGGCCAGTCGCCGGATCCGTCAGCTTGAAGGTCTGAAGGTCCAGGTCGCGCCCGGTTCCGGTGAGCAGCGACTCCAGGTAATCCACGAAAGGCGGGATCACCAGCTCGTAGCCCCAGGACCCGTAGAGGTCCAGCAGCTCCCGGCGCAGCGATTCCATGACGTGGGCCTGGGGCGGGAGCACCTCGTCGATCCCGGCCGGTAACAGCCAGCGCTCCTCATCCATCCGCATCGCTCAGTTCACCAGGTACAACAGGGCCACGCCGGCCACCATACTGATGAGCCCCGCCATCCGCAGTGGGCGGTCGCCTTCGGAAGCCACCGTGATCAGAGCACGCTTGAAGCTGGCGGGGCTCAGGAAGGGCCACACGCCTTCCATCACCAACAGGAGCGCAGTCGCGATCAGGAGCTCGTGCACCGGGGTGATCCTCAGCGGCGCCCGGTATCGTCGAAGCCCCCAGCGCCGGGGTCTCGCTCGACGGGCCGCCCAAAGGCGCGCAGTGTTCCAGACCCGGTGTCGTTTGTCCAACCCCGGGGGCCTGAATCTGGACGCCCGGCGGCGCGGAGGGGCAACCGGTCAGTCGCCCGACTGCTCGCGGAAGAAGCGGAAGAACTCCGAGTCGGGCTGAAGCACCATCATGTCGCCCCCCGCGCCGAAGGCACTCCGGTAGGCATTGAGGCTGCGGTAGAAGGCATAGAAGTCCGCGTCCTGGCTGTAGGCCTTGCCATAGATCTCAGAGGCCTTGGCATCGCCAGTGCCGCGCAGCTCCTCCGACTCCTTGTAGGCCTCGGCCAGGGTCACGGTACGCTGGCGGTCGGCGTCCGCCTGGATGCGCTCAGCCGCCTCGTGGCCCTTGGCGCGAAGGTCGCTCGCGACACGCTCGCGCTCGGCGCGCATGCGCGAATAAACGGACTCACTCACCTCCGGAGGCAGGTCGATCTTCTTAACCCGCACGTCCACCACTTCGACCCCCAGCTCCGCCGCGTTGAGGTCGATCGCCTTGGTCAGCTGAGCCATCAGGTCCAGACGGTCTTCGGTTACCACTTCCTGGATCGTCCGCTTGCCGAATTCGTCGCGCAAGCTCGTGTTGATGCGCTCGGAGAGCAGGCGCGAGGTCCGTCCCACGTTGCCGCCCGTGGAGCGGAAATACTGGGCCGGGTTCGCGATACGCCACTTGGCGTAGGAATCAACGATCACGTCCTTCTTCTCGATGGTCAGGAAGCGCTGGGGCTGGGAATCCAGGGTCTGGATGCGCCGATCGAATATTTTGATGTCGTTCAGAACCGGAACCTTGAAGTGCAGGCCCGGTGGGTAGTCGCTTCCAACGATCTCGCCGAGCCGCAACTTGATGGCGGATTCCCACTCATTGACCACGAAGACGGAGGCGTAGATCAACAGGGCCAGCGCGGCTAAGGCCGCCGGCAGCAGATTTTTGTATTGGCTCATCAACGGGTCCTCCGCTCACGGTCCACCGCGCGCGCCGAGCCCTGACGTCCGTCTGGTCCCGCGGGCATGATGGTCGGCTGGGGCACCTTGGGGGCGGCGCTTCCCTGGCGCTGTCGCATCATCTGATCGATCGGAAGATAGAGCAGGCTGTTGCCTCCCTGCTTCACGTCGAGCATCACCTTGTTGCTCTCGCCCAGGACCTGCTCCATGGTCTCGAGGTAGAGCCGCTGGCGGGTCACCTCCGGTGCCTTTAGATATTCCGCGAGCACCGCCGAAAAGCGCGACGCCTCACCCTCGGACTCGGCGACCACCTTGTCACGATAGGCCTTGGCGTCGGCCACGATGCGCGCGGCCTCGCCGCGCGCCTGGGGCAAGACCTGGTTGGCATAGGCCTCGGCCTTGTTCTCCGAGCGTTCCTTGTCCTCGCGCGCCTTGATGGCGTCGTCGAAGGCCTCCTTGACCTGTTCAGGCGGCTTGGCCGGCTGCATGTTGACCGATGTGACCAACAAGCCTGTCTTGTACTTGTCCATCAGCCCTTGGACCCGCTCCTGGATAGTGGTCGCAATGGCACCGCGCCCCTCGGTCAGGATAAAGTCCAGCTTGCTGCCGCCGATGGTCGTACGCACCACGGTTTCGGTTGCGTCCTTGAGGGTCTTGATGGGGTCCTGGTCTTGGAACAGGAAATCCGCCGCGTCCTGGATACGCGACTGGACGGTGAGCTCCACGTCCACGATGTTCTCGTCCTTGGTGAGCATGGCCGCCTGATGGCTGAATGTGGAGAGCTCGTCCACATTAACAGTGAGGACGGATTCCACCGGAAAGGGGATGTGCCAATGGGGGCCGGGATCCGTCGTATTTACGTACTTACCGAAACGCAGAACAACGCCGCGCTCCGCTGGCTCCACGATATAGATCCCGGAGGCCAGCCAGATCACGAGCAGGATGCCCGCCACGATGCCGACGGCACGGGAGCTGAACCCGCCTCCGGGCAGACCGAATCCACCGCCGCCCGAGCCGCCAGAGGAGCCCCCACCGGACGGCTTCTTGCCGCCGAAGAGTCCCCCGAGACGGTCTTGGAGCTTGCGCACCACCTCGTCAAGGTCTGGCGGTCCCTGGTCGCCACCATTCTTGCCGCTCCAGGGATCTCGATTTCCGCCACCTGGCTCGTTCCAGGCCATAGCTACTCCACCTGTGCTCGTGAGATGAGGATTGTAGATCCCGGCGTCGTCCGGATGGGCACCGCGACCCGTGTGTCTGGCCTGCACGAAGCGCGGCTCCATCTCTACGGCAGTCGCGCTTCCCGTCGGTCAAGATGCCGCCGGTTCCGAATCTTATCAACCGGACGAGAAGACGGCTTGCGCCGCGTGACGGGGTGAACCTGCGATTCTAAGGAAGGGAGTCGGCAGGAGCAAACCGTTAAATGACTCGACAGCGCTCCAGAAGCTCACTTGCGCGGAGGCCGGCTCCACACACCAGTTCTCAATCAACGCTCAAGCACTGGCACGCAGCCGCGACCCCAATCCTGGGTCCCGGGCTACCAACCGCTCCAGGTCGACCGGACTGATCAGCAGATCCATCTCCCACCCGCCCGTTTCGGCCGGTCGGTCGACGAGTACCGTGGCATGGCTAAATATCCAGGCGCGCAGGCGCCCGTCGGTCGGGCTCAAATGCAGTAGCCGTCGCACCCGCGCGCGGCCCGTCAGCTCGGCGATCGCCCGGCGCAACAGGTCGATCCCGTCACCCCGGCTCGCGGATAGCCAGACCCGCACGGGCATCCCCTGGGCGTCCCGCTCCAGACGCGGCGTCTCGCCGTCCGTAAGATCGATCTTGTTCCACACCTCCAGGCGCGGAATCTCGGTGCAGCCGATCTCCCCCAGCACCGTCTCAACGTCCGCGATCAGACGCGCCCTGTGAGGGACAGCTGAATCCACGACGTGCAGCAGCAGGGCCGCGTTGCGGGCCTCCTCCAGGGTGGCACGGAAGGCGGCGACCAACTCGTGTGGCAATTGGCTGACGAAGCCAACGGTATCGGCAAGCAGGGCCCGCCCGCCGTCCGGCAGGTCGAGGCGGCGCAGGGTCGGGTCCAGGGTGGCGAACAGCTGGTCGGCCTCCAGCACCCCGGCCTCGGTCAGTCGATTGAATAGGGTGGACTTCCCGGCATTGGTGTAGCCCACCAAGGAGACCACGGGAAGCTCGGCCTTGGCACGGGCCCGCCGACCCTGGGCGCGCTGGGACTCGATGCGCGCCAGCCGCCGATTGAGCACGGCGATACGTTTGGCGAGCAGTCGGCGGTCGGTCTCGAGCTGGGTCTCGCCGGGCCCTCTCAGGCCAATGCCGCCCTTCTGGCGCTCCAAGTGGGTCCAGCCGCGCACCAGTCGGGTCGACATATGTCGCAACTGGGCCAGCTCCACCTGCAGCTTGCCCTCGAACGAGCGCGCCCGCTGAGCGAAGATGTCGAGGATCAGGCCTGCGCGGTCCACCACGCGACACTCAAGCAGACGCTCGAGGTTGCGCTCCTGGGCGGGCGACAGCGGGTGATTGAAGATCGCGAGCTCGGCGCCGGTCGCGGCAACGAGGTCCTTCAATTCCTCTGCCTTTCCCGTGCCGATGAAGAGCCGGGAGTCAGGCATGGCCCGCGAGCCCGCCAAGCTCCCGACCAACTCCGCCCCCGCGGCGGCGGCCAGGAGTCGAAACTCCTCCCGTTCGTCCGGCTCCGCCAGGGCGCCGATGTCGAGATGCACGAGGACGGCTCGCTCACCGCTATCGGGCCGCTCAAACACCCCGGACCCCCAACGACCGAGGCCGCAGTCGCGGGCACCGCGGCCGAGGGCTTGCGGAGCGAAACCAGACGGACCTCTCCGAGTCGGCCCTGACCGGCCTGTCCGTTCGCGGGGAGACGCCCACTCGATCAGCTATTTCCAGGTTCTGCGGCCTCGTCGCTAGTCGGCGGCAGCTTCACGTTGCGCGCCGGAACCACCGTGGAGATGGCGTGCTTGTAGATCATCTGGCTGACGTTGTTCTTCAGCAACACGACAAATTGGTCGAATGACTCGATCTGACCCTGAAGCTTGATCCCGTTGACGAGGAAGATGGAGACAGGGATACGTTCCTTTCGCAGCGCGTTGAGGAACGGATCTTGAAGGCTTTGGCCCTTGGACATGGTTTGACTCCTTGTTGTAGTCGTTACGCGTTGATTGCCCGGCTCGAATCACCTACCCCACCCGGCCATAGAGACCACGGGGGAGCGGGAACGACGGGTGGGTCAGCAGCCGGGACTTGCCGTTCCACCCAAAATGTCTGCGCTAGTGTCGTTGATCATCCCGGATCACGCCACTGCGGTTTTCCACTATGTGAATCTACTTGCCCCTGCACTCCGGACGTACGAAGACTGACGGCTCCTTAACGCGCCCTCGATCTGCCGTAAGGCCAAGTCCAGCGGCGCCGGCTCATCAGCGAGCCAGTCACAGCCGGCCTCCGCGCGCAACCAGGTCAGCTGACGCTTCGCCAACTGGCGGGTCGCCTCGATGCCGCGCCGCAACATTTCAGCGTAGCTGTACTCGCCCGACAGAAATTTCAAGACCTGGCGGTATCCGACGCAACGCATGGACGGCAGTTCTTCGGTCAGGTCTCCCCGGGCCATTAGAGATTCCACCTCCGCCACCAGGCCCTGCTCCAGCATTGAGCGAAAACGCCGTTCGATTCGCCCGTGCAGCACCTGGCGGTCCTGCGGTGCGCGCACCAACTTGAGCAGGCGGTACGGAGGGTGGGAATCCACCGAGACGCGGATCAGGGTGCTCATGGGCTCACCGGTGATGGCCTGAACCTCGAGCGCCCGCTGGATACGCTGGGGATCGTTGGGATGGATACGGGCGGCCGACTCGGGATCCAACTGCGCCAGACGTGCGTGCATCGCGGGCCAGCCAAACCGGCGGGCCTCGTCCATCAGTGCCTGGCGCACCAGCGGGTCCGCGTCGGGCAGCCTGGCGAGCCCCCGCTGGAGACCGCGAAAATAGAGCATGGTCCCACCCACCAGAAGCGGGATCCGACCCTTGGCGCTAATCGCGGCCATCTCCTGGAGGGCGTCGGCGCGGAAGCGGGCAGTGGAGTACGACTCCGCCGGGTCCAGAATATCGATGAGCCGGTGAGGCGCCACGGCCAGGACCTCCGGCCCCGGCTTGGCGGTACCGATGTCCATGCCCCGGTAGACCATGGCCGAGTCCACGCTCACGATGTCGCAGGGCAGCCGCCGCACGAGCTCGACCGCCAGGTCGGTCTTGCCTGATGCCGTTGGGCCCATAAGCAGAACCGCCAGAGGATGGGGATCCGGGGTTTCGCCGGCGGCGGTGTGGTTCGACGGATCAGCGGAAGTCACAGGCTCGTGCAGGTGAGGACTCGGGGAATGGGAACGCCAAGCGAGGACGCCACCAGATCGGCCGGCCGGGCCCCGCCCCTGCCGTTAACAAGCACCCGTACCCGTGCATCGGCGCAACCTTAGCGGCCGCGGGAAAAGAGCCGGTCCAGTTCCGCGTGGGAAACCTTGACCCAGGTGGGGCGCCCGTGATTGCACTGGTCGGCCCGCTCGATACGTTCCATGTCCCGAAGCAGGGCGTTCATTTCGGGCAGGGTGAGGCGCCGGTTGGCACGCACGGCCCCATGGCAGGCCATGGTGGAGAGCACCGTATTGACGGAATCCCGCAGGCGCTCGCTCGACCCATGGACGGCCAGGTCCGAGAGCAGGTCTCGCACCAGCCGTTCCAGGTCCGCGTCTCGCAACAAGGCGGGGGCCTCCCGGACCGTCAGGGTGCCGGGGCCCAGGCGGTCTACCACCAATCCGAGTTCGGTGAGGACCTCCCGGCTGGCCTCCAGAAGGTCCGCCTCCCGGGGACTCACGTGCAGGCTTACGGGAACCAACAGGGGTTGGCGGGTCACACCGCCGCTCGCCCAGGCCGCCTTCAGCCGCTCGTAGCCGATCCGCTCGTGAGCGGCGTGGGTGTCCACCACGATCAGACCGTCCGCCCCCTGGGCCAGCAGATAGACCCCATTGAGCTGGGCCAGGGCGAATCCGAGTGGCGGCACCGTCCCCTCGTCGCCGACCCGGTCTGACTCGCCCTCGGCGACGGGCCGCTGAAATATCGAGAATCGCGCCGTAACGTTGCCCTTGCTCGCCGACACCCAGCGGCAGTCGGCCTGGCAGCGGCATTGGGGCACGCAGGGTTGGGCCAGGCCCCGGAACTGACTGGGCCTTACCGAGACTAAGCAGGGGCGACTCGCAGGGAGCAGACGGTGTGGGGTGATCGGGCGCTCCCAGCGACCCGGCCGCCAGGCGCCGCGCCAGACCCCGGAAGATGAAGTCATGGACCTGACGCCCCTCACGAAACCGCACCTCGTGCTTGGCCGGGTGGACATTCACGTCCACCAATCGGGCGGGCAAGGTAAGGAATAGAAGGTAGGCCGGATGGCGGCTGTGATGAAGCACGTCGCTGAAGGCCTGACGCACCGCATGGGTCACAAGCTTGTCCCGCACCATGCGCCCATTGACGTAAAGGAACTGCTGGTCCGGCTGGCCCCGGGAGAAGGCCGGCCTGAGCACCCAGCCGTGCAGCCGCAGGTCCACCGCCTGCTCGTCCAACCACAGGGCCTGCTCCCCAAAGCCCGCGCCGAGCAACCGGTCCAGGCGTTGGCGCACGCGCCGGGGGTCGTCCTCCGCCGGCGCCAGGTCCATGAGGGTGCGGCCGTTGTGGCGTAGCAGGAACCCCACCTCCTGGCGGGCCAGGGCGATCCGCCGCACGACCTGCTCCAGATGGCCGAGCTCCGTCTTGTCGGTGCGCAAGAACTTGCGCCGCGCCGGCGTGTTGTAGAATAGGTCGCGCACGTCCACAGTCGTGCCCTTGGGATGGGCTGAAGGAAACAGGTCCCCAGGCGCACCCTCCGGGCCAACGGCGACCTCGAAGGCCGTCGCTTGCCCCATCGCACGGGAGCTGAGGGTAAGACGGCTCACCGAGGCAATGCTCGGCAAGGCCTCGCCACGAAATCCCAGGGTGGCGACCGCCTCCAGGTCGGAGAGTTCCGAGACCTTACTCGTCGCGTGGCGGAACAGCGCCAGCGTCAGCTGGTCCGGTGGGATGCCGCGGCCGTCATCGCGCACGCGCAGCCGTTTGATGCCGCCCTGCTCCACCTCGATCTCCACCCGGGCGCAGCCGGCGTCCAGGCTGTTCTCGATCAGCTCCTTGGCAACCGACGCCGGACGTTCCACCACCTCGCCGGCCGCGATCTGGTTGACCAGGTGGCTCGGCAGGACGCGGATCGGGTGGTCCACAGGATTAGAAGGGCCCGAAGGCAAATGCACGGACGCCGATTCCGAGCTCACGGAATCAGCCTCCCTCGGGGATGGTCAAGACCTCACCGACGCGAATCGTGTCTCCCTCGAGGCGGTTCGCGGTGCGCAGGGAGGAGAGGCTGACGCTGTAGCGCTTGGCGATCTCCACCAAGGTGTCCCCGCCCGCGATCACGTGCTGGCGCCCTTGACCGGCGGAGGCGTCTGAGCCAATCCGCGTCCCTTGCGGCGGGTATTTGCGGAAATAGGCCTTGATCCCGGCGAGTATGGCCTCGGCGAGACGCTGCTGGTGTTGCGCGGTCTTGAGCCGCGCCTCCTCCTGGGGATTGGTAATGAAGGCGGTTTCCACTAGCATGGAAGGGATATCAGGGGATTTGAGCACAACGAAAGCGGCCTTCTGGACTTGGGCCTTGTGGGTGTCGCCGAGCCGCCCGAGGTTGCGCAGCACGGCAGTCGCCGCCTCACCGCTGTGCTCGATGGTCGCGTTCTGCGACATGTTGAGCAGCACATTAGCCAGCACGTCGTCACTCACACCCAGATCCACTCCACCGATCAGGTCCGCGCTGTTCTCCCGGTCAGCCAGCCATTTCGCCGCCTCGCTGCTGGCGCCGCGCTCCGAAAGGGTGAACACCGACGAGCCGCGAACCTTGGGGTTGGTAAACGCATCCGCGTGGATGGAGATGAAGACGTCCGACTTGTGCTTGCGAGCCTTCAGGATACGCTGGCGCAAGGCCACGAAGTAGTCCCCATCACGGATCAGCACCGGGCGCATCCCCGGCTCTTTATCCACGAGCGCCGCGAGACGTCGAGCAATGGCCAGGGTCACGTCCTTCTCCCGGGTGCCGTGGGCGCCGATCGCACCGGGGTCCTGGCCCCCGTGGCCCGCATCGATTGCGACCACGGCGCTGCGCGACGTACTTGCACGGCTGCGCACTGACGGATGGGGGCCGCTGGCAGTGGCCTTTTGCGGGGCCGACCCGCCGCCCTTGGGGATCAAATCGATGACGAGACGATGGCCGTAGGTCCCGTCCGGAGTGAGGACAAAGCTCTTCACCCGCGCCGGCTGCTTCAGGTCCAGAACGATGCGCAGGTCGTCCCCCTCGCGCACACCGCTTCGCAGCCCGATCAGGGTGGGATCGCTCATGTCCGCCTCGGGCAGCTTCGTCGCGAGACGGGCGTCCGGGATGTCGACGACCACTCGGTCAGGCCCGTCGAGGGTGAAGATCCGATGGTCCACAGGCCCATCCGCATCCATCACCAGTCGGGTCTTGTCGGATCCAGCCGCGATACGCGCACCCTGGACCACGACCTGAGCAGCCGTGGCCGGTGTGGCCATCGCCAGCAAGAGCGCGGGCACGAATGCGAGGATGGTGTCGATCAGTCGCTTCACGTCACGGCCTCGGCGCGACCAGGGATCGCGGCGCTGAACTACAGCCAAGATAGCATGGGCCGAGACATCTTTCCAAATGAAATCCTGTGATTAGGCACCCTATCTCAGATTTGACTCAGCTCTCGGGGCGATTACAGGGACACGGGTGCCGGGAATACCGGGCCGCGCGCCCCTCGCGCGCCGCAGCCAATGACCGCACGTCGCGATTGAGGATTCCAAAGGCTGCACTGGAAGCGCCTTCCGCACCAAGAAGCGGCTGGTGAGCTCCAGGGTCCGCACGCGCGACCGGTCAACCCTTCTGGTGGCCGCTCACAAAGGCGTGCAAGGGCTTGGTCTCCTCGAAGATCTGTTGCTGCTCGGGACTCGCCTCCTTCTGGTAGCGATCTCTCCATTCCGTATAGGGCATACCGTAGACGGCCTCCCGAGCAGCGTCATAGTCCAACTCGACGCCGCGCTCCCGCGCGGCGGCCAGATACCATTTGCTGAGGCAGTTGCGGCAGAAGCCGGCCAAGTTCATCAAGTCGATGTTTTGCGCGTCGGTACGACGCTGCAGGTGCTCCACCAAGCCGCGGAATGCGGCCGCCTCGATTTCGATTCGCGTCTGTTTATCCAAAGGTCGGTTCTCCTCACGGGTTGAAGGCCGTTGGCGCCGGCCGATGGGAAGCCGGTTAGTGGCGCTGGCACACGTAGATGGGCGCCGTCAGGGGCCGGCACGCGCGATTAGCGTAACAACCATCTTGCGGTGACGGAACATGGTCTGCGCAGGCGGCATGCAGCGAGATCCGCGGCGGCTGCCGAATCCGTCCCGGGGAGCGGCCGCGCGGGACGGTCACGCCCGTTTTTGCGTCTGGTTCGTTCATGCTCTATCTTCGCCTCCGACCCGCCAAATCGTTTGGCCGAGGTGGCAGCGCCAGTCGGCTTTGCAAGCACCCCCCGGAGACTGCCAGCCAATGAACTATCTCAGCCTGTCCCGCGCAGCCCGCCTGGCCGGAGTGACGCGCGCGGAGATCCAGCGGCGCATCCGTCGAGGCGACATCGAGACCTTCGAAGGGGCCGTGGCCGTGCAAGACCTGCTGCGGATTTACCCAACGGTTTCGTTAACTAACGACGAGGCCCTGGACCGGGTTGAGCGAATCAAACACGCGGCGCTCCCAAAGAGTCACGACACCGATTCGGTGCTTCCCAGCTCGCAGGTACTGGTCTCGCGCCTCAAGAGCCTGAGCGAGACCCTAGTGGAACGGTTGTCGGCCCTGGCCGCGGCGGAAGACCTTCTCGACCAGGTCGCAGAACGCCTGGACGTGTTAGGGCGGGAGCCCGATCCGGATCGGGCCACCGAGGGTCTGCGTGCCACCGGCGACTGGTTCGCCTCGGCCCGTCGTGAGCTCGCCGCCCGGCCGGCGCCGGACCTCAGGGCCCAACTTTTCGCGAAAGACACCTTCCTGCGCATCATGGCCGCCAACGTCAAGCTAATCCCCAGCGGACACGATTTCTTCGTCGAGGGCACCGAATCGATCCTCGAGGCCTCGGTGCGCGCGGGCTTGAAGCTCGGCTACGGCTGCTCCAGCGGGAATTGCGGTGCCTGCAAGGCGCGGCTGGTAGGCGGCGAGGTGTGGAAGATGCACGACCACGACTACGTGTTGAGCGAGCGCGAGAAGCAGATGGGCTACATCCTCACCTGCTCCAACACCGCCATCACGGATGTAGTCATCGAGGCGGCCGAGGCGGTTAGGGTCTCTGATCTGCCCCAGCAGGAGATTCGCGCCAGTCTCCAGAAGCAGGAGCGCATCGGGCCCCAACTGATCTCATTGAATATCCAGACCCCGCGCACCCAGACGCTCCGCTTCATGGCCGGCCAGCGTGCCCGCCTGACCCTGGAGAACGGCGCGAGCGGGGAGCTGCCCATCGCGAGCTGCCCCTGTAACGGACGCAATCTCTCGTTTTATGTGCGAAAATCGCACGACGCCTTTACCGCATCGGTGTACGGCGGGCTCCACCTCGGGCACATGATCAAGGTTGAAGGGCCATACGGAGAGTTCGTCCTGCAGGAGGATTCGCCCGAGCCCGCCGTCTTCGTGGCCGTCGGGGACGGGATCGGGCCCATCAAGAGCCTGATCGAGCATGCGGTCTCCATCGATCTGATCGAGTCCTTCCACCTCTACTGGGCCACCGAACACCCGGAAGGACACTATCAGGGAAAGTGGGGGCGAGCGCTCAAGGAGTCGCTGGATAACTTCAGCTTCACACCCCTGGTGAGCTCGGACCCCGGTGACCTGATCGCGGTAATCCGCTCGGACCTGAGGGACCTGGGCGCCCTGCGCTTCTACCTCGCCGGGCCGGCACCTGGTATCGAGGCCCTTCGCGCTGCGCTGCGCGCCCTCGGCGTCACGGAGGATCGGATGGCGTTGGAGCGCACTGACACCTGACTGATTCCTACCTGGACGCTCAGGCCGCCGTCGGCTGCTTTTAACGTGAAAGAACCCGACGTCGGGACGAGTGGCATTCTGGCGTGACGCATGCCGGTGCGTGACGGCCTGGCGATGGGAGGCCGGGAGGCGGCGGAGCGAATCAGGCGGTGGCGATGTAGCCGTGCTTGGCCAGCATCTTCAGCCAACGCGGCGCGTTGCGGCCCACCATGAGTGCTTCGCAATCGACGGTGCGATCCTGATAGGGTGTTGTGTTGGCAAGCATCGCATAGACGATGCGCAGCATCTTGTGCGCCAAGGCCACGATGGAGCGTTTGTGTCCCTTGCGGATGGCGAGGGCCGAGAACTTGTCCTTCAAGGCACAGCGGGTGCGGGAGGCGGCTTGGGCGAACTCGCACAACAGGCGTCGCACCCAGGCGTTGCCCTTGCGCGTGCGGCCGCTTTTGCGTTTGCCCGCACGCTCGTTGTTACCCGGGCAGATGCCCACCCAGGAAGCGAGGCGTTCAGCGCTGCCGAAGCTGTCCATGTCCGTGCCGATTTCCACCAGCAACATGGCCGCGCCCAGGCGGTCGATGCCGGGAACGGTTTCCAGCAGGCGCATCTGCGGCTCCCAGGGGGCAAGGCCAACGAGCAGTTGCTGTTCAAAGCGGGCCATCGTGGCTTCCAGGTATTCGATATGCGCCATGATCTCGTTGAGCACGAAGCGATGCTTGGCACTGAGCTCTTCCGGCTGCAGGGCTTCGAACAGATCCTCGCGGCTGGCACGCAGACGCCCGGCACGCGCGAGGATGGCGTGGATGGGTGCATCGGCCAGCAGGGCCTTGACCATGGCTCGTGCGGACTGCCCATGCAGGTCGGAGAGCAGCACATTCAGACGGATCCCGGCATCGGCCAGCACCTTGTGCAGCCGGTTCTTCTCCGCGGCCAGCATCCCGCCGAGCTTCTGGCGCTGTCGTGCGATCAGGCGCAGATGGCGGATCTCGGCCGGAGGAATGAACGAGGCCCGCACCAGGCCCGCCCGCGCCAGCGTGGCCAGCCACTGGGCATCGGAGATGTCCGTCTTGCGGCCGGGCACGGTCTTGACGTGACGGGCATTGACCACCCACGCCGCAATGCCCACTTTCTCCAATGCCGCATAGGGACTCTTCCAGTAAATCCCCGTGCTCTCCATGACCACGATGTCCGGGGCCAACCCGTGGACCCACGCTGCCAGTGCCCGGCGATCCCGCTTGAAGCCACCAAACTCCCCCTGTTCCACCGCCACACTGCCATCGGCTTGCTCGATCAGGGCGCAGGCCGTGATCTTGTTCTGGTGCACATCCAGACCGATGACCCGCCGGTGAATCGGGGTGATGTCCATGCTGACCTCCTGAGGCTGACGCACGCACTATCATTGACGCCGTGCTGTCGCCACGGGCGCTGCCATTCAACGGCCTGTCGGGAATCGACGGCTCTTTTTAACGTGCGCTGTCCATGACCGGTTCAGGCCATGCCAAGCAATCCGGGGTACGAGTGAATGGTGGCGGGTCGAGTTAGGTTGCGCGGTCAGGCGCCATCAAAAAATATCGCGACCTCTGCCCAAGGCAACAGCACCCCCATTATCTTTCATCATCGGGGGTGCCTCACGACCGAGATGCATGAGAGTTAGGGGGTCAACCGGTTGGGACCGAAGCCTCTGACCGTGCCGCCGCCAGGTATTCGACGGATTGCATCTCGATCAGTCGACTGATCAGTCGCTCATGTGGAAACTCGTCGATTCCTCCCGCGTAGAGACGACCTAGAGGCGCCCGCGCCGACAGCACCAACTTGACGCGCTGATCGTAGAGCTCATCCACCAGGTGCACGAAGCGGCGGGCGGCCGCCTCGTTGGACGGATTTAGAAGTGGGACCCCAGACAGCAGCACGGTATGGTATTCGCGGGCGATCTCGATGTAATCGGTGGTCGAACGTGGAGTCCCGCAGAGGGCGTCGAAGTCGAACCAGACGACGTCGGTGCCCAGCCGTCGCACCGGAAATGAGCGTCGGTGCATCGTGAAGGTCTTGGTCGCCTCCCGGTATCCCCCGGTGAGCCGATCGAAGTAATCGGCGATCCGTCCGTCCCCAGAGGATGCGTCGAAATAGACGCCCCCTCGAGTCAGGGTCCGCAGCCGGTAGTCGATGCCGCCATCGAGTTCAAACACCCGGGTGTGACGCTCCAGCAGATCAATCGCCGGCAGGAACAGGGCGCGTTGAAGTCCAGTGCGGTAGAGCTCCCGCGGCTGGGTGTTAGAGGTCGCGATCAGGGTCACGCCACGGGCGAACAGTGCACGCAACAGCCGATGCAAGATCATGGCGTCCGCGATGTCCGTGACAACAAACTCGTCGAGGCAAAGGACGCGCACCTCACGCCGCCACTGGTCCGCCACCAACTCGAGGGGATCCGGCTGCTTGGGGAGCCGGGACATGGCGCCGTGCAGATCCCGCATAAAGTGGTGAAAGTGCAGTCGTCGCTTCGAAGGGAGCGGCAACGCGTCGACAAACCAGTCCATCAGGTAGGTCTTGCCGCGCCCGACGCCACCCCACATGTATAGCCCGGGAATCGGGTCCCGCCTTCTGCACGCTCGCCCGGCAAGACGCGCCAGCAACCCGGGCCTGTGGCAGTCCTGCGTCCGGGCGAGCCGTTCATGTAGGTCCTTCAGCAATCTCGCAGCCTGTCCCTGGGCTTCATCAAGCGGCTGGAAAGGCGTTAGACTGCCAAAACGTGGCTCGGGTGGGTTAATTGTGGACACAGGATACCTTGGGCTCTCCCGCACTGCGGGTTTCGCGGACGCATTCTTCCCGGCACCTCGCGGCTCCTCGGCGGGGGGTTGCAACCCCGACCGATTTAAACAGGATCTAACGAAGTTGGGGGAGCCTTCGCCCGACGGAACCCGAGTTGCCAGCCTCCTCGGTAGTGACAAAAGAAGCCGCCTCTAATATTCTGACGCGCATTCTTCGCCGACGATGTGCCCAGCCCCAAGGCTCGAGGGTCACCGGAGACGCCTGCGGATGCTCAACAAACTCAAACGCCTCACTACGTCCTTGCTCCCCGTCGACACGAATCGACGCGGTGAGTGCAATCGCTGTGGGGCTTGCTGCAAGCTGCCCTATCCCTGCCCCTTTTTGCGCTACGACGACCAAGGGCTGAGCAGTTGCGCGGTTTATCGCTTCCGCCCTGCCAGTTGCCGTAAGTATCCGCGTACGGAATCCGAGAATCTGACCCCGGAGCAATGTGGCTTCTACTTTGTGACGGTCGATGAGCCCCTGTCGAGCCCCCCCTCACTGAGTCCCGTCACCGAGCAATCCTGATCAGCGCTGCTCGGCAGTTACCTTGCCAAAGCATGTCGCCGCCCGTCCTACGGGGCATTGCCGCCAGCTCAGGTCTCAGACGGCGGGCAGCTGCGGCACGAGCCGCCCGTAGACATCGCGGTAATGCTCCACGATCACGGGCCAGCTGCGTTCCGCCTCCACGAAGGCGCGTCCCGCTCGGCGCTGGGCATCCCAGCTGTCGCGTTCGGCAAGAAATTCGCTGGCCGCAGAGGCTAGGGCATGCGCACTCCCCGCGGCAAACAACTGCCCGGTCTCGCCGTTGCGGATCAGCTCCCTGTGCCCACCCACATCTGAAGCGAGGAGCAGCTTGCCCTGGGCCATGGCCTCCAGTGGCTTCAAGGGGGTCACCAGCTCCGTGAGGCGCATGGGAAGGCGGGGGTACAGCAGCACATCCACCAAGCTGTAGTAGCGGTGGACCTGGTCGTGCGGAACCCGGCCGGTGAGTGTCACGTGCTCGGCCACCCCGAGATCCGCGATCAGGCGCCTGAGCTCCGCTTCCTGCGGACCGCCGCCGACCAACAGGAGATGGGCCTTGGGAAAACGCTCGCGAATTTTGGGCAGGGCGCGAACCGCGAGGGCCAGGCCCTCGTAGGCGTAGAAGGAACCAAGAAACCCCAGTACGACGGCCCCCGAGAGCCCCAGCTCTGCGGCAAGCGCTTCGTCCTTGGGCAATCCGTATTCGAAGCGCTCCACATCGACGCCGTTGGGGATGACGGTGACCTTGGATTCGGGGATGCCTCGCGCCACGATGTCCGTTCGCAGCCCCTCGCAGATGCAGGTGACCGCATCCGCGTGCTTGAATGCCCAGGTCTCCATCCCGCGGGACAGGCGGTAACGCAAGCCCCACTCGGAGCTGGTGCCGTGGTCGGCAGCGGCGTCTTCCCAAAATGCGCGGCACTCATACACCACGGGCAGACCGAGGCGATGCCCCACCCGGATCGCCGCGATGCCGTTCAAGCTCGGCGAATGGGCGTGCAGGATGTCCGGACGCTCCTGGTCGATCACCTCGGGCAGTCGCTGCTCCAGCCCCCGTACCACCTGCCACTGGTTGACCACCGGCAGGCCTGCCGTCACCCCCGCGGATGCCGGGGTGCGGTAGAAGCGCAGCCCGTCGGACTCCTCGACCGGCGCGGCGCCGCCCTTGTGCTTCGCCGATGTGAGATGAGCGGTCTCCCAGCCAAAGGCCCGTTGGCCGTCCAGGATGGCCCGGGTGCGAAAAGTGTAGCCGCTGTGCAGTGGAAGAGAGTGATCGAGAACGTGCAGGATCTTCACACCACAGCCTCAGGTTCCGCCTGTGTTCGAGGGGCGAGCACCCGGCGCACGAAGGCCTCGAACATCAGCAGGCTCCAGATGGATGCGCTATAGTCCTTGACGCCAGACTGGTGATGGTCCACCAGATGGGCCAGGTAGTCACGATTGAACATTCCAGTGTCGCCCAGCACCGGACCTAGGACGGCGTTGCGCACCCGCTCCCGCAGGGGGCCGCGAAACCAGCTCGCGAGCGGCACTCCGAACCCCATCTTCGGTCGATAAAGGATGTCCTCAGGGAGGTAAGGAGCGAGTGCGCGCTTGAAGAGATATTTGCCCTCGGTCCCGCGCAGCTTCAGGTCTGGCGCGAGCGAGGACATCCATTCGACGAGCTTGTGATCCAGAATGGGCACGCGGACCTCCAAGGCGTGTGCCATGCTCGCCCTGTCCACCTTGGTCAGGATGTCCCCCACCAGATAGGTCTTCATGTCCAGGTACTGGACGAGGGACAGCGGATGATCGGTGGGTGCGCGCGCGGCGTGGCGGCGCATTACCTCCACCGCCTGGTAGCCCTGGAGCTCGCGGCGGAACCCGTCACTGAAGAGCTGCGCGCGCATATCGTCGTGCAACACCGAAACACCATGGAAGTAGCCCTCGACGGTATCCCGGGCCAGCGCCTGGAAGGTTGACTTGGCGCGGAATACCCGGGGCGCCCAGTCGAGCTTCGGGTAGGCCTCCCCGAGCAGACCGAAGACACCGCGCCGCACCCCTAACGGCAGGGCGGAGCGCATCCGCTCCTCATAGGTGTGCCAGCGGTAGCGGCGATAGCCGGCCAGGTTCTCGTCCCCACCGTCACCGGAGAGGGCGACCGTCACCTGACGGCGCGCGAGCTCACACACCCGGTAGGTGGGCATCGCAGAGCTGTCGGCATAGGGCTCGTCATAGAGGTCCGCGAGCTTGTCCACCAAGGCGAAGTCGTCCGGGTCCACCTGCTCGACCCGGTGGTTGGTGCGGTAGCGCTCCGCGACCTGGCGCGCGAACTCGGACTCGTTGAACTTGGGGTCCCCGAAGGAGATGGAGCAGGTGTTCACCGGATCCTGGGAGAGGCCCGCCATCATGGCCACCACCGCGCTCGAGTCCACGCCGCCCGAGAGGAAGGCGCCCAGGGGAACCTCCGCGATCAGGCGAATGCGAACCGCCTCCCGCAGGCGCTCCACCAGCTCCGCCTCCAGATCCTTCTCGCTCGCCGCCGGACCCGGGACGAAGGGCAGATCCCAATATTCGCGGGGCTCGACCGGCACCCGCTCGCCGCGACGGATGCTCAGATGGTGGCCGGGCGGGAGCTTGAGCGCCGCCTTGAGGATGGTTCGGGGTTCCGGTACGTAACCGTACCCAAAATAGTCCTCGACCGCTTGCGGGTCGACCTCCCGCGGAAGCCCGGGGTGGAGATAGAGGGCCTTGAGCTCCGAGGCGAAAATCAGGTGACCGTCGGGCAGGAAGGCATAATACAGGGGCTTGATACCGAGCCGGTCGCGGGCCAGGAACAGGGTCTCGCGGTTACGATCCCAGATGGCGAAGGCGAACATGCCGCGGAAACGTTCCACGCAAGCCGAGCCCCATTGCTCCCAGGCGTGGACGATGACCTCGGTGTCACAGTGGGTCCGGAAGGAATGGCCGGCCGCCTTCAGTTCCTCGGAGAGCTCCTGAAAATTGTAGATCTCCCCGTTGTAGACGACGACCACGGTCTCGTCTTCGTTGAACAGGGGCTGGGCTCCCCCGGACAGGTCAATGATGGAGAGCCGTCGATGGCCGAGCCCCACCCCGGGCTCCGTGTGAAGGCCGCCCTGATCAGGTCCACGATGGAACTGGCTGTCGTTCATGCGCGCGAGCAGGTCGCGCCCGACCTCGCGTCGCTCCCGGCAGTCGAAGATTCCGGTCACACCACACATAGCGTCCAAACCATCAGGGTTTTCCAATACCGAGGAACGCCGGTTCGCCGGTGCTCCCTAACAACTCGTCGTATAGGCAAAGATACTGTTCCACGCAGCGCTCCCAGCTGAAGCGTCGCGACACCGATTCCCGTGCCGCCACACCGCAAAGCGCGCGCAAGGCATCGTCCGCGAGGAATGCGAGCATGGAGTCCGCCAGGGCGTCTGGGTCCCGCACCGGCACCAGGGCCCCGGTGCGCCCCTCCTCCACCAGCTCGGGATTCCCACCAACACGGGTTGCAACCACGGGGAGTCCGCTGGCCATAGCCTCGAGCACGGTGTTGGAGATCCCCTCGCCCAGTGACGGCAAAACGAACAAGTCGAAGAGCCGCATGAGGTCCGGCACGTCCGCCCGGTCCCCAGCGAACCAGATGCGGTTGCCTATGCCGAGCGCAGTCGCCTGCCGCTCCAGATCGGCTCGCAGGGCGCCGTCGCCGACGATGACCAAGCGCAGACGCGACGCCGCATCTGGCCACTTTCCCAAGAGTTCGGCGCACCCCTCGACCAGCGTCGCCTGATCCTTCACCTCGGCGAGTCGGCCCACAGTGCCGATGACGAGTGCATCCGCCGGCAGAAACCCAGGGGGCGCGAGGTCCGGTCGCGGTCCCACACGCGGAGAGAAACGATCTATGTCCACACCATTGTAAATCTGGCGGATACGCCCAGGCCGCACGCCCACAGTGGCTTCGAGCCAGCGGGCAAGATCCTGGCTCACCGCGACATAACGTTGGACCAAAGGACGGATCGTGCGTCGCAACAGATTGTACTTGCGGTTGGCACCGGCGATATCGAATACGTCGCGGCCGTGCTCTCCATGGACGCGACGCACCCCAGGCAGCAAAGCCGCCGGAATTTGGCCCTCCAAGGCCCCGAGGTTGCGGGTATGCACAATGCCTGGGCGCAAGGTCCGCAGGGCCGACCAGAGTCGGCCGTAGAGTGCAAAGTCATGTCCGGGCCGGCGATGAAGCTCGATCACCTGTAGGTCCCGAGACTCGATGCGGGCGAGGAAGGGTCCGGCGTCGGTGAGACAGACCAAGGCGTGCCGGTAACGCTCCGCCGGGATGCGGTTGATGATGTTGACCAGGCCGTTTTCCAGGCCGCCCGTGCCGAAATGATGCAGCACATGGGCGATCATTGGGGCCTGCGTAACCGCCCCTGTCACGGTGTCGGGGCCGATACCGACCGGTCGATCTCGGCCTCGATGGCCGGTAACATGACCGAGATGAAATCCTCGAGAGTCGCGGCAGCACCGCCTTCGGTCTCACCCATCGGCGTGGCGACCGCGATCAAGGCTCCGTCGCGCCGTCCGCCGAACAAGCGATAACCCGCCTCCATCAGCTTGGCGAGGTAGGGATTACTCGTCTGGTACCCTCCCACGCGATACCAATTCCACACCAACAGTCGCTGTCCGCCGCGCGAGGCGAGACGGCTCTGGCTGACGGTGAGCGCGCCAGTGGTGGGTTCGATTCGACGCGTGGTCATCTCCTTGTCGCTCCATTCCGGGTTCCTACCCTGACGTGCCATCTGATTCACCGAGCTGACCAACTCCGAATCCTGGCGCTGACCACGATAGACTCCCAGGTAGAGGCTCACTTGACCCTTCTCGGAGCCATAGAACGCGAACAGCTCTCCGTCCGCCCCCACCACGTGGGGTCGCCAGCCCCACAGCGAGCTAGACTTGGGTTTCCATGCCCCGGACGCCGGCGGGGCCTCCAGCACCACGGAGGCATCGGCCCCCGCGACCTGCCGCTCCATGGCCCAGGCGGCGCCGGACCCAAAGGCTCCCGCAGCGACGGAAGCGAGAGCCACGGTTAGGAGCCCCTGGCGAGGCCCGTTTGCACTGGCCACCGGCCCCTGATCGGCGGGAGGGTCACGCCAAATCGCTCCAATGGCGAACATGATCGCGATGATGATGCCGAAAAAGACCCAGCCATAAAGCACATGGTCTATCCCGGTCGCCAGCCGCATATCGCTCAGATGAGCAATCATCACAATCAAATAGGCACGGACCCCGTTGGCGACGATCGGGACCAGAACCGAGACCAGGACGAATAGCAACCGCTTCCAGCGCTTCGTATAAGTCAAATAGGCGTACAAGACACCCAGGGTGACCGCGGCCAAAAGATAGCGGATACCGCTGCACGCCTCGACGACGGACCAGTCGCCGCTGGGGATCGAGAAGAAGGTGCCGTCACGATAGACGGGAACCCCGGTGAGACGTAGCATGCCGACGGCGAAATCCGCGGTGAAATTCATCATCGGATACATGAGCCCCTCGCCAACCGGGACGGCGAACAGCAGAAATGCGATTGGAAATGCGAGATAGCGTGCGACAGGGGTGCCAATGAATGCCCAGATGGCCAAGATTAAGAGGCCAATGAAGGCGTACTGCTGGACTACGAGCACGTCCACCGAATGCGCCACCAACCACATCAATCCGACCGGCAGCATCAGCAACACTGGGAACAGCGTTGGTCGCGGGGCAACCGCCGCGAGAGACGCCCGCTTCTCCCAAATCAGCCACAGACTGATCGGGACGATCAAAAACCCGTGGGCATACGTATCAGAGCGAAGCCAGGTGGAGACCATGGACCATGCGGTTTCGAAGTAAAGAGCGACCAACGCGCTCAAGACTAACCCCAGAATGACGAGAACGCGGCCCCAACCAACCGCCTTGCCCTGAACCAACGAAATCTCACTCGCTGTCATGGCCATCGCTGCCTACTTTACTCTGGTAACCCAATGGTGCCCGCCACCGCCACCCTGCTCGCCCCGTCGGGAGGGACGGCAACGGGGTCAATCTCCCATTGGTGGGTCGGTGAGATCAGACTCAGAAGACGTCGAGTTGCCTCGTGCCACGAAAAGTCCCGGATTACCCGCCGTCGCGCCCGCTCGCCGAGGGCTTGGTGTCCGCCGCCGAGCACCGAGAGCACCGCCGCTGCAAACGGCTGCGGGTCGTCGGCGACCAATACCTCAGACCCATGAGAGGCCCCGATGCCCTCGAGGCCGATCGCAGTCACGACGACCGGCCGCGCCATGGCCATGCCCTCAAGGACCTTGTTCTGGATCCCGCGGGCAATGCGCAGCGGTGCCACGACCGCACGCGCATGGCGCAAGTACGGGCGGACGTCCGGCACGCGACCGGTCACCACCACGTCTGCGCGAGAGAGAGCCGTTACGGCCGGCCCCGGATTGGATCCGACAATGTAAAAGACCGTACTGGGACGCGCCGAATGCAGTGCCGGCCAGACGTCTCTTGCAAACCAGGCGACTGCGTCTGCATTGGCCCAATAATCCATCGCGCCGGTGAAAACGATGGCCTCCGACCCGGGCGGATACGGACTGGGACCTGCGTGCTCCGGGTTGAAATAGCCGCAATCAACGCCGTTTCGGACATGGGTGACGCGCGACTCGCCCAACGCCCCCGCCCCCAACCGTGAACGCAAGAGCATCGCCTCCTGTTCCGAGACGAACAGACTGACGTCGAATTCCCGCGCAATCTCGCACTCGTAGGCGGCCAATCGTTCCGCCTCTCGCCGATAGACCGCGCTTAAGGGCCAGGGCCTCGCGCGCGCGTACTGCCGCCATTTGTCGGAGTCGACGTCCACGAAATCCACGACCCGACGAACTGTCGCCAAGCGCGGGCCCTGAACGTATTGCGCCATCGGCGACGAATAGACAAAGACATGCCGGATGTCGGCTGCGCCCAGGCGCTCCTCCACCCAGCGGCGCATAGCACCGTCCCGATAATAGGGTACGCTTAGCGGACGCCCCTCAAGAAACCCGCTGAGACCGCGCAGGATGGCGCTCCTGCGCGGTAGCGGTCGGAAGCACGCCGACGCGCAGGCACCCTCGAGCCACCCCACGTGCTGCCAGTCCTCCGGATCATCGATGAATGCACCGAGATGCACTCGAAACCGCTCGACCAGGGCCTTAAACCAGCGATAGGACCGAATCTTGTCCCCCTTGTCCGGCGGATAAGGGATCCGATGACACAGGAATAGTAGGTTTGGGCGCTGATCGGCCACCGTTGTCGCTCGCAAAGCCAGCTCAACCGAGGTTGCGGGCGAGCAAGGGACCAACCACATTCGCAATTGGCAGCGGCAGGCGCTTCCACGCCTCGATGAAATACCGGTATTTCGGGTTCTTGGGATTGACCTCCGGCATCTCGCTGGCCTTCACGAGATGATATTCGTAATAGAGAGGCTCAGGCGTGAAACCCCAATTCTTCTTGAAATCATAGGATCCGGTGCCGACCTTGCTGCGGCCATAATCGAAGACCCGCGCACCCCGCGCGGCCGCGCGGCACATCAAGTCCCAATACATGAAGTCGTTTCCCTTGAGGGCGCGCGCTTCGGGGCGACTCCCGCCGTAGTAGGGAAGCACCTCATCACGGAAATAGAAGCTCAACACCGCGGCGATATCCCCGCTCGGCCCGGCGATGACGGAGATCTCGCTGTGCTCGCGGAATTCCTCGAACAGCGCCCTGAAGAAACGCCGGGGGAAGACTGGCGTTCCGAGATTGCGCACACTCTCCGCATAGATCGCGAAGAATAGGTCTGGGTCATCCACCAGCCGCGAGGACAGGCCGGCGTCGATCCCCTTGCGCACCATGGCCCGCTGCTTGCGGGGTATCGCCTTGAGGTTGTCCTCGTCGCGCTCGGCGATGGGCTTGCGAAAGGTGACGTAGAGGTCCTTCGTTGGCCAGTCGGGCCGAATGGGTTGACGATTGCGCATCTCCAGCGCGTCCACCCGCAGCTCCTCGGCCAGTCGCACCGCCTCGTCGGTCAACGCTTGGCGTGCCTCCTCGCTCGCGGCCGCGACCCCCCCATAGACACAGCAGGGCGTGGACACAAGCGCATGCCCGAAGAGTCGGCTGCGCACCTCGGCCAAAGGAAGGATGCCCTCGATCTCTTCATTGCGCTCTGCGAGAAGATACCGACACGTGTGGCGCAAACCGTCCTCAATCACCCGGCGCCAACCGGCCCGATGGAAGAAGGTGGCCTCGGGGCACGCGTGAGCAAAGGCATCCCAGCGCTCGCGATCGGCGTCACTGAAGCGACGGACACGCAGCCCGCCCGTCTCCGGCGCGAAATCGCGGCGGGCGTCCATCAGCGGTCGCACCCCGAGTCGAGAAAAATCTCGTCCATTCGGCCCCATTGGAAATCCCGTAGCAGGCACCTCAACCGTTGCTCCATCCGGGCCAAGTTGAGGTAGTGTCGGACCCGGGTCTTGGCGTCCAGCCCGGGCTGACGCGGCTGCTCGGGGTCGATCTCCCAGGGGTGAAAATAGAAGATACAGCTCTGGGCATCGCCGCTGTTCACACGCCGCATGGCCCAACGTGAGAAGACGTAAGGGAAGAGCCGGAAGTAACCGCCTCCTCCGCAGGGGAATTTGCGCCCGCGCCAAACGGCGGTGGTAACCGGGATCTCAAGGAAATCGGACTCGAGGCGCGGCTGAAACTTGAAGCGAGGCGCGTTCGGCATGCCGTAGAGGTCATGGCGGATGGGGTAGATGCTGGAGGAGTAGCGGTAGCCCGTCTCGTCAAGGATCTGCAGCGCCCAGAGGTTGCGCTCGCCGATGGAGTAGCTGGCCGCCCGATAGCCATGGACCGGGCAGCCGCCGGTATCTTCCAGCAGGGCCTTGGTGCGGAGAACGTCGACGCGGAACTCCTGCGGAGACTGCTCCGTGGCACGAATGTGCGACCATCCGTGACTGGCCAATTCGTGCCCACCCTCGACGATCCGGCGCACCATGCGCGGATAGCGCTCCGCGATCCACCCGAGGGTGAAGAAGGTTCCGCGCACGCCGTGATCCGCAAAGAGCTGCAAGATGCGGTCGATGCTGCCTTCGACCCGATGGGGCACACGGTCCCAGTCCTCCCGGCTGACATAGCGCTCGAAGGCGGATACCTGAAAGTAGTCCTCCACGTCCACCGTCATGGCATTCACGGGACTCACGGCAGCTCCGACTGCGCTGGGGGCCGCATCACCTGCCCGGTGATCGTCGGCGTACTCGAGGACCGAACGGCTCATGCAGGACTCCCGTTCCAATTCACACGCGTTGACCATGTCATGGTCACCATCGAGACTCGCCGACGACTGCGCATCCGGATCTCTCCGCATCCCTTCCCGTCACACCACGACGGCGTTGCGCAAACCAGGCGAGGATTTCGTCACGGATACGCAGCGCGGCTTGCCCATCCCAGAGATCAGGTACCCGCCCCCGCTTACCGCCTGTCGCCAGGACATCCCTTGCGCAGGCCAGAATCTTCGCCGGATCGGCACCGACCACCGTGTTGGTGCCCTCGGCCACGGTCACCGGCCTCTCGGTGTTCTCCCGAAGGGTCGGGCATGGAACCCCAAGCGCCGTGGTCTCCTCCTGGATGCCGCCCGAGTCAGTCAACACGATTCGCGCCGAGGCGACCAAGGCAAGCAGGTCCAGATAGGGCAGGGGCGGCAGGACGATAAAGCGGCGCTCCACTTCGCTAAGCAGCCCGGTCTCGACGAGTCGGCTCCGGGTGCGCGGGTGCACCGGAAACACGAGGGGGACGGACTCGGCGACCTGGGACAAGGTCTCCACGAGGCGAGCCAAGGTGCCGGGTTCGTCGACGTTCGAAGGGCGATGAAGCGTCAACACACCGAACCCGGCGGGCTCGAAGCACCGCTCTGCCCCCGGCACACCCGCCAGGACGTCACCGGGGCGGGGACAATGGGCGCGGTGGTATAGCAGGGTATCGATCATTACATTGCCGACGAAACGCACGCGCGCCCGATCGATCCCTTCCCGGACAAGATTCTTCTCCGCATGTTTCTCGGTCGTGAACAGCAAGTCGGAGAGTTGGTCGGTCAGCACACGGTTGATCTCTTCCGGCATGGCGCGATCAAAGCTGCGCAGGCCAGCCTCGACATGAATCACGGGAACGCCCTTCTTTGACGCGACCAAGGCACAGGCAATGGTCGAATTCACGTCTCCGACGACCAAAACTGCGTCCGGCGCCCGCTCGTCCAACACCGGCTCGAACCGTTTCATGATCTCCGCCGTCTGAACCGCGTGACTCCCGGAGCCAACGCCGAGGTCCACGTCCGGCTCCGGGATATCCAACTGCTCGAAGAACGACGCCTTCATGGAGGCATCGTAATGCTGTCCGGTGTGGACCAGTACCGCATGGATTCCGGGACGCGCCGCGAAGGCACGCATGATCGGCGCAATCTTCATAAAGTTCGGCCGTGCGCCGACCACACATAAAATCGAGAGCTGGCCTGTCGGCATGGTCACGGCCTAGAATTCAAACAGGGGGGAAACCTCGCTTTACCACGCGAGGAACATCACAGGGCCCAGTCGAGGGTCAACCAAAGGCGATTCTCGGCGAAATCGTAAAACTCGTAGTCGGAGGTCCGGTTTAGGTACGAATACAGAACCGATGTGGTAGCTTTCTGATTCAGGCGGTACGAGAGCTGCAGTGATGCCTGATATTGGGTGAAATCATAAATATCATCGCTACCATCCTGATACTTCCAATAGTCAAAACGTACCAGTCCATCTGTACGCGGCCGCAAAGATCGGTTCCATTTCAAAGTCGAATAATTGTCCACGTAATCGAGATCCGACTCCTGATATGTCCGGTTATCCTGCCACACATCCAGGGTCACCCTATTGCGACCAAAGTTATAGCCTAGGGTACCCCGAAGACGCTCCAATATGAACGTGCCGGAGACGAGCGCCGGGTTAGTTATCGACCCCGACAACTGCTGATTCTGCAACGGATCCTGAATCGGAGCCCCAAAAGGACCCTCAAACTGCACGACCTCCTGGTTCAGCAATTCATTGCGCGCGTCCGAGATCGTTCTCTCATATTGGGCCGTCACGGCCAGTTTCTTGAATAGATGCCGGAACCGCAGGTACCAGTCATTGCCTTCATACCGACGACCGTAGCCGAGTGCAACGGTGGTGTTCGCGGATGGCGTCCAGATCGGAGTGATACGCCACCGAGGTGACTGGGTATCGTTCTGCGACCCGTAGGACCCGTTATCGTATCCCGCCAGACCTTCTATCTGCCATCTACGATTGATGCGATAGGATACGGTGCCATAGAGAGTCTGGTAGTTATTGCGGTCCCCGCCGTTCCCGGTATCAAACACATTGGCTCGCCAAACGACACTCCATGCGGTTCGGTTGAAATAGTCACCGCTCCGCACGGAAACGCTGGTTTGCGAACCGCCGGTCCCTTGGTTGCCGCGCCCGTCGGCCGTATCGGTCGAAAAGACGTAATTGATACCGGGTTCGATCTGCACAACAGCATAGCTGCTGCGGACGATGGGCAAACGGATAACTGGGGTAATCGAAATCGAAGCGGTCTGCGCGAAGGCATCCGGGTTACTGATGGCGTCGAAACCGGCCCCACCACGCCTCACACCCCCCGGGTTTTGCCCCACACCAATCGGATTTGGGTTGATCAGATTTTGGTTGGCCCTGGCGCTCACGCGCAGGCCTAGGTACTCGTCGATCAGCTGCGCCGCGGCGTCGGCACGAAGCACATGGAAGACGCGATTCTGGTCCGAGTTACCGCCACCATAAAAAAGCACGCTCGGGCCGTAGTAGTACCGATAGTTTGCACGTCTCCCGGCGCGGCCGCCCGTGATGTTCGGCAATAGCTGCAGGATGACGGCACTTTCCTTGTCTTCGGGGGTAAGGTACAGATTGTCTGTAAAGATCAATCTCGACAGAACCCCCGCTCTCGCGATGATGGGATCCGCCGTAGCGGCCCCGGACACCAGGGCGACGATCAGGATTGCGGCGATTCTCAACATGGGGCCACTACCGCAAGAGATATCTGCATGGGGAGACTCGGTGGAAGCCCACCCGCCATTCCGCGTCCGCGATCCTAGGAGCGTGTCCATGCCCGCCCGGGGTCGGCCGGTCGGCGACGGCGCGCCGCACGTCCCAGGCCGCCCACAAAGTGGACCTAGGGGCTACCCGGTCACACCTAGGGAAAGAAGCGTTCCTCTCAAATTGGCTTCGGTTCCGCCACCGAGCGAACTTGAGAAAGGCGGGGCATGCTAACCGCTCACGTTAAGCGCCGACTCGCTCCGGGTATCGGCTTACGCCTCCTTGCCTGTGCCTTCTCCATAGGAGCCGTAGATCCATAGCCATAGCCATAGCCATAGCCATAGCCATAGCCGTACTTTCCGGTGAAGACACTGCCTTTGCACTTATTGAGAACGAGATACACGTTCTCGGTGGACTCGAAATGCGCGAGCGTCTCCCCGACGATGCCTTGGGCGGTGCTCTCGTGCTCGACCACCAGCACGACCTGCCCCATAAGGGAGGCAAGAACGCTCGCCTCGGTGGTTTCTAGAACCGGGGGCGAGTCGAAAAGGACGATGCGATCGGGGTAACGCGACGCCATCTCCGAGAGCAGACGCCGCATCGTACTGCTCGCAAGCAGCTCGGTCGACCGCTTGTGCGCGGTCCCCGCGGGAAGAATCGTGAGCTTGGGTATGTCCGTCGTCAGCAGGACCTGAGACAGATCCATTGACTCGTCGACGAGGCAGTCGATCAGACCGGGACGCTCCCTGATCCCGAGCTGTCTTGAAAGTCCCGGCCGAGCGACGTCCGCGTCGACGAGAAGCACGGTACTGTCCATCTCCATGGTCATCGAGATGGCTAAATTCAGTGAGGTAAAGGTCTTGCCCTCTCCTTGGACCGAGCTCGTCACCATGACCAAATTTGGGTACTTGATGCCCGCAAGCGGCCGTTCAAATGCATTGTTCAGGAGGGGCCGCTTGATAACCCGGAACTCCTCGGCCGTCCGCGAACGGCCTCCCTCTGGGGACAACAGAAAATCCCTTTCGCTCGACACCAACAGGACGTCTGGGCCGTCCACCTTAGTCGGCGGAGCAGGAAGTTTTCCACCCGGCGTACCCGCGACCCTGGCAGCAGCACCCCCAACGGGAGGGTAAGCACCCGGGGTACCGATCGCCGCACGCGCAGCCTCGGGATTTTCAGGGGCTCGATGGCCACCCAGGCGCTCCGCGGCCTTTTCGATAATGCTCATCGTGAACCTCCGGCTGCTGGAATGGCTAGCCACGACGGACAACCACAACCCCATCGACGCATCCGCAGAATCGCCCTGGCGCGACCGGAAATTGCATCCAGCGCCGACGAACGGGCAGCAGACCCGGCGATTGGTGAAACGAGCCGGAAGAGTTGGCGCGAACCGGCGCTCATATCGGCAACTTGGACATGATGTCGATTTGCAGCATGAAGACCGTAAGTACCGCCGCGAAGGCCGCGACCAGGCCCAGCAACGTGGCCCCGAAGGCGAAGTTGCCCCACCGCCGCTTGCGACGCTGCGTGTCTGTCCAGACCATATCCACACTTCCAAGTACCTGAAGTCCAGTCGCCTCGGCGAGTTGCCGACGGTCGCCAAACACGGGGCGGATCACGGAAATCAGAAATGCCAAACCCATTCCCGCCACCAGCGACCCGCCGAAGATGGAGGAGGCCCACAGCACGCGATTCGGATCGCTTGGTTCGTCCGGCACCTTCGGCGGGTCCAGGGTCCTGAACCTCACGGTGTCGACGCTCGTGTCGACCTCGCGGGTGAGCCGGGCCTGCTCGACCCTCTCGAGGAGTGCACTGTGGTTGCTCTTGAGGATGGAGTAATTGCGATTCAGTTGCTGTTGCTCGGCCTCCACCTGAAGGACCCGATCGACCGATGCCTGGTACTTCTCGATCTCGCCCTTAAGGTTTTCCAGCCGAGACTGAGCGGTGACAATTTGGGACTCGGCCGCCGATAGCTGAAACTGTAACTGCTGGTACATGGGGTTATCAGACAGTGACTTCACGACGGAGGACTGGTTCTGCTCGGCCAGGAACTGCTTTCGGGCCTCGTCACGTTGGTCCTTCAGCCGCCTCAGCGCGTCCTTCATCGCCACAATATCGGGATGGGCCTCCGTGTAGCGAAGCAGCATGTCGTCAATTTGCTTCTCCATCTCGGCAATGCGCTGATCGGGCTCAGCCAGGGCGACCTTGAGCGAGTCCGCCAGGTATTCCTCGTAGTCCACGCTATCCGCGCCTTCGTCCTCGAAGTTGGCGATCTGCTCCTTGAGCTGATCGCGCCGCCGCTTGGCGAGCTCAACCGCATCCGCCGTCCGCTTCAGAGATTCGTTGGCGGCCTGAAGCCGAGTGTAATAGTTACCTCGATCAGACAGGAAATCGAGGTTGCGCACCTTAAACTCTTTGAGCTTGCGCTCACCCTCGATCAGACGACGCTCGTAGTCCTTGACCTCGCGTTGCAGGAAGCGCTCAGCCGAGTCCTGGTCTTGGCGTGAGGACCCCAGATTCGACTCGACGAAGATGGTCAACATGGACTGGACCACCCGCTTGGCAAGCTCAGGGGAGCGGTCTTCGAACGTGATGAGATAGATGTTGTCCCCTTCCAGCAACAGACTCACCCGCTTCTTCAATTCCAGCAGCAGCGCGTCCATATCCGCAGGAGTCTTGGCGCGGAGATCCATGTCCGTCATGCGCGCAAGCTTCTCCATGTTCGCGCGGCTGAACAGGACGTTGGTCATCATCGTGACGCGCCTGCTGTCGTTGGTCTGGAGCGCAAGCCCCTTCAGCAGGGGCGTCAGCACCGAGTCCGTGTCCACGAATACGCGCGCCTGGGCGATGTATTGGTCTGGGAGGGCCGCCGTGTAGAGCCATCCGATCGGACAGGCGATCAGGGCAACGGCAAGGACATACCAGCGATGACGCCAGATGCCAGCCAGATGAACGAAAATTAGCCGCAGGGTGTCTTGCATGGGATTAATGCACGGCGCAGGGCCTTGGGGCTAGAACCAGGATTCGGGAATGATAAGGATGTCGCCGGGCAGCATGTCGACGTTCGCCGACAAGTCCGCGTCCTTCACGAGGTCGTCGAGACGGACCGTATAGCGCTTCTTCTCACCTTCCTCGAAGCGCATCAGCACCGCGCGGTTGCCCGAGGCGAAAGGAGTGAGGCCGCCCACTTGGATCATCAGATCGAGTAGGGTCATTCCGTCGCGGTATTGGAGGGCTGTGGGTTTGGTCGCCTCGCCGAGCACCCGAATCTGCTGCGGAAAGACGCCCACGAAGCCTTGGACGATGACAGTGACGAGGGGGTCGCGGAGGTAGACCGCGAGGGCCTCCTCCAAGTCCCGCGCGAGCTCGGTGGGGGTCTTGCCGGACGCCGGGATGTCCTCGAGGAGCGGGGCCGTGATATAGCCGTCGGGCCGCACCGGAACCGTCGTGCTGACCTCGGGATAGCGCCACACGAAGATCTCGACGGCGTCCCCAGGCCCGATCTGATACTTGCTCGCGGAGCGTAGCTCATAGGTCGCCTCGGGTAAAGCGGGATACTTCGGCGTAGAGGAACAACCGGCCACAAAAGTCGCCAAGATCGCAGCACCCAAGATTCCAAGCTGACGCACTGATGTATCGCTCCCCACGGATTCATAAAGACGATTCGAGATGCGCACGTCTCGGCGCCCACGAAAGCGCGATTTTAACGCCCGGCGTCACCCCAGTCGCGAGCCCGGTGGGGCGAAGCCCCCCGAACCGCGACGCTTCACCACCCCATGCAAGCTGCGCGGATTATGGCATAGGCCAAGCACACCGCGAGATCGCGACGCACGAAACGGCTCAATACTGAGACGGACGGCACACCGCAAAGTCGGCTAGGGCAGTGATTTGCCGACTACTTCCTGGAGGCGAATCAAGTCAAGGTCCTCGGGCAACGCTGGGTCGATGAGCGTCCGCGGGTAAGGGCGAACAGTGCAACAATGGCGATTGTCCCCATCGCCCGCGCCAGCCGCAATCGCCGGCCCTCAAGGTCGAAACCTGCCCATGCACCCGAGGGCGTCCTCGATCTCCGCGCGACGACGGGTGTAGGCGAAGCGCACATGACGGTCCGCTTCGATACTCGCCGAAGTCCGCACCCGGCGTCACGGCGACCCCCGCCTCCTCGAGCAACCGCGCGGCATAGGTCATGGAGTCGACGGCGACGGACTCCGGTAGGCGGGCGTAAACGTAGAAGGCCCCCAGCGGGACGCCCTCCACGCCAAACTCCAACCGCCGCAATCCAGACAGCAAGGCTTCGCGCCGCTGATCGAAGGTACGGCGCCTCTCGTCGAGGATGGGGATCGTGCCGGGATCGAATGCCGCACAGGCAGCGTATTGTGACAGGGTTGCAGCGGCAATGAACAGATTCTGGGCAAGCCGCTCAACGGTCTCGGCCGCACGGGCCGGCGCCACGATCCACCCGAGGCGCCAGCCCGTCATGCCGAAATATTTGGAACAGCTGTTGACGACGAAGAGTCCTTCATCAGCGAGGGCCAGGGCCGTATGGTCTGCGGCTCCCTCATACACCAGCCCCTGATAGGTCTCGTCGACGATCATGGCTGCCCCCCGGCTTTGACACAAACCGTACAGGTCCGAAAGCTCCTGCGCCGACAGGACGGCCCCGGTCGGGTTGGAGGGCGAGGCTACGAGAAGGGCGCGGGTGCCAGAGGTCCAGGCCTGTTCGGCCAACCCTCGGGTGAGCTTGTAGCCGCTCGCGGCGCCTATTGGAACGGCGCACAGCTCGGCCCCGGACAGGGCGGCCACCTGCCGGTAGCAGGGGTAGGACGGGTCGGCGATCATTACCGCGTCACCCGGATCCAGGAGCGCGAGGATGGCCAGCTGCAGCGCCCCCGAGGCCCCCGGCGTCACCAGTACCCGCGCTGGATCGACACTGACCCCGTAGCGACGGCCATAGTAGGCGGCGATCGCCTCGCGCAAGGCCGGCAGACCGGCCGCGGGCGTGTAGTGGGTGTATCCGGCCTCCAGGGCACGGCGGGCGGCTTCCACCACGGGTTCGGGAGTCGGGAAATCCGGCTCACCGATCTCAAGGTGAAAAATTCGGCGTCCGGCAGCCTCGAGCGCGCGGGCCCGGGCGAGGAGCCGCATGACGTGAAAAGGCTCCACGGCACGCGCTCGCGCGGCGAGGCCGGCGGGCCGCAGCGAAGGGAAGGAACCGTTCACGCCCGCGGATAGACCGACCGGTGTAGACGATCGAGCACGGCAAGGTCCACATAGGCGGCACCGCCGAGGTCACCTTTGATCGCCCTGGCGGGCGCGCCGGCATCTCCCAAACGGTCCACTACGAGCGGGGCCGCGTCGAAGTCCTGGCCCCGCGTGTAGGTGCTCTCGACGATCAGCAGCGCGTCCAATCCGGCTGCCAGGGCCGATCGCGCTCCATTGTCCGAGTCCTCAACCGCCACACAATCTCGGGCACTCAGATCCAGCTGCTCCAAGGCAAGCAGAAAGATGTCCGGTGCCGGCTTCTTCTTCGGGACCACGTCACCGGCGGCGATCACTTCGAACCAGTCCACGATTCCAGGCTCACCACAGTGTGCGAGCAGGCCGACCACGTTCTCAGGCGTCGTCGTCGTGGCAATGGCGAGCCGCACGCCAGCCCCGCGCGCCTCCCGCAGCAGGCGCAAAACCCCGGGGCGAAGGTGGATGACCCCGGTCTCGAGCAGGGTCAGGTAATGTCGGGTCTTGGCCCGGTGGAGCCCAGCCACGAAAGCGCTCACGTCGAGTGACGGATCCACGCTGACCCCGTCCTCTTCCATGAAACGGCGGATGCGCTCCTTGCCGCCGGTCACGGCGAGCAGGCGTCCGTAGCGCTCCACGTCCCAGCTCCAGTCGAGCCCCGCCTCGGCGAAGGCCGCGTTGAATGCGTTGCGGTGGCCATCCCGCTCGGTGTCGGCGAGGGTCCCGTCCACGTCGAAAATAATGGCCTTGAATCCGTACACCCGTTTCTCCGAAATCTGCGATGCGTCGAGGGGAAGGTCGATTCGGTCAGCGCCCATCCGACGGACTTGAGCCCTCAGGTTACCCCAGCATGCCGGTTCGCGCAGTACGGGCGCCGGCGCCGCATGCCTCGGCACCCTTCTTCCCGAAGCGCGCACAGGTTGCCCAGCGCGCGCAGATCTGGTACTAAGGCTCGTTTTTCGCGGGCGGGGCCCATTCAGCTGCTGGGCAGCGGGGCCGACCGCTCGATGTAACAGAGTGGAGCGAGGGGGAGCACGTTCATGGCCGAAGCAACCAACCAAGAGCCCAAGGCGTTCGGGTTCGAACCCTACGACGCCGCGAGCGACGAAGAGTACATGAGTCCGGCGCAGGAAGAGCACTTCCGGAAGATTCTGCGCGCTTGGAAACAGTCACTTATGGAAGAGGTGGACCGCACCGTTCACCATATGCAGGACGAGGCAACCAACTTCCCGGATCCCAATGACCGCGCTACCCAGGAGTCCGAGTTCAGTCTGGAGCTGCGCACCCGCGATCGCGAGCGCAAGCTGATCAAGAAGATTGAAGAGGCCCTCAACCGCATCGACGAGCACGAGTACGGCTACTGCGAGGCCTGCGGCGTGGACATCGGCATCCGCCGACTCGAGGCGCGTCCAACTGCCACCCTCTGCATCGACTGCAAGACCCTGGACGAGATCCGCGAGAAACAGCGCGGCTGAGACCGACCGTGGGCGCATCGGCGCCGCCCACTTCCCATATGCCCCCGAGCTACCGGGGGCGCTTCGCCCCCTCCCCCACAGGCCCGCTCCATTTCGGTTCCCTGGTCGCCGCGGTCGCGAGCTTCGCCGATGCCCGAGCCCAGGACGGCGAGTGGCTGGTGCGCATGGAAGACTTGGACCGGCCGAGGGAGGTTCCGGGCGCTGCACGACAGATCCTGCGTACCCTGAGCGCCTTCGGCATGAGCTGGGACGGGCCGGTGCTGCATCAGAGCCGCCGGTCGCTCGCCTATGCGCGAGCCCTGGAGCGGCTCAACGCGCAGGGATGGGTCTACTCCTGCGCCTGCACCCGCAGCGAGATCGCCCAGGCCGGTCGGCGTGGTCCCGAGGGCCCCATCTATCCGGGTACCTGCCGCATGGGCCTGACGCCCGGGCTCCGGGCGCGGACCTTAAGGATGCGCTCGGACGGGCCCGAGATCCGCTGGTGCGACCGCATTCAGGGAGATCAGTGCCAGCGGGTGTCCGAGTGCATCGGTGACTTCGTCGTGCGCCGCGCCGACGGCCTGCACGCCTACCAGCTTGCGGTGGTGGTAGACGACGCCTGGCAGGGGATTACACAAGTGATACGCGGTGCCGACCTGCTCAGCTCCACCCCTCGCCAGATCCTGCTCCAGCGGGCCCTCGGGCTCTCCCAACCGGACTATGCCCATGTCCCGCTCGTGCTGGATGGAGCGGGTCGCAAGCTCAGCAAATCCCTCGCTTCGATCCCCATCGATTCGGCAGACCCGCTGCCTGCCCTGCGCCGTGCCTGGACGTTCTTGGGTCAAACCCCCACCCCAGCAGGCCGGTCTGTCGACCGGTTCTGGACCGAGGCCTTTGACCTGTGGCGAATCGAGCGTGTACCAACACGCCTCTCGATCCCATTGGAATAGCCTTTGACGTGGCACGCGGGTCCCGCCAGCGTGCCACGGAGCTCGACCAAGCCCCGCGCACGTCACCAATCCTTAACTTGTCGGCTCTACTATTCTTGAGCCCCGAGATCGTCAAAAGAAGCGCCGCCAACCAGGAGAATGCCATGGGCAACCAGACAGCCACGGCCGAGACCAAACAAACACCCCTTTCCCCCGATCTGCTCAAGAAGATGGACGCCTACTGGCGCGCCTGCTGCTATCTCGCCGTCGGCATGATCTATCTGCGCGACAACCCCCTTCTGCGCGAGCCGCTCAAGGAGGAGCAGATCAAGAGCCGGCTGCTGGGTCACTGGGGCGCGAGCCCCGGCCTCTCGTTTATGTACGTGCATCTGAACCGGATCATCAACGAGCGCAATCAAGAGGCGATCTTCCTCGCCGGCCCGGGTCACGGCGCACCAGGCGTCTTGGCGCCTGTCTACTTGGAGGGCACCTATTCGGAGATTTACCCCAACAAGAGCGAGGACGAAGAGGGCATGAAGGCCTTCTTCAAGCAGTTCTCCTTCCCCGGTGGGATCGGCTCCCACTGCACCCCGGAGACCCCCGGGTCCATCCACGAGGGCGGCGAGCTTGGCTATTCCATCTCCCATGCCTTCGGCGCCGCCTTCGACAACCCGAATCTGCTGGTCGCCGTGGCGGTCGGCGACGGCGAGGCCGAGACCGGCCCGCTCGCCACCTCCTGGCACTCCAGCAAGTTCCTCAATCCCATCCGCGACGGGGCCGTGCTGCCGATCCTTCATCTCAACGGTTACAAGATCAACAACCCGACCCTGCTGGCGCGCATCCCGCGCGACGAGTTGGCGAGCTTGATGCGCGGCTACGGTTGGACCCCGCACTTCGTCGAGGGCGACGACCCGCTGACCATGCACCGCCAGATGGCCGCGACCCTGGATGCCTGCTATGCGCAGATCCGCGCCTTCCAAGAGGAGGCACGCGGCTCGGGCAAGGCCACCCGCTGTCACTGGCCCATGATCGTGCTGCGCTCGCCCAAGGGTTGGACCGGCCCCGAGGAGGTGGACGGCCACAAGGTCGAAGGCTTCTGGCGCGCCCACCAAGTCCCGCTGGCGGGCATGCACAACAATCCGGCGCATCTGAAACAGCTCGAAGACTGGATGCGCAGCTACCGGCCGGAGGACCTGTTCGACGCGTCCGGCCGGCTCATTCCCGAGCTCAAGGCCCTGGCGCCCGCGGGCAACCTGCGCATGAGCGCCAACCCCCACGCCAACGGCGGTCTGCTGCGGCGCGCCCTGCGCATGCCCGACTTCCGCGAGTACGCGCTGGAGGTGCCGGAGCCGGGAAAGCTACGCGCCATGAACACCAAGCCGTCGGGCGAGCTGCTGCGCGACATCATGGCCAAGAACATGGACAACTTCCGGGTCTTCGGTCCGGACGAGAACACCTCCAACAAGCTCGATGCCATCTATGAGGTGTCCAAGAAGCTCTGGCTCTGCGACTACAAGAGCGAGGACGCCGACGGCGGCGAGCTGGCACCCGACGGCCGGGTGCTGGAGATGCTCTCCGAGCATACCCTGGAGGGCTGGTACGAGGGCTATGTGCTCACCGGCCGGCATGGCTTCTTCGCCACCTACGAGGCCTTCGTCCACGTCATCGACAGCATGTACAACCAGCACGCCAAGTGGCTGGCGATCTGCGAGGAGATCCCGTGGCGGGCACGGATCTCGTCACTGAACCTATTGATTACCTCCACCGTCTGGCGTCAGGACCACAACGGATTCACCCATCAGGACCCGGGGTTCCTCGACGTGGTGGTCAACAAGAACCCGGAGGTGACGCGCATCTATCTGCCCCCGGACGTCAATACCCTGCTCTCGACGGTGAACCACTGCCTGCAGAGCCGCGACGACATCAACGTCATCGTGGCCGACAAGCAGAACCATCTCCAGTACCTGGACATGGACGCCGCCATCAAACACTGCACCAAGGGCATCGGCATCTGGGAGTGGGCGAGCAACGACCAGGGCAGCGAGCCCGACGCGGTGCTGGTCGGCTGCGGCGACATCCCCACCAAGGAAGCCCTGGCCGCGACTGCGCTGCTGCGCCAGCATTTCGACGACATCAAGATCCGCTTCATCAATGTGGTGGATCTGTTCAAGCTGCAGCCGGCCGGCGAGCACCCGCACGGGCTCACCGACGCGGACTTCGACAGCCTCTTCACCAAGGACAAGCCGGTGATCTTCAACTTCCACGGCTACCCGTGGCTGATTCACCGCCTGGCCTACCGGCGCACCAATCACAAGAACCTGCACGTGCGCGGCTATAAGGAGAAGGGCAACATCAACACCCCGCTGGAGCTCGCGATCCAGAACGAGATCGACCGCTTCAGCCTGGCCATCGACGTGATCAACCGCGTGCCGCGGCTGCAGGTGGCCGGCGCCCATGTCAAGGAGAAGCTCCGCGACATGCAGATCGAATGTCGGAACTACGCGCACGAGAATGGCATCGACAAGCCGGAGGTCGACGACTGGGTGTGGCCGTTCTGATTGGCGAGGCCGAGTGCCGAGGAGAAATCGCCTTCGGCCTTTCGCGCTTGGAGAATTTCAAATGGGAAAGCACCCGGTTGAGGACGAAGCATGAACACCCCGCCGAAGACGGACGGCCGCGAGCACACCCGCACCGGCATGTCCAAGGAGGCCCTGAAGCAGTCGTACATCGACAATCTGTTCTATGTCCAAGGCCGCTTTTGGGATGTAGCGGGCCCCATCGACCTGTACATGGCCGCAGCCTACACGGTGCGCGACCGGCTGCTGGAGCGCTGGGTCAAGTCCGCCAAGGTCTACAAGGACAGCAAGGCGCGCACGGTCTGCTATCTGTCGGCCGAGTACCTGCTCGGACCCCACCTGCTGAATAACCTGGTCAACCTCGGCATCACCCAGGAGGCCCGCGAGGCCGGCGAGGAGCTCAAGCTCAACTTCGACGAGATCATGGACACCGAGGAGGAGCCGGGACTGGGAAACGGGGGCCTGGGCAGGCTCGCGGCCTGCTACATGGACTCGCTCAGCACGGTCGGGATCCCAGCCATCGGCTACGGCATCCGCTACGAGTTCGGCATCTTCGACCAGGTCATCGAGAACGGATGGCAGGTCGAGAAGAGCGACACTTGGCTCAAGAACGGTAACCCCTGGGAGCTGCCGCGCTACAGGCTGCGCTTGCCCGTTCGGTTCGGCGGGCACACCGAACAGTACCGGGATGAGCACGGTGCACTTCGGGTGCGCTGGGTCGCAGACATGGAGGTCGTCGGCGTCGCCTACGACACCCCCATCCTCGGGTATGGGGTGGGCAACGTCAGTCTGCTCCGCTTGTGGAAGTCCGAGGCCCCCGAATCCTTCGACTTCCAGTCATTCAACGTGGGCGACTATTACGGAGCCGTTCACGCCAAGATGGAGGCAGAGACCCTCTCCAAGGTCCTCTACCCGAACGACGAGCCCGAGGCCGGAAAGGAGTTGCGGCTCAAACAGCAGTATTTCTTCGTCTCCTGCTCACTCCAGGACATGGTGCGCCTGCACCTCAACACCGTCGGACCCCTCGAGACCTTCCACCAGAAGTTCGTCGCCCAGCTCAACGACACCCACCCGGCCATCGCCGTCGCGGAGCTCATGCGCCTCCTGCTGGACGAGCACGGCCTGACCTGGGACACGGCCTGGGACATCACCCGACGGACCTTTTGCTACACCAACCACACCCTGCTTCCCGAGGCTCTCGAGACCTGGTCAGTCGGGCTGTTCGAGCGTCTGCTGCCACGCCACCTGGAGATCATCTACGAGATCAACCGCTGTTTCCTCGACGAGGTGCGGGTGCGTTACCTGGGCGATGAGGGGCGGGTCGCGCGCATGTCACTGATCGGAGAGGAGGGTGGGCGCCGGGTGCGGATGGCCAATCTCGCGGTGGTGGGATCGAGCGCGGTCAACGGCGTGGCCGAGCTACACTCCGAGCTGGTCAAGAGCACGGTCCTCAAGGACTTCTACGACCTGTGGCCGGAGAAGTTTCACAACGTGACCAACGGGGTCACTCCGCGCCGTTTCATTGCGGTCAGCAACCCGCGACTCACCGCCCTGATCACCGAGACGTGCGGCAACGACCGCTGGCTGCGCGATCTCGCCTGTCTGCGCGAGCTGGAGCCCCATGCGGACGACCCAGGTTTGAAGGAACACTGGCGGCGGGTCAAGATCGCCGCCAAGCGTACACTCGCGGCCTGGCTCGCCAAGAATGCCGGGGTGAGCATGGACCCGGAGACCCTCTTCGACGTCCAGGCCAAGCGTTTCCACGAGTACAAGCGCCAGCACCTGAACCTCTTGCACATCGTTTCCCTCTACCACCGAATCAAGCAAGACCCCAACCACCGCATCGCTCCCCGTAGCTTCATCTTCGGTGGCAAGGCCGCGCCCGGCTATACCATGGCCAAGCTGATGATCAAGCTGATCAACTCGGTGGGCGAGGTCATCAATCACGACCCCCAGGTGAACGGATTCATCCGTGTTGCCTTCATGCCAAATTTCAACGTCCAGAACGGCCAGCTGCTCTATCCCGCGGCGGACATCTCGGAGCAGATTTCACTTGCCGGCAAGGAGGCCTCCGGCACCGGCAACATGAAGTTCTCCATGAACGGCGCGCTCACCATCGGCACCCTTGACGGGGCCAACGTGGAGATCCGCGATGAGGTCGGTCACGAAAACTTCTTCTTGTTCGGCATGACCGCGGCGGAGGTCCGCCAGCGCCAGCTGGAGGGTTACCGTCCCTGGGACTACTACCACGGGGATCACGAGCTCAAGGCGGTCATCGACCTGATCAACTCGGGTCTCTTCTCCCACGGGGATCTCAATCTGTTCCGTCCGCTCACCGATCACCTGATCAACCATGATCCATTCATGGTGCTGGCGGACTATCGCGCCTACGCGGATTGCCAGGCGCAGGTGGGCCGGTTCTGGGAGGACAAGTCGCACTGGGACCGGATGTCGATCCTCAATGTGGCACGTATGGGGAAATTCTCCTCGGATCGCTCCATCCGCGAGTACGCCGAGCGCATCTGGCACGTAGAGCCGGTCGAGGTGGAGTTCTCAGGCCCCCGTGAAATTTCGACGCTAACCCCGCTACCGCCGCGGGAACCGCCGAGTCGATCAGCGCCTTGCCAGCGCCGCCGCGGATAGCCAGAGGAGCGCGGGCTCGTCCGCTCCGCCCAGGGCACCGTCCTTGAGCACCAGCACGCCCTCCGCCGCCGGAAAGCTGGCGACCCCGTCCCGGACCTCGGGAACGGCCGCGCCCGACCCAGGGACGTTGGTCCCCATGCCGGATCGGGTAGCGCGTCGCTCCACCCAGCCGCGGATCTGGGCATGGTAGGCCGGCTGGTAGATGACCTTGACCGCGGTGAGCCGGTCGCCCTGGAAATATAGGGTTAAGGCGCGGGCCGGATACTGGTTGAATGAGCCGATGGGGGCGGCGCACAGTCGATCGCCGAATGGATTGCGACCGTCCGCGCACTGAAGCCCCAGGCCCGGGAAGCTCTCGCGCAGCCGCGTCTCGGTGAGCCGGTCGCTGAAGGATTCGAGGGCCGCATCGAAGGGCGGACGGCCGAGGATGGCCATCAGCACCATGTCGGTGCGTCGCTGCCCGTCCTTCGTGAACATCAGCCAGTAGATGGGGCCCAGCACCACCGCAAGGGCGAGCAGGGTCTTGTAGAGCCGGGGGATACGGAAGTCGCGCGCCATCGCCGGATTCTACCTGATCGCCAAGGTAGGCGGTCCTCGGCCCGAGGTTATCGCGGTTGATCCCGCCAGCGGACAGCCCGAGCGAGACGGCCTCATCCACAACCACGCATCGCCCCACCGGCGTTGGGAAAGGCCGCACCGACGTCCGCCGGGGACGGGTCTGCTAGACTCCCGCACGAAGCGGGGGTTCGGGTACAGGGAAACGCAATCACCCTCTAGGCCTATCCGTTCAACAAAGGTGTTGCGACACTCACGAATTTTTCTTTGGAATCAAATTGTTGCGATACAAAATCGCCCGGAAACTATCTCCCGGAGCATTTGCACCCATAAGTGCCTGATTTTCTAAACGAAGACTGGCACTAAGCAACACCTTTCGCCAGCGGCTAGCCTCTAGGCGGGTTAGAGGATCGGCCGACACCGCCAGCGTCACGGCCTGCAAGGGCTCTGTTTCCGCTGTCACCGGTCGCCGCCGATTGAAATCACCACGGACTCGGGCCTCAAACCCCAGACGCAGCCCTGGCCCAGACCGGAACCCCAGTATGTGTGATCGCCGACGTACCCTGCTCGCCGCCCTGTTGTCGCTCTTACTGTGCTCGCCGAGCGCCCGAGCGGACGCCGGCGCCAACCGCCAGGCCATGGCAGACGCCATGACCCGCATGATGGAGGCGATGGGCTTCCTCGGCTCCGGGGCAAACACGGCCAGTTCCATGGCCAGGGGACAGATGCCCGGGATGCCCAGTCCCTTCGGCATGCCAGGTTTGGGCATAGGGATGCCCAACTGGCCGTCGGGTGGCATGCCCTACTCCGGCGGCGGCGCGATGATGGACCAGTTCTCCCAAGCCGTGCCCGGGATAGGCCAGATGCCCTACATGCCCTGGTCCGGCTCGGTCCTGGAGGGCGTCTGGGAGGCAGCGGGCGGCGGGCTGCTCATCGTTCAGGGCAGTAATTACAGGCTCTATGCCCCCAACGGCGGCTACGTGGACGGCACCATCCAAGTGAGCGGCGACCGACTTGAAATGGCCAACGCACGGGCTGGTTTCGTCCTGGACTTCGACTATGCCCTGGACCAAGGACGGCTTGCCCTGCGCGATCAGAACGGGCAGGTTTATCCGTACCGGCGACTAGTGCTGGACGGAATCGGGGAATAAGAGACCGACCCTCATCCAAGGGCCAGATAGGCGGCCATTACCAGAAGCAAAATCCCGAAGGCGCGGCTAAGGATCTCCACCGGCAGGGCGTGGGCAAGCCGCGCCCCCCAAGGGGCGCTGGGCATGCTGGCGAGCAGAATGAGCCCCACTGCCGGCCAATAGACGAACCCCGTGCTCCAGGCGGGCAGACCCTCACGCCCCCAACCCGCAACCATGAAGCCGATGGCGCCTGCCAGGGCGATGGGAAGCCCGCACGCGGCCGACGTCCCCACGGCCTGACGCAAGGGAATCTCTCGCGAGCTGAGGAAGGGCACCGTCAGGGTGCCGCCGCCAATCCCCACCAGGGCTGACAGGGCACCGATACCGCCGCCCACGGCCGCCAGACCCAGGCTGCCCGGGAGCGGCCGACCTCCGCGACCGCTGGTGGGGGCCAGCATCCGAACCCCCACATAGGCGAGAAACGCCGCGAACACCCGCTTCAGCCACAGCTCCGGCAGCGCCCCGGCCAAGGCTGCGCCGGTCCAGGCGCCAAGAACGATCCCCGGCGCGAGCCGCGCCACGAGATCCCAGCGGACCGCACCCCGGCGATGGTGGGCCAGTGCTGAGGCTGCGCCGGTGCCCAGGATGGCAGCCAGCGAGCTCCCTACCGCCAGATGGGCGACCCAGTCCCCGCCCATGCCGAGATGACCGAAGAGCAGGATCAAGGCAGGTACCACGATCACACCGCCGCCCACGCCGAACAGCCCCGCGAGCAGCCCCGACAAGATGCCCGTGAGAAGAAATCCGGCCAGGTCGAGGATGGACATCGGTCAGCGCAAGACTCGTTCAGGTGAGCCGGGGGCAGGACACGCGCCCCTCAGGGCTGGCAAAGGGCATCGGTGCCCGGGCGATCTGCGGGCGCGGCATCAATGGCACTCGATCCCTCAGGTCAGTCTAGGCGCCCTTCGCGCAAGCGTCGCAGATGCCGTAGATCACCAGCGAATGGTCCTCGATGCTGAATCCGTGCTCCGCCGCGATCGCACTCTGACGTTCCTCGATGAGGGGGTCCACGAACTCCACCACCTGACCGCACTTGACGCAGATGAGATGGTCGTGGTGATCCCCGCTGTTGAGCTCGAACAGTGACTGACCGCCCTCGAAGTGCCGGCGGCACACCAGACCCGCCCCCTCGAACTGGGTCAGCACTCGGTAGACGGTGGCCAGGCCGATTTCGTCCCCTTGGCTCAGCAGTTCCTTGTAGACGTCCTCGGCGCTCAGGTGTCGCCGCACGCTGCGCTCAAACACGGCCAGGATCTTCTCGCGCGGACGCGTGATCTTGAGTCCGGCCTCTTTGATCTGCTGATTGTCCAATCTCGTAGCTCCCACCCCGAACGGTCCGGCCCGGCGGCGGGCCCCATGCCCGAGTGCCTTGGCTCATGTATGATGCGCGGATTTATCGCCCGCCCCCTATCATAGCAAGATGCGAAAGCTTCTCACTCGTTGCGCGCTATTCCTGCTCGTCCCGACCGTCCTGGCGCTCAACGGCTGTGGGGGGGAGGAAAAGCCGGACGAGTATCAGACCTCGATGCTCGAGGATCTCCCCTTCGTCTACAAGATGACGGTGCAGCAGGGAAACATCATCACCGAGGAGATGGTGGACGGCCTGCAGCCGGGCATGACCAAGCGACAGGTGCGCTACCTGCTCGGCACTCCGCTGCTCACGGATTTCTTCCATGCCGACCGTTGGGACTACGTCTACACCATCCGGCGCGGCCATGAGGACATGCAGTCCAAGAAGCTCACCCTGTATTTCCAGGACGACGCCCTGACACGTATCGAGGGTACCATGCGCCCAGACCCGACGCGGGCCGCGAGCCGCGAACCCGCCGAGATCGTGGTCGACGTGCCCGACTACAAGGAGCGCAAAGGTCTGATCCGGCGCAGTCTCGAGGTCATCGGCGCCGAGCCGAAGGATTGATTCCACACGCCGCGCCCCGGCCGCCCGGGGCAATCAGCCCCCACCCCGACGCATCGGCTTGCCCCCCTCGGCTCGCCGTTTGCGCGCCTCCTTGGGGTCCGCGATGAGCGGGCGGTAGATCTCCACCCGGTCCCCGTCCTCGAGGGCCTGACCGAGCTTGGCGAGCTTGCCGTAGATACCGACCTTGAAGTGCCCGAGATCAATCTCCGGACACTCCGCCAGCAACTCGGAGCGCTCGATGGCCGCCTCTACCGTGGTCCCGGCGGGCAGCTCAAGAGGGCGCAGCACCTGATGGTCGGGTCCCACGTAGGCCACCGCAACCTTGATGGTCTCAGCGGCCATAGACCTCGCCCGCACGCTTGCAGAAGGAGTCAACCAGGCTATTGGCGATCTGATTGAACATGGCCCCGAAGGCCCTGTCGATCAGCCGCCCGGAAAACTCGAAATCCAGCTCCAGCTCTACCTTGCACGCATCCTCGCGCAGGGTGGTAAAGCGCCAACCCCCGTGGAGCTTGCGAAAGGGCCCGTCCAGCAGGGCGATGTCCATGTGCTGGTAGCGCTTGAATCGATTGCAGGTGCTGAAGGTCTGATGGATACCGAGCCGGGCCACCTCGATTCGCCCGCAGATCTGGTCGTCGTTTTCCGAGATCACCTGGGCGTGGTGGCACCAGGGCAGGAAGGCCGGATAGGACTCCACGTCGTAGACCAGCTCGAACATGCGCGCCGCCGAGTAGGGGACCAGGGCGGATTTCTTGACGACGGCCACGGTCACCCCAGCCCGATCGCCGGCAGCACACCGAGCGCGTTGAGCAATACCACAGCGACCGCGAACGGCGCCACATAGCGCACGAGGAAGCGCCACAGCCGGTAGCCGAGCCCATCGCCCATCCCCAGCTCGTCCTCCGAGGCCCGCCGCGGCAGCACCCAACCCGCAAAGACCGCGATCAGGATCCCCCCCAGCGGAAGCAGGACGTTGGCGGTGACGTAGTCGAACAGGTCCAAAACGCCCTTGCCGAAGAGCGTATGGCTGGACCAGACATTGAGCGAAAGCAGGCAGGCGATGCCGAGCAGCCACACCGTGACCCCGGCTAGCGCCGATGCGCGCACCCGGCTGAAGCCGCGGTTCTCCACCAGCCAGGCGACCACGGGCTCGAGCAGCGAGATGGCCGAGGTCCAGGCCGCGAACACCAGCAACACAAAAAACAGCGCCCCGAAGAAGGCCCCACCCGCCATCTCGCCGAAGGCGATGGGAAGGGTCTGAAAGATGAGTCCTGGCCCGCTGCCGGGCGCCAGGCCGTGGGAGAACACGATGGGGAAGATGGCGAGCCCTGCCAGCAGCGCCACCACGGTATCCATGGCGGCGATGATGATGATGTTCTGGGCGATGGACGCATCATGCTTGAGATAGGAGCCATAGATCATGATGGCCCCCATGCCCAGACTGAGGCTGAAGAAGGCCTGGCCCATGGCGCTCAGGATCGCCTCACCGACGTGGGCGCCAAGCTCTTCGAAGTCCGGGGCGAACAGATAGCTGGCCGCCGCCCCGAGGTCGCCCGCCTGGGCGGCATAACCCACCATCACCAGAAGCAGCACGAACAGTGCCGGCATCAACCAGCGCACCGCCTGCTCCAGGCCGCTCGCGACCCCACGCGCGACCACCAGCACGGTGAGCACCATGAAGATGGTGTGCCAGGCCAGGAGCCGCTCCGGATCCCCCACCAACGCGTTGAACAGGGCGCCAGACCCATCCGCACCGATCCCGGTGAAAGCTCCGCCCGCGGCGCGGAACACGTAGGCCAGGGTCCAGCCGGCGATCACGCTGTAGAAGGACAGGATCAGGAAGCCCGACACAATGCCCATCCAGCCGAGCAGGGACCAGGCTCCGGACTTGCCCTCCTGGGCCGCCAGGGCGCGCATGGTGTTGATCGGGCTCTGGCGACCGCGCCGCCCGATCATCACCTCCGCCATCATGATGGGGATGCCGATACAGGCCACGCACAGGAGATAAATCAGCACGAAGGCGCCGCCTCCGTATTCGCCGGCCGTGTAAGGGAAGCGCCAGATGTTCCCGAGACCCACCGCGGAGCCCGAGGCGGCCAGGATGAAGGCCAGCCGTGTCGACCACATGCCATGGATCGAGGTGGTCGGGGACATGGCGGCTCCTTAGGTCGGATTGAATGCGGGTCGGTAATCCATGCCGAAGGCCCCGGAGAATCCCGGATCGCCGAGTCGGTGGGCCTGCATTCTCCGGGAATCGTCGACGGTCCTCAAGGAAGCGGACCGCCGCCCGCCCGGGCCATGCCCCGTGGCGCTGCGACCCGCCGATGACGCCGTAAGGTGCGCCGCGCGCACCCAGCATGGCCCCCGGGGACACCGCTGACAGAGGGCACCCGTCAGAGGCCACCCACCCGCACATAAATCAGGCAGCCGGTCTCCGAATAAGGGGCGTGGACACTCAGATGAGGGCTGCGAATCCAGGTACCCTGCGGATAGACGCCGTGCTCGTCACGAAACTCCCCCGCCAGCACCAGGATCTCTTCCCCGCCCCAGTGGGTATGACGCTGGAAACGGGTGTCCGGCGACCAGCGCACCAGGGCCACATTCTCCGGATAGCCGCCCTGCGAATAAAGGGACCGCACCTTGAGCCCCTCCACCAGCCCTGGCCGCCAAGCCTCCGGATCAGAGGTGTCCTCCACCAGCCGCGGCCGGTCATCCCCGGGATATTGGCGTAGGCGCACGAACAAGGTGCAGCCGGCCTCCGAGCGGGGCGAGTGGCGGCTGTCGTGGGGGTTGAGTAGAAAGGTGCCGGCCGGGTAGTCCCCGTGCTCATCCGGGAAGACCCCATCGAGGACCAGGATCTCCTCCCCCTCGGGATGGGCGTGTTCGGCAAAGGCCCCTCCCGTGGCATAGCGCACCAGGCTGGTGACGGGCCCGGACTCGCCGCCGACACGATAGAGTGGCTTGCGCCAAACGGTCCCGCTGGGGCTAGGCTCCCAGTGCACGGCGTTGGTGTCCACCACCACGCATAGATTCAGATCGGAGTTGATATCGGAGCGATTAGGGGGCATGGCTGGCCTCGTACGCTGGGCATCGACGGGAGATCGGGAAACCGCAGGGAAAGCCGGTCATCGGCACCCGTGCCACCAGATAGCGACGAAAGGCGTTCGAGCAAAGACGGGGTAACCGAGCGCTGGCCCCACCTGAACCTGGACATCGGGTCAACCGCCCCGGCGGGAGCCGAGAGGGTCAAGCCCGGAGATACTGACAACAGGCAAAAGTGCCAGCGGGACTGCGGAATTCCGGCCTGGAGTCTCTGGGCTCGAAATCGGCGACCGAGCGTGCTTCACTTACCGTCCTCGTCGAGCCCGCGGCGTAGCCCCCGCCGATACCGTACGCCAGCTGCTCTAGATCGCACAACCGCGTCCCCCCGACGCTTCTACCCTGAGGACCATGCCATGAAGACCGAGCCAACCCGCCAGAGGACCGCAGCCTCCCTGCTCTTGACCCTGGTGCTGTCGTCCACTGCCGGTGTCGTCTCCGGGCTTGCTCACGTTTCGGACGCTCGGGCCGGAGAGGGCGCCGCGCTCGACTCTCCCGAGGCGGTCTGGGACCAGGCCAAGCGCGACTCAAAGAACGCCTGGGACGAGGCCTCTGAGACCTCCCAGGAGGCATGGGAGGCCGCTCGGGACCAGTCCACCCGTCTGTGGGAGCAGGTAACGGACGAGGAGACCTGGCGCAAGGCTCAGGACGACTACAACCGGCTCTGGCTGAAGGCCAAGGAAAATTCCCAGTCGGCATGGGACGAAGCGGCGGAACGCTCCCAGCGAGCCTGGGAGTCGACCAAGGACTTCTCGCAACGGGAGTGGGAACGTGCAACATCGGCGGTGAGCGGTGCAGTGGGAGGTACCGGAGCCGCAACGCCGCATCAGTGACCTTGGTCTCCGTCCCTTCGCCGCGATGGGCGCGTCCGATTCACCCACAAGGCCTCTTGTCTCTGCGGCTCCTACCCACAAAGCGTGAGAAGCGCGCGCTCCGCGAGCTATCCGCAAAGCCATCTCCATTCTCCCGCCAATTGCTTCTCGCCCTTTCCCTGGCCAATTGTCACCAGCGCGTAGTGACCAGGGCGCTATCGCGCAGGCGCTGGTCGATTGTCACCAGCTCCGCGGCGTGCGCAATGGCTGTCGCGGCGATCAAGCGATCCGCCGGATCGCCATAGGGAAGATCGATCTCGATCGACATGCGTGCGATCTCGGGCGTGATCCCAAGCACGCGGACCCCTCGGGCATCCAAGGCGAGGCGGCTGAAGGTTGCGCTATCGGTTCCCGGATCGAGTCGTCCCTTTCCAACCAGCATCGCGATTTCCCACAGGGTGATGCCGCAGCAGGCGAGGGACGCGTCCGCCTCGCCTTGATCCAGGGCGGTCCGGGCCGAAGCACTCAGCCGCTCCGGCGTCAACGCATCAAAGATCAGCGCGCAGGTGTCGAGCAGGATCAACGGCTAGCCTCCCAGTCGGCATCGACCGGCGCTACAACGTCTCCGACCCGGGCCACGCCGCGCAGTGCCTTGAGGCGCGTCTTCGCATCGGCACGTGGATCTCTGACGGGATGCACCCGGGCCACAACACGACCACGCCGCGTGATCCAGATCTCCTCCCCCGCCTCGATCCGATTGAGATACTCCGGCAGGTGGTTGCGGAACTCGCTGATGCTGACTTCTTGCATACCCGTATGTCTGCTTGTACAAGTGGCATGTACAACTTAAGCGGGAAACGGGATGGACTTCAATACCCACCGCGATGACGTGTACCGATGGTTACGCGCCTGCCTCATCGGGCCCGGCGGGGATTCGGCTGCAGGAAGCATGCACCGCATCAAGCCGCTGGATCGCTACCAGACGGGCATCCTGTTCCCCATCGTGAGGGGGGAGGACGGCCTCGACCCCGCCGCCGCCATCGACGACGGCGAGGACTCCGAAGAGATCGGTGAGCAGGACGGGACAGGACCCACCGCGAGCTCGGCCAGCCAACCCAAGCGGCGCTTCGTGCCACCGTCTTCGATGGGGCTGTCGTTCTTTGTCGCCGGGGAAGACGTTCGGCTCCAACTGATCCCCCGAGCCGTTCATTACAGCGTACCGGCCAAGCGCGACGAGACCGGACGCTTTGTCGGGTCGGAATGGCGGCGAGACCCTCTGGATATCGACGATTCGGAAGTCCGTAACCTGACCGCCCCTCGTGCTCGGCGGACGGAGACCTCGCGCCAACCCATCTTCAATGGCCGCGGCGAGCTATTTGTTCTTTGGCGCCCCCTCATGGCTGGCTGGCTGGTGACGGCATCCCTAAGCAACACCCAAGTCTTGGAGCACCAAGGAGATCAGACCAAGGATCTCCTGGAGCGCAACGAGAAAGCGCTCTTCGAGGCCGGACTCGACTGCATCATCGACTCCGGCGAGGTAGGCCCCTATCCCGGCGTCCAGTACAGCCTGTTGAGCGACGAGGAGCAGGAGCTGGAGTTCCAGTACCGGCATCACCGGGTCTACGCCATCGGTCATGGCGCGGCGGTGGACTGGGAGCTACGGGACGGGCGCGTCGCTGCCATTCGCACGGAGTTCCTGCCCAGGGTCGAGGTCCCCCAGGTCAGCGCCGATGTCGGGGGCACAGACAACCAGGTGCTCGACATCCGCTGGCTGGCCGAGATCGAGGCAGACCTCGCCGGCCGTTGCGATGCCCTGGACCGCTTCGTCCGTGGCTATGACGCCTGGGTCCGGGCCAGCGCGGAACAGGCCCAGGGCCTGGTGGGCGACGAGCGCGCGCCGGCTGAGCGCATCGCCGAGCGGATGGGCAGGGCGGTGACGCGCATGGGCACCGGTGTAGCCATGCTGCGCCGTGACCCTTTGGTCGCGCGGTCCTTCGGGCTCGCCAACCTGGCCATGGCGCACCAGATGGCCCAAGCGGACCAGGCCGCGGGCAAGGTCAGGCGGGACTATCGCTGGCGGCCCTTCCAGCTCGCTTTCCTGCTGCTGGCCCTGGAATCCAGCGTCAACGAGGACAGCGATGATCGCGATACCCTGGACCTGATCTGGTTTCCCACCGGCGGCGGTAAAACCGAGGCCTATCTCGGCCTCATGGCCCTGGTGATCTGTTGGCGTCGGCTCAAATACTCTGCTACCGGAGGCGGCACCAGCATCCTGATGCGCTACACGCTGCGGCTGTTGACCAAGGACCAGTTCCGCCGGGCGGCCCGCCTGATCTGCGCCTTGGAACTGCTGCGGCGGGATAGGCCGGAATTCGGGGCCGAGCCCATCACCCTGGGCCTCTGGGTCGGCGGCGCATCGAGCCCCAACAGCTTCGCCGATGCCAAGTTGGCGCTGGATCAGGCCATCGGGGACGGCACCCGCGCCCCGAGCCTCTTGGTCCTGGAGTCCTGTCCCTGGTGCGCAGCCCCCTTCGACACGGCCCGCAACTACGATGCGGGGCCGCAGCACTTCCGCTTCAAGTGCACCAACCCCGCCTGCGGGTTCGGCGCAGACACAGACGGCGGTCTGCCCTGCAACATCGTCGATGCCGCACTCTACGAGGCCCCACCGACCCTGCTGCTCGCCACCATTGACAAGTTCGCCCGGCTGGCCTGGGAGGAGCGCAGCACGGCCTTCTTCGGACGTCACGGCAATCGCCCGCCGGAGTTGATCATCCAGGACGAACTGCACCTGATCGCCGGTGCGCTGGGCTCGGTGGCCGGGCTCTACGAGGCCGGGCTCGAAACCGTCCTCGTCGAGCGCGGGGTGCATCCCAAATACATCGCCTCCACCGCCACTATCCGGATGGCCCGCGAGCAGGTGGAGCGGCTCTATGGGCGCGAGGCAGCGGTCTTTCCCCCGCCGGGACTAGATTGCGAGGACTCCTATTTCGCCCGGACCCTGCCCTTGTCCGAAAAGCCGGGAAGGCTCTATGTCGGCTACCTGGCCCCGGCACGGGATCGAGCTCACTGCCTGGCGCCCCTGGCGGCAGCGTTGTTGGCGGCCCCGGAGGTGCTGTTCGAGGTGGCCGGTGCCGATGCGCCGGCCCTCTTGGACGCCTGGTGGACGCTCCTGGTCTACCACGGCAGCCTCAAGGGGGTAGGCATCAGCCGAAATGCCCTACAGGATGTCGAGACCCTCATGGCGCGCTACCAAGCCGAGGAGGTCGAACGCCGACGGGAGGCAGGCTCGGACCCTGACGCTGAGTCGGCAGCGCGCGGAGTCGACTGGCGTCGCCGCCAGCAGTTGGCGGAGCGCCTCGCCCAGCTCACCAGCCACATGTCGGCCGACGACAACGCCCGCACCTTCGACCGCCTGCGGCTGCCGCGCGAGGCACCGCAGGCACTGGACCTGGTGCTCGCCACCAACATGGTCTCGGTGGGACTCGACGTCCCCAGGTTGGCGACCATGGTCATCAACGGCCAGCCCCTGACCACAGCGGAATACATCCAGGCCAGCAGCCGGGTCGGCCGAGCCGAGGTTCCGGGCGTCGTCGTCGCCAACTATTACCGGGACCAGGCCCGCAGCCTTTCCCACTACGAGAGCTTCCGCGCCTACCACGAGTCCTTTTACCGCTTCGTCGAGCCCACCAGCGTCACCCCTTTCACCTACCAGGCACGGTTGCGGGCCCTGCACGCGGCACTGGTTATCGCCGTACGCCATGCAGACGGCCGCCTGACGGCGAACGAGCGTGCCGGTGCCTTCGATCCGGCGGACCCGGCCACCGCACGGCTTATCGGGGGGCTGAAGGTCCGCTGCCGGCAAGCCGACCCGGGGCGCGCTGAGGATACTGCCGCCCACATCGACAGCCTCGCCGCCCAGTGGGCCGATGCAGCAGAACGTTGTCGCGTGCAACGCGAGCGCCTGGTCTATCGTGGCGGCGATCGGGATCGGCGGGATCAGCGCCTGCTTTACAGTCACGAGGCTCGGGTCAAGGGCCTATGGGCCACGCTCAACAATATGCGCAATGTCGAGCACACCGCCCTGGTGAAGATCCTGTGAGGCACCTGATCCCAACCCGCTGGTCCCATCTGCTCGGCTACAGCGGCGTCGGCGCCGTCATGCGGGCCGATGACGATCTCTACGTGATCGAGGACATCCGGCAATGGACCGACCGCGATGGCCGCCCCGGCGGGGAACTCCTGTGCTACGTGGACCTGCTGCGTGCGACCTTGGGGCTCGAACAGGAACTGCGCCAGCCGCCCTTGGCACGGGAGCTACAGAATGGCGCCATCGACGGCGTCTGCGTCCCGGCTCTGCGCTTCCCCGGCTGGACACGCTGCCCCCGCTGCGGCCTCTTGCACTGGTGGCCCTGGCGTCGTGCCGCGGACCCGGCTGGTGAAGACGCTGGAGCGGGCGTCGATCCCCGTTGCCACTGCGAGGGGCGACCGCGGCTGCATCAGGTCGCCTGGGTCGTCGCCCACGCCGAGGGAGGGTTGCGCGAGCTACCCTGGCACTTCCTGGCCCACCAGGAAGCACGCAACGGGCAGGACTGCCGGGAAGACCGCGAGCTCAGCTACCTTCGTCTGAGGCGCGACCGAACCGATGGGTTGCGCTGGCTGTTGAGTTGCGACCGATGCGGCGCCGGTGCGCGGCTGGACCCGCGGCAACGGCTGCCGGGGTCAAATGCCCGTCGCCAGCCTTGGTCCAATACCGGGTCCGACGTCAGCAGCGAGGCGCCAGCCATGATCATCGAGGTCAATGACGCACGCCTGTACTTCCCGAGGGTGCGCACGGCCCTGGTGATCCCGCCGGAGTCGCGTATCCGCCGCGATGGCGTCTTGGCCCTGCTCTACGCCAATCGGGGGCATCGAGACCAACTCGACCAGACGCGCTCGCCCTTGGGGCTGCGTGGTTTGCTGCGCCGGCTGGCGGATGAGTATCGCTGCCCGGTGGCCGAGGTCGAAGCCGCCTGGCGTGAGATCCAGGCCGGCTGGCCCCTCTATGGCCAGGCAGTGACGCCCGGTGGTCTGCTGGCCAAGGAGTTTCAGGCCCTGACCGAGGAGATCCCGGACCTGGCCGACGGCGAGGACTTCGTCCCCCGCCACCAGACCCTGGCCTGGCGCGCCCTGGGTGCGACCCTTGGGCACTCGCAGCCTGCCGTCCTGGCGGCGGTCAGCCGACTGGTGGCAGTCACCCGGTTGCGGGAGGTGCGGGTCTTCACCGGTTTCAGCCGCATCGCCCAGAACTTCGACGACGGCTTGCGTCCGACCAGCGCCCAGGACAGCGTAGCGGGCGAGGCCGAGGGCCGGCTGGTCCCGCCGGATCTGGAGGGTCGCCTGGACTGGTTGCCCGCCATCGAGCTCTACGGCGAGGGCATCTTCTTCACCCTCGACGAAGCCATGCTCCAGGGGTGGGCGCGACAGCCCGGGATCAGGACGCGGACCGCCGACCTCCAAGCGCGTTTCGAACGTACGGGGATGCGCTTTCCGGATGCCCCTGTGCTGCCCCTTGCGCCGCGTTTCATCCTGTTGCACACCCTGGCCCACCTGCTCATCCGGCAGTTGGAGACCCAGGCCGGTTACCCGGCCGCCTCGATCCGTGAGCGCATCTATTGCGGCGAGGGCGACCAGACCATGGCCGGCATCCTGGTCTATGTGGCGGTGCCCGACATCGTCGGCTCCCTCGGCGGCCTGGCGGAGCTGGGGGAGCCGAGGCGGTTCCTGCCATTGCTGGCGAGCGTCTTTGATCATGCCGATTGGTGCTCCCTGGACCCGGTCTGCTCCGAGCACGAGGGCCAGGGTCCCAGTCAGCTCAATCTGGCCGCCTGCCACGCCTGCGCCCTGGTCCCGGAGCCGAGCTGCCAGATCGGCAACGTCCTGCTGGATCGGACCTTCGTGCGGGGTGACCTCAAGGGCGAGGTCCGGCCCCTGTTGGCCTTCGCCGCCGCCGTTGACTGACGTCAGCCATGGCCCATGGCCGCACGTCGCTTCGTTCTGCCCAACATCGAGGACCTAAGCAAGGATCAGGAACGGGTCCGACTCTTGCCTAAGGAGGGTTGTCACCTGATCGTCGGTGGTCCCGGCACCGGCAAGTCGGTGATCGCCCTCCTGCGGGCGCGTCGGCATCACAGGGCCAGCACTGGAGCGTCGAGTGGGCCCCAGGACTATGGCTTTCTCGTCTACAACCGGCTGTTGTTGGAGGCGAGCCGGGAGCTGATGGGCGGGGAGGTGAACGCTCACCCCTGGATCGGCTGGTTCAGGTCGGTGTTCAAGGCGGCCCTGAAACACCATTGCCCGGTCATCGACGGTCGGGCCTTTGCCTTGGACTGGAAGGCGATCGGCGATGCCATCGCGGCGGCGCCGGACCTGCCCGCTCCGGTCACGCCCTTCCTGGTCATCGACGAGGGCCAAGACATGCCGCCGTGCTTCTACCACGCCCTGGCCGAGCTGGGTTTCGAGCACTTTTTCGTGGTGGCGGACCAGAACCAGCAGATCACGGACGATCACAGCACGGTCCGGGACATCGCCAACGCCCTGGCCATAGATCCGCAAGACCGCATCGAGTTGGCGGAGAATTACCGCAATGCCTACCCGGTCGCCCGCCTTGCCCTTGCCTTCTGCGTGGACGACCCGGCAAGCCCCTGCACCAGGCTGCCCTCCCCCGAGCGCTCGGCGACGACGCCGATTCTGGTCGACTATGGTCCGCGCTGCCGATGGGGATTCGAGGAGGTCGTCAGTCGCATCCTCAAGGCCGCCGACCGGGACCCGGCGCGGCTCTTCGGTATCATTACCCCGGACAACGAGACCCGCGTCCGCTGGATCGAGGCCCTGCGCGGTCACCCAGTCGAACTGGATCATGGCCGGCCGCGCATCGTCACCTACGCCGCCGGCGGCGACCGGGGCGATCACCGCTTCACCGAGGGCGGCGTCTTCGTCATCAATGCCCAATCCGCCAAGGGCCTGGAGTTCGATAGCGTGATCCTCGCCGACATCGACCGCTTTCGCTGCCGCCCCGACGACAAGCCCCAGATGGACGATCTGCGGCGGCGCTTCTACGTGATGGTCTCCCGCGCCAGGGAGCGGGTGGTGATGCTGCGCCAGGCTGACCGCCCCTGCCCCGCCGAGGCCATTCTGCCAACGGACCCCGACGTCCTTCGTCGCTGGAGGTGACCGTGAGCGATACCGGCAACGACCTGTTCGGCCACGCCCCGGTGCTGGCGCCGACCGCGGCCCCAGCGCCGCCGCGCCTGACCTGGCACCTGCCCACCAATCAGCTCAACCTGATGTATCTGCTCGCCGCCGGCGTGATCACGGGTCCCAAGGGGTTCGGCCGCAAGTACTACCAGGATGTCCTGTCCATCTGCCCAGGTTGGCTGCCCTTGTTCGCCGCGGCCATCCCCGGCGAAGCCCTGGACCTGGCGGTGAGCGAGGCGGGGCATCTGCGCCGGGTGGCGGCCGCCCTCGACCTCTCGGGGCTCGAGGGGCCGGTCCAGGCCATGGGGTCGGACGGCGAGATACGCCCCTTGCTGTTTCCCCAGGGACTGACTGGGGCGGAGCAGGTCCTGTTTGTCCCAGCCCCGCTCCCGGCTACCTGGATCCAGGCCATCCTGTTCGCGTCCAAGGAAGACAGCGCCGCGACCCTGGACGAGGCGTCGGACTATGCCAATGTCCCCATGGCGTCCTACAAGCGGCAGGTGAAGCCGAAGTTGTTCACCGCCGCATCCAAGGTCCCCTGGCCCCCGGCGGCCGGGGTGCTGCCGGAGCGGGACGAGCCGATCCACGCGGTCGCAGGGATTGGCGCCACCCTGGGCCTGCTCTTTGCCCTCGGCAACCGGGACGACAGCCTGGTGGATGCTGGGCGCCTCCTGTGGGATCCAACCGACCCCGAGCGACAGACCGATGCCCTCAAGGAACCCCTGCTGGCGGCTCTGAGTCGTTGGGCCAGCATGGCCGGTCCGGCGGACGGGCAGGACATCCAGGGGCGTCTGCTCTTGGAGACCCTGCAAGGCGTCATCGATGCCAAGGTGCGGAGGGACAACCAGTCCAGTGTAGGTTCCAGTGCAACGGGCCTGACCCTGGACCCCCGTCAGGCGGTCCTGGACGTGCTGGAGGCCCAGCGTCGGCACCTGCCCGAGGACAAATGGCAGTCGGCCCTGGAGCGACTCGGCGGAGACCTGCGGGGCATCGTCGGCCTCGGCGGCGACACCGTGTCGGCCTTGCTGACTCGCCACACCAAGCCCTTCTCCCGGGGGCTCATCCTGTTCTTTCTGCGCGAGGCATGCCAAGACCTGCTGGACATGCGCCAACCGCTCCTGACCGGCATGGACACCGTGATTGCTGCGGCCCTGTTCGGGGCGCGCTCGGGGTGGATGGGGTTGCCCGCCGAGATGCGGGCCCAGCCCGGGCTGCGCGAGGCCGTGACCCACCGCATGGCCGCCCTGGCTCAGCGTCATCAGCAGACCGGTCTAGAGCTGGGGCCAGCTCCAGAACGCGTCCGACCCTTGCGCGAGCTGCTTTGGCCCAGGGAGGACGGGTGGAGCAAGACCCAGCAAGCCGGCGCCCTCACCCTCGCCCGGGGCATGGGCTGGAGCCAGGTCATGCAGACCCGCATCAACCTCGGCAAGGGGGAATACCGGCTTCAGGTGGACGGCCGCGGCGCGCACATCCTGCTGGATGGCGAGGTCAAGGCCGTGACCACCGAGATCGACCGGGAGGGCCTCTTCGCACGGCTCGCCGAGGCGGCCATACCGCTCAGGCTCGATACTGAAGTCCGCGCCGATCTCGGCAGCTAGGGCGCGTCCACCATGCAAATGATCCCCGCGACACCCCACGACACCAAGAGTCGGGCGGAACTGCTCGTGTTCGACCGCCTGAAGGCCGCCTTCGCCCATGACGAGAGGCATCGGCTGACGGCCTTCCATTCCCTTAATCTCACCCAACACGCTTACAAACGCTTCGGTGAGATCGACTTCCTCGTTGTCGGTCGGCCTGGGATCCTGGTGCTGGAGGTCAAGGGCGGCGGCGTCGCCTGCCACGCCGGTGTTTGGGAATACCAAGGGCGCACCGGCGAGGCCCATGCATCGCCGGAAGGACCCTTCCGACAGGCCCAATCCGCCCTTCACGGGCTGTTGGACAAGCTCAAGCGTGAACTCCCGGGGTCGATCTGGTCACGCTTCACCATCGGCTATGGAGTCATCTTTCCAGACTGCGACTGGGATCAGGGAGGGGCGGAGTGGGACCCCGAGATGCTGGCGGACGTCAGGACCTCGCGCAATCTGGAGCGCTGGCTGACCGGGCTGTTCGGGTATTGGCGGCGCAAGGACCCTCGGCTAGGCCCGGAGCCGGACGACGCCGCCATCGCGGTGGTCAAGCGCTTCCTGCGTCCGGAGGTTGAGGTCGCCATTCCATTGCACGTTCGCATGGAAGAGGTGGAGTGCCGGGTCGCCGCCCTGACCGAGGACCAAATGTGGATGGTCGATGTGGCAGAGGCCAACCCTCGGGTCATCTGTTCCGGAGGCGCGGGTACCGGCAAGACCTTCCTGGCCCTGGAGTTGGCCCGGCGCTGGGCGGCGACGGGGCTCAAGGTTCTGCTCGTGTGCCGCTCGCCCTGGCTGCGGCACTGGTTGGCGACCCGTTTCGCTATCCCGGGGGTTACCGTCTGTGTCCCAGAGGCGGCGGCGGTTGCCGCAGGCCGGCTAGCCATCGAAAGCTTCGAAGCCCTCATCGTGGACGAGGGCCAAGACCTTCTGGACCGGACGACCCTGGACCGGCTCGATGGGGTACTCGCCGGCGGCCTGGAGCAGGGGCGCTGGTGTTTCTTTCACGACATCAACAACCAGGCCGGGTTCTTCGGTGCCCCGGACCCCGATGCCCTGGCCCTGCTCGAACGCTGCGGTCCAACCCGGGTACAGCTCAAGACCAACTGCCGCAATACGCGCCAGATCTTGGAGCGGGTGCAGGCATCCCTGGGAGCGGACATGGGGGTGCGCGGTACCGGAGACGGACCCCAAGTCCGGCACTGTCGCGTGAACTCGAAACGGGAGGCCGCGCAAGTCCTCCAAGGAGAGATCGAGCGCCTCATCGATCGCGGCGGATTGCGCCCGGACGACATCAGCATCTTGTCGCCGCGGTCATTCAACGATTCTGCAGCGGCCTTACTGCCGGCCGGGCTGCGGTCCAACATCAGGTTGCTGGACGAGTATTCGATGCGCAGTTTCCCACCGGATGGCATCAGCTTCGCAGAGATTGGCCACTTTAAGGGACTCGAAAACGAGGCTGTCGTTGTGCTCGATCTGCCAGATACCAGCGGCGGCCACAACGCGGGGGTGGAGGCTTATGTCGCCATGAGCAGACCTCGCGCCCTGCTGTCGCTCATTTTCGACGGTCGGTGAGCGTCAAGGCACCCCTGGCGCCGGAAGGTCTGCTTGCCCCGCATGGCGCCGATCTTGTGGATCTCGCCATTGGGGGCGGTCTCCAAGTCGAGCAGGAGGTAGCGAGAGAGGAAGTCGTCCAGCCTGGCGTCCACGGGCCGATTATGGCGAAGCCCGGGCGGGACCGATAGCGGGCTCGCTCGCATTCATGTCCACTCGGCGGCAGCGCCAGTCCGGCGCGTGCGAGGTACTCACGGCGGGCGTGCTACCATGATCCCGAACGGGGCGGAACCAATGGGGACATGCGATGTACATCCTGCTGCTCAGCATCCACGGCCTGATTCGGGGCCAGGATCTGGAGCTGGGACGCGACGCCGACACCGGCGGCCAGACCAAATACGTGGTGGACCTGGCGCGCGCCCTGGGTGAGCGGGCGGACGTCGCCCAGGTGGACCTGGTCACCCGGCGGGTACTGGACCCGGCGGTGAGCCCGGACTACGCGATCCCCATCGAGTCCTTGTCCTACAAGGCGCGCATCGTGCGCATCGACGCCGGCCCCGAGGGCTACCTGCCCAAGGAGCAGTTGTGGGACCACCTGGACGCCCTGGTGGACAACCTCCACGACTGGCTGCGCGAGCAGGGCCGCTGGCCGGACCTGATCCACAGCCACTACGCCGACGCGGGCTACGTGGGGGTGCGGCTCTCGCACCTGCTCGGGATCCCACTGGTCCACACCGGCCATTCGCTGGGGCGCGACAAGCGCCAGCGGCTGCTGGCGGCGGGCATGGACGGCGAGGACATCGACCAGCGCTACAACATGGTGCGGCGAATCGACGCAGAGGAGGAGACGCTGGCCACCGCCGACCTGGTGATCACCAGCACCCACAACGAGATCGAGGAACAGTACGGGCTCTACGACTACTACCAACCGGACCGCATGGTGGTCATCCCGCCGGGGACCGACCTCACCCAGTTCCGGCCCCCGGCGGAGGGCGAGCCGGCCTCCGAGTTCGCCGAGGAGATCGACCGCTTCCTTGATGACCCGGCCAAGCCCCTGATCCTCGCCCTGTCCCGCGCCGACCCCCGCAAGAACATCGCCTCCCTGGTCCAGGCTTATGGTGAATCCGCCGCGCTGCAGGAGCTCGCCAACCTGCTGATCGTCGCCGGAAACCGGGACGACATCCGCGACCTGGACGAAGGCGCCTCCGGGGTCCTCACCGAGCTCTTGCTGCTGGCGGATGCCTATGACCTCTACGGACGGGTCGCCATTCCCAAGCATCATCGTGCCGAACAGGTACCGGAGATCTACCGCCTGGCGAGCGCCTCAAAGGGCGTCTTCATCAATCCGGCGCTGACTGAGCCCTTCGGGCTGACCCTCCTGGAGGCGGCGGCCAGCGGCCTTCCGCTGGTGGCGACGGAGAACGGCGGGCCGGTGGACATCATCGGCAACTGCGCTAATGGTCTGCTGGTGGACCCACTCGACACCAGCGCGATCGCCGACGCCCTGACGCAGATCCTGAGCGATTCCGAGACCTGGCAGCGTTTCTCGGAGCAGGGACTCGCCGGCGTGCGCAAGCACTACGCCTGGGCCGCCCATGCCGAGACCTACCTGGAGCGCGTCCAGCCGTTGCTGGAGCACCACGCCCCCATCCCGGACACCCGGCCCATGCGGCGCAGCCTCATCTATCGGGACCGGGCACTCTTCACCGATCTGGACCAGAGTCTGCTCGGCGACCCGCAGGGGGTGGAGCAGTTCGCCCAGACGATGCGCAGGAACCGCCGTTGCACCAATTTCGGCATCGCCACCGGACGTCGGCTCGATTCCGCCCTGGCCGTGCTGAAGCGTCACCGCATTCCCATCCCGGACGTGCTCATCACCAGTCTGGGCACGCAGATCCACTATGCCGCCCACCTGGTGCCGGACGGCCATTGGTCCGAGCATGTGGACCATCTCTGGAAGCCCACGGCGGTGCGACGTGCCCTTAAGGACTTGCCTGGCCTCACGCGCCAGCCCAGCATCGAGCAAAGCCGCTTCAAGATCTCCTACCTGTATGATCCGGCCGTGGCCCCGTCGGTGGAAGAGATCACCACGCTGCTGCGCACACGCGACCTGACTGCCAACGTCGTGCACTCATTCGGACAGTACCTGGACATCATCCCGACCCGGGCCAGCAAGGGTCAGGCACTGCGCTATGTGGCCCACCGCTTCGGGATCCCGCTGGAGCACATCCTGGTCGCGGGGGGCTCGGGCGCGGACGAGGACATGATGCGCGGCAACACCCTGGCCGTCGTGGTCGCCAACCGCCACCACGAGGAGTTGTCCCAGCTCGCGGACCTGGAGCGGGTCTATTTCGCCGAGCGACCCTATGCCTTCGGCATCCTGGAGGCGATCGACCACTATGATTTCTTCAGCACCTGCCGGGTACCGGAGGTCGAGCCGTGAGTCCACTCCTACTCTGCACCGACCTGGACCGCACCCTGATTCCCAACGGAGCTGAGCCGGAGTCCCCGGGGGCGCGGGAACGCTTCCAGCGATTCGTGACCGAATTCGGGGTGACGCTCGCCTACGTGACCGGCCGGCATCGCGCCCTGGTGGAGGAGGCCATTCGGGACTACAGGCTCCCCATGCCGGAATATGTCATCGGGGACGTGGGGACCAGCATCCATCGCGTCAGAGACGGCGCTTGGAGCAGGACGCGCGACTGGGAGGAGATCATCGCGGCCGACTGGGGCGGCGCCGATCACGCCGCACTCGCCGCCTTGATCCAGGGCGTCGAGGGGCTGCGGCTCCAGGAGCCGGAGAAGCAGAGCCGCTTCAAGCTGAGCTACTACACCCGGGCAGATCTGGATCACAAGGCCCTGATCGATCGCGTGCGAGAACGTCTTGCACCCGCCGGCGTTCGGGTCAGTCTGATCTGGAGCATCGACGAGGCCGCCGGCCTTGGCCTCCTGGACGTGCTCCCCGAGTGCGCCACCAAGTACCACGCAATCGTCTTCCTGATGGGGCTCACCGGGCACAGCGAGGTCACCACCCTGTTTGCGGGCGACAGCGGTAACGATCTTGAAGTGCTGGCGAGCCCCATCCCGTCCGTGCTGGTCGCCAATGGACACCCGGCAGTGCGCGAAGAGGCGCAACGCCTGGCGGAGACACGCGGCTGCGCCGAACGGCTCTACGAGGCGGTCGGCGGCTGGGGCGGGATGAACGGAAACTACAGCGCGGGTATTCTTGAAGGGGTGGCGCATTTCCACCCGGAACTGTTGCCGACGTCCTGATCGCGAGCCATCACCTCGGGCGGCCCGGAGCCGCCTTGTCTCTGCCAGGGCCAACACCCGCCCCGAGCAATCGCCCGCCCCGAGCAATCGAGAGATCCATCCATGCCCCAAGCTGCCATCTGTGTCTTCGGAGAAGTCCTCTTCGATCGGTTCCCCGATGGCCACGAGGTGCTCGGTGGCGCACCCTTCAACGTCGCCTGGCATCTCAACGCCTTCGGCGAGATGCCCTATTTCAAGAGCTCGGTGGGCGATGATGCACCCGGCCACCAGATCCGCGAGGCCATGCTCGACTGGGGGATGGATGTGGGCGGGCTGGACACCGACCCCGATCATCCCACCGGCGAGGTGACCATCACCCTGGTGGACGGCGAGCCCAGCTACGACATCGTCCCCGAGCGCGCCTATGACCACATTCAGCCGCCGCGCAGCCGACTGAGCTGCGAGCTGCTCTATCACGGCACTCTCGCCTTGCGTGGGCCCGTTTCGGTCGAGGCCCTTGAGGCCGTCAAGGCCGGGGCGCCGAAGCGAGTCTTCCTCGATGTGAATCTGCGCGACCCCTGGTGGAACAAGAAACAGGTCCTCGCCCTGGTGGACGGGGCGGACTGGGTGAAGCTCAATCGGGACGAGCTGGACCTCCTGTCCGGCGCGGGCCAGCCGCAAAGCCAGGGGGACCTGCAAGCCCGTGCCGCGGCCTTCCTGAAGGCCCACGGACTCGAAGGGCTGATCGTCACCCTCGGTGCCAAGGGGGCGCTTGGTCTGACCGCCGCGGACGGCCCTGTGACCGTTGCACCCCCGGCCGACATCCAGGTCGTGGACGCCGTCGGCGCGGGTGACGCCTTTGCCGCCGTCTCCATCCTCGGGATCCGGCGCGGCTGGCCGCTGGCCACCACCCTAGAGCGCGCGCAGTCCTTCGCGGCCCGGATCGTCGGCCAGCGTGGCGCCACCGCCGCGGATCCAGCCCTCTATGAGCCTTTCATCGAGCGATGGGGGCTGGCATCCCCTTAGATCCCAGGCGCGGCGGTGTAAGCCAGGATGGGACCGCGTCCTGAATTGCCCCCTACCCCGAACGAACCCATTGTGGGGAGCTCCTGAGATTGAACATCGGCGCCTTCACAGCGGCCAATCCTGAATCCGACGCCTGAGTCACACCAACTATGTACGAACAGGTCTCCCACGCCCTGCTGAACGATGTGCTGGACGAATTTCGCCCCGAGATCGAGGCCGAGGACCTACGTCACTTCTATACCCGGCTCGGCGCCAACTTCTACGCCATCCACACCCTGTTCCATCAGCTCTACGGCCGCCGCCCGGACTTCAAGGAGCAGATGGTCCATCTCACCGAGCGGCTGGCCCAGGCCTATATCGACCGGCCGACCGTGCTTAAGCAAGTCGACATGGCCCGGGAGGAAGACCACACCTGGTTCCTCTCCGAGCAGTGGGTGGGCATGGCGCTCTACACGGACGGCTTCGCCGGCGACCTCAATGGGCTCCAGGACCGGCTGCCCTATCTGTCCGAGCTGGGCGTCAACATGGTCCACGTGATGCCTATCCTCAAATGCCCCCAGGGTGCCAGCGACGGCGGCTACGCCGTGAGCAACTTTCGCGACATCGACCCCCGCGCCGGCACCCTGGACGACCTGTGCGAGCTCGGCGCCGCCATGCGCAAGCGCGGCATGCTGCTCACCCTGGACGTCGTGGTGAACCACACCTCCGACGAGCACCCCTGGGCCCAGCAAGCCCGCGCCGGAGACCAGACCTACCAGGACTTTTATTTCTGCTTCCCGAACCGGGACGTTCCGGACATGTTCGAGGAGACCATGCCGGAGATCTTCCCGGAGACCTCTCCCGGCAACTTCACCTGGGACGAACAGATGGCTCGCTGGGTCATGACGGTCTTCAACTCCTACCAGTGGGACCTGGACTACACCAATCCTTCGGTGTTCATCGAGATGGTGGACATCATCCTGTTCTGGGCGAACCGGGGAGCAGATATCGTGCGGCTGGACGCGGTCGCCTTCCTGTGGAAGAAGATCGGCACCAACTGCCAGAATCAGCGCGAGGCCCACCTGATCCTGCAGATGATGAAGGACTGCTGTCAGGTCGTGGCCCCCGGCGTCGCGTTCATCGCCGAGGCCATCGTCGCGCCGCTCGAGATCATCAAATATTTCGGCGAGGACGCGGTGATCGCCAAGGAGTGCGAGATCGCCTACAACGCCACCTTCATGGCGCTACTGTGGGACGCGGTGGCGACCAAGAACGCGCGGCTCCTGACCCAAGGACTCAAGAGCCTGCCCAACAAGCTGGACCGTGCCACCTGGCTCAACTATATCCGTTGCCACGACGACATCGGCCTGGGCTTCGACGATTCCGACATCCGCGCCTGCGGCTACGAGCCTCATGCCCACCGCCAGTTCCTGATCGACTGGTTCACGGGAAGCTTTGACGACTCTCCGGCCCGCGGCCGGCCATTCGGCGTCAATCTCAAGACTGGGGATGCCCGTATCGCGGGGGCGCTCGCCTCGCTCGCCGGCCTGGAGACCGCCCTGGAGATCCAGGACCAGGCAGCCGTCGACCACGCCATCGATCTGATTCTCACCCTACACGGCATGATTCTGTCCTTCGGCGGCATCCCGCTGCTCTGGTACGGGGACGAGCTGGGCACCCGCAATGACGACTCGTTCCTCAACGACGCGAGCAAGGCCGGCGACACCCGCTGGATCCACCGACCCCGCATCGACTGGGAGCGCGCCGAGCAGCGCCGCAATCACGGCACCGTGGAGCAACGCATCTTCGACGGCCTCAAACGACTGATCGCCGTGCGCAAGACCACCCCCGCATTCGCGGATTTCAACAACCGCGAGCTGATCGACGTGGAGAACCCACACCTCTTTGCCTTCCTGCGCACCCACCCCACGCTGCAGGCCGAGGCGGTGCTGGTCGTGGCCAATTTCGACGCTGCCCCCCAGTACCTGGACCTGGAGGGACTGGGCAGCCGTGGGCTCTTCCGCTTGGGCCAGCTGCAGGATCTGGCAAGCGGCCAGACACCCGCCTTTTTCAATGGCCGCATCGTTGTCCCGCCCTACCACTTCTATTGGCTTTCGCAGCAGGGACCGGTGTCGCGCTTCTGAATCACCCTTGACGGGGTCTTGTTCATCGACCCGATTGACGCCTTCGTCGCTGCGAAGGCCCGGGCGCGCTCGATTCCGACCTCCGGATCCCCAATTTCCGAGAGGCGTAGGAAAGAAACCGGCACCCGTTCGCGGTTCTCGAGCGGGAGGACAGACACCCTTGGCACCGAAGGCAGCCGGGGCGGTGAAATCGCAGCATACAAATTAGCCCCGGCGCCGGCAGTACCATGCGCACCTATCGAATAGTCACCCTTATCGCTGTCGCCCTGCTCAGCGCCGCCTGCGCCCATCAGCCGCAAACGCCGGCCATGACGACTCAGGCAGGCAGGCCCATTCCGCGCGGCCCCGCCGAAGAGGACCCTCGTTATGCCCTCCCGCAGGCGAACTCCCGGTCCCTGACGATCTTCCTGGACTCCCAGAGCTTCGAGTACGTGGAGGACAACCGAGTGTTGGCCAACGGGCCGCTGTCCTCCGGATCCGCGGAGCACCCGACACCGACTGGGGACTTTCGCGTTCTGAGCAAGGAGAAGAACAAGCGCTCCGGCAAATACACCAATTACTTCGACCAGAACACGCCCATGCCGTACTCGCTCCAGTTCTATGGACCCTACTTCGTGCATGAGGGTTGGCTACCGGGTTACGCGGACTCCCACGGCTGCGTGCGCCTGCGGTACGAGGACGCCCGGTTCCTGTTCAGCCGGATGAAGGTGGGGGATCAAATTCGGGTGACGAGCCGAGGCGGGGCACGGACCCCGAACCCCTGGCTCGATCTGTTCCCCGTCTTTTAACACCAACCGTCGCACGCCCGCCGATGGGGCCAGGACAGAATTCCTCGCGCGGCAAGCCGCCTTTGCGTCCTGGGTGCAGGCGGGAAACCCGGAGGGATTCGTCACGCCGGTGACGCTGGCGTGGGGGCGTCGCTGGGAAGCGCTCTTAACGGAGCGGAGCTTCCACCGCCGTAAAAAAAGCCCGGCGCGGGCCGGGCTGGAACGTCTCGTTGTGAGAGAGACGAGGAGGACTCGGTTGAGGAGGTCCTGGGGGGACGCTTGGTGGTCTACGTGTCGCCGCCCCGCTCAATTCATGAAAAGGCCACCGTTGACCGGCAGGTTGGCACCGGTCACATAGCCGTTCTCTTCGGCCGCCAGGAAGGACACCGCAGCGGCGATCTCCCTCGGGGTGCCCATACGTCGCATCGGCACGCCGCCGATGATTGCATTGCGGACGCTGTCGTCCATGGCGAGTGTCATCGCCGTTTCGACATAGCCGGGAGAAACCGTGTTGACCGTGACGCCTTTTGCCGCGCCCTCCTGGGCCAGGGCCATGGTGAAGCCGTGCATGCCCGCCTTGGCGGCGGAATAGTTGGCCTGGCCGAACTGGCCGCGCTGTCCGTTGACGGAGGAGATGTTGATCACACGCCCCCATCCACGCTCCAACATGCCTTCCCAGACCGGGCGTGTCACATTGAAGACGCTGTTCAAGTTGACGTTGATCACCGCCTCCCACTGGGCAGGCTCCATCTTCTTGAAGGTCTTGTCGCGCGTGATCCCGGCGCAGTTCACCAGGATGTCCACCGGTCCATACGCGGCCGTTACCTCCGACACCATACGGGCGCTGTCCTCGAATGAGGCCACGTCGCCGGCAATGATGTGGATGCTCAGTCCCTCGGCGACATGCTCCGCCATCCAATCTTCCGCTGCCGCGGCCTCAGACGGGTGATAGTTCGCCACCACGACGCAGCCGTCGTTCGCGAGGCGGGTGCAAATCGCGGTTCCGATGCCGCCGATACCGCCGGTGACCAGTGCAACTCGAGCCATTCTCTCTTTCCTCAGGATCTCTTGCTGTGGCGTCTGACGGGGTGGTCCATCCCTGGACTATCCAATTTGCTGTGTATCCTTAGGCGGCAGTCGGGACGGCCTTGCGCAGGTCGGAGCCGACCTCCGCCAGGTTCTTCTCGAACCAATGACGGTAGTCGTCGCGGACCTCGCCGGCCAAGGTCATGTTGGTCTTGGTCTCGGTCATCAGGCGCTCGCTCAGCTCCTTGGTGGCCTCCACCTGACCCTTAAACAGCTCGTTGTAGCCCTTGGACTCGGTCGCCAGCTTCATCACACGGATTCCGTGCTCCATGAAGAGGTTGACGGTGTCCATCTGACGGGCGGCCAGCCGTTCGAAGATGCGCAGGTTGAGCTCGCCGAGGCCGGTCATGCGCTCGAAGCCCTTGTTGGTCATCTCGTTGACGGTGTTCATGGTTTCGTTGGCAGTCATGGGATGTCTCCAGACGTTTGTGCAGTGCAGCATTTGTTGCAGTGCACAATAATTGCCGCACAATCGGCTGTCAACAAGAAAATTCTCAATCGTGAGGATTGCGCGGAGGGACGGGAAGTCAGGCATGCTGGGGCGCCGCGCCGAGAGGACAAGAGGTCCGCGCCGGGTCATCGAGCTCCGGGGCGCGATTTAGGACGACGTATCGCCTTCGTCCCCTTTGGTCGTCTTGCGTCCGGCGCCCGACCCGAATCCGGCGGCTCGCATCAGCTCTGCCTGCATGTCGGACCACAGCTCCATGTTTCGCTCGGTCATGCGGGTCGCCGCCTCAAACGGGTTCTCCCCCCAGGACTCGGCCACCTGCTGCTGCTGCGTGGCAAAGAGGTCCAGGGAGTTTTCCAGATAGCGGGCGAAGAGCCCCTGCAGGGTGCCCCCGTAGAAACGGATGATCTGGGCGAGCATGTTGGCGCTGAAGAGGGGCTCGCCGCCACTCTCCTCCTCCAACATGATCTGCAGCAGGATCGAGCGGGTGATGTCCGCGTCATTGGCGGTGTCCAACACCTTGAATGGTGTGGCGCTCATGACCAGGCCACGGACATCGGCCAGGGTGATGTAGCGGCTGACTTGGGTGTCGTACAGGCGCCGATTAGGGTATTTCTTGATGATGCGTTGGCTGCTCATGGCACCTGTCCGAGTGGGTGAACCCGCACCTGAAGTTGGTCCCAGGTCAATACGGGCATGACCCGAACGATGGAGGGCGGCACTTGAGCGCGCCGCCCCGGTCGCTCAAGTCCGCTCGACCGCCAGGGCCACGCCCTGACCACCGCCGATGCACAGGGTCGCCAGACCCCTCTTGGCGTCGCGCTTCTGCATCTCGTGGAGCAACGTGACCAGCACCCGGGCGCCGGATGCGCCGATGGGGTGGCCGATGGAGATGGCCCCGCCGTTCACGTTTACCTTGGAGAGATCCCAACCCATGTCCTGGTTGACTGACATGGCCTGGGCGGCGAACGCCTCGTTGGCCTCGATCAGATCCAGGTCAGCCGGAGTCCAGCCGGCCTTCTTGATGCACTCGGTGGAGGCCGGTATGGGGCCGGTGCCCATGATGGCGGGATCCACACCCGCGGACGAGAAGGCGACGATCCGCGCCATGGGGGTTAGACCCAGCTCCCCAGCCTTGGACTCTTTCATCACCATGACCATGGCGGCGCCGTCGTTGAGACCAGAGGCGTTGCCGGCGGTCACAGTGCCCTCCTTATCGAAGGCGGGGCGCAGCTTTGCGAGGGACTCCGCCGTGGTGCCGGGGCGCGGGAACTCGTCCTGGGCAAAGACCACCGGGTCACCCCTGCGCTGGGGGATGCTGACCGGGACGATCTCGTCGAGGAATCGCCCGGACTTGATGGCCGCCTCCGCCTTCTGCTGGGAGGCCGCGGCGAAGGCGTCCTGGGCCTCGCGGGTGAACTGGTACTTCTTGGCGACGTTCTCGGCGGTCGTTCCCATGTGGATCTGGTTGAAGGCGTCCCAGAGCCCATCGACGATCATGGAGTCCACCATCTTCCAATCCCCCATGCGCTGGCCCTCGCGCGAACGCGGCAGCACGTGTGGGGACTGGCTCATGCTCTCCTGGCCGCCAGCAATCACGATGTCGGCATCGCCGCACGCCACCGCCTGCATGGCCAGATGCACCGCCTTGAGCCCGCTGCCACACACCTTGTTGATGGTCATCGCCGGGACCTCGACGGGCAGACCCGCCTTGATGACGGTCTGGCGCGCCGGGTTCTGGCCCGTTCCAGCGGTGAGCACCTGGCCCAGGATCACCTCGTCGATCTGGTCAGGCTTGACACCGGTACGTTCCAGGAGCGCCTTCAGCACGGTTGAGCCGAGCTCGGTCGCTGGAAGTGAGGAAAGACTGCCGCCGAAGCTGCCGACCGCGGTGCGGACCGCGGCGACGATCACGATGTTGTCGGTCATGGGTGGTTCTGCCTTTCTGCAGGGGTGGAAGCCGGATGTGACAAAGGCAGGATCGAGGCGCGGGCTGGTGACATCATGCCCAGCGGGAACCCGGGTTGACCTCGGGGAACGCGTCCCGGTCGACGTTCTCTGTGCGGGGTTCGCGCGCCCCGTCTGATCCTCCTCCAGGCCAACTATAGCCGAGTTTGTTGCAGTGCACAATTTTACGTGCTAGCTTTTTTCCACCTACACCCGAGGAGGCCGGAACGTGAAGAAAGAAGGTTTGTTTTCAGATGACTGGCTGGACCTCCAGCGCAAGTATTGGGACAGCTGGACCGAGATGAGCCAGAAGGCCATGGGGATGAGCGGAGGCGACCTGACCAAGCCGTGGGAGTCCGCCCTGGACCATTGGTGGCAGGCACTCGCGCCGGCGGCACCGGAGGCATCCAAGGACTTCGTGGAGAAGATGATGGAGCAGGGAAAGACGTTCTTCCGCATGGCCGAGACCTTCCTGCCGGGTGCCGGCGGCAGTACCGCCTCCGACGGTTGGTCGGCACTGATGAAGACCCTGGAGGACATGCAGGGCCGCTTCACGGGCTCGATGGCGGACGGCGGAGACTCCCTCCACCGCATGATGGCGTTCTGGGAGCTTCCCTACGACAACTGGCAGCGCATGATGTCCTCCATGTCGCCCATCCCCGGCGATATCCTGCGCAACATGCCCCATGACCCGGTGCGGGGACACGTGGACCGGGTCCTCTCCGCCCCGGGCCTCGGCTACACCCGCGAGGAGCAGTCCCAATACCAGGACCTGATGCGGCGCACCCTGGACTACCAGAAGGCCTTGCAGGACTACCTGGGTTTCTACTCCAAGCTGGGCATCAAGTCGATCGAGCGCATGCGCGGCTATCTGCAGAGCATTGTCGACAGCGGCAAGAGCATCGACTCCGCACGCGCCATCTATGACAACTGGGTCCGTTGTTGCGAAGAGGTCTACGGGGAGGAGGTCATCACCCCGGAGTACGCCCGCATCCACGGACATCTGATCAACGCCCAGATGGCACTCAAGCACCGCATGTCGGTGATGGTGGACGAGTCCCTCGGCGCCTTGAACATGCCCACCCGCAGTGAGCTTCGCACCCTCCAGGACCGGCTCCAGGAGAGCCGCCGAGAGAACAAGCGGCTGCGCAATGACCTGCTTGCCCTGCAGCGGCAGGTGGCGTCCTTGGCAGAAGCCGTCAAAGGCGGGGACAGCGCACCCAATTCCGCGCCGGCACTGGCCCCTCGGTCGAAGCCGGCCGCCCGGCCGGCACCCGCTCCGCGCCCTGCCGTTTCGCCCGCCCCGGCCAAGAAGGTCGTGGCGCGCAAGAAGACCGCCGCCAAGCCGACCACCAAGTAACCCAAGCCCCGTCGCGATCGCGACACGGGGCAGACCGAATCCACCAGGAGACCACACGTGATCCCAATCGACATCCGGCCGGACAAGCTCACCCAGGAGATGCTGGACTACACGCGCAAGCTGGGTCAGGGCATGGAGAACCTGCTCAACGCGGAGAAGATCGACACCGGCGTGACGCCCAAGCACGCGGTCTACAGCGAGGACAAGCTCGTCCTCTACCGTTTCCAGGCACCCGAGGGCGTCCAGCAACAGCCGGTCCCCCTGCTCATCGTCTATGCGCTGGTGAACCGGCCCTATATGACCGACATCCAGGAGGACCGCTCTACCATCAAGGGGCTGCTCGCCACCGGCCAGGACGTCTATCTGATCGACTGGGGCTACCCCGACCAGGCGGACCGCGCACTCACCCTGGACGACTACATCAACGGATACCTGGACCGCTGCGTGGACCACATCCGCGAAGCCCACGGGGTCGACCGAATCAACATCCTGGGGATCTGCCAGGGCGGGTCCTTCAGCCTCATGTACACCTCGCTGCACCAGGACAAGGTCAGAAACCTCGTCACCATGGTCACCCCGGTGGACTTCAAGACGCCCGACAACCTTCTCTCCACCTGGGTGCAGGACGTCGACATCGACCTGGCGGTCGACACCATGGGCAACATCCCGGGCGAGCTGCTCAACTGGACCTTCCTCTCGCTGAAGCCCTTCAGCCTCACCGGCCAGAAATACATCAACATGGTCGACATGCTGGACGACCCCGACAAGGTCAAGAACTTTCTGCGCATGGAGAAGTGGATCTTCGACAGCCCCGACCAGGCCGGCGAGACCTTCCGCCAGTTCATCAAGGACTTCTACCAGCACAACGGGTTCATCAAGGGCGGCGTCCTGCTCGGCGACCAGCTGGTGGACCTCAAGCACATCAACTGCCCGGTGCTCAACATCTTCGCCATGCAGGATCACCTGGTCCCGCCAGACTCCTCCAAGGCGTTGAAGGGGCTCACATCCAGCCAGGACTACACAGAGCTCGCCTTCCCTGGCGGCCACATCGGAATCTATGTGAGCGGCAAGGCCCAGAAGGAGGTCACCCCCGCCATCGGGAAATGGCTGAACGAGCGATCCTGAGCGCGGATACCCTCGCGCGAGGCGCAAAAGGCTCGCACGGCGCAACCCCTGCGGGCTTTTTCTTGCCCGGGGCCTCGGGGTGCCGTGATAGAGTTTGAGACGACACCGAACCCGCCAGCCGCGTGCCCGCCACGCCGTACCCTGCCCCGAAAGGCGTCCGTCATGACCTCGACAGCCAACTTCATCAACATCGGAGAGCGCACCAACGTCACCGGCTCGGGCGTGTTCAAGCGACTGATCCTGAACGGCGACTTTGACGCCGCCCTGGATGTGGCGCGCAACCAGGTCGAGAACGGCGCCCAGGTGATCGACGTCAACATGGACGAGGCCATGTTGGACTCCAAGGCGGCAATGACCCGCTTCCTGAACCTGATCGCGGCGGAGCCGGACATCGCCCGGGTGCCCATCATGATCGACTCCTCCAAGTGGGAGGTGATCGAGGCGGGGCTCAAGTGTGTTCAGGGCAAGTCCATCGTCAACTCCATCAGCATGAAGGAGGGTGAAGAGGCCTTCCGCCAGCACGCCAAGAAATGCCTGCGCTACGGGGCGGCGGTCGTGGTGATGGCATTTGACGAGCAGGGCCAGGCGGATACGCAGGACCGGAAGTTCGAAATCTGCGAGCGCGCCTACCGGATCCTGGTGGACGAGATCGACTTTCCGCCCGAGGACATCATCTTCGATCCCAATATCTTTGCCGTCGCCACCGGCATCGAGGAGCACAACAACTACGCGGTGGACTTCATTGAGGCGACCCGCCGCATCAAGGCCCACCTGCCCTACGCGAAAGTCTCGGGCGGCGTCTCCAACGTCTCCTTCTCCTTCCGCGGAAACAACCCGGTGCGCGAGGCGATCCACTCGGTCTTCCTGTACCACGCGATCAAGGCCGGTATGGACATGGGGATCGTCAACGCCGGCCAGTTGGCCGTCTATGACGACCTGCCGGCAGAGCTGCGCGATACGGTAGAGGACGTGATCCTCAACCGCCGCCCCGACGCCACCGAGCGCCTGATCGATCTGGCCCCCAAATACAAAGGGGATGGATCGGGGGTGGAGAACAAGAAGGATCTCGCTTGGCGCGATCAGCCGGTGGAAAAGCGCATTGGGCACGCCCTGATCAAAGGCATCACCGACTTCATCGAGGCGGACACCGAGGAGGCCCGCCTGAAGCTCGGCCGCCCGATCTCCGTGATCGAAGGACCACTCATGGACGGCATGAACGTGATCGGCGACCTGTTCGGCGAGGGCAAGATGTTCCTGCCCCAGGTGGTCAAGTCCGCGCGCGTGATGAAAAAGGCCGTAGCCTACCTGGAGCCGTATCTCGAGGAGGAGAAGTGCGAGGGCGACACCCAGGGGCGCATCCTGCTCGCCACCGTCAAGGGCGACGTCCACGATATCGGAAAGAACATCGTGGGCGTGGTGCTCCAGTGCAACAACTACGACGTAATCGACATGGGTGTCATGGTCCCGGCGGACCGGATCCTCGCCAAGGCCCAGGAGGTGCAGGCGGACATCGTCGGCCTCTCGGGGCTCATCACCCCGTCACTCGACGAGATGGTCCACGTGGCCAAGGAGATGCAGCGCCAGGGGTTCAACGTGCCCCTTTTGATCGGCGGCGCCACCACCTCCAAGCTCCACACGGCGGTCAAAATCGAGCCCCACTATGCGCATCCGGTGGTGCACGTGAAGGACGCGTCACGCGCCGTGGGCGTAGCAGGCAGCCTGCTCTCCAAGGATCTCAAGAATGACTATGTGGCGGCCATTCGTGCCGAGTACGCAGAGGTCCGCGCCCGCCGCGCCGCCCGGGACGAGGCCCGGGACCTGATCCCGCTGGCCGAGGCCCGGGCGAATCCGGTGCCCATCGATTGGGAGCACTACCAACCCCCCACCCCGGCAGAGCCCGGCATCCAGGTCCTCGAAGACATCCCACTGGACGAGATTGCGTCCTATATCGACTGGACCTTCTTCTTTCACGCCTGGCAGCTCAAGGGCCGCTACCCCCAAATCCTTGACGACCCGGAGAAGGGCGAGGAGGCCCGTAAGCTCCACGACGACGCCATTGCCATGCTGCACCGAATTGTCACCGAGGGGTGGCTGGAGGCCCGCGCCGTGATCGGCCTCTTCCCGGCCAACACGGTCGGCGACGACATCCTGGTCTACACGGACGAGACCCGCGAGACCCCCCTGTTCCGCTTTCACTTCCTGCGCAAGCAGGGGCGCCAGCCCCCGGGCAAACACAACGAGTGTCTCGCGGACTTGGTCGCGCCGGCCAATTCCGGCATCGCGGACTATCTCGGCGGATTTGCCTGCACCGCGGGCGTTGGAATCGACGCGTACATCAAACGCTTCGAGTCCGAGCACGACGACTACTCGGCCCTGATGCTCAAGGCGCTCGCAGACCGGCTCGCCGAGGCCCTGGCCGAGATGCTCCACCAACGGGTTCGCACCCGTCACTGGCGCTATGCAATGGAAGAAGGTCTAAATAACGAAGCGCTGATCGAGGAGCGCTACCAGGGCATCCGGCCCGCAATTGGTTACCCCGCCTGTCCGGACCACACGGAGAAGGACCTACTCTGGCAGCTCCTGGACGCGGAGACACACACCGGCATCTGGCTCACCGAGTCCAAGGCGATGGTCCCCACGGCGGCGGTCTCCGGGCTCTATTTCTCCCACCCCGATAGCCGCTACTTCGCCGTGGGCAAGATCAACCGCGATCAGGTGGCCGACTATGCCGGGCGCAAGGGCATGAGCGTCGCGGAGATCGAGCGCTGGCTGGGGCCCAACCTCGCCTACGAGGTCGCATGAATACGCGGCGGCCCCTGTTGTCCCATCCTGCCCCGCTGGCCCCCGATCAAGTGCTTTGACGCCCTGAGCGCGACCAGCGATGCTCGTCTATCTTCACGGACTCAACAGCTCCAGCCGCTCGGTGAAGGCTGCCGTACTGAGAGAGCGGCTGGCGCCCCATCGGGTCCTGATCCCGGATTACCCCGCGCACCGACCGGAGGCCGCGGTTGATTCTCTGACGCGGTTCTTCGGGGAACTTTCGGCAGCCCGGCCAGCGGTCCTTGGAAGCTCCATGGGCGGCTTCTATGGACAATGGCTGGCTCGCCGCTTCGCCTTCTCCCACCTGTTCATGATCAACCCGGCCCTCACACCCTGGGAGCTCTTCCAGCACCGCATCGGTGAGGTCATGACCACGGCGCGCGGCGAGGTCTATGAAGTCACCGTAGAGTTGATAGAACGAGCGCGACCCTTCGGCATCGCCGACCCGTGCGACGGCGTCCCCACCACCCTGTTCCTCGACCAGGGCGACGAGGTCATCGACTACCGGGTCGCCGAGCGCATTTACCGGCCGTGCGGGCGACTGATGATCTGGGACGGCGGCGACCACACCTTTCAACACATGGACGAGGCCATCGCCGTGATCCGGGCCCAACTCGACGCCGAGACCTAGCTGCCCTCCTACCTCCGCCCACTGACCGCTGCCGGCCAGCTTCGGACCCCCGCCCGCACAGCTCCAACGGGCGCTAGACGCTGTTTGCTGACGCCGGAAGTCGGGCACTCGGCAGCCGGATACGACCCACTGCAGCCGCCCGACGCCAGCCTCTTGATTGTCCGCAAAGGACGCATTGCGGACCCTCGCAGTCTGCCCTCTCAGCGACTCTAACGGCCAGGACCGGTCGTCGACCGCCCCAGCGTGAGCGACAGTAGCCCATCCCATAGCGGACGTTGAGTATCCCAATGGGATCGGGGTCGAGCGAGAGGCCCAACAAACCTCCTCGCCGTCTCGCGTGCTGACGAGTCAAGGCTGACAGGCTACGTGACTGAAATCGCCTGCAATGCAGCAGGCGGGCAAACAGAGAGACGTCTCCCCCGGGCCCCTCAAGGGAGAATGGCGGGCGGGCAGACGGGCAGACTAGCGCAGCAGGCGCGCCAGCCGAGCGAGATCCTGACCGGCGTTGCACACGGATGCCCGCAGATGCGCCTCGACCATCCGCAGGACGATGTGCAGCATCGCGCTGACGGCGTGTGGTTCGCGCTCCCGGTACCAGCGCAGGCGCTTCGGTACCGACAGCACCCATTGGCGCACCGGCAGCGCCGCGAAGACGTGATCCGCGGCGGTCTCTACCATGCGCCTGGCGTTGCACGACGGGCAGACGCCGCGTTCCTCCACCTAGCGGTGCGGGTAGTCAGTCCGCGACGACCTCATTTTTCTTCCCCAGATCGACGACCGGACCGTTGGGATCGCCAATGAACTGGTTCTTCTTCGTGCGTTCGTCGAAGAAGAGCCCAACGCCGTCGATCTGCAGGCCCGTCATGTCGTTGTCCTCGAACAGGTTCCCGTTGCCCAGGTTCACCTCGTCGAAATTCGAATTCGGGTCGAAGCTGAAGTCGGAGAAGACCACGCCATTCTGCGCCGTCCCCTCGAACAGATTCCCCCTGACGACACTGTTCTGCAGGTAGAAGGGAGGGAAGAACAGCGGGAAGCCGGCCCACCCCGCCAACAGCGCTGCGAACTGACCATCCATGTCGCAGTGGTTGTTCTCGATGAGCATGGTCCCCTTCTTGTTGCTGAGACCCGGCATGATGCAGATCGCGGTGGGCCAACCCCGAAGCGTGACGTCGTTGTCCGCAATGTGAACACTCGCCGCCTCGCTGGCGATGACCTTCAGCACGGCCGGATGACCGCCCACACCGGGGAGCCGGCTGGGCGTCGTGAGCGGCGCGAGATTCGACACAGTGGCGTCCGTGATGAATTCATTCCCGACGATCTCGATCACGGCCGCGGGGTTCGTGCACCCCTCGACCTCGACGCCCTCGCCGCGCGTATAGATCCGGTTCTGGCGAATTTCGATGCTCTCGAAGTCACACTGTGCGAACGCGAAACCGTTGTCGTCCCCGATATCGAAGGGAACGCCGCGCGTGTCGATGTGATTCTCGAAAGCGCGAAAGTGGCCCTTGAGGTTTCCCGCGTTCGAGCCCAGTGCCGTTCCGCCGACCGCGAACCGCAAAGTGAGTTCGCCAATGATTCCAGTGAATCGATTCTGCACCACTTCGAGCGTGCCGTTCAGCTTCGCCACTTGCAGAGCAATCGGCATCGCACTGGCGAACCAAAGTCGCTCGATCCGGATCGTGCCTTCGCCGCTGCTTTCGTCTTGAATGACGAAGGGCGCGAGCGTGTTGCTGTTGATAACCGTGACGCTTCTCGGATCGGGCTGTGCAGCACCACTCGGATCGCCGACTCCCTCGATCATCACCGGTCCATTCACCACGATGCAGCTGCGACAGTCGCTGAAGTCGAACTGGCCCCTGAGAACGACTCGGCCCTTTTCTCCTCCGCGTTCGACTCCGAGATTGACGGCGGCCCGAACTGCCTGCGGGTCCGCGTCCTTGTCGTTCACGCCGTCGACGACGATGGGGCAGATCGTTCCGAGGTGCGCCTCGACGGTCGCGATGTCCTTCTCGTCCGTTTTGCCGTCGAGATTGAAGTCGTAGTGGCTCGAACCACCCCAGTCCGCGGCGATCGACTCGACGTTTTGCTTGTCTTCGTCGTCGACTACGAAATCGAGGTTCCCATCGCCCTTGCAGTCGTAGTTGGGCAGGAGAATGTCGTCGAGCTGCTCCTGTAGCGCCTTGAAGCGCGGGATCTCGTGTGGAGCCCAATCTTCGCTCGGGATCTCGCTGAGCTCCCGATCGAGCCTGAGCGGATCCTCGCTGATTCGATAGTGCTCGTGCGAAACGGTCGTGACACACAGGCCCTGGTCGTTGTCCCAGTCCACGACCGTGTTCTGAACGATCTTCAAATCGTCGTCGCGAACCCCCACGGACGACGAGGCCTGGACATTCACCGACTTACCGGGCGGGTCTTCCATCGCGATGAGCATGTTCACGCCGCAGCAATCCGTGGCCACATCGCCGTACCAGACCCCACCGTTGTCCGTGCAGACGTCCGCCGTCGGGGGAAGCTGCACGCAGGTGTTCCCGATCACGCAGGGACCATTCTGACCGCCGCCTGCCTGCAGATTCGGCCCGACCTGAGTGAAGTTGTACGCGCGTATGCTCTCCTGATCCGCGTCCTCGAGGTAGGGCAGCATCGACTCCGAATCGATCGGACGCGGGACGGTCGCGGGGACGTCGATTCCAGCGATCTCACCGAAGAGCTGATAGAGATCGACCGCGTTCACCATGTACGGAACGGCGCGGTGCGGTTGCTTGACGATCGGACCCGACACGATGAGCGGGACCCAGACGCCCGTCTGGTAGGCGGTTCCCTTCGCGCGCCTCAGGTCGAAGGGGGCTTTCACCGTATTCCCAAGCGTGCCGTTGTCGCCGATGAGGATGATCATGGTGTCGCTGTCGTGGGGGTTGTAGTCGAGGGCTCCGTCCTCCTTCTTCTTCGCCAGCCCGGTTTCCAACAGCAGTCGTTCGATCTCGGTGTCCATCGCCTCGATCATCAAATCCGTCAGCTTGCGGACGTCCTGCGTCGTGCCGCCGGCGCATTGGATTCCGCTCTCGTCGCCAGACACGGAGCGAAGCTCTTCGTCTGGCGGTTGCATCACCGGCGTATGGGCCGATGCGAAGGAGACGGTCGCCATCCACGGCGTGTGCTTCGGGCGCTCGTTGATCCACTCGATCGCTTCCTCGACGACGACCTGCCCGCGATAGCGACGCGCTCTCGGGTCGCGGAGATCGACGATTTCGGCGGTCCCGTCGGGATAGTTGTAGACCAGGGGCGACACGTAGTGTCCGCTCAGGGTGCCGAATTCGAGATTTGACGGTGGATTCGGCTCGCAGCTCTTGCGCGGATCGAAGATCCCGCCCTGATCCCGACAGGTACGTCCCGGCGGAACCGAGCCGGTGCTCGCCATCTCGACACAACTGCCGTCGCCCGCATAACATGCCCCAAAGCTCGCTCCATAGCGCGGATTGTCCTGCAACCCACCCACGAAGCCGCAGGACCAGGTGTCCTCCGGCGCGACACCACCTGCCGTCGTGTCGATCGAAAACGGGTCTCCCGTCTCGTCCAGCCAACCCGCGAAGTAGTCCCAGCCGAGCGCGTGTGGAAGCTGGTACATGGCCTGGTTGTTTGATTGGAGTGCGATGTGGAACTTACCGAATAGAGCGCTCTCGTAGCCGCGCTCTCTCAAGAGCTTTGGGGTGGTCGCATCGAATTGAGAGACCATCGAGTTCGCCAGATCGTTCTGACCAAGCGGGTTCTGAACGTGTGTGCGAGCCGGGTAGCGTCCCGTGAAGAGCAGAGCGCGCGTCGTCGAACAAGCCGGCATCGCCCACGCGTTCGTGAAACGGATCCCTTCGTCGGCCAGCTCCTGGATGGCGGGCGTGCTCGGTGGGGTTGTGCCGCCGTATCCAAAGGTCTCCATCTGGTCGATGCCGACATCGTCCATGATGATGAAAAGGATGTTCGGCGGATCAGAGGCAAACGCTGTCGGGGCGCAAAGCAAGCTCGCCACGATCAGCAGGGCCGCCCTCCGCTTGCGGTTCCGGCAATGCTGTCGGTCGGGGTCCATGTCATCTCCACTTATGGTGCTCAACTATGAGCTTTTTCTATTAACCCGCGAGGCTGTGCGGATAGGCAAAATAAGCTGCGTTTTACTCAACACCGCGCCTACCGCTGAGCTGCGAGAAGCGCGGCTGGGCGACCGCTCCGGACGCAGAGCGGTCGCGCTCGGGCGTGATCTCTCGCAAGGCTCTTCTCGGCCCTGAGCTGACAGCAACCCTACGGCCGGCAGCGGTAGCAGTGCAAGCGACAGCGGACGTTGCGCCCATTGTCGCCTTCATCACTGTTGCCTCCCCAGTGCAGCGCATCCTCACCCGCCTCGGCGAGCCGGCCAAACCCCCGCGGATGGCCCTGGCACGCGGTCGGCCCGCTTGGGGTGATCTGCTCGAACCGCTCCCGGACTGGGACACGCTGGCGCAACCCGCACCGGAGCCCCAGTTCGATCAGCGCCTTTCCTGGTAAGCGCTACACCGCACGCCGCGTATGCGGCGGACAATCCCGGTCGTGCCGGGGCACTGCCCATCGGGGCCGTTCGTCACGCGCGGTCTCTGCACACCCCGCCACCGGTCTCGCTGGGCGTCCCATCCGACTTCCAGACCGCCCGCCTCAGCCACAAACTCGCATAAGATGGACCCAGTACTCGGACTCGGGTGGTTGAATTTCCTTCCGTCATCCCGAAGTGTCGCCGCCGCGTGCTGTATGGGCAGTTGCGACGCCACCTTGGGGAAGTGTTTCGCAATCTGGCGGAGCACGAGGGAGTCGAGATGTTGGAAGGGCACTTGATGCACGACCATGTGCACATGCTGATCTCGATTCCGCCGAAGTACGCGGTGTCGCAGGTGGTGACACACATCAAGGGCAAGAGTGCCATCGACTTAGCGCGAGTATACGGAGAGCGCAAGCGCAACTTTGTCGGTCAGCACGTTTGGGTGCGGGGTTACTTCGTGTCCACCGTGGGCCGAGATGAGGAAGTGGTGCGCCGTTACATCCGCCACCAAGAGCATGAGGATCAGCGACTGGAACAGCTCAACCTGTGGCGCCGATCTGCCACCTTTAGGTGGTCCAAGAACCGCGGGGACGCGTTAGCGTCCCCGTTAGCCGCTTTGAGCGGTTCGCGACTGCAATGCCCCCGGCTTTGCCGGGGGATCGTTGACTGGTCCATGCTATGATTTGCTAAGTTGCATTTAATCATTAGATAGACCGGCGATAGTTACGTCCATTCAACAGTCACCATTGAGACAATCCCAGCCGTAAACATCATTGCCACCTCCACAATTATCCTGTTTTTCCAGTGTGACCACGCCCTCCAGACACTCGCCCTTGCCGACGTGAGCGTGACGGTACTGGTCGTTTACGAAATCGCAAAGGTATCCGTTCGGGTCGGTCAAGCCGCACCCTCCACTGGTACCAAATTCAAACAACGTCATGGTATTGAGGACGGCGCCGTCGCCGTCGCGAACTTCGAACTTGGCGAATCCGACCTCATTGTTGTCGTAATCGTAATCTTCGCACCCGGTTATGCCCCCCGGTCCACAGTAGGAGTAGGCCGGGTTGCTCTTGGGAAGGGCCATAGGATCCGACACACGCGACGACATAGCTGGATGAGTAAGGTGTGGGCTCTGTCATGCTGATACAGCAAGTCCAATCATCGGTGGTCGTGCCCTCGGGAATATCAAGCAAGCACGCGCCCTGAATGTCTCCACTTTGCGTGGAAACGGATATCCAGAAATACTTTTTCGTAGTTCGTCGTCGTGTCGGGCTGCATGCAGAGAGTCAGATCGGTGATGTTCTCTATCGAGAACGACTTGCCGTTCCTTCCCCTAGATTTGTCGAAATGATAAGAGCTCCAGTTAAGGTGTGGTTTACCGATATACTCGTTATTCCGATCACCAGCCGGTGCGGCAGCACGGAGAGCACCGAGACCATTGTCGGCCGAAGCCGAAGAGGCGGCGGCCAAGAGAATCAGAGTAGTACCGATGGTGTACTTCATATTGTTTTTCATGTCGTAACCCCCTCTAATCAAAGTAACTGAAGTTTCCCGCTTTCCCTTACGCCACGAGCCGCATAACGGCGGCGATCAGCGGATTTCGCGTCGTTTTCTCGCTGGCACCGCAATCAATACCGAAACCCGTGCTCGGGAAGATTGCCAGGGCACGGCGCAGATCCGCGAAGGCATATTCGGTGCGCTTGGCCGTGGCATAGCGACGCGGCGGTGCCTTTTCCAGACGCGCGCCATAGATCCAGGTCAGGGTGGTGGCGGCCATGCAGAAGT
>CAVOQO010000015.1:0-44832 GCA_963698355.1 uncultured Gammaproteobacteria bacterium | reverse complement strand
CCTGCAATGGCAGCTTGACCGTATAGGCCAGGATCTTGCGCTCGACCCCCTCGACCTCGGCATCGACATCAAAGAGGGCGAGCACCAGGCGACCCCCGGCCATGATCTTCGTATGGTCGCCGTCGTCCACCAGCGTGACGTCCCGGGCGGGATAATCTGGTCGGCGGCGATGGCCCGGATCCGCTCGCTGATCTCGGTCGCTCGTCGCTGGGCCGGAAACGAGGCGAGCCCCCTTACCTTCAGGATCACCCGCCCGTCCACCATCACCTCCGCGGTGTCTGGCGCGATACCGTGGGTCCACGCGACCCCCCTCGCCCGCTGCGGCGACGTCGCCGGAACAACAGAACCCGAGCAATAGGACAGCGACCAGCGGGCTCGACTTGCTCCGAACCTTGAGCCCCTGAAAACCACCTTCGAATGCGGACACGGGCATGACCTCGAGTGCTCAGGTAACCCAATGGAAGAGAGGTAAATTACGGCCGCCACGTCCCGGAGTCGAGGGCCCTGCGCTGAGGAGATCGCGAGCACCTCGGACCCGCGGGGCCGGCGGTCGTCTAGGCGACAATCGCGGGCGCGATCGTCGGTGGCTAGTCAGCCGGCCGAGGCGGCGGTCGGTGGCATAGGGTGCGCGCGGATTCGAGCCAATGCCGCGCTTGCGCACGTTGCTGGGGCTCCCGATCCCCCGCCTTGTCGACCACAACAGATGCCGACCCGATCGCAGTGGCCGAAAGCCTCGTCAAAACCGCATCGAGAAACCGAGCGCGAGATTGTCCGTATCGATCCGATCTCGGTCTGGTCGCGATTGGCGACATAGGCGACTTGGACGATCAGTTGCCGGTTGATCGCCAACCCAGAGGAGATGCCGTAAAGGAGGTCCTCGCGATAATCGCCCTTCACCACGCCATCGACCGTGGATCTCCCGCCCCAGTCATAGGCGGCGCCGAGGGATAGCCACCAGCCGCGCGGATCAGCGTAGACGGTATGCGCCTGGACGAGCAGGACCGGGTCCTGCTCGCGGGTTTGATTCACGAGGAAATCATCGTTGTCGGTGAAGAAGGAGACCGAACCGGTCAGCTCGTAGGACCAGGGGCCGCGGGTGTGGACCACGCCCAGCTGCGGCTGGATGGCGAAACGGTTCTGTCCCAGGTTGAGCAGCTTGTCCTTCAGGTATTCCCCGAGCGGCAGGGTCACGGCCACCGCCGCCCCGACGACGGTGTTGACCGGATGGGCGGCCCGATAGGCGGCGAACTCCCTGCCTCTGAGCGCGGGCGCGCCGAGCAGATCCACCGCCAGCCGAAGGCGGGGGTCCGCCAGCCCTCGCCGATCGACGGTGCGCGGCTCCCCGTCCAGCAGGCCCTCCCATCGGGCGTGCTGTTGGGGAAGGCGGACATCAACACGGGCGCTTCGCCCGAGCAGGTCGAACGCATGGACGATCGACACCACCGTGGTCGTGACCTCACCGTGGTGTCCTCGACCTTGAGCACCGGATCGAACCCGACATCTCCCTGACCCTGCACCACCCCGACGCCGGCCACGGTGGTCCCGACGGGCAGCGGCGTCCAGCGGCGGGGCTCAATGTCCTCTGCGGTCGCGCACCCCACGACGACAAGCATCGCGACCGCGCCGAGCCTGCGCTGGGTGCACATCGCTCCGACGCCAAGTTGCCCGCAATGCATGTATACGACCCAGACGCGAGGAAATCTGTCGGTCACCATCGGGGCGAGCACGGCCCCGCGCAGTGAGCGCTGCGGACTATAGCGCCTTCGGTGTGCCCGGTGCTGTTGAGAAAGCGACCGGCCCCGGCCCCTACTCGCAGGTCTTGGCCAGTCGACAGGGCGGAGCGGACGGCTGCGCCTTGCGACGCAGGATCTCGGCGCGCAGCTCCTGACACAGCTTGCGCAGCTCCGCCTCCACGGAATCGGCGGTGATCGCCAGGCCCGACAGCGGGCCGGGCACAATTCTACCCTGCCAGGTGACCCGCATTTCGGCCCCCGCGTCGTGAGGCGGGTTGTGAAGTCGGAGACCTTGAGGAATCCGAAACACCCTTGTTACCCGAACACGCCGTGCAGGTACCAGCCACGCGGGCCCTTGAGCTCACGGTAGATCCAGAGACGCTCGCCGCTGGTGGTGGTGGCGACGAAGTAGTCCCGGGCCACCTCGAAATCGTCCCACCAGCCGGTCTCGATGCGCTCGCGCTCCCCGCCCAGGTCCAGTGGGCCGTCGAGCCAGGGGCGGCCGTCGCGGCCATCCAGCGGCAGGGCCTCGGGCAGCAGCCACAGTGGCCGGTCGGCGCGGGGAATTCCGGTGCTGGTCTCCCCGGGCTCGCACCAGCGCCAGGCGCGCTCCGGGCGATGGTCCGCCGCCAGGGCGAGGCCGCGGACCGCGTCGCTGCCCAGACGGGCGCGCAGCCGGTCGAGGATGGCCGGGTCCGGGGGGCGGCCGGGGCGGGCCGGGTCTGGGAAAAGGTCGGGGGAGATCTCCGGGGCGCTCAGATCCAGGGTGTCGATGTCCTGCACGCCGAGCCGCACCTCCCGTACCGGGGCCGGAAGCTCCAGCCGCTCGAGACGGCCGCGCAAGAGTGAGAGCCAGGCATCCGGGTCCCACTGGGGGCGGGCGGCACCGACGCTGAAGCGGGTATCCGCCAGGTCCGCGTGAGCCAGGCACCAATCCAGCCGCCGCGCGCCCCCCTGGCGCCCGATCAGATAGCCGGCCAGCTCCAGGAGCAGGCGCCGGCAGGGGAAGACGAGGGACTCGGTGAGCTCGATCTCCCCCGGCAGCTCGATGCGCCCGCTGTAGCTAGCCGGGGGCTCGAACCAGGGGCGGGGGTCGGGGGACTCGCCGAGCAGGCGCTCCAGCCAGTCGACCCGTCGGCGCCCCAGGCGCTCCCTCAGCCCCCGCCGGGGCAGACGCAGCAGGTCCAGCACCCGGCGAAGACCCATGCGGGTCAGGTCGTCCAGCTCCCGGGGCGTGAGGCCAAGGGCCATGAGCGGCAGACGACCCAGGGCCGCGCCCAGGGCGGCCCGATCGGCCACCACCGCCCGCTGGCCCCCAGCCGGCGCCCAACCCTGAATCGCCAGCGCCAGGGCGCCCAGGGGTGTGGGGGCTAGGGCCAGTCGGCACCGATAGCCGAGGTCACTGACCCCCTTCCCCACCTGGGTGATCAGGGTCTCGGCCCCGCCGAACAGGCGCAGGCTCGCCGCCACCTCCAGCAGTAGTGAACGGGGCGGGGCCAGACTCACCTGGGGGGTGAAGCGGATGGACCAGGCCGCGAGCCGCTCCAAGGCTTCCCGCTCGGCGGCCGGGCGGCGGGGCAGGACCTGAAGGCCCGCGCTCAGGGCGCGCGCGGCGCCGACCCCGAGTCCGGGGCAGATGCCGTGGGCGGCGGCTGCCGGGTTGCAGCGCAGGATGCGCTCGCCCTTGCGCTGAACGCTGACCGCCAGGGGAGTCTCCTCGGCGCAGGCGCGACCGAAAACCTCCAGTGACAGGGCAGGAAGATGGACAGCGAGCCAGCGCATTTTCGTTCAACAAGTTAAACCGATTTCTTCGGGAACGACGCAGGGTTGAATGGGCTATGCCAATCTCAACGTGCTCAAATGGGCCCCGGAGGCAGATCGGAGATAGAAAGGATCTGCGTAAGCAATCGCAACTTTATGATTGAGAGCCAATTGCAAAATTGAGCGGTGCAGGGATTTTGAGCCCCGCAGGGATGACAAAAGAGGCTCTCTTTTAGCCGCTGGCGAAAGGTGTTGCTGAGTGCCAGTCTTCGTTTGGAAAATCAGGCACTTATGGGTGCAAATGCTCCGGGAGATATTTTCCGGGCGATTTTGTATCGCAACAATCTGATTCCAAGGAAACATTCGTGCGTGTCGCAACACCTTTGTCCAACGGCTGGGGCTCTCTTACCTTTGGTGTGGGTGACAGGGTCAGAGCGAGTTGGTCCAAGTCCCGAGTACCGGGGCCCGAGCAGCGTCAAAGGGTGAGGCGGGGAGATGGGTCAGCTTGCCAGCCACCAGATACGCGATGGTGATCAGATGGCGGGTGGTGCCGTAGCCCCTGGCCTTAGCCTTTGCCGCTTGGATGAGGGAGTTGGCGGCCTCGACGCGACCGTTGGTGAGGCGGGAGTCGAAGGCGTTGAGGATGCCCTGCCAGTGGTGCTTGAGGGTGGCGGCAACGTGCTTGATTGGTTCGAGGCGGCAGCGCCGAGCCCAGCTGTACCAGCGCTCAAGCAGCGGCTCGGCCTGCGCAGCGGATTCGGCGGTGCGGAAAATCTCGCGCAGTGCCTCCTTGATGCGGAAGGCGCGATGGGTCTTGAGGTTGAGGCGTTTGAGATCGACGAAGTGGCTGATCTGGCGAGCGCTCCAGGCCCCTTTGTCCTTCAGCCACAGGTAGCGCGAGCGGCGCAATGCCGGGGCGCTCTTGACCTCGTGGCGACGCACCTCATCGACCGCCTTGTTGACGAGTTGGACGACATGGAACTCATCGAAGGTGACCGCCGCCCACGGCAGCTGCTCATCGATGCCGGCACGGGAGCTCGCCGACATGTCGATACAGACGTCATGGACGTTCTCGGCACACCCGCCATGGGCTTCGAGATCGTCAGCGAACTGGGCGACCACCTCCGCCTTGCGTCCCTCGCAGGCGTAGAGCAGACGCGCCGCATCGAGATCGTGGAACAGACTGATGTAGTGGTGTCCACGCCGCGCCGCGGTCTCGTCGAGCCCGATGGCGGTCACGGCGGAGAAATCTTCCGCGCCACGGGCCTGATCGACGTAGTGATCGAGAGTGCGCCACAGGCGCATGTCGCTCACCCCCAGCAGCTGCGCCACCTGGCGCACCGGCATCGCCCGACACAGGGTAACGAGCAGCGCCTCCATCAACAGCGTAAAGCCGCTTCCCGAACGCGCCCACGGCACCGGAATCTGGCTGGTCTTGGCGCACCCACCACAGCGCACCCGCGGCACCTGGGCATGCACATAGGCCTGGAACTGAAAGAAGTTCAGGTGCCGCCAGCTGCGCCCCCGGGTGTCATGCACCGGCTGCTCGGGCGCCCCGCACTGGGGGCAGGCGAACGTGCTGCCGCGTGCGAAGTCCACGTCGAAATCGATGCGCCCCTGCGCGGGATCGAAGCGCACATCGACCACCTGCCAGGGCGCCGGCAGACCAAGCGCGGCGCTAAACAACGACAACGGATCCAAACCCAACTCCTCGCATGTGGTGCACCCTGCCAGTGGGCTGAGCGGTTCGCGCGGCGGACTCCGTGGGGAGTCGGGTAGCGAGGTGGCGTTACCGCCACCCCGCCCCCTAAGAACCGGGCATGCGACTTTCACCGCACCCGGCTCAAGCCTCGGGAAGGCACCGTTAGGCACCCAGTGGTCACCCGCTTCACGGCCAAGAGCTTGGCGGCAAGCGAGTTGGCGAGCAGGCGTTGTAGACACCGCACACGGTGCCATTTGCCTGCTCTGACCGCCTTCACAATACGGGCTTGTAATCGGCTGACTTGATGCCGTACGTTGTCCCAATCGATCGAGGACCACGGCATTTCCGCGTCCTGGGTGCCTTCAATGACGCCAAGCGCGTTCATCGTCCAAGTAACCTCCCAGGTTGAGCCTTTCCTTACCTTTCTCGTGATTCGAGACCAGTCGGAAGTCTGCCCCCTTTCGGGGCGGGGCAAAGCTTGAACCCCTATCCGGACCGTTACAGGCCGGCTTTCGCTTTCTCCGACCTCCTTTACCCACTCGCTCTTCGGTGAGCCCTCGCGGGTCACTTTCCATCTTCCTTGTGGGAGCGGTTGGGCTTACCACGTTGCGCACATGTACCACTCCGGAGGAGCTTAGGCCCCGCCTTCCCGCCGGCAGCACACGATCTGCCCGGGGAGAGCTTTGGACTCCCCGACCTGGCTGCACACCCTTTTGGTTCATGCCTATCAGCCTCTTTGGCATGTTCATCCTAACGACGGCTCGACGGCGGTTCACCTGAGTTGGCCATACCCCTCAACCCCAGCTCCCGACCGCCATGAGGCTGGCAGTCGCAACTTCCCCTCGCGGTTTGGTTGCCCGCCGAATCGGCGGAGGCTACAGTGTCCCGGACACTTCGCACCCCAGGGTTACCCCCAACGCACGGCCCGGTAGGGTACCGATGGCAGAACATCGGATCTTCAATTTCCCTGATAAATACATGTGCGACCTCGTGTCGCACCAAAGCATGCATGTCGCAAGCGACCGTGTGGGCAAGCCGGGGACAACTCGCTTCAGGCGAGTTGCCCCCGGCTTGTCCCCACTCATGCACCCTTTGCCCCCACTGCGCCGCACAACCCCCGCGGGTGCCTGAGAACGCCTGCGGCGCAACAGCAACAGGATTATTCAATCAAAAGGGTCTGGGCGCTACCGGCCCCTACCCACACGAAACGTAACAGAGGCACAAAAGAGGGGGAGAAGAGCGGGTATCGCCAGCAAAACACGTGTAAAAGGAAGAGGTTATCAACGATTCATTCCGATACTCGACATGAATACTACCTGCAAGTCCCGCCTGTCGCAATTCTGGAATCACCTCCAGCACGAGCTGTTTCCCTTGTCTGCGGGAAGAAGACCACTTGGAGTTGAGTCCGGCGCTGGAGACGGTGATCCGGGTACTGGAGTTCACGCAGGTCGATCGCTTCATCCCGTCCAGCCGAGGGTTCGTCGGACGTCCACCGAAGAATCGGGTGGCCCTGGCGCGGGCCTTCGTCGCCAAGGCGGTACTGAACCTGCCAACCACCGAGGCATTGATTGATCGGCTCGAGGCGGATCGGGCGCTGTGGCGGATCTGCGGCTTCGAGCGGTTTCGCAATATCCCCGACGCCTCGCGCTTCTCGCGCGTGTTTGCGGAATTCACCGCCCTGGAGTTGCCGGCGCGGGTGCATGAGGCGCTGATCCGCAGCCAGTTGGGGGATCAGATCATCGGACACATCGCACGGGACGCCACCGAGATCGCGGCGCGCGAGAAGCCGGCTCCCAAGGCGAAGCCGGTGCCGTCTTGCGAGGCGCCCCCGCCGAGCCCAAGAAGCGCGGACGTCCCGTCTCGCTCCCCGGGCGAAGCGGTAGACGCCATCCGGCGGGGCGGTCCTTTTGCTTGGAAACTGGATAAATCCGTGCCGCCTTAGTGGAATATGACTTAGGCGGCGCTAAAAGGGGCAAGAAACAGTACGTCTTGCCCCTCGCCTGGCTTCGATTCAACCGCTACCGGCAATTTTGCAATTGGCTCTGGAGATTACGCTTTCCGCCGGCACCCACCGTGCGATGTCCGGCGACTTGACCGGCCGGCCGGCCTCAGGCGAAGGTGGCCGTCTACGCGGCCGTGTCCGACCTGACCCGAGTGCGGCATGCCGGGAATCCACACAAAGGCGACTATGAAAGCTCCGAAGAGTCTCGAGATGCTGGTGCGCGACGGTCTTGTCGATGAAGTGATCCGCCCATTGAAGAGCGGCAAGGAGGCTTCGGTCTACGTTGTGCGCTCCGAAGGCGCGATTCGCTGCGCCAAAGTCTATAAGGAGGCGAACAAGCGTGGCTTTCACAAACAGGCCTTGTATCGCGAAGGCCGTAAGGTACGAAATAGCCGACAGGCACGTGCCATGGAGAAAGGCACCCGCTATGGACGCAAAGAGCAGGAAGACGTCTGGCAAAATACCGAGGTGGATGCCCTATACCGCCTTGCGGCCGCTGGTGTGCGTGTTCCGCGGCCCTACAACTTCGTCGAAGGCGTGCTGCTCATGGAACTGGTCATGGATGAGCACGGCGCCGCCGCGCCCAGGCTCAACGATCTCGAGTTGACCGGCGCACAGGCGCTGGAGTACCACGGCCAACTGATTGCGGAAGTCGTTAAGATGCTCTGCGGCGGAATCATCCATGGCGACCTGTCCGAATTCAACGTTCTCGTTGACCCTCACGGCCCGGTCATTATCGATTTACCCCAGGCCGTCGATGCGGCGGCCAACAACAATGCCCCCAGGATGCTGGAGCGGGATGTCAACAATCTGGCTGCCTATTTTGGTCGCTTCGCGCCTGAATTGCTTTCCACCAGCTATGGCAAGGAGATCTGGTACATCTACGAGAGCGGGAACTTGACGCCTGAGGTCAAGCTCACCGGTCATTTCAAAGGCAAGAACAAAGAGGCGGATTTGGACAGCATCATGAGAGAGATCAATGATGCCAGAGAAGAGGCGATTCGGCGTAAGCACGAGCGAGAAAGCGATTGATCGTCAAGGCAATGAATCCGACCGTCTCCCGGCCCCTTCCCCCGCGCCGTGGGTCAGCAGTTCTGCCGCCAAGTCGCGCACCTGACGCCAGTCCGGCTCCTCCGCGGCGACCAGTGTGTCGCCCATTTGGCGCTCCGGAGTCCCCTCGGCCGCACGGAAGGCGGCGAGGTAGGCTGGGCCATGCTCCAGATCCGGGCCGCCAGGGTCATCCTCGGCGATGGGTTGCAGAAGGGTGTCGGGGTCGATTGAAGCCATGGCGATGCACCAGTTCCTCGGAAAATTGCGCTGCCCAGAACTCCCGAGCCGGCCAACGCGGAAACTGGGTTCCGCTGTTGTTAGCGTGGAGCCGGGTCAAAGGCCCGATGAGGCGGCGGAGTGTGTCGCGGCTTCCGGACGGACCCGAGTCGTAAACTCGCCGCCGGGTCTGACGGGGAGTGTCTTAAGACTCCCGTTGCTCGAATAGTAGGCGTGACGTGCTCTGGCGGCAATGCTGGCTGCGGCTGATCTCCTGTGACAGTGGGAATGGGTTCGCGGAGCTGCGCCGAATTTGGAGTACCGGGTGGTGTCGCGGCAGATTCGGCCGACACGGTCTCGGGTCCTGTGCTCGGGTGTCGAGTACTCGCGTCTCGCGTTGATACTGATCAACGATCCCGGCGCGGATCCGCTCCAACATCTCGTCATGAGACACCTCGCCCTGACCGCTTACACTGACATCCTCGAATCGCTGCGGGCCAAGTGGTTCCTGGTCTACACGGGTGTCTTCGGCGGACTCCTGGTGCTGCTGTTCCTATTCGGCATCACCGAGTCGCGGATCATGGGTTTCACCGGGCTCTCGCGCCTTCTGGTGACCTACATCCAGTTGTCCATGGCGATCCTGCCGGTCTTCGTGCTGGTGACTACGGTGCGCTCGGTGGCGGGGGACCGGGAGGCGGGGGTCTTCGAGTATCTGCTGGCCCTGCCGATCGGGCTGGGCGCCTGGTACTGGGGCAAGCTCATCGGGCGCTTCGCCGTGGTCTTCCTGCCGGTGATGCTCGCCATGTTCGGCGGCGTCCTGTGGGGGGCCATGCGCGGGGCGGAGGTTCCCTGGGTCCTGCTGGTCTATTACACGGCGCTCCTCATGGCGCTCGCCTGGTGCTTCCTCGGGATCGGGATGCTGATCTCGACCCTGACGCGTAGCGCCGACGTTGCCCAGGGGGCGGCCTTCGTCATCTGGCTCACGCTGCTCCTGTTTCTGGACCTAGTGCTGCTTGGGGTCATGATCCGCGGCTCGCTGCCCCCGGAGGCGGCCGTGGGGATTGCGCTGGTGAACCCCATGCAGGTCTTCCGCACCGCCGCCATGATGCTTTTCGACCCCCAGCTGGTCCTGCTCGGTGCATCGGCCTACGTGATCCTGGACCATTTCGGCACCACGGGATTCATCTTCTACGCCCTGGCCTACCCGATCGCGCTGGGCACTCTGTGTGACTGGCTCGGTTACCGCTCGTTTCGAAGCTCCGATCTGCCGTAACAATGGGGACTGGATGGTGGCGGGCTTGAGCCCGACAGGAACCTTTGAGGCCGCTTCGAATGTCGCCGTCGGGCTGAAGCCCGACCTGCACCCCCTCAATCGTCCAGGGTTGAGACATAGGCAAGGATGTCGCGGATCTCATCCCGGGTGAAGGCCGCGAGCAGCTCGTCGTCGGGATCGTCCTTGTCGTGGATGCGCTGGCGGGCGAGATACTTGTCCACCTGCCGCCAGAGGTAGTTGGTGTACTGTCCGGCGACCATGGGCACCCCCTGATCTCTTTTTCCCTTGCCGTCAGCCCCGTGGCAGGAGCCACACTCGCGCCGGTAGAGTCGCTCGCCCTGAGCCGGGTCGCCCTCCGCCTGCGGGATCTGGACCACACGCTTGGAATCGAGCAGGCGCTGATAGGAATCGAATCCCGGGGCCGTCTCGTCCGCCGGCGGCAGCCGGCTCGGCAGCTCGATCCCGGCCAGATAGACTGCGATGTGGGCGATGTCCTCGTCCGGCATCTGGCGGTGGTCAACGTACTCAACCATGGCCAGATTCTTACGCGTGCGGTCGCGAAAGAGCAGGAGCTGCTCGGCGACGAAGGTGGCCGGCAGTCCGGCCAGTCGAGGATACTCACCCTCCTTGCCGCCTTGGCCATACTCACCGTGACAGCCGGCGCAGGTTTCATTGATTTCCTCGCCCGCATCGAGATCTGCCGCCTGAAGTGGGATCCCCGCAAGTCGGTCTTTATCAGCTTCCGTCTCGCTGCCGCGGGCGGTTGTGGACGTCCCGACGGTGAGGACCACTAAGAAGGCGGCCGCCAAGGCGTCACGGTGCTGGTTCATCGATCATTTCCGCCGGTCGTATTTGGATGGCACACTTGGGCAGAGTCTGCGCTTTTGCGTTCCCGGAGCGCGGAGCATGTGGGAGAGCGAACAAGAGGCCCGGGGACAACCTAACCTGTTTGAGGAATCGATCCGCCCATGACAACCGCCGGGCCCCGCATCAGTCAAGAGAAGCTGACCATGGATGCCATGCTCGCCGTCTACTGCCGGGACCTCCATGGCGGGCGCGTAGCCCTGTGCGAGTCCTGCGCCGAGTTGCGGGACTATGCCCACCGCCGCCTGGACAACTGCCCATTCCAGGAGGAAAAGCCGGTCTGCAACCGCTGCGAGGTCCACTGCTACAGCAGGTCCATGCGGGGTCGGGTGCGGGAGGTGATGCGCTATGCGGGTCCGCGCATGCCCCTGCGCCACCCCTGGCTCGCGCTATTGCACATGCTCGACAAGCTTCGCGCGGTGCCCAGGCTCGCAGCCCGAGGGCGCAAAGACCCATCCAACCAGGCACAGGCGTCCGTCGCTCAAGGCAAGGGAGGCGACACCCTATAGGACGGCGGCCCCGACTTGGAGGCTCTCCCGCTCGCCGGGACCCTTGACTTCGGACACCCTGCGGAGGCAGCCGCGGGCAGCCAACCTCAGGCCGTGAGACGGGCGTAGAGCAGCGGCAGCCGCGAGGGCAGCTCGGCGGGTCGGCGGATGACCACGTAACCGCCGCTGCCGAAGAGGTGGGACAGATAATCGTTGCCCTCCGGGTCGATGGTGACGCAGAAGGGCTCCAGCCCCTGACGGCGGGCCTCCTGGACCGCGTGGCGGGTGTCCTCGATCCCGAAGCGCCCCTCGTAGCGGTCCAGGTCGTTCGGCTTGCCATCGGAGAGGATCAGGAGGAGCCGCCGGCTGGCCCGCTTCCGACCCAGGCGACCCGCTGCGTGGCGGATCCCGGCCCCTAGGCGCGTGTAGTAACCGGGCTTGACGGCATTGATACGCCCCCGCACCGCAGGGCCGTAACGCTCGCCGAACCCCTTGAGCCGGTGCACCCGGATGGGGTCGCGCCTGCGGGTACTGAACCCGAGCATGGCGAAGCGGTCCCCGGTGGCGGCCAGGCTCTCTCCGAACAGGAAGAGGCTGTCGCGGATGGCGTCGATGACGCGCCCTTTGTCATCGATCCAGGTATCGGTCGAGAGCGACAGGTCGGCGAGCAGCAGGCAGGCAAGGTCCCGGGCACCATTGCGCGAGTCCCGGTAGAGCCGACCCGGGTCGCCGTGGGCCCCGGCGCGGCGGTGCGGCGAAGCGCAGGTAGGCGTCCAGGTCGAGATCCTGCCCGTCGGGACAGCCGCGCCGCCAGGTGCGCTCTGGGGCCAGCGCCTGGAACTGGTCGCGCAGCCGCCGGGCGGTGCGCCGCAGATGATCGGGCAGCGGGCAGAGCGGGGCTGCGGCGGCAAGCATCTCCTGGACCCGGCACCGATCCGGCAGCAGGCACCGGCGCCTCCAGTCCCACTCGGGGAGCCGCTCGCCGTCGCTGAGCACGAGGTCGTCTTCGCTCGCGGCAGGCAGATCCAGGTCGAAGCGCAGCCTGGCCCCGCTGGCGCGACGGTCCCGCGCAACGGCGATGCGGTCCATGTCCTCGGCCGCCGCTTTGGCTTGCTCCAGGTCGTCTTCCTCCTCGGTGCCCCGGTCTACCCGGACGTATTCGCCCCAGGTCAGGATGTTTTCCATGCGGATTGCCACCAGCCCCCGGTCCTCGGCCGGCAGCTCGGCACGCTCCCCCTGTCGGCGGCGCCGGCCGAGATCGCCGGCCCGGTCGTCGGTGCCGCGCTCCTGCGCCATCTCGCCCGTGGGATGGCGCGCCGCCTCCGAGCGGCAGGGGTGGGTCAGGGTGCAGCCACAGGGGCACCGGCTGCGGCGGGATCGGGGCGTTCGGCGCAATGGGCCTTCACCAGCCGCCGGTAGCGGGGGAGTAGTCCGGGGAAGCGCTCCAATGCCGTACGGGCGAGCCGCTGATTGCCTGAGAACCAGTCGTCAGACGTCTCCGCCTCGCCGGTTGCCAGGGCCGCGAGCCAGAGATAGAGATCCCGGTTGAGCCCCGGTCCGGGTCCGCAAAGCGGTCAATGACCGGGGGTAGGAGCAGAGCGCGCTCGTCCCGCCAGGCAAGGGCGACCTTGTCGCCCACCCCGGCGATGCGCGCGAGCAACCCGCGCCTGGCGCCATGCGCCGTCGCATCCGCCCCGCGCACCTCGAGCCCGCCGTCGCCGCCCAGGGCTCGGAACCAGATGCCGAGCGTATTGGCGACCTGGTCCAGTTGCAGTTGCACGGCGGCTCCCGGGTAACGGCGCTCCCCCGCCCAGGTGATCAAACGGTGCCAGAGCTCGCAGACACGCTCTTCCATCAGGGCGCGCAGCCGCGAGGCAGGCGCGGTCCGGTGATGGGGATGCGCCAGCAGCGCCCGGCCAGGGCCTTGGCCAGACCGACGATACCGATCAGCACGAAGGTGGCGTGTACGGTGGTGAAATAGAGGATCACCAGGGTCCAGGTGCCGATCGCCTCATGGCCTCCGAGGGCCAGGATCAACAGGTTGACCAGCACCAGCAGGATGCCGCCCCACAGGCTGGCCGAAAATGCCTGGTGGATGCGCGCGCGCGCCAGGTCCGGCGTCTTGTTGTCGACGCGCAGAAAGAGCCAGCCGAGCGCCAGGAAGGACAGCACCGGAAGCACCAGAAGGTTGGCGACATAGAGTGACTGCGCCAGGATCGCCAGCCGCTCGCCAGACACCTCGGTGGACTCAACCGAGGCTGGCACCGATGACCTCCCGCAGGGCCGCGATGGTCTCAGGGTCGTCGGTCAGGGGTTCAACCAGGGCGGCGTGGCAGGCGTCCAAGGAGGTCGGACCACTCTGGATCAGGGTGGCCGCGTACACCAGCAGACGGGTGGACGCGCCCTCGTCCAGGTCGTGGTCCTTGAGTGCCCGCAGGACCGTCGCGAGACCGACCAGTCGGTGTGCCAGGGGCATCAATCCCGGTCTCGGTCATCAGGATTCGGACCTCCAGGTCTGGTGGCGGGAAGCCGAGGCTTAAGCCCACGAAGCGCTGCCGGGTGCTGGGCTTCATGCCCTTGAGCAAATTCTGGTAACCGGGGTTATAGGAGACCACCAGCATGAAGCCCAGGGGGGCCTCCAGGGTCTCGCCGGTACGCTCCAGGATCAGGATGCGCCGGTCGTCGGTCAGCGGGTGCAGGACCACGGTGGTGTCCTTGCGCGCCTCCACCACCTCGTCCAAATAGCAAATGGCGCCCTCGCGCACCGCTCGGGTGATGGGGCCGTCCGCTCAAAAGGTACCAGAGTCCCCGATCAAGTGACGCCCCACGAGGTCCGCCGCCGTCAAATCGTCATGGCAGGCGACGGTGTAGAGCGGTCGCCCCAGGCGCTCGGCCATGGCGCGCACCAGCCGGGTCTTGCCGCAGCCGGTGGGGCCCTTGATCATCACCGGCAGGCGGTTGCGATAGGCGTGCTCGAAGAGCACCACCTCGTTGCCCTGGGGTTGATAGTGAATCGCCGGCGTCTGGACGGGTCCGGGATCCGGGCGGCGGGCTGGAGCAAATGCATCGGGTGAGGTTCCGGGTCGAGGACCACACGGTGCCGGTCGGCGCCGCTCCGTCCTGGGGCCGCGTGGCGGGGCGGGATTACTGGCAGCCCATGGCCGCCTTCATCTCCTTCATGCGTTCGGCCTGGATTCCGGTGGCGATCCCCTTGGCCTTCACCTGGTCGCCGGCATAGACGGCCGGAATGATCTCGGTCTCGCGGGTGTTCTTGAAGGCTTCCCAGGCCGGATTGAAGGCGTCGGCCTTGGCGGCGTCGGGCCCCCCCGCCATGGCGGCGATGTCGGCGTCCAGGGCGTCACTGGCGGCGTGGACCTTGGCCTTGTACCCGTCGAGCTTGGCGGCATCGGCTTCGCCGATCATGCCAACGAGCTGGGTCCGGGCCTCCGCCAGGTTGGCGCAGGCATCGGCGGGCGTCGCCGCTTGGGCCAGGCCCGTCGCGAGGGAAAGGGCGGCGGTTAGGATGGGGGCGTAACGCATCGTGCAATCCTCCGATCGATGTCCGGTGTCGTGGGGTGACCCGCCCAGGGCCCAGGCGCCGGCCCAACGGCGAGTGACGCGATGCTCCCCCGCCGTCGGGCACCGCTCCTTAACCTGGGTCAAATCGCCCCATTCCAGTAGGTCGGACTTCAGTCCGACCGGGACGTCGCAAGCCGCCCCGGCGTTGCTGTCGGGCTTAAGCCCGACCTCTACCCGCGCGAAGGATCTGCGCGTCGGCGTGCTCCTCACCCCCGCGCCTTGTTACACGTGCAGGGCCTCAAAGAGGCGATAGCCGGGCCTATCGACTGCGCCGTGGCGAGCTCGACCTGCTCACCACCGACCCTTGGTTGTTCCAGTGCTTGGCCGCTGACTATTGAATGAGTCAGCCGTTAGAGGGGTTGGCGTCGAGCAGGGAGTGCCACGCAGGATGGTCACCGATCAGCGCCAGTGCACGGGGTAAGAGTCGCTTTCCCGGTTCCATCTTGAACCAGGTGGAGGCTCCGGAGGGGTGCGGCAGTGGGATCAGGTCCGCCTCGATACCGGTCTCAGACCGATAGGGCCATTGCTGTCCAACCAGGTCGTTGAGACGGCCCCCGTCCTTGAGGTGCTCGGGAAACTGCGCGATTGCGAGCTTGCCCACCGGGATGATCAGCCGCGGGCGGCAAAGCTCTAGCTCACCGCGCCACCAGCCCGAGCATGTCTCCACCTCCAACCGATCCGGCACCCGGTCCCCGCCCTTGGGATTCTTGCCAGGAAAGCAGCGGCACACCGCGCTCATCAGGACCCGGGAGCGAACGGCCGGCTCGTCGAGCCCGATGGAGGCGAGCCACCGGAACAGGGTCTTACCGGCGGTCCAGCAGAAGGGCCGGCCCTGCTCGATCTCCTTGGTCCCGGGGGCCTGACCGATGAGCATGACCGGTGAGATCACCGATTCGCCATGGACCGGCGGGCCAACCATAAGCGGGCAACGGCGACAGCCCTCGAGCTCCAGGTAGTGGGAGCGCAATCGTTGGAGACGCTCAGCCCGCATCACCCCATCCCGACCTTCTTCATATCCCAGCAATCTCGGCGAGGCGTGCCAAACCCGGAAATCGGCCGGGTGCAGCTTGCGGATCGCCCATGAGGTCCATATCGCCTGCGCCCCGACTGACCGTCGCGACGGCCGGCACGCCGATCATTCGATTCGAATCATCTGCGAGAGGCACCTGGGTCTCAGGCCTCGATTCTGGATCAGTATTTTACCGAGCAGCCGTACGGACGGGTGACCGGGTTGCCCACAGGCCGCCCGGCCGCGAGGTCCGCCAAGGCGAGCCGGACATAGTTGGTAGCCCCTTCCAGGTCCGCCGGATCGGATGTCGGGCGGTCATCGATCCCTCCCATGTAGACCAGGGTCCCTGACCCGTCGATGACATACATATGGGGCGTGGTCTGGGCCCCGTAGGCGCGGCCCATGACCCCCTGAGGATCGAGCAGCACGGCGGTAGGTGCAGCGCCCCGCTCCTCGGTCAGTGCATCCGCCTCCGCGGGGCTCACGTGGCCCTGCTTGCCGGGGGCCGACGAGATCACCGAGAGCCAGACATAGCCAGCCGCCGCGGCCTCCTTCTGCAGGGACTGCATGTTGCCGCCGGCGTAATGCTTGCGCACGTATGGACAGTCATGATTGGTCCACTCCAGGATCACGGTCTTTCCGACAACATCCGCCAGGCTCCACGTCTTGCCCGAGGTGTCGATGGCCGCGAAGCCGGGCGCGGGCTGGCCCGCCTCGGGCTTGGCAGCGGCGGGCTGGGCGGTCAGCGCCAGGGCTAGGGAGCAGACAGTGAGCAAGCGTTGAAAGAGCGATCGGATCATGGAGGTTCTCCCGTGGTGGTGGGTCGAGGGCGCGGCTCCGCCGGGAGCGCCAGTGCCTCGGTGACGATGGAGGGGGTCAAGAGTTGCGGAAGCACTCGCGGCTCGCCCCGCGGCGGGTAATACACATAGATGGGGACTCCGGTACGCCCGAAACCCGCCAGATAGTCGGTGATTGCGGGATCCCGGTTGGTCCAGTCGCCCTTCAGATAGAGCACGTTGCCCGCTGCGAACCGCTCTGACACCGCTTCCGTGGACAGGGCAATCCGCTCGTTGACCAGGCACGTGATGCACCAGGCGGCTGTCATGTTAACGAAGGCCGGCCGGCCCTGGGAACGGGCCTCTGCCAGCCGCTCGGGCGAATAGGGCTGATGCGCGATCCTGCCCTGTGAGGGACCCGCCATACCTGAGGTCTCCCGCGAATCGCCCGCGCCGTCCCGATCGTCTGTTAGGAAACCGAGCCACAGGGCCCCGATCGGGGCGGCCAGGGACACGGCCAAACCCAATCGCTCCACGCGCCGCCCGCCCATACGCGTGCGCTCCCGCACCCAGAGCCCGAAGGCCAGCAAGAGCATGCCGGCAAGCACCAGTGCAACCCCGCCCGAACCCGACTGCACACTCAAGACCCAGACGAGCCAGGCGGCCGTCCCGTACAAAGGGAAGGCCAGCAGCTGCTTCAGGGTTTCCATCCAGACCCCGGGTCTGGGGAGCCGGCGCGCCAGTCCCGGCCAGAGCGACAGCAGCAGAAAGGGCGCCGCCAGTCCGAGCCCCAGGGTGAGCATGATGGACAGCGCCTGCGGCCAGGACAGCGTCACCGCAAGACCGAGCGCCGCGCCCATGAATGGCGCGGTGCAGGGCGCCGCGACCAGGGCCGCCAAGGCGCCGGTCAGGAAGGCGCCTCCCCGTCCCTCTGTTCCATCGGGCGCCGTGCTCGCGAGTCCCATCAGCCGTCCGCCCAGCGTCAGGGCCCCCGAGAGACTGAGTCCCAGCACCAGGAACAGATAGGCCATCGCAGCCACGAAGGGCGGATACTGGAGCTGAAATCCCCAGCCCACCGCGTTGCCGCCGGCCCTCAGGGCAAGCAGCAGGCCGGCGAGCAGGCCGAAGAAGACCAGAACCCCCGCCGTGTAGTAGAGCCCATGGATAGCGCGGCGCGGGCCGGAGACGCCCCCCTGTCCCGCGAGACTCAGCGCCTTGATCGCCAACACCGGGAAGACGCAGGGCATGAGGTTCAGGGTCAGACCACCGAGAAAGGCGAATGCGAGGGCCAGGGTAAAACCCAAAGGCCCGTCCTCCGCCGGCGAGGAGGCGGCGGCGGGACCGCGGACGGGGGTGATCTCGAACGATCGGGTGGTACCTGCCGCGTCCTGAAAAACCAGCAGGCCGTCGGTGGGGGTGCCCGAGAACGCCGGTCCTGGCGCCAGGTCGATCTCCAAGCGACCCCCGTCCGGCTCTGACACCAGCCTCCATGGCTGATCCGCCGAATGCTCGATGAGACCCCAATTGTTTGGGAAGAACCAGACTGAGTCCCGCGCCGCGGTTACCTCGGACCCCAGACCTGGCAGAGGCACCAAAAGGCGTGCGCCCGCGACTGACTCGCTCAGCACCGCACCTGAGACGGCACCCACGGGTAAGCCGGAACGGGCCTGGTCAAACAGCTCGCGCAGGTCTGGATCGGGAGGCGCCACCCGGTCGCCGATGGGAAGGGTCAGCTCGAGAACGGCCGACTCAGGGATACAGTGCTCCTCGCAGACCAGCCAGTGGGCCGCCGCCTTCACCGGGACCGACACACCCGCCGGCCAGTCCGCGGGAATGGAGAGTCTAACGGGGTGCAGTGCACGGCCCGAGTAGCCGTAATTCGCCAGGGGTCCAACCCGGATCAGCTTCGGCGCCGTGAACCCGATCAGACCGGCCGACACACCCGGAGGCAGGGTCCAGTCGACATGTGGCGGCTCGCCCGAGTCCCCCGGATTGCGCCAGTAGGTGTGCCAATGGGACCGAATGTCCAGGACCAGCAGCAGCTCGGCCGACCCACCCGGCACCGCCTGGGGGCGCTCGGAGACCAACCGGGCGGTCACGTTCTCAGTGCTGACCGGATTGCCCCACGCGAGGAGTGGCAGAAGCCAGCCGAGTGAGAGCGCAAAGAACGCCTTGAGCACGATCCTGAGCGGCGCGCCTTGCATCAGCATCGGACCTCGACGGGCGTGTCCAGCCCCGCGCCTGCAAGCACTCGCACCGCATCCCCCACATGAATCACCCCGCCGCAAACGACACGAGCGTTGAGACCCCCGTGCCCGCGCATGGCGTTCAGCCCACCGGGGCCCAGTGCCTCCTCCATGCGCGAGCAGGGGCGGCAAAGGCCTGTTCCCTCCAGCACCGCCGCACCCACCTGGAAGCGCCGGCCCTTGAGGGCCAGCAAGTTGATTCCCGAAACCAGCAGGTTGCGCCGCAACAGGTCCGGGGCCACGGGACCGCCCCCCATCCAGGCGCTCAGCGTCGCCAGATGCTCGGATTGGAACAGCGTCACGCCGCGAGAGCCGCTGGCGCCACTGTAGTGGTCGCCTTCAAGGCCCTGGCCTGCGTGGGCCCGCACCTCGCGGCGGCATTCGATCGGCGACCGGCGGGCCGGGCGAATCCCGATCCACTCCACCCGACCGTTGCGCGGGAAATGCTCAAGCAGAACGGCCAGACTCTCCACGTACCCTTCCCCTCAGTCTACCGGGAGCCGCTTGCCGCGGCTTGATCCCCCACAATGTCTGGCATCGACGGACCTGATCAAGCTCGGGAACCCTCGGCGTGTCCCATTGCCCCAAGACCGCATTGGACTGGAACGGTTGCACCTGGCCAACGATGTTTCGATCTGATCGCGTTCGCGTTCATTCGAGGAACATGCTGAGATCAGGGTCATTCGGAGCGCAGAGGACTCGACCATGAAGCAATGGAACCTAGCCGCCCTGGTGTGCCTGCTCAGTATCGCGCTGGCAGGATGCAGCCGGACTCAGCTGGCTTACAACCAGGCGGATTTTCTGCTCGCCCACTATGCGGACGACTACCTGGGATTGACGAGCGACCAGCTCGACCGCTGGGAACCGCGACTTGAACAGACGTTGGCCGCCCACCGACGGGATGAGCTGCCCTATCTGGCGGCTTACTTCGACCGGGTTCGGACCGCGGCGCGCTCCGGTTTCCCCGCACCCGAAACGGCCTGCCTGGTCGGCGCCTTTCGGGACCTCTACAAGCGACACGCGCGCCTTGCGGTCCACCTGGCCGCGCCCCTCCTGGCAGGACTCGATCCCGATCAGTTGCGTGACCTCGAGGAGCGCTTCGCCCGGGATCTGGCGCAGGACCTTCGAGAACCGGGGGGCCGCGATCCGGCACGGGAGCGGCGCAAGAGGGCCAAACGCTGGGTGGAGTCCATCGAGGACTGGACCGGAAAGCTGAGCCCTGCCCAGCGGGCTTTGGTGGCGGAGATGACCGGGCGTTTCCCGAACACCTCGGAGTCCGTCCTCAATTACCGGACTGGGAAGCGTGCCGAGCTAATCGCGCAACTGAAATCCGGCGCCGGCGAAGCGGAGCTGCATGCCTTCCTCACCAACTGGTTGGTGGAGTATCGGGACCTGCCCACTGACTTGGAGCAGGCCGGAGACGCCTTGTCCGAACGGGTCGCGGACCTGGTCACGGCACTGGGCCGAACGCTGGACCAGGCCCAGAGGGAGCGGCTCAACCAGCGGTTGACCGCCTTGCGCGATGATCTCCTGGAGCTGCAAAAGGCGCCGCACATGGCGCCGCTATCCTGCTAGGCGCGAGAAAGCTTGGTGAAAAAGCGGGTTGGCGGCGCGGTGCCTGATCGTCCACTCAGAATAGGTCATCCACCACCTTGGGCGCCGAGCGCGCGGGAGCTGCCTTGGTCTTGGACTTCGGCCTCGATGAACCGCTTCCGGCAAACTGAACGGGCTCGGGGCCCAACAGCATGAGTTGGTACTCCTCCATCACCTCTTCGGTCATCGCGCCTGTGGATTTGGTAACGGTCCCCCGATTGCCGTCGATGCGGACCCGAACCATCCCGGGCGGCATGTCAAGCCGGGCGACGGGCTTGTCCTTGAGCGCAGTCTCCATGAAGTCGGTCCACATTCCGAGCGCGGCGCGGCCGCCCTCCTCACCGCGACCCAGTTTGTGGAAGGCGTCGAAGCCCATCCAGGACACGGCGACCAGTTCCGCCTGGTAACCGCAGAACCAGGAGTCGCGCACGTCGTTGGTAGTGCCTGTCTTGCCCATGATGTCGCTGCGTCCCAACCGTTTTGCGCGGGTCGCCGTTCCGCGCTGGACGACGTCACTCAACATGGACGTCATCGAGTAAGCGATGCGCGGGTCGATCACCTGCTCGGCCCGAGTCTCTTGCGCGGTACCCTCGGTGCGAGCCGGCTTGTCCTCGCCGTAGCGATACCAGCAGTCCGAGCAGGCCGAAGGCGGATTGGCGGCAAAGAGGGGTTCTCCCGCCGCATTCTCGATGCGGGAGATAAAGTGCGGCAGCACATGGTAGCCGCCGTTGGCGAACACGGCGTACCCCTCGGCCATCTTCATCGGCGAGGTCTCCCCGGCGCCAAGGGCCATGGACAGACCCAGCGGCATGGCGTCGTCATCGAAACCGAATCGCCGGATGTACTTCCGGGCATCCTCCAGACCGACACTGTTCAGCAGGTTGATCGACGCCAGGTTGCGCGAGAGCGTCAGGGCTTTGCGCATGCGGATGGGGCCCATCTCTCGATGGTCGAAGTTCTTGGGCTCCCAGTATTTGCCACCGCCGAGCTTGAACCTGACGGACTCGTCCTTGAGCAGACTCGCCGGTGTCCAGCCCTCGTTCAGGGCGGAGGCGTAGATGAAGGGCTTGAAGCTCGAACCCGGCTGGCGGCGCATGTCCACCGCTCGGTTGAACTTGCTCTCGTTAAAGGCGTAGCCGCTGACCATGGCGCGAACGGCGCCGTCGCGGGGCGAAATGGCGACCAGGGCGCCGGTCACCCCCGGAACGGCGGAGAGCTCCCAGCGACCCTTGTCATCCATCCGCAGACGGATCAGGTCACCAACCTCAACCACGCTCGAGACCCGACGCGGCGCTGGTCCACGCCAGTTGGCATTGCGAAATTCACGCGCCCAGCTCATTTGAGAGAGCCCCAGCGTGGTCCGGCGGCCGCCGCCCAGATACACCTCGGCTTCGTCGTCGACAGCGGTCACCAGGCCTGCAGGCAAATCGGGCATCTCGGGGACGCCATCCAGGTAGGCGTCCATGTCCGCCTCGGAGGCCCCTGTTAGATCCACCTGTGCCTCTGGACCGCGATATCCGTGACGGCGGTCGTACTGACGCAGTGACTTGCGCAGCGAGTCCTGGGCCGCCCTCTGCAGCCAGGAGTCGATGGTCGTGACCACCTTGAGCCCTTGCTGGCCGGCCTGGTCGCCGTAGTGCTTGAGGATCTCCTGACGTGCCATCTCCGCCACATAGCTCGCCTCGAGCTCGATGGACTGGCCGTATAGCCGGGCGGTGTCGGGCGTCTGTACCGCAGACTGGTACTGGGCCTGGTCGATGTAGCCCAACTCACGCATGCGCCCCAGGATGTAATTGCGCCGCTCCAACGCGCGCTTCGGATTGGTGACCGGATTGTTTGCGGACGGGGCCTTAGGCAGCCCCGCAAGCATGGCCATCTCCGCCACGCTCAATTGCGATAGATCCTTGTCGTAGTAAAGGGCGGCGGCCGCTGCCACACCGTAGGCCCGATGGCCGAAGAAGATCTGGTTGAGATAGAGCTCGAGGATCTGTTCCTTGGTCAGGGTCTTTTCCACATGCAGTGCAAGCAGCACCTCCGAGAGCTTGCGCTTGAAGGTCTTCTCGGGGGACAGGAAGAAGTTGCGGGTCACCTGCATGGTGATGGTGCTTCCGCCCTGGGCCTTGATGCCGGTCGAGGCATAGCTCACGAGCGCCCGGCCCAGACCCATGACATCGATGCCGCCGTGCTCGAAGAAGCGGCTGTCCTCGGTGGCAAGGAAGGCGTCGATGAGCAGGGGCGGGAGCTCCTCGTACCGCACCAGCCGGCGGCGCTCCACCCCGAACTCTGCCATCAGCTGACCGTCGGCGCTGTAGACGCGCAGCGGCTGCTCGTACTGGACATTGCGCAGACTCTGCTTGACGTCCGGCAGATCGGTGAGGGTGACATTGACGAACACGGCCGCAGCGAACAGCCCCAGGGTCAGGAGCTGCACCGGGCCGCCGAGCCCGCTCGCAAGGAAATGGTTAAACCAGCCGAGCGCCGACCGCGGTCCGCGCCGGTTTCGGCCACCGGCACCGCGCCTGCGGCCAGACGACGAAGACCCGGCCTCCGGCGCCGTTGAGTCGGAGGGATCGGCGTCGGACCGCAAGGTGGCAGGGTCGGCGGAGGGCGGAAGCGAGCCCAGCCGCCAGATCGGCTCCTGGGTCGATTCTCGGGCTGGCCCTGAGGCCCGCGCCGTGCCCGGGTTGGAGGGCGCCGCTGGTACACCTGTCTCGGATTCTATTTCCACGCTTTACTCCGCCCCACCAGTCAAGACCCTGCGGCCCTGCCCGGCCGGACCCCGTGCTCGGCTCGATTGAACGCGCGATTGTACAACAGGACCTCGCCTGTCTAACCTGCCGAGCGAACTCAAAATTGGGCGCCGGCAGGTCTGTCCGGTTGACCGGATTGCCCCCATGATCCGCATGGGCGGTGAGACGGCGGGCGGCCGACGGTTGTCTTTCCGTTTAAACTGCACCGGCGCGGAAGGCCACCCGTGAGACTGTACGCCCAGTCAGTTCCGGATGGACACTGTGGCGCGACCGACTTGGGCCCTGGGGCGTGCATGTAGCCCCAGCGCCGCCGCGCAGACGGCGGCCGTCGCGCAAAGGCGGAACCGATCCATGAAGCAACCACTACCGGCGATGCAGGGCTCCAGACACCATTGGGGTTTTGCCCCGCCTCTGATCGCAGGCACGCTCCTCGCGCTTCTCCATCTCGCGGCGGGACACGCCAGCGAGGAGACGCAGCGTCCCTCCGCCCCCCCGGCACTGGCCGCCGCCACCGCGGCCGCAAGGACCATCACGCTCACGGGCTTCACCCGCGCCCGCGCCGAGGCACCCCTGGTGGCCGAGACCACCGGGCGGGTGCTGGAGGTGTTCGGCGACATCGGCGACCTCCTAGATGACGGCCGCTTCGCCCGTCTGGACGACACCTTCCTCCGGCTCGACCTGGACGAGGTGGGTGTCCAGCAGGACCGACTGCGCGCCCAGATCGACTTCGACCAACGGGAGGTCAAGCGCTACCGGGAGCTGGCCCGCCAAAGCAATGCTTCCGCGTCGCAACTGGATACCCTGGAGCAGGCCCTGCGCAACAATGGTCATGAGCTGCGCGCGCTGGAGGTAAAGGGCCGCTCACTCAAGGAGCGCCTGGCGCGTACCACGGTGAGGGGTCCCGCGGGGTGGCGTATCACCGCCCGATCGGTGGAGCCGGGCCAATGGGTGCGGGAGGGGGAGACCATCGGTCGCGCGGGGGATTTCTCATCCCTGATCGTCCCGTTCGCGCTGACCCCCGAGCAGTTCGAGGCCCTGGACTCCCAATCCGAGCCGCTCAGACTGGCACTGCCGGACCAGGGTGCGAAGTTGCCCGCCAGGATCTACCGCGCCAACCCGGGGTTCGACCCCGAGACCCGCAAGATCGCCCTTGACCTGGTCATCGATGCCCCACTGAACACGGCCCGCGGTGGGCTTCGTACCGAGCTCTCCCTGCGCCTGCCCGAGCGTACCGGGGCCGTGAGTCTGCCCCAGGCCGCGGTTGGGCGCAGCTACGACGAATACTGGGTCACCCGCGCAGACGGCGAGCGCCTTCGGGTTCTGTTGCTCGGGCCGGACCGGGAAGATCCCGCTCGTGTGCGGGTCACCGCGCCGGGGCTGCGCCCTGGAGACCGCGTCCGCCTTGCGGAAGGGTCCTGATTCCTTGGCCGCGATCGCCCGGTTTCAGCCATGGAGCCATTGATCCGATTCACCCTGCGTCAGCAGGTGTTGTTCAACCTCTTGTTCGTGCTGCTCATCGTGGCCGGCGCCTTCTCCGTGGGCAGCCTGCCGGTAGAGCGCTACCCGGAGGTGAACTTCGGCAAGGTACTGATCAACACCTTCTATCCCGGGGCCTCGCCCCGAGACGTTGAGGCACTGGTCACCCGCGAGATCGAAGAGTCTCTGGAGGGGCTGGAGCGCGTGGAATTCATCCGCTCCAATTCGGTGCGGGAGCGCTCCACCCTCATCGTCAAATTCGTCGACGGGACCGACTACGAGGCCCTCTATGACGAATTGCGCTTCCGCGTCCTGAGCGCCCTGGACGAGCTGCCCCCCGAGGTCGAGCCCCCCACCTTCGACCTGATCCGAACTTCTTTCTGGCTGCCTGTGGTCTCCGTGAACCTGCTCGGTGAGCGCTCCAATCGGGCGCTGACGCTGATGGCGGAGGAGCTCCAGGTTCCCCTGGGGCGCACCCCGGGGGTCAGCGAGGCACAGGTGGTGGGAGATCAGCAGAGGGAGTTCCACGTCTATCTGGATCCGCAGCGGCTCAAGACCCACGGGGTCAGCTTCGATCAGGTGGCAGCGGCCCTGCAGGACGCCAATGTCACCCTCCCCGCAGGAGACTACACCGACGGCTCCGGGGAGTTCGTGGTGCGGGTGGACGAGCGCTTCCGCACCCGTGAGCAGGTGGTCGCAACCGTGGTTCGCCGGGACTCAGACGGCTCCTTCGTCACCGTGGAGGACCTGGTCGCCGACGCGGGTCTCGGCTACCGGGACCCCCACGTGATCGCCTCGGTGAACGGCAAGGATTCTGTGACGGTCAAGCTACTCAAGGCGAAGGAAGGCAACGCCCTGGAGATCTACGCGGCCGCCCAAGCGGTGATTGCCGACTATGCCCCGACCCTGGCCCGGGAGGGAGTGGAGTTGGTGCTCACCCAGGACTCCACCCAGTACATCAACGAGTCCGTCACCACCCTCGGCTCCAACCTGCTGCTCGGCGTGGTGCTGGTCAGCCTCATCATCTGGGCCTTCATGGGGGTGCGCAACGCGGGGCTGGTGACCATCGGCATCCCCTTCTCGTTCATGGTGACCATGATCCTGATGCAGCTCACGGGGAACTCTCTGAACGAGATCACCCTGTTCAGCTTCATCCTGGTGTCGGGCATCATCGTCGACGACGCCATCGTGGTGGTGGAGAACATCTACCGCCGCGCGCAGCTGGGGGAGCCACTCGAGCAGGCCATCGTGACCGGGACCGCGGAGGTGGCGGTTCCGGTGATCTCCGCCACGGCCACCACGGTCGCGGCCTTCCTCCCGATGCTGCTGATGACAGGATCCACAGGCGAGTTCTTCGCGCTGATCCCGAAGGCGGTGACCTTCGCCATCGTGGCCTCGCTGTTCGAGTGCCTGTTCATCCTTCCCATCCATTACCTGGACTATGGGCCCCGGCCAGCCGCGGCCGGACTGACTCTGGACGCCCGCGACAGCTGGCTGCTGCGCCCGCTGCGACGGCTCGCCGACACCCTGATCCGGGTCACCTTGCGCTTTCGCCGGCTGAGTCTGGCGGCGGTCTTGCTCTCCTTCCTGGCTGCGTTGGCGATCCTCTGGGTTTCCGTCGCGGGAATTGCCCCTTTGGTGCGCATCAAGTTCTTTCCAGACGACTACGCACTCTACTACGCCTTCATCGAGGGTCCGGCCAGCACCCCAATCGAGGAGATCGACCGCCGGGTGAAGCGCATCGCCGAGCACGTCATGGCGGAAGGGCCGGGCTATGCGCAGTCCGCGGCCGGGTTCGCCGGATTCACCATCAACGAGGACTACGAGCAGGAGCTTGGCCACAACCTGGGGACCGTGATGGTGGCGCTTCCGCCCAAAGATGCCCAGGCCTTCGACGACGCCCAGGCTCACCTGGAACGAATGCGCGCGCGGCTCACCGAGTCATTCGCCGAGCCGGGCTTCACCATCCGAGTCCGTGCCGAGAAGGATGGACCGCCCGCGGGCAAGGACGTCAACGTCCAGATCGTCGGTGCCGACGAGGAGTCGGTGCTTGGACTCACGACCGAGCTCCTGGCCCGGATTCGGACCAACCCGCGCTTCGCCACCAACCTGAGCGATCTCGAGGACAACAGCGGCCAGCCGGCGCGGGTATTTCGCCTGGCGGTGGACGCAACCCGGGCCCGGGAATATGGCCTCACCCAAGGCGACGCGGCACGCATGGCCGCATCGGTGCTGGACGGCCGATACGTTGGCAAATTCAGGCTGGCCGACGAGGAGGTGGATCTCAAACTGCGCGTGGATCCCGCCTATCTGGACACCCCCGAGGCGGCGCTGGACATTGCGGTGCTGGAGCATCCGAGCGGTCCGGTGCGCCTCGGCGACATCGTCAAGCCCGTGGCGGAGATCCAGCCCGGGGAGCTCAAACGGTACCAGCGCCAGCGAAGCCTGACCATCACGGCCAATATCCGAGCAGACAGCGGCGTCTCGCCGGCCGAGGTCACCGCCTGGGTGCGCGGCCAGTATGAGGAGATTCGCGACAGATTCCCGGGGGCGGCCCCCATCTTCGGCGGCGAGTACGAGACCACCCAACGGTCGTTCGATAGCCTGACCCAGGCCTTCGGGCTCGCCGTGCTGATCATCTATCTGATCCTGGCCACCCAATTCAAATCCTATGTGCAGCCTCTGATCATCCTGTCGGCGATCATGTTCGCCGTGGTGGGCGTGGTGTTCGGCAAATTCGCCACCCAGTCCCTCTTCACGATCAACAGCTTCATCGCCGTGGTGGGCGTGGCCGGCGTCGTGGTCAACGACTCCTTGGTCCTGCTCGACTTCATCAACCGGCTCTACCGGGGCGGCATGAGCCGTCGGGAGGCGATCCTGGAGGGGGTGCACGTGCGGCTGCGGCCCATCGTCCTGACCACGCTTACAACCGTCCTTGGCCTGCTGCCCATGGCGCTCGGCATCCCGAGCTACTCCCTGATCTGGGGCACCATGGCCTCCACCTTCGTCACCGGGCTCGCCACCGCCACCCTGCTCACACTCTTTATCATCCCCGTCGCCTGGGACCTGTTGACCGAATGGCAGGAACGACGCGCGACCCGAGGAACGGCCGCCCGGGAACAGGAGTGAGCGGCAATAGGGTCCAACGCAATCACCGCCTGTCGAATCCGGCCGGTCCGCGCGCGTGGTTCTCCATGCACCGGCGAGCCTTCGCGCTCACCATAACTGGTCCACTAAGAGCTTCGCCGAGATCAGGATGGAGGAAAGCACCAGCATCGGCCGAACCAGCGCCGCCCCGTGACGAAGTACCAAGTGTGAGCCAAGCCAGGCACCGCCCACCTGCCCCGCCGCCATCACCGCGGCGATGGTCCAGTCGATGTGCCCGCCGGGCAGGAAAAACAGGAGCGCCGCCAGGTTGCTGGTGAAGTTGAGCAGCTTGCTGTGGGCGGTGGCGCGGCGCAGGTTGTAGCCGAGCAGGGACACGTAGCCCATGGCAAAGAAGGTCCCGGTGCCCGGACCAAAGAATCCGTCGTAAAAGCCGACCCCCAACCCCACGATCAGCGCGAAGGTCCCCGACCCCAGACGCCGATGGCTGTCCAGGTCGGACACCCGGGGCGAGAACAGGAAATAGAGCGCAAACCCGATCAGCAGCAGTGGGATCAGACGCTCCAGTGCCGCGCTGTCTAGATGCTGGACCAGGAGCGCCCCGGCCGCCGAGCCAGTGAAGGTGCAGAATACGGCAAACCCCGCCGTTCCCGGATCCACGGTCCCCTGCCGGATGAAGTTCCAGGCCGCGGTGCCGCTGCCAAACACCGCCTGAGCCTTGTTGGTGGCCAGTGTCTCGACCGGACCCAGACCCACCCAAAGCAGGGCCGGGATGGCGATCAGCCCGCCCCCGCCGGCGATGGAGTCCACGAACCCGGCGGCCAGGGCGACCAGAAACAGGAGTGCAGCGATATCGACGGATTCCATTGGACAGCCGGGTGACGAAGGGCCTGCGAATTGTGCCCTGACCGCCCGCGGCAGTATGAGCGCGCAGGATAGACAGGGCGAGGGCGATTCCCGCCCACCCCGTTAGAATGACCCAACCAACTCGACCCGGACCCGACCAGCCATGTCCTATCTCGACAAGATCCGTGCCTGCAATGCCTGGGATCCGGGTCAGTTTCTGCCCTTCTACGCGCTGGGCTGTCGGGTCGGGTCCCTCAAACCCGCCTTCGCCGTCGAGCTCGGGCGTTGGCCGGATCAGTTTCGGGTCAGGAGCGACCGCGTGGACTGGGCCGGTGCGCCAGACGGGTTCGATGCGCGCACCGCCGCCCTCGCCCAGGTGACCCGGACCCTGGCCGAGGAAGGGGTCACGGTGCCGCTCCACGGGGAGCAGTACCCCTTGACGCCGGGCCGGCGCGATCAGGCCGTGTGCCTGATCGACCGCGCATTCGCACCCTATTTCGGTGCCCGGGCCTATGGCCAGCACCTGAACGGCTTCGTCCGCCGGGCGGACGGGGGCCTGGGCTCGATCGAGATGTGGATCGGCAGGCGCGCGGCGGACCGGCGACTCTATCCGCTCCATCTGGACAACCTGGTCGCCGGCGGCCTGCCCTTCGGCGTCACCCTGGCGGACAACTTGCGCAAGGAGTGCCGGGAAGAGGCGAATATCCCGCCAGAGCTCGCGGACTGTGCCGTCCCCGTTGGGGCCGTGACCTACTGCCGGAACTCGGAACGAGGCCTCAAGCCGGACGTCATGTATTGCTACGACCTGGAGCTCCCAGAGGACTTTGTCCCCCGCTGCACCGACGGTGAGGTCGACGCCTTCTACCGCCTGCCCGTCGCGGAGGTGGCCCGATTAGTGCGCGACACCGATGAGTTCAAGCTCAATTGCAACCTGGTGATCATCGATTTCCTGGTCCGTCATGGTGTGCTCTCCCAGGACGATCCGGACTACCTCCCGATCCTGCACGGCTTGCGCTCGCCCTTGCCCTGAGGGCCCATAAGGACCATCTTTCCGCCCACACCCAGCACGGCGGCGCGGCCAGAGCCGTCCGACACCACAACAACAGGTCACCATGAGCCCGATCCAGTTCCCCATCGAGCGGCGCGCCACGGTCCCCGTGCGCATCGGCCCCGTCACCGTGGGCGGCGGGGCCCCGGTGGTCGTTCAGTCGATGACCAACACGGACACGGCGGACGTTGAGTCCACCGTGCGCCAGATCCGGGAACTGGCAGATGCAGGCTCCGAGTTAGTCCGAATCACCGTCAACACCGAGTCCGCCGCCCGGGCCGTCGCGCCCATCCGAGCCCTTCTGGACGCCCAGTGCTGCGGCGTGCCCCTGGTGGGTGACTTCCACTTCAACGGCCACCGGCTACTGACCGATTACCCCGAGTGCGCAGAGGCCCTGGCCAAATACCGCATCAATCCGGGCAACGTCGGGCGCGGCGAGAAGAAGGACAGCCAGTTCGCGACCATGATCGACATTGCCAGGCGCTACGACCGGCCGGTGCGGATCGGGGTCAACTGGGGCAGCCTGGACCAGGACCTGATCGTGCGACTGATGGACGAGAACGCGCGGTCCGAGGCGCCAAAGGATGCCGAGCAGGTCATGCGGGAGGCCATGGTGGAGTCTGCGGTAACCAGCGCCCAGCGGGCGGTGGAGCTGGGGCTGCCGAAGGAACGTATCGTCCTCTCCTGCAAGATGAGCGGGGTTCAGGACCTGATCGCCGTCTACCGCCTGCTCTCTGCGCGCTGCGACTACGCCCTGCATCTGGGGCTCACCGAGGCGGGCATGGGCTCCAAGGGCATCGTCGCCTCCACCGCGGCGCTGGCGGTGCTGCTGCAGGAGGGCATCGGCGACACCATCCGCATCTCGCTCACCCCCGCGCCGGGTGAGACCCGGACCACAGAGGTCCGGGTGGCCCAGGAGATCCTCCAGACCATGGGCCTGCGCTCCTTCGCCCCCATGGTCACCGCGTGCCCCGGCTGCGGGCGCACCACCAGTGATTATTTCCAGCACCTGGCCCAGGACATCCAGGGCTACCTGCGCGACCAGATGCCGGCCTGGCGCTCCCGCTACCCGGGGGTGGAAACCATGCAGGTGGCCGTCATGGGCTGCGTGGTCAACGGCCCCGGCGAGAGCAAGCATGCCAACATCGGCATCAGCCTGCCCGGCACTGGCGAGCGCCCATCGGCCCCCGTCTACGTGGACGGCGAGAAGGTCGCGACGCTCAAGGGCGACGACATCGCCGGCCAGTTCAAGCGCATGGTCGACGCCTACATCGAGCGGCGTTTTGGGTGAGGCGAGTGGCGAGGGCCAAAATGACCGGCCTTAGCGTCCGCGCGAGTAACGCCAGATAAGTGTTTCGCGATACAAGTGATTTTGACGAGAATGGCGAGCCGTCAGCGGAATTTGCGTTCATTCACGTTCATTTGTTCACCAGGCTTTCTTTCTCTAATTAACAATTACATACGAAGCTTTAATGCAGCCCGTACTGAGGTGAAAAACAGTGACTAAGACCCTCTCCGCGGCCCTTGCCGCCCTTGGTATCGCAACCCCCGCTCTGGCCGAGGACCCCATGGTCGTCCAGGTCCAGCGCCTGTCGATGGACACGGCCGTCAAGGTCGCCCAAGGCGCCATCGAGGCGTGCCGGGAAAAGGGAATCCAAATCGGCGTGACCGTGGTGGATCGGGACGGAACCGTCCAGGTCACCCTGCGCGACACCATCGCCGCCCCGATCACGGTCCCCATCAGCGAGATGAAGGCCAAGACGGCGGTCAACTTCAACGCCGCCACGTCTGCCATGGCCGCTCGGGCCGAGACCCCCATCGGGCGCATCGACGGGCTGGTGATGTCCGCGGGCGGCGTGCCGGTTGTGGTCGGCGGCTCCGCGCTGGTGGCGGGTGTGGGGGTGAGCGGTGCCCCCGCCGGCGAGACGGACGAGGAATGCGCCCTGGCCGGCATCGCGAAGGTCCAGGAGGATCTGGACATGGCCATGTAGACCCCGATGCCCGTGGAATTGGGCAGAGGGGGAGTGATGCGGCGCCCATCACCCGGGCGGCCTGCCCCGAAAGAACACAAAGAACCCACGGCCGCAGCTCGCGGCCCGGCCCCGGAGGTCCCCATGCACATGTTCGACGCCGAATCGCGAGTCCTTCAGGATTTGAAAGACGAGAGCGAGGTTTTGGGTGAGCGATCAAGACCCGGCTTCACCGTGGTCGCCGCCCGCCATCCCACGCTTGGCAAGCTCGTCATCGTCACCGCCCCCGACGGCGCCGGGGTGGTGGTGGAGACCGACGAGTAGGCATCAGTCCTCCCCCGGCCGCCCGCCGCGCAGTCGTTTGGTTGCGGATCGCACGCGCTTGGACTCCAGCCGGCGCTCTTTCGACGCCCGGCTCGGCCTGGTCGCAATGCGCGGCTTGGGCCTGTGAGCAGCCCGGCAGATCAGGCCGACCAGGCGCTCACGAGCGTCCCCCCGGTTTCGCTCCCGCGTCCGGAACCGATGGGCCTCGATCGTCAGCACGCCGTCTCCATCCACGCGCCGCCCGGCCAGCCGGAGCAGTCGCTCGCGCACGTCCTCCGGCAGCGACGGCGAGCGTGCGACGTCAAAGCGCAGCTGCACCGCCGTCTCCACCTTGTTCACGTTCTGTCCGCCCGGACCCGGAGAGCGGATGAATCGCTCACTGAGCTCGGATTCGGGGATACTGATACGGGAACTGATCTCTATCGTCATCGTCTCTATCGTCATCGCGGGCTATAGGCTTTATTTATGGACAAATCGAGTATGCTGATTGGCCCTAACCCGGACAATTTCCTACGTTTCGAAGGGCCGAGCCCCGAGGAAAGTCCCAATGCAACGCAGAACCTTTCTTCAAGCGGCGGCGACAGTCGCCCAGGTATCCTTTGCCTTGAGCATCGGGCTCATCCCCAAGCGCGTGCTCGCGACCTGGCCTGCCGATGCCTTTCATGCCGAGACCCTTTCCGACGCAGAGCGGCTCCTTTTCGGGGGGCGCGAGATTGAGGAAAGCGACCGGATCAGCATGGATGCGCCGGACATCGCCGAGAACGGCCGTAACGTCCCAGTAGAGGTTCGGACAGACCTCCCTGGCCTGCAGTCAATGACCCTGCTTTCGGATTCCAACCCCTTCCCGCTGCTCGCCCGTGCGAGCTTCACGCCACGAGTCAAGCCGCGGCTCGCGCTGCGCTTTAAGCTTGGGGGCACCGGCACCCTGTTAGCGGTCGTCGAGGCGGATGGCAAGCTGTACCGGGCCACGCGGAAGGTCAAGGTCACATCCGGCGGCTGCGGCGGGTAACGCTGCGTCGGCGCCGCTAACGAAGGAGAGACAAATGGCAGATGACGCCCAGGGTAAGATTCGCGCCCGACTGAGAGACGGCGTGGTGACCGTCAAGGTCCTGCTGCGCCACCCCATGGAGACCGGCAGCACCAAGAACCCGGCGACCGGCGCAGCTCTCCCGCGGCACTTCATCCGCGAGGTGGTGTGCGAGCAGAACGGGACCCCGGTCCTGACGATGGACTGGGGCTGGGGCGTCGCCGCCAATCCCTACGTGTCCTTCGACCTCAGCGAGGGGGAGGTCGGTGACCGGATCGCGCTGAGCTGGGTGGACAACACGGGTGCGACGGGAAAACTGGAGACGGACGTCCAATGACCCAGCAAACCGGGTAGCCCGTGCCCCGACTCCCTTGCCTCTGACCTTGGCCCTCGACCAGCGCCCGAAGCCGGATAGAGGATTCCTTGGCTCCGCCCACTGCGCCAGTGGGTGGTCCTGACGGCACATCCGTGTGCCCTTGGGCTCAGTCCACCACGGGCTCCCATCCCTCGCCGGGGTTGTAGGCGTCGATTGCGGCGGAAGCCTCAGGGGTGTCTTCCCCAAGGTCCGCCTGATAGACCATGCCCCTCTGATTCACCTGGAAGCTCATGATACCTGAGTTCCCGTAGGTCGCAGGCCAGGCGAGCAGTCCGAACCCCTCGCTGAGGCGGCCGTCCTTTAGATAGCTCTTCGCCCCGCCCGGGGCCTTGGGGCCCTGGGCCTTGAGGATCTTGAAGTAATAGCCGTGGAAGGGTCGGGGCCCCTCCCCCTCCTTGCGACCGCTGTAACCTTCGCCCACCGCGTCGGCCACCAGGGGTCCCATCGGGCTCTCGGGTTCGCCCTCCTTGGTTGGCCAATAGAGCCCGTCCCTCTTGCCCTCACTACTCCACAAGCGCCCCGCATAGGTAGGGACCCCGTCACCACCCGGGTCCGCGGCCGCATACTCATACTGCGCCTCCACGTAAGCCCGAGCAGCGGCGATGGCATGGAGCTCGTTGAGCCCGATGCGCCGGTCCAGGATTTCCTCGATCCCGGCTTGCGTGTCGAAGTACCAGCCCGCGTCGTCCTTTTCCAGGGGGATCGGGAAGGGCCAATCATCGGGGCCGATCACCAGGATGGCGCTGTCCTCGGTCTCGTCCTCGATGTGCGCCGCCTCACCGGCGAGCTCGACGAATCGCTGGCGGTCCGCGGCGTCCGCTACCGGGTCCCCGGAGATCAGCTCGTCCAGGTCGGAGCCGAGCACGGCGAACAGCGCACCGCGATCCTCGGTCCCGGCCGCCTCGATGAGGGTCATCGCGGCCGCGTCTGGGGTCTCGAAATGCATGGGTGGGATTGACTCGCCTTCCGACTCGGCCGCTTGACCTGCCTCGGCTTGGGTTTCCGCCGCTGTCTGGTCCCCTGGCGTCCGCGCGGCGGCCTGTGCCGCGGGTGTCTGGGGGTCGGCGGCTCCCGGCTCATCGGCGGCAAGCAGTGGGCCGCCGAACAGCAGGGCGGCGGTGATTCCGGCAATCAGGTTGATGGTTTGGCTCATGGATTCGATCTCGCTGAAACGGGCGTCATATCGGTTCCGCTTGCGGCGCGTCTGGGCACCCTGCAACACGTGGCGGAGGTCTGCGCAACGGCGGCCGGATCAGCCGCGCCGGCGACCACCACCGCCGCCCCCGCGCTTGGCACCGCCACCGCCGCCATGGCTCGCCTTCGCACGGCTCGCGCTGCCTCGGTTGCTGGCGGCGCGCGTCGCCTTGGGCTTGCTGCTGGCTTGGAAAGCACTGCCCCCCTTGGCCTTAGGCGCAGAGCGGTTGGCTTTGGGAGCGGCCGCCGCCTTGGTAGGACGCTTCACCTGTGTAGCGGCCGGACGCTTGGCCGCCGTATTCACCGGCCGTTTGGTCGCCGCCGCGGGCCTGGCTTTTGGCTTAGGCGCGGCCTTCGCCTTAGCCTTGGCCGCAGGGGCCTTGGCCTGCACCTTTGACCTGGCATCCGGCGCCCTGGACTGGACCTTGGCGCGGGCATCCCCCCCCGCCGGGCGCTTGTCCTTCAGATCGGCGGCCTTGCCGCCGGCACCCGGGGCCCTATCCTTCAGATTGGCCGCCGCTCCTGCACCGCCCTTGCCTTTCAGCTCGCCGAGCTTGCCGCTGGCCGCGCCCTCGCGCTTGACCTGGCCCAGGTCCGGGGCCTTGAGTTGACGGTCCCCACCACGGTCCTTGAGGTTCCCAACCCGGCCGCCGTTCCCTCGCTTCTCGCCCAGGTTGGCGAGGCCGCCGCTGGCCGCACCTTCGCGCTTGACGGCCCCCAGGTCGGGGGCCTGGAGCTTGCGATCCCCGTCGCGCTGGCGCCCGCGGGCGTCCTCACGGCTGATCGTCCGCTCCGAGCGCTTGGCGGCGAAGCGGTTCTCGGTGGAAGAATCGCGGTAGCGCACGCCGCCGCGCCGCTCCGGGTTGTGCTCCCACTTCTTGACCTCGTTTCGGTTGATCTCGTTGCCGACGACGCCCTTGTTGATGTTGACATCACCAACGTTGACGTTGCGCGACCGATCCACGTTGATGTTGGCCGGTTGGCGCCAGCCGTTGTTGTTCCAATAATTGGGCTGGCCCCAGTAGGACGGGGCACCGTAATAGCCGCGGCCGCCGTAATAGACCCGGTCGTAGCGGTCATCGTCGTCCCACATGATGGCGGCGGTGAGCAGTCCGCCCGCGATGGCGCCGAAGCCGAAGCTGACCAGGCTGTCGGTGCTGACTCCGCTCGTCGTGGTGCTCGGATAGACCGTCTGAGCCGAGACCACCTCGCCGCTCGGGACGTAAGCAGTCGCAGACTCGCCGGCCGCGCGGCCGGCGGCGTAACCGGCATCGTAGCTGCTGGTGGCGTCCGCGTAGGCATCGGGGTAGTACGACTTGGCCGGCGGGCTCTCCTGCCCATAGGCCTTCACCGGGTCGTAGGTGGGGACGTAGACCACCTCCGGCTGGGCGGGCTGGATGATGATGGTGTCCCCAGTCTTCTCCACCCGCTGCTGTTCATTGCTGGCCAATGCCCCAGCCTGGTCGGCCTCGCCGCGCAGGCGCTGGATGGCGTCGGTCACGTCTCCTTGCTGGGCCAGGACCGCATCCCCCAGGTCCTGAGTCCAGTCCAGGTTGTCGCTCATAAAGCCGAGCACGCTGGGGAAGAAAACCAGGGCCTTGACGCTGTCGTCCCACTCCTCCGCGTCGACCGCCTTCTGCAGGGCGTCACCCTCCAGGCCCTCCTGGTCCTTCAGCCAACGGTTGGCCTGGACCACGTCGAGCGGGTAGGTCGCGGCCATCATGATCTGTGCGATCAGGGCGTCCGGATAGAGCGCGATGGGCGCAACCAGCTGCTCGACCTGCTCTGCCGGGAATGGATCGGCCGCCGGCGCGGCCTTGTCCTCCGCGTAGGCGGCGGGCGCCGCGAGTCCAATGGAGACGGCGGCGAGGAATGCCGCCAGGAAGTGGCCAGGGCTCTGCATGGGAATCCTCCGCGTGGTATCGGATCGCCGCTCTTGGGGCACAAGGGGCCCGCGGACGCTCGCGGGCGGACTATGCAACAACTGGGCGACGCAGCGCCAGCATTCGGACTTGCGCAAACTGACTAGCGGTTGCGGTCCGTCCGTCCAACCCAGTCGCGGGCAAACTGCCAGGCGGTCCGCCCGCTGCGCGAACCGCGGCGCAGGGCCCATTGGAGCGCTGCCCGTTCGATCTCGCTCCAGTCAACGGGCGGCATCCCGAGACGGGCGACCCAGTGGCGCACGACCATCAGGTACTGTGCCTGGGTAAAGGGGTGGAAGGCGACCCAGAGTCCGAAGCGGTCAGACAGGGAGATCTTCTCCTCGACCGACTCCCCTTGGTGAAGCTCTCCCTCAACGAACCGCGCCTCCCGGTTCTCGGACTGGAACTCGGGGAGCAGATGGCGCCGGTTGGATGTGGCGTAGATCAGCAGGTTGTCTGGCGCCGCGCCGATGGATCCCTCCAAGGCGGCCTTGAGTGCCTTGTAGCCCCGCTCCCCGGCCTCGAAAGACAGGTCGTCGCAGAACAGGATGAAGCGCTCCGTCCGCGGGCGCACCAGCTCGATGATGTCGGGCAGATCCCCCATGTCCGCCTTGTCCACTTCCATCAAACGCAGGCCCGGGTCGCTGGATGGCCCGTCCGAAGATCGACCCAGGGCATTGAAAACCGCTTTGACCAGCGAGGATTTTCCGGTGCCCCGGGAGCCCCAGAGCAGGACGTTGTTGGCACCGCGGCCGGCCAGAAACTGGCGAGTGTTACGTTCCACCTCGGCCTTCTGAAGCTCCAGGCACAGGAGATCGCCGGGGTGGATGGCGTGGGGCTCGGGTACCGCCTGGAGCCAGCCGCGGCCCGCCCGGGAGCGCCAGCGAAAGGCCCGGGAGCCCCAATCGGCAGGCGCGGGTGGCTCCGGGAGCACACGCTCCAGCCGCTCGATGAGGTTATCGGCCCGAGCGATCAGGCGTTCGATACTGTCCATAGCCTCCGGTCAAGCGTAGCCGACTGCGCGATGCAGCCGCAGGTTTTCGAGCGCCACGGGCTCCCCCACCCCGTAGCCCTGGGCGTAGTCCACCCCGATGGTACGCAGGGCCTCCACCAGCTCGGGGGTCTCGGCCCATTCGGCGATGGTCTCGAGACCCAGCACGTGGCCCATGCGGTTGATCGACTCGACCAGGGCCCGATCGACGGGGTCGGTCTGCAGATGGCGCACGAAGCTGCCGTCGATCTTGAGATACCGCAACGGGAGCGCCTTGAGATAGGCGTAGGACGCAAAGCCCGCGCCGAAGTCGTCGACGGCAAAGGTGCTGCCGAGATCCCCGATGGCGTGCATGAAGGAACGGGCACGCCCGAAGTCGGAGATGGCGGCGCTCTCCGTGACCTCGAAGCAGACCGTGGCGTAGGGAACCCGGTTGTCCTGGAACTGGCGCTTGAGGAAGGGTAGGAAGCCCTCGTCCATCAGGGTGGTGGCGGACAGATTTACCGCGAACATGAAACTGTCGGGATGGCGCTCGTGCCAGGCGCGCAGCTGCTCGGCCTGGCGCCCGAGCAGGTGGGACAGGATCCAACGGTCCACCATCGGCATCAGGATATAGCGCTCGGCGGCGGGGATGAATTCATCCGGGGCCACCGGGTTGCCCTGGTCGTCGCGCATGCGCACCAGGGCCTCGAAATGGACCGGGGCCTCGGGCGCGTGCAGGGGGAGGATGGGCTGCGCCATGATGCGGAAGCGTCCGTCGTCCAGGGCGCCGCCGATGTGGGAGAGCATCGTCAGCTCGGTCTCCCGGCGAATACTGGCATCGTCTTCGGGACTATAGCGCTGCAGCCGACCCCCGCCCTGGGCCTTGGCGCTCTGGCAGGCCACGTCGGCCCGAGCAAGCACATCGCCGACCCCGTCTTCCGGAATGAAGCTGACCAGTCCCGCGCTGCCGCTCACGTCATAAGAGCGCTCCTGCCATGTAAAGAGGAAGCCGTGCAGGGCGCGCACCAGATCTTCACACAGAGCTTCCGCGTCCGCCGCCGCGTCACCCAGGAACAGTGCAGCGAACTCGTCTCCGCCAAGGCGCGCCAGGACCTCGGCCCGCCCGAGCCGCGTGGAGACAATGCGTGCCACCTGCTGGAGCAGCTTGTCGCCGGCCGCGTGGCCGCAGGTGGAGTTGACGATCTTGAAATGGTCCAGGTCGAGTAGACACAGTGCGTGGGGGATCCGCGCCCGCTCCGGGTCAAGGGCGGACGTGATCACCGCCCGCTCGAAGGCCCGCCGGTTTCCCAGCCCGGTCAGCGGATCGTGGCGCTCCAGAAAATCGACCTGTGCCGCGGCACGCTCGCTCTCGGTAAGATCCTCAGTCAGGATCAAGTGCCAGGTTTGGCCCTCCAGGCTCAGGGCACGGACCAAGAGGCGCAGCGGAAACTCTTCGCCTGCCCGCAGTCCGTTGAGGTGACGCACCTGGGGGACCGCCGAGTCCGCACCAGGAGCCGTGGCAAGTTCCTCGTCGGCATCGATGGCCGGGATCAATTCTTCGACGGGGATCGACAGCGTCTCGTCGCTGAGGCGCCCGAACAGAAGCTCGGCAGCCGGGTTGAACAGCCGGATTCGCCGCTGCGGGTCTACCAGCAGGACACCGTCCCGAGTCGTGCCGAGAATGGCGCGCAGGATCCCCTCGGCCCCAGACAACTCCGCGATTTCCGACCCGGCTGGGCCCCTCATGACCAGGTACAGCGCCAGGAATAGCAGGGCCGCGGTGACGCTCAGCAGCAGCCACGCCCCCCGGTGGTCCAGGGCTCCTCCAGCCCTCAACGAGGACTCAGCCGATGGCAGGACCACCAGTCCGATCCACACCAGGGACGCCGCTGCCCCGGTGACAAAGCCGATGATGGCCAACCTGGTGGCGACCCGGCCGCAGGCACTCCATTCGAGCGGTCGGAGGCGGAGCAGAACGCGGTGCAGCCCGGTGGCCATGATCGGGCGAGGGCCCTAGGCGGACAGCCTTCGGTATTTGATCCGATGGGGCTGGTCGGCCTCGGTGCCCAGGCGGCGGTGGCGGTCCGCCTCGTAGTCGGCGTAATTGCCCTCGAACCAGTTCACCTGAGAGTCTCCTTCGAAGGCCAGCATGTGGGTGGCGATGCGGTCCAGGAACCAGCGGTCGTGGCTGATCACGACGACGCAACCGGGGAAGGCCAGCACGGCCTCTTCCAGGGCCCGCAGCGTCTCCACGTCCAGGTCGTTGGTGGGCTCATCGAGCAGCAGCACGTTGCCCCCGCTCTTCAGGAGCTTGGCCAGATGCACCCGGTTGCGCTCGCCGCCGGAGAGGTCGCCGATGCGCTTCTGCTGGTCGCTGCCCTTAAAGTTGAAGCGACCGCAATAGGCCCGGGAAGGCATCTCGAAGCGGCCCACGGTTATGGTGTCCTGGCCGTCGGAGATCTCCTCCCAGACGGTCTTGCCCCCATCCAGCGCATCGCGGCTCTGGTCCACGCACGCGATCTGGACCGTATCGCCAATGCGCAGGGCGCCCGAGTCCGGCTGCTCAGCGCCGGTGAGGATGCGAAACAGGGTGGTCTTGCCCGCACCGTTGGGACCGATAATGCCCACGATGCCGCCCTTGGGGAGGTTGAAGGAAAGATCGTCGTACAGGAGATTGTCTCCGTAAGCCTTCCCGAGTCCCTGGGCCTCGATCACCAGGTCGCCCAGGCGGGGACCGGGAGGAATGTAGATCTCGTTGGTCTCGTTGCGGGCCTGAAACTCCTGGGACTGGAGCTCCTCGAAACGCGCCAGGCGCGCCTTGCTCTTGGCGTGCCGACCTTTCGGGTTGGAGCGCACCCACTCCAGCTCATGCTTCATGGTCCGCACCCGGGCCGCCTCCTGCTTCTCCTCCCGCTCGAGGCGCTGCTCCTTCTGCTCCAGCCAGGAAGAATAATTGCCCTCCCAGGGGATGCCGTGACCGCGGTCCAGCTCCAGGATCCAGCCGGCCACGTTGTCGAGGAAGTAGCGATCGTGGGTCACCGCCACCACGGTGCCCGGGTACTCGTGGAGGAAGCGCTCCAGCCAGGCCACGGACTCCGCATCCAGGTGGTTCGTCGGCTCGTCCAGGAGCAGCATATCGGGCTTTGACAGGAGCAGCCGGCACAGGGCCACGCGCCGGCGCTCGCCGCCGGAGAGCTTGGTGACGTCCGCGTCCCAAGGCGGCAGACGCAGGGCCTCCGCCGCCACCTCCAGGGTACGGTCCAGGTTGTGCCCGTCAGTGGTCTCGATCAGATTCTCAAGCTCGGCCTGCTCCTTGGCCAAGGCATCGAAGTCAGCGTCCGGCTCCGCGTAGGCCGCGTAGACCGCATCCAGGCGCTCCAGGGCCGTCTTGATGTGGCCGAGGGCCTCCTCGACGTTGCCGCGCACGTCCTTCGCCGGGTCCAACTGTGGCTCCTGAGACAGGTAGCCCACCGCAATGCCGGGCTGAGGCCGGGCCTCACCCAGGATCTCCGTATCCAGCCCCGCCATGATCTTGAGCAGGGTGGACTTGCCGGAGCCGTTGAGACCGAGCACCCCGATCTTCGCGCCTGGAAAAAAGGAGAGGGAGATGTCACGCAGGATCACGCGCTTGGGCGGCACGACCTTGCCGACCCGGTTCATGGTGAAGATGTACTGAGCCATAGACGGGTGTTGGAAGACTGAGATCGAGAGACGCAGCGACGGAAACCGAACGGCGACAGGCACCGCGCGGGAGGCGACGCCGAGTGCTGTCGGAGCTGGGATTCTGGGCCGCGCCTTGGCAAAAGTCCAACCGGCATCCCGTCCCAGCTGGCGCGTCCGGGCGGGCTGAACCTATCCAGTGGCGGGCGGTTGTCGGCGCGAGTGCGCGCTATTGATCGAGGCGATTGAGGCCAACACCACGCTGAGCGACGGCACCGCGCAGTTCCATTCCGACCGGGCCAATATCCAGACCGGCACCCTCAGCTCTGACACATTGGCCGGGGCAATGAGCAAGCTCCGCGCACTCGCCGGGGCGGATAGCGTGGCATTGAAGCTGGCGCCCGCGGTGTTGGCCGTTCCCGCCACGGCGGAGCTGGCGGGGGCGACGCTCCTGGAGCAAGCCGGAATCCGTCTCACGGTGTGGGCGGACACGCGGCTGACTACCGGGTACCTGTTGCCCGACCCGCGGCAATCGCCCGGATGGTCTCTCGTCTTCCTAGACGACCAACGGGCGCCCTTGTTGTTGTTGTTCACGTTGCCGTTGTTGAAGTTCACGTTCCCTGCACGTCATGGCCCAGGCGCAGCAGCACCTTCAGCTCCTCGAGCTGCTCGCGCAGCTCCAGCAACACCCCGGCGCGCTCGTGCCGGGCATTCGCCCGCGCGATCAGGCGCAACGCCCGGCGCGCGCCGTCGCGCAGGTCCGCGCCCAGGCCGTACTTGTGGTAGCGCGAGAACCCGCGCACCACCTGTTCCAGGTACAGGCACAGATCATAGGCCGCCTTGTAGATCGGAAGGTGCTCGGCACGGGCCATGCCCCTTTACCCACGCACGCCCATGGGGGCGCCAAAAAAATGCTCGCTGGGGGGCTGCCGCCCCCCAGACCCCCGGTCAAAGGGTCGATCGTCGAATCACCCAATGACCGATCACCAGCCGCCTCGCACCGCGCGAACGTGGTAGGCGTTGACCTTGACGTGGCTGAGCACGTTGCCGACGGAGCCACTCACGTCCCAGGCGTAGTGGACGTCGACGGTGGAGGTGGACGACCAGTAATACACGCCACTCGAGTCCAGCTCAAAATCGATCGCGGTTTCACCTGGGAAGCTCGCAGCTGGGGAATAGGCGCCGTAGTCCACCAGGCTCTGCAGTTCCTTGACCGTGGGCAGGCGCCAGTCATCGTGCCCGGCAAACTGCGCGTCGTTCAGAAGGGCCAGGAACTCGGTCTTGGCCGTGCCATCAAACGCCCAGGAGGGCTCTTCGACATCTGCCGTCCAGGTGTACCGGTTTTGCACGCAGTGGACATTGCGGTCGACCTGCTCTTCGAAGTCGCAAAGCGAGCCGTCCGCCGCCAGCTTGATCTCCCACATCAGCCCGGTGTTGTCGTCCGTGAACGTGTCGCCGTTGTCGGTGTAGCTCAAAGGCGCGCCCCCGGACGGATAAGCATCCTCGGGCCAACCGTCACCGGGGAAGGTGATGCCCGGCTGCTCCTGGCAGCTGGCCAGCTCCGCCTCGCACGCTTCGAGCGCCCCCACGATACCGCCGGCACCGCAGTAATTCCCGCCGAAAATAATTCGGCTTATAAAACAGTGGGTTGCCTCGGATTCAAAAAAAGCTTTTCGTAAACTTTTAGCGCTAAATCAGTATACTGGCGCGCACACTTGAAGTTGCGAGGCAGGTGCTGATGAGCGCTCCGTTTTCACGCAAACACCTCAGTGCCGCAGGGCTGCTGAGCGAGGCGCGGCGGTTGTTTGCCAAGATCCCCGAGCAGTCCGGTTGCGATATTGCGCTGGTCGATCATCTGATGTCGGGCCTGGCGTTGTTCGGGCTGAAGTATCCCTCGCTGCTGCAATTCGAGAACGACCGTCGGGAAGAGACGACGCGCGCCAATCTCAAGGCGCTCTACGGGATCGAGCGTGCGCCGAGCGACACCCGCTTTCGCGAACGTCTCGATGAACTTGACCCGCGCCACCTGCGCCCGCTGTACAAAGCACTGTTGGCACAGCTGCAGCGCGGCAAGGGGCTGGAGGGATTCGCCTACCTCGATGGGCATTACCTGCTCTCGCTCGACGGCACGGGGTATTTCTCTTCCTCAACGATCCATTGCCCGCAGTGCGGGGAGAAGCACCACCGCAACGGCACCATCACCTACTATCACCAGATGCTCGGGGCGGTGCTAGTGCACCCCGATCGCAGCGAGGTGTTCCCGCTGGCGCCCGAGCCCATCCTCAAGCAAGACGGTGCGCGCAAGAACGACTGCGAGCGCAACGCCGCCAAGCGCCTGCTGACGGACCTGCGCCGAGAACATCCGCATCTGAAGTTGATCGTCATCGAAGACGGGCTCGCCTCCAATGCCCCGCACATCCGTCAGCTCCAGGCCCTGGATCTGCGCTTTATCCTCGGCGCCAAGCAGAGCGACCACACGCTCTTGTTCGATTGGGTGGCGGCCACGCCGGAAACCGCCGAGGCCACGTTCACCGACGAGAAGGGATTCCGCCACCGTTTCCGCTATCTCAACGGTGCGCCGCTCAACGACGCCAACTTCGACCTCGAGGTCAATTTCCTCGAGTACTGGGAGCACGCCCCCGACGGCACGGTGACCCACTTCTCTTGGGTCACGGATATCCCCATCCATGAAAACAACCTCATGACCTTAATGCGAGGAGCCCGCGCACGCTGGAAAATCGAGAACGAAACCTTCAACACCCTCAAAAACCAAGGCTACCACTTCGAGCACAACTTCGGTCACGGCAACAACCACCTCAGCACCGTGCTCATGCACCTCATGATGCTGGCGTTTCTGATCGATCAGATCCAACAACATGGCTGCCGGCTGTTCCAGGCCGCCTTAACGGCGGCGCAGGGCAAGACCCGCTTGTGGCGAAAGCTGCGCAGTCGTTTCGACCTCTGCCTGATCCCCGATTGGGAGACGCTCTACCGCTCCATTATCCAACCGCCACTGCTCCCCTTGCCGCACGACACCTCCTAGCCGATGGCCGTGAACGCATGTGCTTGAAGCGAGTTTTGAGGGTCACCGACAACCAGCCAGTGCAACAGCGCCGCTTCGCGGCGAGCGTCTCGCTATGCCTGTCCGCGATCGACGGGCGTCCGCGCCGGCCTCGATCTACCTCGGGCGCACACAGCGGGAATTGCTGCCGGCACCCCAGGGTATATCGCTCCAGCCCAGCGTCGGCACCGCCAGCAGTAGCCCGCCTGCCAGCGCGGCAAGCGCGTTTTTCAATGATCGCGTCTTCATCGTATTGCTCTCCCGTTTCACCTTGTCAAGACTGCCTCGCCGGCAGAGTGACGGACGGCCGCGACTGCACTGATCAGGGCTCACAGGCCTGCCCCCCGCTTGGACGGGGCTCCGTTGGCGGCTGTTCGATCGCCATCGCCCGGATTCTCCGCGGCTCCGTCGACCGTGCAGACACGTTTCCCTCCTCAACTGAAAGGCTAGAAAAATCTCGCGCGGTGCTCCGAGGTTTCGTGGCAAATTCTGCGGAACCTCAGTTTTTCCATGGCTTTCGCCATTTCAATGACAGATGACGTTGCCGGTGGCGATACGCCAACGGGGTGACTCACGGGGCGCGATTGGATCGCCGCTTTACCGGGCGAAGCTGCTGCTTCACTGAGGTGGCTGAAGGTCCGCAGGTGGCCGAAAGCAGGCGCTGGGCGCGTCCCGTGAGTCGCACGCGCAAAAAAAAGCCCGCCGGGGCAAACCGCGGCGGGCTTTTTCGTGGGTCGCCACGATCCGTGGCGGAGGGTTGTCACTGATCGCAGCGGGACGGGGTGGACACGACCTGTCGTCCAGGTTC
>CAVOQO010000014.1:0-20263 GCA_963698355.1 uncultured Gammaproteobacteria bacterium | reverse complement strand
TCAGACCTGGCCGTGGTCCTCTACCATTGCGCACGGGAGCTCGTCTACAACCTGGTCAAGCACGCGAGCGCCCACCGCGGCGTGATCCGCCTTCGGTCCAGCGGGGACCAGCTGGAGCTTGAGGTCGAGGACGACGGGCTCGGCTTTGCAGCCGGTGCCGACGAGCGGGATGTCGATGCGAGCGGCGGCTATGGCCTGTACAGTATTCGCGAGCGCCTCTCCGTCTTCGGTGGCCGTTTGCATGTGGAATCCGCCGCCCGCGGTTCCCGCGCGACCATTCAAGTCCCGCTCAGCGCCAACGGATCGCGGGCTGAACACGAGGATCGTCGGCAACCACGAGACGCAAAGTGCCAACCCATGAAGCTCACCTTCCTGCTCTGTGACGACCACACCCTGGTCCTCGAGGGTCTCGCGGCCCTGATGGAACGTGAGCCCGGTTGGCGCGTAGTGGCCCAGACGACCGACGGCGCGGAGGCGGTGCAGCTCGCCGCGGCGTTGAATCCGGATGTGGCGGTCATCGACGTCTCGATGCCGGGCATGAACGGCATCGACACGGCGGCCCAGATCCGCGCCGCCTCGCCCGAAACCCGCATCATCGCCTTGTCCATGTACGCCGACGACCACTACCTGCGGCGCATGTTCGCGGCCGGCGCCAGCGCCTACGTGCTGAAGAACGAGGCGAGCGCCGACCTGGTCGGGGCGATCCACGGCATTCTTCGCGGCGAGACCTTCATCAGCCCGGCGCTCGCCGCGGGCGCCAGCAGGGCGGCACAGCGCTCGGCCGACGTCGACCAGGGGAACCTCACCGAGCGAGAGCGCGAGGTGCTGCGCCTGCTCGCCCAAGGGCGGCGAACCAAGGATATCGCGACGGACCTGGGCATCAGCGCCAAGACGGTCGAGACCTACCGCAGCCGGATCATGCTCAAGCTGGGGATCGACAACCTCCCGGGCCTGGTAAGGTTCGCCATCCGCGCTGGCATCGCCCCGGTGGAGTAGCCTCCCTGCGCCCCGCACGCAGCTGATGCAGATCGGGTGGCTTGGGACGGGCCCCACAGTCGGTAACGAACGCGAGGCCGTCTGGCCTGTTCCAGATCAAGCCCCCCATCCCCAGCGCCCGCTATGATTTCAGCTTGCGAATCAGCACGGCACAGCATCCCTGGGACCTCATGGACACCCCCGCAACCCGACCAAGCACTGCCATCGCCATCACCGGCTCCGGAGGCAGCGGCGCAGTCACCACCGGCCTGATCCTGCTCGCCGCCGTCGCGCGGGCGGGCTTCTACGGTCTGCTCACGCGCTCGGCGGGTCCACAGATCCGCGGTGGCGAGTCGGCCGCCATGGTGCGATTCGCAGAGCGCCCGGTGGAATGTGTGGGCGACCGATTCGACATCCTGCTAGGTCTGGACTGGAACAATGTGGAGCGCTTCGTCGATGAGCTGCCGCTGGATTCCGGCTCCCTGATCCTGTGCGACGAGCAGGGGGCACCGGTTCCGGAGGTCCTTGCCCGAGGCGGTGCCGAGGTCCGTCGTCTGCCGCTGAAAGAGATCGCAGACCAGACCTCGGACGGCCGCCTCAACATGGCCGCCCTGGGCGCCCTGGGTGCGCTGGTCGGGCTGCCTCTGGCAGCCCTCGAGGCGGGCGCGCGCGCAATCGTCGGCAAGAAGGGCGGCCTGGTGCTGGAGTCATCCCTCGCGTGCATCCGCACCGCCTACCACGCCGGGGACGCCGTCGGTCAGGGCGACGCGACCCTGCCCGGCGCGGAGGGGCGCTGGAACATCAGCGGCAACGAGGCGGCTGGACTCGGGGCCTTGCGCGGGGGCATCCGCTTCGTCGCCGCCTATCCCATCACCCCGGCGAGCGAGATGCTCGAATGGCTGGCCCCGCGGCTGGAGCTGGTCGGAGGGTCCCTGCTCCAGGCGGAGGACGAGCTGGCCTCTGTGAACATGATCATTGGCGGATCCTTCGGCGGCGTGCCCTCGCTGACGGCCACCTCGGGGCCCGGCCTGAGCCTGATGATGGAGGGCCTGGGTCTCGCGGTGGCCAGCGAGACCCCGGTGGTGGTCGCCAACGTGCAGCGGGGCGGCCCCTCCACCGGCATCCCCACGAAGTCCGAGCAGTCGGACCTGAACATTGCACTCTACGGCTTCCACGGGGATGCCCCCCATCTGGTGCTGGCGGCACTGTCCATCGCCGACTGCGTCTTCACCTTCCAATGGGCCGTGCGTCTCGCCGAGCACCTCCAGGCAACGACCATCGTGCTGTCCGACCAGTCGCTCGGCCAGTCCCGCGCAATTGTCGATCCGCCGGCCCAGTTCCAGGGCGAGCTCGGGCGCCTCGTCCAGACCGAGCCCGCCGAGGATTACCGCCGCTATGCACTCACCGACGACGGCATCTCGCCCATGAGCCTGCCCGGAACGCCGGGCGCCATGTACACCGCCGACGGACTGGAACACAGCCCCAAGGGTACCCCCTCCAGCCAAGCGGGAGACCACGAGGCCCAGATGACGAAGCGCCTGCGCAAGCTCACCGGCTTCGACTATGGCCCTTACTGGGCGGAGACCCGCGGTGAAGGGCCCACCTGCCTGGTGACCTGGGGCTCCGCCGCCGGCGCTGTCTTCGAGGCCGCCGAGCGGCTGCGCGTCATGGGCCGACCCACACGTGCCATTGCACTACGCCTGATCGCGCCACTGCGCCATGCCGAGCTGGCCGAGGCCCTGGCCGGTGCCGAATCGGTGCTGGTGGTGGAACAGAACCAGGCCGGTCAGCTCTTCCACTATCTGCACGGGGAGCAGGCCCTTCCGCAGCACGCACGCAGCCTGGCTAGACCAGGCCCCCTACCGCTGCGCCCGGGCGAGATCCTCCAAGCCGTCCGCGAGGTATCCTGACATGGCCGCCGTCCTTGAAGCCGCTGCCCCCCCTGCCCTGCGCGCCAAGGATTACAAGTCCGAGGTCTCCCCGGTTTGGTGCCCGGGCTGCGGGGACTTCGCCGTGCTGTCCGCGGTCACCAAGGCGCTCGCCTATCTCAAGCTTCCCAAGGAAGACGTGTCCGTGATCTCGGGGATCGGCTGCTCGTCGCGCCTCCCCGCCTATATCGACGCCTACGGCTTCCACGGGGTCCACGGGCGGGCCCTTGCGGTCGCCTCCGGGCTCAAGGCCGCCCGTCCCGATCTCACAGTCCTGGTCGCAGGCGGCGACGGAGACGGGTTTTCGATCGGCGGCAACCACTTCCTGCACGCCTGCCGGCGCAACATGGACATGACCTATATCGTCATGGACAACGAGGTCTACGGCATGACCAAGGGTCAGGCCTCACCCACCACCCAGCCAGACTGGGAGCGCAGCAAGCTCACACCCCACGGCACCGGAATCCGCCGCTTCCAGCCCCCGGCCATCGCACTCGCCGCGGGTGCGAGCTTCATCGCTCGCGGCTTTGCCGGCGATCCCAGCGGGCTAACCAAGCTCCTGGTGGATGCCATCCAGCACCCGGGCTTCGCCTTTCTGCACGTGCTCAGTCCCTGCCAAACCTTCAGACCTGAGCAGAAGGAGTGGAAGCACCTGGTCCACCCCTGCCAACTGGGACCCACTGACAACCCTGCCCAGGCCGCCCAACTGATCCAGTCGGATGACGGCATGGCGCTCGGGATCCTCTATGCCCAACGTCTCCCGGTGTGGCAGCCAGCCAACCACGCGACCGCCAGCCCGGCAGACTTCGACCAAGAGTTCCGGACATGAACAACCCATCCACGCAACCCATCGAGACGGTCCCGGAGTTCCTTGTCCATGCACTGGAGTTGGAGCACGAGTCCGCGGACCGCTACCGCCAGCTGGCCGAAACCATGACGGTGCATAACAACGTGGAGGTCGCGGAGCTGTTCCGCCGCATGGCCGACATGAGCGACGCCCATGCCTCCGAGGTCGTCGCGCGGGCCGAGGGCCTGATGCTTCCGGAGATCGCTCCGTGGGATTTCAAATGGAGCTGCCCCGAGCACCCCGAGAGCGGCTGCCCGGATGAGATCGAAGTGAGCTATCTGATGACGCCCAAGGAGGCATTGAATCTGGCCCTCCACAACGAGATCCGCGGCCGTGATTTTTACGCCCACGTGGCCAGCAGCTCCCCGACCCCCAGTGTCCGGACCATCGCCGGGGAGATGGCCGAGGAAGAAAGTGAGCACGTGGATCTGCTCAAGGATTGGATCGCCAAGGAAAGCCACGACGCCGCACCGGCCCAGTTAGATCTGGACCCACCGAACATGCCGGAATGAGTGACGAGTAACGAGGGCCGGCCCAGGGTAAGGAACGACCTCCGTTACTCCTCACTCGTCAATTGCTCGGTGACGGGCGGCCAGACGGACATAGTTGGCCGCCGAGTACTCCAGATACTCCAACTCCTGATCAGTAAGGGGCCGTGCGCATCGCGCGGGCGCACCGACGTAGAGGTAGCCCCCCTCCAACACCCGCCCTGGCGGCACCAGAGCACCCGCCCCGAGCATGGTGCGGGGCTCGATCCGGACCCGGTCGAGCACCCGGGCACCGATGCCGATCAGGCAGAGCTCGCCGATCTCGCAGCCGTGCAGGACCACCTGATGCCCCACCGTGATCCGCTCGTGTAGGATCAGCGGCGCCCCGCCCGGCATGAAGCGGCTGTCGTGCGAGACATGAAGGATGCTGCCGTCCTGGATGTTGGTCTCCGCGCCGATCTCGATCCGGTGGATGTCGCCCCGCGCCACGCATTGGGGCCAGATCGAGGCCCCAGGCCCAAGGCTCACGTCGCCGATGACCACCGCCGTCTCATCCACCCAGGCACTCTTGGCGATGCGCGGGGACTTGTCCTCAAAGGGTCGGATGTTGGGCATGGGGGCTCCGTCGACCGTCCAGACCGGGTCACGGTTTGGACCAAAGTGTAGGCGCGTCGGTATCGCCGACCGAGGCGGGAAGACCCCCTCTCCAGGCTCAACTGCCCAGGTCGGCCAGCCGCAGATGCTCGAGAAGCTCCAACAGGGCGCCCGCCTTATGGTAGCTCTCACGGTACTCGGACTCGGCGTCCGAATCCGCGACGATGCCACCGCCGGCCCACAGGCGTATGACGCCCTCTGAGTGCACCAGGGTGCGGATCGCGATATTGGTATCCATGGCCCCATCGAAGCCGACGTAGCCGATGGCGCCGCAGTAGACGCCGCGTCGATTGGGCTCCAGCTCCTCGATGATCTCCATCGCACGCAGCTTCGGCGCACCCGTGATCGAGCCGCCCGGGAAGCACGCGCGCAGCAGGTCCAACGCCGTTCGGCCTTCGGCCAGGCGGCCGCAAACGGTGCTCACCAGGTGGTGCACCCGGGCAAAGCGCTCGAGGTCGAACAGCCGCGGGACGTGCACGCTGCCGATCGCACAGACCTTTCCGAGATCGTTGCGCAGCAGGTCGACGATCATGACGTTCTCGGCGCGGTCCTTGGGGCTGTTGCTGAGCGCGTCGGCGAGCATCAGGTCTTCGATGGGGTCACGGCCGCGCGGGGCGGTCCCCTTGATGGGCTTGGTCTCGACGTCGCGCCCGCGCACGCGTAGGAAGCGCTCCGGTGAGGAGCACAGCACCCGGCACCCGGGCGTATCCAGATAGGCCCCAAACGGCGCCGGGTTGATTCGCCTCAGCGCCTGGTAGGCCTGCCAGGGGTCTCCTTCCGCAGGGGCGCTGAAACGCTGGGCGAGATTGACCTGATAACAGTCGCCCTCGCGCAGATAGTGCTTGATGCGTGCAATCGCGGCGAGATACTGGGCATGGCTGAGGTTCGACCGCACCCGCTCGAGCACCCGGAACGGCGCCCTCGGCCGCCCTACCCTGCGTTCGGCGCCGGCGGCCCAGATGAGGCCGAGGAACGCCTGCAGGCGTGCCGGATCGGTCGCCACAACATGGCTTCGCCCCTCTCGGTGATCCACCACCAAGGCCCAGTCGTAGATGCCGACGGCCATGTCCGGGATGTGTTCGGCGTCCTGCGCCAGGCTCGGCAGCCGCTCGATGCGCCGACCGAGGTCGTAGCCGAAGTAGCCGACGGCGCCGCCGGCGAAGGGCAGACCCTCGATGCCAGGTCGCGCGGGGCCGAGCTCCCCCTGCAGCAACGCGAACGGGTCCGCAAGCGAGAAGCGGCTGCCTGCGGCGGTGCGCATCTCGGTCTTGAGCCCGGTGGTGATCAGCACCACCCGCGGGTCGGCGGTTAGGACGTCGAAGCGCCCCTGGTCACAATAGGGCCGGCCGCTGTCGAGGAATACCGGCCATGCGCGATCAACCAGCGCCTCGAAAATCTGGGCACTGTCGGGGCTGAATGGAAAGTCCTGGGCAACCGCCACCGTCATGTCACCGATCGATCCCGTGCCGGCCGCCCGGCGACAACGGCTATCGGGGCGTAGTCTCCGATGCTCGCGGTTAGCCGGCCTCCAAGCGCACCACCCCGTCCCGGGGACAGCGTTCCAACAGATCCGCCAGCGACCCGATGCCCGGCACGCGCAACCCAGCGGGGGCCACATCCGCCAGAGGAATCAGCACGAAGGCCCGGCCCCCCATCTCCGGGTGGGGGATATGAAGCCCCACTTCGGCCACCCTCTCGTCGCCGTAAAGGAGGATATCAAGGTCCAGCGTCCGCGGCCCCCAACGGGTTCCGTCCCGTCGTCGGCCGTGCCCGCGCTCGACGGCCTGCAGCGCGTCCAACAACCCACGAGGAGACATACGGGTCTGCAGGCTGACAACCGCGTTTACGTATTCCGGCTGACCCGTAGGGCCCACAGGGGACGTCCGGTAGAGCGCGGATCGGGCGTGCAGCTCGGTCTCGGGCAAGTCCCCCAACTCGACGATCGCCTGCCTGACTTGATACTCCGGATCCGAGAGATTGCTGCCGAGCCCGATATAGGCAGCGACGGGTACAGAGCGAGCTTCCGCCATCACCGTTTCATACCTCTGACACCGAAACCAACTGACGCGGCCAGGGCCTCAGACCAACCCGATGCACCAGCCCGGACGCAGACGCACGGCGAGGCTCCGGGTTGCTCAGCCCTCCGCACGCTCACCACCGGCATTCTGCTCGGACATTCCCCTGAAAGATTCGTCTGGACGGCCATCGACCTAAACGCCAGAGTCCCAACATACTACCTTAGGACAGGTGGCCACCGCGGCTGACCTTGCCGACTGGGTCGGGAAGAACCCGCTCCAAGAAGTGAAGAGCCATTAGGCCCAAGACGAAGGCGCCCGGTAATGAGCCGGGGACAGCGAGATTTCACTGTCCCGCAGCTTCCAGCCTTTAGCAAGTGGCTTTGCGGCCGGACAGATCCTAGGGCTCAATACCAAGGCTCCATCCCGGACCAAGAGGATCTAGACATGGGCAACCCCGCTGCAAGCTCACCAGCCTGGCCCGAGTTGCCATACACGGCGTGGGCGGAAACCTGCACCACCTTGCATTTGTGGACCCAGATCGTCGGGAAGGTCCGCCTGGCCAAATCGACCTGGGTCAATCACTCATGGCACGTGACCCTTTATTTGACGGCACGCGGGCTCACGACATCTCCGATCCCGGACGGCCAGAGACAGTTTCAGATCGACTTCGACTTCATCGATCACCAGCTGTTGGTGTATCTGAGTGACGGCGCGATCCGGAGCCTTCCGCTCGCGCCCATGTCGGTGGCAGACTTCTATGGGCGGCTGATGGACCTGCTCGCGGATCTGGGCATTTCAATCCGCATCCACGGCGCACCCAATGAGGTCCCGGACCCCATCCCCTTCGGCAAGGACCGGTTGCACGCAGCCTACGACGCGGACTACGCGAACCGCTTTTGGCGCGTGCTGATCCAGGCGGACCGGGTGTTGAAAGAGTTTCGGGCCCGCTTTACCGGCAAGTGCAGCCCGGTCCATTTCTTCTGGGGCAGCAACGACCTGGCGGTCACCCGCTTCTCCGGCCGACCGGCGCCGGAGCACCCGGGCGGCGTCCCGCATTTGCCGGACCCTGTCACCCGTGAGGCGTACAACCAAGAGGTCAGCAGCGCGGGTTTCTGGCCCGGAGGTGGTCCCATCGACCATGCCGCCTTCTATGCCTACGCTTACCCCGTGCCGGAGGGCTTCAGCAGCTACCCGGTTCAGCCCCAGACCGCTTACTTCAACCAGGCCCTCGGAGAGTTCATCCTACCCTATGATGCCGTACGCACCGACGGGGACCCGGACGCGACCCTGCTCGCCTTTCTCCAGAGCACCTACGAGGCCGCCGCGCAGACAGCCGGATGGGACCGCGCGCACCTGGAACGAGAGCCCGTACCACCAAGGTGAGGCTCCGTGAGGACTTCAGTTTCCGCGGCCGGATTGCTTTGCACCCTGATCGGTCTGGTCCTGCTCCTTTACTTCTCTGGTCGACAGACCTCCGATCCCGAATCGGCCGCTCCGGGACCGCCCTTCCCGGACGACGCCTGGCAGTACATCCAGGTGGACGACCAAAGGGGTAAGTGGGGAGACTTCGACGAGCCGGGTTGGCTGCGGTACTTCGGGCTTGGGGTGGGGGACCTGACCCGAGATGGGTACCTGGACATCGTCTCCGGACGGTATTTCTATCGCAATCCGGGCGGGGACATGTCCGACCATTGGGAGCGCAAGGACCTTGGCCGCAACCTCGACGCCATTCTGATCACCGACGTGGACGGTGACGCGCATGGGGACCTGATCGCGCAGGCGCTTCCGGACATCTTTTGGGTGGAAGCCGCCGACGACCGTGGAGATGCCTGGACGATCCGGAAGGTTGGCGAAGCAGCAAGGACAGGGCACGTCAACAGCCAGGGGTTTGCAGTCGGACAGTTGGTGCCAGGCGGGAGGCCCGAGATCGTCCTCGCCAGCGGAACAGGCATCGACTTCTTCCAAATCCCAGAGGACCCCCGTTTGACGCCATGGCCGCGAACACGGGTGACCGAGGATGCCTCGGATGAGGGACTCGATATCGCCGATATCGACGGCGACGGTCGACTGGATGTCGTCGCTTCCAAGGGTGCCAAGTACGTCGCCTGGTGGCAAAACCCAGGCCGCGGTCAAGAAGCGTGGCCGCGGCACATTGTCGGCACGACCAAACCCCATGAGGCGGACCGGATCAAGGCGGCCGATATCGACGGGGACGGCAGAACCGACATCGTGGCGACACAGGAGCGCGTCCCTGGGGAAGAGCCCGATGCGAGCCTGTACTGGTTTCGGCAGCCACACTCCGCGACCTCAAGTCGGTGGCCGCGCCAGCGACTGATCACCGAGTACTCACTCAACAGCCTGGATGCCGCCGACATCGACCACGACGGCGACATCGATCTCGTCGTCGGTGAGCACAAAGGGCCCCTGCTTCGACTCCAACTACTGGAAAACGACGGACAGGGGCGCTTCCGGATCCGGGAGATCGACCGCGGCAAGGAGAGCCACCTTGGGGCATTGACCGCCGATTTGGACGGCGACGGCGATCTGGACCTCGTCAGCATCGCGTGGGACAGGTACCAGGATCTTCACGTCTGGCGCAACGACGGCCCCACCCCGGTCCGCTGGCGGCACTTGTCCAACCATTCCGGGGCATTCCCGCCGGCCGACGTCGGCCAACAGTCCTCGGCGGTCGTAGCCGACCTCGACCAGGATGGGCGTGACGATTTTGTCATCGGCGGTTGGAGCGAAAAAACCAGCATGGTGTGGTTCCGTTCCACGGCGGGCGGCGCCGAACGCTATTTGATCGATGATCGTCACAGCCACATCGAGGCGGGCGGTGTCACGGTCGATATCGATGGGGACGGGGATCTGGATCTCATCCAGGGGGGCAGCTGGATGACGAATCAGATTTGGTGGTGGGAGAACCCGCACCCCCGCCACGTCCCGGACCGACCCTGGGAACGGCACACCATCAAGGACTGGGGCGAGAAGCAGCACCATGACCAGATCGTCGGAGATTTTGACGGCGATGGGTCGATCGAGCTTGCGGTCTGGAATCAGCAGGCGCGCACCCTCTATCTCGCGGACCTTCCGGACAGACCCGGGGACCGGAGTGCCTGGAACCTGGTGGCAATCTGGCAATGGCGACCCGGCGCCAACTACGAAGGTCTGGCGAAAGCCGACGTGGACCTCGATGGGAAGATCGACCTGATCGGCGGCGGACGCTGGTTCAAGCACGTCAGCGGCAAGACATTCCAACCGCAGATCGTGGATGCGGATTACGGGTTCTCGCGATCGGCGGCCGGTGACTTCATCGAGGGCGGGCGGCCCGAGATCCTTCTCGGCTCCGGGGATCGCCGAGGTCCGCTCAACCTCTACGAATGGCGGGACGGCACCTGGAATCGATCGACACTGATTGCCGACCTGGACCACGGCCATACACTCCAGACCGGAGATATCAATGCCGATGGGCACCTGGACATCTACACGGCCGAGATGCACACGCCGGGCGCAGGTCAGGCGTGCAGGCAGCTGGTGCTCTATGGCGACGGCTTTGGAGGGTTCCACCGGCAAGTCGTATCGACCGGTATTGGCACTCACGAGGGCAAGCTTGGCGATCTCGACGGCGACGGCGACCTGGACATCCTGCAAAAGGACTTCGAGGACGCTCGTCGCATTGACCTCTGGTTCAACGAGGGGGCGACAAACCGGGGCCAATCGGCCGACAAACTCGTCCCTCCCGGCTAAGGCTGTCCTGGAGAAAATTCCGGATGACCGCGCGAACACGTCGAGACTGCATGCGAGCGTGATCTTGGCCGCGAGGAGGTCTGAAGCATGAACGCGACAGCCGTCGGGCGTGGCGCCGACGTACGCGCCGTCCTCGGCACCCTGCTCGGCTTCGGCCCCAAGATCGCGAAGCGCATTGCAGCTCGGCCCAAGGGGTTACTGCCGCCCGTCCTTCTGGCGACTCTGCTCTCGGCGACTGCCGGCGTCGCTGCAGCCTGCACGCCGTACATCGAAGAGCATCCGACATGGGACTCCGCCACATTTCGCCCGCATCGCTCGGCCTTTGAACACTGCGAGGTCACCGAGGCAACCTATCGGCAGGTGGTCTCGGACTGGCTGCGGGCACGCCCAGCGAGCGCCCCGCCCATCTCCTCCCTCTCACTTGGCCGGGCGGTGGCCTTTCCGTGGATCTCCCGTCACCTCGCGGACACCGCACTTCAAAGTCCGAACTGGGCGGCGCGCGTGTCTCGGGCGCGGGCAGGCGAACGGGACAAGCTGGCAGCACCGGTGTTGTCCGATCCGTCGCTGTTGCAGCGCCTTGCCGCACCGTTCGAGGGTACCCAATATCAGGTTCTGCGCGTCACCTTCGAAAAGGTGCTGTTCGGCAGGGCGGATGAGTACGCATCTGACCCAGGCGCCGGCGCGGTTAAGGTCCCGTTCGACGCGCAATTGTGGCTCCGGCTCGCGCCGCGGGAGTAGAGTGCAAACGCCGCGCGCGCATCGAACCCTTTGACCGGCGCACGTCTCACGTCGCCCTGCGGGGGACAACCGCCATCGAGCCGCGAGACACGCCGAGCGAGCCAGACAACCCACACCGATTATCGATCCGGCCCAGACCGAGGAGACAAAGTCATGACCAACCTGATTGGCGAGAAATGTGTGGCCTGCCGCGCCGATGCGCCGACGGTCGCGGGAGAGGAGCTCGAGGCCCTGATGCGCGAGATCCCCGATTGGTCCGTCGAGTCCCGCGACGGCGTCCTGCAACTGGAGAGGGTCTTCCAATTCCCCGATTTCGCCCAGGCCCTGACGTTCACCAACAAGGTTGGGGCACTCGCGGAATCGGAGGATCACCACCCGAAGCTGACTACCGAGTGGGGCCGGGTCGTCGTGACCTGGTGGACCCACAAGATTAAAGGGCTGCACCGCAACGATTTGATCATGGCGGCCAGAACCGATCGGCTTTGAGTCCTGCCCCTATGGCAGCCCCGGTATCCCGCCGGGCCTAGGTCGTTCCCGGCTTCCGCGCCTCGGTTGATCTGCCGCACCGGCAAGTGCCCGCGGCGGAACCAGGCGTCGCGCTGTTCAATCGTGCCTCCAGAACAAGGGGCGGCGGCGAGCACCTCGGACTGAACCCGAAGCTCGCTCAAGCGGTCGGCCCCGGCGCCAAGGCCGTTCGGCACACCCGTGCACGACTTGAACCCTTACCCCCGTTGCAGAATACTGGCCGCGGCCCCCTCACCAACCACAACAAGGACACCCGCGGCCAGTCCATGCCAGCACGCCCCGCCGAGATCGAGCAGCACCCGCTGGACGCGCCCGGCGCCTTGCCCTCCGATTCGGTCCGCCGAAGGGCGAGCGCCGCACGATGAGCAAGAAGGATCTCTCTGAAACAGACATCCGCACCAAGTTCATCACCCCGGCGGTGGTGAGCGCGGGCTGGGATCTGCTCACCCAGATCCGGGAGGAAGTCGCCCTCACCGCCGGCAAGGTCCTGGTGAAGGGCAGCAAGCACAAGCGCGGCCCGGCCAAGTACGCCGACTACCTCCTCTACTACAGGCCCAACCTCCCCATCGCCGTCATCGAGGCCAAGGACAACAACCACGCCGTCGGCGACGGCATGCAGCAGGCCCTCGGCTACGCGGACATGCACGGCGGGCTGCCGTTCGTGTTCAGCAGCAACGGCGACGGGTTCCTCTTTCATGACCGCACCGTCACTGCCGGCGACGTCGAGAGCGAGCTGGCCCTGGACGGATTCCCGTCGCCGGAGACGCTTTGGCAGCGCTACTGCGCCTGGAAAGGACTCGACGAGTCGGCCCAGCAGGTGATCGCGCAGGACTACTACGTCGACGCCGGCGGCAAGGCGCCGCGCTACTACCAGCTCAACGCCATCAACCGCGACCGTGGAGGCCATCGCCAAGGGCCAGAGACCGCATCCTGCTGGTCATGGCCACCGGCACCGGCAAGACCTACACCGCCTTTCAGATCATCTGGCGGCTGTGGAAGGCCGGCGCCAAGAAGCGCATCCTGTTCCTGGCCGACCGCAACATCCTGGTCGACCAGACCAAGACCAACGACTTCAAGCCCTTCGGCTCCGCGCATGACCAAGATCCAGAACCGCCAGGTGGACAAGTCCTACGAGATCTACCTTGCCCTCTACCAGGCGGTCACCGGCACCGAGGAAGAGCAGGAACATCTACAAGCAGTTCTCGCCGGACTTCTTCGACCTGATCGTCATCGACGAGTGCCACCGCGGCAGCGCCGCCGGAGGACTCCGCCTGGCGCGAGATCCTCGACTACTTCTCCTCGGCCACCCAGATCGGCCTGACGGCCACGCCCAAGGAGACCAAGGACGTCTCCAACATCCATTACTTCGGCGACCCGATCTACACCTACTCGCCTGCGTCAGGGCATCGAGGACGGCTTCCTCGCCCCCTACAAGGTCGTGCGCATCGACCTCGACAAGGACCTGTTCGGCTGGCGCCCGCCCGCGGGGCAAGACCGACAAGCAGGGCCAACTGATCGAGGACCGCGTCTACAACCAGAAGGACATGGACCGCACCCTGGTGCTGGAGCAGCGCACCGAGCTCGTCGCCCGCAAGGATCACCGAGTTCCTCAAGGCGCACCGAACCGCTTCGACAAGACCATCGTCTTCTGCGAGGACATCGACCACGCCGAGCGCATGCGCCAGGCCCTGGTGAACGAGAACGCCGACCTGGTCGACGGCAACCGCAAGTACGTCATGCGCATCACCGGCGACGAGCAGGAGGGCAAGGCGGAGCTCGACAACTTCATCGACCCGGAGAGCCGCTACCCCGTCATCGCCACCACCTCGCGAGCTGATGACCACCGGCGTGGATGCCCAGACCTGCAAGCTCATCGTGCTGGACCAGCGCATCCAGTCGATGACCAAGTTCAAGCAGATCATCGGCCGCGGCACCCGGATCAACGAGGACTACGGCAAGTTCTACTTCACCATCATGGACTTCAAGAAGGCCACCGAGCTTTTCGCCGACCCGGACTTCGACGGCGAGCCAGTGCAGATCTATGAACCCGGCCCCGATGATCCGGTCACTCCGCCCATTGATGAGGTTGCCGGCGAGGAAGGCGACGGCGGCTCGGAAACCGGAACCGACGGCGGCAATGGCGAAGACGCCGGTGCAGACACGGGCGGAGGCCGCATCAAATACGTCATCGGCGACGTCCCGGTCTACGTCATCGCCGAGCGGGTCCAATACTACGGCCCCGACGGCAAGCTCATCACCGAGTCGCTCAAGGACTACACTCGCACGCACCCTGCAGCGAGTACGCTCACTGACCTTCCTCGACACCTGGACGCACGCCGGCAAGAAGAAGCTCATCGTCGAGGAGCTGGAGCAGCAAGGGGTGCTCTGGCAGGCCCTGGCCGACGAGGTCGGCAAGGACCTCGACCCCTTCGACCTGATCTGCCACGTCGCCTTCGGCCAGCCGCCGCTCACCCGCCGGGAACGGGCCGACAAGGTCCGCAAGCGCCACGTACTTCACCAAGTATGGCGACCAGGCCCGGCTGGTGCTCGATGCCCTGCTGGACAAGTATGCCGACGAGGGCATCGAGAACCTGGAGGACAAGGGCGTGCTCAACCTCGACCCGCTCGACACATTCGGCACCCCGGTCGAGATCGTCCGACTCTTCGGCGGCAAGCAAGGTTTCGAGCAGGCCGTGCAGGAGCTGGAAATACAGCTATACACACAATAAGATAAGTTATATGCATAGCGGCCAGAGCATCGAGATGAGAGAGCAGACCCAACACCCAACAACCCGTACCAACATCGTCCTCGATACCCAACTGGTCGAAGCCGCGCTGAAGCTGACGGGGCTCAAGACCCGCCGGGAACTGGTCGACTACGCCTTGCGCGAGCTGGTGCGCCACGAGCGCCAGACGAAGCTTCTGGAGCTGAAGGGCAAGATCCGCTGGGAGGGGAACTTGGAGGCGATGCGCACCGGCGGGCACCGAGAGGACTGGGGTTGATACTTGTCGACACCAGCGTCTGGATCGACTTCTTTAGGGGCACCGAGTCCCCGCACGCGTACCGGTTGGAACAGGGCATTCGCGACCGGGAAAACCTCGCCCTCTGCGGCATCGTACTGACGGAAACCCTGCAAGGCATCCGCGACGACAACCAGTACCTGCTCGTCAAGCAATCCCTCAGGCCGCTGATCCTGCTACCGATGGACGAGCGGGTCTTCATCCTTGCCGCCGAGCTCTATCGCCAACTGCGCAAGCAGGGCCTCACGATCCGCAAGACCAACGACTGCATCATCGCCGCCACCGCGATCAGGCATGGCGTGCCCCTGCTGAACAACGACAAAGACTTTGAAAGTCTGAGTCGGCACTCGCCCCTCGAGACCGTGCGCACATGACCCTCACCACAACCATAAAGACCATTCAGGACATCATGCGCAAGGACGCCGGCGTGGACGGCGACGCCCAGCGCATCGGCCAGCTCGGGTGGATGCTGTTCCTCAAGATCTTCGACGACCAAGAGGAGGAGCTGGAGCTCACCTACGACGACTACCGCTCGCCCATCCCGGAGCGCCTGCGCTGGCGTACCTGGGCAGCGGACCCCGAAGGTATCACCGGCGACACCCTGCTCGACTTCATCAACAACGACCTGTTCCCGACGCTGAAAGACCTGGCCATCCGCTCACGCGGCCATCCCGAGCGCGCCCGCGTGGTCCAGAGCGTCTTCGAGGACGCCTACAACTACATGAAGACCGGCACCCTGATGCGCCAGGTCATCAACAAGCTCAACGAGATCGACTTCAACCGCGCCGCCGACCGCCACACCTTCGACGACATCTACGAGAAGATCCTCAGGGACCTGCAGAGCGCCGGCAACGCGGGCGAGTTCTACACCCCGCGGGCCGTCACCCAGTTCATGGTGGACATGATCGACCCCAGGCTGGGCGAGACCGTCCTCGACCCCGCCTGCGGCACCGGCGGCTTCCTCTCCTGCGCCATCGAGCACATGCGCGCCCAATACGTGAAGAACGTGGAGGACCGCGAGACCCTGCAGCGCTCCTTCCACGGCGTCGAGAAGAAGCAGCTCCCGCACCTGCTCTGCACCACCAACATGCTGCTGCACGGCATCGAGGTGCCGTCCCAGATCCGCCACGACAACACCCTGGCCCGGCCGCTGACCGAGCTACGGACCCCAGGACCGGGTGGATGTCATCGTCACCAACCCGCCCTTCGGCGGCATGGAGGAGGACGGCATCGAGCAGAACTTCCCCGCCACCTTCCGCACCCGCGAGACCGCCGACCTGTTCCTGGTGCTCATCATGCACCTGCTCAAGGAGCGGCGGCCGCGCCGCCGTGGTCCTGCCGGACGGCTTCCTGTTCGGCGAGGGCATCAAGACCCGCATCAAGGAGAAGCTGCTGGAGGAGTGCAACCTGCACACCATCGTCCGCCTGCCCAACGGCGTCTTCAGCCCCTACACCGGCATCAAGACCAACCTGCTGTTCTTCACGAAGGGCGAGCCCACGCAAGGACGTCTGGTACTTCGAGCACCCCTACCCGGAGGGCTACAAGTCCTACACCAAGACCAAGCCCATGCGCATCGAGGAGTTCGATCTGGAGAAGGACTGGTGGGGCGGAGCCGAACGCACCGGCCGTGAGGAAACCGAGAACGCCTGGCGCGCCCCCGTCGAGCAGATCAAGGCCGCCAACTACAACCTGGACATCAAGAATCCCCGCAAGTCCGACGATGGCCCCGGCGACGCGGACGCCCTGCTGGCGCAGATCCAGGAGCTACAGACCGAGATCACCACCATCAGCGACCGGCTCAAGGCGGAGCTGGCCGCCGCCCTGGACTCCCAACAGCCCCTCGCCCCAGCGGCTGGTCATGCCCCATATCTTCGCTGGACACCGGGTGGACCGGTGGCGGCGGTGAGCACGCGGTACATGTGGGTGAGGTCGTCGAGGCGTTGCAGGCCGAGCCACAGGGTCTGGGTGCCGGGCTCGCCGTCGCACTTGCGTCCGAGGAAGCCGCCGAGGGAGGCGAGCATGCGCGTGGCCTGGCGTAGGGTCGGGGGGGTGTGGGGCAGCGTGGTGGTCAGGTTGACGCGCAGCCACAGCGCCTTCCACTCGTCGTCCTCGAAGAAGACGGTGCAGGGCAGCTCGGGGGTCTCGCGCCCGAGCTTGGCCAGATGAAAGATACGCCAAGCCACCACCAGGTCGATGGCCAGGGCCGCCTCCAGGCGCTTGGCGGTCCCAAGCTGGCGCTCCTCGATGCGGCAGCCGCTTTTCAAAGTGCGGTGATAGACCTCGATCTGCCAGCGCGTGGCGTACCAGGCCAGGCGCTCGGCGGCCTGCTCGGGGGTCTCCACGGGCACGTCGGTGAGCAGCATCCACTCCACCGGCTCGACACCGGGCGGGGCGTTCACCTCGCGCGCCCACACCGCCCACAGGCCGAGGTCGGGCAGCGCGCGCTTGCGCTTGGGTGCCTTGAGGGTCACCGCGGCGAAGCGCAGTTCCAGGGTGGCGGTGCGCGCCGGGCGGTTGTGGCACCGCGGCACGGCGAGCGCCTGGGTGGCGGCGAGCGGCTGGGCGGCCATGAAGTCCCACAGGCTACCGTGGTCGCGGGTCATGCGCCGGGTCCGCTCGGCGCGCACCAGCAGGTGTGCGCCCTTGGGCTGCTCGGCGGCGGCGACGAACAGCTCGTAGACATCGGCCTCACGGTCACCGACGCTGACCACGAGGCTGTGCGGGCAGCGCTGGGCGAGGGCCGAGGCGGCCGCATAGCTTTTCAGCCACTTGGCACTCTCCTTGTCCTCGATGGCGCGCGCGTAGCGGGTCGCGCGCTTGCCGTGGGTCTCGGCATCGCGGGCCCACAGCTGCACGTCGAGCAGCCCCAGGGGCAGCCCCGCGGGGGTGAAGGCCAGCGTGTCGTGCAGCCACAGCCCGAGGCTACCGTCGCGGGTGGTGTTGAGCGGACCGAGGCCCTCGGTGTCGGGGTGCGCGGTGTAGTTCAGGGAGCTGGAGTCCTGCACCGCCAGCACGACCGGCTGCTCGGCGGCGCGCTCGGCGGTGGCCTGGTAATGGGGGGCGAGCAGAGTGTCCATACGCACGCGCGCGTGGTCGAAGAAGCGGTAGGCGGCCTTGGTCTTGGCCCGCGTCCCGCATGCCTGGGGCAGCTGGGCCTGGGGGCGAGCATAGCAGTCACGCGTGAGCGTGAGCAGGCGCTCGGTGAGGCGGCGGTCGCGCTGCGGCCACTGCCAAGGCGGTCTATGTCTATCCCGTGTGCCGACAGTGGCGCGAGCGCCTGGGCGCCCAGGCGCCTGAGGCACCTATCCCCGACTGGGCCGAGGCGAAATTCTCATGGGCGTCGTCGGCAGTATAGGTAAGCTAGGGATAGCGCCCACGACCTGGCGTGGCGCCAATATTGCCAGGGCGGTTTGCCGCATTCAGATCTCTAAGGTCATCGAGAAGCGGTACGTTGTGCGTTTACTCCAGAGTGAAATGATGCAGGCTGCCTTTCATAGCGATACCCGTACGTTAGCACAGCCAACTTTAAACGTGGGCCTGATAAGAAACGCTGCCGCGCCATTGGCACCTGCGGTGGAGCAGGCACGCATCGTCGCCAAAGTCGATCAACTCATGGCCCTATGCGACGAGCTGGAGGCGAAGATCGCGGCCAACCAGACCACGGCCCAACGCTTCGCCGAGGCCGTGGTGGCGGAGCTGGCGGCTTGACCAGTCAACGAGGGCGAGCGGCCGCGTCGAGAAAACCCGAGCATGCCGGTTCGGACATTCCGTCATGACCGTCCTCCGGTGCACCCAGGCACTCCTCGCCGAGCTGCGCGTTAAGCGGGACCCCAGGGTCGCCGAAGACGACATCGGCTGGCACGCCAACCTGCTTCTAATCGAGCGCTACAGGTGCGTGCTCTTTACCCAGCTCTCCTTGTCCTCGATGGCGCGCGCGTAGCGGGTCGCGCGCTTGCCGTGGGTCTCGGCATCGCGGGCCCACAGCTGCACGTCGAGCAGCCCCAGGGGCAGCCCCGCAGGGGGTGAAGGCCAGCGTGTCGTGCAGCCACAGCCCGAGGCTACCGTCGCGGGTGGTCGAGCGGACCGAGGCCCTCGGTGTCGGGGTGCGCGGTGTAGTTCAGGGAGCTGGAGTCCTGCACCGCCAGCACGACCGGCTGCTCGGCGGCGCGCTCGGCGGTGGCCTGGTAATGGGGGGCGAGCAGAGTGTCCATACGCACGCGCGCGTGGTCGAAGAAGCGGTAGGCGGCCTTGGTCTTGGCCCGCGTCCCGCATGCCTGGGGCAGCTGGGCCTGGGGGCGAGCATAGCAGTCACGCGTGAGCGTGAGCAGGCGCTCGGTGAGGCGGCGGTCGCCAAGTTCGGCGGCGCCGAGCTCCGCCTCGGCCCAGTCGGGACGATAGGTGCCTCAGGCGCCTGGGCGCCCAGGCGCTCGCGCCACTGTCGGCACACGGGATAGACATAGACCGCCTTGGCAGTGGCCGCCGCGCTGTGGCTGCGATCATTGCGCCCGCGCCCCTGGGTGTCGCCGAGATAGCGCCAGTTGGCCGCCCGGTAGCAGGTGCCGGCGTGGCGGCTGGAATCGACGAAGGTCTCCACCAGCACCGGGGTGAGCCCATAGCGCCCCTGCCAGTCGCGCGGCAGGCGGCGCAGGCAGCGCCCGAGCACATGGGAGGCCAGATGCGGAACCGTGACCTGGGGCAGGATCAGAAAGCGCGTGTTGGCCACCACCTGATCGAGGTGCGCGCGCCGCGTCGCCTCGCTCCAGCCGATGAAGCGATCCCGCGCGCCAAGGCGCGGCGCGGGGCGCTGAAGGCCAGGCCGCCGAGCCAGCCATAGCGAGGGCTGCGGATGAGATAGCGCAGCTGGGCCCCGCACAAGGGACCGGCGCCGAGCGGGTGATGGCGCTCGAACAGCCCCCGCCAGAGGCGACTGAGGTCACGCTCGCCCTCACCGATGAGCACCAGCTCCACCGTCCCCAGCTCAGCGAGCGACAGCGACAGCGCCGAAGGCTCGTCCACGGGCGCCTCCAGCGGCTCCGCCGCCGGTACCGCGCCCTGTGCCGCGGGCAGTTCGATGAGCCCCTGCTGCTCCAAGCGCCCCAGCGCCACCCGCGCGCTCATCTGCTTGAGGCGCCCGCGCGCATCGCGCCAGTCGAGCCACTCGCAGACCTTGCGCGAGAGCGCGCTGCGGCTCAACCCCGGCACACGCGCCACCGCCTCGCTGAGGCGCGCGAGGATGCTCGGGGTAAACACTTGGCCGCACACCTCCATGGCGGCGACACTCTAGCGCCCGCGCGGCGCAGTGCCCAGCAGAGATATGGGAC
>CAVOQO010000013.1:0-6286 GCA_963698355.1 uncultured Gammaproteobacteria bacterium | reverse complement strand
TCCCGGCGCTCGATCGCCTGCAGACCATCGATTGCGCGGGTCCCGCTGCGCTGCATGGGCAGCGACTGCGCCGCGTTTGCGAGCGAGCAGTCGGGCGACTTTTCCAAGGCGGTCGCGGCGCTCCAGTCGGTGCAGATGGCCGTCTCGGACATGCAGTGCAGCAGTGGGGGCCAGTGCCGCGTGTTCTCCGGACAAGCCCACGAGTGCAAGCGCGCGGTCGGCGGCATCGTCAACTGCTGCACCACCCCGGACGGGGTCTCGCTGGGGAACTATCTCGATCTGGTGTTCGCCGTCAGCAAGATCGACAACGCGCTCCTGGGGCTCGATCGGGGCAGCGCGATTCGCGGTGCCTGGGAGACCCTGCGCGAGCCCGTGACCTCCACCTGGAGCGCGGTGAAGGAGAGCTTCACCAGCGTGGCGAACAACCTGATGGGCAATAGCGCCGCGTCCGCCACGGACTCCGCGGCACAGCTCGCCACCAGGACCTTCACACAAGAGCTCATGGTACAGACCGCCGAATGGGCCGCCCAGCTCTTCGGCGATGCCGCGGTCAATGCCCTGTTCTCAACCACGACCGGCGCCGCGGCGGTCTCCGGCGGGGCGGTCGCGGATGGCGCGGTGCTCCAGCTCGGCGGCGGCGCGGCTTGGCTTGGCACCGCCATGGTGGTGGTGATGTACGTCTACATCATCTACACGGTGGTGATGATCCTGATCAAGCTGATCTGGACCTGCGAGCAGGAGGAATTCGAGCTGGGAGCCAAGCGTGAGCTGCGTGCCTGCCATCGCGTGGGCAGCTATTGCAAGACGGATGTGTTGAGCTGGTGCGTCGAGAAGCGCGAGAGCTATTGCTGCTTCAACACCCCGCTCGCCCGCATCATGAACGAGCAGATTCGCCCCCAGCTCGGGCGCGACTGGGGCGAGGCGGAGGCACCCGAGTGCTCCGGCATCAACGTGGCCGATTTCTCGCGCGTGAACTGGAACCGGGTGAACCTCGACGAGTGGCTCGCGATCCTCTACGAGACGGGACACTTTCCGACCATGGAGACGCTCACCATCGAGGACCTGACCGGCGCCGGGAGCGATCTGTCGATCGATGGTGGCAGGGCGAATGCCGCCGATCGCAGCATCCAGCGCTCGGACGGACTCGACAGCGAGCAGATACGGATGGATGGCGAGGACGAGTTGTGGGGCGAGACCCTGCCGGCCTTGCCGGCCGAATAGCCGTAGGACAAGGTGAGGTCGGTGATGGGGAGTCCTCACCGCCCGGCGCGGGGATGGAATCGAAGAAGCCTTCCGGGAGTTCCACCTTGCCGACCGATACCTGGAGCGCGCACGCCCAGAGCGATGCGCTGCTGACGAAGATGGGGTTCGAGGAGGCGGCAGGCGCATCCCGTCCCGGAAGGTCAAGCGGCTCAAGCGGGGCGCACCGCCCTTGTCGATGTGCCAGATGGCGTATAGTATTAGGCCACCTGACTTTATTGGCGGAGAGTGTCGTTATGGCGAGCACCGCGACCCCGATCAAAGGCAAGGTGGCGGATCGACCGCCCGATCTCCTGAGTGTCTTACGCATACCGGCGGCGAAACTGGTCGAGCGGGTGCGTGACGGGTTGCCTTTTGCCGAGCTGGAGGCCCTGCGGGAACCCCTGGGCCTGTCCCTCCAGGAGTTGGCCGGTTTTGCCGGGATCCCGGGGCGGACCCTGGTCCGGCGCAGACAAGCTGGCCGGCTGGATCCGACTGAGTCGGAGCGGGTGCTGAGGATCGAGCGGCTTCTGGCCCTCGCGACCGAGATGCTGCGCGACGTCCACCGCGCCCGCGACTGGCTTAGGTCGCCGAAGGCCGCGCTCGCTGGGCACAGCCCCCTCGACTACGCAGACACGGAAGTCGGGGCGCGTGAGGTCGAGCAGTTGATCGGCCGGCTGCGCCATGGGGTCTTTGCTTGAGGTGGTTTCGTCTGGTTGACGAGGCCTTTCAGTACTCCGCATTCAGCGGGGAAGGGGCGCGGCTTTATGGCGGGCGCTGGAATTCGCCCGGTGTGGCGATGGTGTACGCGGCCCAGTCGCTCTCCCTCGCACAGCTTGAGCTGCTGGTCCATCTGGAGGCGGAGGACGTCCTGCGCGGGTATTGGCGATACTTCGCCCTGAAGGTATCGCCGCAGGCCATTCTGGAGTGCGAGATCTGGACCGATCTGCCCGAGGATTATGCCGCCTGGCCGGCACCCGCATCGACCCGGGCGATCGGAGATCGCTGGATCGCCGAGTCGGTCTCCGTGGGGCTGTCGGTCCCCAGCGCAATCACGCCCGGGGAGCGCAATCTGCTCCTGAATCCGGCCCATCCCGGCTATGCCGCCGCAATCGTTGTCGGCGACCCGAAGGAATTGATTCTGGACCGACGATTGGTCAAGCCAACGGGCGCGTGATGTGGTTTCTCTGGCGCCGGGGTGCCGGCGTCCACGTGTCCCAACTTGCCACTACACGGTCCCGACATGCCAACCGCGCTCGTCACCGGAAGCAACCGTGGACTCGGCCTTGAGTGGGTCCGCCAGTGTGCCGCGCGCGGCTGGCGCGTCGTCGCGACCTGCCGCGACCCAGAGTCCGCAGCGGACCTGCACGCGCTGGCGTCCCAACACCCGGGCGTAAGTCTCCACCGTCTCGATGTGAGGGCGCCGGATCAGATCGCCGAGCTGGCGGCGACATTCCAAAACGCCTTGGATCTCCTCGTGAACAACGCCGCCGTCTACTTCGAGCATTGGGGCCAGGATCCCGTCGGGAGCATTGATTTCGACGCCTGGCAGGAGACCTTCCGCGTCAACACGCTCGGGCCCATGCGGGTCACCGAGGCCTTCCTACCGCATCTCTCGCGCGGCGAGCGACCGCTCGTGGTCGCGATCAGCTCCGACATGGGCAGCATTGCCGGCATCAGCACGCCGCGAAACTACGCGTACCGCTCCAGCAAGGCGGCGCTCAACGCCGCCATGCACGGACTCGCACTGGAGCTGCAGCCACGCGGGATCGGGGTCCTGCTGCTGCACCCCGGCTGGGTGCGCACCCGCATGGGGGGATCCTCGGCCGCGACCACGCCCGAGGAAAGCGTTGCGCGGATGCTCGCGCTGGTGGATGGCTTCGCGCTGCCGATGTCCGGGGCCTTTCTGCGTCACGACGGTATCCCGCTGCCCTGGTAACCAAAGGGATCGGACCGCTCTGGACCGACTTCGCTGAGGGCAAGCAGGCGCGGAGCTGCGGGCAGAGCAGGCGCCCTGCAAAGACGTCTTCGATCAGGCGGTCACGGCCAAGTGGAACAAAAGGGACGGCGACAGGAGACCGGGACCGTCTGTTGGCAGCTCCGCCCCTCTGCCAACGCGCCGCCTGCCGTGGATCGGCCGCTCGCCGAGGCGGCGGAGCAAGACGCCCGGGAGGTGCGTCGCGGGCTCTGGTCCGAGCCGGATCCGGTGGCACCATCGGCGTGGCGAAAGCAGTGAAACTCGCCGCAATCTCGCCCAAAGGCCTTTCAATTAGCGCCAGATTGCAAGGCGGAAAATGTGAGGTCTTACGCACAGGGCGCATTGACCTTAGAATTTATTCATGCTAGCCGGCTGAAGCTGCTTCAATAATTGCTGATATTCCGTAGCTTTCTGAATTTGAGCGAGAAAGTGTGCTGGTCAGAATGTGACCAATCTAACAAAATCGTCATGTTTGGCGCGACTCAGGGATACCCTTCGGATCGAATCCACAGGGTTATCCACAGTAACGGTGAACAAGAAAGCTTTTTGGCGCTGCTACTTACGCTTGTCGCCTCGTTGTGAGAAACGACATCAATAACAGGCCGCAACCCTTCTCTCATTGTGGAGGCTTCTCAACCGATCTGCCGCGCGGGCGCAGACTGGGTGCCGCCCCGTGGGTCTGCTGAGCGTTGGGGTCAGGCCCGGTTGACTGGCGCTCATGGAGCCAAGGGTAGCCGATGGCGCGGGTTCTGAGTCTGGTCGGCCGGGCTGAGACACAAAAATGCCGAGGATGAGGCGAACGCCGATACGGGAATCACGGCTTTCCAGTGATGGCTCCCGGGTCGGCGCAGCTACGCGGGCGCGATCTGGCGCTACGCCACAAGCGCACCTATTGCACCTATTCCTGCCACAGTTCAGGGTGCATGAGGGCATCGGCGCACTGCACCGTACCGCGTACTGCGTCGCTGCGTGCAGCGCTACCAGGGCAACCGCTACGTCAAGCGCTTCACCTGTCAGGATCAGTTTCGCGCCATGGCGTTCGCGCAACTGAGCTACCGCGAGAGCTTGCGCGACATCGAAGCGTGTCTGGCCGCCCAGCAAGGCAAGCTCTACCACATGGGCATCCGTGGTCCGGTCGCTCGCAGCACCCTGGCCGATGCCAACGAGCAGCGCGATTGGCGCATCTATGCCGACTTGGCCCAGACGCTCATACGCATTGCTCGTCCGCTCTATGTCACGACTCCTTTGGGATCGACCTCGAGCAGAGCGTCTATGCGCTCGATGCCACCACCATCGGCCTGTGTTTATCGCTGTTCCCGTGGGCACATGCACGTCGGACCAAAGCGGCGGTGAAGCTGCACACCTTGCTGGACCTGCGTGGCAATATTCCCACCTTCATCCATATCTCCGACGGCAAGCTCAGCGACGTCAAGGCACTGGACTTACTCGTGCCAGAGCCCGGCGCCTTCTACATCATGGACCGCGGCTACTTCGACTTCGCGCGGTTGTACCGGCTCCACATTGCCGCCGCGTTCTTTCTCATCCGCGCCAAGTCCGATACCCAAGTGCGCCGGCAGTACTCGCGCGCGGTCGACAGATCCACCGGGCTGCGCTGCGATCAAACCATCCGCCCCAGCGGCAAGCACTCCCCGCGCCTGTATCCGGAGCAACTGCGCCGGATCAAGTCCAAAGGTACCCACTACACATCCATGGCTAACTATTTGACAACCCATTGCAATCAATATTGGACAGCCGTGAAACACCCGGGTGCTTCACGGTTACCAAGGCTGCGACGGTGAAGATTTCAAAGAGAGGCCATTGGGTTTACCCCCTCGCTTGACGACCGAGACCCCGCCGATGCCCCACACCGCAACACTGCCTGGTCTGAAAAAGAACGGCCTACGCTGGCGTCGCGTTTACGGCACTGGCCAAGGCTACGTACCTCGCACCTGCCGCGCGGCCCGCGGCAAAAAGCAGCACTTCTTATCGCCACAGTACCTTGCTCAAAGAGGTGGATCTTGAGCAAAAAGCTCCAGCGTCAAACGCTTGGTCGTCGATCTGATCCGCCAAGGGGTCAATCAGAGCGACCTGGCAAAGCGCTGTTCGATTGAGCCGCCAGACCCTGCACAACTCGCCGACTGATCGATTCGGGCTTGAAGGGTTCGTGCATGGCTATACGCAGTGCGAGCAAGAAGAGCCGCGAGACCCAGGCGGCGCGCGGCGCGACGTCGTCGCCGCGCCCCGGCGCGAGAGCTGGAGCAATTGCGCGCGCGGGTGCGGCGCTGCCCAAGGAAACCGCCATTGGACCTCGACCCGCCCCGCTACTGCCTTCAGGCTGAGCTCACGGTGAGCACGCGAGAGCAGCGAGAAGGACGCCCGGCCCGCGGAATCGGCCTCGCTGCTGCCCGAGGCGGACCTGCCCTTCGCCGAGCACCACGCCGGATGTCCAGCCGCTACGCCGGTGTGACGACTCTGCTCTTCCCACTGCTCACCCAGTGGCACTGGCTGCGATCGAATTGCACCCGCTTCCCCCGCCAATGGCGCCGGCCACGTCACGGTCTACTGCCTGTTTGATGAGCGCACTGAACATCCGCTCCATCGAAAGGCCAAGGCTAGAAGCATGTCCGCCGCGAGGAGGAAGACCGGCCGGGTGCTGGGGCTCGGGCCCTCCCTCCGGCTCCCAGGACGAGGCGTCTCTGGAGCTGGTTTGGCCAAGCAGCCGAACAGGAGGGCACCCAAGTCTTGCTGGAGGATCCATTCGACGACCAGATCGAACGTGCTCTGGTGGGCACCAGGTGTGGCACCGGGCAGTATGCTGTCCGGGCAGGGGAGAGTGTTCACGCCAGTTACAACACCCAGCGGCGCATGCCCGTACCAACGACCAACCAAGTGACCTGTGACGAGCGCGAGGAATCATCTTCTTCGAGATCCAGGAGGGCAAGGGTGACCTGCGCAGCAGAATCTTGCGCGTCGGCGAATACGGCGAGGAGAGGCCGGCACGGGCCGAGCCCGATCCAGGTCTTCGACCGCGAGGGGCACGGCGCCGAATTCTTCTCGGCCTTGGTGCGT